>NZ_MKKI01000012.1 GCF_001942345.1 Corynebacterium sp. CNJ-954
GCAGCCTCGACGGCGGCGGCTTTGTCGCCGGTGAGGTCGAGGGTGTCGGGGTCGGGGCCGATGAAGGTGATGTTGTTGTCGGCGCAGCGTCGGGCCAGGTGCGCGTTTTCGGATAGGAAGCCGTAGCCGGGGTAGATCGCGTCGGCGCCGGTCTGTACCGCGGCGCGGATGATTTCGTCGATGTCGAGGTAGGCCTTGACTGGGGAGCCTTGCGCGCCGATGCGCACGGCTTCGGAGGCGAAGGAGCGGTGGAAGGAGTTGCGGTCTTCGCGTGGGTAGACCGCGACGGTGGATGCGCCGGTTTCGAAGGCGGCGCGGAAGGCCCGCACGGCGATTTCGCCGCGGTTGGCGACGAGAATCTTGGAAAACGAAGGGAAAATCGACGTCTGCATGATACTAGAATATTCCTCTGAATAATAAATGCTCCGGCGCTGTGAGTCTGAAAAACAAACCAGAACTAAACGGATGTATAAAACAATACAATGACACCCTGGATGGCAGTTTTTTTGTCATAAACTCCCGGGATGAAAAATAGATCAATTGGTGTACTTCCGGAGGCGGATACTGAATGAGTTTACAGGAACTGAAATAAATTCCAGAATGACGCCGGATGGCTATTTCAGAATAAACGACGTGCCGATTTCAAACGAGCGGAGGTTCGAAAGAAAAGCCAAAATACATAGGATCGTGACGAAACGATTTATTTCAAACGGTGCTCGTCCGGAAGTGAACCCATCCGCGGTGACAAACAAAACACTGAATATAGACTGCTTGTCGACATCAAAAAATTAACGGTTAACGCGAGGACCATATACACGGTCACGCAAAAACAATGCAGCGACCGGAACTATAACCAAAGGAAGTATGCCCGCTACAAAAGGAGCAATCGTCATCCCATAAGCTCCCGCGGCACCGAAGGCCAACGGCGCACCCAGCAAAAGAGAAACGGCAAGCGACGAAATACCGACGGGATTGAAAGCCCGGGCCTCAGATCTGGATATAGGAGCAAACATATGGGACTGGAAGCGGAACACCCACACTGTCCAAACGTGTTCAGAGAATACCGTCATAATCCAAGCAAGAAGAAAAACACCCGCAAATGTCATCACAGCTTGCACGCGACCGTAAAGATCGAAGTATATAGCAATCGCGCCTAAGGCAATAGAAATAATGGTCCAGGTGACGCGCCCCATTCTCCACGGAAGAATGCGAGAAAAAGCATTAGCTAGCGCAATAGAAGCTCCATAAAGGTTAACTACATTAATCCGCAGCTGCGTCACCACTACGAACAGCACACCCCATAGGCCCATAACCGCGGGAAGATAAATACCTGGGTCAGCTTCTGAAAAACGAAGGCCGAGCCACGCCCCAAGGAGGGTGATTCCCATAAAGGTAATAAGCTGAGCAAACCCGCCGACGATCAATGACCCTCTTTTGGCAACCTGCGGCTTAATGAACCTGCCGCTATCGGCGCATAAAGAAATATTAACCGTATAACCAATGGCCGCTGCGACAATCTGTAGTACGGGAGGTCCGGCAGAATCATCAATACTATCCGGCCTATAATTCCAAAAGTCTACTGGGGGAGTGTCCATGGCATGCCAGATTGTAATAACCATGAAGACACCATAAATGGGAAGAGTGACCCACATCACGATGTTCATAATCTTCATACCGTAGAGAACCAGCGGAATACAAATAATAGCTGCAACTACGATGCAAAGGGAGCGAGGAACGTTATCATTCGATGCCGTTATTGAGTTGACTACGATTCCGCCCTCAAAGGCAAAAAACATAATCAGCGACAAACCATATATGACTGCACTAGGAACGGAGCCCAGAAATCCAAGACTCCGTCGGCTTAATAGCTCCGCACCGAGACCGGTCTTTGAAGCTCGAAAAGCAAAGAAAGTCGACAGTCCCCCCATGATGACCGTCGCTATCACCATCGATACTACTAGATTTTCCGTACCGAAATTCTGAACCATAATAGCTCCCCACGACAAGTATATCATTGCAGTCGTGACGCCGAGCATTACCGATCCTAGCGATATGTTGCTCATCGTTCGGTAGGATACAGGAACGGACTCTTCAGCATAGTCTTCTTTTACAATATCCGGAGAATCATGCTTGGACCCTACGCTACGTGAGATCGCATCATTTCTCACTCTTCTATAGTTCGTCATGTTGACCTTCCAATTAAGGACATTCCTGGGGCCGTCTTAAAATATAAGGTGTGGGTGACGGGCGGTGACCAAGGGCTAGTCCGGTTTGACAAGAACAGAGTGAGAGGATAAGGTCCGATAGGAGCAACCAACCAGATGGGCTGAAAAGGTAGAAGTAATTCAGAAGAATTTCTCGTTGGTGGCGAAATCGTAGCCGAACCTACAGCCTCCGCCGCAGAATTTGCCGATCTTGTAATTTAGCAGCAGGAGGCTATTCCCCACTTTACCCAGTCGGGGATCCTAAACGGGGTTTCTTGAAATACTTGTTTAGGGCTCCGGGCGGGGGAAACTATTCTGGGCCGGCCTTCGCCATCCGCTCGAGTCCGCGGACATCATTGAGCATGTCTTTCTTTCGCTCTCCGGTCCAATCCAGCTGTGTTTTGGGGATCTCGCCTCCTTCATGAACACGCTCATATGTAATGAGATTCCATCCGTATTCATTCGGGAGGTAATCATTACGAACAAAGGTGCTCCGGATGTCTTCCGGGAAAGACTGGACCTGCCCATTGAGGATCACAGTTTCGACCTTCCCGGGCTGATAAAGAACGCGGATATCTTTGAGGGGGTCGCCATCGACAACGATAATGTCCGCAAGCTTTCCTTCTGCAATGACCCCCAGATCGTTCGGCAAACGCATCGCATTAGCCCCGTGCTTCGTTCCGGCCTGGATAGCTTCCAGCGCACTCATCCCCGTGTAGAGCATTAGCATTTCTAGCTCTTTCGCGTGCCACTGGCCGTATGGAACCAGTGCGAATCCGCTGTCCGTCCCCATGGCAAACTTAACACCGGCATCATAGGCTCGATGGAGTGAATCCATCGTCATATCGTTCATTCGCTTTGTGGCTTCAACAATAGAATGCCGGACCCCAGCGTATTCGGAAAATTCCACCAGGTGATGCATCAACAGCTGCGTAGGTACGAGTGGGATCTGACTTTCCGCGAGGTTTGCAATGGTCGCGTCGGACATCCTATTTCCGTGCATAATGTGGTCGAAACCGGCGTTGACAGCCGCATTGACCTCACCATCGCCGCGAGCATGAATTGTGATCATCAGCCCAAGCTGATGGGCAAGGTCTGCGCACAGTTTTAGCTCTTCATCACGGAACGCCTGGTAGTCTCCGAAGGGGGAGTCGGCAAGTTTGATCAGATCGACGCCTCCCTTTTTCTGCCTGCGGATTTCATCGATCATAGCGTCCGGCGTATTTGTCAGCCGCCCTGTACTCGCCTCGGGAACGCCAGTCGAGTCTGGAAACCAGTCAGTTAGCCCGTTGCTGGTAGTAAGGTACCGGCCAGCCGTAGTCATTCTTGGACCGTGAACGATACCTTGTTTGATACCCTCACGTAGCCCCACGCCGATAAAGTAGCTTCCTCCGGGTTGCGATATGCTGGTAACTCCAGCGGCCAGCACTTTTTCCACGTTCACCGAGGCGATCAGAGTTCTTAGCTCGGGGGGTGTATACATGCTGATCTCTTCTTCGGTCCGAGCCAACCCATAGGTCATGTGGCAATGGACATCGATAAGGCCAGGCATCACTGTCTTCCCGGTGGCGTCAACTGTCTCAAGAATAGCCCCCTCGGGTATATCAGTAGCGGGATCGACCTTTCCGATCTTAACGATTCTTGCGTCATGTACAAGTACGTCGCAGCTAGGCATCGGCGGATTGAGGTCACCGTCGATTACATTGCCGTTCTTGATAAGCAAGTAGTTGGGTTGCATTATATCCTCTTTTCCGAAGTCGTTTATACTTCGTCTTTTTTTTCGAAGTCGATGAAATGCCGGACGATCTCAGCAAACTCCTCAGGATTCTCGAAGTACGGTGCGTGGCCACAGTTTTTCATTACTGCCAGCTCTGCCCTCGGAATGGCCTGCTGCGCTCGGAAGCCCATTTCAATTGGCGTCCAAGAATCGTCTTCTCCCCAAACAAGTAGCACTGGTATACTTGGTCTGATTACCTCCAGCCGCGCCAGCTGTAGGTCGCCTACGGAATCTTCGTTCAGTGCGTCTGCCGCCTGATATAGTGCCTCTTTAGCGCCTACGGAGGTATTGATCATAGACTCTTCGCGCACCCAGGAATTAGGAACGATTGATCCCGAGGAAAGTAGCATAGATAGCTTTGCCTTGACTCCTTCAGGACTTCCGTCCGAGACCTTTTCAGGCGGAACCATGTCTTCTTCTTTCATTGGGACAATACCCATGGTTCCTATTAGAATCAGCCTGGACACGAGTTCGTATCGGTCGCAGGCTAGAGTCGCAGCGACTTGTCCGCCCAAAGAGGTTCCGAGGATTGTGACGCCTCTAAATCCAAGAGGTCGAGAACACCTCCTATGAAAGCGGCGAATTCCTTTGGCCGATAGTTAAAATCTGGAGGCTTTGATGCGAAACCATGACCTGGTAAATCGATCGCTATGACTCGATATCCCTGTGACGTCAGGTCCGGCATAGCGGGGATGAATCTGTCTGCACGGGATCCGACCCCATGGATGCAGACGAGGACCTCATCGCCTTCGCCAGCCTCTACGACACGCGTCCTGATGCCGTTGATTTCCACCGGGTAGCTTATTGTAATATCGCGCCCGCTCTGGAAGTATTCTGTTCGCACGGTGTACCTCCTAATTGGTCCTGACCGCGAGCGCTTCGATTTCAGCGACGAAGCGCTCTTCGACTAGCCCGGCGACGACTAGGAGTGTATTGGGCGGGTACACTCCGTCAGGATAGGCATCCTGGAAAAATTCCTTTCGAACCTTCATGAATGCGTCGATGGTTTCGCGGCCCACCAGGAACGTTTGGAACTTGATTACGTCCTCAAACCCGAGGCCGGCGCTCTTGAGAGCGTGACCGACGTTCTCAAAGGCTCCTCGTACCTGGTCTTCTGCTGAATCGGTGCGCGGGAACTTTCCCGTGGAATCGGTCCCGAATTGACCTGCAACCGTCACTAGTTCTTTCGGGTTGGCCACTGAGACAGCGTTGTAGTCGCCGAATTTTGCCAGCTCGGGAACAGACGGAAAATGGATGGTCATGGGGGTGTCTCCAATACTTGTTGGTATAGCCGTCACTTTACAAAGGTCTGGCCTATGGTCCGGTTGCTTAGGTTGTCGGGGCTGCGTGAAAAGCTCCGTTTAGTGCGTTCTGACCTTATTTTCTATCTGACCGATTCCCTTAATGATCGTCGTTACTTTGTCCCCATCGTGGAGGAACTCTGGAGGCGTCCTCTTGAACCCGACGCCGGACGGGGTTCCTGTAGCGATGATGTCGCCTGGGTACAGCGTCATGATGTGGGACACTGTTTCGATGAGTTTCGGAATGTCGAAGATCATATCGCCTGTTCGGGTCGACTGTTTTTCGACTCCGTTGACTTTCAGAGTCATCGCGAGATCGGGGTCCGGCCCGACCTCTTCGTAAGTGGAGATCCATGGCCCGATCGGCGTCGAGCGGTCGACATTCTTACCAAGCGTCCACTGCTGGTGTTTTGTCTGTATGTCCCTGGCGGAGATGTCATTGACGACGGTGTACCCTGCCACGACGTCCCACGCATCATTCCTGGTTATATTCTGAGCTGTGGCTCCAATGACGACCCCCAGTTCAGCCTCCCAATCGAAGTTTGTAGATACATCCTCGCTCAAGACCAAGGTGTCTTCTGGGCCACAGATTGCGGTCTGGTCCTTGATAAAGATGATCGGATCTTCAGGAACGTTTGCGGAGAAGGTGTCTGCAGATTCTTGTTGGTGTGCCAGATAATTGATCCCTGCGCAGATGATCCGTGACCCGCGTGCCAGCGGGGCGAGGAGCGTGACGTCGGCGACATCGACAGCTTGCTTTTCGTTTTTTTCAATACGAGGGTTGGCGCCAGCCGCAGCCAGTACCATGAGGTCGCGGAGATCCCAATCTGTTGGGTATAGGACACCATCTTCGTGAATCGCGCATCCACGGTGACCATCATGGATGTATTGAGCGTACTGCATGCACTGCTCCATTTCTGTTTCGTGATATCTGGATTGGGGCGGTTGTTCGCGTGACGTAGTTTTTCGCTGTTACTTCGTCACGTGGTGTTGATTGGTCCCGATGGCCAGCGACCTCTTCGTGGTTCTGAATGAGGTGGAGGCACCTCCCTGGTGTGGAACGCCTCTTTTCATCGGTCCCGGTCGAAATGCGTGTCTGGCGGTTCCAGATAGACAACCAATCGCAACCAAAAAGGGATGCTTGGTTGGTTGTGTCCACCAACCTATCACCGGTCAAAAGGTCGCACAAGGGGGTGCCGGGGATTTTTTTGTGTTTCGTCCTGGTTTCGTCCCGATGAGGCAACCAATACTCGCGGATTGGGCGCGAGCTACGTGCCTCGTCTGGGTCGCTTTTCGATCTTCGGCTGCTGACCTGGAATGTTTCTGGAGTCGGCTTCCATCTTTTGGCTGTTTTTAGAGTTATTTTTGTAGGCGATTGTTCGATTTTGGCCGTTCGATGCATAAGTGTCCCGGATGGCGACTTAGGGTAGCCCGGCCTTTCTATACTGGACGTTTTGCCAACTGTTTCGTTTGCGTGGTGGGCTGAGCTGGTGGCTGCGGGAGGTCTTCTTAGCCCGACGGTTCCCGTGTTACAGGGAGCTGCATCGGCACCTGCTGCGTCGTACTTGGGTCACATTGCTGTTCGGAATGATGTCGCAGAAGTGGCGGCGTTGAGTCGTGATCGACACGGGGAGTTAAGCTCGGTCAGTCGCGTCGGGCTGAGTCGGTCGAGACCTGCGAGTTGAAGAAGCGGAACCGGATTCTGGAGCACGAAGACGGGGCCCTTCGTCGGGATCGACGTATCTATCTCAGGCGAATCTGCCGGGCGTGACGCGAGTGGGCGGCTGCAGGGGTCCTTGTGGCGTTGACGTGCCGAGATCTCGTACTGCTCTCGGCAGGCCGGCTACCGGTGGCTGAAGAGGTTCATCCTCCTCGGTGAGGTTGCCGAAGTATATTGCGGAAAGCACTTGTCAGCAGCTTCTGGCTGGTTTTCCTCAGGAGCGATGTCGTGGGTCCACCCTGTCGAGCAGAGTTGCTGTGATTAGTTCTTGGCGGAGGTGGGCACAGCTACTCGTCAGACGTATCCACAGGTGATCGGATCTAGGGAGCGGGGTGCCCCTATCTAGGTTTTCAACCCCTGGACCATAGGTTCGTCGGTTCTTTCGTGCTCACCAGCTGTAGCTTGATTTCGAACATGCTGGCGTTGGCGTCGGTGCCGGCTGTTGCGGGGGGGTGTCCCTATCTAGATTGTCAACCCCTGCGCCGCGTTCTCCTCGACCTGATGCCCCGGCTTTCAGTGGTCTGTCTTCGAACATGGTGGCGTAGACGTCGGGCCCGGCTGTTGCCGGTACTGCGACGCCTGTGGGACGGACAGCAAGGGCTCAGTTCAGCGATCCGATCTAGGCTGCGGCAGCCCCACGGTGGTCCGTGGTGGCAGTTCTCGGAAGTACTCACCGCGGGTCAGTATCACGTACAGGACGTTGCACCGCCGTCTGGCAAGACACATCACCGCAGCGTTGTGTCGCTTACCTTCGGCACGTTTCTTGGTGTAGTTCGACCGGGATGCATCGTGGCAGTTCGATGCGATCCAGGACGATCTGAACAGTGCGTTTTTCAGCCGTTTGTTGCCGGCTCGGGCGGGGAACTCGCCTCTGATCGACGTGCCCGACCGCCTGGTCACCGGTGCAACGCCGGAGTAGGCGGCCAAGTGGGCGGCGTCGGGGAAGTCGGAACGATAGAAGGATGTTGGCGGCGGTCTTGATGCCCACACCCGGCATGGACATCAAGACTGCAGCTGGTTCCAGGCAAGAGGGAAGTCATCAAACATCTCCTCAACCTGCCCGGCAATCGAGTCCCGCTGGGCTTTCAGTGCCTTGATGTTGGTCGCCAACATCGGGATCGCGATCTCTGCGGCCGCGGTGCCCGGTACGGTGACCGTTTGTGCTGCTAGGGCCTGGAAGAGTGCGTCGATCAGGGCTTCGGGGTCTTTCTTGGCCCGTGTGCGGGACCAGGTCAGCACCCGTTTCTTGCCCGAGCGCTTCAGCTTCGTCGGCCCGGCGTAGTGGATCAGCAGGTCCAGGACGAACGCTCGTTGGATAATCTCGCCGGCGAAAACCCGCTCCAGGGACGGGTAGATCTGCACCAGGATGCTGCGAAGCCGGTTGATCGTACGGGTGCAGTCACGAGCGATGTCCTCGTCCAGCCCGGACAGCATCTTCAACGCGGAAAACACCTCAGCATTGCGGTCCACCGCACCCAGGGTATGCGCCCATCGTGCGGGCGGTATTGGCGATGATGAACGCGTCCCGCGGGTCAGTCTTGGCCTGTCCGGGGTACAGATCTGCGGCCTTTCTCATCGCCAGACCGGGCAGGTAGGCCACGCCGCAGTCAGTGGCACGGGCGACCGCGATCGGCAGGGCGCCGATGGTGTTGGGCTGGTCCACGATCAGCAGGACTGTGCCGTGGGCTGCGAGTTCGTCGAAGATGGTGCGTAGGCTGACTTCGTCCTGGGGTAGGGCCTTGTCGTAGATCTTGGTCCCGTCGCTGGTCAGGGCGCAGCCGTGGTGGGCGGTTTTGCCGACGTCGAGTCCGAGGTAGACGTCGTAGGTGGTGTCTTCCATGATCGTCCCCTCCTTGGGGGAGGTTGGTATGTGGTTGTGGTGGAAGATCACTGGGTTGGGGTCGGACACGTGTTGCGGGCACCCACGTTACAAAGAGACTTCACCTGCTGGCGCTGGTGAGTCGCATCCCTATTGAGCGGTCCAGCGTGTGTCCTGGTACCTCGGCGGCAACACCCCCCTGTAAGACTAGTTCTAACTGGTCTGGGACTAGCTGGCAGGCTTGGTGTAAGCCGCCTCTTCGCAGCTGTGATCCAACACCCCCTCGGCCCGTTGTGGGCCTTGGATCCGAATTGTCCGGCATCGAAGCTGGCGGTCGTCACCGACCCTGTCCACACCGACGGCTTGATCAGAAGACTGCCCAGCCCACATGGTTGTGGCTCATTACAGGACCGTCTCGGTAGTGACTTCCCAAACGGGGCCGCTGCCGACCGTGACGCGGTCGAACATATCTGTCCGTTCGTCAGGAAAGGACCATCGGTGACAATGACCACCGTCGCGCATTCTCATCCCTTCGTCATCGGCGTCGATACACACGCCCGCACCCACACCTATGCCGTGCTCACCGCCAACGGTGAACATGTCGACACTGCTACATTCCCAAACACCACACCTGGTCGATCCCGCGCCATTGCGTGGGTATCCCGCCGAACTGGCGAGGATCTCGGTGCTCTATGGGTGGTTGAGGGTACTGGAAGCTATGGAGCACTACTGGCCGGTACTGTCGCACGAGACGGATACTCTGTTATCGAAGCTCCCAGAGTCACCGCCTACGCGTCGGCGCGTCCAGGCGCTGGGAAATCCGATCCGTTAGACGCTGCTGCTATCGCTGCGGCAAGCCTGCCGCTTGAACACACCAAACTGCGCATCCCGCGTCACGATCAAGGAGCACGTGCCAGTCTGCGAGTCCTCCTTGCTGCCAGGGAACAGATGACCGACGAACGCACGGCGAAAGTCAACGCGCTCGTGGCATTGATTCGTAGCGTTGAACTCGATATTGATGCTCGGCAGACGCTCACGCCTGAGCAGCTGGCGACGGTGGCCCACTGGCGCGTCCGCAACGAGGAAATGGCCACGTCGACGGCACGAACCGAAGCAGCTCGTTTAGCCAAACGCATCATCTGTCTTGACGACGAGCTCAAGGGCAACCACGCCCGTATCACAGAGATTCTCGAGTCAACTCCCGCCGCCGGTCTACTGGACGAAATCGGGGTCGGGTCAGTCAACGCCGCTGTTGTCTACACGGCCTGGTCGCATCTCGGGCGCGTGCGTTCCGAGGCTGCGTTTGCTGCGTTGGCTGGAGTCAACCCGATCCCTGCATCCTCGGGTAACACTGTCCGACACCGCCTCAACCGGGGTGGCGATCGGCGCCTCAACAGTGCACTCCACATGGCTGTTGTCGTACGAATGGCTCATGATCCCGTAACTCAGGCCTACGCGGACCGACGAAGAGGTGAAGGCAAAACACCGCGTGAGATCCGTCGGTGTCTCAAACGCTACCTCGCTCGTCGCCTATACCGACTGCTCAACGCGCTTCATACGACTGCCGAAAATGGCCATTGACGGATATAGAAGATTCGGATCATCTAGAACAACAGGGCGAATCAGCCATACCGAGGCCAGTGACCTGCCCCCGAGGATACGGGGACAGAATCAAGGTAACAGGCGACCGCGCCTGCGGGGACCGGGCACAGCTCATCAATCTAGGCCGCGGCCGCCTCCGCGGTGGCCCGTGGCGGCAGTTCCCGGAAGGGTGCTGTTGCAATGTGGGTGCGGCGGTGTTGAAAACTGATTATCACAGCGGTTCCCCACCCCTTGCCCGTGGTCTCAGGCGCCTGCGAAAGCCTTAGCGACGATCACGTCATCCGGGTTTTGGTGACCTTATGCGAACAACGGCCCTTGACCTTTGCGTAGCGCGTGCATCGCCTCCATTCCCTGCAGCGTCCTGTACACCGACACCGGCTTCATGAACCCACCACCTTTGGGCCCCAGGATCCGCTTCAACCGGCCGTGAGCGCCCTCAATCACATTGGTGAGGACTTCACCTGACGGTGTACGGCTTCCTTCGACAGTTTCTTGTCCTTGATCAGCGTCTCTATCGCGGCAGCGTAGGTGGGTGCTTTGTCCGTGCAGATCACCCCAGCACCACCATCAGGACTGCGGTGACCGGCACCGCGAAGCGCTTTCCTAAAAAACCTTGTCATCGCCTGTGTGTTGCGTCGGGTGTACATGTAGAAGTCCAAGGTCCGGCCGTCTTTGGTGAGAGCCCGGCAGAGGTAGCACCACTTCCCCCCTGACCCCGGATGGAGGTTTCATCCACCCGCCAAGAATCGGAGAAAAACGGTGAGGTTTGACGGTACCAGCGAATTCTCTTGTCCAGCTCGGGTCCGTATTTCTGCACCCACCGGTAGATCGTCGCGTGATCCACCGGAACACCACGCTCGGTGAGTATTGCCTCAAGATTACGGTCGGACACTCCGTAGCGGCAGTACCACCGAACCGTCTGGAAGATGACGTATCAGAGGGTAGGGTCGACCGGAGAAGATGCCCATGAGCCCTGATCCTCACTGGTCATCCCCAACTTCGCAACAGCACCGGGATTCAACCATCTGCGGATCTCGCCCCTCACCCGAAGTGGTCTGAGAGTCGTCCCCGTCACGGCGCGACGGCTCCAGCGACAGCCGAGGCCCCGGTTAGGGGTGGGCGTGCTCGGACCAGTGGGTCTCGTCGGTCCAGTAGCCGACAGCCACGCACTGGGCCTTGTCGACCCCGAGTCCCCTGAGGTGCTTCTTGAAGTGGCGGACCTGGGTAGTTTCTGCTGCTATCCAGTGGTACGACGCCGTCTCCAGGCCTGGCATCTGCTGGACGTGGTCGGTCAGGCGGCTGGCCGTGACGCCGTTGCCGGAGCCGATGAGCGGGACGAGGTCCAGGCGCGGATGATGCGGGAGGTAGTCGAGGTCGCCCGGGGACAGCACCTCGACGACGGCGGTCACCTCGATGCCCGGGGCGGTGTCCTCAAGGATGCGGGCCAGCGCGGGAAGTCCCGCCAGATCAGCGATCAGGCAGTGCCGTCCCGAGGCTTCGGATGACGGCCGGTGCCACGACCTCGCCCCGGCCATGAGCACCCGCCAGCCCGGTCGTGCACTGTCGAACCAGTCGATGGCTGCCCCAGAGGCATGGTGGGCGACATCGATGGACATCGTTCCGGCGGCTGGGTCGAAGGCGCGCACGGTCAGGTTGCGCCGCCCCATGCTCGCCTCGTCCTCGACGGTCTCCCATCCGCCGTGAGCGCCGGGCGCGGTCGACTCGCGCGTCTCCAGGAGGGCCCCGTTACGGGCGAAGTACAGGCCCACGGATTCGTCTCCGGCGGGCAGGGGCTCGTACTCGTGCCCGGGAGCGTCGGTGCTGATCTCGAAGTCGGCTCGGAGGATGTTCTCAGTGACCTCGTACCGGTCGATCAGGGTACCGGCGAATCGTGTCCATGCCATGGTGTCTTCTCCTCGTGCTCGAAGTGGTCGGTGTGCGTGCGGGCCGGCAGCCGACCGGGCCCCGGGGCGGGGCTCGTGCAACTGCCGGCTTGTTCTCCGTTCGGTTAGCGCCGGACGGTCTAGTCGTGGACAGGGGTGGCTGTGGGGGAGGGGTGGAGCTCGTCGTCGATGAACCGGTGGCGCGAGGAGGCCAGGCCGCTGAGAGCGGCGATGGCGACGAGCACGAACAGCAGCGCCAGCGACCCGGTCCATGCGCCGGTCCACGCGTGGAGCAGCCCGAACAGCAGGGGGCCGGCCCCAGCGACGAGGTACCCGATGCCCTGGACGACACCGGAGACGGCGGCGGTCGTGGCGGGGGTGCGTGCGCGCAGTCCGATGAGGGCGAGGCTGAGCGAGAAGAGCCCGTTGCCGATGCCGAAGAGGATCACCCACACCCAGGCTCCCGCCGCGGGCGCGACCGCGAGACCGATCAGGGATGCGACGAAGCACGCGGCGAGGACGACGACGACCGTGCCGAAGCGCCGCGGATTGACGCGCGAGACGATAATTGAGACCGGCATGCTCACACCCGCGAGGACGGCAACCATCGTCCCGGCGGTACTGGCCTCGACGCCCAGGTCCTGCAGGTAGAGGGCGAACCAGCCGAACGCGATGTAGGCCAGGGCCGACAGGGAGGCGAAGAAGAAGGTCAGCGCGATGACGGTGCGGCTGCGCAGCATCCCCAGTGCCGAGACACGGGGAGCGTGGTCTGCGGGCTGGGCCGGTGAAGTATGGGCCGGCCAGGGGCGGGCGAGCAGCCACGGGATCGCGGCCAGGACCGGCAGGATCGCCCACACGGCGATGCCCCACCGCCATCCACCCGAGCCTATGCCGGCGACCGGGGCCGTCAGCCCGGCCGAGGCCATCGTGCCGAGGCTGAGCGCGACGACGTAGACCGAGGTCTTCTGCCCGACACGGTCGGGGAAGTGCGTCTTCACCAGAGACGGCAGGAGCACGTTGGCCACCGCGGCACCGACGAGCGCGACGGTGGACAGCAGCAGGAAGACGGCGAAGCTATCGGTCAGGGCGCGGGCAACGAGGCCGAGGACCGAGACGACCAGTGCGATGAGCAGGCCGCGGTGCGGGCCGATCTTGCGAGCGAGGACCGGGACAGCGATGCCTGCCACGGCGAAGCACAGTACGGGCAGCGTCGTGAGGAAACTTAGGCCTCCACTGCCTGCGGAGAAGGAATCCTGGATGTGGCCCAGGACGGAGCCGACGCTGGCGACTGCCGTGCGCAGCCCGAACCCGGTGACGAACAGCGCGACGGTCAACAGTGCGGCGTGCGTCCTCGACGAGGACGTCTCTGGCGCGGGCGTGGTGCCCGCGATCTGATCTGCGTTCTTTTCCATATCTACGATCCTTCCCGGGACCGCGCCGGAGTTCTTCTGATATATGGTCAGTGAGTATCGGAAATCTGCCAATAGGTCGTCGGCCTCATCGGAGGCCCAGGGAGGAGTGTCATGTCCATGTCGTCGCAGGCTGCCGACATCGAGGCCCCGGTGCTGCCCGAGGAGCCTCATCGACCGCACGTGGGCGCGCGCACGGAGCGGTACCCGGACGGTGTGCACATCGCGGCGCATTGGCACGACGAGGACCAGCTGGTCTATGTCAGTTCCGGGCTGATGGCGATCCACACCGGTCACGGCGTCTGGGTCACCTCCCCAGGCAGGGCTTTCCTCATCCCCGCCGGGGTCGAGCACGAGCACCGCACGTACGGAAACACGCTCCTCCACCTCTTCAACTCCGCCGGCCCCGGCCTCGTCGACCGCGGGCTCGCGGGCCCCGAGGTCGTGGCCGTGGACGCGCTGCTACACGAGATACTCAAAGCCGTGACCGATCCAGCCCTGTCCGAGGAGGAGATCGCGCACCTCGAGAGCGTCCTCAACGACCGAGTGCGACGGACCCCAGCAGTCGGCCTGCGTCTACCGCGTCCCAGCGATCCGAGGTTGCGCGCGGCGTGCGAGCTCGTCCAGGACGACCTTGGGGACGTCTACACCCTCCCGCGCCTGGCAAGGTCCGTGCACGTCAGCGAGCGGACGCTGGCGCGGCTGTTCAAGGCCGAGTTCGGGCAGACCTACCCGCAGTGGCGGACCCGCGCGCGCCTGTTCGCCTCGATGGTCCGGCTCGCCGAGGGGCGAACGGTCACCCAGGTGGCCCAGGAGTGCGGGTGGTCGACGACCAGTGCGTTCATCGACGCCTTCCGCCGAATCATGGGCCAAACCCCCGGCGCATTCAAAGCCGCCGACTCGACTGACTGGTGAGCCGGTATCGAGCTACCCGCGTACTCGACGCCCCCCCGGCGCCGAGCTTCTCGCGCGTCGTGGCAGGCCCTCGGTCCGCCGTGACGCGCGAGAGCCCTCGCTCAACGGTTAGCGGCGACCTCCGCGCGGGCGTCGACCGGCTGCGCCGACGCGGCGATCCTGCGGGCGCGGGCGAGGAGAGCGACCAGCGCGGCGCTGGAGGCCAGCACGAGCACGGCGATGGTCAGCAGCACGAGCGGGGCTGACTGACTGCCCTGGTTCTCGATGATCCAGCCCACGAGGCTGGGGGCGAAGGCCATACCGAGCATGGAACCGGCGATGACGTAGGCGAAGCTGTTGCCCCGGCCGTACCCGCTATGGGTCAACCACGCCATCCCGGTGGGGAAGATCGGTCCGAGGAAGAGGCCCGCGACCACGTACGCCCAGGGAGCTGCTGCGGGCAGGAGCGTGGCCGCGACGGCGACCGCGAGGCCCAGCGAGCTGACCGTGACCAGCGTGCCCGCGGCGATGCGGTGGGCCAGGGCGGCCGTCGCGAAGCGGCCGAGGACCATCGCGGCCCAGAACCCGGTGACGAACAGGGTCGCGGTCTGGGCCGCGAGGCCGGACTGCTCCTGCAGAACGGTTGGGGACCAGTTACCGATCCCGGCCTGGACCGCGAAGTGCGTCAGATACAGGGCGAAGAAAGCCGCGATGACGATCACGAACAGGGCAGGCCTGCGCAGCGGCGCAGTGTCGTTCGGGTGCGCAGCGGCGGTGGTGACCTCGGCCGGAGTGGGACGCGGCTCGAGCCTGGTCGCACTGAGAAGCGCGAGGACCATGAGGGCGGCGGCACCGGCGAAGATCCACGCGTAGTTCTCCGGCCCGACGAGGTAGACCAGGCCCGGACCCGCGACGGTGCCGATGCCGAACCAAGCGTGAGCGATGTTTGCCCGGCCCGGCCCCTTCGCGCCGGACCCCACGAGGATCAGCTGCGTGATCATCGAGTCCACGCCGCCGAACCCGAGGCCGGCGGCTGCGGTGCCCGCGAGCAGCAGCGGCCAGGTCGGCGCGATGGCGATGATCAGGCTGCCGGCGGCGATGAGCGTCATCGCGACTATGATTGTCCAGCGATTGCCGCGTGCGCGAAGGAACGGTTGAGCGATGAGAACGCCGATGACCGCGGCGAAGGACTGTGTACCCAATGCCGCGCCGACGGTTGTCGCGCTCAGTTCGAACCGCCCTTGAAGGACTGTGACGATGGGCCCGTAGACGGACATAAGCAGGCCGATGACCAGCATCGCTGCGTAACAGCCCGCAAGGCTCCATCCGCGGAAGATCGTGATGGGACGCATGTAAACCTCCAAAGAACATAAGAGCATCTCTATCGCTTCGATGCTAGGATAAAGAGTATCCCTATGGCAACTCGTGTGACGAAGAACTCCGGGAGGCAACCACGATGAGCAAATCACAGAGGGCCCCGAGCCCGCCGCGGAGGTCCGCGCTGGTCCAGCAGGTCATCGAGAACCTTCAGTACGCTATCGGCACCGGGCGGTGGCCGGTGGGCTCGAAGCTGCCATTGGAGGCGGAGCTGTTGGAGGAGTACGAGGTCAGCCGCGTCACGCTGCGTCAGGCCGTGCAGGCGCTCGTGCACGTCGGGATGCTGGAGACGATCCAGGGCAGCGGCACATTCGTGCGCGCCTCCCACGAGCTTGACGCCGTGCTGGCGCGCTTCCTCGCCGGCGAGGAGCTGCGCCACCTGCTGGAAGCACGGCTCGCTATCGAGGCCCAGGCCGCCGAACTCGCCGCGGCCCACGTCACGTCCGAGGAGATCGATGAGCTCGCCGACGTGCTCGCGCAATCGCGTGCGGCGGCGGCCAGCGGGGACATCGACGCCCTGGCCCCCTTATCGGCCCGCTTTCACCGAGGTGTGGTCCTCGCCGCGCACAATCCCGTGCTAGCCCAGCTCTACAGCCCTCTGGCCGATGACACCGAGCACACTATCCGGGAAGCGACCTCGCCTCGCCCGATGGCGTCGTTCGTCGATGAGCACGCCACGATCCTCGAGGCGATCTCCCGCGGGGACGGAGAGGTGGCTTTCGCTGCGGCGCGGTCCCACCTTACCGGAGTCCTGCATGAGCAGGTAGAACACTCACCGCACCCGAGGATAGACCCGTCCATCGTCACCGTTGACACCTCAGAGCAGGAGTGATGAGCCCATTATCTCGCAAATTCCGGAATCGATTCCAACTGTCAGTTTCGGAAGAGTTCTGCACAGTTGTCAGAACCCGTCTGCGATCCCAAAGACAACACGTTGGGGCGAGCTTTCACGGGGCCGCATCCGACGAGTATCCAGAAGTAGAAATCAGCGATAGGCCCGCACCTACCTCAGCAGTTCCTCACCCCAGTAACTGTCCTCGGACGTCCCACCCGGGACGTGGAATACCGCGGAGCCGACGTGGGTGATCCACTCATTCAACCGGTCGCCCTCGGCGAGACGTCGCTGCACGGGGATGAAGGACGTGCCCGGGTCGCGTTGGAAGCAGGTGAAGATCAAGCCGGTGTCGGCGAGGTCGATCAGGTCGGCGTCCTGCAGGCCGGCTGGTCCGGCGGTGACGGGGAGGTCGTAGTTGTAGGCACGACGCAGCATACGTTCAGCATCGCCGTTGCGCGAGGTCGCCAGAGCCACATGGGAGTGGGCGTCGACGAGGGGAAGACCGTCGGCGCCGATCTTGTTCACGTCAACATCGGTGAACTCGTCGCCCCCGCTCAGCGGCGCTCCTTCCACGATGGTGCGACCCATTGCCACCTCACGCGTGCCGCGGTCGACAGATTCCCATTCGGGCATGTCGAAGGCGATGCGCCGGACGATCATGCAGGTTCCGCCGTCGTCGTTCCAGACTTGTGAGTTGAACTCCTTCTCCGCGCGCGGGTTGATGCTGCCGTCCTTGAAGCCGAAGAGGTTCCGCGGGGTGCCGTCCTGTACGTCCAGGAATCCGGTCTGGCTCCAGGACGGCCGGGCGTAGTCGGCGCCACCACGGACGAGGACGCGCAGCGCGTGGGAGACCGTGGTGCGGTCGTCGCCGCAGATCTGCAGGACGATGTCGCGGTCGCCCCAGGTGTCGTCGAGCCGTTCGCCGCTGAAGTGGGGCAGCGGCTTCAGCCAGGAGGGAGCCTTGTCGGCGATCCCGGCGACGGTGTAGAGGCCCAGGCCGAAACCACAGGTCACCGTGAGTTTACCGGGGTTCGAGGCGAGCTCCGGCTCCAGGTCAGCCAGCACGGGCATGCCGGCGCAGAGACGTCGGGCATCCCCGGTCCAGATGCGGAGCAGACGTTGGACGGACCTGCGGTCCACGCCGTCACGCAGTGAGAAGGCGACGGTGGTGTTGTGCGCCTGGGGTGGGGTGGCGATACCGGCCTGATGGTCACCGTCGAAGGGGACGGTGGCCGCCTCCGGTTCCGCGGCGGCACCGTCCCGCCCGTCGGAGCAGGATGTCGTCACCGCGGCGGTGCTGAGGACACCGAGAGCGCCGAGTCCGCCGAGGAAACCGCGGCGGGTCAGGCCCCGCGACACTGGTCGACTGCGGTGAGACCGAGCATGCTGGCCTGGTTGGTTAGTGTCCGGCATGTTCCGAATCATCTGAGCCGTGCATCTGGTCCATCTCGCCCATATCGTTCATACCGTCCATGCCTTCAGTACCGTAGTCCTCGTGGGCGGACTGTTGCACACGCACCGGGATGTCTGCCAGTTCGTAGTCGTTGCCGTCCTCGTCGGTCAGCGTGAGGGTGAGGGTATCACCGGCGGCAATCTCGTCGTGGTTCTCCATGATCATGATGTGGTGACCGCCCGGACTCATCGACACACTACCGTTGGCCGGGACCACCAGACCATCAGCTGTTTCGCGCATAACGCCGTCGACCACCTCGTGGTACTGGTACATCGCTGGGAGATCACCGGTGACGCGGGTGAGGTGGATGTCCTCGTCGGTGGAGTTGGTCAGCTCGCCGAACACGGCGGTCATGGAGGTCTCGGCGTCTTTGGCGCCGACGTAGCCTTCGCCGAGGCTCAGTGCTCCCGTCGAGTTCTCCGCGTCGTCGGCGCTCGTGCTGCCTTCCTGCTCAGCGGAAGCGCTGGTGGTGGTATCAGCACCGGTGTCGTCACTGTCGTTGTCGCTACTGCACGCAACAAGTCCGACTGCGAGTGCCGCAGCGACAGCAGTCGCACTGGTCCGACGAAACAGGGTGTTCATATGGGCTATCCCTTAGAGGTAGGCGCGGTGATCGGGGCGGAGGAAAAGAGACCGTGAGGAGGGGCAGACGACATGCGCAGGCAACGTACCGTGGTGGTACGCACCTTGGCGGAACCAGGTACATGTCTGACACCATGCCAGCGTCGCTGACTGTCGTGTCCCGCTCTAGTAGTCGTGCAACCGGTGAGCAAAGTTCCCAGTCACCGGTGTGCACACCCCTGAAAAGGTGAGCACGTCGCCGACGGGGGTAGAGCGTTGCCTCTTAGTCGGTGGCCCGGTCTATGGGCCGGGAATGCAGGCGCATAGCCGGTTGCTATCTGGCTGATTACGTGTTCGGGCGTCGCGGGTGCTAAAAGGGCTCACGGTGCAGCTTGTTTCGGGGGTAATCGGTGGTGATGGGAAGCTGTTGGCCTGGAACCGTTCGGCAGTGTGGTCCGACTACTGGGGTATGACGACCTCCACGGATGCTCCACCACCACCCACGCTCGACCAATCCCCCCGGGTCGACTCGCCGGATCGCCGGCAAACTCGTCGGCTGATCCACCGGCTGCACTTCTTCGCCGGCATCGTGTGTGCCCCACTGATCCTGATCGCAGCGATTACTGGACTGCTCTACGCGTTCTCTCCGACAGTGGAGCAGGTCACCAACAACGATATTCTGACTGTCTCTGACTCCGAGGCCCGCGCGGCCGGCAATGAGGTGCCGGTCAGCCAGTTGGTGGACACCGCGCAAGCCGAGCACCCCGATCTCTCATTGGCCGGGGTACGCCTGGGTAATGCCGATGAAACCACCCGGGTATTGTTCAGCGACCCGGATCTTCCGGAGTCGACCCTGCAAGCAGTGTTCCTGGACCCCTACACCGGTGAAGTCAAGGGCGATACGACCCAGTACGGTAGCTCCGCATCGTTGCCGTTGCGCCAGTGGATCTCCCAGGGCCACCGCATGGCGTGGTTGGGTGAGCCGGGACGGTTGTACTCGGAGATGGCGGCCAGTTGGCTGGGGGTGTTGGCCGTCGGTGGGCTGGCGTTGCTGTGGTCTCGTCAACGAGGGTCATCGAAGATCCGGGGGATGCTGCGCACCGGTGGTACTGGGCGGGTGAAAACGATGCGTCGCCACGGGGCGACCGGCACGATCATCGCCGCCGGCTTGATCTTCCTCACTGTAACTGGTCTGACCTGGTCCTCTGTGGCAGGAGACAATATCGGTAAAGTTCGGGAAAGCCTCAATTGGGGTACCCCCGCGGTGTCCGCGGAGCTGCCCGGGGCCAGTGTGCAAGACACCTCTGCCAGTGACGGGGCCGGGGCACATGCCGGGCATGAAGGCCACGGTGATCACGCTATGCCGGCCGGTGGGGTGCGGGTCAGTGGTCTGAATTCCGGGGCGATTGACCGGGTGGCAGCGACCGCTGAGGATGAACTGCGAACCCCGGTGACGATTACTCCGCCGAGTGCCGAGGGGCAGGTGTGGACTGCCTCGGAGAACCGGGTGGCCTACCGGTTGTCGAATGATTCTGTGGCGATTGACTGGGCCACCGGTGATGTCATCGATCGGTCGAACTTCGCTGATTGGCCGCTGGCGGCTAAGGCTACGGCGTGGTTGATTCAGCTGCACATGGGCACTCTGTTCGGTCTTCCCAATCAGATCGTTCTTGGTTTGTTGGCCGCAGGGATTATCGCGATGATCTGTTGGGGTTATGCAATGTGGTGGAAGCGGCGCCCCGCCGGCATGCTTGCCGGGCCGCCGCGTCGGGCGCAGTGGTCGCGTCCGACAACGGGCACGATCATCCTGGTGGCGTTGTTGGTGGCCTACGGGTTCTTGGCCCCGGTGTTTGGCGTGAGTTGTCTTGTGTTTGTTGCTGGTAGTGCACTGTGGTCTCTTGTTCAGCGCCGACGGGTCACTCAATCAGCCGAATTACAGAACCAGAAATGATTCACTACCGGGGGACCTTGCAAGCTAACTACCGTGCGGACTAGCTTCGTCGATTCAGGAGCTTGCGTCCATCTTCGCGCAGTTCTCCCGTCGGTGACACATGCCGGTACAACGTCTGTCGAGTGATCCCCAGCTCGGCGCACAGGTCACTGACCTTCGTCCCTGGTTGTCCCATCGAAGCCATGGCCAAACGCAGCTTCGCCGGCGTCATCTTAAGCGGTCGCCCACCGTGACGTCCTCGAGCTCGGGCTGCTTGCAATCCGGCGATGGTGCGCTCAGAGATTAGTTCGCGCTCGAATTCTGCCAGGGCGGCGAAGATGCCGAACACCAGTTTGCCTTGCGCTGTGGTGGCGTCCACCGCCGCGCCCTGCCCGGTGAGTACTTTCAGCCCTACGCCCCGCTTGGTGAGATCATCGACGATATCCGGGTGCCGCGGGTCGGTGGTGGCAGGCCACGCACCACCCCGGATGCGGTGCTGGCCGATAGGGCCTACCCGACCAAGGCCACCCGGGAGTATCTACGGGCCCGGGGGATCACGGCGGTCATCCCCGAGAAGTCAGATCAGGTCACCGCCCGGAAGAAGAAAGGTTCGGGCGGCGGTCGGCCACCGGGGTTCGACGCTGAGGCCTACACGGGCCGCAATGTTGTCGAGCGGGCGTTCAACAAGGTCAAGCAGTGGCGCGGGCTGGCGACCCGGTACGACAAGTTGGCTGTGGTGTACCGGGCTGCGGCGGTGTTGTCCGCGGTGGTTGCCTGGCTCGCACCTTTAAGAGACACGGCCTAGGGCGTGTCTGACAAATGATTCAGCGGCGCGCTGGAAGTCTTGAGCGGTGTCGCGGTTTGAGATTTTGTCGGATGCTCAGTGGTCGCTGATCGAGGAGATGCTGCCGCGTCCGACGGGGTGCAAGCGTCGTGTTTCCTAAGGCGGCAGACCCGTCGGCTTGGACACTGTCGACTATCGGAACCGAAACGTGATCGAACGCAACTACTGGACCATCAAGCAGTGGCGCGGGCTCGGGACCCGCTACGACAAGCACACGGTTGTCTACCGCGCCGCCGTCATCCTCAACGCCGTGCCCGCCTGGTCTCGAGTCTTCGCCGAACACGTCAGCCCAAGCAAGACGAACTGGACTAACACCGATCTATTGACTTTCGATAGGTCATCTATCGATAATCGATGCATGGATATCGATCTTCCCCACCCGTCACTCGGCCTCGTCATCGCCACCCAGGCGTTCCTGGGCGTCCTGTCCCTCGCCGGCCTCGCCGCGGTCGCGCTACTCCCAGGCTTCTCGGCGGACGTCGCGACGAGCCTTCCCGAATACGCCGACCTTCGCGCCCCGCTCCTCGCAGTAACCATCGCGTTCACGACCCTCGGTCTTGTCGCACTCGCCATGGTCGCGCTGCTCGTACACCGTATCTACACCGGCACGATGCTGACCCGCCCTTCCCTACTCTGGGTCGATGTCATCGTGACCGTGCTCGCATGCGCGGTTCTTCTCGACATCGTGGGATTCATTGCGATCAGCAACGCGCAGGCGGGCAGCCCCTTCATCGCCCTCGTTCAGACCATGACCTGCCTGACCCTCGTCGCTCTCGCTTGCATCACGCTCGTGCTTCGATCGCTGCTGCGGAACGCTATCGTGATGCGCAGCGAGCTGGACGAAGTCGTCTGATGGCCATCCGCATCACCATCGACCACATCCTGACGCAACGCGGCATGAGCGTCGGCGAATTCGCCGACAGGATCGGCATCACCCCCGCGAACGTCGCAGTGCTGAAGAACGGCCGCGCGAAGGCCGTCCGGTTCTCAACCCTCGATGCGATCTGCCGAGTCCTCCAATGCCAACCCGGCGACATCCTCCACTACGAGGACCGAGAAGACCTCTGAAGTGCAGGCCATCAATTTCTCAGACACGCCCTAGGTCGGGTCTATTGCCAACAGTCCGCCGTATTCGTCGCCAAGGCAGCATCAGCCGCGCCAGTGAGCGAAGTGGGGCGGACAGGGTTAATCACTACTGTGGGTTGAAGCTGAAACAGTCCGGCGAATCGGGGTCTGCTGTACGAACAGGTGACAGTTACGGTGTCATGCCGCTGACGCGGCTGTGCTGATGATGGTCTCGTATTCAATGGGTGTCAATCGGCCGAGACGGGCTTGCCGGCGTCGGCGGTGGTAGGTCCGTTCGATCCAGGTGACAATTGCTATCCGCAGTTGCTCGCGGGTGCCCCAGCGTTGACGGTCGAGGACATTGCGTTGCAGGAGGGCGAAGAATGATCCCATCGCCGCGTTGTCGCCAGCTGCACCTGCTCTGCCCATGGACCCGGCCAGTCCGTGTCGGTTCAACGCGGACACGAACTTCCGTGATCGGAATTGTGATCCTCTGTCCGAGTGGACGATACAACCCGCGACGTCTCCTACTCGACGATCGACCGCGTTGTTCAGGGCATTTACGGCCAGACGCGACTGCATGCGGGAGTCGATGCTGTATCCGACGATCCTCCCCGAGCAGGCGTCTTTGATCGCGCAGAGGTAAAGCTTGCCCTCGTCGGTCCAGTGCTCGGTGATGTCGGTGAGCCATAGCTGATCGGGTACCCCGGCGGTGAAGTCGCGTTCGACCAGGTCCTCGTGCACCGGCGGGCCCGGCTTCTTGCCGTGTCGGCCGTGCTTCTTGCCGAAGCTCGACCACCACTGGTTGACCGAGCAGATCCGCCACGCCGTCCGGTCGCTCATCGGCTCACCGGCAGCTTCGGCTTCATCGGCGAGGAACCGGTACCCGAATTCCGGGTCATCACGATGCGCGTCGAACAGGGCATTCGCCCGTTGCGCTTCGATCCTGTCTGCCACAGTGACCGCGTTGTTTAGCCACCGGTAGTACGGCTGGCGGGAGAGCTTGAGTACCCGGCACGACACAGCCACGGGGATCCCGTCGGCGGCGAGCTCCTTCACGAGCGGGTAGAGCCTTTTGACGGCAGGTTCGCCTGCGACAGATACGCCGCCGCCCGTCGCAAGACCTCGTTCTCCTGTTCCAGGAGCCGGATCCGCTTGCGCGCTTCACGCAACTCGGTGTTCTCCGTGCGGGACTGGTCGGGCTTGTTGCCGTCGTCGATGTCGGCGCGGCGCAACCACTTCTGCAACGTCATCGGGTGAACCCCGAAGTCCTTCGCGATCTGCTCGATCGTCACACCGCTGTCTCGGTCTCGGGCGACCCGGACCACATCGTCTCGGAACTCTTTCGGATAGGGCTTGGGCACGATGGCCATCCTTCCAGACCCGCCCTGTCGGGCAAGCTAGATCAGATGTCACCTAAACGTGCAGCAGACCCGTTTTTCATGTCACTGACTTTGCGGCCGCTTCCATAGCAGCCGCAGGGCTGGCCGTGGCTGACCTGGTTGACTCGTGTGGAGTAACCGCCGCACCCAAGCGGCTAGTGACAGTTGATCGTCGGCTGGCATCAATGTGGTTTGCATCAAGCTTGCGTCCCCAAGGCTGGCAACCTGCGCCGCTGTGGGACCCCGTCTCCGGAGATACCCGTGTGTCGATGGCTGGATCCGACTCCACACCAATGCCCTAGCCCATCGCAAGGCCGCAATCGATGTCCTCGGGGTTGAAGCGAACAAACAGGCCATTGCTGCCGCCGTGGCCACCTGGGCGAAAGAAGAGTTGGAGAACTGTATCGTGCAGGCTGGGGGTTGTGCCGCTGTGATGCGTACGATGGAAGAATGGCAGGCCAGTGAGCAGGGGAAAGCCGTTGCCGGCGAGCCGCTCATCGCTTGGCGAACTGGGCACGAGAGTGCGAAGTCTTTCACCCCGCCCCAGGGCGCGCAGCGCCCCTTGGCGGGGCTGAGGGTCCTGGATCTCACTCGCGTTTTAGCAGGGCCAGTCGCAACCCGGTTCCTGGCTCAACTAGGAGCTGAAGTTCTGCGTATCGATCCTCCCTGGTGGGATGAGCCTGGGCTAACACCCGAGGTCATGCTCGGTAAACGATCCGCCACGCTGGACCTGACAGACGCAGATCAGCGCAGACTGCTTCTGAAGCTCATCGCTGATGCCGATGTCGTTGTACATGGTTACCGCCCTGGTGCCCTTGACCGGCTCGGCCTCGACGCCGCAACTCGACAGCAGGTTCGGCCCAGGCTAATCGATGTTAGTCTCGACGCCTATGGTTGGACCGGATCATGGCGAGGAAGACGTGGATTCGACAGCATAGTTCAGATGAGCACGGGCATCGCTCATGCTGGGATGCATGGCTTGGCTCGGGACAAGCCCGCCCCGCTGCCGGTGCAGGCGCTCGACCACGGCACCGGCTATTTAATGGCATACGCTGTTATCAACGCTCTTGCTAATCAGCAAGACACCGGCTGCGGAGCTATTGCACATCTCTCCCTCGCGCGCACAGCCCACCTGTTGACTAGTTACGGTGTCGTAGACCCAGTAGACCCAGTAGACCCAGTAGACCCAGAAGATTCGCTGAGTCCCGAAACAGAGTCCGACATCGAAGCAGCGATCGAGCATACTGGATGGGGCCCAGCACACCGACTCTATCCGCCTGTGGCTATCGAGGGTGTAAAATTGAGCGCTGAGCGTGGCGGGCGACCGCTGGGAACCGACACCCCCTGTTGGTGAATAAACGACATCGTCGGCCGATCAGACAAAATTACATCATCGCTGACGTATATTTGGAGTCATTCTATTTGCGACATCCACAATGGGCAATAAGAAGAAACTATTTGCAATAGCATCGTTAGATCCCAGTCGATGGGGTCCTAGAATCTGATGTCGGCCTGCAGAACGTTACAGGGCGTGGAGGTGATGCGCACGCAACGTGCTGGGCAGGTCCCGGCCTCCTCCTTCAGATGCGCGAAGTCGGATGCGGTGGTTATGGAGAAAGCTCTCGCCGACGTACGACCTGCGCAGTAGGAGGGTCGGTACGGCAGACACCGATATGTCTGTCGTCTTGCGCTATCACCAGTCTGCCACAGCACCGTCTAGTTAACGCCGCATAGCTGGGCAGTCGCTGTTGGTAGCAAGAGCTCGTCCTAGTGCGAGCACCCGGGTCAAATCGCGACCCCGGTAGGACGTCGTGGCGAGCGCTTCCACCACGGGACTGGCATTTACAGCGACGCTGGGAACGCCGGATTCGAATAGCGGGATGTCTGTGTATGAGTCGCCGTAGGCGACGATCTTGATATCGTCGTCTACGGGTAAGATCTCGCGGAGTTTATGGAGTAGTGATTGGGCGATTCTGACTTTGTCCTCTCCCTCAAGCACCCCGTCTGGGTCGAACTGTCTGTCGAGCGGATTCTCGCTGGCGTAGACATAGTGAGCCCCGCGTTCCCGAAGGCCATCGACAAAGAATCGCGGCGACATGGAAATCACGGCAGAGATATCACCCCGTTCATCGATATCCGCGAAAACCTCGGCCAATCCGTTCATCCACGGAGCTGAAGTGAAGACGTCATGAATGGCTTCTGGGGTGAGTCGACCCTGCCACAATCGGTGGGTTCGCCGATGAAACTCGCGGTTCGAGAGTTTGCCAGCGGCAGACGCTCGTTCGAGATCATGCACTTCATCGACTACCTCAAGGTGTTCGGCTAAAAGCAGTGATGCGCTGGTCCCGCGCAGTAGCGTGCCATCCATATCGAAAATGTGGAGAAGCGTCACCGGGGTCTGCGCTCCTTGTCTGAACCTGCCTTACTGACTAGGTCAGCGAGATCGTCGAGTGCCTGCGCAACAGCGAGCCTCCGGACCGTATCGCGGTCACCAGTGAAGACGTGGCGCTGCACCGAGGTATGGTGTGGACGCTGAAACCGGGCGATGAACACGGTACCGACGGGATTATCGCGGCTGCCGCCTCCCGGGCCAGCATAGCCGGTGATGGCAACGCCGATAACAGCATCCGAATGATCCACCAATTGACGTGAGTAGGCTTCGGTTACCGGGGCACTGACAGCGCCATTCTCGGCCCAGAGGGATTCTTCAATGCCTAATCCACGTGCCTTTGCCTCGGTGTGGTAGAATATAAAACCCCTGTCGAAGACAGCGGAAGCACCGGGAGCGGCGGTGACTGCCGCCGCGAGACTACCACCGGTTACTGTCTCGACGGTGGCAATAGTGGTTCCGCTGTTGCGTGCCGCTGCAACAACATCTTGGGCTCTTTCAGCGATCAGGTCAGTCAGCGTTGTTTTAAGTTCGCTCATCGCTGCCCTCCGTGTACTGACGGTATTACCGGTGGTTCATCCGGACGATTTCCCAGCGCTGCGGCTAGTGAGGTGACGAGTGTTGAAGCTGCTTGCGCGGGATCATCGGCGGTGATCACCGCTCGACCGACGATGGGGAAGATGCCATCGACCGAAGCCGCGACTGACGCGAGCTGACGGAATTCGTCATCCTGTCCGCGAACCCCAGGGACATAGAGTGTGGGTTGCGATCCGGCGGCTGCGGCTACGGACACAACGCGTTCGACGTCGGGCCCCAGTGGGACGACCAATGATGACTGCCCTTTTTTTATCGCGATGGCCGCGATGTTTTCTAAGATGGCATCATCAATCCAGCCACCGCTGGATACTGTGTAATCGGCGACAGGTAGACGGCCGCCGACCAGCGGGGTCACACCGTAGTAGGTAAGCCCGCTGATGAAGGCATCCACGATCGTGGGGCCACCCACTGGAAAGACGATCGCTGAGTTCACCCCGTGGCGTGCCAGGATCTCGCCGAACTTCGGCGCATTGCTTGGTACATCGAGTCCCGCTTTCTGATGGTCGTATATGAGCGGGAGGTCGGTGAGATCGCGGAGCAATTCGAGTAGAGCGCCGAGCCCCATCTCCAGTGCAAGTTCCGGACCGATCTTATATCCGGTTACTCCAGGAATACCGGAGGTTGCCGTGACTAGGGCGTGAAGGCGGTCGATGGTCGTGACGTCGAGGGCGATGACGATTCCCTGCCGTATTTGCGACGCATCGTCAGTTGTTACGGGGTTACGATGCGACACGTTCGGTCGCCTCCTGTGCGGTGTGGCTCAGGCCCCCAAGAGCGTTTTCTATGACTGGTTCGTAGAGACTGCGAGCCACGGGGCGTTCGCTCCGTTCGATGAGATCAGCGAAGTTATCGTTGAACAGGAGGTGGCCGTTCTCGAAGACGGTGCGCAGCAGGTTCACTTCGTCTCCCAGTTCGTCCTCGCGGATGGTGGTGATCATGCCGTCATGTTCAACGAGGGCGAGCCGTCCACGCTTGGAGCGCTTGGTGGTGTCGGTGGCGGGTTCCTTATAGACATCGGTCCATTCGCCGTTAATCTTGGCAGCGCTTGCCTTCTGCGCGAAAGCGAAGGTGTCGCGGTTGATGTACTGCAAAAGCCCTCCGCCCATGCCGAGTACGACATTGTCGGCGGCGATGCTACGGTGTTCTAGCTCGCGGTAGATCTCTTTCAATGATTCCAGGGTAAGGCCGTCGCCCTGAGCGGTGCGTATGTAGTCAGGGAGGACCTTATATCCCTTGGAGTTCACGGTGTAACCGAACTCCTCGAATAGGCCTTCCACTGTGTTGGAGATGACTTGGGCTGGGTCCCCGGAATCCGGGCGTACGTAGACGGTGCTCCCAGAGTCGATGATTTGTTGCTTGAGCTGGCCTCCGAAGATGGTGTGAACAGCCTTGTCCAGGTCATAGGAGTCCGAGACTGCAACGATCTGTGGCCAGCCCTGGTACTGCTCGATGAGGTTGGAGTGTGCGTCCGCCTCGTGCTCTCTTCCCCATGCGGTCACGGTTGTGTGTTCTGAATTTGGTTGGGAGATCGCCGGGTTGGTGGCGCCGTAGTACAGTGTCGCCGCCAGTGAACCGGAGATGGTGTTTGTCTGCCGGAAATTGATCAGGTGGGCCAGCCCTCCGAGTGCTGCTGACTCCTGGGAGCTGACTCCCCGGGCACCGTAGTCTTGGAGTACGTCCCGGAGGATTTCTGGGTGGTCTGAAGTCTTCTCTAACGCCTGACGGATCAACTGCTTGGCGTACCAGCTAATGGTTGCGACTGAGGTGGGGTACCAGATCGACCGCAGTAGGGCGGTTTCGAAGAAGCTGGTCACCCATGGGTACTTTGGATCGGTATTGACCACCTGGACAAGGACGTTCTTGTTCGGGAGGACTGTTCCTTCCGGGACGGCCTGGATCTTTACCGGCAGGTACCCGCCGTGGTCGTTGACGATACCTAGCCACCCCTGGCGGTTGAATGGGATCCCGTGTTCGCGGGTAATGACCTCGGCCTCATCGATGTCGTCGATAGTGATGGGGTGAAGGAGGTGTTTTTTAATGAATGCCTGTAGGCCGACGAAAAGCTGTGAGGGATATGTGCCGCCGCGGGATTCGATGTAGCTCGAGACGTACTCGGTCTGCGGTGGGTACAGGTTCCAGTGAGAGTGCTTGTAGGTGTCGGTGTTGAGGATGAGGTTGTCGAAGTTCGACAGGATCCGAGACATGAGTTGCTCCGTATCGTGAAGATGCGCGCGCCGCTGGCTGAACGCAAGGCTCAGGGCTGGCGAACGTAGTGGACTGGCGTGGGTGACGGGGCTCGGTGCCAGATGCAGCAATGGGACACCGGTGGTGTTTTCACACAGCGGCCGTCTCGCGAGGTGCGTGGTTTACCGGCCGTTGTCTCTATTGGTGGCGGCGGCCGGCTGTTGTCAACAGTTTTGTCAATGGTTGATCGCCAGGGCAGCATGCGGGTTTAACCTGCAGCTGCAACCACTTCTGTTCTTCCACATGCCCGGTGACGATAGTCGTGGAGTTGAGGTGAGGTCGATGGTTCTTCTCACTTCGAATAGCGCTGTGGAAATAACAGACAGATCGGTCTATGCGAGCTGCTTGGATGTGCATTGACGCTGTTGCAAATTGGGCTGTGTATGCGCAGGGTTGTGAACTTTTCCCGTCCCGTATCCTCGGGGCAGGTCACTGGCCTTGGTATGGCTGATTCGCCCTGTTGTTCTACGCAATGGCCCGGGAGTGGGTGGCGCCGCCGAGGTATCAGGACACGAGTCGACTGCTAATAGGGACGCGGCTTGCCAGCGCCGGCAAGTGAAGTCTCAACGTAGACGTGGGTGCCCGCACCATGTGTCTGACCACCAGTGCTCTTCCACCACAACCACATACCGACCTCCCATCCAAGGAGGGAACGTCATCGAAGACACCACCTACGACCCCTCACCTCGGATTAGATGTGGACAAGACCGCCCATCACGGTCGCCACTGACCGCCGTTGGCAGCGGGCTCTACGACAAGGCCTTGTCCCGTGATGAAGCCAGTCTGCGCACCGTCTTCGACGAACTCAAGGACCACGGCAGTGTGCTGCTGATCGTGGACCAGCCGAATACTGTCGGCGCCCTGCCGATTGCCGTCGCACGGACCTGCGACTGCGCGGTCGCCTACCTGCCTGGCCTGGCGATGCGAAATGCCGCTGACCTGTACCCCGGACAGGCGAAAACGGATCCCCGGGACGCGTTCATCATTGCCAAAACCGCGCCTATTGTCCGAGCTTGGTGAACTTGTCGTCGAAGCACGTCCGGGCAGGCTCAAGGCGTGTGCGAACGATGAATGCAATCTGTTCCTCCTCGATCGCACCAGGCCTGGGACGGCGAAGTGGTGTTCGATGGCGACCTGCGGAAATCGAATGAAAGCTCGCATTAACGCCTCTCGCCGGCGAAGCGGCACGTCGCACTCGTGAAGCAGTGGGGTCGTTACTGTGCTCCGCGCAGGGCGTAGGTGACGAGTCGATCGACGTTGAGCTCATCGAGGGGGACTTTGAGGATGAGCAGGCGGTGGTAGCAGGCGCCCCAGAGCTGGTCGACCATGATGTCGAGGTCGGCGTCAGCGTGCAGTTCGCCGTCGCGCTGAGCGGAGTGCAGGCGTTGTCGGGCGAGCTCGCGCCTGGGGTGGGAATAGGTGTCCGTCCACGCTCGGGCAAGGACAGGGTCTATCTGGGCGGTTCCGATGAGTTCGGTCAACGGCTTGCCCGTACTTGGGTGAGAGGCAAGGCGAACAAAGGCGGTCAGTTGCGCAACCAGGTCCGCATGCAGGTTCCCGGTGTCGGGGAACTCGAGGTCAAGTTCACTGGTAGTGAAGAAGGCTTCTGCCGCTAGTGCTCCGGGTGAGGGCCACCACTTATACAGGGTCGTCTTGCTCGCGCCAGCGGCCTTCGCGACGCGTTCGAAGGTGACAGCAGACATCCCCTCGGCGAGCAGTAGTCTGCTTGCCGCGGTGAGTACCCCGTCGCGCACCTCGGCTGCGGGCCGACGTCCGCGACCTCGTGGTGCATCCTCTGGCTGACTCATCCCTGACTCCCTTTTTATGAACGGATCGTTCACTAGAGTGGTATGCTCATTTATGAACAACGTGTCCATATTATAGTCGGAGGAGTACTCATGAACAGCACCGCAGACCGTGTTGCCATCGTCACTGGTGGCTCCGGAGGCATCGGTAAGGTCAGTGCTGAGCGTCTTGCCGCCGATGGTCTCGCCGTCGTCGTCCACTACGCGGGCAACAAAGAGCGCGCCGATGAAACGGTCGCAGGTATCGTGTCGGCGGGCGGTCGGGCAATCGCGGTCGGCGGAGACGTCGCCGACGAGACCGACATGGCCACGCTCTTCGATGCGGCCGAGCGCGAGTTCGGCGGAGTCGATGTCCTTGTGCACACCGCGGGGATCATGCCGTTGTCGCCGATTGCTGAGTTGGATCTCGAGGTATTTGACCGAGTGCAGCGCACGAACGTGCGTGGCACGTTCGTCGTTGATCAGTTGGCAGCGCAGCGGATGCGTGACGGGGGTGCGATCGTGAACTTCTCCACCTCGGTGACGCGCTTGCAGATTCCCGGCTACGGCGCTTACGCTGCGTCAAAGGGTGCGGTGGAGGCCATCACATTGATCCTTGCTCGAGAGCTAAGGGGACGCGACGTCACTGTCAATGCCGTCTCGCCTGGCCCGACGGCAACCCCTCTGTTCTTCGAGGGCAAGAGCCAGGAACAGATCGATGGAATCGCGGGCATGAACCCGATGGGTCGCCTGGGCACACCTGCGGATATGGCTGAGGTCGTGTCCTTCCTCGCCGGTCCCGCCCGGTGGGTCAACGGCCAGACCCTCTATATCAACGGCGGCGCATCCTGACCACCGTGACATCAACACGCTCCAGGCTCACCGGGTCAGCCGCGCCGCACTGCTGCGTCTACGGGTACAGCGTGCGGGAATCCTGATGTACGTAGGCAGCGCGATAGTCGTGGCGACACCACCGTTCCTAGGCTCCCATGGGGGTCGACGGTCGTCTCCGACGCTCTTGTCGTCGCCAGCTCTCATTCGGGCGTCGCAGTTCGGTATCGGAACGTTTATCACCATACCCGGCTCCCTCATGCAGGGAACAAATTGCTCTCCAGGTGTAAGCCGGCCAGCGATGAGCAGGTCGCGACTGCGTATCCGTATACCGTTGGGGGCCGTGCTCCGCGCGAACAGGCCACACGTACTGCTCTTTGTCCAGGCGGAACTGCCGAACGGCAGAGTATGGCCGATGAGATCGCCATAACCCTTATGCTCTCGGTGGCTGTTGTGGCGGTGCCCCACGCGGATTGATTCTGATGAGAAAGAGAGGCGGGAGTGAACGCCGGGCACGACACCTCAGCCAGCATCCCCGTCCACGGTCAGGTCGTTGGTGTTCCTCAAGCTTGTAGCACTGCTTTTAGATGCTGTTCGAACTGGTCCACCGTGCAAACGTGCCCAAAAGCACCCGCTGTGTGAACCGCGAGCGCATTTGTTCTTTGATTATTACTTGTTGGAAATATACCGTGGTTGGTGTCATCGTCGGGCTGCGGTAACGCTCCCCGGGCGGCGACGGTGGAGAGATAGCGGGCATCTTGAGGGGTGTGGGCCGCTATGATCGGCCTCCGATTGGAGAGTCGGGGGCCGATCCCATCACTACGCCGGGGGAGACGCTAGGCGCTAAGCGCCAGCGCTCCACTATAGTTACTTCCGGTCGTTGTGTTTCCGCCTAAAAGGGTGGGACGTTCCGGCGGTGAAATCCCCGCTGGGCGCACGTTCCGCGGCCATGAGGGGTAGTTGGTGTTGCATGGTAACGAGATGGTCTCTAGCCCCCATGTGGCTATCGCGCAGCGGGAACCTGATGTGCCTACTTCACACTCTTGAGGAGAACATCATGATCGAAGCCATTCAGACCATCATCACCACCATTTTCGAGGCGATCGTCTCCGTCTTCAATGCCATCATCGGCTCCCTCCAGGGGCCGCAGGCCTAAGATGTCGCGATAGCGCCTCTGGCCCCCGCGCTTGGGCGCGGGGGCGTTTTGCGTTTGAGGCACATTGGGGATGTCATCCGGTGATGTACACGCTGGGACGCTGCACCATGTGTATGTTCTTGAGCCAACGCCACGCATTCGCCTTGTGGCTGGGGTGGTTCTCGCCTGCATCCATGTGCCCCATCCCAGGGGGTAGTGTTGTTGAAGGTAGCAAATCGTCTCGCGCCGTCGGTACACTCGTGGTGCGAACCCCGCTTTTCCTCAGTCTTTCACCTTCAACCGAAAGGTAGATCATCATGATCGAAACCATCCAGGGCATCATCACCACCGTTTCCGAGGCTCTCGTTTCCGTCTTCGATTCCATCGTCGGTTCCATCAACGCCGGTGGCGCTGAGGGCGGCGCTGAGCAGGGCTAGTCCCACTGTCGCTCAAGTGACACTGTCCCCCGCGTGTCAGCGCGGGGGACTTTTCATGTCTGCCGGCACCTTAGGCAGGCAAAGGCGGATATTAGACACAACACCCCTAAGGGTGGTTTTTCAACGAAATTTCGTTGGACTGCGATAGTGTGGTGGCTGCACGAGTGGAGTGATGACCCTCGTGCGCCATCATATGGATGGTCGTCTTTTTTGAGAGTGTCGTGCACCCTGGGCATCATCGCCGCTCAGGGTGTACGTCTTCGCTCGGAGGGTAGGTGTTCGTGCTGTTAGAGGACGATCCCGGTACGTTTGCGGGGGTACTGGTTTTGCGGTGTAACGAAGGTGGCCTGCTCTTCGGTAATGTTCATGACACGGCAGGAACTAGCTTGCCGTGCATCCTTCACACTCCCGAGGAGATCATCATGATCGACACCATTCAGTCCATCATCGACACCGTTGCCACCGCTCTGGTCTCTGTATTCCAGGCGATCGTTGACTACATCAATGGACCGGCCGCAGAGTAATCTGCCGCAGGTATGCAGGTCCCCGCACTTCGGTGCGGGGTTTTGCATTTGGCTGCAGTGCTGAATGGTCTCGGATATTGTCCTTAGTGACGGGTCGCTCGGTAGGAGCTCGTCGCAGGGTTGAGCTGCGTTTGGTACAGGATGTTGCTCCCCGCTAACCCCTGTCACTGCTGCCCTGCATGGCGGGGGTTAGTCGTGTGCAGGGCAGGGTGTTGACCGGCGAGGCGGGTGTGCGTGGAGTAGCATCATCGGCGCGGGATCCAACGTCAGTCCCGCTTGGGTTGTGAGGCTGTTCATGGCTGAGCTGCGCTTCTCCCCACGAGCCCCCGTCGTTGTGCTTTCGGTCGGGGGCTCCGTATGTTTTTGTTCTGATACTATCGGTTCCGGCGGTCTTGATGGGTGTCAGTGCCGCCGCTGAGCCTCCATCATCTTCGGGTGGTGGAGGTTTCTGCATTCTCAGGTGCGGCTGCTTAATGAGCTGTAGTGTTCGTTACGGCGGAGATTGGTCTCACCGCCACACGGTGAGCGGCGTCCATCGTCTCGCTAGCTCATCGCCGGGCCCCTCGCCGCTCCTGTTCTGGGTGGCGAGGGGTTCCCCGTCAACTGGGTCACTCGGAAAAGTGCTAGCCTGCCGCACCGGTCGAGTGACGGTGTGATTCATCGGCTCACGGCGCTCGGTGTGTATCCCAGCAAGGCTTTGGGTCATAAAGTGCCAATAGCAGTATGCCCGGCGCATCAGTTCCAAGGTGGAGTTGCTCGCGACTGCGTATTAGCGACAGTAGCCATCACAGTCATCCGTACCCGGGCCAACCCCGCTTAGCAAGGGTAAGATTATTGGTTGATCTCCTGCAGGAGCGGGTGCTTGTGGGCTAGTGTTCTAGCCGACACATGAACCGCATGTGGCTGTGCAGAAAGTAGGTAAGCGCTATGACGCGCATCCATAGGACAGTGAAATGGGCCGCGGCAAGCATCACCGCGGTCATGGTGGGGGCTTCCATGATGGGCATCGCGACCGCCGCTTCCACACACGCCGGTGACCAAATCAACATTCAGGTGTCCAACGGAGTGACGGCGAAGTGCTCTCTGGCCTATGTTGCGGGAAGCCCCGGAAGCCTCTACGGCGTATCGGCTGGTCATTGTGTAGACCCCGATACGCTCGGCGGGCAGCCTACTAGAATAACCACAGGTTCAGGATCGGTGCTGTGGACGCCGCAGAATGGACCGATCCAGTACAAGTCCG
>NZ_MKKI01000013.1 GCF_001942345.1 Corynebacterium sp. CNJ-954
GGAACTCCTCGTCCAGCTTGCCGAAAGCGGCGATCTCGGTGGGGCAGACGAAGGTGAAGTCCTTCGGGTAGAAGAACACGACCTTCCACTTGCCCTGGTACTTGTCGAGGTTCACGTCTTCGAAGTAATCGTCCGGCTGCTGGGCGTTCGCCTCGTGCAGGTCGCCGCCCTTGAGTGCGGTGAGATTGAACTCGGGGAACTGGTCACCGACGGTGAGAATGGACATGGTTCATGCCTCCTGGGGTCGTGAAATTCGGACGCTCGTTGTCGTCTTGAGCACGGTCGATTATGCCATGAATCCAGAACTTGTGCAAAGGTATAACTGATTGATCGCCGAAGACAGATAGACAGGACCTATCATAGGCAGTGGATAGGTTTAACTTTCGCGGATAATGTAATGTGATAGGCATGGTCAATAAGGATTACCGGCCGACGATCGCGCAATTGAGGACCTTCGCCACCGTGGCCGAACACGGGCATTTCGGCGCTGCGGCCCAGCAACTGGGAATCTCCCAGCCATCGCTGTCGCAGGGGCTCGCCGCGCTGGAGAACGGCCTGGGGGTCCAGTTGATCGAGAGGTCGACCCGAAAAGTCATCGTCACCGACGTCGGACGGGACCTGCTGCCGTATGCGCAGGCGACCCTCGACAGCCTCGATACGTTCATCAGCTACGCACGCGGAGCTCATGGTGGACTCGCCGGTTCTATGGCGCTGGGGATCATCCCCACCATCGCCCCGTTCATCCTGCCGGCTCTGCTTCAGTCGCTTCCCTCGGTCGCGCCGGAACTCGAGCCGAAGATCGTCGAGGAGAAGACGAGCAGCCTGGTCGATTCCCTTCGGCAAGGCGGGCTGGACGCTGTGGTCGTCGCATCTCCGGTCGCGGGCGCCGGTATCGAACAGATCGAGCTCTACCGGGAGGAATTCGTCCTCGTACTTCCGGAAAACCACCGTCTCGCGGGCCGACGTGATGTGACTCTTGATGAGTTGGACACCCTTGACCTGCTGTTACTGGACGATGGGCACTGTCTCCGTGACCAGGTGCTGGACTTGTGCAGGTCGGCGTCGCTCACGGTCGATCCCGCGCGGTCAGTTACCAGGGCGGCGAGCCTGTCGACGGTGGTTCAGTGTGTCATCGGCGGTCTGGGTTGTACGCTTGTGCCGATCAGTGCGGTTGCGGCCGAGTGTGATCGCCCCGGGGTCGCTCTGGCGACGTTTGACGGTGGTGCTGCGACTGCGGGGAGGACCGTCAATCTGAGTTACCGTTCCAGCTCCAACCGGGACGATGCCTTCAGGACCATCGGTGGCATCGTGACCGGTGCCTTCGAATCAGGAGTGGGGGCGAACCAGGAGGTACTGGAAGCCCGTCTCAGCCCCGGATCACCTGGAGCTCACTGAGACGGACATCCCCGGCCTCGTCCGAGGCCTCCAGGTCCACGATGCCTTCGATCGCCCAACCGTGGTCGCCGTCGGGGTCGTCGAGAATCTGCCGGACATTCCAGTACTTCGGTCCTTCGGTGATGATGACCATGTCAGGGGAGCGGGCCCCGGCATCTACCCCGATATCAGCGTACTCGTCAAAGTAGACGTCCATCTCCGCAGGCCAGTCCGGAGGATCGGTGAGGTAGTCGTCCATTGCCGCGAGCTCGTTCTCCTTCTCGAAGGCGAACAGCTCCACGTGCCTGAAGAAGTGGTTCTTCACCATGCGGCGTAGAGCCCGGGGGTTGGCACTGAGCTTGGTCGGATCGTCGACACCGAAAGCGTGCTCCGCCACCTGTTCGTCCGTGACCGGTTTGTCCGGGTCTGCCATCGCAGACCACTCGTCAACCAGCGACGAGTCGACCTGGCGAATGAGTTCGCCGAGCCAGACGATGATGTCCTCCAGCTCATCGCTGCGGTGCTCCGGTGGGACGGTATGCGAGAGGGTACGCCAGGCATCCGTGAGGTATCGCAGCACCACGCCTTCTGATCGCGCCAACGAGTACGTGGCGATCAGGTCGGAGAAGGTCATGGCCTTCTCGATCATGTCCCTGACCACAGACTTCGGCGCCAGGTCAAACTCCGTGGCCCAAGGATTGGACTCACAGAAGATGTCGTAGGCCTGCTCAAGCTCCTCCTCGAGGGGTTTCGGCCACGTGATGTCTTCGACGATAGCCATACGTTCGGTGTAGTCGACCCCTTCGGCCTTCAACGCGGCGATCTCCTGTCCCCGATGCTCGCGCTGCTGTGCAGTGAGGACCTGGTTCGGATTGTCCAGGATGGCCTCGACGGTGCTGATCACGTCGAGCGTGTAGGTGTCGGACTCCGGATCGAGGAGGTCGAAAGCAGCGAGGGCGAAAGGCGACAGGGGCTGGTTGAGGGCGAAATCCCGTTGGAGCTCCCGGGTCAGTCGTGCGTCCTTGCCGGACGGCGTGTCAGCCTCGACCTCCTCGACGATGTGGGTGCGCAGCAGCCCACGGTACAGGTCAATGGTCGTCAGGATGTCCCGGTTCTGTTTGGCACGGGTGTCGTGGTTGTCCCTCAGGAGTCCTTTCAACGCAGCGTAGGTCCATTCGTCTCTCGCGACCACGTTGATCAACATCGAGTGTGACATCTGGAACTGGCTGACGAGTTCTTCGGGTTCGGCGGTGGTGAGCCTGTCGAACGTCGACTTCGTCCACGTCGCCCGTCCCTCGGGGGCCGACTTCTTCCGGAGCTTCTTCAACTTCTTCGGGTCTGACCCGGCCCGTTGACGGAGACGGTAGTTTTCGATCTCGTGTTCCGGTGCCTCCACCACCACGGTGCCTTCGGTGTCATAGCCGGCACGTCCCGCGCGTCCCGCGATCTGATGGAACTCACGGGACTTGAGAATGCGGTGCTTGATTCCGTCGTACTTCGCCAACCCGGTCATCAACACGGTGCGGATCGGCACGTTGATCCCGACGCCGAGCGTGTCGGTGCCCGAGATCACGCTGAGCAGCCCCTGCTGAGCGAGCTTCTCGACAAGCCTCCGGTACTTCGGCAGCATCCCCGCATGGTGGATACCGATCCCCTTCCGTAGAAGTCCGGACAGCGTCTTGCCGAAGGCAGAGGTAAACCGGAAATCGCCGATGACCGACGCGATCTCTGCCTTGCGGTCCTTGTCGACGAAGGTCATGCTGGTCAGTGCCTGTGCGCGTTCGACAGCTTCACGCTGGGAAAAGTGGACGATGTACACCGGCGCTTTCCCTGCGTCGATGAGGTCCTGCAGGGTCTCGTGCACCGGCGAGTAGACGAAGTCGAAGTCGAGTGGCACCGGTCGGACAGTCCCGGCCACCGGTGTCGTCGTCCGGCCGGTGCGGCGAGTGAGGTCGTCTTCCAACCACGTCGTGTTACCCAGGGTCGCACTCATGAGGAGGAACTGGGCCCGGGGAAGACTGAGAAGCGGCACCTGCCATGCCCACCCGCGATCCGGCTCCGAATAGTAGTGGAACTCGTCCATCACCACCTGGTCTATATCCGCTGCAGCACCGTCCCGGAGCGCGATATTGGCGACGACCTCGGCTGTCGCACAAATGACGGGCGCATTGCCGTTGACGGTGGCGTCGCCGGTCATCATGCCGACGTGCGCAGGGCCGAAGATCTCACAGAGGGAGAAGAACTTCTCGCTGACCAGTGCCTTGATCGGTGCGGTGTAGAACGTACGTTGGCCGTGTGCGAGGGCGATGAAGTGGGCTGCAGTGGCCACCAGCGACTTCCCCGACCCGGTCGGGGTCGCCAGAATAACGTTGTCGCCGGCGGCGAGAGCTACCGCAGCCTCCTCCTGAGCGGGATACAGGGAGATTCCGCGGTCGCGGGCCCACGCCAGGAAAGATTCGAGAACCGCGTCATCGACCAGACTCTCCGGCACTTCATCGAGATCGGGCAGGAGGGCGGAGAGTGTGGAGTCAGTTGCGGGTGTCGTCACCTGTGTCGTTACCTGTCGCGGTTGTCGGGATCGTCGTCTGTGGGATGCTGGCTGTCCTCGGCATCGTTCCCGGTGCCGCCGTCGTCAGCTGACCTGGCGTCTTCGTCGCCCGCGTCGATGGCGCTGGCGAGGAATCGTTCGACTTCGGCGCTGATCTCCTCACCCGAAGGTACCTCTTGACCGGGGGCGAGGAGCGCGTTGTCCTTCCGCTTGCGTTGCCGGGACTGGTCCTCATCGTACTGCCGCTCGAGGGCACCGACGACGGAGGCGATCTCCGCCGAGTCATCGACCTGGTCCGCCAGCTGCTGGCGAACCTTGTCCATGTCGGCTTCCAGGGCACGCAGGGGCAGATTCAGGTCGGCGACGGACTCGAGGGTGTGAAGCAGACCGTAGGCAGCCTCGGGGTAGTCAGATGCCGCGATGTAGTGCGGGACGTGGGCCGTCAGTCCCAGAGTGGAGAGACCGCCTCGCGACAACAGCAGTTCGACGTCCAGCATCGCGGATCCAGGAATGATCATCCGTGATTCCCAGCTGCGCAGGTCCCGGGTCAAGGAGGAGTCTGACCCGTGCGCCGTGACGATGAGAGGACGTGTGTGAGGCACCGTCATCGGTGCGGCGTAGAACGTGACGACACGGTCGACCCCGGACCGTGACGCAAGTTCGGCGACAGCCTGCTGAAGGCCTCCCACCGCAGATCCGGCTCAGGCCCGGCGAGCAGCATGAACGGCTGGCCGTCCGAATCCTCCATGCGGTACAGGGTCAGTGCCAGGTTCTCCCGGTCCACGACCCGCCCGTGGTCCAGGGTGACCCCGGGACGACGCGACCGGTAGTCGATCAGCTCATCGACATGGAACGTGGCCACCGCCGAGTGATCGAGTGCCTGGAGGAGGTGCTGGCTTGCTTGCCGCACCCCTTGCCCGGCGTCGGCGTACCCCTGGAGAGCGATGACCATTGACAGACCGTCTTCGCCGTCGGCGGACTGAGCCGAGGGGCCGGGGTACTCGAGTTCGTACATACGATTGCTGTCGGACATATGCGGTGTGCTCCCTTCACTGACGTGCGACGCAGTGCAACTACTCTACCAGTCGCCGTTCCCGCACCAGGGGATCTCCACAGGGTACGGATTGTCCACATGCTCCTGGACGAACCAGTGGAGCAGAAGAACCGCGGGCGGTTCTCCGGTGGAGGATGTCTCCATGACTTCCACACAGCACAACAGATCGCGCGGTCCCGGAATTCCCGGTGCCGGGGGCCGGCGCGAATCCAGGGATTCCGGTACGCCCGTCGTCATAGAAAGCGGTCCCGGCGGGCTCATCGCGGCGGTCCCGGGACTTCTCGGTTTCACCCCGACGGCGAGCATTGTCTTTATTGGCCTGACTTACCATCAGGAGCGTCTCGAGTCCGTTGGACCTGTCGTTCGAACCGATCTTGTACCGGAGGCGGCAGCGGCCGGCGCGGACGCGTTGTGCGGGGCAGTGTACGACTTACCCGGCGCAAAGGCAGCGGTCGTTGTCGTCGCTCCCGGTGTCTTGCCCATTGACGGTCCTATTTCGGACGTACTCGGAGCGGCGCTGTGCGAGCTGTACGACAACGCGGTCGATGTGAGTGGGGTATATGTCACTGAAGCGCTTCGTGACGGCGGTGTATGGTTCCATGTCTTTCAGGAGGACCAGGATGGTGGATGGCGGATCCACTGCCGGGGCAGTATCGATGATCCGCAGGGCAGCCCGATCCTGTCGGCAGGGGATACGACGGTGCACGACTCGGGGGCCACGTCGGAGTCGATGGACAGGGAACTTGATCCGGTCGACGACGAGGCGGTGCGATCGCTGCTCCCGGCGAGCTGGACCACCGGCGTCGCCACTCCGGGGCACGGCGGATCCCGGTCTCCGGAGGATGTCTGCCGACTGGTGGCAGGGATACGTGGGGAGGTGGAGTCGCAGGACCCGGGGGAGATGTCGATGCTCCTCAGCGCGCGTCGCGAGGCACGGCGGGCACTCAGCGTCCCGGACACGGCAGAACAGCTTTTCACGTTCTGTACCCGGGTCAGTTTGTTCCCGTCGCTTGTGGCACTGGCAGCCGGTGGTAGTGCCACCGTGGTGATGGCGCTGCTCCTGGAGACGGCGGCATTGGGGCGACGCTCGCTGCGAAGTCGCGCCCTCCTCCTGATCTCGGTACTCGGATGGTGCGGAAACCACGGGGCCCTGGGACACCGAGCAGTGCGACGGTGCCTTCAGGAAATGGAGGAGGGACGTGGTGCGGGGATGCTGCCTGAGGTCATCGACAACACCGAACAGCTCGGGGATGAGCTGTTGACGATGTCACTGGCAGGCGTCATATGGGACGGGGTATCGGACGGGACGGCCGCCCGCGCGGTCAGGAGCATTCTGGACCAGGGAATCGCCCAGATCGACGAGGTAAAGAAACAGGATCCGGAAGGCGCCGACAGCGGCTACGCCCGGCTACTGGATTCGATCCTGGACCGTCGGACGCTCACCGACGTGCGAAATGCGCTCGATCGCCGAGCCGGGAAGTGAAGCCCCAGGCATCCGAGACGATGGTGTGCAGGTCGCTACGCGTGGGGGACCAGCCGAGCTCGTTGATTGCACGAGCAGAGGACGCGATCAGCGTCGCGGGGTCACCGGCGCGGCGGGGTGCGGTGACCGCGGGGATGGGATGCCCGGTGACCTCCCTGCAGGTGTCGATGACCTGTTGGACGCTGTAGCCGTCCCCTGAGCCGAGATTGAAGATGCGGTGGGTACCGGCGGAGTTCGAACGTGCGGCGAGTAGATGCGCATCGGCGAGATCCCGGATGTGGATGTAGTCACGGACGCACGTGCCGTCAGGGGTCGGCCAGTCGTCGCCGAAGACCATGATCTGGTCACGCGCGTCCAGTGCAACCTGAAGGACCAACGGGATCAGGTGAGTTTCCACCACACGGTTCTCGCCGGTGGGGCCGTACGCCCCGGCGACGTTGAAGTAACGCAGACTCGTCGCGCCGAGCCCGTAGGCGTGGGCGTATGAGGTGATGATCTGGTCGATCGACAGTTTGGAGGCACCGTAGGGGTTCGTCGGGGAGGTGGGCATCTCCTCGGTGATCGGAACCTCCTCGGGCTCGCCGTAGCAGGCCGCGGTCGAGGAGAAGACCAGATTGTCCACTCCGTGGGCGCGCATCAGGTCCAGAAGTCGCAACGAGGTGACCACGTTGCCGTGCCAGTAGATGTCCGGAGACTCGACGGACTCGCCGACGAGGGACTTCGCGGCGAAGTGGAAGACTGCGGCGCAGCCGTCGGCAAGGGCTTCAGGAGCCCGGTCCAGGACATCACCCTCGAGGAAAGCCGCGGCAGCGGGGACAGCCTCACGGTTACCGGTGGAAAGATCGTCGATCACCGTCACCCGGTAGCCCTGTTCACAGAGCACTGTGGCGCAGACGCTCCCGACATAGCCCGCACCACCGGTGACGAGGACGTGGTCTCCTTCAGCGAGCCCCATCAGCGACTAGTTCCCCTCGACGACGATACGGATGGCGTGGCCCAGTTCCTCCGGGACGACCACGCTGTCACCTTCGGGTGTCTGCAGCGTGAGGCCCTCCGGGGTGTCCTGGATCGTCACGGTGGTTCCTGGTCGGATACCGTGCTGCCCCAGCTTGCCGATGACCTTGTGCTCGACCTGGACGATCTCGTTGAAGCTGACGATCGTGGCCTTGCGCGGGGAGCTCAGGTCGATGTCTGAGGCGCGGTGGGAATTGTCCGGATTGCCGACGGAAGACTCACCGAGCTTCTCGAGTCCCGGCACCGGGTTGCCGAACGGAGAGGTGTTGTGGTCGTCGAGGACCGCCAGCAGACGCTTCTCGACCTCATCGCCCATGACGTGTTCCCATCGGCATGCTTCATCATGGACGGACTCCCACGGCAGCCCGATCACGTCAACGAGCAGGCGCTCGGCCAGACGGTGCTTACGCATCACCGCGGTCGCGTGCTCCCGGCCTTCCTCCGTCAACTTGAGGGAGCGGTCGTCTGCGATCCAGAGCAGGTTGTCCCGTTCCATGCGGGCCACGGTCTGGCTCACGGTTGGGCCGGACTGCTCAAGACGCTCGGCGATCCGCGCGCGGAGCGGAGGAATGCCCTCTTCCTCCAGTTCATAGATCGTCCGGAGGTACATCTCGGTGGTATCGACGAGGTCCTTCACTCGACCATGGCCTTTCTCTGACATATGCGACCAGAGAGATTCACGGTCGCATTCGCGGGTTTATTCACACAGTGGTGACCTACAACGTACACGGTTAAGGACGCACGTGGTTGAGTGGTCCGACCCGCCCAGCGCGGCGGTCGGGTCGAGAGCTCGTCCCTCCCCGTCAGACCGCGTATTCGCGCAGCCGGGCCGCCCGGTCACCTTCACGGAGTTTCGTCATGACCTCGCGCTCAATCTGGCGCACGCGCTCCCGCGACAGGCCGAAACTCCGACCGATCTGATCGAGTGTACGGGGCATGCCGTCGTCGAGACCGTAACGCAGCTTGATCACGTCCTGTTCCCGCTCCTCCAGAGTGTCGAGCACGGCGCGGACATCTGAGTGCCGCAGAGAAGCGACAACAGCAGCCTCGGCGTCGGTCGCCTCGGAATCCTCGATGAAGTCACCCAGCGGTGCCTCCTCGTCGGAACCGACGGGCATGTCGAGACTCACTGGATCGCGGGACTGCTTGAGGAGCATCTCGATCTTCGACTCGTCGATCCCCGACTCATCGGCGAGTTCCTCGTTGGTCGCTTCACGGCCCAGGTGCTGGTACATCTCCCTCTTGATCCGGGACAGCTTGTTGACCTGCTCGACGAGATGCACAGGCAGCCGGATCGTACGGGACTGGTCAGCCATGCCCCGCGTGATCGCCTGGCGGATCCACCAGGTGGCGTAGGTCGAGAACTTGAAGCCCTTGGCGTAGTCGAACTTCTCCATCGCGCGGATGAGCCCGAGATTTCCTTCCTGGATCAGGTCGAGCAGCGGCATACCACGGCCTGTGTAGCGCTTCGCCAGGGAGACGACGAGCCGTAGGTTAGCTTCCAGGAGATGCGTGCGCGCTGCACGACCTTCGCGGGCGAGGACCTTCATGTCGCGCTTGGCGGCGCGAGTCAGCTTGTCACCGCTCTCGAGAAGGTGCTCGGCGTACAGACCGACCTCGATGCGCTTGGACAGTTCCACCTCGTCATCGGCAGTCAGCAGTGCCGTCTTCCCGATGCCGTTGAGGTAGACACGGACGAGGTCGGCCGACGGGTTCTCGTTGTTGCCCCGGCGGCGGCCCTTGTCCTCGGAGACCTCGTCATCCGATGCGTTCTCGGCGATGTTGTCCGAGGTGCCCTCGTCTGACGGTGGGGTTGTGACGTCCCCGAGCTCATCAATTTCCGCCGGGGTATCCGCGCTGTCTCGGGTGGTCTCCAAGATGTCGTTCTCATCCGGTGTGCCGGAGTTCTTCGTCGTGCGGGTGCCCATCTGGTTGACCTCCTGGGTTCGGTGTCGGAAGCTCTGACCAGTCCAACGGGCCGCGGTCGGAAATTGTTCCGGGCCTAAGTGTCTCACGGGAAAGGGGAGTGAATTCGCAGGTGGAGACTACGTAAAAGCACTTTCAGCTCCCCTATTGTGGGGGGTGTCACTGTCGTGCGGTCACCCCCGTCCTTAGGGGGCGTCGACGGTGACCGTGTAAGGGCCGAGATTGGTCGAACTGACCTCCATCATGGCCCCGAAGGTTCCGGTCTCGACCCGGAGGCCACGGTTGCGGAGGTCCTCGGTGATCCGGGAGATCACTTCGTCAGCGACGCTCCCTGGCGCGGCGGCGGACCAGGACGGGCGCCGCCCTTTGGCGGTGGCGCCCATGAGGGTGAACTGACTGACCAGGAGGACCTCGGCACGGTTGTCCTGGGCGCTGGCATCGCGATTTTCCTCCCACGACGCCCCGACAGGTGGAAGGATCCTCAGCTCCGCGATTTTCCTGGCCATGGTCCGCCAGGCGTCGGGGCTGTCGTCACGCCCGACGCCCACCAGGGCCAGCAGTGCGCCCCGTCCTTCGCCGTTCCGGTCGGCGTCGACGGACCCCACGGTCACGTCGTCGACCGTCACATGTGCGTCCCCGACTGTGCTGATGACGGCCTTCATCGGGCGTCCTCGAGGAGGGCCGTGGGGAGGACCATGCCGTGGCGTACAAGATCGACGATCAACGGGACAAGCGCCCGGGTGAACTCGTCGTCGTCGAGGTCGTTGACGGCACAGTACAACCCGGCGACGTCTCGGAGGCTCAGGCCGTGTGGTGCCAGTCCGGCGAGGACGGAGGAGAGGGCTTCGTCGATGTCGTGGCTGAATCCGGGGCCGTCGGTCCGGGTGATCCTGATGGTTTCAGGCCGGAAGCCGGGGTCGGTGCGGGGAACGGTGCCCTCGTCACCGGCCGTTCCAGACTGCGCGAGCCCGACGTTCTCCCGTGCGAGCCCGGGACGGAGCTGGAACCGGCTGTCCAGGATGTCCTCGGCGTCCTGGTGCGTCAGCCATTCCGCACGTGTGAAGTACTCCGCCACCTCGTCCCCGAAGTAACCGAGATCAGGCGAGTCGACAACCTCGAACGTGACTTCGGACGGGCCGTCGATGCGTTGGAGGTGGACGTACCCCATGCCGATCCTGGCGATGTCCCGGCTGCTGAGGTAGTCGAGCCACCGCCGTACCTGCGCCTGGCCCGCCTCCGTCCGCAGGTCGACTGACGCGTCGGCGGTCCAGGTACGGACATAGAACGACGGGGTGACTTCGTCGCGCTGCACAATCCAGGCGCGGATCCCCTCCGCGGGGATCCATCCGGCGACACGGCTGGCGGCGGATTCAGCGAGGGATGTCGCCCACGCGCCGAGCATGTGGGCGGTGCCGCCGGGGGAGAGGTGCTTGACTGCGCCCTGCACTACTGTGCGGGTGGCGTCGTCGAGGTCGAGGCCGGAGTCGCGGTAGATCTGGCCGTCCAGGGGAGGACCGACGACGAACGGTGGATTGGAGACGATGCGGTCGAACTCCTCGCCGGAGACCGGTTCGAACCAGCTTCCCTGGCGCCAGTCGATGGTTCGGTCAGCCACTGAGCGCTGCGAGGCACGGGCGAACCCCAGGGCGCGGTGGTGAATGTCCGTGGCGACGGTCTCGTCAGCATCCAGCATCATCGCCAGAACGCCGGAGCCGGTGCCGAGGTCGAGCAGTCGACCGGCAGGTGTGGACGGGATCTGGTTGAGCAGCGTCAACGGGGCTTGTCCGACTCCCGGCACATGGTCGGCGCGAGGGACTCTCGCTTCAAGCGAGGCGTCCGGGTCCGAGACGACAAGTGTCTCACTACCGTCCGGCCGGTGCGCACCGTGCGCCACGGGGCGGACGTCGACCTGCGAACGGACCGCGGTCGGTCCCGCGGTGTCCGGTGCAGCGGACAGGACACCGGCCGTGAACAGGTCGTCGACGAGGGACGTCCCCAGCACCCGGGCGAGGTCATCACGGTCGACGGGCATCCGCAGGAAGAAAGCACGCGTGATCAGGACGTCGCGGGGCGCGACGCTCCCGCCCTCTGCGGTGGCCCGGTTTTCAACGTGCCAGTCGGCACCTCCCGGGTTGCCGGCGAGCGCCTCCGCGTGGCCCTGTCTCCCGAGACTCCGGAGAAGCAGCGGTGTGCCGTAGTCCATGGCCGCGAGCGCGAGAACGAGGTCTCCGAGGCACGGGGCATCGGCGTCGACCGCGTCAACGGCCAGTGTCGTCTGAGTGATCGGTGTCGTCGGTGTCTTCATGTCTCTCCCATGCGGAGGTATCGGGACTGTCAGGGGAATCGGGGTGGACGGATCCGTCAGTGTCCGCGTCGATCACGGTGTACCCGGTACCTCCATGCGGTGCGTCGAGTTGTCCGTGGACGGTACCGCCCACCTGAGGGTTGGTGATGCTGTCGCGGTACTGCCGGACAAGAGCAGGCTTGTACACCTTGGGCTGGCCCTTCTCGCGGTCGTCGGTCTTTTCGTTGGCCAACAGGACCGCCGCCCAGGGGAGCGGCAGCGAGATCACCGCGAAGACTGCAGCGAGGACGGGACTGTGCAGCCAGGCGTATGCCGCGACCGCGGCGACGAGTAGCGGAATGCGTGCCAGCTGCAGCGCCGCATACAAATGCCGTCGGTGGCGCCAGTCGTCCAGGGGCGATCGTCGGGCATCGGTGATGACCGACACGTCGTCACCTCGACGGCGACGGGACTGGTGCTGGGACATGGCCACAACCGTAGTCCCGTCCCCGCCGACCACAACCCCTCGGGACCGCCCGCAGAAGCATTCCTCGACCGGCGCGGGTGGAAAACACGGGCAGGGGAGGGCATCATGGGGACGTGACTACTCCTGGAACGACAACGATTGAGCGGCCCGACGTCCGGACCGAAGACAAGACCTCGGACGACACCCCGAAGTTCTTCCACTACGTCAAGAAAGACAAGATCGTCGACTCCGCGATCAACGGGAAGATGGTTGTCGCCCTGTGCGGCGAGACTTTCCCGGTGACGAAGCAGGCGAAGCCCGGGTCCCCGGTCTGTCCCGACTGCGAGAGTATCTACCAGGGGCTCCGGAAGAAGTGAGTCAGGCCACCGCATACGGCACACTCCGTGCCTGGCAGCAGGCCGCACTCCGACGTTACATTGACGCTGCACCGCAGGACTACCTTGCGGTGGCCACCCCTGGTGCGGGAAAGACCACGTTCGCGTTGACCGTGGCCCGCATGCTGCTCGACAGCCGCGTCGTGCAGCGCCTGGTCATCGTGGTGCCGACCGAGCACCTCAAGACCCAGTGGTCCCAGGCAGCGGCGCGGCAGGGCATATCCATCGACGCGGAGTTCACCAACTCATCGGCGGTGAACAACGCCCACGATGGTGTGGCGGTGACGTACGCCCAGGTCGGGATGAAACCGACGAAGCACTACCAGGTCGCCACGGCCCGGAAGACGCTGGTGATTCTCGACGAGATACATCACGCCGGTGACGCCAAAAGCTGGGGTGACGGTGTGCGTTTCGCCTATGAACAGGCTGAACGTCGGCTCGCCCTGACCGGCACCCCGTTCCGGTCAGACGATTCGGAAATCCCCTTCGTCCAGTACAAGGAGGTCGACGGGGCGTTGGTCTCCCAGTCCGACTACACCTACGGCTACTCGGACGCACTCGCGGACGGCGTCGTGCGCCCGGTGGTCTTCCTGGCCTACTCGGGTCAGGCACGGTGGCGGGACAGCGCCGGCGAGGAGTACGAGGCTCGCCTGGGAACTCCTCTGAACGCCGAGCAGACCGCGCGTGCCTGGAAGACCGCGTTGGACCCCAAGGGCGAGTGGATCCCCGCTGTGCTCAGTGCAGCACACACCCGACTGATGCAGCTGCGCGAGTCGATCCCGGATGCAGGTGGTCTGGTCATCGCCACAGACACGACGACGGCACGTGCGTATGCCGCGATTCTGGAAAAGATCACCGGTACGAAAGTGACGGTCGTCCTGTCCGACGAACAGGGCTCCAGTGACCGGATCAAGGAGTTCTCCGATTCCACGGCACAGTGGATGGTCGCGGTGCGCATGGTCTCCGAGGGAGTCGACGTTCCCCGTCTCGCGGTCGGCGTCTACGCGACTTCGGCGTCGACGCCCCTCTTCTTCGCACAGGCCATCGGCCGTTTCGTCCGTTCCCGGCGACCCGGCGAGTCTGCCAGCGTTTTCCTTCCCAGCGTGCCGGTACTGCTAGACCTGGCGTCCAACATGGAGCGTCAGCGAAATCATGTCCTCGGCAAGCCGGACCGTCCCAACGAAGGGTGGGACGATGAACTGCTGGCACAGGCGAACAAGGAGGAGACGGAACCCGACGAGCCCGGTGGTTACGAGACTCTGGGGGCCGAGGCGGAGCTGGAGAGCCTCATCTTCGACGGTTCCACCTACGGCACCGCCACGATGACCGGATCCGCGGAGGAACAGGAGTACCTCGGGCTACCGGGACTTCTTGACGCCGAACAGATGAGGACCCTGCTCCGGGCACGGCAGTCCAGTCAACTGGACAACCGGGAGCGCGAGGCCAGGCAGGCAGATTCGGCAGGTCAGGCAGCTCAGGCACCGACTGCCGGTGCGGAAGCGGGGGACGACACGTCCCAGAAGAAAGTCGCCAGTGAGGAACTGCCCGCGTTACGCAAGAAACTCAACGCACTCGTCGGCGCGAAGTCCCAGCGCACCGGACGGCCTCACGGGGCCATCCACAACGAGGTGCGACGTAACTGCGGTGGCCCGCCGACAGCCCTCTGTACCGCGGAGCAGCTCCGGGACCGTATCGCGTACCTCCGGGACTGGTGAGCGCTTCCGGGACGGGGGCTCGCGTCGGTTAAACTGGCGGTATGGCGAAGAAAACTCCCGGTCGGCGTCCCGACAACCCCGGAACGTCGGTACCGGGTTCTCCGCGCATCCAGAGCAGGCTGGGCCTGGCGGCTGTCGTCCTGGCGGTGCTGGCCCTGCCTGCGGCACTGTTCCCCTGGCTGGGCCTGATCATCAGCGTAGTCGTCCTGCTGTTTTCGCTGATTGCCCTGATCATCGCGGTGCGCTCTGCGCATCTGAGCCGTGGTTACCCGATGATCGCGGTCGCGGTCTCCATCGTTGCGGTGGCGTTGGCCGGGGTCGTGACGAACAGCACCGCACAGTCGCTCGAGGACTGTTCATCGACATCCACTGACGAACTGCGCCAGTGCATGGAGGACCGTCGCGACGACACGACACTAGACAGACGTCACCCCCGGGTTGTGTCGGTGCTGCGGTCGGAGACGACGACACACCCGGGGGTGACAGCGGGGGAGCGCTGGCCGGACTCAGTCCAGGTAGTCGCGCAACACCTGTGAGCGGGAGGGGTGACGCAGCTTGGACATGGTCTTCGACTCGATCTGACGGATGCGCTCACGGGTCACCCCGTAGACCTGCCCGATCTCGTCGAGCGTGCGTGGCATACCGTCCGTGAGACCGAAGCGCAGCTTGACCACGCCTGCCTCGCGTTCGGACAGGGTGTGCAGCACGTCCTGGAGCTGGTCCTGAAGCAGGGTGAAACTCACAGCGTCGACGGCGATGACCGCTTCGGAGTCCTCGATGAAGTCGCCGAGCTGGCTGTCGCCTTCATCACCGATGGTCTGGTCGAGGGAGATCGGCTCACGAGCGTACTGCTGAATCTCCAGCACCTTGTCCACCGTGATGTCCATCTCGCGGGCCAACTCGTCCGGCGTGGGCTCACGACCGAGGTCCTGCAGGAGCTCACGCTGGATCCTACCCAGCTTGTTGATGACCTCCACCATGTGGACCGGGATACGGATCGTCCGGGCCTGGTCTGCCATCGCACGGGTGATCGCCTGGCGGATCCACCAGGTGGCGTAGGTGGAGAACTTGTAGCCCTTGGTGTAATCGAACTTCTCGACTGCGCGGATCAGACCGAGGTTTCCTTCCTGGATCAGGTCCAGGAAAGCCATACCTCGGCCGGTGTACCGCTTCGCCAGGGAGACCACGAGACGCAGGTTGGCTTCAAGAAGGTGGTTCTTGGCCTTACGACCGTCCCGTTCGATCTCACGGAAATCCCGACGCTGCATGGGCGAGACTTTCTCACCGCTCTGCTTGAGCTCGTCCATCTTGTGGTGCGCGTACAGGCCCGCCTCGATGCGCTTGGCCAGGGAGACCTCCTGCTCGGCATTGAGCAGCGCGACCTTGCCGATCTGCTTGAGGTAGGCACGTACGGAATCCGCGGACGCGGTCAGTTCCGCATCTTTACGCGCCTGACGGAGAGCGGCGGATTCGTCCTCGTCCCAGACAAAGCTGCCGGACTCCTGTTTGGCGTCGTCATCATCGTCATCATCGTCGCCGTCGGTGACGGCACCTGCAGGAGTCACGACGGCCGGAGACTTGGTGTCCTCCTCGTCGTCCACGTCATCGACCTCGTCGACGTCATCTCCGTCGATCTCCAGGTCATCTTCCAGTTCATCGATGTCGTCGAAACCGTCGGCGGACTCGTCCTCGTCATCCTGGCCGTCGGTGGCGTCCGGATCCGCGTCCTTCGCCTGGCGCCGGGTCTGTTCGGCAACGTTCGGGAGATCCTCGTCACCGGTCACAGCGGACGTGGCTGCGCGTCCCGCGACCTTCTTCGCGGCTGTCTTCTTTGCCGCGGTTTTCTTGGCGGTTTTCTTGGCGGCGGTCTTTTTGACCGCAGACTTCTGGGACGTCTTACGGGTCGCCTTCTTGGCCGCAGACTGCTTGGGGGCATCCTCGTCCGTGGAGGAGGAGCCGGAGGAGACCGCCGACTCGGCTGGAGCCGGAGACACGGTCGGGGCGACCGGGGACGCCGCCTTGCGTGCGGCCGTGCGGACGGCCTTCTTCGCGGTGGTCTTCTTGGCCACCCTTCGACCGGCCGACGATGCCGAAGTGCCGGGGGCGTCGATGCCCTCGGCGTCGTTACCGGAGGTGGAACTGGTGTGGGCCGCCACGAAAGACCTTTCTTGCGGGGTCAGGGGACTTGCAGTGTGTGGTCCTTGGTCAGGAGCACAGTCGACCCCCAATTATAACCCAGTTGCGCTGAATTTCAGCGATCAGGGCCGTATCTCGTCGCGGACGGCCAGTGCAGCGCCCACGATACCGGCGCGGTTGAGTAGCGCCGCGGGAACCACTTCGGCGTCCACGGTGAGCTCGGGGAGCCACTTGCGGTGCTTCTTCGAGATCCCGCCGCCGACGATGATCCTGGCCGGATTGAGGATGCGGACGTATTCGTGGAGGACCCGGTCCACGCGCTTCGCCCATTCCTTGTAGCTGAGGTCCTCCCGGTCCCGTACGGCGGAGGATGCCCATTTCTCGGCGTCCATGGCGGGAAAATTCAGGTGCCCGAGTTCGGTGTTCGGGAACAGTGAACCGTTGTAGAGCAGGGCGGAGCCGATTCCGGTGCCGAAGGTCAGGAAGAGTACCGTCCCCTGGTTCGTGGATGCGTCACCGTAGGCAGCTTCCGCCATACCGGCGGCGTCGGCGTCGTTGAGCACGCTGACGCTGCGACGGTGTCCGTCGACGGCGAGGCGCTCTCCGAAGAGTTCCTGGCAGTCTGTGCCGATCCACGCGGGGTCGATGTTGGCGGCGGTGACCGCCACCTGGTGACGGACCACAGCCGGCACGGTGAGACCGACGGGACCTGTCCACCCGGCGTCGTCCAGTAGTGCAGCGACTGTGTCTGCGACGGCTTCAGGAGTGGCGGGCCGGGGAGTGTCGAGCCGGATCCGGTCACCGATGAACTCCCCGGTGCCGAGATCCACCAGAGCCCCCTTGATCCCGCTGCCCCCGATGTCAACCCCGTATCCGGTGTCCGCTGACTCCTGCGTGGGTGTTTCAGTCATGACAACGCATGCTACCGCAGTCGTGGGGGCCGGGCGCGAGGACGCAGGGTGCTGGCAGGATGTTGGTCATGAGTGAGCTGATCCGACTCGACCGGGACACGACCACCACCGACCCTCACGCGCCGCAGACGCGATTCGCGGGGCGTTCACCGGACGATCTCCGACGTATCGCTGCAACGGTTGCCGCCGAAGCCGCCGCACATGTACGGGGCGAGCGGTCTCTTGCGGTCGGCTCCTCGGGACGCCTCGACGTCGAGGACACGAAGTCGTCCGACGTTGACCCGGTGACCGCCATCGACCGCTCGAGTGAGGACCTGATCCGGGGACGTCTCCATGAGCTCACCAGCCGCGGGGCTGGCGCAGATCCTGTCCTGGGTGAAGAAGACGGAGGGGCGCTGGTCGACAGGGGAGTCACGTGGGTGGTCGATCCGGTGGACGGGACGGTCAACCTGGTGTACGGGATTCCTGCGAGTGCCGTGAGCATCGCAGCCTGCGTCGATGGGGTGCCGGTTGCCGGGGCGGTGGCCGATGTCTCCCACGCCACTGTGTACTCGGCATGCGTGGGTGGTGACCTGGTGACGACGGTCGCCGGTGAGGACCACGTGACCGACGGAACCGTACCGAGGACACTGCAGCATTTGTCCACGGCCCTGGTGGGCACCGGTTTCTCCTATGTGTCTTCCCGCCGACAGTCTCAGGCGGAACTCCTCGTCGGCCTCCTCCCGGAGATCCGTGACATACGACGGATGGGGTCCGCGGCACTGGACCTGTGTGCCGTGGCGACGGGACGGCTCGACGCGTACTACGAACACGGGCTCGGCCCGTGGGACCATGCCGCCGGCAGTCTCATCGCGGCACGCTCGGGGGCCGTCGTGTTTATGCCTCCCCTGGTTGCCGGTCAGGACGAGGGTGTGGGAATACTCGCAGCCGCTCCAGGTATCGCTGATGAGCTTGCAGGCAAGGTGCTCGGCATCACTTTCCCCGTCTCCGAGGGGCACCCGTGACGCGCGGTCTTTTTGCTGGTAAAGGACCTGTGCCCGGCGAAGGCGGTGGCGGCGACGGTGCGGTGAAGTGACAATGGTTCGCCGCTGCTTTACTATGCGCGTCAAACGCCGGGAATATCCGCCGCTGACGCTTCGTTACTGGCAGGGTGTTCCACGGTCGTTGCGTGAGGGTTTCCGGTGACTCGACGGGCCCCGGCTCTCGCTGATACGTGACCACACCTGCATATCTGTAACTTCACAGCCTTATCCGGCATCGGATCTGTTCCCACCGGATAACGGAACCAAGGAGCATCATCATGGCGACTGACTACGATTCACCCCGTACCCGCCCCGAAGACGAGATCGAGACCGACTCCCTCGAGGGGCTGAAGGCCGCCGAGAAGGCCGAACCCGCCGTCGACGACACCGACGACGGAGACATCGTCGAGCCCATTGACGTGCCCATGGCTGACTTGTCCGGCGAGGAACTCAGCGGTTCGGTGATTCCCCGTCAGACCGACGAGTTCACCTGCTCCGTCTGCTTCCTGGTCCAGCACCGTAGCCGGATCGCCGAAGATGACGGCAAGGGGAACCTGGTCTGCATCGACTGCGAGTGATCCGCCGGGGGTAGTAGTCCCCCGAGGTGTGCGCACCGCGCCTGGCACGGGGCTGTACGGCCTGTCCCAGGCTCTTCTCTAGACCTGGGGGGTCCCCAACGCAGTCAGCAACTGCTCGGGTTCGCTGGTGGACACCAGCCAGTAGGGGGTGGGATCGTCAGGGTCCTCCAACACCAGCATCGCCATGGAGGGGATCCAGGGACGGTGGTAGACGAAGGCGGCGGGATCGAGTTGCCGTCCCATGGCAGCACTCCGCGCGGAGGGGGGACCGGCAGGCTGCGACTGACGACCGAGGTCGGTAGGGAAGCCTCCCCGGCACGCAGCCACGTTTCCCCGTCGGCGTCCTGTTCGACGATCAGCTCGTTGCTCGACAGGTGTACAAGCGCCCAGACAACCGCGGCGAGTACAAGGAGACCGAGTGCGAGTCCCCAGTACCATTCGCGGCTCATCTGGCCCTGGAAGCCGATCAGCGTGCTGACGCCCAGGCCGATCAGCCACCAGGACAACGGAACGCGCTGACGCTCGCGGTAGAGAACGGCCGGACCGGTCACGCCGGGCCGGTTCTCTCCGGAATCCTGTGGCACGTCATCTCCTGTCACCTCGGGCTCGCTCACGATCCCTTAGTCTAACCTGCGGGCGCTGCTGTCAGTAACCGGGAGCCGACGGTAGACTCCGTGACCATGACCGACAGTCTCGACACACCGTTGCGCATTGCGCGACTCGACCCTGACCTGCCCATGCCGTCCCGGGCACACCCCAGTGACGCCGGCCTTGACCTGCACAGCGCGGAGGATGTGACGCTGGCTCCCGGCGAGCGGGCACTGGTGGGGACCGGGGTAGCCGTCGCACTCCCGGTGGGGACCGTCGGCCTGGTCCACCCCCGGAGTGGTCTGGCGTGGAAGAAGGGGATCTCCATCGTGAATGCCCCGGGGACGGTGGACGCGGACTACCGTGGCGAGGTGAAGGTCTGTCTGATCAACCTCGATCCCGGCGTACCGGTGACGATCAACCGCGGTGACCGCATCGCCCAGCTCCTGGTGCAGGAGGTGTCGCTGTGTGCCGTGGAGGAAGTAGCCGACATCGCCGGGCTCGGGGACACGGTGCGTGGAGCAGGTGGCCACGGCTCGACGGGTGACTGAGCAGATCCTCGTATGTCCGGCACGCCCAGTCCGAGTCGACCACTGTCCATCATGACGCCCGTCCCTTCCCCCGATAAGTGAGGAGTAACCCAACCATGTGGCCCTTCAGTAAGAAGAATGAAGGTAACGACGGTGTTGACGCCGGCACCGGTGAGACCGGCGAGTCGGCGTCGACCCCCTCGACCTCCCCTGTTCCGAATGCCGGTCCGAACGACGCCGGATCGCAGGAGCCGTCGTCTGTCCCCGAGACAGCTTCAGCCTATGACCCGGTCAACGGGGATTTCGGTCCCTTTGACGGGGACAAGGTGGACTACTCCACATTCGACTACTCGGATTTCGCGAAAAGTGGTCTTGATCTCGGATCACTCCGTGTGCCGGTGCCACACAACGGTGAGGTCCAGGTGGAGATGGGGCCCAAGGGGCCGCAGATGATCCATATTCTCACCCCTTTCGGCCGGCTGACCCCGGTGGCTCTGGCTGCCCCCCGTTCCGGACGACAGTGGGAGGAGAACATTCCCGAGATCACCAAGGGGATGAGTGCCGATGGTCTGGAGGTGCGGCAGGGGCAGAGTCTCTGGGGGACCGAGCTCGTCGGCACCATGAAAGCCGGCACCATGCGTGTGGTGGGTGTCGACGGCCCGCGGTGGATGCTGCGGATGACGCTGGCGGGCCCGGCGGACAAGGCGGACCAGCTCGCGGAACTCGCCTACGAGGTCATCTCACGTACCTTCGTCTACCGCGGCGACGATCCTCTGCCTGCGGGCCAGGCGTTGCCGGTCACGATTCCGGCGGCCATGGCGGAGGAACTGCGCAAGGTCGTCGAGCAACGGCAGAAGGACGCCGCCAAGGCGAAGCCGGAGGACGGGGAGTGACCGACGGGGCCCCGGGCTCCCGGGAGGAGCCGGAGGAGACGGCCGCACCGACTGTCCTGGAGCAGCTCGGAGGACTGTCGGGGCTGGTCGCCTCCGTCCTCCCCGTGCTGGTCCTGGTGCCGGTGAACTCACGCTGGGGCCTGACTCCGGCACTGATCGCCGCTGTCGCCGTGTCGGTGCTGGTCTTCCTCTGGCGCCTGGCACGCAAAGAGACGCTGATGCCTGCGGTGTCGGGGCTGATGGGGGTGGGCCTGTGCGCGGTCATCGCCTGGTTGTTGGGCGATGCCAAGGGGTACTTCGCCTACGGCATCTGGTATTCGCTGGTGGCCGGCGTCGTCTTCATCGTGTCCATCGTGGTCCGGTGGCCTCTCGTGGCCGTGATCTGGCACGGTATCAACGGGTCCGGTCACCGTTGGCGGAGTAACCGGACTGCGGTGCGGGCCTACAGCCTGGCGACTTTCGCCTGGTCTGTGGTCTTCTTCGGGCGTTTCATCGTCCAGCAGTGGCTCTACGTCCAGGACGATGCCGTCGGCGCGCTCGGTGTCGCACGGATCATCATGGGCCTGCCGTTGACGGCCGTCGTGGTCCTGGTGACCGTGTGGGCCGTGCGGAAAGCCAACGCTTCTGAGCGTGCGGCATGACGGGCCCGGTCACCACCGTCGACATCCTCGGTCCCGCCCACGGAGGGGCAGGTGTCGCCCGTGTGGACGGCCAGGTGGTGTTCGTCCGTGGCGCCTTGCCTGGCGAGAAGGGCGTGCCCGTCCACATCGACGAGGGAAAGTCGGGCAAGCGTTTTCTCACTGCCACTGTGACGGACGCCCAGGCTATCGGGGAGGCTTCTCCACACCGTGTGCCGGCTCTCTGTCCGGCCGCCGCGGCAGGAGCCGGGTGCTGTGACCTGGACTTCGTGGACCAGGTAGGTTCACTCACTGTCAAACGGCAGGTCGTCGTCGAACAGTTCCAGCGAATCGGTGGCATCGACCTGAACGCTCTGTCGGACGGCCACACAGCGGAGTGTGTGTCGGCGGACCCGTTCACCGGTTACCGTACCCGGGCGCGTCTGGGCGTCGATCCCGACGGACGTGCCGGCCTCCGACGTAGAAGCAGCGCCGGGGTGATTCCCCTGGACAGTCCGGTGGTGCAGTGTGCCCAGTGGGCGCCGGCTCTGGCGGAGGGACTGTCCACCGAACTCGCTGCACACAGTCTCACCCCGGGGGCTGAAGTATGTGTCGCGCTGGGGGACGACGGTACCCGCAGCATCGTCGAGGTCCCACCGGTACCGCGCCCACGGCGGCGCGGACAACGGGGCAGGGCCCGGGGCCGTCGGCACGGTGCTGTGCAGCGCCGGGTGCTCAGCGGAACCGGGGATGTGGTGCGCACGGTCGGGGAATGCTCCTGGCGCGTTCCGGTCGAAGCATTCTGGCAGGCTCATCGCGCCGCTGCCGGAATGTACTCCGGATGGGTGACAGCGCATACTCCGGTGGACAGTGAACTGGCCTGGGACCTCTACGGCGGCGCCGGGGTGTTCGCCGCCGCACTCGGCGATGCGGCCCCGGGTATCGCTGTCGACTGCGTGGATATCGCCTCGCCCGCCACCGCGGCGGGACGCGACACCCTGGCGGACCGGAACGTCCGTTTCGTCACCGGGGACGTCGCCGGATGCGTCGACACCCTGCGTGGGGCGGCACCCGGTGCCACGCCTCCGTCGGTGGTCGTCCTGGACCCTCCACGTACCGGCGCGGGCCGGAAGGTCATTGACGCGGTCGCCGCGCGTGAACCCTCCACCGTCCTTCATATCGGCTGCGATCCGGCGACGGCGGCACGTGACGCCGCGTCCTTCGCCGAACACGGCTACCGTCCAGACTCCGTCAGCGTCGTCGACGCTTTCGGACTGACCCACCACGTCGAGGTGCTCGTACGTTACGTTCGTTAGACCATGCCAGGGGAGCCGCCCCGAAAGTTGCCCCGAAAGCCGTCCCGAAAGCCCAGGCCCAGACCCAATAGTGAGGTCCGATGATGTGAACGCGGCGCGGGCCCGTAAGATGGACGGAGTGCCTGTGACTCAGGCAGTACGACTGAAGCGTAGGTTGTCGACCGTCGACCCCGGGTGCTCCGGAATCATGGGGCAGAGGGGGCTGGCGGCGACAGGGACGGAGAAGAGAGAACGGGTATGTCGATTCTTGAAAAGATATCGTCTCCGGCGGACCTCCGGCCGCTGACGTCGGGCCAGCTCGAAACCCTCGCTGGCGAGATCCGGGAGTTTCTCATCGAGAAGGTGTCCGCCACCGGCGGGCACCTGGGCCCGAACCTCGGTGTGGTGGAGCTGACGATTGCACTGCACCGCGTCTTCGATTCCCCGGTGGACCCGATCATCTTCGACACCGGCCACCAGTCCTACGTCCACAAGATCCTCACCGGCCGCAGGAATCTCTTCGACACGCTCCGCCAGCGTGACGGGCTCTCGGGTTATCCGGACCGTGCGGAGAGCCCCCACGACTGGACCGAGTCCTCTCACGCCTCCGCGTCCCTGTCCTACGCGGACGGCCTGGCCAAGGCGTTCGAGCTGACCGGCCAGACCGAACGACGCGTCGCCGCGGTCATCGGTGACGGCGCCCTCACCGGGGGAATGGCCTGGGAGGCCCTCAACAACATCGCCGAGGGCAAGGACCGTCCCTTGACTGTCATCGTCAACGACAACGGCAGGTCCTATTCCCCGACGATCGGCGGGTTGGCTCACAGTCTCGCGGGCATGCGGATGCAACCGGCCTACGACAAGGTCATGGAGCAGGGCAAGAACTCTCTCGGCCGTCTCGGGGCGGTCGGTGAGCACGCGTTCAAGCTGCTCCACAGCTTCAAGGAGGGCGTCAAACATGCCGTCATCCCCCAGGAGCTGTTCAGCAACCTCGGTCTGAAGTACGTCGGCCCTGTGGACGGACATGATGTGCGCGCCGTGGAAGCGGCGCTGTCCTACGCCCGTGACTACGGGGGGCCGATCATCGTCCACATCGTCACCAAGAAGGGCAACGGCTACGCCCCGGCTGAGAACGACGAAGCCGACCAGATGCATTCCACCGGCGTCATCGACCCGGTGACCGGACGGGCCGTCCAGGTCAGTGCCCGTGGCTGGACCGATGTCTTCGCCGACGAGCTCATCGAGATCGGACGTCGCCGGGACGATGTCGTCGCGATCACCGCGGCGATGGCCGGTCCGACCGGTCTCTCCCGTTTCGCCGAGGTGTTCCCGGAACGGACCTTCGACGTCGGGATCGCCGAGCAGCACGCGGTGACCTCGGCAGCCGGGCTCGCCCTCGGTGGGCTGCACCCCGTCGTCGCGGTGTACTCGACATTCCTGAACCGGGCGTTCGACCAGTTGCTCATGGATGTGGCGCTGCTGCACATGCCGGTGACGTTCGTCCTTGACCGTGCCGGTATCACCGGGTCCGACGGGGCCAGCCACAACGGCATGTGGGACCTGTCGATCACGGGAATCGTCCCGGGCATCCGGGTGGCGGCCCCCCGGGACGGCCGGCGCCTGGTCGAGGCACTCAACCGTGCGGTCACCGTCTCGGACGGTCCCTCCGTGGTGAGGTTCTCGAAGGGGGCGGTCCCGGCCGATGTCCCGGCCGTCGACTCCCGCACCGATTACGATGTCCTCGTCGCACCGGAGGGGTCGGACCTCGCCGTCGCCGACTCACTCAAGGTGCTGGTGGTCAACTACGGTCCGTTGACAGCACAGTCGATCGCGGCCGCGGATGTGCTCGCCGCCGAAGGGCATGCGGTGACCGTGGTCGACCCGGTCTGGGTGACTCCGGTGTCACCGGAGGTCGTTGAACTGGCACGGAACGTCGACCTGGTGATCACGGTGGAGGACAACGGGGTACACGGCGGTGCCGGCCAGATGCTCGCGCGTGCGGCGTCCGAGTCGTCGGTGTCGACACCGGTCCGTTACCTGGGCGTCGACCAGCGGTTCCTTGCGCACGGTTCGAGGGGAGAGGTGCTCGCCGAGGTGGGCCTGGACACGGAGTCCGTGGTGGAGCAGGTCCGGAGTTGGGCCGCGAACGAGACCCGACGTCGCGCGGAGACGACCGACGTCAGCTGATCTCGTCGGCGGCGACAGGGGCGAAGGCGTCGATGAGCAGGTCCACCTGCCACCGGCGGCACTGCTGGTCCTCGAGTGAATGTCCCAGCATGTCCTCCAGCTCGCTGACCGGGTCCCCCGGGTCCTCTCCGGGAAGGGACGGGTTCCTCCTGCCGGTCTGGAGCAGGGCACAGGAGACGTCCCATGCCACCGACCGGAGGGCACGGACGGTGAGAAGGTCCTCGGCCCGGATCCCGGTATGGTCGGACACCACCGCGAGAGCGTCGCGGAAGCCGGTCGACAGACGGTGGGCCAGCGGGTGGTCGCGCTCCCACGTGCGGTGGTCGGGTCGTCCGGCTGACGATGTCGGGCGGTCCGGCAGACTCGCCGGGTCCGCGGAGACCGCCTGTCGCACCGCGGAGGACAGGACTGCTGTCAGTTCACGCGCGACCCCGGACCCTCTCGACGTCCGCGCCAGGCGGGAGGCGCCGGACACCTCACGCCTCAGCCGCTGGTCCGCACGCCCGGGCTGTTGTGCCAGATCCAGGATCGACGAGCCGCGCAGCACGTGTTCGGGCGGCACGTCCCTGTCCCGGGCGACGGAGGTCCGGGCATCGACCAGGCGCCGGACGATCTCCAGCCCGCGGGGGTCCCGGACATGGCCGATACCGCGGAGCTTGCGCCAGTCCGGTACGGGGACGGGGAAGGACCACCCTTTGCTGACATGGTCGCACTCCTGCCTGTACCAGCCGTCCCGGCCGAGGTCACGGAGCCGGGACAGGGTGACGTCGCGCAACTCGATGAGCAGCTCCACGTCAAGGGCGGCGTAGGAGAGCATGGCGTCGGGGATCGGGCGGGCAGACCAGTCTTCGCGCCCCTTGTCCTTGGCCACCGTCACACCGAGGAACTCCTCGAGCATGCCGGCCAGTCCGATCTGGCCGTAACCGAGCAACCGGCCGGCGATCTGGGTGTCGTGGAGTTCCGGCGTGTGCCACCCGAGTGACGTCAGTGCCGGAAGGTCGCTGTGGGCGGCGTGCAGGATCCACGGGGCAGTGTCCATGACGGGGGCGAGGATCTCACCGGCCTGGGGCACCGCGGCGGGGTCGACCAGATGCGTGCCGGCACCGTCCCGCCGCAGCTGGACGAGGAACGCCCGGTCGTCGAACCGGAAGCCTGACGCGCGTTCTGTGTCGACGGCGACGGGACCGCGTCCGCACGAGAGGGACTCGGAGACGGCCTGCACCGACTCCGGTGTGTCGGACAGGGCGGGGATGCCGCCGCGGGGGGAGGAGAGGTGTTCAGCCACAGCTGTCACCTTACCGACCGCTGATGGAGGTCACCCCTTCGGGAGGAAGACCGGCGACGTTGGCGAGCACCTTGGAGAACGCGGTGACGTGCCCGGAGAGGTCGGTGCCGGCGGCGCTCCAGGAGGCGCGCATCTCGATCTGGAATGCGTTGGCGGGGCCGCCGATGTCCCCGAAACGGCTGGAGGCGGTGGCGGTGACGGTGCCGCCGAGGTCGCTGAAGGAGTTACCGTCGAGTCCCTCGGTCAGCCAGTCCCAGGCGACCTCGGGGAGCAGCGGGTCCTCGGCGACCGCCGAATCAAGGTCGGCCTGGATGTAGGCCACGAGCTTCATCATCCCGGGCCCTTCCGACCCTCTGGGGTCGTGGAGCAGGATGAGTCTGCCGAATGCGTCACCCTCGGAATCTGTGGGCACGGCGGCTTCCCCACCGTCGCGCCCGGACTCCCCGACGGCGTCGGTCACTCCCGGTAATCGGTCGACCTCGAGGCCGATCGCATGACTGTAGGGCGCGAGTTTCCGCGGCGGACGGATGTCGGTCACAGTGATGCCACTGCGGACCGGTGCGGCATGCATGGAGGTGACCGCCTCCCGGAACGGGCCGGGGACAGCCTCCGTGGCATCGGCCGTCGTGGCCTGGCCCGGGTTACCTGTCGTCTCTGAATGAACGCTCACAGAGGTCAACATAACCGGCGGAAATCACGATGTGGCGCAGGCGCGCCGTCGGTGGTCCACTTCGTCGGGGAACTGGCATAATCTGGAGACATGGTTGACCAGAATTCGTCCCCGGTCGGCGTCGCCGATCTCCGTCCGACTGAAGAGGCGGTCGGCACGGCGCGCTCCGCCCGACGTGCCTCCCCCGATGCTCCGCTGCTGGCGGCAGCCCGGGGGGAGGTCCCGTCCCGTCGTCCGATGTGGATGATGCGCCAGGCCGGGCGTTCGCTGCCCGAGTACCGCGAGATCCGTAAGGACGTCGGCATGCTCGACTCCTGTTTCCGCCCGGATCTCCTCGCCGAGATCACCCTGCAGCCGGTGCGCCGTCATGATGCTGACGCGGCGATCCTCTTCTCCGACATCGTGGTGCCGCTGAAGGCGGCGGGAGTCGGGGTGGACATCGTCGCCGGACGCGGGCCGGTTCTGGAGTCACCGGTACGCACGGCGGAGGCGGTCGATGCCCTGCCGGTCGTCGATCCCTCCCAGCTCGAGGCCGTCGTCGAAGGGATCGGCGGGATCCTCGAGGAGTTGCGGGACGACCAGGTTCTCATCGGTTTCGCCGGTGCCCCGTTCACCCTGGCGTCCTACCTGATCGAGGGCGGGCCGTCGAAGAACCACGGTGTGACGAAGGCGATGATGTACTCGCAGCCGCAGCTGTGGCACGCGCTGATGGAGAAGCTGACGCCGACCGTGGTCCGGTTCCTGCAGGTGCAGATCGAAGCCGGGGCGGATGCGGTCCAGCTCTTCGACTCCTGGGCGGGATTCCTCAGTCTGCGTGACTACCGCGAGTTCGTCGCACCGTACTCGCACAGGATCATCGACGCCGTGCGTCCGTACGGTGTTCCGGTGATCCACTTCGGGGTGAACACCGGAGAGCTGCTGGGAGAGATGGCGGCAGTGGGGCCGGATGTGATCGGCATCGACTGGAAGACCCCTCTCGACGTGGCTGCACGCCGGGTCACCTCGTCCTTGACCACCGCCCACGAGTCCGGTGACCTCCGGGTCCCGGCTGAGCGGCGTGTCCGTGCGATCCAGGGAAACCTGGACCCCGCCATCCTCCTGGCCGGACCTGAGGTGATCGCTGACCAGGTACGCCGCGTCTGTCGAGAGGCCGACCGGGCCGTCGCGGCCGGGGACGCCCGGGGCCATATCTTCAATCTCGGCCACGGTGTTCTCCCGGAAACCGATCCGGACGCGATCACCCGGGCCTTCGCGGAGGTGCACAAGCAGTGACGGATCCGAGTATCAGTACCGGCCCTCGTGTCGCCGTCGTCGGCGGCGGCGTCAGTGGCCTGTTCGCCGCCTGGGAACTACGACGTCGACTGGGTCCCGGTGCCCAGATCCTGGTTCTCGAGGCGTACAGCCGACTCGGCGGGAAGCTGAAGACCGTCGATTTCGCCGCCGGCCCGGTGGACATGGGGGCCGAGGCGTTCCTGACCAGACACACCGGAATGGCGCAGCTTGTCGAGGATCTCGGGCTGGGGGAGGAGCTCCGGACACCGTCGGGGGCGCGGAGTGCATTCCTCGTCGACGGAGAGCTCGTGGACATCCCGCCGGCGACGGTCATGGGGATTCCCGCGAAAGGTTCAGACGTGGACGGTGTGCTCAGCCCGTCTGCACAGGCGGCGGTGGATTCCGAGCGCGACGGCGCTGCGCTGCCGTGGATCGTCGGGGACGACGTCAACGTGGGTGAACTGGTACGCCGACGGTACTGTCACGAGGTCGTCGACCGTCTGGTGTCTCCCATGCTCGGTGGGGTGTACTCGTCCTCGGCAGACGATCTCGGACTGCGGGCCACGGTTCCCCAGGTCGCGGAGGCCATGGACGACATCGCTGCACGGGGAGATGACGTTTACCTGTCCACGGCCGTGGCTGAGGCACTGGCGCTGCGTGCGTCGTCCTCCACTTCTGGCGCCGGCCCCGCGTTCAACTCACTGGCGACGGGGTACAGGACGCTGATCACCAGGCTCGCGGAACTCTCCGGCGCGGACATCCATGTCGACACACAGGTGGAGGAGATCGGCCGTTACAACGGACGTATCTACCTTGAACCCGTCGGGACCGTTGACGCAGTCGTCGTCGCGACCCCGGCCCCGACGGCATCAGTCCTGCTCAAGGACCTGGTACCGGATGCCGCGGAGATCCTCGGCGGTGTTGACCTGGCCGGCTCGGCGGTGGTCGGTCTCAGCTACGACGGTGCCGACGGTGACGCCGGGATTCCCGACCGGTCGGGAATCCTCATCGGCGCGGACGGTCCTACGCACGCCAAGGCATTCACGTTCTCCTCGCGGAAATGGCCTCACATCGGTGAGCGTCACGGGGGGAACGGCGGTTTCGTGCGTGCCAGCTTCGGGACACTCCGTGACGGTCGTCTCCTCGACGCCGACGACGACACCCTCGTGGAGTACGCCGTCGAGGACCTCGCACGTGTCGCCGGTGTCACGCGGCGCCCAACCGAGACATTCGTGCAGCGATGGTGGGGTGGGCTTCCTGTCTACGGCGTGGGGCACACCGAGCTCATGGGGATCGCCGAGGCCGCGGTCGACGAGGTTCCCAGAATTGCGGTGGCCGGGGCGTACCTCCACGGCGTCGGTGTGCCCGCCTGCGCAGAGACAGGTCGGGCTGCAGCGCGCAAGATCGCCGACGAACTCTGACGGGACTCTGGCGGGTGCCTCGCGCTCCCTCTGGCGGGGGCGCAGGACACGGTGGCTAAGATCAGCCAGGACACATACAACAGGTCGATGGACAGGACAGGTGGTTGAGAACCATGGCGAAGCTTGATTTCAGGGAACTCAATGAGAAGTTGCAGTACACGATGTGGTCGGTGTTCACGGTGCGCAACGGTGAGCTGCCGGATGACGATGAGGCACGGGCTGCGGTGGCGGCGGACCTGGAATCCTTCCTCGCCTCCTTCGACGACGAGGAACTGACCGTCCGCGGTGTCTACGACCTCACCGGGCAGCGGGCCGAGGCGGACATCATGATCTGGTGGCACGCAGAGAAGTTCGAGGACCTGCAGCGGGCGTACCGTCGGTTCCTCAGGGAGACCACGCTCGGCCGCGCCTGCGACGGGTACTGGTCGAATTCCGCCCTGCACCGGCCGGCGGAGTTCAACAAGTCCCACCTTCCCTCGTTCATCATGGGTGAGGACCCGGGGGACTGGATTGCGGTGTACCCGTTCGTCCGTTCCTATGAGTGGTATCTGTTGCCGGACAAGGAGCGTCGCACGATCCTGGCGGAGCACGGCATGGCGGCACGGGGGTACGACGAGGTCCGCGCGAACACCGTACCCGCCTTCGCGCTGGGCGACTACGAGTGGATCCTCGCCTTCGAGAGCCCGACCCTGGACCGCATCGTCGACCTGATGTACAAGATGCGCTACACCGAGGCGCGGCGCCATGTCCGGGAGGAAGTCCCCTTCTTCACGGGACGCCGGGTCAACGGCGATGCCACCGAACTCGCCACTTTTATCTCCGAGCTTCCTTGAGTGGGGTCGGGGCGCGTCAGCGCTCCTGAAGGCGCAGGGCGATCCCGTTGATGCAGTAACGCAGGTCCGTGGGCGTGTCGTAGCCTTCACCCTCGAACACGTGTCCGAGGTGCCCACCGCAGGTGGCGCAGACCACCTCGGTCCTACGCATCCCCAGTGAGTCGTCGACGCGTGTCTCGACCGCATCGGAGTCGGCCGGGTCGAAGAAGGACGGCCACCCGCAGTGGGAGTGGAACTTCTCGGTCGAACGGAAGAGTTCTGTCCCGCATCCGCGGCACAGGTAGACACCTTCTGTCTCTGCGTCAGTGTAGTCACTGGTGTAGGGACGTTCTGTCGCCGAGTTCCGCAGCACCTGGAATTCTTCGGGTGACAGGCGCTCGCGCCACTGTGCGTCAGTGAGCGTGGAGAAGTCTTCGAGTGGGCGGATGTCGGGCCGGTTCTCGGTCATCGCTGTTACCTCTGTTCGGGTTGAAGTTCCTCGGGTGTGCCCGGTGCCGTCGTGGAGTCACGGTGGTCATTCTGACGACGCCAGTCGGTGACGAGCCAGACGACGACGGATGTCGCCGCCGCAAGGATGATCAGGCCCCATCCGACGGTACCGCGGGTGTATTCGACGATACGCCCGGGCCATTCCCAACGGTCGGAGTTCCAGGAGTCACCGGACATGCACCAGTAGACCCCGATCCAGGTGACCGGATTGTGCATCACCGACAACCGGCAGAAGATGGTGAAGATCATCGGCAGCAGCATCATGGAGTAGTACATCTGTCCCAGCGAACTCACCATGAACACGCCGGTCATCAGGATGCCCGTGGTGGTTGACGCCCACATCAGCGGGTCGGAGTTCCGCCAGCGCAGCATCCCGAGGACGGTGACAGCGACGGCGACGGCGAAGATGACGCGGAGCACCATGATGAACCAGTCATCCATGCCGAAGTAGACTCCGACGCCCGATATCGACGAGTTGGCGTAGTCACGGACCTCACTCAGATAGGGCATGAGCTTGTCGAGGTAGTCGGAGGGCTGTGTCATCAGTGGCCAGGCGACCAGGTTGAACACCACGGGCACGGCGATGCCGGACACGAGTGCCCACCATTGACGTTTGACGAGCGGGAGGAAGAGCAGGACGGCGAACTGGGGCTTCACGGTGATGGCAAGGCCCACCGCAATGCCCGCGAGGACGGTGGCTAGGGTGCTACGTTGTCCGGTGCCGGGGCCGAAACGCCAGGAGACGTCACCGGAGCCGACCAGCAGCCACCAGAGGAAGACTACTTCGACGGCCAGCAGAATCCCGTTGACGTTCGAGAACAGGAGGGTGTTGGTGACGGATTCACTCGCGAAGACGAGGAGTGCGGCCACGGGGAGGACCGGCCCGGTGAGAGGACGCCGGGCCAGCTTCGTCAACACAGCGAGCGCGACGAGGACGGCCATGCCGTTGGCGAAGATGAAGAGAATGCGACCGATGTCCCAGGACGGCAGAAGAGCCAGGGGGCTGAGCAGGAGCGTGCCGCCGGGGGAGTAGAGGTAGTGGGGATCGACGAAGCTGTAGTTCTCGTCGTAGACCGGGACGCCGTCGATGAACCGGTGCAGAGCGTCCCAGACGGTGGTGAAGTCGTCGGTGGGATGGCTGTTCTGCGGATTGAGGAACACCCGGTGGATGATGGTGAAGATGGCCAGCGGCCAGGCGGCCATGGTGAACGCGCCGGCCGGCGTCCGGAGACTACGACGCAGCCCCCCTGATCGGTGTGCCCGGGTGCTGTCGGTGTCTCCGTTACCGCCAGCGGCGTCGGCTGGGGTCATCTGTGCAGTCACTGTGCGAATTTTAGTGCCTGCGGGGCCTATCCCCGGGACCGCCACGCATCCGTCCCGGGGTACCGCCGCTGGGAAAGCAGGCGTCGGCAGACATCGGCAGGAGTCGGCAGGGGACGCCGAAGACCCGTCGACGGTTGTCGACGGGTCTTCGGCGATGGAGCGGATGACGAGACTCGAACTCGCGACCCTAACCTTGGCAAGGTTATGCGCTACCAACTGCGCTACATCCGCATTTTCTAGCAATCATACTGCTGAGCAGGCCCGTAAGGGACTGTTCGTGCGCGATACTGGGATCGAACCAGTGACCTCTTCCGTGTCAGGGAAGCGCTCTCCCGCTGAGCTAAACGCGCGTGGTGCGAGGTGGAAACGGGAATCGAACCCGTGTACACGGTTTTGCAGACCGTTGCCTAAGCCACTCAGCCATTCCACCGTGGCGTCGCCGCCTCGTGCCGGATCTCGACCCTACCGGTTGGGGACCGGAAGAGAAAATGAGAACCTGAGCGGATGACGAGACTCGAACTCGCGACCCTAACCTTGGCAAGGTTATGCGCTACCAACTGCGCTACATCCGCAAGCACCGTGAAGTACCGGTGCGACCCAGAACTCTATAGGTTTCGTCGACCGCACACAAACAGCCAGGTAGGCGCACCTATCCCAGGAATCGAGCCAGCGGTTCGAACACCACCGATGTCATTCAACGGTGGCTCGCGGCTCTGAACCACCGGTTCCATCGTCGTCACCTCGTGGACTACGCCATGGTCTCCGAGTTCTTTCGCCGACTCCGTCGAAAGCGGTGCCGCACCCGGGCCTTGGGGCTCCTTGTCACCATACTCGGCTGTCACCGCCGTGACGTGCGAAGTTGCGCGCTTGACGGTGGGTGATGATAGATTACCTCTCGTTCCACCGAGGTCCCATGGCTCAGTGGAAGAGCGTTCCGTTCACACCGGAAAGGTCGCTGGTTCGATCCCAGCTGGGACCACAACTATAGCCCTGCTTGCGCTGGTCAAGATACATAAACGACTAGCAGGAAACAGGCCTGATGCAACAACGGTGCAAATACGCACCCGGAAACCATGGCCCGGTCTTGCAGAACAGGGCAAGCGCAACATGGAAACCCCCCTCGACGTTCCCACAACACCGGGCAACGTCCCCACCCTCAACGTCACCGTAGACAGCAGCGACGACTACGCCGCAGCCGCGTACTTCATGGCCGCGTACCTCACTGAGGGGGTACAAGAATGAGCGGGCAAGACAACGCTAAGCACTGCCCGGCGCGCATAGAAGCCCGTGGCAAGTCCTCCCACGCCGTCACTCTCCGTTCCCAGGGACACACATGGGCCGAGGTCGCTAGTCGCGCCGGATACCCTTCACCGGATGCTGCACGCGTCGCCGTCACTCGCACGTTAGACCGGGTGGAATCGGACGCGGTGGCAGACCTTC
>NZ_MKKI01000014.1 GCF_001942345.1 Corynebacterium sp. CNJ-954
TCCGGCCATCCTTGGTCACCGCCCGGTAGAGGTAGCACCATTTCCCGCCGACCCGGATGTAGGTCTCATCCACTCGCCAGGAGTCGGAGAGCCACGGCGAGGTTTGACGGTACCAGCGGGTACGTTTGTCCAGTTCGGGGCCGTACTTCTGTACCCACCGGTGAGAATCGTGGTGTGATCCACCGGTGCGCCGCGTTCGGTCAGCATCTCCTCGAGATCCCTGTAGGACACTCCGTAGCGGCAGTACAAGCGCACTGCCCACAGGATGATCTCTTGAGGGAAGTGGCGACCGGAGAAGATGCTCATGCTGTCTGATGCTGGTTGACCGACCCCAACTTTGCAACAGCATCCTGGAAACCAACGTGCGGACGATCACGGCTCGGTTTACTCTTTAGCTAGACCTCACACTCCAGCGGACGGCGATAGCCGTCTTCCCGTACCCACCTGACCGCGCCCGGTAGACCTCACCTGCGGGGCAAGGGGTCCAGCGCAGCGAGCCCGCGGCGCCATCTCTTGTCCCTCCGTCAACCACCAATACAGGCCCACTGAACAGGTGATACACGTGCTCCCTGATGTGGGTTTCCGGGAACCGATGTAGGGTAATAGGTGTCAGGGAGACTCCTCATGTCCTCGGTAGTCGCTCTGATCATAAAAACAACCCCCGGAGGTCCTACGCTCCGGAGGCTGTCGAGCACCAGCGTGCTCTGTAGTGCCTAGCTAGTAAACCAGCCAAGCACTGCGGTCACGATCTCTGTGAAGTCGCGGACCACCGGTATTCCTAGTGCAAGGACGGTGGCCGCGACTTTCCATATGCCGTGACCGGGCTTTTTGCCCTGGTCGTCGTCGCTGTCGCGAGCGTGAACCAATGCAATCACCTCCCCTCCACTGTGAAGGGTCCACACGCATGCGTGGACCTCGCGCGCGAGCACCAGGGCCACGCAGCAGTGAGGAGGGCGGCCACTCTGACCGCGCCGCAGATAAGTCTAGAACACCAACCACCCCCAGCCCACGGGCCTTCCCTCCCGCTACCAAGGCCACCTGGACGGTGACACACAACCCAGCAGATCAAGAGAATGCCTTCCACCTGCGCATTGAGGATTACTGCCGAGTGCCGAGCTCTGGGTTCACCCCGTCGCGACAGTCACAATCTCTACTACCAGCTGTCCTACGAGATGGACCGTCTCTCCTCCCGCAGGCAGCATGACTGGTCCCGCCAAGCCCGGCGTGTGAATGCGATCGGGCATCGCACGACGGTGAAACTATCCTTAGAGCCATGTGGAAACACCGCCGCCTCCCACCTGCCGGTAGGGAAACCAGCCCCTGGAGGCCACCTATCGTGGCGATACTGATCTTCATCGTTCTCATCGTGTTCACCGGAGTCTTTCTAGTCCGGCGAGGGTGGCTGGATGGTCCTCGCTATGTTGAACTCATCGGCGGTGGAGCATTCACGTCACTGGGAGCCCTGACTGCGGCGATGCTGCTGTACTGGAGATGGAGCGTCGACCACAAAACACAGGTCAAGCGCCACCGCGAACAGGAGCGCAACAAACGCCAGGAGAAAATGGGGGAACGCACGGCGCAGGCGGTCAACCATTTAGGCCAAGGCCAAGGCTTCATGCAGGTGTCCGGCCTCATCGAACTCGCAGGCCTCGTTGATGACTGGTGGAGCATCGGTAACGAAATGCTTCGCGATATACCTGATGCTGACCATGCTGAACGCAAGGCTGTCAGCGCGATGATTAAGCTACGACGCCAGGAGATCATCGACCTGATGTTCAAGCACACCCTGCAGCCCGATAGTCTCGGCGAGGACGAAAGGGGCGGCTCCGCAGAGACACAGCGCAGGACCATGGTGCAGGACGCCCGATCACAGATCCTCATCGCACACCTCCCTGCACCCGACGAGGCGGGCAATGTAGACGACGAGAGCTGGGCACAGCTGGACCTGAGCCATGCGTACCTCGTGAATGCGAAGCTGGAGGGCGCACACCTGCGAAAGGCGAACCTCCAACGGGCGCAGCTAGCAGGTGCGGACCTCACCGCGGCGGACCTCACCGGCGCCAACCTGGAACGGGCCACAATGGTCGATTCGAATACCCATCGGGCGAAGCTAACGGGGGCAGATCTCACTGCTGTGGACCTGACGAACGCCGAGATGATGTATACGAACCTGACCAAGGCCACTCTTCGTATCTCGACCCTGCGCAACGCGAACCTCACTCAGGCGACCATAACGCAGGCAGACTTTTGTAGCGCCGACCTGACTGGTGCAAAGCTCAGAACAGTGAAGATAGACGGTACTCATCTGCAGTGGGCCAACCTCACTGACGCACGCCTGGACCGATTCTATAAGGGGTCACCTAGATACAGCGACGATACGCAATTCCCTCGTTACTACAATCCCGAGACCGCCGGATTCACACGCACGGAGCGTGACCCCTGGGGTGATCCGCCTGACTAGGTTCGATGTCGACTAACCGGCCTACCCCGCGACCGCGTCACGCACTGCTGTGAGTTGAATGCTTCCCAGGCCACCGAGGCGGCGGTTGTCGGCGATGTTGTTGGACTCCAGGAAGTTCTCGACACTGACCTTGCCCCACCCCGGCAACGCGCGCAGGAAACTGGTCAGACGAGTCTTCGCCAACACCTCATCGCCCAGCGCCTCATCCAGTCCAGCGGCACCGGTGGTCTCACCGGTGCGTAACCGGGCGGTGAACTCCGCGCGCTTGGCTCGGGTCTCGGCGGCCTTCTGCAACGCAGTGGCACGTTGTTGCGGGGTGAGGTTGGGAAGACTGGAGGCCATGAGATGATCACACGCTTTCAGCTAATCGATGGGACGGGTCACCAAATGTCTGGAACCTGCTGTTGGGCAGTCAAGATACCACCATCAGGTCACCGGGATGCGGTGAAACTGTGTTCTTCACCCGCCCATGGCATTCTCGTCACGCAGTTGCTTTGGCGGCACGGCGGGCGGCCAACTCATCGAACGATGCCGGATCATCGGATCGGTGGGAGGAAAACGCGGTGATAGTACCGTTCAGCTCCGTAACCAGGCCGGGTACCGCCACCCCGAACACGCCCTGGCCTCCGGCGAGTAGGTCCACGATCTCATCGGCCGATGTGCACTCATACACCGTGGTGCCGTCGGACATCAGCGTCAGCCCAGACAGGTCAGCCACTCCCCTGTCAGCCAGGTGGGTCAGTGCTTTGCGCACGTTCTGCAGCGAGATCCCCGCATCCAATAACGACTTGATGATCTTGATCAGCAGAATGTCCCGGAATGAGTAGAGGCGCTGGGAACCGGACCCTGCGGCAGCGGTCACGCTGGCGGCCACCAGATCCGTGCGTGTCCAGTAATCCAACTGCCGGTAGGTGATCCCAGCAATCTGGCACACACTCGGCCCGCGGTAGCCGACCTGCGGATCGGTGTGGTGGTTCTCAACGTCGAAGAGTGCACCCTGCACTGGTACTGGCTGTTCGGTTGTCATGGTCTCGCGTGCCCTTCTTCCCCAAGGGTGATGACGTGGCTGTCATTTACCCCACCCACGCTAGTGCACCACCGCCCTACCCGGAAGACCACCGATGCTCAGCCAGGCGTCGCCATCCTGCACGGTTGTCCAATCATGCAAACATGTGTTCTACTTTGATCATGTCCACACCCGTTCGTATCGTCCCCGGTGATCAGTACCCGATCGCAGTTGCCACCGACGCGGTGCCCGCCGGCTTTCCCAGTCAGGCACAAGACTACGACGAACCCGGCATCGACCTGAGCGCTCAGCTCATCGACTACCCCGCAGTCGTGTTAGCAACTCAACCTTCAAGGCAAGGTGGTCAAGCGAAGCGACCGCCGCGGCAGCCTTCTTCCCCCTCACACCCCTCCCCCACCGTCAGCGCGACTATCTTTTCGCTGCCGTGGCAGTCTCGACGTCACCCCTGCTAACCGGTTTCAACGCTTTGATACCGGTGACAGCCGGGACGATGGCGCGGCGCCCGGCACCATCGATGTCGACGGTCCAGCTCAGCGATCGCTCCTCGGCGATCACCAGGAGCTCGTCACCGACGTCGACGCCCTCGACAGCGCCGGCGATGCTGGCAGGCCACCGGGTCTGGATCGGCTGACTCTGCCCGTGCCGAGGCATAGTGAGCGTGACCGAGGAGTTCCCACCGCGCTGCTCGACGTCCACAACGGTGCCGACGAGCTCCAGAGGCCTCGGCTCAATGGTCTCGTAGATCACTGCCGCGTCACGCGTGTCGTCGATGACATCGTAGAAGTGTCCGACGGCCACCAGGATGGTGGAGGTCGCTCCGGTGGTCTCATCGGTGTCGGTGCGCTGGGTGAGGGTGTCCTCGTGGGCGGCGAAGATCACCCGGGTTCCCAGCACCAGGTCGTGCAGGGCGTCGGCGCTGCGGTTGGTCGACCAGATCACCGCGATCTGCTGCGGGCGGGCCAGTCCTTCGATGCTGATAAGGGTCTCGGTGCGGTCCTTGCGCTGGTAGTTGTCGACGACGGTGCCGATGTACTTCATGGTGGTGCTCCTTGTCTCCGCGACGTGTGCGGTGGGTGTGTTGGTTCTAGTCGGTGAGGTCGCGGCGTGCCTTCTCGGCCCCGCGGATCACTTCGTTGAGGCGGGTCTGCAGCAGTTCGGCGTCCTCGCCGTTGTCCGGGCGTTCGGTGAGCTCACGGTAGGCGGCCTCGCGCTCGCTGAGTTGGCGGGCGTCGGCTTTGGCGTTGCGACGGTCGATCATCTTGCGCAGGTTGGACACCAACGTGGCGATGGACTGGTTGTAGACGCCGGCTTTGGCGTCGTCGAGTCCGCGACTGTAGAGGCTGCGTCCAGCTTCGTCGGACAGCGCGGCGATCTCGGTGTAGAAGCCCCAGATCGGGTCGTCCCAGCCTGCCGCGGCGGCGTGGACGTCGGCCATGAGTTCAGCGATCGCGGAGCTGTGCCCGACGGTGAGGCCGGTGGCCTGGTCGCCGTTGTGCAGCTCGATGGCGGGGCCGTCCTCGGTGAGGGCGCGTATCTCTTCTCGCTTCATCCGGGTCATCACCACCGCGGTGAAGATCGCGGCCACGGTGAAGATGGCGAAGACGGCGACACTGCCACTGGAGAGGTTGAGGCTGATGATCGCCCCGACAGCGAAGATGAGCGAACCGATCATCCCGCCTTTGGAGGTATCGCCGGTCAATGCGCTGCGACTGATCTCTGGTCGTATCCGACCGGCTTTGGTCAGCAGCTCGACGTCGGTGAGGGTGATCCCGAAGGCGTCGCGGGGTGCGCCGGCGAATGGCTGAGGTCAGTGGTCGATGCTGTTGTGGATCTGGTCGATCCGGTCTTCGGTCCAGCGGTAGAGCTGGCCCTGGAGGGCGTTGTACTCGCCGCGCCCTTTGGTGATCGCACGGTTGTGGCGTGCGGCTTCGCGGGCCTGGTTCCAGACCTCGACGAGTTCGGTGTCGATCAGGTCACGGGTTCCGTGTGTGGTGGCGGGGGCGGTGGGCAACCAGGTGTGCCCCTCCCCCACCGGTGAGAGTTGATCGTCGTGCATGTCGGTTACCTCGTCTCCAGGTGCTCATGAGGTCGGCCGATTTCGGACCAGGCAACGCACCGTGTGCCGGTACTTTGGCTCGATCTGCCACGCGAGAGGGTGGAGCCCCACGGCACCTAGGGCAAACCCTCCGGCCATGCCGAGAGCTACTGACCAGGTCGTGCCGATGTACCCTCCAGTGGCGAAGGATGCCATGCTGAGCAGGAACAATAGGTATGTGACTGGCGAGATCTTCATGAGTCCTCCCTTTCATTGCATACATGCAGACAGGCAGGCATGCCTACAGGTCTTTCGTGGAAAGCCACTCGGACAGGCCGGTAGAGACGTGTCCGGCAATGGAGCCGCCGTCGCGCTTCTTGAGTTCATCCAGCCGGACCTTGACTCTCAGCGGGACTCGGACCTGGAGGTTCACCAGTGTGTCGTACATTGGGTCCGCGTAGGGGTCGGCCTTCTCGGTGGACTCTGCCCCACCTGCGACGGCCATGTCCGCGGTAGCGCCCACCGTGGTCTCGCCTTCCTTCATCTCGTTGCTCGGGGTCTGATCAGCGTTGGGGATCAGCGGGTGGCGTGAGCGAGCTGGTTTGCGGGGAATGTCAGTCATTGTTCGTTGCTCCATTCGTGATGTGGTCGAGGTATCCGTCGAAGATGCTGGCGACTGTCGCGGCCCTGATGCCGGGCATGTCGTGGATGGGGATGCCCGCGCCACGCGAGTCCGCGATGATCGAGCGCAGTGGAATCGTCTCCAGCATCATGTCCTCCCCCATCTCCTTGCGTAGCTCTTCTGCACGGTACGTGACCTCCTTGCCTTGAACTTGCATCTTATTCAGGGCCACCCCGGCGATGTGCAGATCTGGCGAGTAGTACTCCCGGACAACGTCGATGGTCTCCAGCAGGTTGATAACGCCGTCGGTGGCGTCCTTGGAGGGCTCGGTGACGATGATGACGTCATCGGCGGCTACGAGAGCCGCGAGCGTCACACGGCCCACGGCCGGCGGGCAGTCGATGAAGACCCAGTCATAGGTGTCAACGACGACCTGTTCCCTCAGGGCGCGTCGAAGTCGGAACTCGGCGCCTGGGGACGTCTCGCGTTCAAAGTTTGTCACGTGCACTGTTGCCGGCAGCAGATCCACCCCCTCCCAGGCAGACGCGATGACCTCCTGGGCGATGGTTGATGTCCCGTCGAGAATCGCGGCTGTTCCCCCCTCGACGTCGCCGTAGTCCTCGGGGAGCAGCGCTGAGGTGGAGTTGCCTTGCCCGTCGACGTCGACGACCAGGACCCGCTGTCCGCGAGCACGGGCTGCGCTCGCGTTCCCCAGGGTGATCTGCGTCTTTCCGACGCCGCCCTTGTTGTTTGCTTTCGCTACGATTCGCATACAGACACGGTAGCACACATGCGTGTACGCGTACAGACCTCCATGCATGCATGCACCCATGCAGGCTTACGTACACACATGCGAGCATGTCTGCACGCACTCGCCGTCGGATGTCGACTCCGTCAGCCTGCCGTGAACTGCAGTGATCAGAACAGGAGGACGCAGATCGTGCATGCATGCCTGCACTCAATATCCCGTTCGCTCGCGCCATTTTACATGCAGACAAGCGTACAGGTAGACATGCGTACATGCATGTAGATCTGCAGGCAACCAGTTCGTGGCGCCGCTAGCTTTCGGCGGCGGGCAGGCGAGAGCGTAGTCCCCGATGTCTCTCGAATCGTGGAACATCGGTGGGGCCGTGGGCTCGCCACCCGCCCGCCCTGCAGGCCTGCGTGCTTGCCTGTATGCATGCAAGCAGTGAGCACCTTGGCCGCTAGCTATCGTGGCCCCACCATCTGTGAGGTCGAAACGCTATTGCGCTGAGCTGACTGCGCTTGTTCTTCGCTCAACGGAGGCATGGGCGTCGGATAAGCACTTCGGCGCCGTGTTCTTTCCACTGTTCGTCGGCGGCCTGGTGGTAGTCGTGGCAGGCGGCAGTGGCGGTCAGGCTCATGCGGGGCAGGGTGCTGTAGTCGAGGTTGACGCGATGGATTTCCTGACGGATCGCGGCGTGTAGGGCACCCGTGGTGACTCGTGCGGAGCGCTGCAGGGACTGGCTTCGGTTGCGTAGTAGTGCGGTGGTGTGGCGCAGCAGCTCGAGGTGTTCGTCGGTGTAGGGGAGATCCAACGCCTGGTCGGCGTTGTCGTCGGTGGTCGTAGCTGTACAGGCAGCTGTTGTCGCGGTCGTTGTTCGAGCCCGGCGGCTGGTGGCGCGTTGCTGCTCGCGGGCTTCTGCGGCAGCGAGGGTCTTGGCGTGCTTCTTGCGCAGCTTCTTGGTGCGTGCGGCGGCGGCTTTAGTCCAGCGGCCGGCCCCGGCGGCGGTTGCCGTGGGGATCTGTGAGCGCTGGGCGCGGATCTCGTCGAGTTCCGCGGTGAGCTGGTCGCGCTCGGCGGTGGCCACCCCGACGGTGATTACGGTGTGCAGAATGTCCTCGAGGGTTCCGAGGATCTTGTCGGTGTGGGCGCGCATCGGTTTGGTCATCTCGGTCGCCATGGTTCTCATTATCCCATCTGTGTTCATGTTTTCGGGGGAGATTGTGCTGTGTGTTTGCTGGTAGGGGGTTGTTTTTGGGGATCTTTGGGGTTGCTATCCGACGGGTCGCCACTCTCGGCGGCTGCCGTTCCAGGTCAGCCCGAAAGCCTCGTCGACGTTGCTGCGACCGGGGAACTCGTCGGGGTTGTCCCAGTCGATGCGGTTGAGCACGCTGGTCATCCACGCGGCCGCGTTGTCCGGCCGGGTGCGGGTGCCCAGGGCGATGTGTCCGGTGGGGGAGGTCGCGGCGTGGACCAGGCCGGCGAGGACGTCACGGGTGCCAGACCACTCGGGGGTGAGTCGGTCAATCAGCCGCGCCAAACCATTGAGCGAGAGACGACCGTCACCGCAGTTCAGAAGGTGCGCGTACGGCCCCGTCGCCAGAGTGTGCGTGGGATCGTGGCGGGTCAGGTCATCAGCGATACGCCGAGCTCGCAGGGATATCCCGGATGCAGTCCTCTTCTTGTCCCTGCTAGGAGGCGAAGCCGACTCTGTCGGTGTCGGGGACGATTGTCTGGGTGAGATGGGAGGATGTGGGTTGTTCGCGGGCGCGTGCGCCCGGTGTTGGGTGACCCAATTTTCACCGGTCCGGAAAAACTGCCAGTAACTATTAGTATAGGTGGACTGCTGTTCGTCACTGCTGTTCACAGTGCTTTTCTGGTTCGCGATCGCGGTGGCGACAACCCAGTCAGCGACCGTCATCCCCGGCTGGAGTTTGGTGTGCCGCTCGGCTAGCCGGGAGCGCGTGTTGGTGGCCCAGGCAGGGGCCGGTGGGGGAGGGGTCCCAGCGGGCAGCAGATGGCGGGGAATGTTGGCGTCGAAGTGGTTGGCTGCCCGGTGCTGAGCTTTACCGTGGTGGCAGCGTGCGGCCATACGCTCGATCGAAGACAGGTAGCGCCCCTTCGCCTGGGGCTTGAGGAAGTTGTATTCAGTGAGGACCCGGGTGATCGTGCTGAGTCGGCGCACCCCGGTGGACTCGGCGATCGTTGCCCCGTGGTGGTGTTGGGCCCGGGCGACGATGGTGGCGTTGGAGGCCGTGCAGCCGTGGCCGGCGGAGTCGAAGAAGTCGCCCATCGCGCGGATCAGGGCACGCACATTGTGCGGCGAGCAGTCCAAGGTCACCCCCTCTGCGCGGGCGGTGTCCAGGCAGGCGTCGGCGTGCTCGACCCAGTGATCCCGCCCGGCCCAATAGCCACGGGTGGCTAAGTCCGTGGCGGGCAGCTCCCAGGACACCGCAGAGCGCTGCGGGGCGTTGAGCGCCTCGATAGCCGGCTGGATCTCGGTCCGGGCTCGGCGTAGATCCTCGGCGATGGTGTCGGCGTAGTGGGTCAGCTCGTCATGAGCGTCAACGAAATCGTTCGGAAGGTCCAGGACTTTCGACCACGCGTTGATCTCACCGCGCTGGAAGCGGGCATGCATGACTGTGCGTGCGATGTTGGCGATCCGTCGCAGGGACTTCGCGGTGGTGTTCGCCGCGGTGATCTGCTTGTCGGTGACGGTCTCGGCAATCTGCTGGCGGGCCCACCAGTCCGGTTCCACTGAGTCGTGGCGTTCGGGCAAGTGCAGTGCCGTGGAGACCAATTCGGCGGCGATGCGGGGTCGGAGACGCCACCGCGGCAGGTGCTGTTTAGCCTCGTGCGGGGGGTGTTGTTGAGTTGTCGCAGGTGAGGAGGAACCCGCCTGACCTGCAGAAGATATAGAAAAACCCAGGTTATGGCTGTGTCCTCTTGCATCTGGTAAGAGGGTGCAGCTATCCTGGGATACGTCGATAGGCACTGACGCTCCCTGGTGGTTCGGGGGGAACAAAAAGCAGAAGAGTTGGTCCTCTTCTCGCCAGAACTTTTAGAAACTCCCTCGGGCTGGTTACCCGGGGGTTTTTCTTTTGCCTGCGGTCTCTGGGGCGGGGGTGTGTTCTAGGTTGGTTGGTTACCCGCTCCTGGTGAGGGAGCGAGGCGAGCACACGGTGCGCCGGAGCCGGTCACCCTTGTTTCGGCCGGTGACGGGCAGATTTTGTCCATTCCCTGTGAAGTTGTGTCGAGCGCCCTGGTCACACGGCTCGCTGGCCGGGTGCGGTGAGCTGGGCGATGGCTCCATCACATTGGGGGGTTGGGCAGGTAGATCCTCCTGGAGGTAATTACAGAGATGTCATTCGATAATCTTTCCACATCCCCTCGTCTCGGGGAACAGGCGACACGGACAGCAGGGGAGTAGGAGGTGAGGAGCGCTCACCTCTGGTTCACAGGCGGCGAGCGGCCTGCACACGACGCCAACGACCGCCCCGAGCGCTGTGGCATGCCCTGTGAAGCGCTGCTGCTTCCACCGTGAAGCCTCAACACCGGCATATCGGCAATCTCGCCCCGCCGACTCCTCGACTCACACCAGCTGCGGCTACATCCCTGAGGCGTGCCTACTGGTGCTGGGGGAGGGGAAGGGGTCGGCACGATCTGTGCGAATGTCAGCGCGCGGCCCTGAACGAGCGTTCCTCGCAGTGGCGAACTCGTGGGTGCCTGAGCGATACTGCCTTGAGGGGTACCGGCGTCACCCCGGGGGAGGGGATGCGGTGCGGATGCCGGCGGGAAAAATCCTGGCGACGCGCCGTGGTTGCGGTGTGACGGCGATGCGTCGTGGCGTATACTCATGGGCAGGCTTTCTCCACGAGGTCAGAGTCGTGGGGTCAGCGAGCGTCATCCGGGCGGCAACCTGGGTGGCGCTCTTTTATATGTGTTGGCAGTGACCGTAACTGTCGATGTGATCTACAGCGGGGAGCGCGCCGAGATTCACTGCAACCTCGTCTGAGAACACGGGGCTGCTTCCGAAGACCAGTAGGAGTCGGAGCGGTGGTGGGGGGGTGGTCACTGCAGCGGGGAAGGCAAGACCCTACACCTGGACTGCGGGGAGACTACCGCACGTTCAGGTGTCAGTTGGGGTGTCAGACCACGAAAGCGATCGGGTTCATGATGGCCCTGTGCTTAACGGTGGTCAAGCGGCGGGGCTAGGCCCAAGGAGAGGACCGCGCAGAGGGGCAGTCGCGAGTAGATGAAGGAGTCAATCCATCGCGCACCAAACGCAAGTATCAGAACGGCAGTTCATTATTCCCCGACCATGGTTTCGGGGGCGGCGGCGGCAGTGCTCCTTCGGGGAGCGGCAAGCTGGTGACGACGTAGAGGTTCAAAATGTCGTCGCGGTCCATGAACATGATCTGACTGCGTTTGGTGGCGTCGAGCCTATTGCCAAGCCAGTTGCGGGCGGCTTTCGTAATCTCGCCACCTGCAACGATGAAGGCGTGGTCAACCAGCACCCTACGGTTGGCCTCGGGGTCGAATACTTCGTGTGCCAGCATCATGAGTGCCTGATTGTGGATCTCTGCCATGTTGGAGTTGCCGGTCTTGGTAACGCCGGAGGCGTCCAGTTTGCCCTTCTTCGCCTGAATGCCGAAGTACAGGACGTGCTGAGTCGGCAAGGTATAGCGCATCCAGATGTCCTTGCCGTGCTCCAGGGCCTTGTCCTTGTGTCCTGCCGCCGTGATGCGGTGGTAGCCGAGCTGTCGGAAAAGCGGAAGCAGCACCTCCTCAATGAGCTCGTCTTCGCTGCAGTGATCGAGGTATCCCGCCAAGAGCAGTCGACGTTCCTGCTCGGCTTTGCTGAGTGGTCGGTGTGGGTTCGCCGCGAGCACCGTGACGGTTTGGGTGCCGACATGCCGGAGATAGCAGTGGTTGTCCTCTCCGTAGAAGGCTTCGAAGCCTTCGCGGCCGAGGATCTCATTGAGTTGCGCCAGTGCCCGGGGGCGGTCGGCTCCCTCATTGAATTGATCAGCCGGACTCATTAGTTGGTCGATCAATCGGCAGAAGATCTCTGGCGGGTGGTGGGGTCCATGGTGCGGTTCATCCAGCATCTGCTCGAGTACGTCAACCACCCAGCGATGACGGGTTGAGCCGTCGTGCTCGTACTCTGTGTCTAACTCCTGGAAAAACTCCGTGATATACATGCTGGTGCGGTAAGGGAAGTACTTAGCCTCGGCGTCGTCACATCCACGATTCCCCACAACGAGGTCACCGAGCGCTTCAAGATTTCGTCTCCTGAACTTCATAATTTCATTGTCGCACGTGGTGCCGGCTGGCGTACGGGATCCCGGCTGATCCCCGACGGCACGCCGATCGCTGTATACGGGCTGTCCTCGCTAGCTACTCTGCGAGTCGTGCGGAATTGCGTGGCTCCGGAGACGATCAGGTGATCCTGAACCGTGACGGCTGAGAATCTCCGGTGCTCCCCAACGCGTTCAAGCAACTCACCGATCCGGTAGCGCCCGCCCATCTCGAGAACTTCCGCCAGAGAAGGAGCTGCGCGCGGATGTGGACACCCCGGTGCGGCGTTGCCAATCGATGGTGGCTCAGACCAACATCGTTCTAGCCCTGCCCTCATATCGGTATCTACAGTTCAACTGCGCTATCTCCTGGGGCATGTGGCTGCGAGCTCTCACTGGGGGGAGTGATACCGGGCCGATCTGTACGTTTGTTTCTGGTGACGGCGGCGAGGCTCTCTTCCAGGGAATAGGCATACAGGCCCGGGAACCCGGTCGGCTCCTGCGTGTCTCTGATGCTTTCCTTGCTGCCGGTGCCGGCGTGGGTGACGACGCGGGCGACGTGGCGGAACTGGTCGCGTAGCTCGTCGCTTGCCTCGGCCTCGACGGTGTTCTGGGTGTCGCGGGCCTGCTGACGCTTGCGCCGCCACTCAACCAGCACCGGGTTAGATGCCTTCTTCTGGTCATCATCGGGGCCGGGGGACCGGGGGCTCTGACTGTCGTCGGCTCCCATGTCCTCGTGGTCGAACCGGTTGGCCTCGACAACACGAGCCTCGGCACGTTCAGCACGCTTGGCTGCGAGATCGGCGCGCAGTCTGGCCATGTATTTCTGCTTCTGCTCGGCAGTCGCCGGTGTGCGGGCCCCCAGCAGGCCGTCGGTGATCTGCGCACGCTCGTCCCACAGGGCGATCTGGTCATCGAGTCGGTGGATCTTCGCGATCGCGGAGTCGATCGTCTTCTCGTCGGTGATGGTGGCCTGGTCGGTCCGGCGCTGCCACTCGGCGGCGTTGCCGGCGGCCGCGACAATCTTGCCCCACAGCGGACGGGCCGGCAGACCCTCCTCGGCAGCGCGGGTCTGTACCTGGAGCTCACGTAGCCGCACGGTCGCTGCAGCATGCTCGGCCGAGGCAGTCTCGATACGCTGCTTGCGCCCGATACGCGCGGAGGTCACCGCGGTGCTGAGGTTGTTGTGTGCGGCATTCGCCGCTGCCTGGGCCTCGGCGCATTCGGCGTCGAGACGTCGGTAGACCTCGATCATTTTGGCCTGGGTGACGGTGCGTTCGTACTCGGCGGTGACCGTGACGAGGTGCGGGTAGTTCTCTGCTTCGCGCATCTCCTCGAGTGCTGCAGCCCGTCGGTCGCGCAGTGTATCGGCATTGCTGCGGCAGATGGTGATGTACTGCTTCGCCTCAGAATCGATCATCCGGTCCAGGAAGTCACTGCGGTGACGTCGGCGTCCAGCAGCATCCACCGCATCCAACCCCTTGCGCAGGTGCGTGGGCAGTTCATCACGGTTGGTGATGCGCTCGGCGGTGATCAGAGAGGGATCACGCTGGGCAGCGGCGGCGAACATGCGCACCGTGGCACACCAGGTGGCGTGGTACTCACGCTCATCAGGGTGGGGTTCACCGATCAGACTGGTCCACTCCGGGGTCTCGGACACCGCGGTGTCCCCGGCGGCGTCCAGGTGCTCCTGGATTACTGCATAGGTACCGCAGACGAAGTCGTGTAGCTCAGCGTCCCCGAGGATCCTGCTGCGCCGCTCGGTGTTCTGGGCCGCTGGCAGGGGAGCATCAACCGTCCACAGCAGGTCGCTGTCGGGCAGGATCTTGACTGCGTCGTTGTCTTCGACGGCCATGCGGACCAGGAACGCGAAGCTGTCGCGCTTGTCCTCGTCGGTGGCATCCCACCGGGTTTTCGCCGTGGCGATCGCCGCTGTGAGGATCGTGTCAGTGTCGGCTCCGAGAGCGTCGAGTCGGCCGACGTACTCGGCCAGCCGGCGAGACTGCCAGTCGGCCCGCAGCAGCGCGCGGGCCTCACCATCGGCGGTGGCCGCGACAACAACATCGACGGCGAGCTCTTCGGCCAGCTCGATGTAGGCCGCCACCACGGTGGGCACATCCAGCTCAGCGGTATCCGCAGCAGCCAGCGTGGCATGTGCGGTGACAGCCGAGCCATCGCGCTCGATGATCGAGGCGAGCAGATGCCGCGGTGACATCGGCTGGTTCTGAGGCAGGTGCAAGTCCACATCGGGCACCTGGTCATCAGGCAGGAAAATCTTGTTGAGCGAGCGTCCACGAGACAGCGCGACATAGAGCCCCTGGCGGTCCAGTGACTGTGACGGGATGACGTAGGCACGATCCACGGTCATGCCCTGACTGCGGTAGATCGTCGAGGCGTAACCCAGCTCCACATTCTCGGTGACATACTCAGCCGGCAGGGTCACCTTGTGCCCACGTTCGTGGTGGGCGACGGTCAGCGAGCCATCGTCGCTGACTCCGGTGATGCTCCACAGGTCACCGTTTTTCACCCGGTGCCTGCCGTTCGTGCCGTAGCGGATCGTCGAGTCGTTGGCGCGGGTGACGATCGTGTCACCGACCGCGGCAACCCGCCCGCCGGCAATGGTGGTCTGCCCGGCGGCGGGGTTCACCCGGCCGGAGTCAATGTAGTTCGTCCTTGCCATCTGGTTGAGTGCGTCGACGGTGTGGTTGTCACCGGCGATCATCAGTGCGGTCTTGTTCTGCTTGATGGAGTCCCACCACGCGGTGAACACTCGACCGGGAAGTTCCTCGCGCAGTCCGGAATCCACCCGTCCGTGGGAGATGTACCAGTCGATAACGCTGGTGTCCCCGCCGCGCAGTGTCAGGCTGGCGTCTGCCTCGTCCGGGTCGTGGAATCGGTTAACTTCGGTGAGCACCGGGGCGTCGGTGGCGGTGGCGACCTCGGCGAGCATGCCGCCGGATTCGATCGCGGTGAGCTGCTGGGGGTCACCGACCAGTCGCACTACCGCACCCACCTGGCTGGCTGCACGCACCAGCTCTGCCAGGTCTCGTGTGGAGGCCATACCGGCCTCATCAACGAGAATCACATCACCCTCCCCGACGTCGAGACCATGGGCGATGTTGTCGGAGCCGGGGTGGATGAACTGCGCGATCGTACCGGTGGCAATGTCCGCGTCCTGTGCCAGCACGCTGGCGGCTACCGCGCTGGGGGCCAGGCCGATGACCGTGTTGCCGGACTTCTCCCAGGCGCGGGCGAACACCTCCATCGCGGTGGTTTTTCCCGCGCCGGCGGGACCAATGCCGGCGGCGAGTACCGCCGGGGAGCACAGCAGATGCTCGACGAACTCGGTCTTGTCGGCAGACAGGGTGATGTTCCTGGCGGCCTCGATCTCCGCGGCAGCCTCACGTCCCTGGGCCGGGGAGTGGGCGTTGGCCACCCATAGTCCAGCGGCGTCGGTGATGGTCTTCTCGTCGTCGAGCACCGCCTGGGAGGTAAAGCGGGTGGAAGCGTGCGCAGTGAACACGGACTCACCGTTGGCGCGACGCAGTCGCGGTGAACAGGACTCGACGTTGACCCCGGGCAGGATGCGTTCATGGTCGATGGTGATGCAGTGCCCCGCCAGACACCAGGTGGTGATGCGCTCGACGACAGCGGCTTTCTGCTCGTCGGAGCAGAAGATGAACCGAGCACATTGGCGGGAGGTTTCGGAGGTGATCTGGTACTCAGTCCAGCTGGAGCGCTCCCGGGCGAGGGCGTCCATCACCCGGTCGACGATCGTGTCCTCGGCACCGGGGGAGTAGGGCACACGGCGCTTAGCTGCTGGGTCTCGTATGCGTCCCGCTCAGCCTCGGGAGCCTCAGGGCCGGGGTCGGCAAGGTAGGTGTCACCGGCGGCATACACGTCCTCCAGCACCGACTGGCGGTTGAAGTTGGGGGAGGTGGTGTCGGCGATACCGCGCCATTGTTCGACCATTTCTTGCAGGGATCGGGGTGCAGCTTTTGCTGCGCGGGTCTCCAGGTTCGCCTGTTCCATGAGCTTGTACTGCACATGTTTCGGCGGTGTGCGACCGTAGGTCTTTCGGTAGTCCTCGAGCAGTTCCCGGCCACGGTCCATAACGTCGTCGCGGCGACTCATCGCCCGCATCAGCTCGGTCGGAATGCCTTTGATCTCCCAGACCGGTCGGCCCCCGCGGGACTTCACCACCGGTTCGAACTCGACCTCCAGGTACCGGGCGACCAGTTCGGTGACCCTCTGGTTGTAGTGCTCGGAAGCGGTAACTGCCGCGCGGTGCAGCACGGTGCCGTCAACGGTGCGGTACTTGCCGTCGGTGCAGTGCACCCGGTTGAGCATCGCGCAGTGGGTGTGCAGGTTCGGGTCCCCGGCACGGTTGTCGAAGTGCAGAAACTTTGCCACGGTCGCGCCGTCGCAGTCGATCTTCTCCTGGCCTTGGGCACCGGCGCGGGTGAACACGGCGTTGTCCTCGATCCACTGCAGTGAGGATTCCACTGCCTCAGAGTGGGCCTTCATGATTGCTGTGCGGGTCGTCTCGTCGCCGATACCCCACAGCACCGAGATTGACTTTGCCGGGGTGAAAACCATGTCGTAGCCGGCAACCGGGTAGCGGGCTTCGCGCTTGGCCTGGGCGATGAACGCGGTGATCCGGTCGGAGGTGATCGGGGCGGTGTGCCGCACCGCCTGGTCCTCGGTGCCGAGGCAGTCGGGCACGAATCCATCGGCAGAATCACCCGTCATCGTCTCCACGCCTTGTGCCGCAATGACACCGAACCGGCGCTCTGCATCGGTGGCTCCGGCGTCGATGTCGGTGAGCATCCGGCGGGCTACGATGCACCCGATATCCTCTATTTCCTCCGGGGTGGGTACTGCCGCATGCGCCTGGGTGAACTCGATGGTCTGCTGCTTGACTGCCATCAGGAACGGGTTGTCTCGGTTGAAGTCGGGGGCCCGCCGCCCCAGCCGCACGGCGTTGATCGCCGCAGTCACCCCAGCACCGGAGCGGATGAGCTCGCCGATTTTCTCGTTGGCCTCCGGGTGCAAAAACTCACCGTATGCCGCCAACATCTGCTCTTCGGTGACTTCCCCGGAAACCCCCAACTGTGCGGCACCTTTGCCCCACCATTGGCCGGCCGGGGCACCGTGTGCAGTGTAGTAGTCCGCCATCAACTCGCCGCGGGTGCGTGCGTTGTCGCCGGTGGCCACCTGTCGGGTTAGGTAGGCGTACCCGTCCCCGGCGTGGAGCACCTTCAACGACATCATGGGTGCCATTCTACCGGTGATTTTTCCCGAAGGGAAGCATATCAAGTAATAGTGCAAGAGGTGCGTGGTTGTTTTTCGGACGCGGCAGCGGCCTGGGCGTTGCACGGGGAGCTAGACGGAAGGCAGTCTGAGTGGGCAGGAAAGGGCGGTCAGATCGTGATCATGGGCGGCTAGGTTGCGTCAGGATTCTCGTGGGCCTGTTCTAGGTGTTTGTCCTGCGGTATAGTTCGCTGGTATGGGACACATTACGAAGAAGTCACTCGAGGCGGCGCGACAAAAATTCCTGCGGCAGAACCATGCTGTGATCGAAGCGATGGCAGCAGTCGATGAGATCGAAGAGCAGCGATCCAAGATCGACGAGGAGCGGGAGACAGCGATCCAACGGATCGAAGAGAAGCACTCTGCGAAGTCTCGTGAACTCGACCTGGAGTTGGCCCTCGCCGTCGCTACAGCCCGTGAGTCGATGCCCGCCAAAACTGTCGCTGCCGATGTGGGTATCCCCGTGTCTCGTCAGAAGGAGTTGACCGCGCTGCTCGAGCACGACAAGGCCGGAGACAACACGACCACCCAGTCCGCCGGGTCTGCAGCACCAGTAGAACCAGAGACTGCGGATACTGGGAACGGGGAACGAGCAGAGCAACACTCTGTACCCGTCTCCGCTGACGCTGGGTGAGCGTGAGACGAGATGGGTACTGCATTGTTCACAGTTCCGCCGATCCCCGGACTCGAAAAACTGACGCCCGATCCGGTAGTCAGTGTGCAGCAGTGTGTACCCATCACCGCATCATCGCGAGCAAAGTTCTGGAGTCGGGTCCACATCGATACGGGGGGATGTTGGGTATGGACCGGTGCTGTAGGCGACGACGGATACGGCCGGATCACCTGGACACACCACGGTCAGTCACGAACCCTATCCACCCACCGCTTCGCGCTGCACCTAGCCTTCGGACCGGTTCTTCCTCCCGGTCTGGTTGCAGCCCACGGTTGCGATCACCAACTCTGCATCCGCGTCGGGATAAACCACGTCCATCTGTCCACACAAAGTAAGAACCTCACCCACGCTGTGTCTGTCGGACGGCACGTTGGAACCTCACTGGTCGTCGACTCAACCCGTCGTCGTGATGAGTCCCTGAGCTACCGTGCCGCTCTCACTGGACGTCCTGAGCCACCGTCACTTCCACCACCAGGCACCCAGACCCTGTTCTGATCACTGCACCACTTCACCACATAGGAGACGCGACACCATGAACCCCGACAAGAACACCTTCTCCCAACAAGATCTGCGAGGACACAGCTTCGCCGGCCAAGACCTCACCCACGCTGACTTCTCCGAGTCGGACCTCAGGACAACCCCCGACACTTCCAGTCCGACAACAGCAGACAACATCCTGCGGACCGATTTCACCAACGCCACATTGACCAGCTCCCGGTTCGTCAAGGTTCGCGCCAACCGGGCACTGTTCGTGGATACCAACCTTTCGGGTGCTGATCTCACTCGAGCGGACTTCACACAAGCCGACTTCACAGGTGCTGATCTTTCAGACGCCAACCTCACCGGCGCGACGATTGACCGCACCAACTTCGCCCTGACCAACCGGACCGGAACGATCGGTCTCGAGGAGGTCTAGACCCCATGTCCACCATCGAAGTCTATTCCAAGGACAGCTGCCAACAGTGCAAGATGACCATCAGACAACTCGATAAGCAGGGCCTGGACTACACAATCAAAGACGCCACCGACCCTGCATCGCAGGACTACATCACCACCGTTCTCGGTCACTCCCAAGCCCCTGTCGTCACGGTCAGTGGAAGTGCTGCTGAGGGTGGCGAGTTCCAGCACTGGTCTGGATTTCGGCCCGATAGCATCAAGGCGGTTTCACAACGTACCGAACAAGCCTCAGAGGTTGCACTCGACGGTGCTGCGTCAGCTGAGACTGAGGAACCGAACGCCGTTGCAGCGTCCGCTGGGGCCCCCGATGATCGGTGGATATCCGTTCCAGAGGCCGCTGAGCGTACCGGTCACTCACACAACGCGATCTTCACGCTCATTGATTCCGGGGTGTTGGATTACCAGGAGCGCGGCCAACCGGTCACCCTGTTCGTTGAGCGCGACGCCGTTGAGTCCGACGAGGTGTGGAGTGCCTCGAAAGCCGGGACACGGACAGCCTTTCTCGCCGACGTATCGCGCGGTCGTGAGTTCGCCGCGTCTGATTTCAGCAATATGACTGCCGTAGACCGCCAGCGGGCACCCGGGGTCAACGCTGTCTACGGTCGGGATTTCAGTGGGTCCAACTTCTCGTCGTCTGACCTGGCGGGGATGACGCTCAACCGCTGCGATCTCAACGGTGCCGACCTCACTCAGGCAAACCTGACTGGTGCGGACCTGTCATCGGCGCACAACGTCAGCGCCATCGACTCGCTTGCTGATGCGACCCTGGACCGGGCGAACCTCACCGGAGTGCACTTCTCTGAACAGGCCATCGGGGGAGCCAGCTACAAGCACGCCCTGCTGGGGCTCGCCACGTTCGATGACGTGACTCTCAGCAGTGCTGAGATGCACGGTGCCGACCTCACTGGTGCGGCTTTCAACCGGGTTGAAGCCACTGACGTCAACTTGACCGCGGCCACCGGGCACGGACTGCGCTCCAACGATGTCGACTTCCGCGATACATCATTCGACCGGGCGGAGCTCGGTGGGGCGTACTTCGACAACTGCAAGTTGGGTAACACCTCCCTCGAGAGCTCCGGGCTAGCAGGGGCACGGTTCCTACGCTCGGATTTGGAGTGCGCCAACTTCGCGTACTCCGAACTTCAGGGCGCTTTTTCATCGAGAACTCGCACATCTCCGGTGCCTCGTTCAACCGAGCACGACTGACCGGGGCGATCGGAACAGGCGTGGAGGGTGTGCAGACCAGTTTCGACAAGGCAGATCTCCGTGGCGCGGACTTAAGCAACTCAGACCTGACGGGCGCTGATTTCACCGGAGCCAACACCGACGGCCTGCGGCTCGATGGAGCAGACCTTCAGGGCCCTCGTGGGCTGTCGGTAACCACCGCTGAGAACTCCCCGGATAGGCTTCTTCGCGGCATCCACGCGAACACTCTGCCCGACAGCCTGGCGTCTGTCCGGGAGTCATCATCAACATCCACCCGGACATCGGCGGCGAATCCTGTCGCTGCGGCCTCACCGGGTGCGGATACAGGACCGGCCTTTTAGAACCAGTCCTGCGTGGCTCGTTGCGGCCGGTTCTACAGTGACGGCCCGGTGTCGGGTGCGGAGGCTGATGGTCCCTGTACGGATGCGTTCGGGCCGTCACTTCCGCGTGAGGGGGTGGGGTTGTTCGCGACGTGGCATAGTTGCTCGCTCAGTGCAGCAGCGTGGATATTCGGCGGGGCGGGGAGACTTCGCTCTGCGTCGATCTGGCGTAGTGACTCGGAGAAGCCCTGTAGCCGGTCCTCGATGGCAGCACGTTGGTCGGCGGTGACATCGTACTGGTCGAACTCGTCCTGGTTGATCTGCGTGATGATCCCGATACGTTCACGGAAAAGACCTGGGTCGGTCCCGGGGTCGGTGTCTTCTGCCATCTGGTAGAGCTCGCGGTCGGTGTACTGTCCGGCCTGGCGGATATAGTCCAGGTCGATCAGGTCACGGGTGTAGGTGCGCATGCAGGCAGTAGAGACCTTGGCTCCGATGATGTCGCCTCGACTAAGCACCGGGCCGACGTCAAGCAGGACCGGCGGGGACGCCCGGTAGTCTTCCCCCATGGCGATTTCCACGCTGTCGCCGGTGGCATCACTGACGTGCAGGCGGGCGAAGCTTCCGGTTCCGGCAAGCTGTTCGATCGTCGCCTCGTAGCCGTTATCTTTCAGTGCATCGCAGACCTCGTTGACCGACTCGATGAACTTGTCCCTGTCACCGAAGCGACGGAACAGGTCAATGTCTTCGGTGGGGCGGGTGGTGATTCCGTGCTCGCGTAAGGCTGCGCCCCCGGCCAATGCGAAATCGCCGTCGGCGGCCGCCGCTAACGCGATCTTGGCGATCCGGCGTTGAAACTCTAGGTTGCTGTCCACTAGCGTCCCCCCAGTTCGGGAAACCGGCTTTCCCACAGCTGCTGGGTGCGGAGCGCCTTGGGGATCTTCGGCCAGTCCTGGATCAGGTGGTCCTTGTTGATGATCGTGCAGACGTCCTCGAGGGTGCCTTCCCCGAGTGCGGCACCGTAGGCGATGGAGCGTCCCCCCTGGGTCGACAAATCGACGGTGCTGCCGCCTTTTTTGGCCCAGTGGATCGACTGGGGCACGTTGAACATGCCACCGGTGGGACCGTGCAGGTCGTCGAGGGAGTCGGGTACCGCATAGACCTTGGTGGTGCGGTACAGCACGCGCTGCTGGCCTGAGAGTTCAGAAGTCATACTGTAGGGGCCTTCCTTGTGTCCTCGTGCACCGGTGTTCGCTGTGAGGCGGGGGTATCCGGGTGCGATCCCACCGAGTGTACGATGCGGCGATGCTGCACTGCCGCGCCGTCGATGGGTGCGTGTGTGTGCTGTGGTTTATCCGGCGGCGTCATCGAGCAGCTGGGCGACCCTGCCTTTACTCACCCCGAGCAATACCGCGCTGTCAGCCAGGCTCAGCCCCTCTTGGCGTAAGGCCTGGGCAACCTGCCTGCTCTGCGCGGCCGCGGTTGCCTGCGCCTGGGCAGCCGCCGCTGTTTGCTCACGGGTGAGGGTGATCTGTTCGGCGAGGTGGCCGATGTCCGGGACGATGGTGATGCTCACCCCGGAGTGATCGACCTCAGGGGCAACGGTATCCAGGTAGTCACGCACCTGCTCGGTGGCCCGGGCAAGTGTACGCACAGAGGTCGCGTTGTCCTCGTCGAGGATGAGCTCCCACCCTCCGCTCCACCTACGGGCGGTGACGGTGAGCGGCGCGGAAGTGTCCATGATGTCGGTCTCCTTGAACGTCAGTTGAGCAGTGGTTTTCAGCGGCTGTGTTGTTCCGGAACCGGTGAGCCCGGATACAAACAACAAGGGCGAGCGGTGGTCTCACGTATCGCCGGTGTCCCTACCGGTCGCTTCGTCAATGGCCTTGAGGGCGTTGCGTGTCACCGCCGGTGACACCTCTCGGGTGGTGGTGATGACCACCGGGCGGTCCAAGCCTTCGATGCCCCTCACCTCGTGGCCGCCTTTGCCTTGGCGGAGGCGGACAAACCCGGCGGCGCGCAACTTCTTGACGAGATCCCGGTGCTTCATCGGCTTGGTCATAGTATAGTGTATATCCCCCCTACACCACAACGTAAAGGGGGAATATACGTTTCTAAGTCCAGTGCAGTTCCGTCAGCTATGCGAACCGACTGGAGAGGGCCGAGCAGACCCCCGAACCGATGTATCAGGATTGACATTGTCATACGTTTAACCACCCTCGAAAATATGTAGATAGCTTCTATCGCAAACCTTCGATGGTCTCGACATCAAGAGCTCGGTGATGTCATGAGCCCTATCAGAAGTATTGAGAGATAACACAACCACAGCGAAACAGTAGGACTCGACTCTTCGCGCCAGAATAACCCGACCAGGCGACGCGGATTAAGTGCGCTGTTGGTCGCTCGCAGTCAGCATACTTTACCTTCGTGCACATGAAACCCGTTCCGAAAAAACACAAAAATACATGGCAGAATCCCGGGGGATATCCTCGCGGCGGAGGCCATATATTATCATTTAGGACAAATAAAACGATCAAAGCGCAACTTATATTCATCTCCTACGGCCGTTCGAGTGGACGCCGCGAGAATAGTTACAGCGACTATGGTAACACGCAATATCCGAGCTGGCGCCACCATCCGACCACTGGAAACTTCAACCTTTTTGATCGCTAAGTTTAACCGGTATAATCCTCCGCATATTTCAATAAAAGCTAAACTTGACATTGTCAATTTTGCAGTTACTTAAAACCTAGTCTTGCAACCAAGTTACCGTATCGTCGACGCTTGCGCGCCCAGTGCGAAAATTATTGATCGGGTGCGAATAGTCGGCATATCCAAAAGAAATCCCGCACACAATTCTTCTATCGACAGCTATGTCAAGCTCCTCATGCAGTACTTTTGGCCTCGACGCAAGTGCGGCCTGAGCAACCGAAGCTACCCCTTTACTTCGCGCAGCGAGCATGAAATTACTAATATAGCCACCACAATCGATGGCACCATAATCACCCAACGATTCTGGACTGTGAACAATGGCCAAACATGGTGCACCAAAGAATCGGAAATTCTCCAACATCTGAGAAAACCTTCCGACCACGTCCTCGCGGTCGATCCCCACCGCCTCGTAAAGGAGATGTCCGCTTTCGCGGCGGCGGTCCAGATATTCACCCTCGTAATCTGTCGGAAATGGAATATCGGGATGGTCGGTTTTCCCACTTAATACATCCTCTACCAGAACCGATGCTAACCGCGTTAACGCTCGACCAGTGACGATGGTCACAGACCACGGCTGGCTGTTACACCACGAGGGCGTTAACTGTGCCAGTGAGGCAATCTCACGAACCACCTCGAGAGGGACCGGTTGCGACGTAAAGGCCCTCACGCTAAAACGCTCACGGAGCAGCCTACCTAGAGTCCATTCATCTTCAAATCCTGAGTCAATCAGAACAAATCTCCTGCACGCTCGTATCCACCTTATAATGGTTTCAATTCTAGTTCCTACGGTTGACCGCTGTCAAATATCAGTTGACCACACGAGGAGTAGGGCGCTTTTCTCCGGTGTGCTCAATATTCTCGATTTATAATTGAGAACAAGAAAGAGTGGCGATAAATATGATGAAGATAATTTCAGGACTAATCAACTGGAATACCTCAATAGCCTGGAGTTGAATTATTCTAGAATATGCGCTCTATTACACTCTCATCTGCCGACTGTGGGATGCGCTCCTTGGCGAACGTTATTCATATAATTTCCCCCGAAAGAGGATGGTATCCTGTCGAAAACCTCGGGAATCGTACCACAAACATTCTCCTATGTAGGCTCTTGAACAGCAACACAGATGTAAGGCAAGGTAGACCATAGTATGACCTACTTCCATGCCCCGTGCGATGATTTTCTTCTCCACATAGCGATATCACACTCCATATCGAGAATACCATCGCATAGCCCGAGGCCCACTTATCAGGATCGGGGGTTAAGGTTAGTTTATAATCTCGTCGCCTGACACGGGCTCCTTTAATCTCTTTCTGCAAGGGCACCGTGCAGGCGGCGTATTTTACACCGCGGGTTTCGAGAGCCGACGTCCTCAGATGGCCGCGGTTGCCGCCTGCCACGCCTGGTAGTGGCGCTCGGGGTTGTCAGTGAAGGAGATGTGCCGCGGTCGCCAGTCCAAGAGCCTGCGGGCCTTGGCACTACTCGCCAGCTCGTCCTGGTCGGCAGCCATCTGCATCATACCGCCGTCCTCGGCAGCAGCGAGGGTGATCTCGCCGTTGTAGCCCGCAGCGCGGATCGCGGCATTCTGCATGTCGAGAGCTGAGAGACGCTGGTCATCGGCGATGACGAAGACTTCTCCCCGTACCTGCTCGAGGTGATCGACGATCCGGGCGTAGGCCTCGGCAAGATCATCCACATGCACCCAGCTCCACCGTTTTGTGGGGTCTCCGTAAAAGACGGGTGTGCCGGATTCGGCAGCGGCGAACCACTGGCTGGTCATCGATGTTGCTGCGCTGCCGCCGTAGAGGAATCCCGGACGCACGATCGTGTGCGCGAGCCCCGATGCGGCGAGTTCCGTTTCGAGTCCGAAGCGGAAGGCCAGCGGGCTGTCGGGGTTTCCTGGCGTCAACTCGTCCATGAGGGCGCTACCAGTCCGCCCGTACGAGGAGATACCGGTCGTATAGACGATGTGGGGCGCGCGTCCGCTGCTGTCCTGAAGTGCAGAGAGCTCCTCGAAGACCCGGCGATCAGTTCCGGCAGGGTCGGTCAGATCCATCATTGCGTGGATCAGGACATCGGCAGCGGCAAGGTGCGCGCGCCAGGTCGATGGGTCGGAGACGTCGCCCTGCACCAGGTCGACCTCAGCCTCCGTGAGGCGACGCGCTATCGGTGAGAAGCTGTCGCGGGTCAGGCCTTGCACGCGGTGCCCGGCTCGAGCCAGGGCAGTCGAGATGTGGCGGCCAGCGTATCCAGTTGCGCCGATGACAAAGATCTTCATACTATGAATGTCCTATTCGTGTGGTGATTGACGAGGTGGTCGGTGCTGTGAGGACCGCGGCGGCACCGTCGCCGCGAAGAACCTCGTGAGGCGATCTGCTGTCCACGTGGGGTTGTCAGTGGCGAAGGTGTGTGCAGCGTCGGGAACGATGTCGGCTTCTACAGACCGTGCCGCCTGGCGGGCCCCGTCCAGAAGAACAGACTGCGGCAAACCATGTTCGCCATTGAGTACGAGAACCGGCATCTCTAGCACATCGCCCTCACGTGCGGCTTCTCCATCCTCGATGATCGTCGCGTAATGCTCGAAACCTCCCCGCATCGCGTCATTGGCCGTGTACGCGCGGAGGAGATCGGCCCGCACAGCAGGGTCAGGCCGACTATGACTCATCAGCGACCAGAAGCCGGACAGATAGGCCTCTTCTTTGCCAGCAGTGAGCATCGCGGCAAGCTCGGACTGTGCATGAAAGCCGAAGTGCCAGGAACCGCCGCTTGCGGGATTCATGTGCTCCTCCAAGCCGAACCCCGGTAGGAACGACTCGCACAGCACTAGACGCGCTACATCCTCGGGAAATGCCTGAGCCCAGGCATGTGCCGTCATCGCACCCACATCGGACCCCACGACATAGGCGTTTTCGTATTCCAAGTGTCGTAGCAGTCGGTGCAGGTCTTCTGCTTCATCCCTTTTGGTCCAGTGTCCGGACGGGATCGACGAGTCACCTGAACCGCGGAGATCAACAGCGACAACGGCGAAGCCCTGTTCGGCGAGGAGCGGCATCACTGCTTTCCACTCCACCCAGGTGAATGGCCACCCGTGGATAAGGACGACCAATGGTCCATGGCCGCCGATAACGTAGTGCAGGCGCACGGCACCAGTAGCGGCGTAACCGTGGGCGAAGTCAGGGGGAGTCAGCACATCATCTCCTTGCTTGAGCAATCAACTAATTCGACTGTACACCTTGTCCTTGCCTAGTCAAGTACTCTGTGGGTATGACGAACGACTCCCCACTGACGCCCGCAGAGCTTCGCGTCTGGCAGAGCCTGGGGCGACTGGTTCACATCCTCCCACGCGCACTAGAGGAGGACATGTCCCGGACGGGCTTGAACATGACCGAGTTCGCTGTGCTGTTCCTGCTTGACTCTGCTCCAGATCGGCGCATGCGGATGTCGGACCTCGCGAACGCTGCAGGACTCACGGCATCGCGCATTACCCGGGTCGTCGACGGCTTGTCACGGCATGGTTACCTTCGCAAGGAGCGCCACAGCTCGGATCGTCGAGGTAGTGAAGCGATCCTCACTGACAGGGGGAGGGAGGGTCTTGCTACAGCCCAGCCTGCACATCTCGCTAGTGCTCATAGGCGTATCATCGACCATCTCTCGTCTGCTGACGTCGAGAATCTCGCCGACATGCTCGACCGTATCCTCGAGAATCTGAGTGAAGGTCGGGGCGAAAGCGAAGAAGTTTAGGGCAAGTGCGATGGTGACCAATCCGCGTGTCGGATGCCTACACCAAAACAGTGTATCAAGCAGGCGGGATGTCATCTCTATTGCCTGTCGGCAGCGGCTGTGTCGCCGGAGAAGCCTGAGATGAAGATGCCGGCCTCGACGAGTAGGAAGGAAGTTTTAGTTGTGGACGGTGGAGAAATTATTAGTCTGTTTCAGACGATACATAGTGCTCTTTGAGCCACGAAGGGACGTCGGTCACCCGGATGCCGTGCGTAGCGTTGAATGTCTGCTCCTTCTCCCAGGCAACGCCGGTATCGCGGGCGAAGGCAAGACGGTACTTCCTCATGCCGTCGGCCGGATGCGCCGCCACCTCCGACCGCAGCCACTCCGTGTCCCACAGCACCCGCTCGACAGCATGGCCCAGATGGTCTTCCACCATGTCGGCAAGCTGGGCATAGGTGAAAGTGTCTCCCGCGACGTACACGACCTCGTTGCGGATGCGCGGTTCACAGGCGAGGACGGCAGCGGTGAGCCGCCCGATATCGGTCGACGTGGTCACCGTCAGGCGGTTGTCCCAACTTCCGAGTGCATGGACCCTGGCCTCGTCGAGATCGACCAGGCCGAATGCCGGTTCGAACAGGAAGCTGGTGAACATGCCGGTGGAGACGATGATCCACTGGGTCGCGGACTGTCCGCGCAGCATGTCGCGCACGTCCGACTGCTCGTCGAAGACCTCCTGGCCGCTGCCACGACCGACCACGTCGTAATCGACGCCGAACTGCCAGGACACGTAGCGTTCGACCCCGGCCTGCAGGACAGCGGCGGTGATCTTTCGTTGCGTGCCAGGACCGCCCACGAATCCTGTGCAGCAGATGACCGTGGTGAACCGGGCGAAGATGGCCGCGAGGTCGTCCACGGTGTCGCTCGCCAGGTCGCCGTAGACGACCTGGAAACCCCTATCCTGCACCTGGCGGGCAACCTGGTTCTGGCCGTCATCGGTGGTCGGACGCAGCAGGACACTGGTCGACTGCGCATTGTTCGGTCGCTGCTGCAACAGGCCGTCAAGAACGGCCCATCCCAGTTCACCGGCGCCGATGACGAGGGTGGTCGCGGTACGGTTCTGCGTGTCTGACATGAGTCACTCCTTGCGATGCTGTTGCAAAGTTGGGGTCGGTCAACCAGCATCAGACAGCATGAGCATCTTCTCCGGTCGCCACTTCCCTCAAGAGATCATCCTGTGGGCAGTGCGCTTGTACTGCCGCTACGGAGTGTCCTACAGGGATCTCGAGGAGATGCTGACCGAACGCGGCGCACCGGTGGATCACACCACGATTCTCACCGGTGGGTACAGAAGTACGGCCCCGAACTGGACAAACGTACCCGCTGGTACCGTCAAACCTCGCCGTGGCTCTCCGACTCCTGGCGAGTGGATGAGACCTACATCCGGGTCGGCGGGAAATGGTGCTACCTCTACCGGGCGGTGACCAAGGATGGCCGGA
>NZ_MKKI01000015.1 GCF_001942345.1 Corynebacterium sp. CNJ-954
TCGAGCTCGGCGGTGTTGATCTGGACGGAGTAGGTGGTGGCCAGAGAGGTGTAGCTCTCGCCGGTGGTGGGTTCGGTGGTGTACGTGCTGGTCATGGTCCCCTCCTTCGGATACGAACACTGTATCGCACAGCACGGACACGAAATCAACGAAAGCAAGATTAGTAGAACATGCGTTTGATAAATACCTGGAGAACACAGAAGGCTTACCCCGCTACGTCAGAGGGCAACTACACATAGAATCGTGGCATGAGCCTTCTCCGCATCGTCCTCAACATCCTCTGGCTGATCACCGGTGGTATCTGGCTGTTCATCGGCTACGTCGTCTTCGGTCTCATCGCCTGCATCTTCATCATCACCATCCCGGCAGGCGTCGCGTCATTCAGAATGGCCAGCTACGCCCTGTGGCCGTTCGGTCGCACCGTCGTCCGGAAGAACGGTGCCGGCGTCGGTTCGGGCCTGATGAACCTCGTGTGGTTCCTCGTGGCGGGCCTGTGGCTCGCGCTCGGCCATATCGCCACGGCCGCCCTCCAGGCGATCACCATCATCGGACTCCCCCTCGCCTGGGCAAACCTCAAGATGATTCCCGTCACGTGCTTCCCGTTCGGTAAGGCCATCATCGCGGACTCCTCGACCAAGGTCATCCCTGCACCAGGTTCCTGACCCCTGGGCGCCGGTCAGCAGCTCACCACCCCGCGCCGCTCGAGCGGGCATACAGGTGTTCCGGACGTCCGGAACTGCCGTAACGCAACCGCACGGTCACCACGCCGCGTCCCGCCAACGCCGACAGCCGCCGCTGGGCCGTCGCCCTGGACACACCGGCCACCTCAGCCACCTCGGCGGCGGACCGCTCCTCCGTCCCGAGCGCGTCGAGAACGAGGTCCTCCGTGGTGTTGCCCGCCGCCGTCACCGGCTGTGACGTCCCGTGCATCACGGACAGTGCCCGGTCAATCTCCTCCTGTTTCAGCGGATGGGGCGTTGTCATCGTCTTCCGGAACCTGCCGAACCGCTCCAACCGGTCGACCAGCGACTGACGGGTGAACGGCTTGACCAGGTACGCATGGACACCCGCAGTCAGTGCGCGACGGACCGTGGCCGACTCCACCGCCGCAGACAGGACGAATGCATCCGCCCCACTGCCACGCACCAGTTCAATGCCGTCTCCGTCAGGCAGGTAGACGTCCGCAAGGATAAGGTCCGGCGACTGCACGGCCATCACCGACCGCGCCTCCGCACAGGTCCCCGCTGTCGCCTGCACCTGGAATCCCGGTACTCCGGAGACGATGTCCGCATGGATTGATGCGACACGGAAGTCGTCGTCAACGACGAGAACACGCATGTCACGCATGCTACGTGCACCTTGTCGGGGCTTCCGCTGTTCCGGCGGTGTGGAGTTCGACGTCATTGATGTTCCTCGCTTTCAGCACCTTCGGGGGTCTCGTCTGTCATGTCGTCCGGTCCCGTCGCGAATACTCCGGGAAGTCTCACGCCGAACACCGCACCCTGCCCCGGGACCCCACCGCCAGGGTCAATGATCCACAGGGTGCCGTCGCGGCGTGCCACCAACTCCCGGGTCAGGGCGAGACCGATACCGTGACCGTGGACGGCGTCGACGTCCGGTCCGGCTACTGCCTCCCCGCCACCGGACAGCCCGTCTCCGGAGTCCGACACGACCAGGGTGAGAGCACTCCCATCCTGCATGGCCGTGACGTCGACCCACGGGTCGTCGCCATCTGCGGCCAGAGCCGCAGTGACCGCGTTGTCCACCAGGTTACCCAGCACCGTGGCAACATCCTCCACAGCTCCCGGACCGTCAATGTCGTCGATGACAAGCGTCTCCTCCCCCACCCGCAGACTGACGCCTCGCTCACTGGCCTCCATCGCTTTACCGCCCAGGAACGACTGGAGGAACGGTTCGCGGAGCAGCTCGGCACCCTGCAGCGGAAAATCCACGGGCCCCCTGTCCGCCATGTCCTGGAGGAAGGATCGCGCATCATCCACCCGCCCGGCGTCGAGAAGCCCCGATGCCGCGTGTATCCGGTTGGCGAACTCGTGCCGCTGAACACGGAGCGTGGACCCCATGGCCTGCACCGTGCCCAGTCTACGGGTGAGCGCAGCGAGATCCGTCCGGTCCCGCACGACGACGATCGTCCCGAGGTAACGTCCGGCCCTCGTGACCGGACGGGCGTCCAGATAGAGAACCCGGCCACCGACGACCACGTTGTCGAAGGACACAGAGTGCGCGTACGCCTGAGGGGAATGACCGAGATGCTCAAGCTCCTCGGTCACCCGGGACGGCAGACCGAGGTCCCTCACCGAGGTGTTGCGGGCCCCGTCGACACCGACCGGGTCAATACCGAGCAGCCGCGACGCCACCTCGTTGAAAACCTCGATGCCTCCGTCCGGGTTCACCGACAGTACGCCGTCCTCCACCCCGTCCAGGACCGCCGACTGGTGGCGGACGAGCTCCACCAGGTCCTCCGGCTGAAGACCGAGCGTGAGTCGTTCCCAGCGCCGTTGCATCAACACACTGGCGACGACACCGATAAGGAGTGCAATCACTCCGGCCGCACCGACGCCGACCAGGACCAGGGGCAGGTCGTCGAAGACGCTCGCCCGCCGGAAACCCACGCTCACCTCCCCCACCGGCGCGCTGTCGGAGACGTCCCGCGCCGAGTCGTCGGGGGCGTACACCGGCACTTTTGCACGGGCGGAATGCCCGAGGGTACCGGTTTCCCAGGCAGTCACCTCCTCACCGCGCAAGGCGGCCTCGTGGTCCGTACTGACCTGCTGCCCGATCCGTTGCGGGTCCGGGTGAGCCAACCGGATCCCGTCGGCATCGGTGATGACCACAAAGAGAGCACCTGTACGGGTCTCGACACCCGCAGCAAGATCGGCCAGCCGTCTCTCGGGATCACCCGTGGGCACCTCCGCGCGGACAGAGGGGTCCTCCGCCACGGACCTCGCGATGTACACCGCGGAGTTCATCGCTCCCGCTTCAGCCGCTCGACCGACAGCCAGGAGAAGATGCCGGAGCACACGGCCACGACGGCAAACACCGTCAAAAGCTGCAGGAGAAGAACTTTCGTTGAAAAACGCACGTCAGGAAGTCTACGGCACGACTTTCAACCGCAGTGAGCACAATGCGCACAAGTCATTGATTGCACACAAGATGATCTAACGCACACAACCATCGCTCTGTGTCCCCGGTCACTTTAGGCTCACTCTGTCCGGTCAGACACACCTGAAGGAGATGCGATGACCACCGCAGACAGTCTGCTGCTGGCGGCAGACTACGACCTGAGCCACACACCGTCCGACGGGATCCTCGTCGCCCTCGGGTTCCTCATGATCCTCACGTTCATGGCGCTGATCATGACCAGCCGCATGACCCCGATGCTGGCCCTGATCCTCGTGCCCACCATCTTCGGCCTGATCGGCGGCGCCGGTTTCGGCATCGGTGACATGGTGATGGACGCCGTCAAGGACATGGCGCCGACAGCGGCCCTGCTCATGTTCGCCATCATGTACTTCGGCATCATGATCAACGTCGGACTGTTCGACCCGTTGATCACGTGGATCACCCGGATCCTGGGCAACGACCCCGCCAAGATCGTCTTCGGCACCGCCGTCCTCGCCGGTGTCGTCTCGCTCGACGGTGACGGGTCCACGACCTACATCATCACCACCTCAGCGATGCTCCCCCTCTATCTCCGCCTCGGGATGAGCCCGGTCATCCTGACCTGTGTCGCCGGTCTCGTCAACGGCACCATGAACATCGTCCCGTGGGGCGGCCCCACCGTGCGCGCCGCGGCCGCCCTCGGGGTCGAGCCGTCCGAGGTCTTCGTCCCGATGCTGCCGTCCCTGGCCGCAGGTCTCGTCATCTGCTTCGTCTTCGCGTGGCTCATGGGACAGGCGGAACGCAAGCGTCTCGGACGCCTCGAAACGTCCCACCTGACCGGGATGACGGACCGTTCCGGCACGGAGACCGCCGGCGGGTCCATGCACACGTCGATGGCCGACACCATGCTCGACCCGAACCGTGCCACACTGCGACCGAAACTGCTGTGGTTCAACCTCGTGCTCACCATCGTCGTGATGGTCCTGCTGGTGGCCGACCTGTTCCCGCTGGCCTACGTCTTCATGGTCGGTGCCGCGATCGCCCTGACGGTGAACTTCCCCCGGCTGAAGGACCAGGCCAACGAGATTGTCTCGCACTCCAGTTCCATCGTCGCCGTCGTCGGCATGGTCCTCGCCGCCGGTGTCCTGGTGGGCGTGCTCGACGGCACCGGCATGGTCACCGCCATGGCGGAGTGGATCACCTCGATCATCCCCGATTCCCTCGGCGGGTACCTGGCACCTATCACCGGCCTGCTGTCGATGCCGATGACCTTCTTCATGTCGAATGACGCCTTCTACTTCGGTATCCTCCCCGTCCTCTCTGAAAGTGCCGCACACTTCGGGATCGAACCGGTGCAGATGGCCCAGGCGTCGATCACCGGACAGCCGGTCCACATGCAGTCCCCCCTGGTCCCCGCGATCCTGCTCCTGGTCTCCCTGGCCAATGTCGACCTCGGTGCCCACCACCGCAAGGTGCTGTGGCGGGCGGTCATCGTCTCCCTGGTCATGCTGGCCGTCGGCGTCCTCGTCGGGCCGATCCCGTTCCACGTCGGTTAGACGCGGCTCAGGAGGCGACCGTCTGCCTTTCTCCGGCGTCGGCGTCCCCGGATTCATCGACACCGTCCCCGTAGATCGGGACGGTGATCTTCTCCGTCTCGGTCCGCAACGGCTTGACCTTGTCGATCACCGCCACGGCAATGAGAGAGACCACTCCCCAGACCGCGAAGGTCAGGATGCACGCCCCGACGATGTCACCGCCGAAGTAGAGGATCGAGCGCACCGACTCCACCGCCGCCGCCATCGGCAGGTACTCGTGCAGATGGACGAACAGGGCAGGCTCCATGTAGATGGACAGCGCTCCCCCGGACGCAGGAATACCGAGGAACATCAGGATCCCGACGATCGGGAGGATCCCCAGCAACCCGAAGAGTCTCTCGAGCACGGTGGCGAACATGGCGCAACAGAAGATGGCGATGACACCGGTGGCGAAGAGCTGCCAGAAGTGCCCCGAGACCGCACCGACGACAGGGCCGGCGATCACCCACACCACCAGGGACATGAACACCGCGTAGCCGGCGACGATCGGCAGGAGTTTACGCAGCGGTCTGCTGGACGGGGCGGCATTGGCACCGACCACGATCACCATGAACCCGGCCATGATCCAGCCGATTGCAACATACAGGCTGACAGTGCCCATGGAATCACTCTCGGGCAGTGGAGCCACGTCATCGACCGTGTATTGCATCCCCTGGGCCTCGGCGATCTGGCTGAAAGCCGTCGAGATCGTCTGTGCGGAACTCATTCCCGCTGCCTGATTGGTGACAACCGTCGCCTCGGGCGCGCCGGACGACGGCAGGATGAACGCGCCGGCGACGTCACGTCCCTCGACCTGGCTCCGGGCTTCGTAGTCGGAATCGACCACATGGAAGTCGAACATGCCCGGCATCCGCTCATCCAGCCCGTCGGCCAGTTCCTCGGCCTGCTGTTCGGTCTGCCCCACGACCGCCACAGGCATGTCCCTCGGCTCAGGCGACTGCATCGTGCCGAGCATCGCGGAGATCATCATCACGACCATCGCCAGCGGGAAGAACAGCAGGGTGGCGTACTGCCAGAACCTGCTCTTCGGGCGGGGGCCACCATGCAGCGACGGCATGTTGAGCACCGCGGTACGCGGACGCTTCCCCTTGCGTTGCTTCGTCCAGTCGAGCAGCGCGGTCAGCAGGTACCCCGCGGCTCCACCGATAATCAACACCCACAGGTGCGGCCATACCCCGTCACCGTTGAAGTACAACACGGAGCGTAGTGCTTCACCGATCGCCGGTGTGGGCAGGAAGCTGTGCAGTGCCTGGTAGAAGGTCGGCACCATGTACAACGACACGCTCATATTCGACGACGGAACACCGAGCACCATCAACAGCAGCATCGCCGCCAGCACAGCCATCGGCCCGAATATCCTGGTCAGGAACATCTGCACCATGCTGATGGCGAACACTCCGAGCCAGGCGATCCCCATCACCGCCCAGGCGTCGGACGCGGTCACCACGCCGAGAACCGGACCGGTGATCACCCAGACCAGCGCCGCGATCAGGGCCGACCATCCGGCAAGGATCGGGACGGCCCGTCGCTTCAGCAGAAGCAGCTGCGGAGCATTGGACAGGGTGATGCTCAGTGGCAGGTAGCCGGCCATCACCAGCGCCGTGGTGAGGAACATCGCCCCCAGGCCGGCACTGTCATTGTCGGGCAGGGGCACCAGGTCCTCGGTGGCGACATCCAGTCCGCTCCCGGCAGCGACCGGTGTCACCAGCTGCTGGACGGTGGAGGACTGGGTCGCGCCTGCGGAACTGGCGGTGTACACGGTCGCCGTCCCGTCCTCGATGACCACCGCAGCCGGGGTCTCGCGACTCTCCACCCGGTCCCGTGCCTGGTCGGCAGCGTGGTCTCCGTCGATGGTGGTGGCTTCGACCGTGTCGCCGTCGGCGGACTGCAGTGCCTCGACGAACTCCCCCGCGTTCTGACCTGCCACCACGACAGGCATGTTGTGAGGTGTCGGCGAGTGCATCGCGTAGAGGTATCCCCACGTCATCATGCCGACCATCATCAACGGCATGAGGAACATCGCCACATAGCGACCGATCTTCTCGGCACGTTCCCGCTTCAGTGCCTTCTCGTCCTGGCCGCCGTCCTCGTGCTGCTCATCCGTCTCCGGTGGTTCCCGGTGCTCTGTGGTCACGGACTACTCCTCCTGGCGAAAGTTCCTTGGACTGACCCGCAGAGTCTACGTCACGTGACTTAATTTCCAAACCGTCGGGAACCCACTAAGGTTGACCGGCATGGGACAGCACGGGGACAGGGCACGCGCCACCTTGATGGACGCCGCGGAGGAACTCTTCGCACGCCACGGTCTTGATGCGGTGTCGAACCGGGCAATCGCCGAGCACGCCGGCACCGCGAACCATTCCGCCGTCGGCTACCACTTCGGTGGGCGTGACGGCCTGCTGAGCGCTCTGCTGCACCGTGGACGTCCGGCGATCCTCCACCGCCGGCAACAACTGCTGGACGGTCTTTCTGAACCTCCCGCCCTGACCGACGTCGTGACCGCGCACGTCCTCCCCTGGATCGAGTCCTTCGCCTCCCTCCCCGTCCCCAGCTGGCGTGCCCGTTTTCTCCGTCAACTGTCGGCGACGCCGGCACTGCCGGCAACGATCGGGGACGAGGACGACCAGTCACTCCGGCTGGACAAACTCCTCACCCCTGACATCCCCGAACTCACGGGCGTCCCCCGACCCGTGCTGTACAACCGCGCCCGGATGGTCGACGGAATGGTACTCGGCACCGCCGCGGTGTACGAGGGCCACTGCGAGCAAGGGAAGGCACGGGGTTCCTGGCCCGCCGTCGGCTACTTCCTCATCGACGCGGCGAGCGGGATGCTCTCCGCCTCCGTCACCCACCCGGTGGACTTCCTGACCCCCGACGGTCCTGATCCGTCAGGGATCACCCTCAGCTGACCTGGTCGAACCGGACCTCGGACATCGTGGCGTTCACGTTCACCGTCACCGTGTGTTCGGTGTCCCCCCGGCCTTTCACGAGTGTGTTGTCGAAGGTGTCGCAGTCGACGTCACTCATCGTCAGCGATTCGCAGTTCAACCGGACCCGGTAGGACGGTCCGTCCGTGGTCTCCGGGAAGATCATCCCCACCGACCCCATGGTGGTGGTCAGGTCGATCTCACTGTCCTGGTCCACACTGACCCCGCTGAAGTCCAGGGTCGGGGAACTCATCGTGTAGCTGTAGTCGCGGTAGTCGTCCAGCGTCCGGACATTCTCCGTCCCACCGGTGAAGGTGCCGGAGGTGGAGCCGCCGTCCACCGAGGTGATGCCGCCCCACCGGGGGAACAACACCGCTCCCAGCGCGATGACACCGGCGACGAGGGCGAGGACGATCGCAAGTACCGCGGCGACGATCAGTGCCTTGAGCCCACGGCGCTTCTTCTTCGGTCCTCCGGACGCCTGCCCGGCTTCGGTGGGGTCGGGCTCACCGGGGTCCGGCAGGTCCCAGGCGAACGGCGCCGTCCCCAACGGATCCCATGACGGGGGCTGGGTGCGCGGAGGTTCGAAACCCGGCGCGGCGGCGACACCGCCCAGGTCGATCGTCGGCGACTGCCCGTCCGGGGTCGTCGTGGCACCTGCGGAGGACTCGTCCGGCGCGGTGGGCGTACCGGGCACAGTGGGTGACGGCGACCGGTGGTCGTCCCGGTCGAGCAGACCGGCGGGAGCCACCGGCTGGCGTTCATACAGCAACCACCAGGCCACCCCGGTCAGTGCGGCGGACACCACGAGGCCGGTGAGGGTGATCCCGCCACTGAAGATGCCCCCGAACACCAGGAACACCGCTCCGACGATCAGCGTCCCGACTGCCAGGGAGCGGTCCTCGCCGTAGCGGGGGTCCCGCTCTCCGCGGACCAGCACGTCCAGCGGGGTTTTCGGGACGGTGTAGCGGCGCAACACCAGCAGGGCGATCCCGTAGACCCACACGCCGACGCCGCCGAGGAAGGCCGTCAGGACGAACACCAGCCGCACCAGCAGCGGCGAAACCTGATAGCGCACGGCGATGCCTTCACAGACCCCGAAGAACCAGGATCTGGTCGACTGACTGCGCGGGAAGCGGACGGGGCGGGTCTCCCACATCCGGCGGACGGTGGACTCGAAGGTGCCCCGGGGAGTGCCCGTGCCCGGGGTCGTTGACTGTGTGCCGTAACTCATGGTCCCCATTCTTCGCGGACCTCCAGCCAACCACATCGGGGATGCCCCGGATATCCACCCTGATCCTGTCGTCCACTCCGGATCTCAGGGTGGTCCCCGATACCCTGAGGCGTCCGGTCCTGGCAGTCTTGGACACATGTCCCACCTCCCCGTCCCGAAAGGACGCCCCGGCGCACCGGCCCCGGACCTGTTCCGTGTCGCCGACGGCAAGCTCATCGCCGGGGTGTGTACCGGCCTGGCCGCCCACCTGGGTGTACGGCTCACCGTCGTCCGCCTGGTTTTCGCCGTGGCGAACGCGGTCGCGGGCGTCGGTGTGATCGCGTACGGCGCGCTGTGGGTGTTCACCACACGCGTCGGGTCGGCCAGTGAAGCATCCACGGCCGCTGCCACCTCCTCCGCCCGTCACCGCGGGCTCGACCCGGGTCTCGTCAACCGCCCCGTCGCCGGAGTGGACCGGCTCCTGGCGGTACTGGCCGTCGTCCTGTTCCTGGCCGGCGCAGCGACCAAGCCCCAGGTCGCCGTGAGTGCGCTGCTGTTGGCCGGCGGAGTGCTGCTGGTGTGGAGGACCTTCGGGCCGAATGCCCTCGCCGGGGGCCCCGGGCACCAGGGGCCGCCGAGCCGGGTGCCGGGTGGTCTGCAGTGGGCGAGCCTGGTCGGTGGCCTGGTGCTGCTGGCCATCGGTATCGGCTACACCGTCTTCGGCATCCGGATCGACGAGGCCGCCTCCGACGGCTCCGGCGGGGTGATCATCCCCGCCCTCATCGCGGCAGTCGCCCTGATCCTCGGGCTTGTCGTGGTCCTGATCCCCCTGTGGCTACGCCTGTGGTCCATGGCGAACACCAGCGCCCGTGAACGCGCCGCCGAGGAAGAAAGAGCACGTATCGCCGCCCGCATCCACGACTCCGTCCTGCAGACGCTCACACTGATCCAGAAGAAGTCCGCGGAACCCGAGATCGCGCAGATGGCCCGCAGCCAGGAGCGCCAGCTGCGCCAGTGGCTCTTCGCCCCGGGCGAGTCCGTGCGTACCGAGACCCTGTTCGGCGCGTTGCGTGTCGCCTGTGGCGAGGTCGAGGACACCTTCGGCGTGCAGATCCGCCCGGTCATCGTCGGCGAGGACCGCGACACCGACGACGCCTCCGTCGCACTGCTGCTCGCCGGACGTGAGGCGATGGTCAACGCCGCGAAGCACTCGGGCTGCCAGGAGGTCAACGTCTACCTCGAGGTCTCCGACGACGGCGCGGTGGAGCTGTTCGTCCGCGACCGGGGTCCCGGTTTCGCCGTCGAGGACATTCCCGACGACCGGCAGGGGGTGCGCTCGTCGATCCTGGACCGGATGGACCGCGTCGGCGGTAGCGTGGAGATCGACTCGGGGCAGTTCGGCACCGAGGTCATCCTGACGTTGAAAGGACAGACACGGTGACGGAGGCTGAAGCTGGTGGGAACGCGGATGCAGTGGCGGTGTTCCTCGTCGACGACCACTCGATGTTCCGCACCGGGGTGCGGGCCGAGCTGACGGGACAGCCGGAGATCCGGATCGTCGGAGAAGCCGGTTCCGTCGGCGAGGCGGTCGAGGGTATCCGGGAGACGGCGCCGCAGGTCGTGCTGCTCGACGTCCACATGCCCGACGGTGGGGGCCTACAGGTGCTGCGGCGCCTGCAGGACAGCACCGACGGCACCGACGACGGCCCCCGGTTCCTCGGTCTGAGCGTCTCGGACGACCCCACAGACGTCATTTCCCTGATCAGGGGCGGGGCTAGGGGCTATGTCACCAAGAACATCAGTGGCCAGGAACTCGTCGACAGTATCCTGCGGGTGCATTCCGGTGACGCGGTGTTCTCCCCACGCCTGGCCGGCTACGTCCTCGACGCGTTCACCGCCGACCCCGCGGAGGAACCCCGGGCCGGCGACGTGCCCGAAGCATCCGACAGCGTGGAGCCGTCCCCGCTCCCCGACGACGCCGACCAGAGCGTCCTGTCGACGCTGACGCCACGGGAGAAGGAGGTCCTGCGTCTCCTCGCCCGCGGCTACACCTACCGGGAGATGGCCGAGAGGCTCTTCATCTCGGTGAAGACCGTGGAGACCCACGTCTCCAACGTCCTGCGGAAGACCCAGCAGACCAACCGACACTCCCTGTCACGGTGGGTGTCCGACAACAGACTGGGATGAGAGTGTAGAAGTGGGGGCATGAGCAACCGGCAGTCCAGCAACACCAGCAACACCAGCTACACCGTCAACGTCGTGAAACAGGACCGTGACAACCTCGACGCCCGCGACGTCTCAGACGACACCACCGACGTCGAAGCGGCGGGCACGACCTGGTGCGCCGCCGTGGTGGGCGTGGACGGTGCCGTCGTCTGGGGAGATGACTTCGAGGACCTCGAGACCTCCGTCCGCGCGAAGCTGGCTGAACTCGTCGGCGGACACGCTGGCGACGAGCCCGAGCTCACCTGGCAGATCGACAGCGGCATGGCGGCGTCCCGCCAGGTGCCGTTGAACCCGATGTGACGACAGCGACGACAGCGAACACGAGGACACGCATGGATCCTGCGACGATCACACTGACCGTGCAGCTGCCGACGACGCCGACCCGGGCGTTCCGCGCGCTGACACGCCCGTCACAGCTGCGTCGTTGGTTCGGTGACGTCCTCGACTACGACCGTTCACTGCTCGTGTTCGGTGCCGGCCGACAGCTCACCTTCATCTCGGACGGGACGATCGGACAGGGTCAGGTGACCGTGTTCCGTCCTCCGTCGGTACTGGAGTACAGCTGGAACAGCGAGACCCTCCGCTTCGACCTCGACTCCGAAGGGGAGGAGACCTCACTGACCTTCACCACCACGATTCACGGCGCCGAATCCACGGCCATCGCCGATGCCGCACGCCCTGAATGGGAGGACGCGCTGGAACGCCTGCGCACCATGTTCACGGACCCCGCCGACGCCGGAGGAGTTGAATGACCGAGCACCCCACCCCGGACCACCGCCTCACCGAGCGCTACGGTCAGCCGCAGCCCTGGTCCCCGACCGAGTGGAATGACACCCTGGAGACGATCACCGCACACCGCTCGGTGCGTCTGTGGCAGGACCGGGAGGTTGACGACACCGTGCTGTCGACGATCCTGGCCGCCGCGCAGTCCGCGCCGTCCTCGTCGAACAAGCAGACCGTGTCAGTGGTCGTCGTCCGGGACCACGCGGTGAAGGAGCAGCTGGCGGGCATCGGCAAGCGGATGTCGTCGCACGTCGCCACTGCGCCGGTTCTCCTGCTGTGGCTGGTGGACTTCTCCCAGATCCGTTTCCACGCCACGCAGGCGGAGCAGGCCGCCGAGACCGGGACGCCCGGTGACGCCACGGAGATCCACGGCGTGTCCTCCCTGCCACCCCACGACCTCGGGTCGCTGGACTACCTGGACGAGCCCGTGACCTCCGTGCTGGACATCGGGATCGCCTCGCAGACCGCCGCGGTCGCCGCCGAGTCCCTGGGACTGGGCACGGTGTACCTTGGCTCGATGCGCAATGACATCGGCGCGGTCCAGGAGATCCTCGGTATTCCGCAGGACGTCGTGCCGTTCCTTGGCCTGGCGGTGGGCTACGGCGATCCGGAGGAGAATGCCGGGGTGAAACCGCGCCTGCCGATGGAGCTGGTCGTCCACCACGACCGGTACAACGCGCGGTCCGACGAGGCCGGTGCGCAGGAACGGACCCGGCTGCTCGCCGACTACGATGAGGCGCTCGCCGACTACTTCGCCCGCTACGGGCAGCATCCGAGGTGGTCCGACCAGACCCTGCACCGGGTGTCGCAGAAGGCAGCGACGAAGACGAAACGCCACCTGATCCGCCAGTTCCTGGAGAAGGCGGGGTTCGGGTTGAAGTGACGCTCCCTGCCATCGACGTCGGCATCAGCATCAGCATCAGCATCGACGTAGCAACCCCACAGGTCGGTCGTGCCAACCTGTGGGGTTGCTAGGCTGCGGAACCATGGCCCGCGACAACCAGCCCGACAGGAAGAACGAACTCAGGGATACCCTCACCAGCCTCGACGGCTCCGGGTACGGCGGCTACAAGCGGCTGCGCGGCACGCACCGGATCACCACGTCCAACGGCACGCCGGTGACGCTGTCGGTGGACAAGGTGCAGTCGGACCCGTTCGCACCGCCGTCACTGGTACAGGTCAGCGTTCCGTTCTCTGAGACAGGCATAGCCACGAGGCTGCCCGATGTCGATACCGCTGACATCCCGGACATCCCGGACATCCCGGACATCCCGGTGCGCGACCACCTGACCCGCCGCATCGCTTCCTCGCTGCGGGAGCACAATCCGTCCGGCGGTAAAGGTTCCGGGTTCCTCGCGGTGGACACCCCGGGGCAGCAGGTCCTGGACCGCAGCAGCGTCGTCATCTCCGTACCGGACAACCGGGTGACCGTCCGGCTCGAGGTCGCCCTGCCCGCCCAGGGGCGACGGATCCGGGGGCGGGCTGCCGCGACGCTGCTCTGCGAGGTCCTGCCCACCGTGGTGCAGGACGCCCTGCTCGACCTGGACGCAGACGCGCTCGACGCCATGGAGCGCGCACACGAAACCTACCTGGACCAGGAGTTCCTGCGCGGGGAACTGGATCATCTGGGCCTCGTCGGATTCGTGGCCGACGGTTCCGTCCTGCCCCGGGCGGCCGGCAACTCCCAACTCCCCCTCACCCGGGCCGTGCCCTTCTCCTCCCCGGAATCCCTGCGGCAGAGCGTGACACTGCCGTCGGGACGAACCGTCACCGGTCTCGGCGTGCCGAAGGGCGTCACCCTCATCGTCGGTGGTGGCTACCACGGAAAATCCACCCTGCTCAACACACTCGAACTAGGCGTCTACAACCACGTTCCAGGCGACGGCCGGGACTATGCCGTCACCGACGCCGATGCCGTCTCGCTGCGGGCAGAGGACGGACGTGCCGTCACCGAGGTGGACATCTCCCTTTCCTGCATGATCTGCCCGGCGCGGGAAACGGCCCGGACACCCGGTGCTTCTCCACGACGAACGCCTCGGGCTCCACCTCCCAGGCCGCCGGACTGGTCGAGGCACTGGATTCCGGGGCGACGTCGCTGCTGATCGACGAGGACACCTCGGCGACGAACTTCATGATCCGCGACGACCGGATGCGCGCTCTCGTCCCGTCGGCGAAGGAACCGATCACCCCCCTGGTGGACCGTGTCCGCTCACTGTGGGAGGACCACGGGGTGTCGACTGTGCTGGTGGCCGGTGGGTCAGGCATGTTCATCGACGTCGCGGACACGGTGATCATGCTCGACAACTACCGGCCCGTCGATGTCACACAGCGGGCCCGGGAACTTGCTGAACCTGCTGCCGGCGGCACGATGGAGTTGCCGGCGCGGCGGGCTCCGGGGCGCACGTCATTCTCGTCGCCGGGACGCGGCGGCAAGGGGCCGCGTCCCCCACAGGCGAAGGGTCTGCACAGTATCCGCGTGGGCGAGGAGTACATCGACCTGTCCGCCTGGTCGCAGCTGGTCGACCCGTCCCAGACGAACACCGTCGCCGCCGCCCTGGGGGCGCTGGACCTGGACGGTTCCATCCCGCTGTCTGTGCTTGTCGATGCTGTCGTCGACCGTATCGGTCATGACGGTCTGGACGCGCTCTCCACCCACGGGGCGGGCCGGCATCCCGGACGTCTGGCCGGTGTACGCCGCCATGAGATCGCCGCTGCGGTCAACCGGTACCGGGGACTCAGAAGACGAAAATAGGCACCTCTCCAGGTACGCCCACGGACCCTGTCGCGTACCCGGAATGGTGCACATTTCCCGTCGGTACGCCCGGATGGGGTCTTCGCGGTCCGCGGCGTGCCTTTCGCCACGGTGACTCCGGAGAAGATTCTCCGTGTCCCGGAGCAGGATGACGTCGCTTTGGACGAGGTCAACGGCATGCAGTCCAATGCGCTGGTACGGCAGGCATGGTTCGCTGCCGCACCTGAGTACCTGGCCGACCGGCTACACGGCGTCGGGCCTAAGGCTGTACGGATCCTGGGGGAGTCGCGATGACGACGTCGTCCGGGCCGTAGCAGACCTCACCCGCGTCGAGTTCGGCGGCGCGCCCCGCCGTGGGGATCGAGCAGTCCCATTCCCCTACGCGCATCGCCATGGTGGTGCCACCGCCCTCGGAATCACGTCGCTCACGGTACTCGTCGACGACCGCCTGGGCGTCCAGGCAGGACACGGATCCTTCCCGGACTTCCACCAGGGTGTTCCCCGATGCCGCCCCGCAGGTGGTGCCGGCCGAGACCAGTTCATCTGTCTCCGAGTAGTCGCCGTCGACACCTGCAGGGCGCTCCGGAGTCTCAGTCACAGAGGTCTCAGAGGCACTCACATGGTACTCGTGATCCAGGACGTCCCCGGTGAGAGTCATGGTGCTGTCGTCCCCGCTGATGTCCATGTTTGTCTCGCCGACGGAGCAGCCCAGTTCAGCGTCCTCGTTCATCTCGCAGGAGGCGTCCCCCACGGTGAGCCGCTGGCCAGGCTCCAGGGCGGCAGGAGCGGGTGGCGCTCCTTCGACCATCGTGTAGGTGATCCCGTCGGCGGTGATCCTCGCCGCACCGGGACGTTGCTGCTCGAACGGGGGCACCTCAATGTCCGGCGCATCGTCCGGCACGTCTCCGGTACAGGTCACCGCAGCTTCTGTGTCGATGATGCAGGTACCTGTCCCCTCGGCGCCGGTACGGTAGTCGAACGATGTCGTCCCGCTCCGCTCAAAGGCAGCCGGATCGACGTCCTCGACACTCTCGGCCTGGTCCGCGAAAGTCGGTGCCGGTGCATCCTCATCCCCGGAGGAACAACCGGCGATGAGGAAAACCCCTGCCGTCACGAAAGACAATGTCCTGATTCCCTGAATTCTCCTCACAGGAATCTGTCTACCAGGCTGGCGTAGGCCCTGACCGTCAAATCCAGATCCTCGAGATAGAGATGCTCGTCATGGGTATGCAGCTGGGCATTGACCTCGGCGAGCGTCCGGTCGCGGGCATTCAGGGCGAAACCGTAGCCCACCCCTCCCAACCGACGACCGAAACGCAGGTCAGAACCTCCCGCCGCGAGAACAGGGACGACCTGGGCATCAGGGAAGAACTCCCCGACGGTATCCTCGACCACCCGGTAGAGCCTGGAGTCGGTCGTGGAGACCTCCGCGGGTTCCGAGATCAACCGTTCAATCTCCACCTCCCCGGCGAGGTCACCGAGAGCGTCACGTAGCTCGGCGTCGACGTCGTCGTCGGTCTGACCCGGCAGCGGGCGGATGTCGAGCTCCAGGTAGGCGCTGGACGGCAGGACGTTGATCGCCTGCCCGGCGCGCAGCACCGTCGGCGCGATCGTCAGGTGCGACACCGCGTCGGCATAGCGCGCGAGTTCGCCGAACTCCAGGTAAGCGCTGTCGTCCGCACCGGTGAGCAGGGCGTCGTTGACGGACTGGTCGAAACGGAACGCCTCGACGAATCCCTGCCAGAGCGGGTCTCCCGAGACCGCCGGACGGTGGGCCGCAATGCGTCGGGCCACCTCCGCGATCCGGGCCACGGTGAAGTCCCTGCCGAAGGGCTGGGACCCGTGCCCGGCGTCGCCGCTGACATGCAGCCGCCGCTGGGCGGCACCTTTCTCACCGACGACCACGACAACGGCATCCGACCCGTCTGAGACGGGCAGATGCGAGCCCCCGGTCTCGGAGATGCAGTTGCGCCAGCTGAACAGGTCAGGGTGTTCCTCGGAGAGCCATTTCGCTCCGAGACCGCCGCGGGCCTCTTCATCGGCGACACCGACGAAGGTCAACGTCCCGCGGGGCGGCGTCCCCGATGCCGCGGCGCGGGCGACACGGCGGGTGACCACCGCCATGGGCGCGGTGAGCCCCAGCATGTCGACGGTGCCCGACCGTAGATCCTGTCGTCGATGACCTCCGCCCCGAAAGGGTCGACGGTCCACCTGGCGTGGTCGACGGGGACCACGTCGGTGTGCCCGAGGAAGGTGAGTGGTTCGGCCCCCGGGTCGCTGCCCTCGACGGACACGACGATGCTGGTACGACCCGGGCGCGGCTCCAGACGCGTGATCGTCACCGCGTCACGGACGGCGGGGTCTGCGGTAAAGAACTCCTCGAGTGTGTCGGCGTTGCGCACCTCCTGACCGGAGTCCGGGGTGAGGTCGTTGACGCACGCATTGCGCACCAGCGTCCGCAGCAGCTCCAGGGACTCGGTGTACAGTCCGCCGGTCACTTCAACGCCTCCGGGACGAACCAGTAGTCGTCTTCGCCGCGGCCCGCCAGGTAGTCGGCGAACTCGTCGGACCGGTATGCCTCAGCGACGGCGTCGGCCCACTCGGAGTCGGCGTCCTCGCTACGGACCACCGCGACAAGTTCAAGCTCCGGCAGCAGTTCCTCCTGCAACAGCTGCAGTTCCGGGTCGACATCGGACGCGTAGGCCATGGAGCCTGGGATCACGGCCCAGTCCACGTCGTCGAGCCCGCGGGAGATGAACGCCGAGTCGAGGGTGCTGATGTCCAGGTTATGCGGGTTGTCCGCAATGTCCTCGGCACTGAGTTCGGTCTCGTCGGCGTCGTCGTTGAATGTCAGCCAGCCTGCCTGACCGAGGATGCGGTACGCACGCGAGGCATTCGACGGGTCCTCCGGGATCGAGACGGTCTGCCCGTCGGCGATGTCGTCGAGACTGTCGTGGTTCGACGAGTACAGTCCGGCGGGAACGGTCGGGATCGGCGTGATGGACGTCAGGTCCGCCCCGGCATCCCGGTTGAAGGCCTCCATGTAGGCGGTGTGCTGGTCGACGTTGAGATCCACGCTGCCCTCCTGCAGCGCGATGTCCGCCTGCTGCAGTTCAGTGAAGTCGTCGAACGTCACCTCGTAGCCGTCCTCCTCGAGGATCGGGACGACCCCCTCGCGGAACAGCTCGCTGTACGGCCCGGGGGATGTGCCGACGCGAATGGTGCCTTCCTCCTGCTGGGCCCCGTCGTCGGCGCACGCAGCGAGGCCGACTGCCAGGCCGGTGGCGACGGTGGCGACGCCTGCGGTCCGCAGAACGCGTCGGACGGTGGTGGTGTGACTGGTCATGGTGGTCTCCTCGTGGTGGTGGAACGTCATCTCCACACCACACTAGACCACTTGGTCTATACCTCTGTCGCCGGGGTCTGTCGTCGCCACGCACTCCCGTCTACGGTGGGGATCATGAACGGTGTCGCGGCCGTGGATTTCGAGCTCGTCCGCCAGGTGCTTCAGCGGGGCATCGCGGTGCTCTTCCTGCTCGGGTTCCTGTCCACGCTCAATCAGTTCCGACCGCTGGCGGGTGAACGCGGGCTGCTGCCCGCTCCCGATCTCCTCGACAGGGCAGCCACGGTGGAACGCGAGCGCGGTGGCCCCGTGCTGCGTCCGACACTGTTCCGCCACGTGCGCTACACCGACCGCCGGCTGAGTCTGTTGTGCTGGGCCGGTATGGCTGTGGCCCTCCTCCTGGTCGCAGGAGTCCCCCAGCTCGGTCCTCCGTGGGTCCCGATGCTGTGTTTCCTGGCACTGTGGTTCGGCTACATGTCGGTGACCAGCATCGGCCGCACCTTCTACGGGTTCGGTTGGGAGATGCTGCTGTGCGAGGCAGGCTTCCTCGCAGCATTCCTCGGATCGAATTCGCAGCCCCCGACGACAGTGACGATCGTGCTGATGATGTGGCTGGTCTTCCGCCTGGAGTTCGGGGCCGGAATGATCAAGATACGGGGAGGCCGGGAGTGGCGCGACCTCACGGCACTCATGTACCACCACGAGACCCAGCCGATGCCCGGCCCCTTCAGCAGGACCGCACACCTGATGCCGTCCTGGTTCCACCGGGGCGAGGTCATCGGCAACCACGTGACACAGCTGGGCGTGACCTGGCTGCTGTTCATCCCGTTGCTCGGGCTGGTGGTCGATTCCCCCTGGCCCCTCCTGGTCGGGGCAGGCGCCGCCGCGGTGATGATTGTGACACAACTGTGGCTGGTGGTCACCGGGAACTTCGCCTGGCTGAACTGGGCCACGGTGGTGCTGGCCTTCTCCGCGGTCGGCGTCCCCGGCTCAGGAGGGTCGGACACCGGCATCCCCACCTACTGGATCGTGGTGACCTCAGCGGTGTTCGTGCTCTATGTGGTTCTCAGCTGGCCGGCGGCACGCAACCTGTTCTCGGAACACCAGGTGATGAACGGTTCCTTCAACCGGTGGCAGCTGGCCAACGCCTACGGTGCGTTCGGCACGGTGACGAGCACACGCACCGAGTACGTCATCGAGGGCAGCGACGACGGAACGTCCTGGCAGGAGTACGGGTTCCGTGGAAAACCGGGTGACGTCCGCCGGCGCCCGCCACAGATCGCCCCGTACCATCTGCGGCTGGACTGGATGATGTGGTTCCTGCCGTTGGGCGGGGTCGACCGGTGGTTCGTGGTACTGCTGCACCGCCTGCTGGAGGCGGATGCTCAGACACTGAAGCTGCTCGCACACGATCCTTTCCACGGTGCCCGTCCGGCGGCGGTACGGGTGGTGTCCTACCGTTACCGGTTCTCCACCCGCGATGAATTCGCCGCCACCGGGGACCATTGGGTCCGGGACCGTCGGTCCGTCCTGATCCCTCCTATGAGGCACCATTGAGGCCGACCCCGGTACATGCCGGGGACATCGCCGCCGCCGCAATCAGCCCTGCCGTCAGGCCGTCGATGTAGCGGGCCTTCTCCACAGCGGTGAGCCCCTCCGCCCCTCCCCTGGTGGCACTGCCGAACTCGTTGTAGATCCACGGCATATCCGCGATCAGCGAGATCACCGGGATATTCCCCTCCCACAGCGGGTCACGACCGGCGAAGGAGTTGTCACGCACCGGCACCTCCCCGCCTTCGAGCACCGACCGCGCGCCGGCCACGACACCGGACAACCGCTGTGATTCCGCCGCCACGCCCGGGTTGTCGAAACTGACGGTGCGGTGCTCTCCACCAGCGTCCGTCCCCGCGCGGTACGCGTCCTGGCGTTGCGGGAAGATCGCCGACTGGTCAGCGCCGGGGGTCGTGTGGACGGACACTCCCATGAACGCACCGGCAGTGGAAGCCCGGTCGACGCGCTCACGGTAGGTCACGTCCTCGTCCACGGAGGTCTTCAGCACCTCGGTGCCGATCCCTGCGAGCGCGAGCCGCGATTGGACGGCACGCGTGATCTCCAGGGCATCGGCGTCCTCACTTCCGTTGGGGTAGTCGATCATGCGGACACCGGTGACGGGGTCGAATCCGTCGGTGTCTTCTCCGTTGTGGCCGGGATCCAGGGCAATGACACATCCGGGACCGGTGCCACCACCCACGGTTGATCCCGGCAGGGACGACTGGGCGTGGGCGCCGGTCACCGAGCCGGCACCTACGCCGGCGACGAGGAGGACGGCGGAGACAACGTGGCGCGCGTGGTCACCCAGGGGAGAATACTGCATGGAGGAAAGTATAACTCACAGGTGAATATGGGTCTTCGCTCAGGCCGAGACGTCAGCTACGCCCGGCCCTGGCGAAGGCCTGCTCGATGATCTCGAGCACCCGGACGGAGTCCGACGGGTCGACCGGCAGGGGGCCGGTGCCGTGGATCGCCGACGCGAGGCCACGGTAGAAGTCGGAGTAGTCGCCCACCAGTGTCTCCACCTGCCGGGACTTCTCCCCAGCACTCACCGTGCCCCAGTTCTCCGACGACGTTGTCCCGTAACCGGGGTCACCGGGACGCACACCGTCCTTCAACGCCTGTTCCTGTCCGTCGATCCCCCAGCTCGTGTACCCCGCCTCCGAGCCGACCACCTGGAAACGCGGGCCCGGGTTCGGACGCACCGCGCTCATCCACAGGTGGGAACGGACACTGGAGTCATGATGCAGGGCGAGGAACACGTCGTCCTCGGAATTGGTCTGGCTGCGACGCCGGTCGATCTCGACGTACATGTCGAGCTCACCGTCGTGCGTCGCCACGGGCCCGAACAGCTGGAGAGCCTGGTCGATGACGTGTGATCCGAGGTCGTAGAGCACCCCCGCACCGGCCGCAGGGGTACCGGCGGTCTTCCAGGATGCCCGTGGACGGGGCTGCCACTTCTCGAAGCGGGACTCGAAGCGACGCACCTCTCCGAGTTCGCCGGTGTCGACGAGTGAGCGCACCGTCCGGAAGTCGCCGTCCCACCGCCGGTTCTGGAAGACGGTGAGGCAGCGTCCCGCCTGCTCCGCACGCGCAATGAGGTCACGGCCTTCATCCGCGGTGGGGACGAACGGCTTGTCTGTCAGGACGTGCAGACCGGCGTCGAGGGCGGCAGCCGCCAACGCAGCATGGGTGGCTCCGGGTGTGCCGATCACGACGAGATCGAACTCGTCGGCACGCGCCCACACCTCCTCTGCGGAATCGAGCAGGCGGATGTCCGGGTACTCCCGCAGCGCATCCGCGCGGCGCTGCCCGTCGGTGGTGACCACAGCCGTGAGCTCGAAGGCGGGGTCGGCGGCGATGAAGGGCGCATGGAAGATACGTCCGGACAAGCCGAAACCGAGGACGACGGTGCGGATCGGTGTGGTGTGCATGTCCCCCTTCTACACGAAGACGGAGATCAGCAGCGCCATGAGCAGACCGAAGACCGACACCAGTGTCTGGACCGTCATGTGGGTCTTGGTGGCCTGGCCGAGCGTCATGCCGAAGGACTCCTTGACGAACCAGAATCCGGCGTGGTTGACCCAGTTCAGGCCCACGGAACCGGAACCGATGGCGATGACCACCAGCGACACGTACGCCGACGGCATGCCGGCGACCAGCGGGGCGAGAATTCCGGTCGCGCTGACGATGCCCACGGTGGCCGAACCGGTGCAGAACGACAGGATCAGCCCGATCAGCCAACCGAGCAGGATGAGGTTCATGTCGAACCCGGAGACCACGTCGACGATCGCGTCGTTGATGTCCGAGGTCTTCAGCACGGAGTTGAACATGCCGCCACCGGCGATGATCAGGGCGACACCCGCGACAGATCCGAGGGAGCTGCCGAAGGACTTCTTCACGTCCGCCCCACTCATCTTCGCGGAGAAGCTCAGCACAACCGCAGCGAACAGGACGCCGATGAACATGGCGATGACCGGCTCACCCAGCATGGCTGCCGGGGTCTTCAGCGACGAGTCCGGTGCCACCAGGTCCACCACCGTCTCGAAGAGCATGAGGACCACGGGCACCAGTACGCAGACGAACGCCAACCAGGTGGGAACCGGACGCAGGACGTTGCCGGACTCCTCCCCGCGACGCGGTTCACCGCCGGTGGCGGTCCCTGCCGACGTGGTGCTACCGGCCTTCTCCAGCTCGTCGGCGGTGGTGCCGGTGTACTGACGGACCAGGGTGTCGGACGGCTCGAGTGAGATGCGCGGTGCGATGAAATGGGCGTACACGGGGCCGGAGAGCACGACGGCCGGCACGGCGCAGAGCAGGCCCAGGCCGATGGTCAGGCCGATATTGGCGTCGAGACCGTTGACGGCGATGGTCGGTCCGGGGTGCGGTGGCAGCATGCCGTGCAGGCAGCTCAAGGCGGCGATCGCCGGGATGAGGATCTTCAGGTACCACATCTTCGGGCGTCCGGCTGCGACGTCGAGGCGCAAGGCGACGCCGTAGATCACCGGCATGAGGACCACGAGCCCGACCTCGAAGAACATCGGGATGCCGATGAGGAAAGCCACAGCCGTCATCACCCAGGGGGCGGTGCGTGGCGAACTGTGGTCGACCACGAGGTCAGCGATCCGTCCCACCGCACCGGAGTCGGCGAGCAGTCGGCCGAGCATGGCGCCGAGGAAGACGACCAGGCCCGTCTCGCCCAGGGTGCCTCCGGCACCGTCGATGAGGGTTTCGGGGATGTCCGCCAACGGCAGCCCCGCCGCCACGGCAGCGAAGAAGGAGACGACCGAGAGGGCGAGGAACGGGTGCAGTTTCGTACGCCAGTTGATCAGGAAGATCAGCAGGATGATCGATACAGCCAGAACCCCAACCAGATAAGTTGGTGAATCATACATGGAGACCGAGGTTACACGCTGCGTATAAGCGTCTACTGCACCACTGTCCGGTTCCCGCCAGGGCCCCGACAGTCACTTTCCCAGCTCACGCCGGGTGCCGCTTCAGGCGCCGTCACGAGACAGGGAGGCACTGTGACGAACATCTCGCCAGTGCGATACCGGTCGCCGCTCCGGGCAACACGGTCACCGTTCTGTCCGAGGCGCCGTCCAGGCCCACCGCGCGGATGCTGCCCGACAGGTCGGAGACATAGGCCACCCGGGCCTCTTCGTCCAGTGCAAGCCCGATCGCCTCCCTGAACCCGGTGGCCAGCACGGTCGGTGCACCGCCCTTCTCCCCCGGGCCCGGCACGGCGGCACAGGTCAGCGAGTTGCCCTGCGGTCCCGTGCCCCGGTCCGTCCAGTAGAGCGTCCGCCCAGTGCCGTCCAGCTCCAGGTCGATGGGTTCCGGAAGCCCCTCCCACAGCAGTTCGGTGTCTCTGCGGTCCTCTGCGGAGACACCGACGGGGAGCTCGAGTCCGGCGCGGAAGATCCGTCCCCGGCCACCGTCAGCGGGCCCCTTCTGGGTCCAGTAGAGGTATCCGTTCACCGGATCGACGCACACGCCGACACACCTCTCCTCGTCTTCTGTCGGCCCGTGGCCGGCCGTGGACACCAGCAGGCTCACCTCGCTGCCGTCCCGCCGGGACCGGTACACGGCCCGTCCCTCACGGTCGCACCAGTAGAGCATCCCGGTCGTCGGGTCCGTGACGAGCTGTTTACCGGTGGTGAAGGTTCCCGTCGGCACGATCTCCTCCACGTCTGAGCCGTGGACGGGGCCGGCATCGAGCGACACCCGTACGACCGCACCGTTGGTGTGCATGTACTCAGGTTCCGCCCCCCGCCCGGCAGGCGGACCGTCCGGCCGCCCCATCAACGAGACGTACCCCGCCCGCTCGCGGCCGTCAACGACGAGCCCGTCGGGTGACGCGAGTCCACCGGTGACGACCTGGGTCACTGCACCGTCCTCCGGGTCGATCCGGACCACGGCCCCGCGGGCGACGTCGAGGGCGTACAGGTGGGCCGCCGTGGGATCGGGGCGGTACGTGGCCGTGATCCCCCGGAGTGCGGCCAGAACCGTGTCATATCTCAACTGTGCAGGATCCGCCGACAACGGCCCCTGGAGCACGGCACCGACATGTGCGGCGATGATGATCCGGGTCGCCTCGAGGGGGTCACCGAGGAGCCGGAAACCTGCCTGCTGCACAGCGTGGGCGAGAACCGGGAGCAGCCGGTCGGCGAAGCGCTCGTTGTGGTCACGCAGCGCCGACGATGCGGCAGTGTCCCTGGTTCCGCGGGTACCTGCTGCGTCGGCGAACCCGACACGCAGGGTGAACCACTCGACATCAGCGGGAATGGCCTCCACCAGGTTCCGGGCGACATGCGCCAGGACATCAACCTCTCCGGCATGTTCCGTGTCGCGGGTGTCGCGGGTGTCACGGGAGTCACGGGGTCGCTGGACACCCTCGAGACGGTCCAGGAGCTTCTCGGCGTGCTGTTCGTAGACCGCGAAGAACACCTCGTCCATGGAGGAGAAGTTGGAGTAGTAGGCACCCCGGGTGAATCCCGCCTCCGCGCACAGTTCGTCGATGCTCACATTCGTACTACGGCGTCGTGCGAACAGTCGCTCAGCTGCCGCGACGAGAGCCCCGCGGGTGTTTGTCCTGGTACGACGTAGTTCGGGTGGCACATTCACTCCAATCGGGTACATAATGAATTCAGTACAAAGTGTACTCGAAAGGTCCGGCGGCCACACGCCGGAGAAGGAAGGCACGATCATGAGCACAACAGACATCCGCCCCGTCGTCATCATCGGCGCCGGCACCCTCGGCCGTCGCATCGGCGCGGTCTTCGCCGGCGGCGGAGCAGCGGTACGCATCGTCGACTTCTCGGCCGAGCAGAGGGACGCCGCCCTGGCCTACATCCGCGACACCGCACCCCGACTCCGCGACCAGCTGCAGGAGTCCCGTCCCGATCTCGGCACCGTCACCGTCGGCAGCGCCGAGGGTTTCGAGGACTCCACGGAAGAGTCCCTCTCGGACGCATGGCTGGTGATCGAGGCAGTACCCGAGAACCTCGACATCAAGCGCCCGCTGTTCGGCACACTCGACCGGCTCGCGCCCGGTGACGCGATCCTGGCCACCAACTCGTCGTCCTACGCCTCGCGCATGGTGGTCGACGAGGTCACCCACCGCGACCGCGTCCTCAACATGCACTTCGCGATGCCCCCTCGTTCGATGGCCGTGGAGCTGATGTCCGACGGTGAGACGTCCCCGGAGATCATCGACCGACTGGTAGAGGAACTGCCGAACTACGGGATCCTGCCGTTCGTCGCACAGAAGGAGAGCACGGGGTTCATCTTCAACCGCATCTGGGCGGCGATCAAGCGCGAGAGCCTCGCTGTCGTCTCCGAAGGCGTGAGCACACCCGACGACGTGGATGCGATCATGAGCGCCAACCTGGGCCTCAAGGCAGGCCCGTTCGCCTCCATGGACCAGGTGGGCCTGGACGTCGTCCTCAACATCGAGGACCACTACGCCAAGGAAAACCCGCACCTGCCGGAGGGCCCGCGTCAACTGCTGCACCGCTACGTCGACGCCGGCAAACTCGGCAAGAAGACCGGCGAGGGGTTCTACACCTACGACTCCGACGGCAACCGCATCGCGGAGCAGTAGCGGTCAGCTGCCGAGCGCCCTGTCGCGGATCGACGCAATCTCCCGCGGAGTGACCCGGCAGCACCCTCCGAGCAGCCGGACACCCGCGTCGAGGAACTCCGGCACCGAATCCAGCAGACCGGGGCCACCACCGGAGTCCCGCGGTACCCACACGCGGTTCACGTGGTCCCAGCGTTCGCCGCTGTTGGGGTAGGCGATCAGCGGCAGATCAGTGAACTCGGCGAGCCGCCGGACACCTGCCAGGACGTCACCGGCGGCGCCACAGTTCACACCGACCGCCCGGATCGCGGTCGACGCGGACGCGATTGCGGCGACGTCCTTCAGGTCCGTCCCGTCACTCAGCAGACCGTCACTGCCCGGCGTGACGGTGAGGCTCAACCATGCCGGACTCCCGACACGATCCAGTTCCCCGGCGAGGGCTTCAACCTCCCGGACGGACGGGACAGTTTCGGCGAGTAGGACGTCCGCCTCCGTGTCCGCCAGAATCTCGATGCGCCGACGGTGCCACGCCGCCAACTCCCTGACGGACAGTCCGTATGCCCCGTCATACTCCGTCCCCTGGCCGGGGCCGGCACCGTACGGGCCGACCGACGCCGCGATGAGTCGGTCGTGCTGAGCAGCCTCGATTGCGAGACGGACGCTGTCCCGCAGCAACGACTCCGCGACATCCTCGGCTTCCGAGGCGGCGACGCCGGCGGCGACAAGACCGTCCACGGTCACTTCGTAGGAGCACGTCGTGGCCACGTCGGCACCGGCATCGAAGAAGTCACGGTGAGCAGCGACAATCTCGGCGGGGTCGTCCCGCAGGATCTGCGCCGACCAGAGCGAACCGGTGATGTCATTGCCTCGGTCGGCCAGGCGGGTACCGAAGCCACCGTCGAGAATCGTGATGGGAAGATCGGGGTCTGTCATCCGGACCACTGTAGACCTGTCAGTACAGTGTCTGCCATGACACCACCCGCCGAACCCGTCGGACACTCTGCACCGCCGGAGAACTCCTCGCTGCAACGCACCATGGCCTCGCGCCACCTGGTGATGATCGCCCTCGGTGGGGTGATCGGATCCGGACTTTTCGTGTCCTCCGGTTACACCATCGAGCAGGCCGGCCCCCTCGGCGCGGTGCTCGCCTACGGAATCGGAGCCCTGGTCGCGTGGTTGGTGATGACCTGCCTCGGCGAGTTGGCCGTGGTCTATCCGGTGTCCGGAGGATTCCACGTCTACGCCAGCAGGAACCTGGGGCCTGCCTGGGGGTTCACCACCGCATGGTTGTACTGGTTGTGCTGGGCCGTGGCGCTGGGCAGCGAGTTCACCGCCATCGGGATCCTGATGCAGCGGTGGTTCCCCGACATCCCGGTGTGGGTCTGGTGCGCCGTGTTCGCGACAGTGCTGTTCACGCTCAACGCAATCTCCTCCCGTGTCTTCGGTGAGTCCGAATTCTGGCTCTCACTGGTCAAGGTGATCGCCGTGGTCGCGCTGATCGTCGTCGGTGCCGCGTCCATCATCGGGATCAACCCGTTGACGGACGGCGGTGCCATCGGTCTCGGCAACTTCGACACACCCGACGGTCTGCTGCCGACCGGCATCAGCGGGATTCTCATCACCACGCTGGCGGTCTTCTACGCCTTCTCCGGCACGGAGCTGATCGGCGTCGCCGCCGGTGAAACGAAAGACCCCGAGAAGACGATCCCGCGGGCGATCCGCACCGCGGTCCTGCGCCTGACCGTCTTCTTCATCGGCGCGATCGCCGTCATCGCCGCGATCATCCCCTATTCCTCCGCCGGGCTGGACGAGAGTCCCTTCGTCACCGTCTTCGATGTCGTCGGGTTGCCCGGTATGGCCGACGTGATGAACTTCGTGATCATCACCGCGCTGTTGTCCGCGGGTAATTCGGGGTTGTTCTCCTGCACCCGGATGCTGCACTCACTGGCGTCCGAGGGCCAGGCGCCGAAGGCACTCGCCCGGACGACGGAACGTGGCATTCCGATGCTCGCGCTGTGCGTGTCGATGCTCGGAGGACTTGCTTCACTGCTGTCCAGCGTCGTCGCCCCGGGAAGCCTCTTTCTGGCGCTGGTGTCGGTCGCCGGATTCGCGGTGGTGGCGGTGTGGATCGCCATCGCGGCATCCCAGATCGCCTTCCGACGTCGCTTCACCGCGGCAGGAGGGCGTGTCGAGGACCTGGCCTACCATTCACCCCTGTTCCCCTGGGTGCCTGGAGCCGCACTGGCACTGTTGGTCGTCTCCCTGGTGGGAGTGGGGTTCGACCCGTCCCAGCGGGCATCACTGTATTTCGGCGTGCCCTTCACCCTGGCGTGCCTGGCGTACTACCGGTTGAGGCACGGTGCCGGGGTATTCCGGCCGGAGAGATGACGGTGACGAACTGGGCGGTGGTTACTGACCGGTTGTGACACTGCGGTTCATCCCCGCTGACGTGGGGAGTACGGTCCACCAAGTGTTCCTGTTATCTGCGACACGGACTCACCCCGCACCACGGGAATGAGCCATGCACACCGTTTATGTAGCGCAATGTGCTCAGACTCGTCCTGCGCCGGCAGAGCTTCAAGCCATTTGTAACTGTCCGCTTGCGGGGCTCATTTGCGGAGTTCCCAAAGAAACCTGCCGCGCCCACTGAAGGCCAGAACCAAGTCGTATCTAGAATGGACATCGGCTCCGCAAACCTGCAGTACATCGAGTGTGCTCCCCGCGCCAGCGGGGATGAGCCGATCGGCGTCAACCGGCAGACCTACAGGCGAGCGTGCTCCCCGCGCCAGCGGGGATGAGCCGTCGAGTCTGTTCTCCAGGCCCTCCTGCCCGTTGTGCTCCCCGCGCCAGCGGGGATGAGCCCA
>NZ_MKKI01000016.1 GCF_001942345.1 Corynebacterium sp. CNJ-954
TGGTGCACGAAAGTGCACCGGTGACCGGAGTGCAGTGGCATCCAGAACACCGCGAGGTTGCCGAGACGCAGCTGACTGACCTGGTCATACACATGCAGGGCCAGATTCATTGTCGGGATAACTATCGCGTTTGTTTACCTCGGAAAAATTGTTTTGCTGTGCGATGCGAACTCTGCCCGATGCTGGGCAGCAAGCCGGAGTGTGCCTGGCCTGTGAGCTGGTCAGGAAAACTCGGATCCTGCTAGTTGACGAGGGTGCCGCCAGTCTCGATCAGAAGACCGAGCGCGTAATTTCCGATGCGATTGCCGACTACGACGGCACCGTACTGATCTCGTTACACCGCACCGAGACTCTCAGCCGGACAGTGCGTGCGTTAACCCTGACCTAACGTAGCGACTGCTAGTGCTTAGTGCTCGTCCCAGTGTCCGTCGTGAGCGGCGTGACGATGCCCGTCGTGGATGTAGTCGACGTGATCGCCATGGGGGACGGCGACGTGCCCACAGCCCGGTCCGTGCTGGTGCTCGTGGTCTTCGTGGACGATGTGCTCCGTGGGCTCGCACTCGTCCCAGTGGCCGTCGTGCTCGCGGTGCAGGTGGCCCTCGTGGGCGTAGTCGACGTGGTCGCCGTGGGGGATGGCGACGTGGCCGCAGTTGGGGCCGTGCTGGTGGTCGTGGTTCTCGTGCGGCTGGTGGGTCATGATCTTCTCCTGCGAAGTAGCGGGCTTGCGTGGGGTCCGTGCTGTTACGTCCTGAACACTACGCGTTTTCAGTAAGTTTTCAATAGCGCTATCGTCGCAGCGTACGATATGAAATGGGAGTCATTGTCACTAGTGTTTCTCTCGCCTGCTCATGACTTCGCGACCGGGGGAAACGGGAATCATTTCCATCGGAAAACAGCCCCGAAAAGGGGTGCTTTCCCCTTGCGCGATGCGTGCTGCCTGGAAATAATGGAAATGATTTTCAATAACATGACGCGGGAGGACACCATGACCGACTGGCACGACACCGGTGACGGGCCGAACACCGACAACTACCTCGACTACCTGCTCACCAACCGCACCTTCACTGCCGGTGCCGTCGCTGCCGCAGTGGCATCGTTGGGCCCGGCCGTGGAGCGCTGTGCCGCCGGGCGTCCCGTGCGGGTTCTTGACGCAGGCACCGGAGCCGGAGGGGCGCTGCCGGAACTGGACAGCCTGTGCGACACCCGCGACCACGGAGGCACTGTTCTCGCCGTGGACATCGACCGCGCAGCCGTTGACCTGGCGCGTGAAGTGGCTGAAGGCTCCGAACACGTTGATGTCCGGGTGGGTGATGTGCGCGACATCGCCGCCGTAGCGGCGGCCACCGGTCAGACGTACGATCTGATCTGGTCATCCGACGTCATCTGGCCGGGAACTTTCGATGAACCAGCGGACATCGTCGACGCGTTCTCCCGCATTCTCGCCCCCGGCGGCGTGCTGGCCCTGTTTACGACGAACTACTACCAGTCCATGCTGCTGCCCGGACACACCCGGCTGGAACGGCTGATCCGCACCGCTTCAGAGAAGACCTGGGGTCTGCCCGACGACGGTCCACACCAGTATGAACGGCTCGGAGCGTGGATGAGACTGGCTGGATTACAGGACATCACACCGACCTCTTTCCCACTGATTGCACTGTCCACCGACCCGTCGGCCAGGGATTATCTGGAGACGATTGTCTGGCCGGAGATGAGGCATGCCGCATCAGCGAACGGGCGTGCAGCAGGGATGAGTGATGATGACTTTTCTCGCGTAGACGAATTGCTTGATCCTTACAGTCCACAATGGATCGGCGCTGACCCCGATGCTTTCGTGCTACAGCCGACAGTACTGTGGACCGGGCGAGCTGAATGACGTCCCCTGCGCGCAGTATGCAACACCTCACGGCCCTGGCTGCTCCGGAGGCACTGCCGGACTGGCGGGTGGTCATCGCTGTTGACACGGCGGTGGCCACCGGCATCCTGGATGCCCTTCCCGGGACATCCGTACAGATCGCGGAGCGCACCCACACTCACGTCGACGGCGTGTCCGCCGTACTTTCCGTCCTTGCTTCGCGCGGCATGGTCGTCGGTGGCGCTGTCTGGTCGGTGGGCCCGGAATATCCCGATCGCCTGGAACGTGCCGCACTGGTCCAACACGCCGCCTGGATCCGCCGGTGGGCCGATCTTGTGCCGAAACGGGTCCGTGACCGGAGGGCGACGTCCCCCACCGAACCGGCACGACCATCTCCTGCAGCGGGGCTTGCGCTGCTTGAATCGGCTGTACAGCCGTATGTGAAGTCGGTGGTGAACCTGTGCCTCGAGGGGGCAGCGGTGCCTCCGTACCCGCGTCGTGTCCTCGATCTTGGTGGTGGGCACGGAGCCTACGCTGTCGAGTTCGCGCGCCGCGGCTGTGACACCGTTCTGCAGGATCTCCCGTCGGTCGTCCATGCGTTGCGTACTGCAGGAGCGACCCGCCGGCTTGATGACGCCGGGGTCCGTGTTGTGGCCCGAGACGCCTTCGACGGCATTGGTGAGGACGACGCGCCCTTCGACCTGGTGTTGTGCGGAACCCTGACGAACATCTTCAGCCTCGACAGGATGCGGAACCTGCTGCACCGGATTCACGGACGCCTGGCAGTGGACGGTCAGCTCGCCGTTGCCACATGGATGCGCGACCGTGGTCCGGTCGGCGCGGCGTTCGGGCTGCAGATGCTCGTGGCAACCCCCGAGGGGAACGCGCACAGTTGGCCGGACTATCGGGAGGCCTGCGCGGACGCCGGTTACAGTGACTGCTGGTTGGTGGAGGTCGGAACTCCGCCACTCGGCGTCATTCTGGCGCGTCGGTGAGCTGCCAGCCCGGGCCGCTAGCCTGCCGTCGTCCGTCAACAACACGATGGAGTCGGCTCCGACGGTCGTGTCCCGGTATAGCTGCTGCTGCGCACATTCAGTCAGCAGGGACTGTTTTTCGTCGGGGGAGGGCTGGCCGACCGTTTTGGCATCCTGTCGGTCCTGTTGACCGGAATCACTATCCGGGTGCTCGGTTCCCTGATCACCGGTTTCTCCCGGTTCCGGGTTCAACTCATAGACGGGGCGGTGCTCATTGGTGTCGTAGTGGCGCCGGGTCTTTGGCGGACGGTGCGCTGGAGGGGTCTGCCGGCGAGCGGCAGGGGATTGTCCGGAGTGCGGGGAGGTTCTCGTCCTCTGGCCTGTGTCTGTTTCAGGTTGTGGAGGCCCGGTAGATTCCTTCGATGGTGGAGTCGAGGGTCTCGGTCAGCGCGATGTCGCTCTGCCCGGCGGTGAGTCCGTCAAGGAGGGCGCGGCTGAAGCTGGCTATGAGACCCGGGTTTTGGGACAGTAGCCTGTTGGCCTCGTCCCGCCCGTAACCGCCGGACAAAGCCAGTACCCGGGCGACCCCGGGGTGGTCGATCAGGTCGGAGTAGAAGCCTGCCTGAGACGGGATGGTGACCTTTACGGCGACCTGTTGATTCTCTCCTTGCCGTGCTTCCAGTCCGGTGAGTATCTCGGCCTTGAGAATTTTCTCCGCCTCCTCTTTGTCGGGTGTGTCAATGCTGATTTCCGGTTCGAGTATCGGCACGAGGCCAGCGGCGAGGATCTGGTCGGCGAGGGCAAACTGCTGTCCGACTATGGCGGCGATGCCTTCGGGATTCGCCGAGTGGATGACCGAGCGTTCTTTGGTGCCGAAGACACCTTGGGCACGTGCACGTGACAACGTGTCGTCGAGTCCTGGAATGTCCTTCATCAGTTGGACACCATCTACCTCAGGTTGTAACCCCTTGTCGATTTTCAGGATCGGGACGATTCCGCAGGTGTTCCACAGGTAGTCGACGGTATCCGTCCCGTTGACCTGCCGTTCGAGAGTGCCTTCGAACAGGATTGCTGCGATGATCCTGTCGCTGGTGAAGGCAGGGCTCGTGATGATCCGGGATCGTGCCTGATGGATCAGGTCGAACATCTCCTCGTCGGTGGAGTAGGTGTTCTCGTCAATTCCATAGGCTGCCAGAGCTTTGGGGGTGCTTCCACCGCTCTGGTCGAGTGCGGCGACGAATCCTGTGCCGTGGGTGAAGCGGTCGAGTTGCTGGGGGTCGGGCATCGAGGGTGCACCTTTCGGTTGGGAGGGTGTCACTGGCCGAGTCTAGGCATAGTGACAACGATTTTCATTAGTTGCTAGAGTGGGCCAGCCAACCGCCCCGCCAAAGCAGGCCACGGCGCTGGCAGGGCAAGGCTGAAAAGACAGGGGAGTGTCACTGATGGACGAAGACTATTACGCAGTTAACGCCGAGTGGTACGGGGCGTTGGTCGCAGACTGGCAGGCGCCGACAGATGAGGCAGTTCGCAGTCTCCTCGGGCAGTGTCAAGGAGGGGTCGTCGTGGACATCGGCTCCGGGACTGGCTCGGTCCTTCCGCTTCTTCGGGACCTGGGAGCAGAGAAACTCTATGCCGTTGAACCGTCGGCTGCGATGCGGGTAGGACTGGTCGCGACCTTGGGTCGTGACCGCGATCTTCTGGCGCGTACGACAGTCATTCGTACCGGGGTGCCAGGGGCGTTTGACCGGCTGCCCGGGCAGTGGGACGTCGTCACCATGCTGAACGTCATCGGTCATCTCGACGATGGCACGCGCGGGCGACTGTGGTCAGAGCTCGGCAACCGGCTCACCGAGGGCGGACGCTTCGTCGTTGCTCTCCAACCACCGGAGACTGTGGTGGAGGTTCCGTGGACTGATTTCGGCGCGGTGAGGATCGGTGAGAATGAGATCCGTACTGGCGGCGCGGCGACCCCGGTCGATGATCAGACGGTCGAATGGACAATGCAGTGGACCCTGGTCAATGCTGACGGTGAGGAACGTGAGAAGCGGACCGCTGTCCATCGATGGCGCGCCCTGAGTATCGCTGACCTGGAGGTGGAGGCGAGGGACGTGGGCCTGACCATATCCGGTTCCGCGGAAGGAATGCCGATGGTCGGATTTGGACGGACTGGCTGATGCATGACGTGACGTGCGGTGTCAGGGGAGGTGTCACTGTAGGACAGGGACGCGTTGTCGACGAAGAAGATGAGTCACCGTACAGAGGTGTGGGAACTCAACGAGCATACCGACGGCCAGTACTGCGGCGACCTCGGGATGCTCCGGAAGGAATGCTGAGGTCAGCGCGATCATCAGGGGAGCGTTGCGGGCCGAGGACGTCATCACCAGCAGTGCTTTTGCTGGGTATGGCAATCCGAGCACGCGGGCGGTGCCCTCGCCGAGAAGGTACACCACCACGAAAAAAACGAAGACTGTCACCACGACGATGAACACCTCTCCATTTTGAGGCATAGCGCAGCAGATACCGTGCTGCCACCGTTTGGCCTGTTGGAACGAATGAGAGAGTAGACGTCAGGGTTCTCTAGGGGGTGTGAAGTAGAAAATGGCGAGCCTCAAGACCCTCATCGCCCTCGCGAATCCTAGGCTAGGGTTCCCGGAGTCGGGTGATGGCTACTCGATCAATCAACCCCTAACTCAAGTTCGATATGTTCACATCAAGTCCGTCAGAACTTCTACAGAAAGTTACCTCTACTCAGTAGATTCGTCGTCCGACTGCACTGTGACGACCGCCCCGACGCTCCTGAGAAGAGAAGATCCATGCCACTGCTCGGCCGAAACCTCCTGGCCACACTCGACTTCACCTCCAGCCGATCCCACCGCACCTGCGTGTACAAGTGTGGCGACGCCTGCTCCAAACCCGTCCCCAACACCTCCGACAACGTGTACTTCCGCGACATCGTCCGTAAGGAGTTCGACCGTCGTACCCTGCTGCGTGGTGCCGGCACCGCCAGCGTCGTCCTCGGTGGGGGCGGGCTTCTCGCCGCCTGTGGCCAGGACTCATCGCCGACAGCCTCGACCTCGTCGGCTGCTGCAGCTTCCGGTGCTACCTCTGACGCGACCTCGGCCCCGGTCGGGATGCGGTTCGACATAGTCGCACCGAATACCAGGGATGCAGTCACCGTCCCCACCGGATACAGCAGCGAGGTGGTCATCCGGTGGGGGGACCCCGTTGTCGAGGGTGCCGGACAATGGTCCGTGGACACCCAGACCCCGGCAGCGGCGGAAAAACAGTTCGGCTACAACTGCGACTTCGCCGAGCTGCTGCCGATCGCCGGGCAGGACAACCGCTTCCTCCTGGTCGCCAGTCACGAATACACCACGCCGCAACAGATGTTCCCCGGCTACGACGTGGACAACCCCACCGAGGACCAGGTCCGCACCGAAATCGCCAACCACGGCCTGTCGATCGTCGAGGTCGAGGCCAATGATTCTGACGGGCACCTCGCCCCGGTCATCGGGCGCTACAACCGTCGCATCCACGGGGAGACCGAATTCCTGGTGACGGGGCCGGCTGCGGGACACGACCTGCTGACAACCGCCGCCGATCCGTCCGGTACCCGCGTACGCGGCACGTTCAACAACTGCGCCGGAAGCGTGACCCCGTGGGGAACGATTCTCTCCGGTGAGGAGAACGTCGACCAGTACTTCGCCGGCGGTGCCCGGGCCGACGGTACGACAGCACAGGAACGTTTCGCCCGCTACGGTATGGAAGACGATGAGACCGCCCGCAAATGGGAACGCTTCGACGACCGCTTCGACATCACGAAAGAACCCAACGAAGCCCACCGCTTCAACTGGGTCGTCGAGATCGACCCATGGGACCCGAACTCCACGCCCGTCAAACACACTGCCCTCGGACGTTTCAAACACGAGGCCGCCGCCGTCCACATCACCAGCGACGGCACCATCGTGTCCTACTCCGGGGACGACTCACGCTTCGAATACATCTACAAGTTCGTCTCTTCGAAGAAGTTCGTCGACGCCCCCGCAGACTCTGGTCAGCAGGCTGCGCGGGCGCGACAGGAGAATATGAAAGCCCTCGACGAAGGGGTCCTCTATGTGGCGGTGTTCGAGGGTAACTCGACCGATTTCAGGGAGAACTCACTGCCGGATGACGGCGCATTCGACGGTACCGGCCACTGGGTGAAGCTGGCGACCTGTCACGCGAATGGTTCTGTCGCCTCGCACGTCAAAGGAATGTCAGGCGAGGAAGTCCTGGTCTTCACCCGCCTGGCGGCGGACAAAGCCGGAGCAACGAAAATGGACCGCCCCGAGGATGTTCAACCGCACCCCGCCACCGGTCGGATTTACGCCGCATTGACCAACAACGAATACCGCGGTGCCGCACGCCCTGGCAAACACGATGAACCGACGATGGAGTACGCACCGGTCAAGGAGAACAAGAACGGATACGTCCTGGAGATGGATGACGACCACGCCGGGGAAAACTTCACCTGGAATCTTCTGCTGGTCTGCGGCGACCCGCAGGCCGCTGAAACGTACTTCGGCGGTTTCGACAAGTCCAGCGTGTCTCCGATCTCCTGTCCCGACAACCTCGCCTTCGATCCCCACGGCAACCTGTGGGTGTCCACCGACGGAAATGCTCTGGAGTCCAACGACGGCCTGTTCGCGGTCTCGCTGGACGGCGAGAGCCGTGGGCTGACCAAGCAGTTCCTCACCGTGCCCGCCGGGGCCGAAACATGCGGACCTGTCGTGACCGCTACCCGGGTTCTGGTCAATGTGCAGCACCCCGGTGAAGACGATGAAGCGACGGTGGAGACCACTTCGTCGCACTGGCCCGACGGCGGCAGGTCGCTGGCACGGCCGTCAACAGTGGTCGTCTGGAAAGACGACGCGAAAAGCATCGGAAGCTAGCACCGCATACGTCGCATTAACGTGCTCGCAGCCCTCTCCGGTTCACACCGAGCGGGGCATGGTTGGCCTATGAGGCTGGCTCGACTTCCGCGGAACACATGACGGCCAGTGTCGCCTGGAGTCGGTGAAGATGCTGACCACTCGCAACACGCGCGGCGTCTGCTGCATCATCAGGAAGAGAAACAGCGTTCAGTATCGTAATCTCCACACGCAACTCGTCGGCTTGGAACTGGACTGCCCGCTTGCGGCGCCGCAAGCGCGACGGTCCAGCAAAGAGCCAGACAGCGTTAGCTGCCGCCATGAATCCCGTGCCGACGGTAGTCATATCGGCCCTCGTATAGTTCGTTGCGGTGGCTTCCATCGCGTCGAGTGCGAACCCCAGGCGCTCGGTAGAGACACCATCAGGTACCACGTCGTGTTCTCAATGATTACACCATCGAGTTCGTCGGCGGCAAGTGAACTTCCCTCCTGGATCGACGGAAGGTTCTGTGTCTGTGAGCGCCAGACACTGACAGCATGGGCAATCTTGTCGAGCCGGATCAACCACTCTTGTGACTTGTTCCGAGAGTTCGGGGAGCTTATGTTTCTTGGGCCTGAACCCCGGATGGGGGACACGGGGACGTAATTAAGATGCCAGCCGGAGTCTACCTGACGCCTGCGACTCAAACCCTTGCGGCGTGAGGTGCCCGCACCAGGAATGCCGACGGGCCGTGTCGTAGCGGATACACCACCGGAACACGACTCGGCGATACACCAGCTGATTGGTGAACGCCACCTGATCCTGCAGTACCTCGCGCTTCAGCGAGGCATTGAACGACTCAGCTAACGCGTTGTCCTCGCTGGGTACCGATCGACCCCATCGACTGGCACGCCCCCAACCTGCGGCAGGTGTCCTGGAACACCCCGGAGGTGTAGACGCTACCGCGGTCCGAGTGGGAAGTTTCCCCGGATAGACTACCGCGCTGGTTCTCCGCTATCACCAATGCCTCCTGCACCAGTGACATGCGTGTATGACCGGCGATCGCGAAGCCTATGAGCCGGCGTGAGAAACAGTCGATGACCGTGGCCAGGTACATGTTCGACCCGTCAGCGATCGGACGGTAGGTGACGTCGCTGACATAGGCTTCGGCGGCCGACTCGGCGGTGATCCGCTTGGCACCGTAGCAACCGTTGTTCGCGTCGAACACCGCGGTGATCCGCGCGGCCAGCACTGCATCGTTGACCAGGCGGGTCTGGCGTTGTGCCGTGGTGTCCTTCCATTTGTAGAACGAGGACCGGTTGATCGTCAGGACCTCGCAGAGCCGCCTGACCGGATAGTCAGCCTTGGCGTCGTCAACGAATTGGAAGCGGCTCACCAAGCCCTCTCTTCCGCGAAATACTTCGCGACCCGTCTCAGAATGTCTCGCTCTTCCCTCAGTCGTGCATTGTCGCACTGGAGTTGGCGGATCCGTTCGGCGTCGGTGACTGCGGAGGCTTCCGATTGGTCGTCGCTGCCGGTACGGGGATCGATGGAGAACCGGCCAACCCAGTTCTTCAAGGTGTTGCGGTTGATGCCGAATTCGCCGGGGATGGACTTCATTGGTATGCCTGGAGTGTTCTCGTACAGCGTGACGGCGTCACGCTTGAACTGCTCCGTATAGGCGTTCTTTGGCTTGGGGGAACGCTACCTTTCTTCCCCGGCTCATTGCTGGGGTCAAGGTGTCCACCACACAGCGGGGCGGGCCCCAGTCGAACTGCAGGGCTACGCAACCGTCATCAGCGCATGACAGCGGGTCCAATCGTTGCTTCTGCCGCTCGGCCAGATAGTTCCTCCTGTTGAGCAAGGTACCACCGGGGCTCGCACAACGGGTCTTCCTTGTACCCCCGCGTCGAGCGGTCATCTCTCGCGACAGTCGCTGCTCACAGTTGGTAAGTTTTCCGGCGCCCCAGGTGCACGACATGGAATGGGGCCATCACCTTGGTAGATTCGGGTAGTGCTTAGTCTACGGCGGCGAAGCATACGAAGCCGTCCATGGCGACCACCTGCATCTGTCCACGGAACGCGGGACGTTTGTTGTTGCAGCCATTCACGTAGCACTTGCGCGCTGCGTCTGGGGCGCATGTCCACCAACTGGGCTGGGCCGGTGCCGTCAGCTAGGCCGCTCAGATCCAGCAGGGTCGTCACGCATGAAAAGGCCCCGGGTTGGCGGAGTCTTCCCCACACGTGCTTGTCGCCCCTCAGCATCCGCGCGCTCTTGACATGTTCGCTGGAGTTGTAGACAAGGTTCTCGCACGCATGCACAGTGACCTAGTTGATCAGCTGCCACCTGACCATCATGGCTTTCGCGGTTGCCATGGCGATATGGCCAAACGCCAGTCGTTGCAGAATCCAGCGGATAAACCGGTGATTCAGCTTCGCCCCTCATTGGTGCAGGCCAGCGAAACCTGGAAGATATTCCGACCACAGTCGCCGTGGAAGATGATCGGCAATGCGTCGATGACGGTCGCCACCCCAGCCTCGGCAGTTATGTCGGCGACGAGGTTGTCAATAGGGCATCCTTCTAGGGGCAAAATTCGTTCCAGATGAAGGTGTGGAAATTCTCATCATGTACCGGCTAGGGTCTCTACATGTCGTTCTATATCGCTCCCAACCCTCATCTGTTTTAGCATTCCGAACCGCGTAGGCCCTTCAAAAACGAGACACTAACTACCCGCGGGGATCGCCCTTGCCCCGCGATTGAGCTGACGATCGAACCAGGAAGTCTCAGAAGCCTTTGTTAGGCACTGTTGGCGCAGCCTCCCCAGGATCGGCGGACAGTTACCAAGAACATAGCCGTATCCGTAAGACCAGTTCTGCACATGGTTGGTTAAAGTGCGCTGCGTTGCCTCCCAGGTTCTCAGCGCTGAGGGCACGTCTGTCGACCTGTCAACAGCGTAAGCCAGAGCCATAGCATTGTTGAACGCCGTATTGGCGGCCTGACCGAGGTTCGGGGGCATTGCGTGGGCTGCGTCACCGATGATGGCGACTTTTCCCTTTGTCCAGGTTCTGCAGCGGACATTCACTAGGCGGTCCCAGCGCCCTCCTTCAGAACAACGTTCGATAAGGGTGGATACCTCTGGGAATTCTTGCGCCCAGAGCTTGCGGTCAATCGGAATCTTTCCGCCACGCGTGTCTGATACGGGGGCGCTCATGAAAACATAATCGTGCGTTCCCGTACAGGGGTTGTATATCAGACGACGATTTCCGTTCCAGTACTCTACGATTGTATCATCAGGATATCCGTCTGCATCATTATGCTCGATGAGCATTCGGACACCAGCTTGCTTACCGAAGTCCATCCAAGACGTACCTGAGATGCACTCGCGTAGTCGTGAGTAAGCTCCATCGGCGACGATTACGAGGTCAGCGTCAGAATTTGAACCGCTATCGGTCTCAATCCGTCCCATAGGATCCACTTTTGTTACGAGTGAGGATGTCTCGATCTGTACCCCGAAGCTTCGAGCCTGCTTGATTAATGCCTCATATAGATCTGCCCTCGGTGGTAACATGAGTCGGTCGTCGGCGGATGACCGCCGCGACATCATTGTATTCCCAAGGTGATCTGCAATCCGCCACTCCTGGATCTCCTTCGCTCGCTCGAGTGCCTCCTTGAACGCCCCAATGGTCTCGAGCGCCTTCAGCCCGCTCTCCCAAAGCCAGATCCCGGCTCCGAACATGCGCAATTCCTCATTGCGCTCATGCAGTCGAACATTCCAGCCAAGCTGTGCGAGTCGGGTGGCGACAGTCAGACCAGCTAGGCCTGCTCCTGCGATTTCTGCGGTTCTCATAGCGCTCTCCTATACTTTCGGGATTGAAATAGAGTTCTCCATTTCAATGAACCGATAAAGTGGAATCTAGTGAAAAGAAAAACTGCACGAGTTTTTTTTGAGAATTCCTAGAGATTTTTGCTGGAACTCCGGGCGATAGGTTCCTGCTTACACCGCCGACGATCGTCGCTACATTGGTCGAGAAGGTGCTGTCAGCAGCCTAGTCGGCTACTGGAAACTATCTCGTTGCAGGAGAAATATATAGCCGAAAATTTCAGGTGGCGAGTATTCCGATACTTGTATATGTAGCCTCATTTTCTTGAACTGTAGTTGTATAGTGGACATCACAGGCGTACGGAAGGGGACTACGAGGGCGTCCCGGGACCTGGGATGAGCTGTTATTGGTATTGTCCGGGGTAGGAATTCGAACCCTTCTCGGGACGACTGTGTGAGGGCGAGCCTGGCGATGGTGTGGGCGGCCCCTTTCCTCAATCCTGGCCAGGATGCGTATCTCACGCGATCGATCGGACAACCATTGCAACCAAGGATGGCATATTGGGCGGTTGCTAGTCCAAACATATCACTGGTCAGTGGATCATACAAGGGGGAAGTTCCTTATATTTTCCAGTGTCGGCCGCTTTTTGGTTTACGTCGACAACCAATGGCAAGCATATTGGTTGCTGCGTCTATATTTTTAACGCTTGCTTCGACCTTTCACTCGCCAACCTGGCGATTTATGGCCACATATATATATTACTATATAATAAAATGTATTAGTATAATTAATGCATCTAACTTGGGCATTCCGGTATGTATGCCATTTAACCTAAAGCAGGCTAGTCTCCGCTTATTCTATAAGGGGCTGATGCAGGTATAGGTGACAACTGATCTGGCTAGCCGATGGCTGGCTGGAAGGATTGTCATCATGCCTAAGCCCTACCTCAAAGAGTTCCGTGGCGATGTCGTCCGGGTCGCTCAGAACCGGGATACCAACACCATGATCTCTGAGATCGCATCCGACCTCGGGATCCATGAGGGGACCCTGAACAAGTGGTTGCGCCGAGCCGACCTCGGCGCCGGAACGGCCGATCATCGCAAGTCTGGTGCCACCAGCGATGAGAAGGTCCAGCTACGGGCCGCAAATCGCCGGATCAAGGTCCTTGAACAGGAACTGGAGTTTATGCGCAGGGCTGCTGCCTACTTCGGGCAGGCTCAGACCCCGTCAAAATGAAGTACCTGCTCGTCGGCGACCTTGCCGAAGACGGTATCCCCGTCTCCGTGGCGTGCTGGGTGCTGAGGATCGCTCGCCAGCCCTACTACCTGTGGTTGGCCAACTCCGCGACGGACCAGGAATGGGAAGAGGACCATCGCTTCAACGCACTGATCGATCCCCGCCGGGATGACCCTGAGTTCGAGTACCGCTACCTCGCCGATGAAGCAGAAGAAGTCAGCTACCCGATGGCCCACCACACCACCTGGCGGCTGTGTAACACCCAGGGGGTGTACTCGGTGATCAGCCGCCGAAAGAAGGGCAAGGGTGCCCGCCCAGGGCCGCCGGTCCATGACGATCTGGTGCGGCGTGGGTTCAGCACCATGAAGCCCCTCAACGAAGTCTGGCTGACCGATATCACCGAGCACCACAACCACACTGCTGAGGGCACGCTTTACCTGTGCGCGATCAAAGACGCCTGCTCACGGCGGATCATCGGCGGCAGCATCGATAACAGGATGAAGGCCTCTCTGGCGGTGCGGGCTCTGAACAACGCCATCGCCAACCGTCGCCGCGCTGGGGCTGAGGTGGTTGGATGCATCGTCCACAGCGACCGCGGGTCTCAATTTCGAGCGAAGAAATTCCTCCGCGCTTTGGAGTACCACGGCGTGGTCGGATCCATGGGGCGGGTCGGTGCTGCTGGGGATAACGCGGCGATGGAGTCGTTCTACTCACTGCTGCAGAACAACGTCCTCGACGCCCAGCCCCGGCGGACCCGAGAAGAGCTGCGGACGCGAACCTTCTCCTGGATCGAGCGAACCTATCACCGAAGGAGGAAGCAGAAGGGGCTGGGGAAGTTGACCCCGATTGCCCACGAGGAGAAACTGCAAACGAAGGCGCTGGCACTAGCCGCCTGAACAGGAAACCGAACCTGTCACCTGTTCCTGCATCAGCCCCGATGGATGATTCACAACTTGCATCTTCAACGAGCGCGACCGTGTGCGGGCCCGCCTCCCAATGTTCCGCAATGTGAGGACCTAGCACGAAGAGTGCAAGGACCCAGGCGGAGTCCCCCTACCGGGCGAAAACCGCATCTATCCAAGAGTCCACGCAGGTCAGGACGGGAACCTGAGTGTACCGGGGTACACGCAAACCTCCGATGCAACATCAACAAACAGGGAGGTTTTTTAAACTAACTGTTGCCTATCGCTACACACCCCGTGTAGTCTACGGAGCCACACAGATAGAGAAAACGTGACCAGACCACTGGATCCCACGTGATCTCTGCGCAGGAGAGCTGCAATGACCCGACATCGGACAGAAGATCAGCTGCTAACGCGCCCGGAGCAAGCGTGCGCCAGGTCGCTCTACAGTCGCGAGGAGGTACCCTCGAATGGCTAACGATGACAGAAAAACAGGCACGCCCGGAGCTCCCGCTGAAGCAGTCGCCGTTCAAATGAAGACCTGGCAGGCAATACTAGGACTCGCGCTGCCGATCATTGCGCTACTGGCAATTGTCCTCTCGGGGGGAGAGATACTTTTTGGTCTTATGGCAGCACTCATCGTTGCTGCAATATTCGGACTAATGATCAAGCTACCATGGCAAGGCATAGAAGACGCGATCATCAGCGGTGGGCGTAATGTTCTCAGCGCTGTAATCGTGATGATAATGGTGGGAATGTTGATTGGAATATGGACCATATCGGGAACTATTCCATCAATCGTATACTACGGATTGAAAATTATTGAACCCTCGTTCTTCCTGCCCCTGACTTTCATTATCTGCGTGATCACCTCGCTAGCGATTGGGTCGTCGTGGGGAACTGCAGGAACCGTTGGTGTCGCTCTATTTTCTGTCGGAACAGCGATGGGATTCTCAGGCCCGCTGATTGCCGGTTGTGTTATCTCTGGCGCGCTCGTCGGAGATAAGATGAGCCCGTTGTCCGATACGACGCTGCTGGCATCCGCCACGGCGAAGGTGAAGCTATTCGACCACATCACTTCGATGTTCTATACTACGGTGCCGGCTATAATTATCAGTCTTATAGCTTTCGGCGCCATCGGACTAGGACACCAGACAGCAGAGGGGTATTCTAACGGCGTTAGTGGGCTCACAGAAGGGTTGTCCGGGCAATTCCATATCTCGATATGGAACCTAGTTCCCATGGTGTTGACTATAGGACTTGCTTTCTGGAAAGTACCGCCAATTTCTGTATTTGCAAGTGGTGTCGTATTTAGCATAATCTGGGCACTGTTGATGCAAGATGCCAACCTCAACCAAGTGCTATCTGCCGCGTTTGAGGGATACACGTCAGCGACTGGAGTCGATGATCTAGATGAGCTGGTTTCTGGCGGGGGAGCCATTGGGATGGCTGCAGTAATTCTAGCAGCTCTAGTTGCCGGAATGTTCGCGGGGACCCTACACTACCTCGGAGTCATCACGGTTATTATGGATAGAGTGGTCATTTATATGCGATCTGCCCGCAGCCTCGTCTACGCCACCCTAGGAACATGCCTCGTCTTGATGCTCGGCGGCGGCGGGCAGTACTCAACTGTCACGTTACCCGGAACAATCTTTGGCGATGCATATGATAAATTTGACACCAATAGAGCAGTCTTGTCTAGATCTACCGAAGATGTTGGGACGATGGTCGATCCTATAATTCCCTGGACAAACGGCGGGATATTCTACGCGGGTCTATTCGGTGTTGCTGTGACAGATTATCTCCCGTTCGTTTTCGTTGCCCTACTTTCGCCATTGGTCGCTGTCTTTAACACGGCAATAGGGATCGGACTTCTTCGGAAAACAGATCCAGTGAAGTACCGACCGCTGTGGAGGCCGATGAGGGGTGCAATGGTCGCATCATAGCAAAAGTAATCCATCGTCACCGGTTCGTATCTGTATAGATTATCGACCGCTAACTAGATTAGATTAAAGTGCGGGACGATTATTATAGATCGGCCCCCAGTGCCCATATTCGATTGGTAAGGAAGAAAGGATAGAATATATTCTATGTCGATTACTGATGATAAGGCTTCCCTTGGTTGCTACCCAACACCGGTTCACCCCCTAGGTGCTATTTCCGCGCAGCTGGAGGTGAACCTAATGATCAAAAGAGACGATCTAAGCGGAATTGCGGCGGGGGGAAACAAGATACGCAAGCTTGAATTTCTTGTAGAGGACGCTAAACGAAAAGAATCCACTATTTTGATCACCGCGGGAGCCATTCAGTCAAACCATGCGCTTCAAACCGCCGCTGCCGCACGAAAGAGTGGATTAGAAGCTCTACTGGTACTCGACGGAAAAAAGCCACAGGAAGCTCGAGGTAATTTGCTGCTCGATATAATTCTCGGGGCCCAGGTAGAGTACTTAAACTCCTCAAACTTCGTTGTTGACGCTCGTGAATACATGGAACGCCGCAGCCTTGATCTCACCGCCTTGGGGGAGAATCCCTACATAATCCCGGTTGGTGGCTCAAATTCTTTAGGAGCGCTTGGTTATGTTGATTGCGCGCGCGAACTTAAAAAACAGTTTTCTGACATGGGGCGTGGTGACCCCGATTTCATTGTTGCGCCAGTGGGATCTGCCGGGACCTATGCAGGTCTTGTGGTGGGATGTGCGACGCACTTTCCTAGCACCAAGATTCTTGGCATTGTCGTTACCACTAACTATTTTGCTAGGCGTGACCTCGTCGCTGGGTTGGTAAATGAGACGGCTCGGCGCGTAGGTTTAGAGCGTACTTGGTCCAGTCAGGATCTTCTTCTTGACTATGATTTCATAGGGCCAGGGTATGGTATTCCTAGCGAGGAAGGTAGTTTAGCTATTGACCTCCTCGCTCGATCAGAGGGAATATTTCTCGATCCTACGTACACGGCCAAGGTTTTTGCCGGAATTTTAGGAAACGTAGCTTCAGGCCATATTGAAAGAGGGGCGGATGTTATTTTTCTGCATACCGGAGGTGCAGCGGCGTTACTGGCTTAAATATAACGTATTTTAACTCTACTATTTAATGAGTGGTGGTGCGGTGGGATGTTTTCGTTAGGTTATCGTATGGTTGAAAGTCTAAGCTTATAATTGTTGAACCTCCGTTAAATACAGGTCCGGGTCATACTTTATGGAGATATTTATTTATCGGTTTAGCTGGATTTCCATGTTTCGCAGCACGTAGGTGGCTGAGGGAGGCAGGGCCTGTGAGGTGCGATATCGCAGGTTGTGGCCGATGCGAGATAAGGGATCGCGGAGTGCGATTCGGTTGGGCCGTGACTTCCTTCGGCCCACTATTGGCAATCTTGTCGACGACACCATTTCCCGAGCACTACAGTGCAGACTCCTGGCATTCTCGTCGCCGACATCATATGCCGCTCCGCGGAGAACGGATTGGAGATCACCGACGCCGCTGACGTCAGCCCGATTGCCGTCATCAACGCCACCCCCGTCGCTGTTGACGACCAGCGCCCCTGCTGTGGACGCTCAGGTGTCCGACGAGATCAAGTCATCCGACAGCTAGTCGACCTGCCGGTGGACGGGTCTGCACGTCTGGGTACTGCGCTTCAACTGAGGCAACGACGCTTATGACCCGCGAATCTCCCAAGCCGCGTTGGCCTGTGCCGATGACGGGTCGAAGCTAACCCAGCGGGAAACCCGCTGGATACTGCAGCGCCTCATGGTAGACGCCTGTGCGCCTGTCCTCCATCACCAAATTTCGGGGAGTGGGCTGAGAGTTGGTCAACAACGTCGCCGTAGAAGCTGATCCGTGATCACGTCTACCCCAATCCGGCCCACGTGGACGGGGTGCGGATCCTCGTTGTTGACGAACATGGGTGAAAGCATACCCGTCGCCCCGGTGAGCCCTCGTCACTCGTGACGGAACTGGCGGTTCTGACCCCGGCCGTCGCCGGAGGAAGCCCTGCCCGGTTGCTGGATATGCGCCCGGGGTGTCGTGCGGAGGTCCTGCGGAGCCGGTTGACTGAGCGTGATCTGGGCTTCCGTGCCGAGGTGTAGATGATAACCGGGGATGGCTTCGCCTGCGACGTCATCGCCGTACAGCAGGCCATGCCCACGTCCCGGAAAGTGATGGATCCTTTCCATCTTGTGCACTTGGCAGCTGACAAGCTCACCGATCCTATCCAATGCCAGTAGCGAGAGACCTACGGGCAGCGCGGTTGGAGGGATGACCCGCTGTACATGCACAGAGAAACACTGTGACCAGGACCGGATTGCTGACTGGGCGGCAGAAGCAGTGCCTGGAGGTTCTGTGGCAGGCCGACGATGACCGCATCATCCTGGAGGGCACCTAGGGGTTCTACCAGGACGTGATCGCCGCGTACTCGCACCCCAAGCGGCCGAAGGCATGGAGTTGATGAAACGGCTGATCACACTGCGCAAGGGCCTGCCGAGAAGGTTGGAGCAGCTTGCGCAGTTCGGTGGGCCGCTGTGGCGCCGAGGCGATACTTCGGAGTACTTCGACGTGGCGCACTCAACAGGCTGGGCGAAGCCGTCAACGGCCGGCTGGAGCACCTGCGTGGCATCGCCTTGGGCTTCAGGAATCTGTAGTCCACGACATATTGCGGTCGCTGATTCACTTGGGGACAGTTGGAGAGCAGGGCCAACGCACTCTAAATCGAGAAGAGCGAGGTTGTCTCTTGCTAATAATCGCCGTGCCATTCCAGGAGCCGTTACGTTGTCCGCTACTCCTCTTGACTACTGAATCGAAGAATCAAGATGCCCCACATTCTGCCTCGAAGAGACCTGGATTTAGAGTCCTATTGTGCCCGTAAAGAGAGGGCCATCCGCTCCACTGCTTCCTCGAGTATTGGTCGTGGCGTGGCGAAAATGAGGCGCAGGTAGCCAACCCCCGCTGTGCCGGTGGCTTCTCCGTCTGTAAGCGCTACCCCAGCTCGTTCTCGGAAAAAATCTGCAGCGCCGTTATGAAACCCTAGACTGCGGACATCGAGCCATCCGATATACGTTCCTTCAGGCTCCTGGTAACCTATTTGAGGAATATACTCCTTTAGTAGCCTTCCGAGGTATTTCCGGTTTCCGTCGAGATATTCCAGAATATCTTTTTGCCATTCTCGGTCTTCTGAGTAGGCGACCGTGTTAGCAATAACGCCGAGGATACTGCATGTGTGAGAAGCTCGGTATCCAATTCTATCCCATACCTCTCGGTCCTGCTCGTTTGTAACAACGAATTGGGCAGCCTTTAAGCCAGGAATATTCCATGCTTTTGATGCTGAATAAGCGGTAACCGTATGTCCTGCAGTAATTCTTGAGATGCTAGCGTAAGGAACATGCTTATGCGGAGAGTATACGAGCGGCGCATGTATTTCATCCGCGAAGACCCTTCCTTCATTTCTTTCCACCACGATGCTCAGAGCATCGAGTTCGGCGCGGGTAAAAACCCGACCAATTGGATTGTATGGATTACATAGGATTAGCAGATTCCCTCCGGCAAGGAAAGCTCTTTCGATTCCTTCGAGATCTAGTTTCATAGTGCCATCTTTTTCGATCATAGGCACCTGTATTACTTCACGATTAACATCTCCAGGTACCGTAAGAAATGGCATATAGGAAGGCGTGGGGACGATCACTGGAGAACCCGGCCGAGAATAGTGCTCAATGGCTAGTCGGGTTGCGTAGGTGACATCAGAGATGGGGTGAATATCTGAAGTGGGTACACTCCATCCGTAATTATCCTTCACATATCTTGCGGTTTCAGTGGCCATTTCGTCGGAAAGAGTTTTAGGAAGATAGCCTAGGAGTGGCGTGTCCACTGCTTTCTTCAGTTCGCTCTGGACGTTAGGGGAAGTTCCGAAGTCCATTTCGGCGAAGAATGCACCAATGGAGTCGGGATGCGCGGTCCACTTAAAGCTCCCTTGGTTCCGTAGTTGGTCGATCGTGATGCTGTCGAGCTGTTCGGGGCTAGGCATTATTATCTCTCTGCTTTCTCTGGAAAGGGATGTTTTCTGGAACTTTTATTCGGGACGTTCTGGCGGAATATCGGGCGGGTCCTTTTCTATCTCATTAAGGTAGTTATATATAGTGAATCGAGATACATTTAGGGCGCCCGCAACTGTGTCGGCTGCATTCCGCAGTAGGAACATTCCACGTGCCTTTAATGTGGCTACTACTGCAAGCTTGTGATGCTTTTGCATTTTAGGTACAGGTAATCCTGCCTCATCTATTGCCTGACGAAGAATATGGTCACTTAGTTCATCTACGGTACGCACGAATTTTTCTGAATTATTTGTTTCGTTACGCGATTTTCGATCGTCGGTTTCTTTTCCTAAAATGGAGGACGCCATATTGGCAACAACCTCCCAGGCTGTTACGTCTGTGTTTATGCAGAAAGCTGCAACAGGTGTTTTCGCTAGGTCTCGGATTATCATCGTCGAGGACCTCAATTTCCTCCCGTCTGGAAGATAAGTCTCGTATCCTATTAACTGATCGGAGGATGATTCTGTAATCTTTTGTAGGAGTAGGTCTGTCGATGGGCCGCCCGGTTTTCGTCCTGTCACATCCCCGTGTATCGATACTATAGAGTTTGGCAGGAGGCTGAGGTCGTGTAGTACGACCTCAGTCGATGAGGACAAAGATTTTCCGATAGGCTCAACCAGTGAAGATAGGACGGCTACGAGACGTTCTCCATCGACGCTTCGCCGCGATGCTGAGTCGAGTAATTGCTGTATTGTTTTTTCTAGCTCTCCGTGGCCTGCCATGTAGTCCTTTCGTATTTTTGAAGCCTTGTGGGCTTAGGATACCTTGCGCACGTGGAGAGGTCAACCGTTTGTTGATCTTCTTTCAACTTCATGTTGCGCAACAGGGGGGCAGGTCGCTGGCAGCACGGAGGGGTCCATCACTTTGGTGTCGTCATCCAGGCCGGACAGCATCTTGAGTGCGGAAAACACCTCAGCACTTACGGTTGACTGTACGCAGGGTGTGGCACGTGTCGTGCGCGCCGTACTGGCGATGATGAACGCATCCCGCGGATCAGTCTTGGCCTGTCTGGGGTACAGGTCGGCGGCCTTATGTATCGCCAGGCCGGGCAGGTAGGCGACCGCGCAGTCGCAGGACCTCGCTACGCCGACTGGTAGGGCGCCGATAGTATTCGGTTGGTATACGATCAGCGGCACACTGTCATGGGCCTTGAGTTCGTCGAAGACGGCCCACAGGCTGGCCTCGTCCTCGGGCAGGGCCCTGGCGTAGAGTCTGCTGCCGGCGGTGGTGAGCGCACAGCCGTGGTGGGCGGTTTTGCCGACGTCGAGGCGGTTCTGGTGCAGGAACAGGTGACATCGAAGATGGCTAGCCGGAGGGCTGGCCTGGAAGGATGTCATCATGCCCAAGCCATTTCCCAAGGAGTTTCGTGACGACGTGGTTCGAGTTGCGGAGAACCGTGATCCGGAGGTCACGCTCGCGCAGATCGCGAAAGACTTTGGTGTTCATGTCGGAACGCTCGATAAGTGGATGCGTCAGGCGCGTATCGAGGCCGACGAGCAGCCGGGTGAGACGAAGTCCGAGTCGGCGGAGTTGCGTGAGCTCCGTAAGCGCAACCGCCTCCTCGAGCAGGAGAACGAGGTCCAGCGGCGCGCGGCGGCGTATCTGTCGCAGGCTCATCGGCCGGGAAAATGATGTACCCGCTCGTTTCCGAGCTCGCCGCAGATGCAATTCCTGTCGTGGTGTCGTGCCGGGTCTTGAAGCTCGCCCGGCAGCCGTACTACCGTTGGTTGCGCGACCCCGTCACCAGGCGGGAGTTGGAGGAGGCGTATCGAGCGAATGCGCTGTTCGACGCGCATCGTGACGACCCCGAGTTCGGGTATCGGCTCCTCGCGGACGAAGCCCGCGACGATGGCGGACCGGACGGCATGGAGGATCGCTTCGGTGAACGGTCGGTGGAGCGTGTTCGGGAAGAAGCGGGGCAAGAACGGCAAGAGGCCCGGCCCCGCGGTTCACGACGATCTCTGCGTCGTCATCGACGAGGACGGACGTGAGCGTCACCAATTCGACGCGGATCGGTCGAACCAGCTCTGGATGACCGACATCACTGAGCACAAGACCACCGAGGTCAAGCTCTATCTCTGCGCTGTCAATGACGCGTCCAGCGGTCGAATCGTGGGCTACTCGATCGACTCGAGAATGAAGGCATCACTCGCGGTCCGAGCCGCCCGCAACGCCGTCCGAATGCGCGGCAACGTTTTGGGTTGCATCGTGTATTCAGATCGAGGATCGCAATTTCGAAGCAGGAAACTACATCGCGAGCTCACCCACCATAACCTCGTCGGATCGATGGGCAGGGTCGGTTCCTGCGGCGACAACGCGGCTATGGAATCGTTCTTCAGCCTGCTCCAGAAGAATGTCGTGAATCAACGCTCCTGGGCCAGCCGTGAGGAGCTACGGATCTCGATCGTGACCTGGATCGAGCGGACCTACCACCGGCGGCGTCGACAGGTCCGCCTGGGCCGTTTGACGCCCATCGAGTTCGAGACCATCATGAACAACGACCTGGTCCCCACGGCCTAACTAGAACTGTCACCTCTTCCTGCACCAGACCCGGCCGAGTTGAGAGGTCCGTAGGTGGTGTCTTTTATGACGGTCCTCTCCTTGAAGTGGGGAGGTCGGTGTTTGGTTGTGGTGGAAGGTCACTGGTGGTGGTTGGACACGTGTTGCGGGCAATCACGTCTACAAAGAGAATTCACCGCATCCGAAGGTCGGTGAGCCGCGTCCCTATTGAGCGGTCCAGCGTGTGTCCTGGTACCTCAGTGGTACCCCCCGGATCATCTGGAATAACAGGGGGAATCAGCCATACCGAGGTCAGTGGCTTGCCCCTGAGGATGGGAGGACAGAATCAACGTAACGGATGATGAGGTGCGACAAGCTGGCTGTGCAGTTCTAGCCTCGGTGCAGGGAGACTGTATCCGGCCATGGCTGAAACGACTCTCTTAACAGGAACTAGTCCTCCTCGCACAGGGAGGATGTGCTGCAGACCCACATCGAAGCCGGGATTCCGTGGCCGACGTGCGTGGATCAACAGTGGGCCGGCTCAGCGACGAGCACAACCAGACCATTGTCAAATACGCCGCATGTATGGTCACGGGGCATGGGTAGGGCGGTCTCGTGGTCGGGGCGGAGATTCTCCTGGTTGACTGGGACAGCGGTACACACTCGGTAGGCTAACGCACATTGTTGGGCGGACTCGACGGCGATCGCGGATCGACGGCCACCGGTGACACCTATATTACAATGATCCACGCGTTACTGTCGGCGAGTTTCACCACGAGCACGTCGGATCTCGGAAATGAAATCGGATAAGACTCCAGGTTGATTGGAGCGACGGGCGCCTGGTGTTCTTCTGTGACCCGCATTTGCCGCGGCCGCGTCTGACCAGATAGAAAACCAAACGACGGTTGCTACGGGAGAACTCCGAAGGTATAGGCGTCAATAGTTTTGGCGGCTCAGACAGAGGTTAAGTTCAACAGGCCATGAATAATTAACCGCGGACGGTCATCGATGGTGAATAATAAGATAGGGAGGAAAATGCACTAGTCGCCCCTCGTGTTGTGCTGACCGCCTAAGGAATAATCGCTATTTTTCTGGGGATAGGTGATTTCCGGGGGGGGGGCGAGAATATTAGAAAATACAGTATAGATAGCGCGACGGGCAGGATTTTTAACGACGAGCGATTAATGAATATCAAATACGGAAGGCCAGCCTGCGTGTCACTAAATTTGCATAGGACCAGGGTGCTGATTCTACGGCCGCATATAGTGAGCGCCGGAATATTCAAATATAGACTTTTTCAAAATATATTACTTGCTAATATAGTATAACTGACACGGTGTTTGTAATTGGTAATCTATCCCATCGTGACCCGATCGAGAATTCGTTCGGCACGGCAACTTCGGAAGCTTTATGGTATCATCCCTAAAATGAATACATTACGCGCGCCTCGAAGGACGCCGAGCCTAGCGTCTCAACTCGTTGATTCCCTACGTGAACAGATCGCCTCCGGGACATGGCCAGTGGGTACCCGAATCCCGCCAGAACATGATCTGGTCAAGAAAATGAACGTTAGTCGATCGACGTTGCGTGAGGCAGTGAGTACCTTGAGCCACTTGGGGATGTTGGAGGCCCGCGTGGGAGACGGAACTTACGTCCGGGCCGCGAACGAGCTAGAGGCAGTAATGCGCAACCGAATGAACAGCCTGGGCACTGGTAGCATTCTGGATATCCGTCGTGCACTTGACGAATTTTCTCCTATCATGGCCGCAGAAAGCTATGGAAAGCAGTATACGGGTGAAGTAGAGCGAGCTAGAATGGAGGTATCAGAGGCATGCAGATTATCTCAATTTGAAGAGTTATTTAATATTGACCGAACGATCAGATTTACTATTATTCGTATGACCGGCAATAATTTACTGGCTGAACTCTATACTGGAATAGACAAGCTCATCAAGGAGCCCTGTGTTGTCTTTTCTGATCCTGAGGCGAACCAGTCTTATCCGGTCAGGATACTATCACTCTATATAGAATTGTTGGATGCGATCGAGGGAGGCTGCCTGGCTCTAGTTCGTGACGTGTCGTACCAGACAAACAGGGCGAGAAGATATTTATTCAAGCACGATGCGCACTAGGAAAATATTCTTCGAAGTCTGAGCGACCAATGATATGGCGTTAATCTGGCGCATTTAGTAAACTGGAAAATATTGGCTTTTTTATTAACTTTGAACGCAACGACATCTTTGCCGAAGGGTGCTACTGCAGCGCATAATTATAATCAGGCCAGTTATTGAAGTTTATGCGTAAACGTATCTCTTTAATTGTGGTGCGATGATGGCCGCAGCGTATATATGGAATTTGTATCGCCACGATGATTTAGATGAAAAAGCTTTTCCGAAGCTAGCGAGGGTGTCAATGGTCTGCCAAGTTAGTTTATGATGGATTTGGACTACTGACTAACCCTCCTATATAACTATACAGAAGTAGCTATATGTTTGGGCTGTCCGAAATGCCCTCTCTCATGCATGTGAAAAATGTACAGATTTTGCGCGTCAAGTGTGGTACTATCGCTCAGCGATATAAGAGTTTACATTGTACCCCATTGCTTCCAGGAGGCATGACGCATGACCATTCTCACCGTCGGTGACCAGTTCCCCGAGTTCAATCTCACCGCACTCAAGGGCGGCGACCTGCACGAGGCGAACGCCCAGCAGCCGGACGACTACTTCGAAGACGTGAACCTCGACAAGTACCAGGGCAAGTGGAAGGTCGTGTTCTTCTACCCGAAGGACTTCACCTTCGTCTGCCCCACCGAGATCGCCGCTTTCGGCAAGCTGGACGAGGAGTTCC
>NZ_MKKI01000017.1 GCF_001942345.1 Corynebacterium sp. CNJ-954
TGCTCGCCGCCGTGCTGATCTCCGCCACCGCGTGGGCGGTCAACCCCACACCACCGGCGCAGGTGGGTTGAACACCATGCTCGCCGCCGTGCTGATCTCCGCCACCGCGTGGGCGGTCAACCCCACACCACCGGCGCAGGCGGACGTCTTCCACGGCTACTGGATCAAAGGAAGAATCGAGCAGACCTTCCACCGCCTCGGCGGACACGCCAAATTCGGTAACGCCACCACCAACGAATCCAACGCCGCGAGAGGTGGGAAATTCCAGGTCTTCGCCAAATCCTCCTCCATCTACTGGCACCCCAACGTCTCCGGCGGAGTCGCCCGCCAGGTCGGCGGACGTATTCGTGACAAGTGGCGCGATCTGGGCTGGGAGAACTCTCGTTTGAAGTACCCCACCACCGACGAGATCATCCCACCGGACGGCAAAGGCCGATTCAACCACTTCGAAGGCGGCTCGATCTACTGGTCACCAGCCACCGATGCCCACCAGATTGAAGGACTGATCTTCGACAAGTGGGCTGAGCTGGGCCATGAGACCGGCGTTTTGGGCTACCCCACCACCGATGAAGCCACCCCACCGGATCGCACAGGCCGATTCAACCACTTCGAGGGCGGTTCAATCTACTTCCACCCCACCTACGGCACCCACCAGGTCACCGGAAAGATCCGGGAACTGTGGAAAGACAACGGGTGGGAAACCGGCAAGCTCGGCTACCCCACCTCTGATCCCTACCAGGCCGGTGGCGGCATCAAACAGGACTTCGTCGGCGGGGCCATCCAGTCCTTCGAACCCACCGGAGTAGCCCTGGCCCGCTACGATCAAGCCCGCTACTCCAGCTACCGCCAGACCATCCCCCTGTTCACCACCGCCGCACAACCTCGCTGGGCACCAGAGGCAATGAACCGCGAACTGATCCAACACATGGACGACTACTTCCCGCTGACCGGCTGCCCCGATGAACTGACCACCGGGGCGAGTTGCACCCTCACCGGGATCGGTGGACGCAGCGGTACAGCCACCGTCGAACGCATCGCCGATAGTGGCATCACCCTGACCACCAACCCCGGCCACCCCGAGGGCGCGGGGCGCAAGCTCAACATCCGCTTCGACACCGTCACCGCTCCCACCGGTATCACTGCAGCCGACGGCCAGATGCTCTTCGACGACACCGTCAACGAAGCGGCGTACCTCAACTCGGATAAAACCTGGATCCGCCTGGTCGTCGAAGCCTTCGGTGACACCAGCTCCACCCAGGTCGCCGGCCCGTTCGTCTCTGACCACATCGGTGCCCAAGTCTGGCCCGAACTGGCCACCAACCTGCGAGACGGCGCGACAAGCGCCAAGACCACCTACACCCCCTTGTGACAGGCCCCAGCCACACCCTGCCGTCCCCTGTGCTGCGTTCCTGCCGCCACGCACAGCAGATCACACCCATGTCCACGACCTCGTCCGGGACCTCGTCCATCGCCTCGAGCTTGCTCGATTAGGGCGTTGAACCGGGCCACCAACCGGGCGTATCTGACATCTCCTGCACCCTCCACGCCTGATCTGCACCCGTACGCTCACCAGACTCCCCACCTACGCCTTCATCACCCACGCCCTCATCTACATCACCCAAGGACTTGTGCCCCCATGAACCCCACCGACGCCTCCTCCTGTTCTCCAGCGCGCAGTACCACCGCGGCGCGGGTCACCACCGCAGCCAAACGTGGCATCCTCGCGGCGATCACCACGGTTGCCGCGACCGGTCTGGCGATGAGTACCGGTGGCACCGCACTCGCTGCACCTAGTGCCTCACTGATGTCCACTAAAGCCGGCGACGGTGGGCTGGAAACAAAAACCTGCACTGCCTCCAACCCCCAGGTCCGCATCGACTCCTTCGACGTGCCCGGCACCTCCGCCTGCTACGAACTCACCGCCGCCTCTGGCTGGGTCGCAGTCAACATCACCGGCTCCTACGGCGTGATCAACAACCTCACCAGCCCAGTGTCCGTAGCGTTCAAACTCCCCGACGGCGCTGTCTACTGGCAAGCCACCATCGCCCCCGGCGAGGTGCACTCCATCGACGTCAACCGGGGTGGGTCCACCGTGGTGGAACTGCAGGTCGCCCCGGTATCCTCCCCCAACGGCCCCTCCACCGGGAACCTGGACCCCGGCCCGGATGCTGACGGCACCGACAGCGCTGACAACGTGGTTTCCCTGCGCTCTGCGGGTAACCGTGTTTCCGGTCAGGTCGCCCGCATCAACTGGAACGGTGTGGTCACCTCGCCCTTGACCCGCAACAGCGGCTTCACCGACCGACTGGACGGCTCCTTCAAAGTCGTGCGCGCCCTTGATGGTTCCGGGTGCATCAGCCTGGAATCCGCCGCATACCCGGACACCTACCTGCACACCACCACCGGCAACGGTGTTGCGGCGTCGATCAACCCGGACCCCACGGCAGCGACGTGGTGCGCCACCGACGCAGCCACTCCGGTGACGGGCAAGTACCTGGCCTCTGCGGCTGATCAGTCCCGGGTATTGACTACCGGCACGGCCACCAACCGGGCGTTGACAACCACGACGACCCGGAATGCTGAGTCTGCGTGGTTTGTGGACACCGCCCTCGCCTTCCCTGCCTTCCCCGGCAACTAGCCGGACACCTCAAGCACACCTACAAGAACAGGCACACCTGAGCTGATGACCTCCCCCTCCACCACCACGCTGGCCCAATTGAAGACCCGGGTCAGTCTGTGGCTGCCGATCATCCTGTCGACCGTGGTGGCGCTCGCTCTGATCGCTGAATCCTCCAGCGCCCTGGCAGTGGCCCAAGGCGAGCAGAATCAGCAGGCTCAGGACGATGCGCAGGCCGCTGCGGCCGAGCAGCTTGATATCACCGATACTGCTGATGCCAGAGCCTTCGCTGTGGACATGCTCGGATCCGACTTCCCGGCCTCGAGTCAGGCCGCCGCAGCAGCGCTGGCCGGATCCGCCGAGGACTTTGCCGCGTACAAAGACTCCGGGCGGGGTCTCGCCCAGAACCAGGATCTTCGCTCCATCCTGGTGACGATCTCGGCGATCAGCGGGCCGAAGGTGCAGGCCAAAGCCACCGAACTGTTGGACGCCAATGACGGTGCCGGCAACACTGAAGCGATCGCCGAGTTCATCGATTCCGGGTGGCAGGCACTGCAGGCCCAGGATGACCGTGCCACGGCCTGGCATGCTGCTGAAGCACCGGCAGGCTCGGCACTCAAGCGTGCCGCTGATGCGGCATTGAAAGCCAACACCGATGATGCCCTGGCTGAATTCGCCGCCACCGGTCAAGACACCGCCATCTCTCATGACAAACGTCGGGAAGTCTACGAACTATCCACCTCCGAGCTTCCCAGTGTCGCTGCCGGGGCATCCGAAGCACTGCAGGTCAACACCGATACCGCGATCGAGACATTTCTGCGCTACGGCCAGTTCGTCGCCGCGTCCCAAGACGCCGAGAAGATGAACACCACCGAACTGGTGGAACTGGCGATCAACGAAGCTGCCAAAGCCTCTGAAGCCAACAGTCTGGCCGTCCAACAGGCCGATAGTGCCGCCCGAGCGGCAGACAACGCCCGGCTCGCGGCACAGAAAGCCCGCGATGAAGCCATCGCCGCCGATAATGCTCAGGTCCGTGCCGGTAACGCGGCACGCAGTGCCGGACAACTAGCCAACCAGGCTGCCCGCCTGGCTGACAGTGCTGTCGCAGCCTCCCAGGAAGCCCGCATCGCCCTGCAGCAAACCGCTGACGCGCTCGCGCGTGCGGCCGCGGCAGCCGCGCAAGCCAGGGCCGCGGCAGCAACAGCGGCTGCCAGGGCCTCTGATGCCTCGCGTAATGCCGGGGATGCTCGCGCGGCACGTATCGCCGCCGAGCATGCCAACAGTGCTGCCCAGGCTGCGGAGAAGTCCCAACAGGCCTACCAGCACGCTGATACCGCTGCACGTCATGCTGGTACTGCCGGTGCGGCGGCCTCGGCCGCTGCCGGTAACGCTGAAGCTGCCGCCTCTGCTGCCTCTGAGGCTGCCGGTGCTGCCGGGGTCAGTGAATCCGCGGCAGCAGAAGCACGTGCCGGTGCTGCTCGTGCTCGTGCTGCCGCTGGGCGTGCTCGGGCGGCAGCCAATCAGGTCGACACGTTGGTGGTGCGGATCACCGACCTGGTCGCCCAGGCTAAAAAGGCCGCAGCGCAGGCGACTGAGCATGCTAAGAAGTCGGCGGTTGCTGCCGAAGATGCGGCACGGTTTGCCGGTGATGCTGCCTACGCGGCACGCATGTCCGGGGTGCACGCTGCTGATGCTGCTGCCGCGGCGAAGGCTGCTGATGAGGCCATTGATATCGCCGAGGCCGGGATGGAAATCTCCCGAGCGGTGGCTGATGATCGGGCGAAAGCGGAGAAAGACTTCCTGCGAGGCGAAGCCGAAGACGCCCGAGCGATTCAGGATTCCGCCGATGCGGTGCGTGCCGAGCGCGATGCGAAGCTCAAAGACCTGCAGTCAAAGATGGAGCCCCTGCAGGCCGATGCCACGGAGAACGGGCAGACCCCGGATGCCAACGATTTCTCTGGTGATCTTGCCACGCTGCGGCAAGCAACCGTGGCTGCTGCCCAGGTCGGTGAACCTGCTGTTGCTGGTGCTGCGCGTACTGCCCTATCGGCTGGGACCGATGAGGCACTCAAGCAGTTCGCTGTCAGTGGATACCCTGAAGCTGTCAGTGATGACGAGTTAGCAACAGTGCGCTACTGGTGGGCTAACGACCCCAATGAAGCGGTGAGGGATGCCGCAGACAACGTCGTGGACTCGGACGAAGACACCATCAGCGATTTCATTGACAACGAGGTGCCTGAACTTCGCACTCCAGGCTTGAAAGAAGCGACATGGGCTCTGCGGGAGAGCGCAGGCGACAACACGCGTAAGGCCGCTGATGATGCGCTGCGGACCGGTACGTATGAATCGTTAGACGGATTCATCAACGGCGGATATCAGAAGGCCCGATGGTCTGATCAGATCCAACAGGCTTACCACCTGGTGGAGACCGGAGGACCTGAGGTCAAGGCGGCGGCCGAGGCCGCTGTTGTCGGCGATCGGGCGGGGCTCAATGAGTTCATCACCATTGAGCAGTACCGGCGTGCTGCGATGGATGATCAACGCGCTTCCCATGACGAGAACATCGATGCGATGCTCAACATCGGTCGACAGTCTGCTGATACCGCTGCTGAGCTCGCGGCGAATGCGCAAGCCGCCCACGAACAAGCTCTCGGATCTGCAGCACGAGCGCGTGAGTATGCACAGGCCGCTGCAGACTATGCAGGTCATGCTCAAGAGTCTGCTCGTTTGGCAAATGAGCATCTTGCTTCCGCCAGGCGGTCGTTGGATTTCGCGAAAGCACAGCAGACACGTGCACATCAAGCTGCTAGTGCCGCTGAGGCTGATGCCGCGCAGGCCGAGTCGAATGCTGATCAGCCACCGGGCATGCTGCTGATGCGCGTGCGGCGGCGAACTCTGCAGCTAGTTCAGCAGCCTCAGCACGAGCGTCGGCAGATGCTGCGGGTCAGGATGCCACTCTGGCTGCTCAGGCTGCTGATGCTGCCTATCAGGCGGCGTGGGATAAAGAGATGCAGGAGTATATCGAGTACCAGGATGCTCTGATCGCAGGGGCAGTCGATGATGATGGTGCCGCCGGTAAACCCATGGGCCTGTGGGAAGCGGTGAAGCATCATGTCGGTCAAAATGGTATCGACATCATCAAAGACATCGTTGGTATCACGGATTTTGAAAACTGCATCGGCGGCAGTCTAGGTTCGTGCGCATGGCTCATCGGCGGACTTGTAGGAGGAAAAATACTGCAGGTCGGGTACAAGGCCTTCAGGAATTCGGGGAAGATTCGGAGGATCTTCGACAAGATTCCTGATATCAGGAACTCGATGCGCACCAGCCGCACCGCGAAGAAGTCTGAACGTGTCGCCTCGATTGAACGTGCGACGTCTCGCTGTCTTGCAGGAGCACGTACCGCGTCCTGGTCGAACGAGAAGACAGGTGGCCCGAGCTTCAGCTTCGCTCATCGCACATCGCCGGTGACAGAACAACCGTCCGGTACCGCGCAGTACCGGCTGGCCGCCGGCAAGTCGTGTCCCCTGCGGCCTCAGCCTTTCACGGGCAACTACACGTCCGTTCCGGTTCACACATTCACCCCTGATGAGCTGAATGTGTTCATGAAATGGGACAAAGTTTCACCTATTCGGAACCATGGAGCCATAGCGACCGATCGTGGCGGCCGATCGCTACCGAAGGGAACAGACCTAGAACGGGTAATCGATTCACTCGAGCAGAAGATGAAGCGCAACACTCTTGATGTTCGCTACTCGAACCTTCTCAATGACGTCAAGCCGAACAATATTCTTAACAACAATATTGGTCCGACGTCGACGAGGACGGGGAAGAATCGTCGGGTCGGCCAGGATGAGTATCAGAATATGATGGCTCAGTATGAAATGCGCGCCGCCGAGAAGAACAACTATATTTCTCGTCTCAACCAGCGTGATGTGAACGTCAATTCCAATGGAGATATCATCGAGGCCAGCCGCGGACGACCGGACATTGTCGTGTCCACTAGGGATGGCGCGGTGAATGTGAAGATGGAGTATGACACCAGTTCCTCCAACAGGGCATTGGGACATGCACATCAACAGTTGGATGCTAACCCTGAGGCCCGGGTCTTCCTCGTGGATTTGACAGGTAAGGACCTGCCAGCGGAGCTACAGGAGGTAATCAAGGCTAACCTGGACGATCTCATGGCCCTCTAGAAGCTTCAGATACGCGACCACGACGGGCGCCGTTGACGCGGTCCCACTTGGCAGTAAGGCATACTTGGTTCATGGTCTCTTCGCGCTGGTTCACCACCCCGGTCGACGTGTTCGCGCCCTGGTCGTACACGATGCAGTTCGTCCGCGCGCCTCACGAATTCGTCGTCGAACAGGTCGCGCACTCTCTGCCCACCGTCGGTGGGGCTCTAAGTGGCCACACCGGCGAGCTGGGCGGGGTGCGCCAGTACGACACCGCCGCACCGATTGATCAGTGGGCACTGCTGATGCGCACCGGGGAGAAAGAGTTCACCGACGACCCTCATGCGCAGTACCTCGGCACCCCGACACTGGTAGCGGCGACAACCAATCCTGCATGGTGTGTCGTACTGAGGGGTAGGGATGACACCAACAACATCCAGCAGCAGTTACGCCTCGGGGTTCGCACCCCCGTGGTTGACGATGCACTGGCAATTTATGTTCAGCGCTACCCTGACACCAGTGACTTGGAAACCTACCCGAAGCGCGTCGCTGACTTCATGCACGGCAGTCAAGGACCCCACGCCGTACGACTCACCGGGCATGCCGGGCTCTCCCCGGGCAAGGAGATGCGTGAGTATCTGCACGGTACAGAGATCACCAGCGGGACGAAGGTGAAGCAGTGTCTTCACTGGCCTCAGGAGGATCCAGCGTACTTCTACCCGGGCCTGGAGAAGATGGTCAAGAAAAAAGGCCCGGTCATCTCCCGTTTCACAGATGATGACATCGGTGATGTGATGACACTGTTCGATATTGACATGTTCAACCCGGACTTCTACACCGAACAGGTGACCACTCTGTGTACTGGGGTTCCCCCGCAGAAAGAATACGATCCGGGCATTTATGCCAAATATCGTGACAAGTACATGCCCGACTGGCGAGAGGAGACCGGCTACCGTGGGTGACTTCATTACACAAGAAGAATTCAATCAGTGGTGCCCTGATTCGTTGGCCCCTATCACCCACGAGGTGACTTTTCTAAAGACTCCGATTGATCTAATCGAGGAGCACTATTCCAATTGGCTACGCCAGTGGGCCGAGGATGTCCAAGATGAAATGTATGTCCAGTTCAACCGGCAACAGGTTACGGCTGATCTATCGTGGGTCGATGCTCGCCGAGAAGACCTTCCCGGATTGCTTCTGCCGCAGAATATAATTCGGGATCGCCATCTTTTCTGCGAAACAGATTCACCATGGACAGCCGTTTTTACATCAAATTCTCTTCCTGGCACAGCCGTCTTACCTATGATGCAATCGTTCATTCAGTACGTCAACGAAGAACAGGGTTCGTCGGGCGAATCAGAGATTTCATACATTGAGATACACGCCAAGCCTAGGGCCCACCCCCGCGAGGAACTTGATATCATAGCAGATTCCTACTTCTCCCCGCAGGAACATTTTTCATCTATCGGAAACTGCCATATTTGCATAAAGGATAATGTGCGAATTTCCCGGGGAGTATATCATGGTCTAGATTTTATATTAGGACACCATGAGCACGCCCGCGATGGGGCAACGCATCCTGCACGCTCGAAAGATGGGTTTCGGTTCCTAAAACCAGAAAACTACGACGATATAGAAATTGATTCTGAGGACTTCATTTCCGAGCTGCCCGATAGTTTTGACGATATCGAAGAAGAACCGATCGTGGGCCCTGATATTTGGAACATTTTCGGCTTCCGCGAGATGGAGATGATTTGCGCTGATTTCGGGATCCGGCCGTTCGACAAGGACTTCTACTCTGATCGCGGTCTTCTCGCCACCATGTGGTTCGAGAATGAACCCCGTTTCACCGCTGTGCCTCGGGTTGATTTTAAGCATTATCAACGGATGATCGGTGTCGGACCCGACATCATCAGGTCAAGGTAGATATTCAATACCGATTCTGGTGGGGATTTTTCCTGCTCGCTCTCACCATATTGTATCTTTTCACGTTTAAGGAGTTTCATGTTCAGTTTCGGAAAGAAGAATCGCGTGCAACGGCAGAAGCATGACGACACAACATCGACACCACAGAGGGACACCCCCGACGACACGTCACGTACCAGTACCAGTGTCACTCCGGGCGACATCGAGGCCCCACTCGCCGCCAACGCTGTGCAACTCGTCGCCGCCGGAGCCGGACTAACAACGGTGAATACCGGCTCCACCGTATGGCTGCACTGCCCAGCCATCGGCCTCCAGGATCTCGACCTCGGCGCTCTGGATATGCGCATCGAGGTATCCGGATCGGCGAACGAACCCCTGACGCACAACGTGGTGATGGAATTCGACGGTGTGCTCGACGACTGGGACCCCCTCAGTGTCCAGCGTGTGCTCAACGAGTGGAACGATCAGTTCACCGCCCCACGGGTGTTTTCCTACCAGGACAGTGCGGACCACACACGTATCCGCGGCCAGATTGTAATGACCTGGTGGCAGGGTCATACGGTCGCTCAGCTGGATCACTTCCTCCGCAGTGTGATAGGCGCAGCGACGAATCTTAGCCAGTGCTTGGAGGAAAAGTGGCAGAATGTTCCCCGCCTGACTCCGGACACCACACCGGAACCAAATGGGGTCGGTTTATCTGGTGAGGACCGCGGTGTTTCGGCCACCGAGGCGATGGCCGAGCAATTCATCACCGATGGGAATCCTTTCGGTTTTCTCGCCGGGGACACCTCTGCGGTGACCACGCAGCGCATCGCCAAGGATTTTGCCTCCCGCAGCGGACAGCTCTCCCCGGTCGACGATGATGGCGTCCTGCGTATCACGTGGGGTGATCCCGACATCAACATCAGTGTCAACGGTGACGTGCTCACCGTGTCCTCCAGCGCCGAGGTCATGCTCGCCGATCCGGAAGACCCCGGCTTCCTACTTCCTCTGACATGGAGATGGTCGACCAACCGGGCTGGGGCCGTGGCAGTGGTGCACCGCAACACTGACGGATCAACCTCGGTGATCTACGCCCTTCACCAGTTCGTCGGAGCAGGCATGACCGATCGCCAGCTCACGGTCACGATGTCGCAGACCTGCGAGCTGGTCGCCGACTGCATGATGGGGCTAGCCGATGACATCACCAATGGATACAACGAGCCCTAACCTCCCACCCACCACGGTACGAAACCTCTGAGCCATGACTTTCCGTGACGACATCACCACCGGCATGCCCGATCACTTCACCATGCCCGAAGAATTCCTCACCCTCGCAGACTGGGTCGAGGAGCAGGGCTTCGCCCGGCCCTGGAGCGGGGACATCATCGACCCCGATGATGAGGGGCCGCACAGCATCTACCTCGAAGTCGGCAACAGGACGCCGTGGCCTGAGAACTACCCTGACCGGACCTTCCCTGTCATTTCAGCCGGTGGAGACGGCTCGGTAATTAGTCTCTGGCTCGACGAGGACGGACATCAACAGATCGTCCACCAGGGATCCGGATCTGGATCCACTCTGTGGGCGACGTTCCCTTCGGCTATGTCGGTGCTGCGCCTACTCGCGATCGGCTACCTCATCCCCGGTAGTCCGGACGAATGGGGCGAACCACCTGAGTTCGAAGACGATGAAGACCGCTACGGTACCAATGAAGCACTTGCGCCATACAGGAAGTGGCTACAGGAGAGGTGGGGGGAGCAGATCCCGGCTACAGGTGTTGAGGCTCTGGGACTCACGCCAGAGGAAGCTGCAATCTGGACAACGATCGATGGTCCGAGCGACAGTGACCCATTTGGCATCTGGCTGTGGAATGTATCCTCTTAGCTGACTCCTGGAGGTAGGGCTTGGGCCCTGGGATCATCCTTCTCTGCCGCCCAGTCAGTTCGAGCCAGATCAAACTTCAACAATCCATGTAGCAAACCCAGTGGCTTTTTGCATAGACCTTTTCGTAGAGACAACTAGCCTGGGATCAGGCCCAGGCTTGCGGAAGATCGTCTAGTCGCAGTGTTCGCAAAACGATCGTTTCATGAACAACTGCGGCCAGAAGAGCGATTTTTCATACTCCCAGGAGAAAATGTTCATAAACCCGTTCGTTTTCTGGTAGGCTTCAATCACTTATACGAACACGATTTTCGAACAATATAGAGGGCTCCTATGGGACTTGTAGGCCTAGTGCGCGTCTCGACGAGCACGCAAGAAGTTCGCCGCCAGCATGATTGTGAATGTGATCGCTATATGGCGTGGAATCTTGATGACTCTGTGTCGCGGTTTTCTGCACTGGGCTTGAGAGGAGTTCGGTCATGTTCTCCGGTGCCCACACGCCTCCGCAGCACCATCGGGTGCACCCCGAAATCCGAGGCGATCTTGGCGATCGGCACACCGGGTTGCCGGTTACGTGCGACGCGGACAACGTCGTCACTGAACTCTTGGGGGTAGGGCTTGGTCATGGGGATCATCCTTCCAGGCTGCCCAGTCAGGGTAAGCCAGATCAGATGTCACCTATCCATGCATCAGACCCGTCGGTGTGACCAACCACCGAACTGCGATACCGCAGCTCGAGTATGCCCCGGCTAGGACGACAAGCCGCCACCTCCGACGCTCATCATGGACCGGCTCAGCTCTTCCGAAGCGGCCATAGCTTCGGCCAACAGGTAACCATAGCCGGACAGATATAGAAGTCGCGGTCTTACCACTAATTGAGGCGAAGACAGGTGATATAGATGTACGACGCTGTAAAGGCCACTCGTGACGACAAGTGGGTCGATTTAGTTCATCTCGGGGCCGATCGCGGGCACGATGACAAGAGTGAAGGCTACTGCCAGGATAATGAGCACGAAGATACTGAGGACGGTGAACCAGAGTCGGTCGCGGATCACTCCCACGAACTCGCGGATCACGGCACTGGTGAAGTAGTACCAGGCAGTGGGCGCACCGACAGCATGCGCGTTCATCTCCAGAGTCCGGGTCAGCAGTGCGGCCCGGAAGACATGGTAGCTACTCGTAGCCACGACCACCGGCGAGGAGGGGTCCGTGAGGAGTTGCCGGGAGAACCGGAGGTTCTCCTCGGTGTTACGCGACTCGGTTTCGGCGATCACGGTGGCCGGGTCGGCTCCCTGTTCGATGAGGTAGTCACGCATCGCTGCACCTTCGGGCCGGGGCTCGTCCGGCCCTTGTCCGCCACTGACAATGATCGCCGGTGTGCCGTGAAACTGCTGCTGGACGGCCAGCCCCCGGTCTAGCCTGGCGCCGAGCAGTGGCGTGACGTTGCCATTGATCAAACCGGCCCCCAGGACAATCACAGCCTCCGGCGCCTTGCGGATCGGCCGCCACCGGTAGAACAGTGATGCGGCAGTGAAGGCCGCGAAGGCGAAGCCGAAGTAGAGCACGACCAGTGTGGCTGACAGGTGTGTTGCATACCTGGCCATATAGCCGGGATCGGTGCGGACCGTCTCCGCGGGCGCCAGCATCCCCAGCGTGGTTGGCAGGAACAGGAGGCCCACGCCGGCGATGAGCGCCAGCGCATTGCCGAGTGAACGGCTTTCTTTACGCAGGACGGTGGCACCCGAGTACAGGAGGAAGACCACCAGCAATGGATAGCCGACGAGGATGCCCAGCAAGAACACTACTGTCACGGTGAGCCCGATGACGATCAGGGGCCCCGGGTGCCCTTGGTTGGCGAACGCCATGCCCACGCCGAGAGCTGTTAGCCCCAGTCCCATCGCCAGGTAGACAGGTGTGGCGATGCGGCGCCCGTCCCGAATCAGACCAGTGATGCCCGCGCCCAGGAGCACGATCCCCAAAGCGATGATGACGGCTAAGACAACCGGTGGTGCGGTCATGTGAACTCCTCGTACGAAGCTAGAAGGATTGAGTTTGTCTCTTGTTGACTCTGCGCGGTTCACGAACTGTCAGCATCCCACTGGTGAGCGCGTTGCCAACCGTAGTTCAACGGCCAGATCTGCGATCTCGATGAGGGCCCTATCACCGCGTTCGACACGCGCCGTCACCAGGGTGAAGACTGGCAGGAGAAGTGTTGTCAGCACGGCACTCCCCGACCGCGTCGCCGGCAATCGGGGCAGGTTGTCCGACGAAAATCATATCCGTACCTCTAGACGCCGCCAACTAGCCCAGTATGCGAGACCGGCTAGTACGGAGCACCCAGTGGCTAAGCTGTTCGCCGCGAGGTATGAGACCCACTCGACGTCGGGGTCGCGTAGATCCTGCATACCGGCCCACGCCCCCAGAAAAGTCCCCAGGGTAAGGGTAGTCGTCCCCAAGAACACCATCGCAACGACATAGACAACTCGCGCCTTAGGCCGTGAGCTGGTGGTGCCTATAGTTCCTCTGCGAAGCAGGATCAGGGCAGCGATCGAGCCGCAGATCAGGGCGACCAGATCTGCGGCCAGAGTATCGGAGAAGCGGTGCCACTTCGCGGTGGTCGTGTACGCGCCAATCCCCGCCGCCCAGGTCATGACCACTAGCATTGCAATACCACGCCACCGATACGGCACGACCAAAAGAACGGCGACAAGTACGGTCATTGCAATCGTTGTGTGGCCGCTGGGAAACGAGTTGTGTGCGTAGTGACCAGCGACCTCGACCAGGTCAGGTCGTGGTAGCACGAAGCGTTTCAACACCTGGGTAACCAACTGCCCGCCGACGATTACAGCGACCGCCACCACTGCTAGAACGACTTTGCGGCGTAGGAAACCGATCAGTCCGACCAGCGCTGTTGCGATACCTAGCGTCCATACAGTGATCTGATCTAACGCGGACCAGGCGCCGTCGGATTCGGCACTTGGGGCTTGGTCTGCTCCCCGAAGCGCAGCGTTTTCCAACGCCTGACCAGTCGTGGTCAGCACAGCGAGTGCGTAAACAACGACCAGCAACCCGAGGCAGACTGTCAACAGGATCCACCAGCGTCGTCCTGGTACAGGATTCATCTCTACGGCTCGGTCGTCGAACTGGTCGATCCTACTCTTCATCCCTTCTCCTCTCGTCTCCTATGCCCCATACCGGCCCGGGGCAAAGTATGGTAGCGATGAGATGACCAGCGTAGTGGCTCCCCGTGACCACAACTACAGAGGGAATCTACTAACTCCGTTAGCAAGTACGCCTCACCGACACCGTGAGGCTATGGCACTACTGATGGGTGCTGTTGCAAAATGGTGATGGGGAGGCCATACTCGGGCAGTATAGGCATCTTCTCCGGTCGCCACTTCCCTCAAGACGTGATCCTGTGGGCGGTTCGGTGGTACTGCCGCTATGGGGTGTCCTACCGCGATCTCGAGGAGATGATCACCGAGCGCGGCGCAGCGGTGGATCACACCACGATTCTCACCGCTGGGTGCAGAAGTACGGCCCCGAACTGGACAAAAGAACCCGCTGGTACCGCCAAACCCCGCCCTGGTTCGCGGATTCATGGAGGGTGGATGAGACCTACATCCGGGTCGGTGGGAAATGGTGCTACCTCTACCGGGCAGTCACCGCAGACGGCCGGACCCTGGACTTCTCCATGTCCACCCGCCGTAACACGGCCGCAGCAACGAGGTTTCTGGGAAAAGCACTGCGCAGCGCTGGTCACCGCAGTCGCAACGGTGAGTGCCCCCGTGGGCCTCGGGTGATCTGCACCGACAAAGCACCAACCTACGCCGCGGCGATCGCAGCGCTGATCGACAAGAAGAAGCTGTCGACGACAGTGCAACACCGACAGGTGAAGTACCTGAACAATGTGATCGAGAGCGATCATGGCAGGTTGAAGAGGATCCTGGGCCCCAAAGGCGGCGGGTTCAAGAACCCGGTGTCGGCCTACCGGACACTGCAGGGCATGGAGGCGATGCACGCGCTACGCAAAGGACAAGGCCGGGTGTTCGCCTTCGGGTGTCCGAACCCGGATGCGGTGATCGTCGCCAAGGCCTTCGCCGGCGCCTGAGATACCAGCACGCGGGGTCGGGAACTCCTGGCGTGATCAGCTTTCCGACACCATCACCCCAGATTGCAACAGCACCTGTTCAAAGCAACTTCCGAACGGATGAATGTGGACCTAGTGCACATGCACACCGGGATAGCATGTGCAGTAGATAGACAACACACTCCGCAGTGCAGTAGGATGCCAACAGATCTACAGCCACGGAGGATGTTCAACATGGATGATCAAGCGAAGGTGCTCGGTGATCTCGAGGCGATTGCCGAGGAGGTCAGCGTGGCTGAACAGCGCCTTACCGATCTTCGTGGGCGCCGTGATCATCTGATTCGCGCAGCGGTGGCCCTTGGCGTGCCTCGCCGAAGGATCGCCCTTGCAGCTCAGGTCACCCGTAACACGGTGTATGCCGCAGCACCGACTACATAGCCAGCCCCAGGGGGTGGAAGAAGATGTAGGAAATACCGGAATACTCGCAAGATACACACTGGAAGACAGGAGCCTCGCTCATGACCGAAGACAGTCTTATGAGCGACCCACCACAACGCTGGGCAGTCATCCTGCGCTGGTTGAAGGACTTTCGGGTTCGAGCCTTGCTGGCACTCATCGTCATTGGTGCTGTAATTTTTCTCGCCCGTGACCATTACCACTTTCTCGAGGATGGATGGAGGGCGCTTCTCCAAGCAAATAACTGGTACATTATCGCTGCTGTCACAGCCATGGGATTATCTATGATCGCCCAATCGGAGGTTATGGTCGGCCTGCTCCGCTCAGCGGGGGTACCGGTGAAACGCACGAGCGCGAATGCTCTCGGGCTCTCCGCCAATGCGTGGTCATCGTCGTTCCCAGGAGGCCCAGCGATCTCGGCAGCGATGATTTTCCGCGAACAAATGAAGTGGGGGGCCACTGCCGTTGTCGCTAGCTGGTACCTAGTCATCTCTGGTGTCCTGTCAGGGGCCAGCATGGCACTTCTAGGACTCGGAGCCATGTTCTTCCTTCAGGCGAAGGTTCATGTTTTTTCCTTGTCCCTTTCCCTACTGGCGCTAGTAGCACTTTTACTAGCGGTCAGATGGGTGGGCAGAAACCCAATAAAGGTACAATCTTTCCTGATGGCCGGAATGTCGTGGTTCAATCGAAAGAGAAGAAAACCGGCCGACAGGTATCATGATGAAATCCGAGGTTTCTCCGATCAGCTACGGACAGTTGACCTCCCAGCTAGAAGCCTCATATATGCAATTTTCTTTTCGCTTCTCAACTGGATACTTGAGATAGTCTGTCTTTTTCTGTGCATTCTCGCCATAGGCGCGGAACCGAACGTTTCTGGGGCTATCTTGCTTTTATTGGCGCCAAGCTAGTCGGTCAAGCTCCAGTCACCCCCGGAGGATTGGGGACAGTCGACATTACCCTCACCACAATGCTCGTAGGTTTTGCGGGATTGAGTTCCGGCGAGTCAGTCGCATCCGTGATTGTTTTCAGGATGGTGAGCTTCGCTCTGCTCACTATAGTTGGCTGGCTGGTATTCCTGTGGTCCTTCGCTGTTCCGAAGGAGAATGAAGGACATCCGGAGAACATAATTTCTTGGCAGGCTCCGAAATCCGCAGATATTTCCGAGGAACGCAGTGGGAACAATGGCAGTTCCCGAAAGCAAGATCGGATGATTGAGGATCAGATCGATATTCGCTCGAACCAGAAGCGCCCCCGCTCAGAGGGTGAAGGGTCTACGTAGTCTTAGACCGCTGGGGCGCACTGGTGTCCATGAGGGGTAAGGAGTCACGGTAGGAGTGCATGCCGTAGCTGCCCATTCGGGGGTATTTGACGGACGATGGCCGCTGACTACCCACACTTTAGACAGCGATCTGTTATGGTTCACAGCAACCCCACAGGCGGCCCTGCGGCCCGTAAGTAAAGGAATTTCATGGCTACGAAATCAAAGGCAGTTCCGGCGATCATGGCTGGCCTGGTCGCACTTGCACTCGGCTGCGCTCCGGCGAATGCCTCTATCCCAGAGCCCTCTTCTTCATCGACATCCCCCATCGTTGGATCACTCGTAGAGGCGCCTATCACCACTAAGGCCGCTCCGTTCTACGTCGGACCTTTCCGCTACGGATGGGAGTGTAAAGGCAATGCAAACTGGATGAAGCTCCATGGCTACAACATCGTTCGCGGATGCGTGAAGCACGCGGATGGCAAATGGTGGTACAGGGCACGGGTCTAGTCTTTCGCTTGTTGGGTCCGGGGTTTTCCCTGGACCTTTTTCTTTGCCCATGATCAACCAGCGAGGGCTATCTTTTCTCAGCACTGGCAGGACTCATCGGTGATCTGATCACCGCTGCAGGGTCACTGCTGCCCTGACGGGGAACCCTCACCCCTCGGGATCTCACTATCGGCAGTGTCTTTGCTGCCCCCGTCGGCGTACACCCCGCGTCCAGCCAGCGCATCGTAGAGGGTAGGCCGCGACACGCCCAGCTCCCTAGCGATCCTGGCTTTAGGGACACCAGTGGCTACGAGCTGACGGGCCCGGGCGACATCCCCCATCGTCAACCGCGCCTGCTTACGATACTTCCCGGCCTTCTTCGCGACCTCAATTCCCTCACGCTGACGTTCTTTGATGCCCTCGCGCTCCAACTGCGCGAAAGCAGCAAAGATGGTCAGCATCGCCCTGCCCTCCTTGCTGGTCACATTCAACTGCGGAGTATCAATGAACTCGACCTTCACACCACGATCGGCAAGCTCATCAACGATGGCCAACAGTTCCACCGTTGTGCGCGCAAGCCGATCAATCGACTTCACCCGCAATGTGTCCCCCGGGTAGATATACCGCAGCAACGTTGACAGCTCCGCGCGCTCACGCCGGGACCCCGCACCTGAGGCTTTCTCCTCGACGAGAAGATCAACATTGTGGAGCACTTCTCGTTGACGCTCAAGATTCTGATCCGCTGACGACACCCGGGCATAGCCATACACCCGGCCACCGCCGACCCGAGGCGGGATTCGCTCACGATCTGTCAAGACTCTCCTAGGGGTGGCGACACTACTGTCAAAATCGGGAATCTAAGGCCTCATTTTACAGGAAGAACGGTGTCCAGGAAAAGTGTCAGGCCAGTACGCCCTACTTTACATGTTTCGACGCGCCTCAATGTGACCAGAATCACACGTGTGCGTTTGACAGTAGTCAATTAAGAGGGTTATCTGAATGATAGGTAGTCCTTACCGAGACTACTCACCCCGCACAACACTCCTTTGGGAATGAGGTCATCATGTCAGTGAGCATCCGGACACGTTTCACCGCAGTTGTCGCAGCAGTCTCCATCGGCCTGACTGGAATCGGTCTCGCCAGCGCTCAAGAATCCTTGATCGCACCACCGACAGCAACTGCCGATCAACAGGAAACACTCCCCGCAGCACTTGGCGGTTCCCAGCATGGCACCACCGAACAGACCCTCGACATTCAGGGTTATGGCGCAATCACCGCCACCCTGAACAACGACACGGGGCTACTCACAACCACCTTGCCTGACGGGTCAACTCGAACCACTAGCTTCGAGGATGCAGCTACGTCACTGCAGGACGCCCTTGACAATCCTCCGGCTGACGCGACCTCGGAGATCTCAGCTGTGAACCTGAAGTTCTCCAAGAAAGACATCTGCCCGTACGTCGTTTCTGCCGTGGGCACCGTCCATGCAGGCTCGTGGGCTGCGGTGCTAGCTCTTGCAGCGGTTAACCCAGCCGTTGCTGCTCTGGCAACACTGGGCGAGGGCTTCTTCTGGACCTGGGTTGGGTCCCACTGCTAGAAGTGACGATATCCGGCTAGAAGAGCGGTAGGAGGTTGGAGTTCAATGTCAGCATTTATCACGTTCATCCTGGTCGTAGCCGGTGGCACCATAGGCTACGCTTTTGGGCTTATCACCCGGATGCGTAGAGATCCGTCTTTGCAGGGTAAAGGCCTCAAAGAGGCTATGTTCAAGAAGAAGTAGGCTCCACTCAACGTACTGTCGAGGGTGCTGTTGCAAAGCTGGGGTGGCGTCGGCAGGCTCAGCGCTACGGCGTCCACCAGATAGTCTCGCCCTCGTCGGTCGTCAAGCCTGAACTGCGCAGCCCCAGCCGGGCTGCGATAGCAGCAGAAGCCACATGGTCTGGGTGGATCGAGGCCGTGAAGTGGCTAACCCCATGGTCTTTCAACCACGTGCACATCAATTGTGCACTACGTGTGGCCAGGCCCCGACCCTGGAATCGGACCCCGATAACCCACGCTAGTTCCGCAACCCTCGGGTCGTCCTGGGGAACAACTGTTGCCTGCACGTACCCAGCCGGTTCTCCCGACACGCGAACGATCCAGTTCAACCACAACTGCGACCCATCAGGCGATACCCCGTCCACCTGACCAGCGTACGTGCGGCGTAACTCGTCAATACTCGGTGGCTCACCACCGGTGAATACATACAGCTCACGATCCTGCAACACCGTAAGCATCGCGTCAGCATCATCACCGCGCAACGGCATCAGCAGCACATCGCCCTGCGTAATCGGTGTTGCTTTCAAAGAACATTGTTGGTCCGGATTCTCGCCCATATCACCCAGTAAAGCCCGACCGTCACAATGACCCGCAACATGACTCATACTTGAGGTGCCCTACCGCAGCAGTCCCATCTTCTCGTACACGTCGGCGACCACAGACTCCGCAACGACCGACGCTTTCTCGGCACCGCGGTCCAGGATCCGCTTCAGCTCCGCCGGATCGGCCATGTACTCGTCGTACCGGGCCTTCAGCGGGGTGGTGAAGGCCTGCAGCGCATCCGCGGTGTCCACCTTCAACGCACCGTACTGCGCCCCGGCCGCCTGGTAGTCGGCCACGATCTCATCCACGCTACGTCCGGTCAGAGCAGACTGAATCACCAACAGGTTCGACACACCCGGCTTCTCCTCCCGGTCGTACCGGATCTCACCGTCGTTGTCCGTCACCGCCGACTTGATCCGCTTCGCCGACGTCTTCGGTTCGTCCAACAGGTTCACGATGCCCTTCGGGTTGTCCCCGGACTTGCTCATCTTCGATGTCGGATCCTGTAGATCGTAGATCTTCGCCGCGCCCTGCGGGATGAACCCGTCGGGCACCACGAACGTCTCGCCGAAACGGGCGTTGAAGCGCTCAGCCAGGTTGCGGGTCAACTCCAGGTGCTGGCGCTGGTCCTCACCCACCGGCACCAACTGCGGACGGTAGAGCAGGATATCCGCCGCCATGAGCATCGGGTACATGAACAGACCCGCAGAGGTCCGCTCCGCACCACGCTTGGCCGACTTGTCCTTGAACTGCGTCATCCGCGACGCCTCACCGAAACCGGTGAGGCAGGTCAGAACCCACGCCAGCTCGGCATGCTGCGGTACCTGGGACTGCACGAAGATCGTGGACTTCTCCGGGTCGATCCCCAGCGCCAACAGCTGCGCCACACCAACCAAAATCCGCTCACGCAACTGGACAGGATCCTGGTCCACCGTGATCGCATGCAGGTTGGGGATGAAGTAGAAGGCGTCGTAGCCGTCCTGCAGCTCAATCCACTGCTTGACCGCACCCAGGTAATTCCCGAGCTGGTAGGAGTCCGCCGTAGGTTGGATGCCGGACAGGACGCGCTTGATCTGTGCTCCATCACTCATGCGCAACAACTGTAGTTGAACAGGTGCTATTGCAAAGTAGCTCTTTCTGCGACGATCAGGGCAGGTAACGGCACACATGGCTTCGATGACACGGCACTGCGACAGCGTGACACTGACATCATCGACCTGCTGACGCTGCTCAGCAGAGCAGCCAGTGGTGAACCGGTCACACCAGATGTGCTGCATCAGACGATCAGCACTGCCCATCGCCCCGGGGTGCGTTCTGCTGAACGCTGACCGATGAGAGCATCAGCCTGGGAGGGGTGTGGCTGCGGCACAAGATGACAGGAACATAGCTGGTTCCTGCATGTCATGGGGCATATGCTGCAGGCTCACCGGTGTCAGAACACCCCGGTGATATTCTGACTTCCGAGCGTGCAGAGAGGTCTCGCACAGAACACTGCCTAGCAGTGAACGACGTGGCCTGGAGCGCTCCCTGGGATTGTGCGCAGTGACTCCCCGCCTGGCTCGGAGTCCGCCTGCGTGCGGGAACCGGGCATGTGGACATGCGGGTACAGGCGTCTACTCCACGCGCAACCGCAGGGCATGTTTTCCGTCACCTAGATCCCGGAGGTGGTTCACATGGGCGATCAGCACATGTCCACGACGGGTCAGGACAAAAAGAAAAGCACCGTAGCGAGAAACCTTGGGCGGTTCGCTACGGCGCTTGGACTGAGGGTCCTGGCTCGATGGGTCTACGAGGTGCTCTTTAACTAGAGGCACAGTGTAGATCCGAGGGGTCGTCGGTGTTCCAGCACCGGCGGCCTCTTTTCAATGAGCGGAGGAGACATACCAGTGGAGGAGGATGTGTCTGTCGCTCACAATCGGAAGATTACAAGAACACCGTCGGGATGTCAACAGGCCGAATCGCCCTGACCTGCTGTTTCAGGCACAAACAGCCAGCTTGTGCCCGCCTCCACGCCATGAAAACCGCAGTGGCGGACTGCTCTTGCGCGCCCTGCTATCCAGCCACGGCCCGGCGCACCTCGTCGAGCTGGCGGGTACCCAACCCACCCAGCCGCCGGTTCTCGGCGATACCAGTAGCTCCAGGAAGTCCTGGATACTGACCTTTCCCCACCCCGGCAACGCGCGCAGGAAGCTGGTCAGCCGCGTCTTCGCCAACACCTCATCACCCAACGCTTCATCCAGCCCAGCGGAACCACTGGTCTCCCCGGTGCGCAACCGGGCAGTGAACTCCGCGCGCTTTGCGCGAGTCTCGGCTGCCTTCTGCAGCGCCGTGGCACGCTGTTGCGGGGTGGGGGTGGGAAGACTGGAGGCCATGAGATGATCACACGCTTTCAGCTAACCAGGGGGAGGTCACCAGATGCCTGGAACCTGCTGTTGAGCAGTCAAGATACCACTATCAGGTCACCGGTAGGCGGTGAAACCGAGTTCTTTACCCACCCCTGACGCTCTCGTCACGCAGTTGCTTTGGCGGCCCGTCGGGCGGCCAGTTCATCGAACGATGCCGGGCTATGGGATCGTTGGGAGGCAAACGCGGTGATAGTACCGTTCAGCTCAGTGACCAGTCCGGGTACAGCCACCCCGAACACGCCCTGGCCTCCGGCGAGTAGGTCCACGATCTCATCGGCCGATGTGCACTCATAGACCGTGGTGCCGTCGGACATCAGGGTCAGGCCGGACAGATCGGCCACCCCCCTGTCAGTCAGGTGGGTCAGTGCTTTACGCACGTTCTGCAGCGAGATCCCCGCGTCGAGCAGGGACTTGATGATCTTGATCAGCAGAATGTCCCGGAACGAGTAGAGACGCTGCGAGCCGGACCCGGCCGCGGCGGTCACGCTGGCAGCCACCAGATCAGTACGTGTCCAGTAGTCCAACTGTCGGTAGGTGATGTGCGCGATCTGGCACACCGTAGGCCCGCGGTAGCCGACCTGCGGATCAGCGTGGCCGATGTGATCTGTCTCAACGTCGAACAATGCGCCCTGCACCGGCTGTTCGGCTGCAATATCAGTTGTAGTCATGGTCTCGCGTGCCCTTCTTCCCCAAGGGTGATGACGTGGCTGTCATTTACCTCACCCAGGCTAGTGCACCACCGCCCTACCCGGTAGCCCACCGATCCTCAGGCAGGCGTCCCCGTCCTACGCTGTTGTCCACTCATGCAAACGTGTGTTCTACTTTGATCATGTCTACACCCGTTCGTATTGTCCCCGGTGATCAGTACCCGATCGCGGTTGCCACCGACGCGGTGCCCGCTGGTTTTCCCAGCCCGGCACAAGACTACGACGAATCGGGAGTCGACTTGAGCGCGCAGCTCATCGACCATCCCGCAGCCACCTTCCTGGTGCGTGTTGCTGGTGATTCGATGACCGGGCGGGGCATCGACGATGGTGACGAGCTGATCGTGGATCGTTCCCTGACTGCCCGAAACGGCGATGTGGTCGTGGCCCTGATCGACGGTGAGTTCACCGTCAAGACTTATCGTCCCGGACCTCCTGCGGTCCTCAAGCCAGCGAACCCGGATTTCGACGATATTGTCCTGTCGGGTCGCGAGGATGCAGAGATCTGGGGTGTGGTCACCACCTGCCTGCACCACCTACGCCACACGCACACACGGTAGGACCCTGGGAGACCCTTGTGCGCGCCGCAATAGATCCAGACCGCTACACCGCCTTTGATGGGCCCTCCCTGCCGCGCCCTGGACAGCTGGTGGGCCTGGTCGATGTTCGCAGCATGTACGTCTCCTGCGAGCGGGTATTCAACCCCCAGTTACGCTCGCCTCGCGTCACGGTGGTGTTGTCCAACAATGACGGATGCGTGATCGCGCGGAGCCAGGAAGCTAAAGACCGCGGCATCGCCATGGGTACGCCCTGGTTTCAACTGCGTGATCGCCCGGACATGGCCGATGTGGTTGCCTTGTCCTCGAACTACGAGCTCTACGGCTCGATGTCGGAGAAAATGATATCCCTGCTGGCGGAGTATGCCGCGTGGATGCATCCCTACAGCATTGATGAGGCCTTCATCATCCTCCCCCGCGACAACGCCACCAACGTGGCCCGCACGATTCAGGCCGACATCGCCCAGTGTCTAGGTCTACCCGTCACGGTGGGGTTGGGGACCCCGAAGACGTTGGCGAAGATCGCATCCACCAGGGCCAAAGACCACCAGCCTTTCGGCGGGGTGTGCAACCTCGCCGAGTGGAGCGAGAACCAGGTGAATGCGGTGCTCGACAAGCTGCCGGTCGACGAGGTCTGGGGTGTTGGCCGCCGGTTGTCGGAGCGTCTGCGTGCTGCCGGTGTGGCTACCGGCGGGGATCTGAAACGCTGCGATCCGGCCTGGTTGCGCCGTTTCCATGCTCTCCCCTTGGCGCAGAGCGCCCATGAGCTGGCCGGTACCCCAGTCATTGACTTCGATGACTCTCCCACCGATGCTCCGAAGGCGATGGTGTTCTCCCGCCTGATGGGTACCAGGGCCACCGGGGCTGAGGATGTCGCTGCAGCGCTGACCGCTGCAGCACACCCCTTGTCCCAGCGGTTGCGCGCACAAGGAATGAAGGCGGCGATGATCACCGCTGGGGTGGCACCGGGAATCATGATGAGATCACACACCAGGCGATGCGCACCACGGGGATGATGTCACCGACCTCGTCGACCCGTCAGATCGCGGCAGCGGCGCGGGCAGCTGTGCCGCATATCCTCGAAGGCGTGGCGTATTCGCGGGTGGAGATCCTGGCCACGGGGCTGATCGAGGACACCGGGCAGTTGGATCTGTTCGCCGATGCGCGCGAGGACCGTTCAGCCTTGGATGCGGTACTGGACTCCCTGCCGGTCGAGGCGGTGACGATTGGAACCTCGGCGGGTGTTGTTGCAAAGTGGTGTTGGTAGCGTCGGGAAACCGATCTCGACAGGGCTATCTGACCTCTCGGCCCTGGTTTAAGCGCCTGTGAAGGCCTTGGCCACGATCACTGCATCCGGGTTCGATTGC
>NZ_MKKI01000018.1 GCF_001942345.1 Corynebacterium sp. CNJ-954
CGCTGGCCGTGTCGACCATCAACGGTTGCGAGCACTGCACCATCGCCCACGAGAAGACCGTGCGCGATGAAGGCCTGACCAAGGAGCAGGTCTTCGAAGCAGTTAAGGTCGCCGCCGTTGTCCAGGGTGTCGCCCAGGCCATCGACATCGAGGAGGCATTAATTGAATAGGTGCTAGTCTATAGTGTTTATTGCGTGTTCCTACTGAGTGGCGCCCCGCCACTCGACCGGAGCCTCGATATCTTTTTGGCAAAAGAGTATGCTATAATTTGTGTCTTCGAGCAGTTTCAAGGATGCATCGCTGATGGTTAACGGCACCCCTGTACGGTCGTTACGGAACCCCTGTGTGGTGGTTTTTCACATTGGGAGTTGAAAATCACCCGACGTTATTTTGAAAATTTGGCATCACGAATGAAAGCACGCGTCGCGAAAGCTCAGTACGCGGTCTAGATTTTACTATTACCTTCTTCTAGAGGCAATAGTCACAAGTGGACCCTGCGATGCTGGCTGCAGGGTGTTGATTACGTCAACCGTCGGGTGGCATCGGACCAGTATCCAACCGTAACGTGGCTCTTCGCCGTTGGGAGTGCGTAGACAGCTGAAGGGTGGGGCTCGGTGTGGCACAACATGTAGAGGCCCTGGCCGGTACAAGATGAGAGTTGAGAACTCTTCACCTGACCGAACCAGGACCCTATTGTGCACACTACTGGCAACCTCGTTGCCGCCACCATCTGCCGCACCGCCGAGATCGGATTAGCGATCACCGACGTCGCTGACGCTGGCCCAATCACCGTCAATACGCCACCTCGGTAGCCGTCGACGACTGGTGCCCAGACTGCGGCAACCGCGGCACCAGAAGAGACCATGTGACTCGCCGGCTGGTGGATCTGCCGGTGGTTGTTTTCCCGACCCGCCTGCATGTCCGGGTACCGCGCTTTAACTGTGACAATGAGGCCTGTGGCCGGCAGATCTTCCAGGCCTCACTGGCCTGTGCTGCCGACGGGGCGAAACTGACCCGGTGGGTGACCCGCTGGATTCTGCAACGCCTCGCGGTCGACGTCGATGAGTGTGCCCGCCGCGGCGAAAGCCCTGAGTGTGGGTTGGGAGCTGGTCAACAGTGTCGCTGTAGAGGCTGCCTGCGATCTGGTCTACGCTGATCCGGGGGATCTGGACGGGGTGCGGATCCTCGGTGTCGACGAACACGTGCGGCAAACACACCCGCCGGCCCGGCGAGCTCTCGTCTTTTGTGACAGTGCTGGTGGACCTGACGCCACTGGTCCATGGACGCGGGCCGGCCTGCTTGGTCGACATGCGGCCCGGACGTAGTACTGAAGTTCTGCGCACCTGGCTGGCAGAACGTTACCGGGACTTCCGTGACGCGGTGCAGGTTGTGACCATGGACGGTTTCGCCGGCTACGCCACTGCTGTAGATCAGGCCCTGCCGGCGGCCCGGAAGGTCATGGATCCGTTCGGTGTCGTGCATCTAGGGTATGGACAAGCTCACCGGTTGTCGGCAGCGCCTGCAGCGGGAGACTTGTGGGCGGCGCGGCCGCAAGGGCGACCCCCTGTACATGCACCGGAAAACGCTGTTGACCAGGACCGGCTTTCTGGCTGATCGGCAGGAGCAGCGGCTGGAGGTTCTGTGGGCGGCTGACGATGACCATTTCGCCTTGGAAGTGACCTGGGGGTTGTATCAGGACGTCATCGCCGCGTACTAGCATCCATCCAGGTCCGAGCGCAAAAAGTTGATGAAACGACTGATCAACATACTGCGCAAAAGCCTGCAGGCGGGGTTGGAGGAGCTTGCGCAGTTCGGTCGGACACCGTGGCGCCGTCGCGATGACATTCTGGCGTATTTCGACATTGGTGGGTCCAACGGGCCGGTCGAGGCGGTCAACGGACGGCTGGAGCACTTGCGTGGCATCGCTTTGGGATTCAGAAATATGGACCACTACATCTTGCGGTCATTGATCCACTCCGGACAGCTGCAAGACCGGATCAACGCACTCTAAATCGAGAAGAGCCGGAAAAGACCGGCGACAAGATAGGCCCAGTGAGCTGATCCGGGTAGCGTAGTAGTGGAGAATGAAAGAAGTAGCCCGAGTGAGCATAAAGTGGCTCTTCGCGATACGTAGTGCATAGCTGACGTTCCGGCTGCTGCGGTGTGTCACAACATGTAGAGGCCCTGGCCGGTACAAGATGAGAGTTGCGAAGCCATCATCCGAGCCGAACCAGGACCCTAGAAGTGCACACTACTGGCAACCTCGTCGCCGACACCATATGCCGCACCGCTGAAATCGGATTGACCATCACAGATGCCGCTGATACCGGCCCGTTCACCGTCATCAACGCCGCCCCGGTATCCGTCGATGACCAGTGCCCTTGCTGTAGCCAATCGGGCACCCGACGAGACCACGTCACCCGGCAGCTTGTAGACCTGCCGGTCGTCGGCTTCCCGATCCGTCTGCACGTCCGTGTCCCGCGGTTCACCTGCGCCAACGATGCCTGCGGCCGGAAGATCTTCCAGGCTTCACTGGCGTGCGCTGATAACGGGGCGACACTGACCCACCGGGTGACCCGCTGGATCCTTCAACGACTCGCGATCGACCGGATGGGCGTGTCTGCCACCGCGAAAGCCCTGGGACTCGGGTGGCAGCTGGTCAACAAGATTGCGGTTCAGGCGTGCCGCAACCTTGTCTACGACTCCGGGAAACACCTCGATGACGTGCGGATACTGGGAGTAGACGAACACGTGTGGAAACACACCTGCCGTCCCGGCGAGCCCTGCTCGATGGTCACGGTGCTGGTGGATCTCACACCGCTGGTCGACGGGCACGGGCCAGCGCGGCTGATCGACATGCGCCCAGGGCGTAGCGCCGAGGTTCTACGCACCTGGCTCGACGACCGTGACCCTGGTTTCCGTGAGCATCTGGAGGTCGTCACGAGTGGCACGGCTTCGCCGGCTACGCCACCGCCGTGGACCAGACACTTCCTGCGGCGAGGAAGGTGATGGATCCGTTCCATGTCGTGCACCTGGGCGCCGAGAAGCTCACGGGGTGCCGTCAACGCCTGCAACGAGAGACGACCGGGCGGCGCGGGAAGAAGGATGACCCGTTGTACAAGCACCATCGAGCCTTGCTGACCAGGACGAACTATCTCACCGACCGGCAGAAACAACGCCTGGACCTGCTGTGGGACACTGACGATGACTACGTCGCACTGCAGGTCACTTGGGCGTTCTACCAGGACCTGATCGGTGCGTACGGACAGCCGGACAAGGCGAGGGGAAAGAAGCTGATGTCCAGGGTGATCGACACTCTGCGTAAGGGTCTACCGAAGGGGCTGGAGGAGCTGGCACAGCTCGGCAGGACCCTGTGGCGCCGATGGCACGACATCCTGGCGTACTTCGATGTGGGAGCGTCGAACGGCCCGGTCGAGGCCATCAACGGACGGCTGGAGCATCTGCGTGGCATCGCACTGGGATTCAGAAACCTCGACCACTATATCTTGCGGTCGTTGATCCACTCCGGGCAGCTCCGCGACCGGATCAACGCACTGTGAATCGCGAAGAGCCCATAAAGTGACTATCTGACCTGTGGTAAACCGACGGGTAAGCCAAACGGCAAGAAAACGACCTATTACCATCATTAGCCAGTACCCCGAAATGACCAGGGTAGCTTTAGGCTCGTCCATTTTTGACTCTGTGTGGAGAACTGTTGGGCCCCAGTTTCCAATTCCTGACTGCACTGCAAAGTGTATCAAGTATAGCATGAAGAAACCGGTAACCACGACTCCGAAAAGCGCTGGACGAGATGTGTTACTACCGGCTCCTCCTATAGTTACTTCGGCTGGTGTTGGCCTGGCTTCTAGATCCTTTAGGCTCACGATCGAAAGCGCGCTGACGACTGCCGTACCGATGAAAATCCAGGTATAGTTCCCCCCACCAAAAAAACGAGGCCTGGACCAGCGACTGTCCCAATACCGAACCACGCATGGGCAATATTAGCCCGCTCTGGGTCCCTGGACCCAGATCCCACCAGGATCATCTGTGTCACCGTAGAGTCCACACCACCAAACCCAAGTCCAATGACGGCAGTTCCTATGAGGAGGGTTGTCCAGCTCGGTGCTACCGCTACCAAGATAGCGCCCACGGTAATCGAGGCCAGCGAACTGGTCAGGGTCGCTCTATTGTCTAGGGATCGTAGCAGTTTTTGTGCAATCAATACCCTTAGGATGGACCCTAACGACTGGGTTCCTAGAGCTGCTCCGACAGCACCAGAGCTCACATCGAAACGATCCTGGAATATAGCCACGATCGGCCCATAGACCGACATGAGTAAGCCGATGGCTAGCATGGTGCCGTAGCTACCGAGCAGGCTAGTCCCTCGGAATAGGTGTGTCGTCACGTAAAACTCCTCCTTGAAGAAAAGGGCAGTAGAGCATCCCTTTGTGGCGTAGGTTGTTAGGCATCCCTTTTCAAGTTAAGGTGTGCATACACTGTCTCAGAGGAAGGTTCAATGGAAGAGAATACCGTCAAGACATTGCGTTCTCCGCTGGTCACACAGGTTATCGACATCATGCGCAAGAAGGTCAGCTCAGGAGCATGGCCCGTAGGAGCTCGGATTCCTCTTGAGGCAGAGCTTCAGCGGGACTACGGCGTCAGCAGGGTAACATTGCGTCAGGCAGTGCAGGCCCTCGTTCACGTCGGAATCTTGGTTACTGTCCAGGGAAGTGGAACATACGTTCGATCAACGAGCGAACTTGAGGCGGTCTTCCAGCGTTTTCTCGCGGAAGAAGACCTAACCTCTCTTCTCGAAGCGCGGCTGGCGATCGAACCGCAGGCCGCCGAGCTTGCAGCACTCCGCGCGACGGAGGACGATCTCTGGCGCATGGGCCAGATTCTTTCCTCATCCCGCACCGCTGCGAAATCGGGTAATCTGTCTGAATTAACTCCGTTATCGTCTCAGTTCCACAGAGAAATGGTACACGCTGCCCATAACCGTCTTCTTGATGGAATATACAAGGCAATGGAGCCAGTAACTGAGCATACCGTACGAGAAGGCTCTGGCCATGAACCACTTACCTCCTTCGTTGACGAACACGAAGATATTCTTCATGCAATAAGGAAAGGGGACGGGCATCGAGCTTTCACTGCAGCTAGAAATCATCTACATGGCGTCATCGACGTCCAGTAGATACCTTCCTCGAAATAGCTTACCCTGCCAAAGTGATTTAAAAACGTAAATGGAGATTAATTGATGGGAAATACTGCAAAAACCCCCGCTAGTATACTAGCTCTCTGTCTTGTAGGGGCACTCACTCTGGCTGGCTGCTCGAGAGCTTCTGACACGACAGAGGCTGATATATCAGATGATACTTTTTCCGACTCCCGCCGGGTATCAGATGAGTTCCCTGTCACGATCCCGACGAAGTTCGGTGATGTCACTATCGAGGAACAGCCGCAACGAGTGGTGACTCTCGGGTGGGGAGACACCGACACCGCACTGGCGTTGGGGGTGCAGCCGGTAGGGAACATGGACTGGCTCAGCCTCGGTGGCAATGGTGTGGGTAGTTGGGCGCAGGACCAGTACACACAAACCCCTGAGGTCCTGGACCGCGAAGACATGGATTACGAGAAGATTGCCGCACTCGAACCGGATGTGATCATCAACGTCAAGACCAGTGGCGATGAAGATCAGTACGACAAATTGTCGTCGATCGCTCCGACAGTCGGCATCCCCGAGGGTGGCGAAGGGTCACGAACACCGATGAATCAGCAGGTCGAGATGATCGCCGCGGCCTTGGGAAAACAAGACAAAGGTGCCGACCTTATCGACCAGGTGGAGTCACGGTACCGCGAACTGCGGGAGAAGTACCCTCAATGGAAGGGAAAGACACTGTCTTCGCTGTACCATTCGGAGGCGAACTGGTCGGTGTATCTTCCCGGGGACGCACGAGCGGATGTCCCGGCGGCACTCGGCTTTGAACTAGACCCCCGGGTTGCAGAAATCGCTGAGGATGTCGAGCGGTTCACAGTCGACATCTCGACCGAGCAGTTGGATCGAGCCGACTCTGATGTGGTTATCGGTATCCCGGTCGGTGAAGACAAGAGCAGCCTGGAGAGCGACAACGCCTGGAAGAACCTCACAGCAGTGAGGGAAGGGCGGGCGTTCGCCCTTGATGAGGAACAGACTGATGCGTTCTCCATGGGTAGCGTCTCGTCGATTCTGTACGCTCTCGATGAGTTGGAACCATTACTGGCTGAAGCCACCTCCCCGGCTAATTGACGACCCTAGACCGGTGTTTTCGCTTGCCAGCAGCTGGATGGACTGACACCTTCATGCAGCCTGGATTGTTCATGGTGTGACTCAACGGCCTGGTCAGTGTCCCGTTACGTTGATTCTGTCCTCGCATCCTCAGGGGAAAGCCACTGACCTCGGTATGGCTGATTCGCCCTGTTGTTCTAGGGCGTGTCTTTTAAATAGTCGTTCCGGGGCGTGACAGCCTGGAATGTATGGACGAACAGCGCCTCCACCAGTCCACCGACGCCAAGTGGTCACGCATCGAAGAACTCCTGCCCTCCTCCGACGGCCGGCGGGGCCGACCGTTTTCCAACAACCGTCGGGTCGTCGAAGGGATCATCCACCGCTTCCGGGCAGGTATCGCCTGGCGGGACCTGCCCGACTACTTCGGCCCCTGGCAGACAGTATGGAAACGCCACCGGCGCTACGCCACAGACGGTACCTGGGACGCCGTACTGGCAAAGATCCTGGCTGACGCGGATGCCGCCGGAGACATCGACTGGACCGTGTCGGTCGAGGCGACGATCAACCGTGCCCACCAACACGCGACGAACACGACGAGGCCCGAGCAGCACACAGGGGCACGGGCGAATTACACGAAACAGGGCTACCGCCCGACTGAACCCTCAGGTCACGGGATCGGCCGGTCACGGGGAGGCTTGTCAACCAAGATTCACGTCGGCGTTGACGGTGCCGGCAGGCCGTTGTCGATCGTGGTCACCGGCGGGCAACGCAATGATGGCGCCGTTCTGCGTGAAGGTCATCGACGACATCTGGGTACCAAGGGTCGGTGGTGGCCGGCCACGCACCACTCCGGATGCGGTGCTGGTCGATAGGGCCTACCCGACCAAGGCCACCCGGGAGTATCTACGGGCCCGGGGGATCAGGACAGTCATCCCCGAGAAAGTCGACCGGGTCCGGGCCCGCAAGAAGAAAGGTTCAGCCGGCGGCAGACCACCCGGGTTCGACGCTGAGGCCTACACGGGCCGCAATGTTGTCGAGCGCGCGTTCAACAAGGTCAAGCAGTGGCGCGGGCTGGCGACCCGGTACAACAAGTTGGCTGTGGTGTACCGGGCTGCGGCGGTGTTATCCGCGGTGGTTGCCTGGCTCGCACCTTTAAGAGACACGCCCTAGCGAACCAGCCACGCACTGCGGCCACGATCTCAGTGAAGTCGCGGACCACCGGAACCCCTGCTACGAGGACGGTGGCCGCGACTTTCACTATGTCGTGTCCGGGCTTCTTGCCTGGTGGTCGTGGACGAGGGCCGGGACCACACATCGTGGGCGAGAGGGTTCCAATAGCAGGAAGCGATGTCAGTCCATCGACCGGTGGCCGGTTCTGCCCCTGAGGTGTCTACACCGCGGGGATGAGTTCCGTGGGGATGCTCTCGCCGAACTCACTGCGGAACAGGGAGTTCAGCGCCTCCTTGCAGGGTCGGATCGTCACTGGGGTATTCGGTACGCGTGGCCACCGCGGCGATCTGGATACCGAATGGCCGACTCAACTGCGTGCAGTCGAGGAGGGTACGCAGTGACGGAATCCAGTGCTCCAACGTGGCGTTCGGGTCACTGGGCTGGCGCTGCATCAGCTTCCTCACGATAGGCACCAGCTGCGGGTCACCGCCCATGTCCCGGGCGATCTGCAGGTCGATCGGCACAGTGATCGTTATCGAGATGCGGGCCGTAATTCCTCGGTGCACGAGCCGCGGTGCAGGTGGGAGATGTCCGCACAAGATGCCCTCGACGTTCCCGGCTTCGACGCGAGGATCAGACAGAAACCTTCGGCGACGGTGATGCGGGTCTCGGCCGGCCGGTCGGTCACGGTGAGGGAGCTTCGGCAGGCGATCACCGGCAGGAGCAGGGCCTGGACTTCCTCGGGTATGAACGTCGCATCATCGACGAGCAGGGGACGGCCTTCGATCATCGTGGTGACCAGGGGGCCGTCGGTAGGACGATCACGGCCACGCCCTGGACTTGCCGGGTTGCGCATCAGAGCGGTGCACCGGAGATTCACGTCGGACTGGTCTGTGACCTTTCGGTATCGATGAGGTCGTGGCGCTCTGCTACGGCGCATCTGGCGTGGGCGACGGTTATCCCAGTAGCGGACCTGGGCGGGGGGTGTTCGGCGTGGGGGTTCACCAACGGTGCTTCACCGCTCGTTCGGGCCGGCTTCGTCGAGGGCGAGGCTGTGCCGATGTTAGCCGGTGACGGGGCGCAGGTTTCGATTGTCGTTTCTGAGGGTGATCTGCCGAAACAGGAGCGTAAGGACATTCAGGCTGAGGTTGGCATGCAGCGCGCTGAGGGGATCGCGGTGTATTGGATTCAGTCCGGTCCGGTCCCCGGGGGCCTTGTCGGCCCCGGCCGGGGTGCGGATGCTGTAACTCAAATGGGTCGAGAACTTTGATGCGGAGGTCCTCGCTGCCATCGTCTCCGAAGTCAAGGCCGCCTGAGGGTGACTACAGGTCCGGTCAACGTCGCGCGAGCGGCCTGAGTGCCTGGCACCTGGTGACCTGGTGTCGGCGGCGGTGGCACACCGGTGAGGCCCGTCGGGTTAGGAATCCTTCCCCTGGCGTTCTTCGCGTTCCAGCTGGTCGGCTTCTTCGATGTCGGGGAACTTCCGGTAGATCACCTGCTGGGCTTCATTCAGGGACAGGTGGACGAGCCGTCAAACCTCCGGATCCGTGAACTGCGGCAGACCAGAGTTGTTCGCTCGTCGCGGTGTCTGGAAGGAATCGTTCTTGATCACAATTCATCCTTTCCCTCGGTGTCCATCCGATTTTACGGCAGTCTCGCCCCTCCGTGCCCTGTTCAGAGACACCTTGTAACCCATAGGGTGCACCCCGGCTATGACGTCAACCGGGAGGAGTGGGGTCTGCCTGCGTTCGTAGAGGGACCTGGAATGGTGGCACTGGGATCAGAATCCGATGGACGGTCCCAGAACTCGGGCCAGTGGGGTGTCGCTTGTGTCGCGAATACCGCTCCCTACTCCACTACAGACAGGGTCCGGCGCTGAGGCGCGAGCTTTCAGGGCAGGGCCCTGTCTGGCGGGCAACCGGGCTCACCGATGCGGTTGGCTGGCTCGCGGTACGCTGTCAATGTCCGGGGGGCTCGTTAAGCTGTCTGGAGTGACAACGCGAGGAGATGCGGCAGAGCCGCCGAAAGTGTTCATGTCCTACTCCCACGACAGCGATGCGCACCGGGACTGGGTGTCCCAGCTGGCGCGACGACTGGTCGGCAACGGAGTCAACGTGGTGTTCGATCGCTGGAATCTTGCGATCGGGGGTAATCTCACCAGGTTCATGGAGCAGGCTGGTGATGAGGACTTCAAGGTTGTGGCCGTCATCTCAGAGGGCTATACGGAAAAGGCAGATGGCCGTGTCGGCGGAACCGGATATGAGGCGCAGATGCTCTCTGCCGGCATGTACGAGGACCTGGAGTCTGACAGGGTACTTCCGTTGCTTCGTAATAATCAGGAAGAGAAGCTACCACAGTTCTTGCGCGGTCGTCTCTGGGTCGATTTCAGGGACAATGCAGCATACGAGAACAGTTACGAGAAACTGCTTCGCCAGATCCACGATGCCCCGGTGGAGGCTGCGCCCGCCCTGGGTGCCAACCCGTTTTCCGGCAGAACGGAGATCAAGGCTCGCCAGCAGATCAGGAACTCTCCTGAACGCTGGCAGAATCCGGGGATGTCCGGGGAAGTTGAGTTCGTGTACTCGCAGAACAGTGGCGAGTACCGGTTGGGGTCGGGGGAGTGTCAGTTCACGCTGAAAGTGACAACGCAGGGTACGACGTCGGTATATGGGTATCGCGATCCGCACAATGTGGCACGGATCGCGAATATCAACGACTGGGCTGGGCGACGGGATCTACTCTCAGAATTCTCTCAGTTCGACACCAGCAGTCGTACTGTCGACGCTGGCCCAGGGGACGCGATTGTGCTGAACAATACCAACGGCTACTGGGCTGCCGTCTGTGTGAAAGACATCTTCACCCGCCAAGATCTGAACTTTGAGCGCGTGATCGCCTTTGACTTTGTCATCAACACCCGCAGGACCGCTGACTTCACTGACCTACTGTGGCATGCCAGCGACGTGCCTAGCGCTCGGTCGTCTCGGCACGATGTAGAGGTATCCTTTCGGGACGGTTCCTTCTGAACCCCGATCGAACTGGTAGCAGGTAGCTCTGATCCGAAGTGGAACTTGCGGGGGATTTAATTGCGTCCGGCCATCACTCCGCCGTCAGCGTCCCAGATGGCGCCGGTGACCCAACCGGTGGCCTCTGAGAGGAGGAAGGCAGCGATTTCGGCGATCTCTTCTGGAGTCCCGACTCGGCCGATGGGGTGCATGGAGTCGAAACTGCTGACGGCGTCATCGACCTCATCTTTGGGGATGAAGCCTTCATAAATAGGGGTCCGTACGACCGCCGGGGCGATGGCGTTGACGCGGATCTTGTGCGGGGCGAGCTCCATTCCCAGGTGCTGGGTCAGGGAGTGCAACCCGGCCTTGGCCATCGAGTACGCAGAGGAGGGTGTTGCGGCGATGGCTTGATGAGCCCACATGGAACCAAGGTTGACGATCGCGCCGCCCTCACCCCGTTCGACCATGTTCGCAGCGACGGTCTGAGTGATAAAGAACGTCGCGCGGTTGATGTCAAGGTAGGAATCGTAGTCAGCCGCCTCGTAGTCCAGGAACGGCTTGGGCACGAATACGCCGGCAGCGTTGACAAGCAACGTCGCATCGGCGTGATCAGCGGCCAGTTGATCCCGCAGTCGTGCCACAGCATCGGGGTCGGCGAGATCCGCGGCCAGGGCGCTCACGGCATGGCCGTGCTGCGCCAGGCTCTCACGAGCCTCATCGAGTTTAGTCTGATTCCGGCCGATGATGACGACGTCGCCGCCGTCAGAAGCAACCTTCTCGGCGATGGCGCGGCCCATACCGCTAGTACCGCCGACGACGATCAGCTTGCGTCCTTCAAAAGTCATGATGCTCTCCTTGGTTTTTCTGGCCTGGATTCAGGCGATCTCGTAGATACGGACTTCAGGGTCGGTCTTCAGCAACGGGGACAGTCCTCCGACGACGTCCTGTGTAAACAAGTCGGTCGAAAGATAGGCCTTCGCGTTCTCGACGGTGTCAAAGCCATGCAAGACCTGGACGTCCTCGTCACGCAGGAGGAGTTCCTTGCTGGTCGCACCGGGCACAGTATCGAGGAAAGGCTGCTTATACTGGGTGTAGACACCAGCGGCGGCAGGACGGTCGTCCACGTCGACGGTTAAGGTGATCTGCAGATAGGCCATGGTGATGCTCCGTTTCGTGGTGGTCGAGCGCGACCGGATCGTCGGCCGCATATGTTCCACGCTAGGAGCAGGGCAACGTGCTTCGGTAGGCGATTGAGGCGAATGACGCCATAGCGGTCGTGTATGCCCGAGAGCGTAGAGAGTCGCTCAAGCCTTCGGCTGCACGAGTCGGTTGGCGAGATCCTCGAGGTCGTCGGCGATCGGGGACGTGGGGTTCCAGATAGTCTCGTAGAAGATCTCCAGGATGCCTCCCTCGGTGTCGAGAACCTCACGATGCGGCGCGTCAGGGGAGGCGAGCTTGGACTTCGGCAGCATAGCTGACCCCAGTCCAAGATGGGACCACTCTTCGAGGACGCGGTAGCTACCTGCCTCCCCAGGATATGCATTGACCGGGAGGTGGTTATCGGCGATTAGGCTGCGGGTGAATGTGGTCAGACCGCAGGTATCCGGAAGCAGGATCAGCTGCCGACCGGCGAGAGCATCCAGCTTGACGGGGCCGTCCTCAGGTCGGGAGTCGACCAGGACTAAAGGTTCGGAATCAATGACCCGGTGGGCATAGCGCGGCATCGGCTCGACAGAGGGGACAACGATGAGATCGAGGTCACCGCTGACGAGGGATTCGCGCAGCTCGCTCATATTCGCTTCACGCAGCACCAACTGGTAACTGCTGTTGTCACCAGGTTGGTCGCAGACAGCACGGTAAGCGCTGGCAACGAGCTTGGGGTCGATGAGTGGGGACACACCGACCCGGATCGCATCGGGCACCGGCGCATTCCAGCGGTTAGCCTCAGCATGCACATCGTCGATCGCTGCCAGAGCCCGCTCGATTCGTGGCAGCATCGTTTCACCAAACGCGGTCGGTGTGACGCCGCGGGGTGAGCGGTCGAAAAGCTTCTCGCCCAGGGTTGCTTCGAGTTTGGCTATGCCGTTGGACAATGCTGGCTGCGTGACTCCGTACGACTTCGCCGCTGCGCTGAAGGACCCCGTCTCTGCGACTGCCCGCACGTAGCGCATTCCTTCAGTACTCATTCGTTCTGCCATACACACATGTTATCGCTGGATTCGTACTCCTTGTCTACCGGAGCCGCGGCCGCGGCCGTAGCGTGCAGTAGGTAGACAATTCGTGCAAGAGGAGGAATCAGTGGCGTCCAGGGCGACGATGATGAGGGTCCACAAACCCGGGGGCCAGCTTGTTGCTGTCCAGATACAGGTGGAGTCACCCCCGGCCGAATGGGTGACAGTCACCGTCGTCGCCAGCGGACTATGTCATGCCGACCTCAGCACAGTAGATGCAGATCGAGTGGCCCAGATCGCGGTCACTCCCGGCCATGAAGTCGCCGGAGTGGTTTCCGAGATTGGGCCAGGCATTGAAGGCTGGAAGGTCGGAGATCGTGTTGCTGTTGGCTGGTTCGGTGGCAGCTGCGGGCACTGCGGCGCCTGTCGGACCGGCGACGTCGTTCTCTGCCCTGAGCGTAAAATCCCGGGGATCAGCTACCCCGGAGGCTGGGCCAGTAGATTCCTCGCCCCGGTTAGTGCACTCGCCCGCATACCCGACGGTCTCGACTTCATCGATGCTGCGCCGATGGGCTGTGCCGGGGTTACGGCCTTCAATGCAGTTTGCGATGCCGACATCACTGCCGGCGGACGGATTGCTGTGTTCGGCATCGGCGGCCTGGGCCACCTTACCTTGCGGTCCAGTTCGCCGCGGCTCTGGGCTACGAGGTGATCGCTATCGCGCGCGGTCGCTCGCGGGAGGATTCTGCACGTGAATTGGGAGCTTTCGCTATACATCGACAGTGTGGCCACACCTCCGGGAGAGACTCTCCGAAGCCTCGGTGGCGTCGAGGCGATCATCAGTACGGCCTCATCAACCGATCCTGTCGCGGAGCTTCTCACAGGCCTGCGACCGCACGGGAAGCTCATCTTGATCGGTGTCGACGCGGGCTCGCTCACGCTGCCTGTCGCACCTATGGTCATGCATGCCCAGACCGTGACCGGGTGGCTCACCGGCAGCCCCGCTGATACAGAGCAAGCGATGGCCTTCGCCGCCCGCCACGACATCCGGACGATCACTCAGACCTATCCGATCACTGAGGCGCAGACCGCTGTCGAGATGCTCCGTGACAGCAGAGCCAGATTCCGGATCGTTCTCGTGACCGACCACACCAACCCGGAAGAAACCTCATGACCACCACACGACGCGACCGCATCCAACGGCGAACCCTGGCTGTCCTTGTCGTTATGCAGATCATCGGCACTGTCGGCGTCGGTGTGGCTCCCTCCATCGGTATCCTCGTCGCCGGCGACATCACCCAGAATGAAGCCTGGGCGGGACTCGCCCGCACCGCCAGCACCCTCGGTGCTGCCCTCATGGGCGTCCCGCTCGGAGCACTCGCCGCCCGGCACGGTCGCCGCTTCGCCCTCTCCACCGGTTGGTGGACCGCCGCAGTCGGCAGCGCAATGCTCGTCCTGGCCACGCAGCGCAGCCTGGCGGTTCCCTTGTTCATCGGCCTGTTCCTCATGGGGGCTGGACTAGCGGTCAGCCTCCAGGCTCGCTTCGCCGCCACCGACCTCGCCGAGCCCCGCCATCACGGCCGATCACTCGCTCTCATCGTCTGGGTCTGCACTATCGGATCGGTGCTGGGGCCCAATCTCGCCGTACCCGGCCGGCTCATCACCGCCGCGACCAGTCTTGATCTCTACGCCAGTGCCTTCCTCATCGCTGCCGTCTGCATGGCGATCGCTGGAGCCGTTTCCTTCGTACTGCTGCGTCCGGATCCTCTCCTCACAGCCCAGCACCAGGCTGCCGCCCCGCCCGCAGGTACACGACGACGTGGCACGTTTGCCCGGATGGTCTTCGAGCTCCGTGCCAACGCCGGTGCCCGGTATGCGGTCTTGGCCATCGTATCTGCGCAGATCGTCATGGTCACGATCATGACAATGACCCCGGTCCACATCACCCACCAGGGAGGATCAGTCGAAATCGTCGGGCTGACCATCAGCCTCCATATTATCGGCATGTACGCCTTCGCTCCCTTAGTCGGCCAGTTCGTCGATCGCCTCGGTCATCGTGCCACCATCCTGATCGGACTGTTGATCTTCCTTGCCTCCCTCCTCCTCGGAGCAGTTCGCTCTGACGCCACCGGTTGGATTATCACCTCACTGGTTTTGCTGGGCCTGGGCTGGTCCTTCGTCAACGTCGCCGGTTCAGCGTTGTTCAGCTCCGTCGTCTCTGCCGATGCCCGCGCAGCCTCTCAGGGTGGGGTGGACGCACTGTCGAACCTCTGCGGCGCGACCGCCGCCTTCGCTGCAGGGCCTCTGCTCGCCGCGACCTCTTTCCCGCTCCTGTCCATCCTCGCGATTGTCGCCCTCTGTCCGCTGGCAGTCCTGGTCATCGCACGCGCTCCGAGCCTGGGGACACAGGCATGACCGCCGAACGGAAATGTCGTCACACCGACGTGATCGTCATCGGGGCAGGGGCTGCTGGTCTCACCGCTGCCACCGCCCTCATTCGTACCGGGCTCCGGGTCATCGTTCTCGAGGCCCGCGACCGCATCGGCGGGCGTGCTCACTCGATCGATGTCGAGGACGGAAGGATCGATCTCGGGGCCACATGGTTTTGGGACAACGAGCCCCGTATCCGAACACTGGTGGAGCAACTCAACCTCCCGACGTTCCCGCAGTACCTGGACGGGGATGCAATGTATGAGGGACTGCAGGTTCAACGCCTGGCCGGTAACCCTGTCGATGCCCCGGCCTCCCGCTTTACCACCGGAGCACAGGGATTGTTAACCGACATCGCCCGAGTACTCCCGGAAAAGGCACTCCACCTAGGCGAGCCAGTGGCATCGATCACCGTCGACGATCAGGACGCGCTCGTAAGCACCGCCCTCGGCGACTACCGGGCTGAGCACATCATCCTCGCAATTCCGCCTGCATTGGCCGCCGAGCAGATCATATTCTCCCCACAGTTGCCAGAGGATATCCGACGGCTCGCAGAGAGCACTGCGGTGTGGATGGGCGGGGTCGCCAAGGCCGTCGCTGTATACGACCGTCCCTTCTGGCGTGAGGGCGGGCTTTCTGGATCCGCGATCAGCCACGCCGGGCCTTTCCGAGAGTTCCACGACCACAGTGGCCCCCACGGAACTCCCGCGGCGATCTTCGCCTTCGCACCCGCGACAGCTTTTGGAGCCCACGACGAACCCAGTCTCTCAGCTGCCTTCCGAGAGCAGCTCGAAAGACTCTTCGGCCCTGACGCCGCGCATCCACGAGAGATCCACACAGCCGACTGGAGCGCCGAGCACTACACACAGCCTAGAAACACGGTCGCAGCCGACACCAGCAGCTTCGGTCACGTCGCCTACAACCGGGCTGTGCACGACAGGATTCGGTGGGCCTCTACCGAGACGTCCTCCGCCTACGCCGGCCACCTCGAAGGCGCGGTCCTCTCTGGGCTACGTGCTGCCCAGACGATCCGCACACCAGCCCATCTGGCCATCGAATATCCCTCTAGCTGACGCCACACACAGGAGAAACGCGATATGCAGGACTACTTCAAGCCCCTACCCGAACTGCTCACCGAATACGACCGGGCCCTGGCCTACACCGCAGAGCTCTGGGAAGATCTCACCCCCGACGAAGTCATGTGGCGACCACACCAGAACTCCTCCGCGATCGGATGGCATCTCGGCCATCAGGCACATGTCGCCCACTTCATGGTCCGAAACCTCACCGCCGCCGAGCCCAGTCCTGACCCTGAACTCGACGGCATCATGGACTCTGCCAACCCTGAACAGTTCCGCGGCACGCTGCCGACGATCGATCGTCTACACGCCTTCCGTTCAACCGTATCCGAGCGTGTTCACGACCGCGTCGGCGCAATCGCTACCGGACGAGTCGGGGCACCCGACCAACTCACCATTATCGCCGGGCACATGCTAACCGCGATCATCAATCATGAATACCAGCATGACCAGTGGATCTCCGAGGTCCGGTCGCAGAACCTTGGCCACCACCTACCCTCTGACCCCGATAGCAACGCGCTAACCCGTGTCGATAGCTACCTGATTCTCAACCCCCTGCGCTGACGGGGACTAAGGTTCTTGATCTTCGTTAGTGCTCTCGAAACGGGCCTGAGACTACGCCCCACCCGGGGCAGGATGCCCCACACTTTCGTCCACACTGCTTTCGGCTCGTTGGTAAACGCGAGCAGCTCATCAAGTGCCTCTTCCAGGTAGTCGGCGACGTGCGGGAACTTCGGGTGGCAGAACTCAACGACCTCGTGGGCCTGGGCTCACACCGCCGCGGCATCCGGTTGTTGGAAGATTGTCTGGAACATTGCCGCCAGAGTCGGCCACTGCGTTTTCGGCGCCATGGACGACAGGTTCTTTGCGAAATGCGTGCGGCACCGTTGCCAAGATGTGTTCGGAAAAATCTCGCCGATGGCGTGCTGGATCCCCAGGTGAGCGTCGCTGGTGACCAGGAAGACCTTGTCCAGCCCACAGGCCTTGAGATCTCGGAAGAAGCCGGTCCACGATGCCACCGACTAGGATGTGGCGACCCGCATGCCCAGTAATTCCTGGTAGCCCTAATTGTTAACTCCGCAGGCCAGCAGCACGGAGGTCTTGACCACTCGTCCACCTTCACGGACTTTCATGGTCGGTGCGTCGCAGAACACATACAGGTATGGCCCGCCGTCGAGCGGGCGGTAGCGGAAGTCTTCGACCGTGGAGTCCAGCTCCTTGGCCATGTCTTCACACCTGGGATTTCGAAGGGTTGGTGATCCTCAGGCTGGCGACCCAGCCGGCGGAGTCCAGATCAGCGCTGCCGGTGAGTTTCAGCGCCAGAAGGCAGGGAGCTTCAGGCGGGGGTGCGAGGTCTGCTGGTGGTGTGGCGGCGCACAACGCGTTGGGCTTTCGCGGTGGGCCAGCAGGTGTTGATGGCGGAGTGGGCTCCTTGGCCGCCGTCGGTGGTGACCAGCAGTTGGGCGGTGATGCCGGTCAACAGGTCGGTGTAGGCGGTGGTGGTTTCACTTCGGCACCAGTCCCAGTCGATGACGTGGTTGGTGTAGACGGCGATAAACAGGCAGCCGCCGGCGAGGTCGGCGCTGTCGATGAAGATCAGGTCGTGGACCCGGTACGGGTCGGGGGTGTGGGTTACCTGGATGTACCAGCACCAGGTGAAACGGCACCGGAGGGCGGAGTTGTCGGTTTCGGTGTCGAAGGCGGGTCGGGTCAATGATTTCGTGTTGGTGGCACAGTCGACGGGCGTTAGGAATTCGGCAGCGCGGATCGCAGTGGCCTTGGTTGTTCTGATGCCGCTGGCGTTGCAGTGTGTGCAGCGCTAACGAATGGCGCCCATGGAGATGGTATGCTTACTCTTTAGTGTACTGTTGCAGAAGAAAATGTTCGACGATTGCTCATGGGAGTTAATCCGAATGGGTGGAGTTATGGGGTCCGGTATCCATTCAGGTGTTATTTTAGATGGGAAACACCCAGGAATAGGTAAGCCACTGACCCGTTTAAATATTCAACATAAAATACTGGTCGAAACTTGAGGCAAGCGTGACATAGTAGATTAGCCTCCAGTCGGATACTTGCCATCGATTCGATAATAAGGATTAAAGTTAGCCGGCCTTAATGTGATAGAAGCACGTTCTAGTGCTAGGAGGGCTACGTTCTTGTGGAAAAGGGATCAGTACAGTGAGTACTATGCAGCATGACGGTACAAGAGCGGCAATGAATAGTAGCACCATTGGAGCCAATGCTACGCCTTGTTTCTCTATAGTTCAGCCGACGAGGCTGGGCGCGAAAGCCATGCCAAGCATAGATCCGGCGATAACATAGGCGAAGCTGATGCCACGTCCGTAACCGCTATTACTCAGCCGTGCCATCCCGGTGGGGAAAACTGGGTCCATAAGTAGCCCGGCGGCTATGAAAGCCCATGGCGCTGACTGAGGAAGCAGTGTCACGGAAATGGCGACCGAGAGTCCCAAAGAGTTGACTGTGACTAACGCTCCTGCAGCGATCCGGTGACTCCAGGACGCAGCGATAAATCGGCCGAGAACCGTAGCGGGTGAAGAACAGTCTTGCAGTCTGCGCTTCGAGACTGACCTGCTCTTGCATTACCGACGGCGACCATTTTCCAATCCCAGGCTGAACGGCAAAGCGTGTCACGAAAATACCGAAGGAAGCCATAATGACGATGCTGAATAAAGAAGGTCTGTGCGGTGACGGTGTATCAACGTCTGATGCGGGGCCGTTGTTATTTCGGTCGGCGTTGGGCAGAGATCGATTCTCCTCGCGCTAACCAATGGGAGGCTGAAACAAAGACAGATCCGGAGAATATCCACGGGAAATGCTCTGGTCCTACCATATAGATCAACCCTGGGCCAGGTAGGGAGCCAATTCCGAACCAGGCGTGGGAAATGTTCACCCTGCTGGGCCCCGTCGTCCCGACCTGAATAGGATTAGCTGCGTGAATATGGAGTCCAAGATTCCGAATCCGAGGTCGGCAATAGTGGTGCCCGCGAGAAGCACAGACCAGGGAGGGGCGCTCGCTATGACGAGGCTACCGGCGCCGATGAGGAGCATGCGCAAGCATAACCGTCCACCGGTTTCCCCGTATACGTAGGATCGGTTGATCGAGAAGAACGCCAATTACCGCACCGAAGGATGGCTTCCTAACGCAGCTCCGATAGTGGCAGCATTGATGTCGAATCGGCAGTAGAGAGTGGCGATGATCGGACCGTAAACATACATGAGTAATCCATCTAGGAACATTGAGGTATGGCCCCCGGCTAAGCCCCATCCATGAAAGTTTCAAACAGTTCGCACCGGGCATCCCTGCATTGTATAGAGACTAAGAACATCCCTATCTGCGATGCTACAATAAAGAGCATACGTATAGAAATTGTCAAACGAAGAATTCTGGGAGATAACATGGAGAGCAAATCGCAGACCCCACCGGGGCCTCCGCGCCGTTCTGCACTGGTGCAGCAAGTCATTGAAAACCTACAACACTCTATCGCCGGCGGCCGGTGGCCAGTGGGATCGAAACTACCGCTAGAAGCGGAACTGGTTGACGAGTATGAGGTTAGCAGGGGAACACTACGACAAGCTGTACAGGCGCTTGTTCACGTCGGAATGTTGGAAACGATACAGGGGAGTGGTACATTCGTGCGCGCCTCCCATGAGCTTGATGCAGTGCTGGCTCGATTTCTCAGCGGTGAAGAGTTGCGGCACCTACTGGAGGCACGGCTAGCGATTGAAGCTCAGGCAGCCGAACTTGCCGCAGCGAACGCCACGTCTGCGGAGATCGATGAACTTGCCGCGGTACTCGAACGTTCACGGATCGCCACGAACAGACACGACATTGACGCATTGGCTCCCCTATCGGCTCAATTCCATCGGGGTATTGTCCTCGCTGCGCACAATCCGGTGCTCGCTCAGCTCTATAGCTCTCTTGCGAACGATACTGAACACACAATTCGAGAGGCGACCTCGCCCCGTCCGATGATATCATTCGTGGACGAACATGCAGAAATTCTCAAGGCTATTTCACATGGTGATGGCGCGAACGCTTTCGCCGCCGCCCGGGCTCATCTTATGGATGTTTTGCGCGAGCAAGCTGGCTGAACTGTCTAGGAATGGTGACGTACTGCGTACTCCTCCGTCTCGGGACGAGGTCAAAAACCAAGCGCAATACGGACGAAGTATCATGTCCTACTATCAAATATTATACCTGATGGGAAAAGGCTGAAAAATAAAACAATGATCTGCTAACGAAAGTATATCGAATTCTCGCGAATATAGGTTGTAGTTAGAGGAATAATTCACAAAACATCGGCATAAACCGTGGGCGGTTAAGTTAAGAACCTAGTTCAATGTCAAGCCCTGAGATATTTCTTTATCGAGCTCAGGTGACGAGACATTGAAATGCAGGCCTTTTCGCGGTCCCGCTCTATTAAAGAAGTTACAATAGCACGATGCTCACGACGGTACGTGTCCCGCGATTCGTGGGTGAAGCTATTCTTCTTAAGCGCCCCCCAAACAGGGTCGTTCCGGGAGTCATGTAACAGCTCCATTGTGGCCATTAATACTGCGTTATGAGTTGCGTTCGCAAATGATCGATGAAGTCGAATGTCCCATTGTTCAAATTCATCGTACGTATCACTTTTTTCTCCTTCCTCTAGGCATCGCAGCATCTCCTGGAAATCTTCTTCGTTAGCGGTGACCGTGACTAAACCTACTATCTCTGGTTCTAGAAGGATACGCGCGCTCATTAGTTCTGCAGGGCTCGCCTTCTTTGAAGGTGAGGGCTTTTGTGGATCGGCGGCAAGGTAAGTCCCCCTGCCAACATGACGTGTAACTATCCCCTTTGATTCAAGGTGAGCCATAGCTTTTCGAACTTCATTCCTGGTGCAACCCAAATCCTCTGCTACCGTTCTTTCTGGAGGTAGCTTGTTTCCGGGTCCCAGTGTGCCCGAGCTGATCAATGAATTGAAGTATTCAATAACGTCTTTTCCCGCATTGGGAGAGGAGGTGGATTCCGTCGATCGTGTCATAATGAAAGATACTACCATACTTGCAGCGTATCACCATACTTTACGGTTGTCGTTTTGGTCGTTTGTGCTAAGTGTCACGAAACTTTCTTTTACATTTTGTGCTGATAGGAATGATGGATTTGTATAATGATTGTCGATAGGGGTAGGAATTTATTTGCCGGTCTCTACGTTTGATTATCACTAGTTAGTTGGTTCGATCACCTGTTTCAGAAGTCTTGATATGGAGGGGCGCCTGCAGCTTTGGCGCAGAGTAGAAACGATTTACCTAGTTATTGTTTTGCTTATTGCTACACGCGTTATTAATTAATGATTCTGCTCCGTTTATTTTCCATTGTTTCTGATATTCCTGATGGCGATCAAAGCAGGATTTTAGTTCTGCCGGGTGCATTAGGTGGATTGTTTGTTGATCGAGCCTTGACTGACGTAGATTTTCTATTATCAACAGTTGCAATGGCCCAGACGTGACGCGAATTGATAGATTTAGCGTTCTTATTCGGCAGTGCACTATTTCTTGTGTCTTCTGAAATAGTTGCAGGTGGGGATTAGGATGGTCAATTTCTCTCCTGTCTGCTATCGCGGGGTATTGGCGATCTAGATAGGCGGTGAGGCTTTCCTCTTGAGTGATTCTGGGGTGGTTTTCCTTTATTCCTTCCCATCGTCGTAGTGCGTAGTCCAGAAAATGATATGATATCTTATTGGGTGTCGCATTCATATCTAGACGAGCTTGCGTTATTTGTGCAATTTCGAGCGATAGTGATTTTCTTAGTTCGCTGCTTTCGGGCAGGCGCCTGCGGATTGCTATTAGAGCGAGTTGGGTGCGCAATAGGGCGGTTTCTGTTATTCTTCTGTTTGTGGCCATGGTACGATGTTTACGTGGTAGTACTTTCGCTGTTACTAGGGGAATGTTTTTCGGATATATAGCATATATGCTAGATCGGGTGGCCGCTCTTGCCTAGCAGATTTTTTATTGCATCAAGTCTAGTTACTCCACGACTTACTCCACGACGACGAGGAGGTCGCCGCCTTCCACCTTCGTCGGTTGGCTCATCACCACCCGGGCGATGGTCCCGGCGATCGGGGCGGTGATCGACGCTTCCATCTTCATCGCCTCGATCACCGCGACCGCATCCCCGGCCTCCACGGTGTCACCCA
>NZ_MKKI01000019.1 GCF_001942345.1 Corynebacterium sp. CNJ-954
GGCGGGTCAACGACACCGCACCGGCCTCTTGGGTCTCGGTGTCCTGCACGATCAGTGGGGCCACCCGGCACAGCACCTCGTCGGTGACATCGGCCAGGGCGGTGTGGCAGGTGATACCGGTGCTCTGAACCCAGTCGGCCACGCCCAGGGCGACAGCGGCATCGACGGCATCGGCGGTGGTGGGTATCTGCGCCCCGGTGGTGGCCAGGGCGCGGGTGTGCCGGTTGATCCGGGTCCAGATCGCATCCAGGTGGTCGACCGAATAGCGCCCGTCGGCACGGAACGAGTGGAACAGGTCGGGCATGCGTGCGGCCAGGTCGGCGGCGTGGGTGTAGCGGTGGGCTTCACGCGGTGTTCTGCGTCGTACGGCCACGGCGAAGCGGGTGGCCAGGGTGGTGTAGGACTCGCCGGTGGTGGGTTCGGTGGTGTAGCTGCTGGTCATGGTGTCCCCTCCTTGGATACGAACACTATATCGCACAGGGAGGACACCAAAACCAGGAACGAACAATAAATAGAACAAACGTTCGATGATGTTCTACACCGGAGAGACCGCGTGCATTCGAGGACTCGTCCGGTGCCGCGATCCGCGCGGAGCGGGTTAGCCCAGCTCCTTCAGCTTCGCCCGCACGTCATCGGCCGGCGGGTTGGTCGCGTAGGTGCCGTCGGAGTACTTGACGGTCGGGACGACCCGGTTGCCGTCGTTGACGGACTTCACCCACTCGCCGGCCTCGGGATTCTGCTCGACGTCGATGCGCTCGTACGGGGTGTCCGTGGCATCCAGGTCGGCGGTCAGACGCTGGCAGAAGGGGCACCAGGTGGTGGTGTACAGGGTGACAGACAATGCAAACTCCTAGGAATGGTTTTTCGGGGACGTGGTGGCCGTGTATTCGCAGATCCGGTAACGCAGCGGGTCCTCACCGGTCAGGGCGGTGCCCTTCTCTGAATTCAACCAGGGGCCGTCCGAGACGGTGAACGAGCCGTCCTGAAGTGTCGCACGCATGTCGGGAGCGACCACCCGGAACCGCTCGGGGGCACCGCAGGCTATTTCGGTGACGACCACACGGTCGGCGACCGGCAGGCACTGCCGGTAGATTTCGCCGCCTCCGAGAATCCACACCGTCGGTACTCCGTCGGCGTCCCGTTCCGCGGCGATCCGGTGTGCCGCAGCCACAGCCTCCGGGATCGAGGCGCACACGGTCCCACCCGGGGCGCGTAGGAGGAGTTGCGGGTGATCACCACGTTGTCGCGCCCGGGGAGGGGACGGAACCGGGGGTCCAGCGCCTCCCAGGAGATCCTGCCCATCACCACGGGAGCTCCCACGGTGGAGTTCTTGAAGTGCTCGAGGTCCTCAGGCAGGTACCAGGGCATGTCGGATCCGTCGCCGATGACCCCGTCGCTGGTCTGGGCCCAGATCATGGCGATCTCGACATCGTCGGGCAGTCCGGCGTCGCGCAGGTCGCGACGGGACAGGGCGGCACTCGTGGAGGTGCTCGGGGTGTCACTCATGGTGTTCTCTGTGATCTCCGTGTTCTGTGTCATACAGCCACAGGGGCTTTGATGCCCGGGTGGGGGTCATAGTCATTCACGGAAATGTCGTCGAAGGTGTAGCTGAACATGTCCGCGGCCTTGGTCAGGGACAGCGTCGGGTAGGGACGGGCCTCCCGGTCAAGCTGCCGACGTACCTGGTCGACGTGGTTGTCGTAGATATGGCAGTCACCGCCGGTCCAGATGAACTCACCGACTTCCAGGCCCGCCTGCTGGGCGAACATGTGGGTCAGGATCGAGTAGCTGGCGATGTTGAACGGCACGCCGAGGAACATGTCTGCACTGCGCTGGTAGAGCTGGCATGAGAGCTTCCCGTCGGCGACGTAGAGCTGGAACAGCAGGTGGCAGGGCGGGAGTGCCATATTGTCGAGTTCAGAGACATTCCAGGCGGAGACGATATTGCGCCGGGAGTCCGGGTTCGAGGTGAGTGTCTCGAGAGCGGCGGCGATCTGGTCGACGTGGCGGCCGTCCGGGGTAGGCCAGCTGCGCCACTGGACACCGTAGATCGGCCCCAGGTCGCCGTTGCCGTCAGCCCACTCGTCCCAGATACTCACACCGTGCTCGTGGAGCCAGGCCACGTTCGAGTCCCCGCGCAGGAACCACAGCAGCTCACCCACGACAGACTTGAGGTGCACCTTTTTCGTGGTGATCAGGGGGAACCCGGCGGAGAGGTCATAACGGATCTGACGGCCGAACAGGCTACGGGTGCCGGTGCCGGTGCGGTCGCCCTTCGCCGTGCCGTCGGCGAGGATCTCGGCCAGGAGATCCTCGTAAGGTGTGGGGATGGAGGACGTTGAGCTCATGGGTTCCAGAATAGGGTCATGGAGGTGTCCGCGACCACCTGGGTCACAACACCTTCCGGAGCGGCATCAGCGCGATCTCCGCCACGCGTGACAACGGGTGCTCGTCGCGCCAGGATGTGGAGTTCACGGTCTCACAGTGTTCGATGTCTGCGGTGAAGACCTTCTCCATCGTCGCCGCGAAATCCTTGTCGGTGACCTCGACATTCGTCTCGTAGTTGAAGGACAGTGACAGACGGTCGATGTTCGCGGTCCCGACGGTGGACCACTCTCCGTCGATGGTGGCGGTCTTCGCGTGGATCATCGTCGCGGCGTAGAGGTGCAGCGTGATGCCGTGTTCCAGAAGTTCGCCGTAGAATCCTCGGCTCACCCAGTCGGCGATCATGTGGTTGGACTCCTTGGGCACCATGAGGCGCACGTCCACGCCCCGGTCTGCGGCACGGTACAGGGCCTGCAGGATCTGCTGGTCCGGGATGAAGTAGGGGGTGGTGATCCAGATATGGTCCCGGGCGCGTTCGATCGCGGTGAGGTACATGTTCCTCAACGGGTAGACCAGCTGTACCGGCAGGTTCGCCACCACCTGGATCCGGGAGTCCCAGCTGTCGGGAGCGGTCCAGGGGATGTCGCCACCCTCCGGCCACTTCTGGTTCCAGACCCGGGTCACCGCATTGCGGAGTCCCCACGTCTTCGGTCCGACCTGCCGGACGTGCGTGTCGCGCCAGTGCCCGGCGAACTGTGAGCCGATGTTGTAGCCGCCGATGAACCCGGTCTCGTCATCGACGACGAGGATCTTGGAGTGGTTGACGCCGGTGGTGCGTATCGGTGCGGTCCACAGTTTGCGGGTGACGAAGGGAAGCCGGGCGACATGCACCTTGTCGGAGAAGTTCCGGTAGAAGGACCGCGGGACCACCAGGTTCCCGAATCCGTCGTAGATCACGTACACGTCCACACCCCGGTCGGCGGCGGCGTTGAGGGCCTTGATGAACCGCAGGCCACCCTCATCGTTCTTCCACAGGTAGTTCTGCATGAGGATGATCTCCTCGGCGCTGTCGATCGCCTCGATCATGTCGTCGTAGAGGGTCCGACCGTCGGTGTAGACGGTCATCTCGGAGTCGCCGACGGTCGTCGAGAACGTGCCGGGCCGGGGTGCGGTACGTTCCCTGCGCCCCCGCCGCTGGATAAGGTCGGCCGTGAGCGCGGGAAGCGCGGCCGCGGCCGCCAGACCCGCGGTACCTGCGACGGCGAGGCCACCGTAGGCGGCCAGGGAAGGAGAGTTCGTCCGGTCCGTGTGACCGCGGGAGGTGCGCAGGATGCTCATCGCACCGAGTCTAACGACGGAGGCGCTACACGGTGGTGTACGAGCCGTGCTTCGCGGAGAACTCTGCGGCCGCGGCCAGAATGTCGTCGGCGACGTCCGGCCGGCAGATCAGCAGATCGGGGAGGTAGGTGTCCTCGTTGTTGTAGACCAGCGGGGATCCGTCGAGGCGGCTGCAGTGCAGGCCCGCGGCCTGGCACACACCGACGGGTGCGGCGTTGTCCCATTCATACTGTCCGCCGGCGTGGATGTAGGCGTCATTGTCGCCGAGCAGGACGCTGATGGCCTTGGCGCCACAGGATCCCATCGTCGTCAGCTCCGCGCCGAGTGTCTCTGCGACATAGGGGGCCACGTCCGGGGTGCTGTTCCTGGAAATCACGAAACGGTTCGTCGGCGCGCCGAGCACGGCGCGGGATTCCGCGGAGGTGAATACCTGCCCCAGGTCGGGCATCCCGACGGCGGAGACGGTCACCGTCCCCTGCACGGCCAGGGCGATGTGGACCGCCCAGTCCTGACGGACACCCGCGTATTCGCGGGTTCCGTCGAGCGGGTCGATGATCCAGACGCGGTCACGGTCGAGCCGGGACAGGTCGTCGGTCGCCTCCTCGGAGAGGACCGCGTCGTCCGGACGGTGCAGCGCAAGGGCCCGGGCGATCCAGTCCTGGGCGATCGCGTCACCGGCGGCCCCCAGGTCGCCGCCCCGGAGTAGCCCGACGTTCCGGACCCCCTTGAGGATCTCTCCGGTGCCCTGGGCAAGGCGACCCGCAAGGGTCTCGTCGTCGATGAAGCGCGTCATGGCGCCCCATTGTAATCGCAGCGACCGGGACCGACAGCGATTAGACAGCGATTGGACGGTGATTGGACGGACCGTGGGGCGGGTCAGGGGTGTCCCGGGGGTGAGTGCCGCGACGGAGGCGCTGCCTTATTTTGACCGTAAATTGTTATTGTCATCCTACATTTCCGCTCTGGTTCCACCACTGACCCTGGGGAAGAACGCATGGTACCTCACTGCCACACCTCTCATCCGTCCCACAGAACACTGGTTCTCGGTGCACTGCTGTCCGCGGGCGTCCTCGGGGCCCTGCACGCACCGTTTGCCCCGTCCGCCGCGGCAGCGACAGACCCCGTCCTGTCGTTGGAGGACCTCGGTGCACCGGAGCAGGTTGATCTGGCGGGCCCGACCGCGACGACGATGACGACCTCGTTGTCCGTGCCTGTGCCGGACGGTCTGGTACCGGAATCCTTGCGCGGCGTCGTCGACGTTCCGGTCGCCTTCCGGGACGGTGCCATTGACCTGCTGCAGGATGGTGTGAGCATCGGACGGGGCACTCTCGACCCGGCGGAGTCCGTCAGCACCGGCGACGGGGCGGTACCGGTCGACATACCGCTGCAGGATGCCGTGGTCGCTCCAGGCGGACTCGGGAAGGGCGGGACTCTCGACCTGGACCTGCGGACAACGTTCACCCCGCTCGACGACGGGTGGTGCCATGATCCCCTCGACGCGGTGACCGCCCGTCTCCGGGATGCCTCGGTGCGCTTCACCGGTGAGACCAGGGCCCCGGAGACCCTTGCAGAGGCACTTCCACCGGTGCTGCGTGAACTTACCGTCGCCGTCCCCGACGGCGACGAAGTGACGTCCGCGGCATTGGAGACGGTCACCACCGTCCTGTCCCGTTACCGCGGTCAGCTTCCGGAGGTGAGGGTGGTGGCGCTCGACGATGACAGGAGGCCCGGGACGGATCCCGATTTCAGTCGACGTATCGAGATACCCGGAGATGACGGACGTGGGGTTACCCTGGAGGACCCCGGTACGTCGGACGCCAGAATCGTCCTGCACGGCACCGGCGACGACCTGATGGACCAGGTGCGTCTCCTCGGTGACGACGCAGCGGCACTGCTCGACTCCACGAGCGCCCACGCCGAGGGCGGCGAGGAGGTCGCCGTGGAGCTTCCTCCGTCGGGGCAGACGGTCAGCGAACTCGGCGGCATCGTGCTCGACGGTTCCGGATACGGGAGTGCCGACGTCTCCTTCGGGATCGACCAGGGGGACCTGGGACGGCTCTCCGAGTCGGTGACGGTGCACCTCACCGGCAGCTACACCCCGACGCCGGCGGACACCGGCGGGGACGTGGCAGTCGCAGTCAACGGAACCGTCGTCGACCGGTTCGCCGCGGACACGGGAGGCGCCTTCGACCGGGACGTCACGGTCCCTGATGACGTGCTCGACCGCTACAACGAGTTCACCGTCACCCTGAGCGCAGCGGGGCTGCCCGGCTGCGGGACCGCCTCTCCGCTGACGTTGCGGGTCGACGGCAGCAGCGTGGTCACCTCGGACCCGGCCGATTCGCCCACGAGGTTGACCACGGGCTTCCGCGCCGTCCCCCAGGCGTTGCTCCCGGAGGTGGACGTGGTTCTGGGATCGTCGGACGTCGCCGACGTGAACCGCGCCGCGCAGGTCCTCGCCCGTGTCCAGTCAGTGACCCCGGCAAGGATCCGGCCGGTGGTCGCCGCCCCCGGTACGGACACGGACCGGCCGCTGCTCATCGTGGACGCCGACGGCTCGCTGGTGCCTGAGAGCTACGGTGACCTTGACCTCCCGGTCCGCCTCGACGGCACCATGCTGAATGTGCAGGACACAGGCGGCGCCGGTTCGGCGGAAGCGGTGGCGACCGACACCGTCTTCGGCGCACTGCAGACCACCTGGGACACCACGAACGGCAGGATGGTCCTGGTCGCGTCCTCCACCGACCGTCCTGAGCTCCTCGACCGGCTCATCACCTCCCTGTCGGCGGACCGGGGTGCAGGTTTCGCCGAGCTCCGTGGGACGGCCGTCGTCCAGCAGGTCGACGGGCCGCCGACCGAAATCGGGGTCCCCGGGCCCGGTGGAGAAGGAGGATCCGCCGACGACGGGGACGAGGGGGTGTTCGGCGGGATCTCCGCCGTGGGGGTCACCGTCGGCATTGTCGGGGTCGTCGCCGCTGTCGGGGCGCTGTTCCTCGGTATCGTCTGGTCCGGCAGACGGGCTCAGAAACGAGCTGAGGACGGGCTTCGGTGACGCTGTGGGCGCGGCGGGGGTTCCTCGCCGTCCTGGTGTTCCTCGGGTACGGCATGGTCGTGGCGCGGTCGCTGACCGACGTGTCCGCCGGGTCCGCGTCCTATGTGCTCACCGTGGCCCTGATGGTGCTTGCCGGGGTCGCCGGTGTACGGATGCAGCGACGTGCGGTTCTGCCGATCCATGACCGGGAGGTCGACTGGATCATCGGACTGCTGGCGATGCTCATGGCCGTCAGTGTCGACGCACTGCTGGTCCCGCGCCTGGTGGAATGGCTCTACCTGCTCCGTCTCGATGTCCTTGCGCTGGTCCTGTTCATGTTCGGTGCCGTGACACTGCTCCTGGGCTCCCGCGCGGCGTTACGGTACGGCCCGGTGTGGGTCTCGCTCGCCCTGGTGAATGCCCCGGTGTCCCTGGTGGTGACCCTGTTGACCGGCGGCGGGTGGGCCGGTGCCTCCTACGCGACCGTATTCGGGATCACCGTGACCGTCTTCCTGGTCAGCTCCGCCCGCGTCCGGACCCGTCTGGCGACCACCGCAGCCAGTGCAGTGGTCGGTGCCGTCCTCACGGCGGCGGTGGTGGGGCCGGTCGCGGACCATAACCTGGTCGGGACGCTCCCCGCCGCCGTCAACCAGGTGATTGCCCTGCTGCCCGGTGTCGTCGGAGGGCTGGCGGCAACAAGGGTGATCGCCGTGCTCCGACGTCGGCGGGGGACGGCTCCGGCAGTCCCCGGCGAGACGCCGGTCATCGCGGCACGTCTGGCGCTCGTGCCGGTGGCTGCCGTCGTCCTCGCACTGGTGCTGGTGCCCACGCCGGCGTATCCATCGCCGGTGATCAACCAGGTGCCGCCGACGCCACCGGTGCGGGGCGGTGGGGAAAAAGTCCCTGAAGGTTGGGCGGAGATCGGTCGGGAGTCGTATCCGTGGGTGGAGAACTACTTCGGGGCGGGATCAACACTGACCCGCCAGCCTTGCAGGCCACCACGGTGGTCGGTGAGTGGGACGTGCAGGGCAGGACGCGGGAGGTGATGGTCGACTCCTTGACCACCACGGGGTCGTTCCGGACCAGGATCTTCGGAGACGAGTCGCTGTACACCACGGTCGGTGGCCGGCGCTCGGAGATGCGACAGGTCGACCTGGGGCACGGCGTGGTCGGCTCGATGTACACCGTGCTCGACGACGAGAAGTACCTCACCTACACCAAGTTGCGCGTGTACTGGGACCTGCCGGACGGCGTCGGGGACGAGGGCGTGGAGGGGTTCTCCGTCATCGCGGTCGACGATCACCGTCCCGGTGCCCAGTTCCCTGTCCTGACCCGCAACCTCGGCGGCCTTGCCACGCGCGTGGTCGAGGTGCTGCTCCGGGGCGGCACCGTGACCGAAGACCCCACGGCGACGTTCAACGACAGCAACGACGGTGACGTGGTCGTCACCGTGGGACGCAGCATCGTCGACGGACGGTGGGCTCAGACGGGCGGCGAGACGCGATGACCACTCCCGGACAGGACCTCAGCCGTCGGGCGTTGCACGATGCCGTCCACGGCCTGCGCGAACGGACCCCGGAACTGTCGGCCGCCGTGGCGTTCACCGGACGCCAGAAGGTCTTCTTCCTCTTCCTCGGCATCATCGTGCTGGCCGGTGTGGCCCTCTGGCCGGGAACGGTGCCGGTACTGCTCAGCGGCGCTGGTATCGCCTGGTACGCGATGAGTCTCATCGATCGGTTCGTCATGTTCCGTCGTGGGCTCAGGGTGGACGCCATCCTGCAGGTCAGTGACGAGGAGGCGTACTCCGTACCGGAGGAGGATCTCCCCGGGTACACCGTTCTAGTGCCCGCGTACGGGGAGCCGGAGGTGGTCGGCCAGCTGCTGGCGTCCATGCGGGCGATGGACTACCCGGCCGGGAAACTCCAGGTGCTGTTGCTGCTGGAGGAGGACGACACGCCCACCATCGAGGCCGCACACGCCGCCGGCGTCTCCGACGTCGCGACGGTCATCGAGGTCCCGGCGGCGGAACCCCGGACAAAGCCGAAGGCCTGCAACTACGGGCTGCATTTTGCGACCGGGGACATCGTGACGATCTACGACGCGGAGGACACCCCCGACCCGTTGCAGCTCCGCAGGGTCGTGGCCGCATTCCGTCGTCTCGAGCCGTCGGTGGTGTGTCTGCAGGCCCGGTTGAGTTTCCGCAACGCCCGGCAGAATCTGCTGACGGCGTGGTTCACCATCGAATACGACGTCTGGTTCAAGCTGATGCTGCCCGGCATCATGCGTATGCGGGCACCGGTGCCCCTCGGCGGGACGTCCAACCACTTCAAGATCCGTCATCTCCGGGAGCTCGGGGCGTGGGACCCCTACAACGTCACCGAGGACGCCGACCTCGGTGTGCGCATCGCCGCCCACGGGTACAAGACGGCCGTCCTGGACTCGGAGACGGGGGAGGAGGCCAACAGTGACACCATCAACTGGTTGCGTCAACGTTCCCGCTGGTACAAGGGCTACCTGCAGACGTGGCTGGTCTACATGCGTCGCCCGGTCTGGTTCGTCCGGGAGATCGGCGTCGTCCCCGCCGTGCGGTTCACCCTGCTCGTCGCGTCGACGCCGTTGCTGGCGATCCTCAACCTGGTGTTCTGGTACCTGTTCATCGTGTGGATCATGGGGCAGCCCGAGCAGGTCGCGGCACTGTTCCCGCCGGTGGTGTTCTACCCGGCGGTGATGTGCCTGGTGTTCGGTAACGCCTTGTCGATCTACATGAACCTGGTCGGCGTGCGCGAGGGACGCGACCCGGTGCTCGTCTTCGCGGTCATGCTGTATCCGCTGTACTGGCTGTTGATGAGTATCGCGGCGGCGAAGGGACTCTGGCAGTTGATCTTCCGGCCGTCCTACTGGGAGAAGACCGCCCACGGACTGGAGGAGTGAGCCGGTGTCGACCCAGACCAGATCCCAGACCAGATCCCAGACCAGATCCCAGACCAGGACCCCGTTCCGGCCCCGTTTCCGGGTGCGCCGACCTGACCGGCACATCAACCGGACGACCGCGCTGGTGGTCTACGGACTTGCCGCCCTGCTCTACCTGGCGGCCGGGATCATCCTGTCGGCACAGGGAATCTTCTTCGGGGACGCGCTGAGCCGGCTGCAGACCGCTGAGTCGGTGTTCTTCAGTGACCGTCCGGCACTGGCCAACATCGGCTTCGTCTTCACCCCGTTGACGACCCTGGCCGAGCTTCCCCTGGCTGTGTTGTCGCCGCTGCTGCCTGCCCTGACGGCATCGGCACTGGCGGCGACGGCGGTCTCCGCGTTGTTCATGGCCGGGGCGGTGCGGCAGGTCTGGCTGGTCGGCAAGGACGGCGGGGTCAGCACCGTCTTCCTGGTGACGGTGACGGTCCTCTTCGCCACGAACCCGATGATCGTGCTCTACGGCGCCAACGGTATGAGTGAGGCACCGTTCCTGTTCACCTGCGCCTGGGCCACCCGGCGGATGATGCGGTTCGCCCGGACCGACGACGTGCACGACCTCATGGCGTCGGGGCTGGGCCTGTCGCTGGCGTTCCTGGCCCGGTACGAGGCACTTGCCGCGGCCGGGGCGGGAGCGCTGGTGGTAGCCGGACTGGCCCTGGTGCGGGGCCGTGAGCAGGGCAGAAGGATGCAATGGGAGCGTGCGGTCACCGACGCGGTCGTGTTCCTCTTCCCGGTCATCCTGGCGTCCGCCGTCTGGTTCTTCACGTCGTGGCTGACCACCGGCACCGCCGTGGCCCAGTTCAGCGGCACCTACGGTAACGCGGCCATCATCGAGAGCACCGGTGGCGGCGCGGGCGGGGGAACGGTCGCTGCGTTGACGCGGATCCTCCTGCTCGCGCCGGGCCTGCCGATCCTCGTTGTCGCGGCGGTCGTCCTGGCGCGCAGACGACACTCCCCGGGGCTGTTCCCGCCGTTGGTGGTGCTCGGATCGGTACTGGGGTTCCAGGTGTTCACCGCGGCGGCCGGTGCGACCTTCGGCCTGCTGAGGTTCTTCATCGTGGCGGTCCTGCTGGCCACGATGCTGTCGCTGCTGGTGCCCCTGACCGTCGGTGAGCTACGCAGCAGCCGGCCCGGCCGTTTCCCGTGGGACGGCGGCACGGCACTGCCGCTGTACCGGCCGCGGGTGACCACGGCGGCGACGTTGGTGCTGCTTCTGGCGGGAACCGTCAGCACCACGGTGACGATGACAGACCGTCGGTGGGCTCCGCAGGAGTACGCGCTCGCGGCGGCGACCCCGCTCGCCTCCCGGCTGGACGGCGCGGACCTCGACGAACGGCGGGCGGTGCTGCGCACGTACCGCACCGAGCGGCACCTGGCGGAGTTCCTCGACGCCAGAGACCTCGCAGCAGGGAGCGTGCTGCTGGACACCACGTTCGGCTTCCCGGTCCCGCTGTTCTCCGAGCGGCCGTCAACATTCGTCATCCCGTCCGACCCTGATTTCGTCACCTCGCTGGACGACCCGTACGCCCACGGAGTGCGCTACATACTCGCCGTCCCGCCGGACGGCCGTGGTTCCCGGGACGCGGTGAATCTGCGCTATCCGACGTTCTACGACAACGGGTCAGGAGTGGCGACTCTTGACCTCGAGATCGTCAACGACGGGGCCGGGCAGCCCGATTTCCGCCTGTACCGCGTGCGGGAGACACCGGTGGAGTGACGGGGACGGTTCCATGTCCGGCACGCGTGGTTGACTGGTGGGCATGACCGATCCCCTTGACCGTTTCTCGACGCCGGTGGCCTCCTGGTTCCGCGAGGTCTTCACCGAGCCGACGGTGGTGCAGTCGCAGGCGTGGGACGCGATCAGCCGGGGTGACAATGCTCTCGTCGTCGCCCCGACCGGGTCAGGGAAGACGTTGGCGGCGTTCCTCTGGGCGTTGTCACGGCTCAGCTCGGAAGGGTTGATGAAAGACCGGCAGGACGGGAACACCGGTACCCGGGTGCTCTATATCTCGCCGTTGAAGGCCCTCGGCGTGGACGTCGAACGCAACCTACAGGTCCCGCTGGCAGGGATCGCGCGGACGGCGACGGCCACGGGCACGGACATCGCACCCGTGCGTGTCGGGGTGCGGTCGGGGGACACTCCCCAGGCGGAGCGGGCGAAACTGCTCCGTAGCCCGCCGGATGTGCTGATCACCACGCCGGAGTCGCTGTACCTCATGCTCACCTCGAAAGCGGCGGGCACGTTGCGGGACGTGGACACCGTGATCATCGACGAGGTGCACGCGGTCGCAGGCACGAAGCGGGGCACGCACCTGGCGCTCAGCCTGGAACGTCTGGAGCAGCTCAGCGACATCGGTGTCCAACGCATCGGACTGTCGGCCACGGTGAACCCGGTCGACACCGTCGCCGCCTTCCTCGGCGGCGACCGCCCGGTGACGGTGGTGAACCCTCCCACACAGAAACTGTGGGACGTGCGGGTGCGCAGTGTGGTCGAGGATTTCCGGGACCCGCCTGCGGTGGAGGATGTGTCGGCGGCCGCCGGGGACACTGACGGCGCGGACGACGTTCCCGTCGACGAGGCACTGCTCGGACCGTCCCTGATCGGTGAGGGCGTCGGTGGTGTCACCGAGGTGGGCAGTGGCAGCCGGGTCGCCTCCGGCGTGGACCGCGAATCGGCCCTGCCGCAGCAGAAGTCCGTGTGGCCGCATGTGCAGCGTGCGATCTACGGGCAGGTGATGGACAACCGCTCCACACTGGTGTTCGTCAATGCCCGGCGTACTGCAGAACGGCTCACCGGGGCCCTCAACGAAATGTGGGCGGAGGAGCACGATCCGGAGTCGTTGGCGGCGCCGACCCGCCGCGACCCGGCGCAGCTGATGGCCCAGTCCGGTGCGGTTCCAGGGGCTCCGCAGGTCATCGCCCGCGCGCACCACGGGTCGGTGTCCAAGGACGAACGTGCCGACATCGAGGCGGCGCTGAAGGACGGGTCGCTGCGATGCGTGGTGGCGACGTCGTCCCTGGAGCTCGGCATCGACATGGGGCTGGTCGACCATGTCGTCCAGGTCGGCGCACCACCGAGTGTCTCCTCGGCGGTGCAGCGGTGCGGGCGCGCCGGGCACTCCGTGGGGGCGGTGTCCCGGGCCACGATCTACCCGCTGCACCGTCAGGATGCTGAGGTGGCGACGGTGATCGTCGACCGGATGCTCGCCGGTGACCTTGAACCTCTCCAGGTCGTGTCCAATGCGTTGGACGTGCTCGCCCAGCAGACCGTTGCGGTGGCGGCCCAGGCCGCCGCCGTCGGCGGAGGAGACGGCACAGTGGACGTCGAGGACTGGTTCAGGACCGTCCGGCGTGCCCATCCGTACGCGGCGCTGCCCCGTGAGGCCTTCGACGGCGTTGTCGAGCTGGTGAGCGGACGGTACCCCTCGACCGATTTCGCCGAACTGCGTCCCAAGGTCATCTATGACGCCGCCACCGGGCACTTCGAGGCACGCCCGGGGGCACAACGCACCGCGGTCACCTCCGGCGGGACGATACCTGACCGCGGACTGTTCGGGGTCTTCCTCCCGGCGGACGGCGACGGCGGGGCGAACACCGGCGGACGACGAGTGGGCGAGCTGGACGAGGAGATGGTCTACGAGTCACGCGTGGGGGACGTCTTCACCCTGGGGGCGTCCTCATGGCGGATCGCCGAGATCACCCGGGACCAGGTCATCGTCACCCCGGCCGCCGGACACACCGGTCGGCTCCCGTTCTGGGTCGGTGACGCCGAGGGACGTCCCGCCGAACTCGCCCCGGTGATCGGGGCGGCGCGCCGGGCATGGGGACGGGCCGTCGACGGGGATCTCAGGGGAGCCGACTTCCTCGACGACAACACCCGGGTCAACCTCGACGACTTCTACTCCGGACAACGGGAGGCCACCCAGGTCGTCCCCGATGAACGCACGATCCTCATCGAACGGTTCCACGACGAGGTCGGCGACTGGAGGGTCGTCGTGCACACCCCCTGGGGTCGGTCGGTGAATGCACCGTGGGCGTTGGCGATCGGGGCGTCCCTGTCCAGGAGGTCCGGCATCGACGCCATGGCCGTCGCCGGGGACGACGGCATCGTTCTCCGCCTGCCCTACACCGAGGACGCCCCCGGCACGGAACTGCTCACCGGTGGTGGCACCGGCGCTGACACGGCACCGGTCGTCGCCGAGGTGACGGAGTCGGTCGGTTCGTCGGCGCTGTTCGCCGGCCGTTTCCGCGAATGCGCGGCGAGGGCACTGCTGCTTCCGCGGCGTAACCCGGGCAAACGTCAGCCGTTGTGGCAGCAGCGCCAACGCGCCGCCCAACTGCTGGACGTGGCACGACCACATCCTGAGTTCCCGATCATGGTGGAGACCATGCGCGAGTGCCTTCGTGACGTCTACGACCTCCCTGCGCTGGAGAAGGTCGTCGCCGCGGTGGGCACCAGGTCGATGCGTGTCGCCGAGATCACCACAGACACTCCGTCGCCTTTCGCCGAGTCCCTGTTGTTCAGCTACACCGGAGCATTCCTGTACGAGGGTGACTCCGCCGAACGGGCCGCGGCGCTGACCGTGGACCCGGCACTCCTCGCCGCGGTCCTCGGGGCCAGGGGAGAAGGCCTCGTCCTGGACCCGGACGTCGTCACCGAGGTCGTGGAGTCATTGCAGTGGCTGTCCGAGGGGCGGCGTGCCCGCAGCGCCGAGCAGGTCGTGGACATGCTCCGCGCCCTGGGGCCGCTGGCGCCGGAGGAGGTGGCACGGCGTACCGAGGATCCGCACGGCGCCGTGGTGCCGGAGGTGCAGGCCATGATCCCCCGCCGGATCTGTGAGGTGAAGGTCGGTGGCGTACTGCGCTGGGCAGTGGTGGAGGACATCACCCTGCTCCGCGACGGCCTGGGGATCCCCGTACCCCCCGGGGTCGCCGTAGCCCGTGAGATCGTCGCCGATGCCGTCGACCAGCTCGTCCTGCGGTGGGCCCGGACCCACGGGCCATTCACCGCCACCGACATCGCCGACGAATTCGGCCTGGGAGTGGCCACCGCGGACTCCCTGGCGAAACGCTGGGTCAGCGGCCGACGGTTGGAGTCGCACAGCGGTGAGGACGGCGACCAGTACGTCGACGCCGGGGTCCTGCGCCGACTCCGGGCCGCCACCCTGGCGAAGGCACGCGGAGCCCTTGAACCGGTGAGCGTGCAGACCTACGCCGCGGTACTGGCGGACTGGCACGGCCTGGGTGCCGGTGAGCGGGAGGACCTGCCGGCGGTCATCGAGCAACTCGCCGGAGTTGCGCTCCCCGCGAGCGCCTGGGAAACCGTGGTGCTGCCGTCCCGGGTCCCCGACTACCGGACAGGTGACCTGGACGACCTCATCGCCTCCGGGGAGGTCCTCGTTGTCGGTGCGGGGGCGACCTCGGCGACCGACCCACGGATCATGCTGCTACCTGCAGACCTGGCGCCCCTGCTCATCGACGGCGTGGACGGGCCGGAGGATGCGGATGAGCCGGACGCGTCGGGGCCCGTTGCGAGACTGGTGCGTGACCGGGTCAGTGGAGGAGGTGCGTTCCTCGCCTCTGAGATCGAACGGGGGTTGTCCGCGGGGGAGACCACGCAGTCCCAACACACGCACAGTCACGACGCCGTCGACTCCGCCATCTGGGAACTCTTCGACGCAGGACAGCTCATGCCCGACTCCTTCGCCCCGGTCCGCGCACGGCTGGCAGGAACCGGCATCACCGACCGTGCCGGGAGCGGTGCGCACAAGGCGCCCCGTCGGAACCGGGGGCGCGGCACCACGCGGCGACTCCGGATGGGGCGGAGTACCTTCGCCCAGACCGTGGCGTCCGAGGAGGTGCGGTCCCGTCGGGCGGCGATGAACGCACACTCAGGCGTGCCAGGCCGCTGGTCGCAGGTCCCGGCGACGGCGGGGGCTGCGGCTGACCGTGCGATCGCCACCGGTGAAGCCTGGTTGGACCGGTATGCGGTGGTGACCCGAGGCGCGGTGATGTCGGAGCATACCGAGGGTGGCTTTGCCGCCGCCTACCGGATGTTGACTGCCTGGGAAGATAACGGCACCGTCCTGCGCGGGTACATCGTCGACGGACTGGGCGGGGCACAGTTCGCCTCCCGCGAGGTCATCGACCAGCTGCGTCGTGTCGAGGAGAATGCCGGTGCCGGGGCAGAGAGGGCGGCCGGCCCGGTGCTGCTGGCGGCGTCGGACCCCGCGAACCCCTACGGCGCGGCCGTGCCGTGGCCCGAACTTCCCACTGAGGATGCGCCGCGGCCCACCCGTGGTGCCGGTGCACTGGTCGTCCTCCGTGAGGGACGTCTTCTGGCGCACCTGACCCGCGGTGGAAGGACCGTCACCGTCTTCACCAGACCGGCTCTGGCCGATGAGCCGGTGTCACCGGATCCGGGCGACGTGGCCGCCGTCGTCGCGGTGTTGTCGGATGCGGTACAGGCCGGACGGCTGTCTCCGGTGACCGTCGAACGCATCAACGGTACGGATGTGATGGGCGCCGCCACCGGGCCCTGGACGGAGGCCGGGGCGCGTCTGACACCGAAAGGGCTCGTGGTGCGGTGATATGCAGGTGCCTCACTCCACGCTGTCCATGCCGAACGCCGCGTGCCGGGCTGCGACGGATTCCACGTCGTGGCTCATGATCAGCAGGTCATGGAGATTGCCGTCGTGGTCGGCGACATGGCGGTGGAGCATCGCCTCGGGACGGAAGCCGAGTTCCTCGAAGATCGCCACGGCACCGGTCTGGCTGAGTGTCATCCCCGCGGTCAGTTTCGTCAGGCCCCTGTCGAGAGCCTGTGCGAAGCAGTCCTGGATGAGCGTGCGGCCCAGCCCCAGGCCGCGGGCGGACGGGGAAATGAGGATACGGAGGTCGCCGACATGACTCGACCAGCCCAGGGAATCAGTGGCGATGGCGGTGCAGCCCACCATCTCACCGCCACGACGGGCGACGAGGCTGACCATGCTTCCCTTGTCCAGTGCACGCATCCATGCGTCGATGACCTTGGGATGGTTCAGGTCCCGCGGCACGAAGATCAGGTCCTCCGGAGGGAGTGCTGCCACGAAGGTGACCAGCTCATCGCGGTCGGCACTGGTCATCTCGTCGATCTGGACCGCCGTGCCCCGACAGTCGACGGTACGGGGGTAAGAGCGGGTGCTCCGGGTAGTCGTACTCACAGGGAACGTCCTTCCAGCCAGGAATCCAGGGCGGGCCACATACGTTTGATCGCGTTCTTTCCTGCGGCGATGCTCACGTGACCGCCCGGGAGGATGATCTCGGTCTTGTCTTCACTGCCGGCACGTTCAACCAGAGGTTGTGCGCAGGCGGGGGGAACGATGTGGTCGTACTTGGCGACCACATGGAGGAGCGGGACGGTGATTCTGCTGAGATCGACCAGGGTGCCGCCTATACGTAACGTGCCCTTGTAGAGGCTGTTCTTGCGCAGCAGCTCCTCCGTCATCTGGCGGAAGTAGCCGCTGGGCAGCGGGAGGGTCTCGTTTCCCCACCGCTCCATCATCCGGAAACCCTTCACGTACTCGTCGTTCCAGAGGTTGTCCCACAACCTCACCTGGCCTGCGAGTCGACTGGCGGGACGGAGCGCATCGAAGCCGCTGGCGACCACGCTGGCCGGGATGATCGCATTCCGTTCGAGGAATGTCTCGAGGTTGAACGCGTCCTCGGCGATCATCGACCGGAAGAGCTCCATATGGTCGAAGTTGACGGGGGTCGTGAAGCACACGAGGTTCTTCACCCGGGGGTCCTCGGTCACCGCCATGTACACCGTCGAGAGCATGCCGCCGGCACAGTACCCGACGAGACTGACGTCCTCCTCGCCGGAGTCCTCCTGGACATGCCGGATGCAGTCCGGGATGAAGTCCAGTGCGTAGTCGTCGATCGTCAGTGAACTCTCGTTGGCGTTGGGCGCATGCCAGTCGATCATGTAGACGTCGTAACCACGGGTCAGGAGAAACTCCACGAGGCTCTGGCCCGGGGCGAGATCGAGGATGAAACCTTTGTTGGTGGGTGCCATGACGATCAGTAGCGGAACCCGGTACACCTCATCTGTCACCGGGGTGTAGTGGGACAGCTCCATGGTCCCGCGGCGGTGCAGCACGGTTCTGGGCGTACGGCCCACCATCGGAGGCGGAGCCCCCAGAAGCTCCATTCCCTTGAGCCCGCGTTGGACCGACCGTTCGACCTCAGTGCGCATCCGTTCGGTGAGTTCGCTGATCGCGGGTGATGCTGGTGCGGTCTGTGTAGCCATCGTTCATTCTTTCTCGGCAGTGGCGTCGGCGCTGGGCGGGCGCCTGGTCCGGGACGGCCTGGGGACGGAGTCCCGGGACGCCTGGTTGCGTTGCAAGGTGTCGATCTTCTCGTTGATGATGTCGAGCTTCTCGGAGAGCGCGTTGATGTCCTTGCGGGTGGGGAGGTTCGCGGTATGCAGGTAGGTTTCGAGTGCCTGCTCGAAGGACTGCTGCATGCCCTCGGTCGCTGCCATCATCTGCTGCATCGAGCGGACGGTTTCCGGGTCCTTCATGCTTTCGGTGGCTCTGGAGTTGAAGTCCTTCTCCATGTTGGTCACCGCGTCGCGCCACATCTTCATGGGGTCAGGGAACAGGGAATTTGATTCCATCAGGCAGCCTCCTCGACGTGTGCCTTCAGTGTCGTGCTCCCTCTGCCTGTGTGAGGCGGGACAGTCGGCTAGTCGTTCACTGTGGAAAATCATTAGCGTTTGGGACGTTTAGTACTCTAGTGCATGGCGGGGGTTCCTCCTACTTGCCGTGTCACGAAAGGGGAGGAGGGGGTGGTTTTATCGGGAGGGGCGCCGGGATCCGCGGGTTTGTTTGACGGGGAAACTTGCGGACCCGGCGTGTTGCCGATATCGTGTTGCAGACCATATGGGTGACTCAGGTCACACATAACTGTCATGGAGTAGGGAGAATGCGATGTCGGAAGAGAAAGTGACCTCGTTCGGGTACGCGAAACCGAGCAGGGCGCTCCTGTGGACTGAGGGAAGCCGCGCCGTTGCGGATACATTCTGTTTCTGGAGTGCCCTTCCGTTCGTCGGTTCTGCGCCTCGGGGTGACGGCCAGGAGGTGCTGGTGATTCCGGGGCTGTCGGCCAGTGACATCTCGCTGCAGGCCATGCGTGCCGTCATCTCCTCCCGCGGGTACTCGGCTAACGCGTGGGGGCTGGGGATGAACATCGGCCCGACGCGTCGAATCGTCTCCGGGCTGGAAGACAAGCTGGATAAGCTCTACGAGCGTCAGGGGCGCCCGGTGAGCCTGGTCGGCTGGAGTCTGGGAGGGATCCTCGCCCGTGAGGTCGCCAAGCGCCACCCGGACAAGGTACGCAACGTCGTGTCGTTGGGGAGCCCCCTGCTCATCGAGAACGCTGACGGCGACTCGCTTCCCACACATGCGACGGCGCTGTTTGAGGCACTCCAACCCTGGCACACGGACTTCCTCGACACCCGTGACTGGCGGGACGAGGGGGCGCTGACCGTACCGGCCACCTCCGTGTACTCGAAGTTCGACGGCATCGTCCCCTGGCAGGCCTGCGTCGACACCGAGGGGCCGCAGCGGGAGAACATCGAGGTCTCTGCAAGCCACATGGGTATGGGGATGAACCCGCACGTGATATCGATCGTGCTTGACAGGTTGCGCCAACCGGAGGGGGCCTGGCAGCCCTACCGGGCGCAGGACACCACCCGGACGATGGTGCTCGAAGGTCACGCCGCATGAGCGTGGAGACCGCCGAGTGCAGTGACGTCCGGATTGCCTACGAGACGTTCGGGTCGAGAGAGAATCCGCCCGTTCTGCTCATCATGGGGCTCGCCACCCAGATGCTGGCCTGGAACGAGAGTTTCTGTACTCAACTGGCGGACCGGGGATTCCGGGTCATCCGTTTCGACAACCGTGACATCGGGCTCTCCACGCACATGAGTGATGCGGGGGTGCCTGACCTGACCGGCGCTACCCCGTTGAAGGCCCCGTACCTGCTCAGCGACATGGCAGAGGATGCCGTCGGTCTGCTCGACGCGCTCGAGATCGACCGGGCGCATATCGTGGGCGCTTCGATGGGCGGGATGATCGCGCAGGAACTCGTGATCAACCACCCCGGGAGGGTGCTGAGCCTGACGTCCATCTTCTCGACCACGTCCCCGGACGTCGGGCCTCCGACCCCGGAAGCGAATGCCGTTCTCTGGATGCCGCCGGCCAAGACGCCGGACGATGCGGTGACAAGGGCGCTGCGCGTCTACCGGGTCATCGGGTCACCGGACTTCCCGTTCGACGAAGAGCGACTGAGCGCGGTCGCGCGTGAGGCCTTCTCCCGTGAAACGGACCCCATGGGCGTGGCCAGGCAACTCGCCGCGATCCAGGCATCGGGTGACCGCGCCGGTCGGCTGGGGTCGGTGACAGTTCCGACTCTGGTGATTCACGGTGACCGGGACCCGTTGGTGCAGCCGGAGGGCGGCGTCGCCACCCGCGACGCCATCGAAGGAGCCCGGTTGCTCACGTTCCCCGGCATGGGGCATGACCTCTGCCGGGAGGTGTGGACGCCGATTATCGACGCCATCGAGGAGAATGCCGCAGCCGCAGTCTGAGGCGGGTCCGACAAGAGCGCAACCCCGGGTGGGTGTTTCCGACGAATTGCACCACCCGGGTACTAC
>NZ_MKKI01000020.1 GCF_001942345.1 Corynebacterium sp. CNJ-954
GTGTGTTTGTCGGTGGTTTTAGCGGCGGGGTCACGCCCGGTCCCTTTCCGAACCCGGAAGCTAAGCCTGCCTGCGCCGATGGTACTGCACCCGGGAGGGTGTGGGAGAGTAGGACGCCGCCGGCATCTAAGTGTGTGGGGAGGCCCTGGTAACCAGTTTTCTGGTTGCTGGGGCCTCCTCTTTTTTTGTGTGCGTGTGTGCGTGTGTGGGTGGTGTTGGTGGGGTGCCCCGGCCCGCCCCGGCCCGGCCTGGGGTGGGGCTGGTGTTCGTGTGGGGTGGAGCGGCGGCGGTGGTGGTGTCAGAGGGTGTGTGGGGTGTAGTGGCTGTGGAAGTGGTGGTGGTGGTTGGTGAGCGGGTCGGGGAAGGACAATGCCACCGCGGTTAATCCCATAGGGTGGTTGAAGTCCTCGTCGGCGACGGAGGGCACGAACGGCATCTTGCCGTCGACGTCCCATAGGGCGGTGTCGCTTAGTTCGCCGTACAACGGATCCGACACAATCGGTGTACCGAACAGTCTCATGTTGACCCGCAACTGGTGTGTCCTGCCGCTGTGCGGTTCCAGCGTCCACACAACCCGGGGGACGGAGCCTGCCCCGCCCCCGGCAGTTTCACCGATGCTGCTGCCGGTGGCCACCAAACGGACACCGGTTACTCTTGTCTCCGAATTCGGCTTGTCGTCTGTCAGATAGGTAGCCATCCGACCGCGGAGCTTCACCATATGGTGGCGGAGGACCCACGGACGCTCAGGGGAGGGAGCAGGGTGCATCCCGGCCGGTGTGCCTTTTCCGAAGGCACCTGCGGGGACCGGAAGAAGGTCGGGGCCCTTCCCGTGATTTGCTCCTGGAGTGAGCAGTTCGGCCCAACCTGCTGGCGGAGCTGTCACCGCCTCGTAGGTCTTACGCACACTCCGGCTCTCGAAGAGACGTTGGTACGCGCCTCGGATGTCCTGTTTCATCGTGAACAGAAGAACCCCCCGTGTGAGTCGGTCAAGCCGGTGCGCGGGTGACAGGGAGTCGATACCGAACTGACGGCGCGCACGGACAACAGCGGTCTCGGTGATGTGCTGTCCGCGTGGCAGCGTCGACATGAACGGTGGTTTGTCGACGACGAGCAGTCGTTCATCACGGTAGATCTCGCGCAGGACCCCTGGGACGGGCCGCTCGGGGGCGGGCCGTCGGTAGAACCAGATGAATGCGCCTGCCGGCACAACGTCCTCGGGGGTGAGAGCTCGTCCGTCGTCCAGGCGGACAGCTCCGGCGCTGAAGCGTCGGAGCACGGCGGTTACATCGTCCGTCGGGTCATGGTGTTGCTGGGTGGCGATCAGGTGCTGCACCACCTCCAGCGCTGGTGCTTCTGCTTCGACCCGGACGCGTGACGGGTTGAGCCCGTCAACTATTGGGAGGGGTGGATTTCGCAGGCTAAGCTCCTGTCCATGGATATTTCACAGATCGTCGATTTTCTTCAGACCACCATCGGCCAGGCCGTCCTCGGTGCCGTGGAGTTCGTCTATGAACTCCTCTTCCCGAGTAACGCTCCGGGGGCTCCGAAACCCTGAGTGGATGCTCACCGTGCCGGTTAAGTATACCCACCCCCGTCAGGACCACCCGGGGTGGTGCGGGCTACCCCTGAATGGGAGGTTTTCTGCAGTGTATCTCCCCCCGGGGGATAATGGACGGTAGATGGAAGCCACCGACCTGAAAGGGGTTCCGAGATGTCGGACGCCAAGGCCACCAATGAAATCGTCGTCGCTGTTGACGGCTCTGACGCGGGTTCCGCAGCTGTCGCATGGGCTGCAAACGCTGCGACCAAGCGTAATGCACCGCTGAAGCTCGTCACAGCGTACACCATGCCCCAGTTCATGTACGCAGACGGCATGATCCCTCCCCAGGAGCTCTACGACCAGCTCGAAGAGGAGGCGATGGCGAAGATCAACGAAGCGCGCGAGCTGGTGCGCAGCTTCGACGAGAACATCGAGGTCAGCTACTACATCGCCGAGTCCACCCCGATCGATCTTCTGCTGCAGCTGTCGGAGGAAGCCGATATCGTCGTCATGGGTTCCCGTGGACTCGGCGGGCTCTCCGGTCTTGTCCTGGGGTCGGTCTCGTCGGCGGTCGTCTCTCACGCGTCAAGCCCGGTGGTCGTCGTCCGTAAGGACAATGACGTCACCGCAAACAACAAGTACGGCCCTGTCGTTGTCGGTGTCGACGGGTCGGACGTCTCCCGTAAGGCTCTCGAGTACGCGTTCCGCGAAGCGGATGCCCGTGGCGCGACCCTGCGGGCAGTCCACAGCTGGGCAGACGCTCAGGTCCAGACCAGTCTCGTCGGCCTCGCCGCGGTGCAGAGTCAGCTGGATGCGATGACCGCACAGGAGCGGAAGATCCTGCAGGATGAACTCGCTCCGATGCGGGAGAAGTACCCGGACGCAAGGTCGAGGAGGTCGTTGATCGCGACCGGCCGATCCAGGTCCTCAAGGACAATTCCGATGATGCCCAGTTGCTGGTCCTCGGCTCCCACGGCCGCGGAGGCTTCCGGGGCATGCTCCTCGGTTCCACGTCACGGGCTCTGCTTCAGTACGCCCCGTGCCCGATGATGGTCGTGCGCCCGACGTCGAAGTAAGCGCGCGTCGGCACGATCCTGTGCCGCTGCCGACAGTGTGTCGGCAGCGGCACAGGCTTGTGTAAAATACGGCAGGAACGGCGGGTATGTCCCGTCGACAGAACTACCCCGCACATATGGAGGGACGACATGGCCGGCTCCGGTTCCACGACGACCGACGGCAGTGACGCGTCCCCGTCCAAGGCGAAGAAACCGAAGGCGGCGAAGGGGCCCTCCGCCCCACGTCGTCGTAATCGTCCGGGGCCGCGCCAACGACTGCTGGCGAGCGCCACCCACCTCTTCACCACCGAAGGTATTCGTGTCATCGGTATTGACCGGATCCTCCGGGACGCGGACGTGGCGAAGGCGAGTCTCTACTCGTTGTTCGGTTCTAAAGACAATCTCGTGGTGTCCTACCTCGAGGAACTGGACAAGGACTGGCGGGACCGCTGGGAGAAGATGTGCGAGGACCGTCCGAAGCCCGAGGACCGTATCCTTGCGTTCTTCGACATGTGTATCGCAGAGCAGCCGGGGGAGAATTTCCGCGGTTCACACTTCCAGAATGCGGCCAGTGAGTACCCGAGGCCGGACACCGACAGTGAACACCGCATCCGTGCCGCCGCCCTCGAACACCGCCGTTGGTGTCGGGACACCATGGCGGACCTGCTCACCGAGAAGTTCGGTTACGCCTCCCGTACGCTCGCCGACCAGCTGATGGTCTTCCTCGACGGTGGTATCGCCGGAGCGAAGATGAACCGTACGGTCACCCCACTCGAGACAGCGCGGGAGCTCGCCAAGCAGCTGCTGTACACCGCGCCGATGATGTATTCGATCTGAATGAGGTTCCGATCAGCCCGGGCCGTCTAGTCGAGTTTCTCGATCGTCGGGGTGATACGGTCCAGGAACCACCGCAGCGAATGCGGTCCGGCGGTGTTGATGGCGTACGCGTCCTGCGCGTCGGCGTAGTAGACGGTGCCGTTCTTGACTGCGGGTAGTTGTTGGAATGCCTGGTTGGAGTCGAGTGCCTTGCGGTCAGCCTCCGCCTGCGGGTAGACGGCGAGAAGATCGCCGGTGAGCTGGTCGGTGTTCTCCACCGACAATGCGGACTTGGTCTGGGAGTCATCCTGGCTGTCGGACGGTGACAGTCCGAAGAGCTGGAAGACTGAGCCGTTCCCGGAGAAGAAGCCCAGTTCCTCGGTGTACCCGGTGAAGTTGTAGGTCTTCTCTGCCGCCACGTCTCCGCCGGCGTTCTTGTACTCGCCCTTGACGTCGCTGATGATCTCCTCGGCTTTGTCTTCCATACCCACCGCCTCGGCCGTGGTGCGCAGTGAAGCTTCCCAGCCGACGTTGGTGTCTGAGGATTCCGGGATGATGGTTGGCGCGATGGCGTTGACCCTCTCCCAGACCGATGCGTCACCGAACTGCCAGGGTGCCCCTATGAGCAGGTCAGGCTCGGTGTTCGCCACACTCTCGACGTTGATGTCCCTGGCATTGGCGACGAGGTCGGCGTCTGAGGTGTCGCGGATGTCGTCGGCGATCCACGGTGCCGTGGTGTCCAGCTGGTCCGGATCCGTGCCGACGGCAGCCGGGGTGATGCCGAGTGCGAGGAGTTCGTCGGCGGCGGTCGTCGTCAGGGCGACGATCCGTTCCGGTTGCGCCTCGATGGTTGTGTCACCGTAGGCGGTGGTCTGGGTGTGAGGGTAGTAGTCACTGGCCGCCGGGGTCCCGGAGGTGCCGGCAGCATGGTCATCGTCGTCAGTGCCGCTGCCGCAGGCGACGAGCGTCGTCGTGAGTGAAATCCCGATGATGGCAGCGACTAAGCGTGATGTCTTGCGGATGGTTCGTGCGGTCACGGTGTGGTCCTTCGGATGTGCGGGTGTCAGGAGACTGGCGTGGTCAGGATATGCTTCCCTTATGCATGTTGGTGGACGAGAATGTACAGATGCTTGACGAAAAGTCCGCCCCGGGATTCCCCGGAGCGCATGAAGCGGAGAGGACCCACGCGACCCAACACTGCGCGCTCTGGGTCTACACGGGGACGGCGACGGTGCGCAGCCTGGGCGGTGTGGTCGAATTCGGATCCGGCGAGTGTCTCCTGGTGCCGGCTGGCGTCCCCTACGAGATCACCGTGCACGTCGGTAGTCTCGTTATTCCGATCCTCGTTCCCGAGCGGTCGATCACCGGTCTCCCGCTGCCGGTGGTCATCACCGTTGACGAGTCCTGGAACGCCTGGATCCTGCATCATTTCGCCGCGTGGGTGTCACCGATGAGGTCGCCCGGGTACACAGGCGATGAGGTCCTTTCCGAGCTCGACCGGCGGGTCGACCAGCCTGAAGCACCCGTCTACCCGACCAGTTCCCCTGCCGAGAGCATCGCCCGACAACTGTGTCGCTTCCCGACGGACGCGAGACCGCTCCGGGATCTCGCGTCTGCGTCGGGCGTGAGTGCGCAGAGTCTGCGACGGGCCTTCCTCGAGGAAACGGGAATGACGCCGGGAGTATGGCGCACGGCGACGAGACTGCATACCGCCCGCGAGTACCTGCTCGCGGGGTACTCGGTAGCCTGGACGGCGGACCAGGTGGGATTCGCGAGCGCCCACGGTTTCATCCGTGCCTTCAGCGACCGGTTCGGGCAGACGCCGGCTCGTTGGGCGCGTGGAAAGACTGCGGTGGGGGACGGTGAAAGGGCATTGGAAGCTCGACGCACCACATGTCTTGCGGAGTCATTGCGACGCGGGGCAGCAGCTGGCCGGTCCGTTCCGTCAATTCCGGCTTCGGTGGCTGCGCGCCGTACCTACCGGGACACCCATGTGGTGTTGTGGATGTACCGCGGGACCGCGAGGGTCAGCGTCGACGACCGTCGCATCGAACTGTCCGAGGGGGACGCGGTGTGGATGCCGGCCGGCCACTCCCACGAGGTGGCGGTGGACGACGGTGCGGTCGCTCTTCCCATGCCGTTCTCCGCAGACCTGCTCGACGTGCGTGGGGACGACGTCGTGGTGACCCGCGTGCCGGCACGCTGGACGCAGTTCATGCTCCATAACGTCATTTCCAGCGTCACGCTGCTACGTCCTGAGGGGTATGACCCGACGGAGGTGCTCCAGGTGTTCGGCGGGCTGGTGAAACGACGGCGTGACATCGAGGACGCGGCTCTCATGATGCCCGTTACCCCGGCTGCGCGGCTCATCGCACGAAAGACGTTGGACGATCTCGCCGACAGGACGACGACAACACAATGGGCCGAGGACGTCGGCGTCAGCGTGAGAACCGTGAACCGGTGGTTCCGGGAGGAGACCGGACGGGGATACGGGCGGTGGCGGAGAACCGCGCGGGTCCGTCGCGCCATGGAGCTGCTCGACCAGGGTGTGGCTCCGTCGGTGACGGCACGCCGGGTGGGTTACACGCACCTCAGTGCTTTCAGCCGGGATTTCGGGGAGGAGGTGGGGATGAGCCCCCGTGAATTTGTACGGCGTCCCCCACGTTAAGTACCTGGCGGTCCCCGTTGACCATGGCGGCGAGTAGGGCCGTAGCGTCCTGTGTCATGCCGATCGTCAACCGTGACATCACGACCAACCCCATCACGCTGCGCAGGGTGAACGTCTCACGCATCGAGGACATCACACCTGCATTGCGCCGCATTGTTTTCACCGGCGACGAGCTCGGGGCCTTCACCCGTGACGGCATGGAACTACCGGCGTTCACCAGCACCGGCTTCGATGACAGCATCAAACTCTTCTTCCCCTACCCCGGCGAGAATGAACCTGTGCTGCCGGTCCAGAAGCACGGGACGATCGAGATACCGAAGGACCCGCGCCCGATCGGCAAGGACTACACCGTACGGGCCTTCGATGTTTCGACTACGCGCCGACCGGAACTCACCGTGGACTTCGTCAAGCACGGTGTCGGCGTCGCCACCAATTGGGCGTACCGTTGCGCGCCCGGTGACACCATGCACTTTGCCGGCCCGCCGACCAGCTCCGCGCTGCCCGACGCCGACTGGCTCCTCGTGGTCGGGGAAGACACCGCAATTCCCGCGATCGCCCGCCTGCTCGAGAATCTTCCGGAGGACGCCCAGGCGCAGGTGTTCATCGAGATCGCTGTAGCCTCCCACCGTGCACCGTTACGCCAGCTCCCGGGTGTACACGTGACCTGGTTGCCTCGAGGCGGGCAACCTGCAGGCACGACGACGTTGTTGACGGATGCCGTGGAGAACATGGATTGGTGGGAGGGGCATGCCTTTGCCTGGGTCGGCGGAGAGTCCGGTCCGGTCAAGCACATCCGTCGCCATCTCATCGCAGAGCGGGGTATGGACAAGAAGGACATCGACTTCACCGGGTACTGGCGTCGGGGCGAGGTCGTGACGCTCGACGACGACCCGGCGATCCCTGATCCGGAAGCGAACCCCGAGGCATGGGAGACGTTCCACGAACTGGCGGAAGTCGGTCCTGCCTACGCACTCCGCACCGCTGCCGACCTGGACCTGGGCAACCTCATCTTCCACGGGACCACCAGTGCCGGTGCTCTGGCAGAGACGACCGGGGCGAACCCTCGGGCCCTGGGAAAACTGCTGCGGTATCTTGTCGCCCTGGAAATCCTGCTGGAGACGTCACCCGGGCACTTTGCGTTGTCAGAGACGGGGGAGTTCCTGACCGTCGACGACGTTCTCGCCGTTCTGCACCACGACGGTGCGCACGCCCGTCTGGAACTCGGGTGGCGGGGTCTCACCGAGGCGATGATGACCGGTGAGTCCGTGTACCGTTCCGTGACCGGGCAGACCTACGGCGACCTCCGCTCCGAACAGTGGTATGAGGACAAGCTGCAGGACGGCATGGAGGATTTCGCCCGCTACCAGGCAGGCCCTCTGGCAGGAACTGAGGCGGTGAAAGATCTGCGCCACGTGGTACTCCATGGCAACGGTACAGCGAATCTGGCGGCGGGCCTGGTTGCGGAGCACCCGGATATGCGCGTCAGCGTTGTGGCGATGCCTTCGCAGGCGGATTTTCTTGGCAGGGCACTGGCAGAGACAGGTGGTGTGACTGCAGAACAGCGTGAGCGGATCTCGGTGATGGCCGGATCCCTGTTCGGTGAACTGCCGGGGAACGCCGACGGTGACCGGCCGGATGCCGTACTGCTGATACATCTTCTGGGGACACTGCCCGACGCTGACGCCTCTCATCTGCTTGCGCACCTGGCGGGCCGGACGGGAAAGATCCTTGCGGTGGAGGACACCTTCGATGTGACCGGAAGCATTGACGAGCATGCCGCGGAGAACGACGTGTTGTCTCTCGCGGTCTGGGGCTCGGGCTACCGTACCGGTGAGGAGCTGGCGACGGTCTTCGCGGATGCCGGGGTCACGGTCGCCGGCACAGAGAAGTTCGGATGGGACCGGACCATCTACACCTTGACTGCCGCAGGCAGGTAGCAACGCTACGTTATTGTCGTCATTGTCGTCCGGCGGCTCGGGCATACTGGACATGTTGATCTGAAAGGACCATGCATGCCACCGCCCAAACGTGCCGCTCCGGGGACCGCGCCCGCTACCGACGGTGAAGCTCTCCGCAGCCACGTCCTCGGCATCCGGTGGCCGCTTCTTTTCCAGGCGTCGGACGCGCCCCCGGCGGACGCTGCGATCCCCTACGGCCCGGACACCTCACCTGCCCGGTTCACCTGGAGGATCATCCTCGGGGCGAAGAGATTCACCGTTCCCGCGGCCGTTCTCCTGGGAATCAGCCAGGTCGCCGGTGCGCTGCTTCCTGTCGCAGCCGGGACCACCGTCGACCGGGCCATCGCCACCCAGGACACCGTCCAACTGATCCTGTGGTGCCTCGTCGTCATCACAGCTGTGCTGGTGAGTTCCCTGGCCACCCGGTTCGGTTCACGATGCGGCCAGTACGGCATGCAGATGGTCCAGCACCGCCTGCGGATGACTGTCACCGGACGGCTGCTGCATCCCGCAGGTATGAAGGACCGGCAGCTCGGGGGTGCTGACCTTTCCATCGCCACCGGGGACGTCTTCCGCGTGGCGTTTACGATGCAGCTCGGTGTGTACCCGGTCGGCGAACTCGTCGCCATCGTCGCCGGTGGCGTCATCCTGCTCTCCATCGTCTGGCCCCTGGGCCTGGCCGTCCTGTTCGGTGCTCCGCTGATGCTCTGGGTGATGACGCTGGCAGGCCGCCCGATGCAACGCCGCAGCAAGGAACAACAGGCACGCGTTGCAGCGGCGACCGGTCAGGCGTCCGACCTGATCACCGGTTACCGCACCATCAAAGGGCTCCGGGCCGAAGAGATCTCGACTACCCGCTACACCCGCGTCAGCCGGGAAGCACTGGAGGGGGCGCTGACCGTCCAGAATTCGAGGGGCCTCTACTTCGGTTCCATGAACGTGGTGTCCGGTGTGTTCATCGCCGGGCTCACCGTCGCTGCGACCGCCATGGCGATCAACGGCGCACTGAGCATCGGCGACCTCATCGCTGTCATCGGTGTCACCCAGTTCATGATGAACCCGCTGACCAACCTGCCACGTTCCATCGGATCGATCTGGGCGTCCGGCGTCGCCTCCGCCGGGCGTGTGCTTGGCCTGCTGAATACCCCCTACGCCGACGACCGGCATAGTGCACGGAACGCTCCTGACGGGAACGGCACACGGTTGGATGAAGAACCCCTCGGGATACACACCCCGGGGTTCCGGGCGGCCCCGGGCGAGATGCTCGGCATTCGCGCTGACGGCGCCGGGGCACGCGACCTCGTGGACACCCTGGCCAGTGGGGCACACGGCGTCACCCTGGTCTCTGGTACACGCACCGTTCCGGCAGAGACCCTCCCCGTCGACACCTACCGTAGGTACGTCCTCGCCTCACCGCACAACGCCGACATCTTCGACGGCACCATCGCCGACAACATCGCCCCGACCGCTGCGGCAGGTATGAGTGACCGTGCCCTGTACGCGGCATCCTGCACCGATATCGTGGAGAGTCTGCCGGCGGGGGTCGACACCCGCGTCGGTGAATCCGGCACCCGCCTGTCCGGGGGACAACGCCAGCGCGTCGCCCTGGCCCGGGCTCTCGCGGTGGACGCACCGGTCCTCGTGCTGCACGACCCGACGACCGCCGTCGACGCGATCACCGAACACACCATCGCCACCCGGCTCGCCGCCGTCCGGGACGGCCGGACGACCGTGATCGTCACCGGGTCGGCCACCCTGCTTGCCGCCTGCGACAGGGTCGTCGACATGGAGGTGGCCCATGACTAGTACCAGCAGCACCGCCGACACCACCGACATCGGGGACCGTCTGCCCACCGCCACAGGACGACGTACAGCTGCCGTCCTGTGGGACGCCCTCCGCGGACGCCGCATCGTCCTGGTCCTCGCCGCAGTCTTCGCAGGTGTCGCCGCGGCCCTCGAACTCATCGCCCCGGCGACACTCGGCCGAGTCGTCGACGACGTCACCAACGACAGCGCCTCTCCGCTATGGAACTACGCCCTGCTCATCATCGTCTCCGTCGTCGGGGGAGGGGCACTGCAGATCCTCGGTGTCCTTCTGGCCGCCCGCAGTTTCGAACGGATCCTGGCGGGCCTGCGGGAACGGTTGGTGGACACCGCCCTCCGCCTTCCCCAGCAGCGGGTCGAGCGGTCCGGCACCGGCGACCTGATCAGCCGCGCCAGTGACGACGTCGCCCAGGTGTCCCAGGCGCTCCAACAGGTCGTCCCGGTCCTGTCGTCCACGATCTTCACCCTGCTGCTCACCATCGCCGGGATGAGCGCCCTGGACTGGCGGTTCGGCATCGTGCTCGTGGTGATGCTGCCGGTGTACTGGCTGACCCTGCGGTGGTACATGCGGATCGCCCCGCCGATGTACGCGGCCCAACGTCTCGCCTTCGGGACCCGGGCCCACCACCTTCTCTCCGCACTCCGTGGACTGGACACAGTCACAGCGTTCCGACTGTCAGAGACACATAACCGTCGCATCGGTCGGGCGTCCTGGGCCGTCGCAGGATGGGCACTCCGTGCCCGCACCGTGGTCACCATGTTCAACTGGCGCATCGACGTGGCCTTCGCGGTTGCCGTCAGTGCTGTCCTGGTCCTCGGATTCCACCTTGTCGGTGCCGGAGCAGTGACCGTCGGTGCGGCGACCACCGCCGTCCTGTTCTTCCTGCGGCTGCAGGGGCCGATCCGCTCCCTGATGAGCGTGATCGACACCCTCCAGCTGGCGACCGCGTCACTGGCCAGGATCGTCGGGGTGACGGACGTCGACATCAGTGGCATCAGTGACGAGGCAGACCGTGAGGGAGCGCGATCGACCAGCACTGCACTGGACAGCACAGGCCTCGATGCCGGCCTCGACCACGTCACCTTCGCCTACGCCGACGGGCCGGACGTCCTGGACAACGTCACCGTGACCATCGCGCCGGGAGAACACCTGGCGGTGGTCGGTACCTCTGGCGCGGGCAAGACGACCGTCGCCGCACTCCTCGCCGGTATCCACACACCTGATGCCGGGACGGTCACCGCGCCCGACGACACCACCCTGATCAGTCAGGAGACCCATATCTTCGCCGCAACGCTCCGCGAGAACCTCACGCTCGCCGCACCCGGGGCCGATGACGAGCAGATCCGTCAGGCCGTCACCGCCACCGGCGCACAGGACCTGCTCGACCAGATGCCACACGGACTGGACACCGACCTCGGGCCTCGCGGCATGCCGCTGACCGCGGCACAGTCCCAGCACATCGCGCTGGTCCGGCTGCTGCTCGCTGATCCTGCGTTGGCGATCCTCGACGAGGCCACCGCCGAAGCCGGCTCCGCTCACGCTCACCTGCTCGACCACGCCGCCGACGCGGCGCTTGCCGGACGCACCGGCATGGTCATCGCCCACCGGTTGTCCCAGGCGGCGTCCTGCGACCGGATCCTGGTCATGGAATCCGGACAGGTCATCGAGGACGGTACCCACCAGCAGCTGCTCGCCGCCGGCGGCCAGTACTCCCGCCTGTGGGCGGCCCAGAACCAGAGCACCTGAGAGTCATCCGCGCCGAAGTGACACAGGTTTCTGTCTCGTCCGCTCCCGGTATCAGAGGCCGCCTATCCGGAATGTTCAGTACACCAGGGATATGTCGGTCTGTGTCCTCGACACCGACATAACCCTGGTGTCCCCGATGTAGGGGTCTATCCCCGTAAGCGCTGTCACCGGTTGAGTCGGTGACGCCCCCGGTAGGGGCTGATGCCGTCATCCTCGTCGGGCTCGGGCAGGCGGTGTCTGCCTCCGCGGGGTGCGGAATGTGCGGGGGCGTCGGCAGTCTCAGTCTCGTCTGGCGCACCGGCATCGCTGCCGGGCGCGGGCGTCGCTGTCTCGACGGCCTCATCAGCCCCAGCGGAGTCGGACGCCTTCGCCGCCTTCTTTTCGGCGATGGCCTGCCGCTGCAGTGCGCGCTGACGTGCCCGACGCTCGGCACGCTCCAGCTTCTCCCGCTTGACGAGCCGGTCCGTCGCCTCCCGGTCAGCAGTCTCCTCCGCGGTCAGCCGGTCGCGCTCCTCCGCAGCTTCTGCGCGGACGGAGTCCAGTGATGACTGGTGCAACGTCGCATCCAGTTCCTTGATACGGGCAGACCGGGCGCGGGAGCGTTCGGTGAAGGCCTTCTCCGCCTCCCGGATCTCCTTCCTACGCTGTTTACGGGCAGCTCCGACCTCGGCACGGTGCCGGCGGAACTCCTCGGAATAGGGGACCTGCCGGTCGAGCACCAGGTGCAGTCCGATGTTCTGCGTCATCGTCCACAGGTTGTTCATCACCCAGTAGCACATGATGGCGGCCGGAGCCGGCCCCGCCAGGCCGAAGACGATCGGGACGAGGATCGCGACCGGCGCCATGAAGAACAGGAGCTTGAACATCGCACGGGAGGTGCCGTTGTTCTCGTCCAGGGTCAGCCAGTTGCGGTAGATGGAGTACGCCATGTTCAGCGTGGTGAACACCGCAGCAGTGATACAGAGTGGCACGGCGAACGTGAAGACCTCGCCACCGGTGGTGCCGAGGAAGGCGAACTGCTCATCGGACATCGTCGAGTAGGCGGCGAGGGGGATTCCGAGAATGTCGGCGTCGAGGAAGTGCGAGACGTCCGTGCCGCTCAGCGCCCCGATGCCGGGGTGGGACGTCGCCTCCAGGTCGGTGGGCCGGGCAACCTGGAGCAGGATCCGGTAGAGACCGATGAAGAACGGGATCTGGATCAGCGCCGGAACACAACCGTCCCGCAGCCGGTAACCGTGGGAGAGCTGCAGCTCACGCCGTTTCTTCATCAGCTCCTTGCGCTCGGGCTGACTCAGACGGTCCTTGTACTCCTCGTCCAGGGCGGAGAGCGCCGGGCGTAGATTCACCAGAATGCGGGTCGACCGGTAGGCACGGTAGGCGAAGGGGACGAGGATCAACCTGACAGTGAGCACCAGCAGGGCGATGGACGCCGTCCATGCCGTCGCGTCTGCAACCCCCATGGCGGTCAACGCCATGTGCCACAGCTTCATCACTGCGGATACCGGGTACTCGATGAACTCCACGTGTCGAGGATACTGTGTTCCCATGGACAAGGAAGTGGCGGTGCGCGATTCAGTACTGATGCGGGGTGGTATCGCAGCGCTCGTCGGTCTGCTGTTGGCGGTCACGGTCTGGTCGGCCGCTGGGCGGGAGGACGGGGCACCGACACTTGTGGCCCTCACGGCGGTGCCGTTCGCCCTGGTGGCGGCGACAGGGCTGTCACGGCCTGTTTCGGCGGCGCTTCCACGTCGGGTCACGTGGTTGACGGTTCTGAGCGTGCTGTGGATCGTGCTGGCGGTACAGGAGGCTACGGCAGCGTATCTGGCGATCGCCCTGTTCGCCCTCTACCTGTACCTGCTGCCGACGTGGTGGGGTGTGATGGCCACGGGCGTGGTGACCGTGATCGCCGCCGGTCTGTCTGTGGCGGTCGCCGGGCCGTCCACAGGGGCGGTGCTGGGCCCGGTGCTGTCGGGTCTGGTGGCGATGGTGATCGGGGTGACGGTGGAGGGGCTGTACGTGGTCAGCGAAGACCGTCGTCGGCTCATCGATGAACTGGTACGGACCCGCAGGCTTCTCGCCGAGTCCGAGCGGCAGGCGGGTGTGGTGGAGGAACGTGAGCGTCTGGCGCATGAAATCCACGACACGGTGGCGCAGGGTCTGTCGAGTATCCAGATGCTGTTGCACGCCGCCGAACGGGACGTGCGGCAGCGGGTCACCGGGGGTGAGCCTCCGGTGGAACGGGTGATCCAGGCACGGGATGTCGCGGCGGACAGCCTCCGGGAGACGCGGGCGATGATTGCGGCGCTCCAGCCGTCAGACCTGGACGGCGGATCGTTGGTGGACGCTCTGGGGCGTCTGGCGGAGTCGGCATCGGGGGAGACAGGGGAGACCGGGGAGGCAGGGGACGGCCTCACGGTGAGCGTGGAGAGCGGGGACGGCGCAGTCGAACTGCCGATCGCAGTGGAAGCGGTGCTCCTACGGGTCGCCCAGTCGGCGGTGGCGAACGTCCGGCAGCATGCGGGCGCATCGCGTGCCCTGATCACGCTGTCGACGAACCCGGAGGCCGTGCGGCTCGACATCGTCGACGACGGTTCGGGGTTCGACCTGGCTGCGGTGCAGGCGACGCTGGCGGAGCGCGCGGAGGAGGGGCATATCGGGCTGGTCACGATGCGGCGCCGGGTGGAGGAGCTGGGCGGCACGCTGGTCGTGGAGAGCGCGGTCGGGTCCGGCACGGCGGTCGCGGTGGAGGTTCCGCTTCCCCACGAGACACCCCGCCCCGTTACACCGGGATTGTAGGATGGGCGAAAAGTGACACGACCGGAGGCGGAGGAGGCCGCGGAATGGACGGAATGATCCGTGTCCTGCTGGCGGACGACCACGAGATCGTGAGAATGGGGTTACGCGCAGTCCTGGAGAGTGCGGCGGACATCAGTATCGTCGGTGAAGTTGATACCGCCGACGGTGCGGTGACAACGGTGGCTGATATTCCGGTGGATGTCGTACTCATGGACCTGCGGTTCGGCGCCGGGACGGCGGGGCGCGAGGCGGAAACCGGTGCACAGGCGACGGCGAGGATCCGGGAACTCCCTGACCCACCCAATGTTCTGGTCGTCACGAATTATGACACCGACGTCGAGATCCTCGGCGCCGTCGAAGCCGGGGCGGTGGGTTATCTGCTGAAAGATTCACCACCGGCAGAATTAATCAGCGCGGTGCGTTCTGCGGCGCAGGGGGCCACTGCATTGTCAGGGGCAGTGGCGCATCGGCTACGTCACCGGGAAAAAGACCCTGCGACGTCATTGTCCGCGCGGGAACTCGAAGTTCTCCAGGCGGTGTCGCAGGGTAAATCGAACCGTGACATCGGCTCGGAGCTTTTTCTTTCCGAGGCGACGGTGAAATCCCACCTTGCCCATGTCTACGACAAGTTGGGTGTGCGGTCACGTACCTCCGCGGTCGCCGCAGCACGCCAGGCGGGAATGCTCTGACCGCTGGTTCAGCGGTCAGACGGGTTGGCAGCCTCGTAGGCGTCGATGACCTCGCGGGCGATCTGGCCGCGGCTGGAGACCGAGAGACCGTTGTCGCGGGCCCACTCGCGGATACGGCGGTTACGGCCTGAATCGGACTTTCCGGCGTTGCTGGAGGGGCGGCCGCGACCGCGGGTGCGGGTGACCTTCGTTCCGGCGGCGATGTAGGGCTCGATGGTGTCCGCGAACTTCTGGGCGTTCTCCTCGGACAGGTCCAGGACGTACGTCGACCCCTTGTAGCTGAATTCCACCACGTTGACCTCATCCGCGGTGAGCGGCGTGTTGTCGAGGTCGTCGAAGAACTGGGTGACTTCTCTGCGTGCCATGGTTTCCTTTGCTTCCTTCTGGGCGATTACACTTTTTGACAGTGAAATTGTGGCACTGGGACATGCCGTTATCCGGAAGTGTAGCGGAGGTGCTGACTAATTGTCACCCTCTGTATTCATGGCGGCGTATATACCGACTATTCGCTTATGGGAAAGCTCAGACCTTTTCTGCGAACTGGCGGTCGAGCAGGTCCAACTCTGTGGAAACGCTGGACGTGAGGTTACTGGTCTGTGAGTCCGACATTCCGGACGCATTGTCGAGGGAATTCTCCAACTCGTCGAGCCTGGCGTTGGCGTCCTTGGCGAAACCGGAGGGCACGTTTCCGCGTTCGATCCGGGTGCGCAGGTCGGCGATCCGTGCGCGCTGAGGGGCACCGACGCCGACGAAATTGGAGAACTCGGCGGCGGTGCCACGCCCTGTGCTTTCCTGTGACAACTGGGTGAATGCCCGGTAGACCAATGGAATGGCGACCGGCAGCAGTACCCGGAGAGCCCCGGTGTAACGCAGCACCGTCTTGGCGTTGAACCGCCCTGCCTTGATCTGCTCGACAGTGGCCTCGGCGAGTTTCGCGTCATGCTTACGCTGGCTCTTGAGGTCACGGCTCTCCTGCTTACGGACCTTGCGGGCCATCTTCTGCAGGTAGGCCTCCTTCTTCCTGTCCAGCTTGGCCGTCTCGCGTGCCTCGGTCCGGGCCTGGACCTTCGCTGCCTTGTAGCTCGCCCGTTTCTCGTGGCGTCGCCGTCGTGCCGAGCTGAGAATTCCCATGATCGATATGCTCCCGTACCTGTCGTCGTGCCACTTTTGTCGGCCGCGTTCCCGGCCGTTTTCTCCGTGCCAGTCTACTCAATAGTATGTGGGCGTATGTGGGAGTACGAGGGCACTGATGCGGCGCCGGTCACTCCGGCGGACCTGACCGGCTGCCGCCACCGCCGGGTGCTCGACCGTGCCCGGTCGTCGGGGCGGGTCTCCGCGGAGCTGACGCCCGGTGCGGTGGTCGACCGCGCCGTCGGCCGGTGCCGTGCCCGGTGGCGACGCGAGGCGGTTGCCGCGGCGTTGCCACGGCGTCCCCGTTTCGGTGAGCGCCTCGTCCCCACCCGCGTCGATGTGGTGGACGACGGCACCGCCGAGGAACAGACGCTCGAGGCGCTTGCCGCCGGAACCCGGCTCATCGTCGGCGGCCGTCTGGCGGACGGGGCTCTGGCCTGCGACATCGACCTGCTGGTCCGTACCGACAGCGGTGCCGGCCCCGCGACGGACATGACCTACATGCCCGTCGCGGTGACCGGCCATACGGTGGCTGCGAGAACGACCTCGCGGAGTACCGGTGTACGCGTGGTGGACGTCGCGGCGTTGGGCCTGGCCCGTCCCCTGCCGGTGGGGTTGAAGCACCGCAGCACGCCGGTGGACTCGCAGAAGGTCGCCGTGGCGCACGTGCTGCTGGAGGTCCTCGGCCTCGGGTCCGGTGACGTCGGGTTCATCGGTGCGGACCTGACGCAGTGTCTCGTCATTCCTGCGGAACGCGTGGTTCCGGGCCTCGTCCGTGCGCTGGAGGCACCGGTGCCGGACGAGCCGACGCGGGTGAGGGAGTGCGGTACGTGCGAGTTCCACAACCACTGCCGGGCCCGGCTCCTGAAGACCGGGGACCTCAGTCTGATGCTGCCTGGGGACCGGGCCGCACAGTGGCGCGAGCGGGGTATCGACACCCTTGCCGAGCTGGCGACGGCGGACGGCGGGGAGATGTCGGCACTGGCGACCGCGTGGCTGGCAGGGGTGGGGTACCTGCGGCGGCCGCTGCGCCGGTGGATCGTGCGGACCGACCTGTGGTGCGGGCATTCTTTCCGTATGCCCGAGCGACTGGTCGACGGGGAGGCACCGATGGCGGACGAGCTCGCCGACGCCGTCGAGATCGACGTGGACATGGAGGCCCACCCCAGCCGCGGGACGTTCCTGTGGGGGACGTTCGACGGGGCGGTCTACCGCTCCTTCACCGACTTCGGGACGACCGGGGACGACGGACGCCACGTGGCGTCCTTCTGGACCTGGCTGTCGGCACGACGGGCCGCCGCTGCCCGCGAGGGACGGGTCTGCCGCGTGTACTGCTATTCCCAGCAGGGCGAGAACCACTGGCTGCGCCACTACGCAGGACGGTACGGCGGAACCACCTATGCCCTCGCCGACGGACGGGAAGCGGTCATGCCGTCCCTGGAGGAGGTCAACGAGTTCCTGACGTCAGACCACTGGGTGGACGTGTTCGACCTGGTACGCACAGCTGTCGCGGCGAACTCGTCGCTGGGGCTCAAGGCCACGGCGCCCTTGGCCGGATTCACCTTCAGCCAGGAGGACGTCGACGGACGGGTCGCCGTGGACCTGTTCGAGGTGGCTGTCGGCGGGGACGGTGCTGCGGCATCTGCGGCCCAGAGGACTTTGGAGAGGTACAACGCCGACGACTGTTTCGCCACCGCCGCCGTCCGGAACTGGCTGCGACGGGGCGCGCCGGGAATCCCTGCGCTGTCTCAGCCGTTGGAACGGATATGAGCTTCCTTGACCGTATCCTCGCCATGAACGCAGCACAGTCGGGCGGGCCGTTCCGCGCAGACCGGCCGACCGCAGACACCGCCTTGTCCGGCGGACGCCACCCCGTGTTGGAGAACCCCCGCCCCCACACGGTTCTCGGCACCCCGGTCACCGGGCCGTGGAAGGACGGCCAGGAGCATGTGGTGATCGGCCTGGGGTGCTTCTGGGGGGCGGAGAAGTTGTTCTGGCAGTTGGACGGGGTGGAGTCCACCTCGGTGGGATACGCCGGGGGCTACACCCCCAACCCCACCTACCGTGAGGTCTGCACCGGGCGTACGGGACATTCCGAGGTCGTCGACGTGGTGTTCGACCCGGAGCGTGTCGACCTGCGCACCGTGATCCGGACCGGGCTGGAGAACCATGACCCGACGCAGGGTGACCGTCAGGGCAACGACGTCGGCTCCCAGTACCGGTCAGTGATCTACGCGACCACCCCGGAGCAGCGCGACATCGCCGCCGCCGAGGTGGAGGCCTACGGGAAGAAGTTGGCTGAGGCGGGCTACGGAGCCGTCACCACGGAGGTGTCGCTGCTGTCGGAGACGCCGGCAGGGGAGTACTACCTGGCTGAGGACGAGCATCAGCAGTACCTGGACAAGAACCCGGGCGGCTACTGCCCGGTCCATGCCACCGGGGTGACCTGCGGCTAGGCGATCCGGCGAGCTGGTCGGCCGAAGTGTTACCACTGTGAAGTGGTAACACTTTTTGTGACCTGGGGTTTTACTGTCCACCATGCCGCACAGGTGGTAACACTTCCGATTGCCAGCGGGGAGGTGGAGGTGCCGTGGGCGTCAGCTACGGCCGACGGCGGCTGACTCCGCCCCGAGGACAGTCATGAGGTCCCCGGGCGCGATCTCGATGTCGAGCCCGCGGCGTCCCCCGGAGACGAAGATCGTGGGGCAGTCCCGGATACTCGCGTCGATCACGGTGGGAAGGGTCTTCTTCTGACCGAACGGGCTGATCCCGCCGACGACGTAGCCCGTGGAACGTTCGGCGGCGGACGGGTCGGCCATCGTGGCCTTCTTCGCGCCGAATGCGGTGGCGACCGCCTTCAGGTCGAGCGTCATCGTCACCGGTACGACAGTCACTGCGAGGGCCCCTGACCGTGGGCTGCCGTCCAGGCTGACCAGGAGGGTCTTGCAGATTCGTCCGGGGTCGACCGCCCCGAGAGTGTCGCTGAGTGCTGCGGCCGCCTCCCCTCCGAAGTCCGTGACACCGGGGGTGTGGGTGAAGGTGTGGACGGTGAACGGCACCCCGGCAGCCTCCAGCGCGAGGGTGGCAGGAGTGCTGCCGTTCCTGCTCCTGGTGTTCTTCTTCCTGCTCACATGCGACACCCTACCTGCACAAGGAAACCCCGCCCCAGAACAGGGGCGGGGTCGACCAGGGCAGCCCCCGGTGACGGATCAGGCGTCGATCCGGACCGTGGGCCAGGCGCTGTGGACTAGGCCTTGGCGGCGGCGTAGCGCTCGGCGACGTCGTCCCAGTTGAACACGTTCCACACGGCCTTGACGTAGTCGGCCTTGACGTTCTTGTACTGCAGGTAGAAGGCGTGCTCCCACATGTCGAGCATCAGCAGC
>NZ_MKKI01000021.1 GCF_001942345.1 Corynebacterium sp. CNJ-954
CAATCGAACCCGGATGCAGTGATCGTGGCCAAGGCCTTCACAGGCGCTTAAACCAGGGCCGAGAGGTCAGATAGCCCTGTCGAGATCGGTTTCCCGACGCTACCAACACCACTTTGCAACAACACCCTGTAGGACACTCCGTAGCGGCAGTACCAGCGCACTGTCCACAGGATGATCTCTTGAGGGAAGTGGCGACCGGAGAAGATGCTCATGCTGTCTGATGCTGGTTGACCGACCCCAACTTTGCAACAGCATCAAGGCCAAGGAGCGGTGTTCGCCTTCGGGTATCCGAACCCGGATGCGGTGATCGTCGCCAAGGCCTTCGCAGACGCCTGAGAGATCAGGCTACGGGGGTGAACCTCCACCTCGATCGGCGTCCGGGCACTCCCCGCTCCACTTTGCAACAGCACCGTTTTGCCTGCGTCAGTGTGACCTCGGGGTGCTCGCGGCGCAGCTGGCGTGCAGCACTCGCCAGCCCTTCGCTGTTCAACTCTCCTCGTAGGGACTCTTTCTCGCTGTCGGTGAGGCTGACCACTGCCGGCTCGCCCCGTCGCTTTGCGAAAGCGAGAACCGCTCCGAGCAGTGCGAGCGCAAGGCAGACGAAGCCAACCACTGCACGCCATGATGTCGGCCCATCCGACATCGCGATCAGCAGGCAGCCTATGACCCACAGGGCCACGGGGGCACCAAAGAGCTTTGCAGTCATGTCACCTCCTCCGATGCAAGATGTCTAGCAGTTGTCCTGGATAGCAGAGATGCCCAGAAGCTCGGCAGCAGTAGCCCCAGCAGCTGCAAGGGCTCCCTCTAGCTTCTCCGCATTAGAGGTGGCTCCCGTCAGCAGCTGAATTGCTTCCTTGACGTTGCCGATCGCCTTAACGAACTTGGCTAGCTTGAGGACCGCCCCGGCGGGTGCTGTCGCAAAGTTGGGGTGGCGTGGGCAGGGTAAGCGATCATGAGCACCTTCTCCGGTAGCCCCGACATGCCGACTCCGCCGTTCAGGGGAAATACTTTGCCCCAGCGTGTTACTCCCATAAATGAATACGCAACGCGCTGGGTAACTTCAAATTCTCTTACCCCCCGTACGTGTCAGTCCTTACTTTACACTCGATGGACTCTCCATTATCTCCCGACTTCTCCTGCAGTACCTTTTCCCCGTCTAGGAGAATTCTACATTCGACAGCAACTTCAGGTGACGAAGGAGCAGCATTAACATAAGCCATCTCATCCTCCGAGATCTCTACCTCCTTTTTCCACGTCCAGGTTCCATTGCCTGGAGAATTTGAGGATGCCGACGGGAATGGGTCATAGGCGTCCTCGGTGGGGCGGCCCCTGTCCCCCTCTCCGTATCGAACTTCGGAGAGCCCGTGATTTCCAGAATCGTGGCCACTAACGACGATTTCATAGGTGATAGCCCAACTGCTGTTGGTTGCAGCTCGAAGAATGTCGCTGGTACCACAAGAAGTTAGGCCGCTGACAAGGGCGACCATGAGAGCGATTGCCGACACTCCTACTGCCAGAGGTCGCTTTGAATCATGTACGTTAATCATGGTTCCTATGCTTCCAGAGGAACCCCTCTGATCGCGTCATACTACGGTATGGTTTATGTGCACATACTTTCTTTCTATAGACCGATAGAAAACTTCAGCGATTACCTTTATATTTACGAGCTAAATACCACGGACGTGTTTGCATCTCTGCGTAGGGTCTGCTGCACGTTTAGGTGACATCTGATCTGGCTTGCCCGGCAGGGCAGGCCTGTAAGGATGATCCTCATGGCCAAGCCCGATCCCCAGGAGTTCCGCGACGATATCGTCCACGTCGCCCGCAACCGCGAGCCGGGAGTGACGATCGCCAAGATCGCGAAAGACTTCGGTGTCCACCCGATGACGCTCACGAAGTGGATGCGCCGCGCCGACATTGACGAGGGCACCAAGCCCGGCCCGTCGCGGACCGAGGCGGCGCAGATCCGCGAGCTGAAGAAGCGGAATCGGCTCCTCGAGCAGGAGAACGAGGTCCTGCGGCGTGCAGCGGCGTATCTGTTGCAGGCGAACCTGCTGGGAGCATAATGTCCCCGCTCGTTGCCGAGCTCGCCGGCGCAGGGATTCCTGTGACGGTGTAGTGCCGGGTATTGACGCTCTCCCCGCCAGCCCTACTACCGGTGACTGACCCCGTCACTGCGAACGAGGTGGTGGAGGAGTATCGCGCGAACGCGCTGTTCGACGCACACAACGACGACCGAAGAGTTCGAGCACTGCCTCCTCACAGACGAAGCCCACGAGGCGGATGAGGCGATGGCGGATCGGACCGCGTGGCCGATCACGTCGACCAACGGCTGGTGGAGTGCGTTCGGGAAGAAGCGCAGCAAGAACGGTAAGAAGCTTGGTCCGCCCGTCCATGACTATCTCTGCGCCGTGGTCGACAAGGACGGACGCACACGCCACGTGTTCGCTGCAGATGGACCAACGAACTCTGGTTGGTGGACATCACCGAACACACGACCACTGAGGGAAAAATCTACTGCTGCGCGATCAAAGACGCGTTCAGCGGTCGAATCGTCAGGTACTCGATCGACTCGCGGATGAAATCTCGCCTGGCCGTACAGGCGCTCGACAACGCTGTCCAGATACGTGGTGACGTCACCGGCTGCGTGGTGCACTCGGACCGAGGGGCTCAATTTCGCAGCAGGAAATTCCTGCGCGCGTTGCCCCGTCACCGCATGGTCGGATCGATGGGCAGGGTTGGCTCCAGCGGGGACAACGCAGCCATGGAATCATTCTTCGCACTGATGCAGAAAAATGTCCTCGACCGCCACTGTTGGACCACCCGCAAACAACTGCGGATCGCGATCGTGACGTGGATTGAACGGACCTACCATCGCCGTCGACGTCACGCTCGCCTCGGACGTTTGACCCCGATTGAGTTCGAGACCATCATGAATACAATCACCCCGCTGGTGGCGTGACTACAACCTGTCACCTACCCGTGCAGCAGACCCGTACGCCGATCATGGCGATAATATCCAAGTGGTCGCCGCTACAAAACCATAGACTACTCACTGAGTATACGCGGGGTACTGGATCAACCAGGAAGGTGGCTGAACTTTACTGAGGGCTTCTGATGTAAGAGTAATGACCGCCTAGGGCGGATCCCCGAAGAGTGCGATCCCGGGAATGATTGGGGACGCCGCCCCCGACCAGTGCAACACCTCCAGCATGATCTGGCGGAACTGCAACGCGCCGCTGCTCGATCTCGTTCGATGCTCGCACAACGAAATGCAATCTTCGTACTCCTTAGCATCGCACCCCCACGGCTGGGCACCATGCGAGCCATCCTTCTCGCAGGATCAAACCTGTTCGTCATTCTCAGAGATGACGGTCTTGATCCCCCGACAGCGCCGGTACTCCCGGGTTTCCAGCGATCAGTGGTCCAGGTCGGCCCGTACTGCATCTGCGGTCGCAAGTGGCATACCAACACCGACCCGTGACAACCAGCTTTCGTCGATGCACTCCTGCATGTACTGCACCATCGTTGCGTTGCCCATCGATGACCAACTTGCCCGGGACCCTTGTGTAGCACGGTTTACGTCCGTGGGATACCGTACCGTCATGATCGAATACACCCTCGTGTACCTTCCCCCGTTACTAGCTATCGGTTACACAGCGGCGTCAGCACTCAAAAATCGAGACGAACCCACTAGAGCTGCGTGGTTCCTAGCCACATTGTTGGGCACCTGGGTTTGGTTACTAATCGCCGTGGCAGTCCAACCGACTTTTGCTTCTGGACCGGCCGGATACTATCTCGTCGTGTCGGCTGTGTTAGTTCCTATACTTCTACTAATAATAGCCATCGGACTCGCGCTAAATACTCCTATAGTAATACGCCGAGAAGGGCTCAGATTGGCGACTTTAACGCCGGCAGCTATATCTACTATGATACTCGGAACCATGGTTCTGATCATACTCACCCTCATAGGGGGAGACAGTCAAACATATAGGATTGTTCAAACTGCTCTGCTAATACTCGTCGCCCCCGCCGGGATAGTTCTGACAATTCAGCTAATCGCATATTGGATCTGTGCGATTTTTCACACCAATAGCCTAAAAGACCGAGTAGTTGATACGGTGATAATTCTCGGAGCTGGGCTTAATGGTGACCAGGTGACCCCGCTGCTGGCTGCCAGGCTAAATCAAGGACTCAAAGTCGCGAACCGCACAGCCGGCGAGACGGACGCCACATTCATTGTGAGCGGGGGACAGGGGAACGACGAGACTATATCAGAAGCCGAGGCAATGAAAAGCTACCTGATCAAAAAAGGAATCGATCCGGATCGCATACTCGCAGAAGAGGATTCTACGACAACGCTGGAGAATATCACTTTTTCAAAAAATCTGATGGAAGAGAGAAACATTTCTCCTCAAGGCTTAGCTATTGTAACCAACAACTTCCACGTATTGCGCACTGCCTCGATTGCAAAGAGTTTGAACCTAGAATCGATAACTATCGGTTCACCAACAGCTTTGTACTACTACCCTAGTGCGTTCCTAAGGGAGTATGCCGCGATGGTTGTGCACTTCCGTCGGCCTACGATCGCATTGAGCACGATGCCAACTATCGTTATGACAGCAGCGTATCTAACGCAATGGGCTATTCAGTAGTTATATCCACTCGCCATGGTGACCCTGCATCGACGGCGTGCGGTCTATCCGAGGGAAAGGATGTTAATGTGAGCTTTCAGCGGATGACGTGTACTCTACGGCGCCACTCGGGTTGCTCACTGTAATGTTGCAACTGAAGGAGTTACCTTCTGCGTCGTCGACTTCGAGGGGTTCGAAAGAATCGGCGTTCCCGACGGGATTGAAGGCCACGCCTTCACCTCCGAGATCCTCGTAGTATTCGACATGGGCGGTCTCCCCGGGCTTGAGGTCAGTCGAGCACTGCAACCTGTGCGTTCGTCCTGGAGTCCGGTCTGCAGTAAAGCGAACTTTTTTATCGGCGCTAGGTGCTTGTCCGGAATCGTGGAGTACCCAGTCGCGGGCTTCGACGGGATTGCTAAACAGCGCTGGATGTGTGTCGTCTTGACAGCGCTTGTCTTTCCCTGTAGTTGTAGCACTAACAATGCCGACCATACGCGGATCGTTTTTGTTGCCCGTGATCAGTGGTCCGCCGCTGTCGCCTGAACAGATACCTCGTGATTCCCGATCGTTTTCAGCAGCGTCGCGTTTATATCCACAGATTGAGGTCGGGTCAACTGTATACCCGTTGATGGTATTTTCGCACTTTTCTCCATATGCGGTAAATGACAAAGGTATATTGCTCAGTTCATTGTCCGAATGGTCGGACTCTTCACTTGAAAGACCGTGGCCAAGGGCAAGAACATCAGACCCGTTAACTGGAAGGTCACGCGAGATGTCGACCGGTTTGATATTATCAACGGGATGCTTTAGGAATATGACTGCGTAGTCTGACGTTACGGTCATGTTAGGTGGCTGGTCTCCGTGGGAACTGGGTAGGAGTCGATACTCCGGGTGGCGTACGACTCGATCCACGTCCACCTTCTGTTGTTCTCCACCGTCAAGAGTCTGGGCTCCCAGGCGAACATCGAACGTGTCATCGGTGGATCCAGCGCAATGTCCGGCAGTGAGGATCTGCGTTGGGGAAACTAGAGCGCCTCCGCAGTAGGCGGTATTAGATAGAACTTCAGGATCGTTAGCCATAGAGTCGGGTATCGATCGCAGTGTGGCGAACCATGGGAATGGGTTATCACTTGAAGCATTATTCTGAGTTTCGCTTTGGGTACACGCCACTCCGCTGATCGCAACGAACGCTGCGCTGGCCATAGCGAATGTTCTTTTGAAATACATGGTTCCCTTTCGGTTTGTGTGATTCTTCATGTGTTTGAAGTATACTCTGGGGTGGAAACATCTGGCGTGCCTGTCGTGGTAGGCGTTTTCTATGGGTCGTCGTTTTGTTGTAGTTGGTTCGTGGGCATCCTTCGATTTGCGGTCGCCTTTGGTTTACGCAGCGATACGTGCCGAGCGCGATTCGCGTTTTCTGTAGGGTATCGTCCCACGACCTAACGGGGCAGTGCTAGATACCGTGGTAGGATATCCGTATATATCGGAGGGTGCTGATTGTCCTCCCGGGGTATGACATACCTGTTTTTGACTGCATCGGTTTAGACGATGTGACTTGCTCGACATCGATCACCGTCACCGCCTCCGTCAGTGGATACGCGGATTTCGAGGACCAGATCGAGGCCGGACGTCTGAAGATGATCGCGATCTCCGCGCCGGACAGGGTGGAGGGTATCGACGCGCCCACCCTCGTGGAGTCCGGCTACGACGTGGAACTGACCAACTGGCGAGGCATCGTCGCCCCGCCGGGGATCACCGACGATGAACGGGCGGACCTGGAGGCGATCGTGGACGAGATGATCACGAGCGGCACCTGGGACGACGCCCTGGAGCGCAACAACTGGACCGACACCTCCCTGATCGGCGACGACTTCGCGACCAACCTCGACGAAGAAACTACCGTCGTCGACGGTATCTGGTCGGACCTGGGTTACTGACGTAAGGACACGAGATGACTTCCACCACTTCACTGCCGTCCGACCGTCAGTCCTTCATGACCGGACACGGCTCGCGGTGCTGTTGGAGGTTCTGGGCGGGCCGTGCTCGGGAGTTAGTATCCCGATCCACCTGCTGGGGCCTTAGGCGCCGGCGAAGGCCTTGGCCACGATCACCGCGTCCGCATCTGGGCAGCCGAAGGCGAACATTCGGCCCCGGCCCTTGCGCAGCGCGCGCACCGCTTCCATGCCCTGTAGCGTCCGGTAGGTCGACACCTTCTTCTTGAGCCCTCCGCCGTCGGGCCCCAGGATCCGCTTGAGCCGGCTGTGATCACCCTCGATCACATTGTTGAGGTACTTCACCTGCCGGTGTTCCACTGTCTCCGACAGCTTCTTCTTGTCGATCAGCTCTGCGATCGCCGCTGTGTAGGTCGATGCCTTGTCGGTGTAGATCATCCGGGCCCACTACACGCGCTGCGGTGACCAGCACTGCGCAGTGCTTTCCCCCAAAGGACTCGTTGCTGCTGCCGTGTTGTGCCGGGTGGACATGGAGAAGTCCGGGGTCCGGTCGTCCTTGGCCACCGCCCGGTAGGGGTAGCACCATTTCCCGCCGACCCTGATGTAGGTTTCGTCCACTCGCCAGGAAGCCGCGCACCAGTGTGAGGTTTGACGGTACCACCGGGTGCACTTATCCAGCTCGGGACGTACTTCTGCATCCACCGGTAAATGGTGGTGTGATTCACCGGTACTCCATGCTCGGTGAGCATCTCTTCCAGATCCTGGGCCACGACACCCTGTAGCGGTTTCTACCATCGCACCGCCTGCAGGATGGCCTCTTGGGGGAAGTGGCGCCCGGAGAAGATGCTCATGTGTCCTGATGTTGGCTAACCACACCCCAAATTTGCAACAGTACCGGCGCGGCGGCACCCCAGACGAGACCGGTTGTGCCGAAAACAGCGCAACGGTTACCGCCACCGCGATCTATACTTACCCGGGTAACCTCGCCCAGCTGTGAAGGACTGTAACCATGCCCCCATTTCCCGTGCTCCCACCACTGCCGACCCCCGATGACATTCTTGCCGGGGTCATCAACGTCTTCGCCGCTGGATCGTATCTCCTCTCAGCACCGGCAGGACTCATCGGCGACCTGATCACCGCGGCAGGATCACTGCTGCCCTAGAGGGGAGCCCTCGGCCCTAGGGAGAGAATACGAACGGCTGTATTGTTCAGTGCTTGCTGCGCATAGATAATCTTTGATCCTTGGAATTCGGCAGTAACCACTGATGGTTCAGCCACCGAGTCTGCGGCAGCCTGGACCCCGTCATCATTTCAAGGTGATTAAATGTTCGGCGTTATCTGGCGACGAGCATGACACCATAGCAATATAAGCTCATGACGTTAACCACACGGAAGACCCCCCTCGTATCATCACTGGCGGTAGCAGTCGCGATCTCACTGGCAACAGCGATCACCCCAGCCACAGCTGCGCCAACCACCGGCCTGGACATCCGACCAGTCGGATACAACATCGTCGACGGACGCCAAGACCTCGACAACCCCATCACCAACACTGACATCACCGCCGACACCGGAACCACCATCACCGAGGCATCCAATGGGTCCTACCGAACCCCACGCAAAGTCATCGATGATGACGACCGACAGCAGGTCGAAGAAACCAGGACCTCGCCCTACAGACGAGTAGGTCAGATCACTTTTCAGACCGGGACCGACTCTTACATCTGCACCGGCTGGCTGATCTCCCCAGACACCGTCGCCACGGCCGGCCACTGCTTGGCGGACAACAGCAGCAACATCACCTTCAGCCCCGGACGCAACGGCAGTGTCAACCCCTTCGGCACGCAAACCGCTACCCAAGTCTGGTACGACCAGGACTTCGGTCAGGAAGGCCGCGATTGGGGCGCGATCAAGCTCGACAAACCCGTCGGAGACAACGTGGGCTGGTTCGGGATCACCTCCACCGACGGAGAAGACCTCGTCAGTGATGATGCCCGTATCATAGGCTACCCGGGGGACAAGCCTTCCGGAACATTGTGGCAGCACACTGGAAAAGTCACCGCATCAGACGCTCGGCGCGTGACATATAACACCGACACTTTCGGCGGACAGTCGGGCTCGGCAGTCACCGATGAAACCGGAGACATTGCCTACGGAATTCATGTCGCTGGAACATCTGAGAAGAACTGGGCTACGCGGATTACCGGAGAGCTGTTTAACACCTTGGTCAACATCACCCGACAATAGGATTGGTGCTGTGGCAATTCGGTCGTCGGTCACATTACTTAAGTCCCGCTGTTAATCCTAGCTTTAGGCACGCCGGATGCGGTAAAATCATTAGAAATTGCTCCGTAGGAACCCGTAGGCGGGGTTCACTCCCCCGTTGCCCCCGTAGCTCGAGACATGGGCGTACTGCCCCGGCGCCAACCCGAAGGGAACCTCGGCGACCATACTCCGGCTGTCCGTGCCACGGATGTCGGAACTGCCGGTCAGCCCCTGGTCAAGAGCGGTCATCTGGGTGATTTCCTCTGCATGGTCGCGTGTGTTCTGCGTGCGCTCATCCGAATTGCAGATGTAGTCAGCAGAGTCACAGACATCCATGACCCGGTCTGCAAGCTCACCGTAACCCCCGGGAAGTGCCCCAAAAACCCCTTCCCCACCGCGGGCGGTGCCACCCTCCACGGAACCTGCACCTCGGTTAGGGCTGGAGATCACTGCGGCAGAGCCGAACCTCTCCGCATCGATCGGCCCCCGTCCGTGCCCGATATCTGCCGCCACCCGGGACGCCACGTCCGCTCCCAGTGAATAACCGGCGAGACTGATCGTCGACGAGGGACACTGGGCTGCGGTGCCAGCGACGAGCTGACGGGTCTTGGCGATACCGTCCGCCTGGATCTGCGTATATGCGGTGGAGACGAACGGGACGGCGTTGTAGGCGACCGTCCGGGTCGTGGAGGTCCCGAATCTCTCGAGCATCGCCCCGAGATCCGAGGTGTAAGCACCCACCGGCAGACTGTCGGGCATCCCCGGCGCCGACTGGCCGCCGCCAGGAACAATCACGACGATATTAGGCTCACACCGGGGGATGGCGGGAGTAGCCACGACACCGGTGGAGAATCCGACAGCGGACGCCACCGGAGCGCTGACGACGGCCACCGCGACGGCAGCTGCCGCAGCGCCGACAGCTGAGCGCATTCCGCGACGGCGGTGGGAGAGATTGAGACGCACGGGAACTCCTGAGAGGGGTGAACAGACTCCGGCATGAAACTACGGGAGATTATAGACACACCCGATCCAACAGAGAGCCACAATCGTGAGCCTGCCCGGCATGGGGCAACGGTAAAAGGGCGTCCGGCCCCACCAGCTGGGGTCCTCAGCCCTAACCGAGATGCAGGTCCGCCTGCAGCAGACACGCCATCACCCACCGCAGCTCCCCGAATGCTTGCTCCGAAAACCTGTGACGCTTGTTCAGCTCGCCAGTCTGGCGTCGCCTGAGGGTGGGGCGAGCCAGGTTCAACGCCCTCGCCTATACCCGCAGGCAGTAGGCCTTTCGGGTCACGGTGAAGGAAATATCATCAAACGATCAATCGGAAACCGGAGCCAATGCTAACCTGGTTGACTATGAGATCAATGATGAAGCGTGCTACTGCAGCCGCACTGACCATCAGCCTTGCAGGCGCAACCCCAGCAATCGCTTCTGCTGCCTCGACCCACGCCGGGGACAGGATCCAGATCACCGGTGACGGCGCCTTTGGTGGCAACTGCACCCTGAACTCCATTGCCAAGCAGGGCGACACTCTCTACGGCGTGACCTCCGGTCACTGTTTTGACGAGTCCGAGCTCGGTTTCACCGCAACGGGAGTCAAGGATGCTTCCGGTGATGTTCTGGCTGATGTCGATGACATTGCCGCAGGCGATAACTACTACACCAACAATGGTGCAGTCGATGATTTCGCTTACTTCCGCCTCAACGATGGAGTCGAGGTCGAAGACTACATCTCCTCGAGCCCTGGGGTGCTTCCTTTTATCAACGGATTCTTCCAATCCCCAGAGGTGGAGGTCGCCGGATACAAGGATGTCAGCGATCTACGTGTCGGTCAGATCGTCACTAAAGACGGCGCAATGTCCGGACGCACGATGGGCATGGTTCTCGACGTGAACTCAAACAGCAAGGAGGTCACCGCGATCATACCAGCTATCGGTGGCGATTCCGGGGGACCTCTCTACGTTGTTGAGAATGGGAAAGCCTACATCGTGGGCAATCTGACCGGCGGCTCTCCACTACTTTTCAACATCTTCGACGGAACCCAGCAGCACATTAGTTCCGCCGGCCTGGAAGCGTTCTAATCATTTAAGCAGTAGCATCGACCGAAAACTCCTCGGGAAACATACCAGGGGTTCGTCGTTCTTAAACAGTAATATTTCGGGTCTTCAGGAACTGTTGTAAGGTAGTTGCCGATGCCATCCCGACTGAGCGACAGTACCGTTTACCCCGAACGCTAAGAAACCCCCTCACGCCGAGGAGTGAACCGAAGGCGCGGGGGGGGAGACCCATGAAACCCGGGGTGCCTTAGGCCCCAAGTTCGGGCCGCATGCCGTCGGCCCAGCAATGACCGTATCAAGGTTGCAGCCCACGCGTGTGCGGAACGCGCGCCCAGGGGATTGTTATTTGAGCATTCGCACATTCCGAGATAGTGTGGTTCACGTCACTCGCTGTGTTGATTCCTCCGGCGAGTGACGTTGGTGAGAGTGTGCCGCACCATTGAGGGGTACGGCATACGCGATGCCCCCGGAAGGAGAGACCCGGGGGCATCGCACTACCGACGAGGGGTGAGGCTTTTAGTAGATAACACTAAGGCCTCTTGCCAACGTATCCCAACCAAGAGTCGAACTCGTTAAAACCCCCGGACCCGTACTCGTGGATACCGCCTATGCCAACCGGATACTCTGCCAGGTACCGCCCGGGGGCGCTACCCCTCCCCCGCTTCTAATCAGTTTGGCTCGTTTTCCTGCACGCCTGGTGTGAGTATTCTATGGTGCCGGTGGCGGGAGTGATGACCCCGCTGATAGTGCATCTCATGGTGCCCTACCTTTCGGAGCAGGCACGCATTCCTTCTGGGGTGTGTGCCTGTTTTTAGTTCTGGACCTCGAGAGAGACTTACTCAGTGGCCCCACTGACACTGGGGCCAGTGGGGCAGCAACAGCACCTTCTTGCCGGTGTCATCAACGTCTTCGCCGCTGGATCGTATCTCGTCTCAGCACCGGCAGGGCTCATCGGTGATCTGATCACCGCTGCAGGGTCACTGATGCCCTGACGGGGAACCCTCAACCCCTCAGGGGCTCACTATCGGCAGTGTCTTTGCTGCCCTCGTCGGCGTACACCCCGCGTCCGGCTAGCGCATCGTAGAGGGTTGGCCGTGAGACGCCCAGCTCCCTAGCGATCCTGGCTTTAGGCACACCAGTGGCTACGAGCTGACGGGCCCGGAGACATCCTCGGGTCGGTTGATGCTCGGGATGCTGGGCACCCTGGCTGAGTACGAACGAGAACTGATCACCGAACGCCTCAACGCCGGCATCGCCGCAGCGAAAGTCGAGGACACCCGCTTCGGCCGAGACTACCTGTCGATCCTGAGGTCATTGACCGCAAACTCGCCATCGTCGCCGAGGAGAGAGCCAAAGGCCGCAGTGCCGAAGACGCCGCGAGCATGGTCGGCTGGCAGGCGTGGACCAGGACGCAGACGGAGTTAAACTCGTCGAGGAAACTCGTCACGGAATTGCGTCGCTGGCGCGTCTGCTCGCAGAGCACCGCGTGTGGAGCAGATGCTGAGTGAACTGGATATATAATCAGTTACGCAAGATGCCGACTACATGACACTCCGAGGTGGATACTCATGACAGTCCGTATGGGAGGAAGGAGACGATCCTATTTCGACTGGAATTCGCGGCACCGTGGGAAACACCCCGATGGTGCTGCTGGAACGACTGTTCCCCGGCCCGGGACGGGTATGGGCGAAGCTCGAGGGTTTCAACCCTAGCGGCAGTGCCAAGGACCGCACGGCTGCGGCCCTGCTCGACGCCGCCCTAGACTCCGGTGTCCTGGAGCCGGGGGGCTGCGTGGTGGAGTCCAGCTCCGGGAATCTCGGGGTGGCACTGGCCCGGGACTGTGCACTGCAGAGCATCGACTTCCACTGTGTCGTCGACCCGCGGGCCAACCGGCAGACTGTCGCGGTGATGGAGGCCCTGGGCGCCACCGTGCACCGGGTGGTCTCACCGGACCCGGTCACCGGCGACTGGCTGGCCGCCCGCAGGGCCCTGGTCGGTGCTCTCCTGGCCAGCCTCCCCGGGGCGGTGAATCTCGACCAGTACTCCAACCGGGCCGCATTCACCGCCCATTCCTCCGGGACCATGCGCGAGATCATCGAGCAGCTGGGGCACCCTCCTGACCGGCTCTTCGTGGCTGTGAGCACGACAGGAACGATTGGCGGATGTGTGCGTTACCTGCGTCAGACCGGTGCCCAGACCCGTGTGACCGCGGTGGACGCAGAAGGGTCCGTGTTGTTCGGGGGCCGGCGCAGCGAACGGAAGCTACCCGGTTTCGGTGCGGGCGTCGTCCCGGACCTCGCCGCACTCACCCCGATCTCCCACGTGGTGCGTGTTACCGCCGGTGAGTCGGTGTGCGGTGCGCGGGCCCTGGCCCGGCGGGAGGGGATACTGCCCGGGGCGTCTGGCGGTGCTGTCGTCGCCGCCGCTGGCGGGGTGTCAGCGGCGTCCGACAGGGACGGTCAGGGTGATTCGGACAGTGGGGACACTGTGCTGGTCATCCACGATTTCGGCAACGCCTACATGGACACACTCTACAACGACCGGTGGGTCGCGGAGAACATCGGGGAGGTCCCCGAATGGACATGAGTGGGGAGACGAACACGGACATGAGCCAGGTGGACGTGAGGGTGGCGGTTGTGGGCGCCGGGCCCCGGGGCCTGTGGGCCACAGAGGAACTCCTCGCCCAGGCGTGGGACCACGGGGTACGCGTCACTGTGGACGTCTGGGATGACCGTCCGCCCGGAGCCGGTGCCGCGTATGGTCCAGAACAGCCGGACCACTGGACCTTGAATGTGTCCTCGCGCATCGTCAGCAGTGGTCTGGGTAGCTTCGACGACTGGCGGCGCGACCACACCGACTCCGCGTCGGACCCGTTTCCCCCGAGGTCGCTGGTGGGACGTTTCTTCGCGGAGTCCTGGGAGGCGTTGCTGGACACCGCGCACCGCCGGTCGGACTCCGGGTGCACAGTCAGTGTGGTGCCCGAACGGGTCACCGCGGTGCGCAGGTCCGACGGCGACGACGCCACGGGGTGGACGGTCAACGGCCGGAGCTACGATCACGTCCTGCTGACCACCGGCCACGCATCGTCCTGGCCCGGTGCCCTGCCCGCCATCTTGGCTGGAATATCTGGAACAGCGGGGGCGGTGCCGGTCGTCGGGGTGTACCCGGCCGACGGCCTGCGCACCATCGCACCGGGGGCGGTCGTGGACGTCCGTGGTGCGGCGCTGACCTTCGTCGATGCCATGCTGGAGCTCACTGCCGGGCGTCGCGGCACCTTCCTCCCCGGGGGTATGGGGCTGACCTATCAGCCCAGTGGTGATGAGCCCTCTGTGATTCGGCCGGTCAGCCGCACCGGGCGTTTCATGGCCGTGAAGCCCGACCCCGCCGGGTCCCTGTCCACCCTGGTTCCACCGGATGGGCTCGATGCGGAGAACCTGCGGGTGCGGATGAGCCGCACCACCGGGGAGCTGCGGGAGGCGGTGGCGTGCGCCGCGGATCGGTTGCTGGTGGTCGCGGGTGGGCGACCTGCCCCGGAGCAGGTGCGGAAGGTCATCACCGGTGAGGACTGGCCCGCGGACGCCGACCCGGTGGCCGAGCTCCGGCAGTCTTGGTCCGTGGCCACCGGTCGGGCGGCCCCCGACGCGGCGTGGGCTGTCGGTCACGCCTGGCGGGTCCTCTACCCTGCGGTCGTGTGGCGTTCGTCCTACGGCCGACGCCGCACCCTGGCGGGGTTCGATGACCTCGCCCGCACCATGGAGCGGGTCGCGTTCGGCATGACGCCACCGAATGCCGCCCGCCTGCTCGCCCTCGTCGATGCCGGGATCGTACACCCGCCTGTGCGTGCCGCGATCGGGACGCTCGACCCTCCGGCCGAGGTGGTCATCGATGCGGTGATACCACCTGCCGGCCTGGTCCCGGGCACCCTGGCCGCCGAGATCCCCGAGATCCCCGGGATCCCCGGACATTCCGGAAACTCTGATGGGGGTGCTGGGTGGGTCGACGAGGACGGACACGTCCGGGGTGTGGACCAGCTGGCGGTGATTGGGCGGGATGCCGACGGTACGATCACCGGCGCCGACTCCCTCGACCGTTCCGGAGGTGCTGGAGGTGCTGTCATCCCTCGGTGGGCCCGTCGGGTCGTCGCCCACCACCGCCGCCGGAGTCTGGATAGAGCCGGGGCCGAAGGCACGGTGCCATTGACCGCACGACTGGAGCCGTGGGTGGTCAGCCTTCTGTCCGACAGCAGCCGATGCCGGACTCTGGTCGAGAAACATGGTTCACCGGTCAACGTTCTGCGGACCGCGCCCATGGTGCGCAACATGGCGGAGCTGCGCGACGTCGGTGCCGATGCAGGCGTGGAAACCCGTGTGTTCTACGCCCGCAAGGCGAACAAGGCGCTGTGTTTCGTGGACACCGCTGTCCGGGCGGGCCACGGGGTCGACGTCGCCAGTGAACGGGAGCTGCGGCAGGTCCTGGACCGGGGCGTCCCCGGGGGCAGGGTGATTCTCAGCGCGGCGGTGAAACCCGACCGGCTGCTGCGGCTGGCCGTGGACCACGGTGTGACGGTGTCCGTGGACTCCGTCGTTGAACTAGACCGGTTGCGTGACCTCGGGGCATCGGACGGCAGCCGTCGTCCGCGTGTCGCCCCACGGATCGCCCCGGATCCGTCACGCCTGCCCCCGACGCGTTTCGGCGAGCGACTGCGCGTGTGGGAGGAAGCCCTGCGAGACCTGTCTTCCAGTACCGGCCGCCTGACGGATCCGGTGGACGTTGTCGGGGTTCACCTCCACCTGCACGGGTACTCCGCATCCGACCGATTGGTCGCCCTGGAGGACGCACTGCACCTGATTGACACGGCGGTGGACGCCGGCCACCGGCCGGAGTTCGTGGACCTGGGAGGTGGTGTGCCGATGAGCTACCTCGACGACGAGGCCCAGTGGAACCGCTTTCAGAGCACCCGGCAGGCGATGGCCGACGGTGCGGGCGGGGCATTTACCTGGAAGTCGGATCCGTTGGCGAACACGTACCCGTTCCATCAGGCGCCGGTGCGTGGTGGGTGGTTGCGGGAGCTTCTCGACGGCCGGGTCGGTCAGCAACGTCAGCAGGAGACGGCGGCGTTGGCACTGACACGCAGGGGCCTGCGACTGCACCTGGAGCCCGGGCGTTCCGTCCTCGACGGATGCGGGGTAATCCTGGCACGGGTGGCGTTTCTGAAGGACCGCAGTGATGGTGTGCCGTTGGTCGGGGTCGAGATGAACCGGACCCAGTGCCGGACCACCTCAGACGACATCCTCGTCGACCCGATCCTGGTGCGGGTCAGTGACGACATCGCGCCCGAGCGGGCTCCCGGGTCGGAGGGCTTCCTGGTGGGGGCCTACTGCATCGAGGACGAGGTGATCATCCGCCGCCGGCTGCGCTTCCCGGAGGGGATATCCACCGGTGACATCATCGCCGTGCCCAACACCGCTGGCTACTTCATGCACATCCTGGAAAGCGCCTCACACCAGATCCCGCTGGCGGTGAATGTGGTTCTCGATGCTGATGGAACGCCCAAGGTCGATGACATCGACACAGCAGTCCACGGGACTGCTCAGTCCAGTCCGCCACCTCGTTTATGAAGGTGGCGAAGGGGGATCACACAGTACGTAGATACAGTGCGGATAGGGGTGCTGTTGCAAAGTGGTGCGGGCAGTGCCCGGGAGCTGATCGAGGAGGAGGTTCACCCCCGTAGCCCTGATCTCTCAGGCGCCGGCGAAGGCCTTGGTGACGATCACCGCATCCGGGTTCGGATACCCGAAGGCGAACACCGCTCCTTGGCCTTTGCGTAGCGCGTGCATCGCCTCCATGCCCTGCAGTGTCCGGTAGGCCGACACCGGTTTCTTGAAGCCGCCGCCTTTGGGACCCAGGATCCGCTTCAACCTGCCGTGATCACCTTCAATCACGT
>NZ_MKKI01000022.1 GCF_001942345.1 Corynebacterium sp. CNJ-954
GGCGGGTCAACGACACCGCACCGGCCTCTTGGGTCTCGGTGTCCTGCACGATCAGTGGGGCCACCCGGCACAGCACCTCGTCGGTGACATCGGCCAGGGCGGTGTGGCAGGTGATACCGGTGCTCTGGACCCAGTCGGCCACGCCCAGGGCGACAGCGGCATCGACGGCGTCAGCGGCGTCGGCGGTGTCGACGGTGTCGGCGGTGGTGGGTATCTGCGTCCCGGTGGTGGCCAGAGCGCGGGTGTGCCGGTTGATCCGGGTCCAGATCGCATCCAGGTGATCGACCGAATAGCGCCCGTCGGCACGGAACGAGTGGAACAGGTCGGGCATGCGTGCGGCCAGGTCGGCGGCGTGGGTGTAGCGGTGGGCTTCACGCGGTGTTCTGCGTCGTACGGCCAGGGCGGTGGAGTGGCGGGTGTCTGCCGGGATGGTGGTCAGAAAGGCCACGAGGTCGAGTTCGGCGGTGTTGACGGCCACGGCGAAGCGGGTGGCCAGGGTGGTGTAGGACTCGCCGGTGGTGGGTTCGGTGGTGTAGCTGCTGGTCATGGTGTCCCCTCCTTGGATACGAACACTGTATCGCATCAGTGGTACACCAAAACCAGGAACGAACAATAAATAGAACAGGAGTTCGAAACTGAAGGCTAGACGAGCTCCGCTGCCTGAGACAGAAGCTCCGGGAGGTCCTCGGGGAAGTACCGCACCTCCGTCTCACGGAGTTCCGCCACGCTCCACCACCGGGCCGTGACCATCGCGGCCCTCTCCAGCTCCGTCCACCCACCGGGACTCCACCGAGACGCCGGTGCACGGGCTGCGAAGAAGTGCTCGACCTGATGTCGGGCCACACCATGGTCGGTGAAATCGAATTCCCTACGGTGGAACGGGCCGACGAGCTCAAGCCCCTCCAGACCCGTTTCCTCACGGAGCTCCCGGATGGCAGCACCGTGCAGCGTCTCGCCGTCCTCGCAGCCCCCGCCGACCGTGAACCAGAACCGCACGGTGTCGGTGGCGTCGGAAAGATCCCGGCCCTCGAAGAGCAGGACGCGGGACGACGGGTCGAGGAGCACCACCCGTGCCGCGGTGCGGACATGGTCAGCCATGACCGGGAAGACTACCCGGTCCCACGACCGCCCACCAGCGCGTACAGGAACGGCATCGCCGAGATCACCATCATGGACGTACCGATGCCGAAGGCGACGCCACCGTCGGCACTGCTGCGGAGCACCGCGCCGCCGATGACGAGCCCGACGAAGATGATCGCGGCGACGACGCGCACTGCCGCGCGTTCCAGACGTTTGAGCTGCCGTTCGACCTGCGGCGTGTTGACCGAGAGGTCACCACTCGCGATCATCGTGATCGCATTGTCCAGGCGTCGGGGCAGACGGCCGAGTACCCGGGCGGTGGTCACCGTCGTGGTGAGCGCACGGTGCGCCAGGTCCTTCGCCGAGGAACCGGCCCGCTCCCTGATCAGCCGCGCGGCGAAGGGCTCCACCGAATCCCAGATGTTGAATCGGGGGTCCAGCGTGGAACACAGTCCGGAGAGCATCGACACGGCCCGCATGATCAGCAGGAAGTTCTCCGGCAACTGGAACGGCATCGAGCGGATGACGTCACGGAACCGTCTGGCGAAATCCTCGAACTCGCGGGGGTCGACATGCTGCAGGTCCATGACCCCCATCCCGCCGAAGCGGGCGAAGAGCTCGGTCATCGCCACCTGCAGTTCCGCCGTGTCCGCGGTCGGGAGCAGCACACCCAGGTGTTTCATGGCGTCGACCATGCCCGGTCCGTCCTGCATCCCCACCGCGACCACCAGGTCCTGGAGCTCCGACTTCAGCTCGTCATCGACGGTGCCGGTCATCCCGAAATCGATGAAAGTCAGACGGAACCCGTCGGTGGCACCGGCGTCGTCCGGGGTGACGAAGATATTTCCCGGGTGAGGGTCGGCATGGAAATGGCCGGTGTCGAAGAGCTGCGTGAACATCGACTCGGCGAGCCGCTCGGCCACCGCCGACGGGTCGATACCGGCGGAGCGCAGGCCGTCGACATCACTGATCTTGATCGCCGTGACATCCTGCAGGGTCAGGACGTGTCGGGTGCTGCGCTCCCACACGACCGTCGGGGCGTCCACGAGCGGGGAGTCTGCCCGGAAACTTGTGCGGAAAGCATCTGCTTCCGCCGCTTCGTGCAGGTAGTCGATCTCCTCGTAGCTGGTGCGGGCGAACTCCTCGACCAGAGCCGGTACGTCGGCCCGGGTGGCGATGAACCGGATCCGTGACAGCCACGCGGCGATGCGGCGCAGGGCAGCCAGATCGACGTCGACGATATCGGCGATACCCGGCCGTTGGATCTTCACCACGACGTCGGTGAAGCCGACGTCCGCGGCGTCCTGCGCCCGCAACCGGGCCCTGTACGCCTGGCCCAGGGAGGCCGCCGCCAACGGCTGTGGTGAGAATGCGTCGAACGCCCGCGTGAGTGGCATACCCAGGTCAGACTCGGCCAGCGCGATCATGGCGGCTGCATCCTCCGCCGGAACCTTGTCCTGCAGTTCGGCGAGTTCGTCGGTGACCGACGACGGCAGAATGTCGATCCGGGTCGACATGAACTGGCCGACCTTGATCATCAGTCCGCCGAGCCCGGTGGCCAGGACGCGGAAGCGGGCGGCCGCACGGACGAACCGGCGCTCCTGGCCGCGCTGGCTGAGCCTGCGCAGGCCGAGACGTGGCAGCACGATCTCGAACCACCACATCTGCACCATCAGCCGCAGACCGAAGGTGGTGATGCGCCGGTAACGGCGGCGGAGAGCTCTCCGGTCGCTCCGGCGGTCAGTCTTCCGGGACACCGTCGGCACGGTCGACACCGTCGACACCGTTGTCCTCGGCGAGGATGCCGTAGATCTGACGGCGGGTCTCGTCGAGCAGGGCAGTGGCACGACGTCGTTGGTCCTCGGTGCCGCTGATGCCGATCTGGTGCACCGCCTGGCCGAGCTTCACCCCGGATTTCGGCAGTTCCCCACGGCCGTCGAAGATCCGGGTGAACGCGTCCCACGGTGCCGGGGTGGCGTCGTCCTCCGTGACGTCGTCGGCCTCCGCACGTCCTGCGTCGGTCAGCGTGTAGGTCCGACGGCCGTCGGACTCCTCCACGGTGGCCAACCCTTCGTCGACGAGGAGCTGCAGCTCCGGGTAGATCTCCGCGGCCCCCGGTGGTTCATGGCCGTCCTGTGCGCCGTGACTGTCGGCGATCTCGCGGACGACCTGACCGCCGTGGCGCGGCCCGTCCGCGAGGACGCCGAGCACGGTCGCGTGCACACTCCGGCGGGGTCGGGACGTGCGGCGGGCCTGCTCCTGCGTCGTGGCCGGCGCAGGGAACGGCAGGTATCCCCGCACGTTCTCGAGCAGGTTCCACAGCGCCGCCGGATCCGGGGAGCCGTCGTATCGGTTCTGGTGAGAATATCCCATGTCAGCGCCTCCATGCGCCTGGTGACGGATAGGTGGACCACACCAACGCTACCTGCGCTCCCTGTCCGGCACCTGGGAGCTGCCGGTCAGTGGCCGTTGGCGCGGAGCACCTCGACCGCGCGCACCGTCGCGTGGCCACGCCACTCCAGGGAAGCGGCGGGCGAGTAGCTGGTGAAGTCGACGGGCCACCCGCCGTCGGTGCACTGCGACCGCTCCAGTCGGTCCAGGTCGTCCTCGAGGGCAGCGGTGTCTAACAGTTCGCGGACCGGCTGATCAGGGAAGGGGGAGATGTCGAGGAGCCGCAGCGTCTCGCCTTCCGCCCCTCCGGTGACCGGGACCGCACCGTCCGACGGCACGAATCGTCCCAGTGTCCTGATCTGGTCGGACGCGTCACCTGTGGCGTCGAGCAATTGCAGGGCGAAGGAAAGGACGTAGGCGAATGGAGGGTCCTGAAGCTTATTCAGATCGTGGATCGCATTGATGCAGTACTGCGTGGCTGTCGAGAGCCACGGGTGGTCCCGCACCCTGTCATCGCTGTGTGCGAGCAGGTGTGCCTGCGCTGCCACTGCGGCCGTGATCTGCAGCGACGACACCATCGGGTCGGCGTTCACCCAGAATGGTGAGCAGGCAGTGGGGTCGGCGAGGGGGAGGGCGAAGGGGAGGCCACCGTCGGGCAAAGTCACTGACTCCAACCAGTCGAGGAGATCGACCGTGTGTGGTGATAGCGCAGGGGCCGCGCTGACCAGTGCTTCGAGGGCGTGCAACGCCCCCGCCGGCTGGCTCTCTGGTGCACGTAGGTCGGGCTCCAGCCCCCAGCCGTAGCCGCCGTCGTCGTTGCGGTAGGCGCCGAGGGCACGGACGACCGCGTCATGGCCGGAACCGGTGGTCAGTATCTCGAACCGGTGTCTGTCGAGGGTACGTGCGTGGGAGGTCATGAACTGGGAGGCAAGTGTGAGGTCGATGCTCATGATGCCATTGTCCCGTGGGGGCGACCTGGTGTCTTGAAGGAATCGGCCATGGCTGGTGTGTGTGCAATCTGCGATGGTGTCTGGTCAGCGAACCGCTTCATCTCGCGAGATAGGTGTGCCTGGTCAGCATATCCTGTGGAACTCGCAACCTCACCCGGCGGTACTCCTTCCCGCAGAAGATGGAGGGCCGCCTGGAAACGGTGGATCTGCGATAGCATGCTGGGGCCATAGCCGAATTCCGCATCGCACAGCCTGCGCAGTGAGCGTTCCGACATCTCGTGTCGTGCCGCGATCTGCTGGACGGTTTCGCCGTTCCGTGCGGCCCGGTCGATTGAGGTGGCCAGGCGCAGAGCGCAGGCGTCCGGGCGTGCATGGTCCCACAGTGCGATGAACATGTCTTCGAGCCGCTGCGGGTGGATTGGGGGGACTGGGACGATGTCGACCAGCGGGACGCGTTCATTGCGTAGTTCCCGGACGGAGATCCGGAGTAGGGCATGCGCTACTCCCGGGTCGAAGCGTAGCCCCCATGTCGAGTCGCCGACGCTTACCGGGATAGACACGCAGTGCGTGTCGGGACCGGCGACGACCAACTCGTCCTGGAACCACATCAGGTCCATTACGCCGTCTGGAAGAATGCCCTGATGTGATTCATCCCGTACTGCCCGCCACAGGGTTACGCCCGTGATCGTGCTGCGCGTGGATCTGTAGTCGCTCATGGCGCCTCCCGTCGCAAGGTGTGTGATCCAGCATCGCACACCTTTTCCGTGGGGGAGGGCCGAGGTATCGGCGGAACGGCACTCGGCGACGCGCGCGTTATCCTGAATGCCATGACGGACTCCCGCACCAACGGCCGCTACGCGCCGAGCCCCAGCGGCGACCTGCACCTCGGCAACCTGCGCACCGCCGTGCTCGCCGAAGCCTGGGCGGGTGCCACGGGACGCGGGTTCGTCCTGCGTATCGATGACATCGACGCGTCACGGTCCTCGGAGATCTCCGCCTACCGCCAGCTCGAGGACCTTGAGGCCGTCGGTGTCCACTGGGATGGGGCGGTGGCACGGCAGTCGGAGACCGTCGACCGGTACGACGTGGCCCTGGAACGACTCCAGGAGGACGGTCTGGTCTACGAGTGCTACTGCTCCCGCAAGGACATCCGCGAGGCAGCACGTGCTCCGCACGTCGTCCCGGGGCACTATCCCGGCACCTGCCGCGACCTGGATGACGCCGAGCGGGAACGGCGTCGGGACGCCCTCGCCGCCGAGGGCCGCGTCCCGTCACTGCGGTTGCGTGCCCAGGTCAGCGAGTGGACGGTGCGGGAGGCTTTCGCCGTCGACGGCGGGCACTACACCGGTGACGTCGACGACATGGTGCTCAGACGGGGCGGCCAGGGTGGTGCCGACGTGGGCTTCGCCTACAATCTCGCCGTCGTAGTCGATGACACCCTGGCGGGCGTCGACCAGGTCGTCCGCGGTGACGACCTGTTGAGTTCCGCACCACGGCAGGCGTACCTGGCGCACCTGCTGGAACTTCCCGAGGTGGAGTACGTGCATGTCCCCCTGGTGCTGGGGCCGACCGGTGACCGGCTGGCGAAGCGGGACGGGGCGGTCACGCTGCGGGAGATGCCGGGGGACACGCTGGAGGAGAAGGGACGCACCGCACGCGCATGGATTGACCGGTCGATCGGGGAGGGTGCACTGCACGATCCGGCGCTGTTGTCCCGTGAGCCGGTCACGTGGGAGGGTTAGCGCACGCCGCGCCGCTGGAACACGGGCGCGGTCTTCTTCGCCGCCGCCTTCTGCGCTACGCGGGTGTTCTCCGCGGCGAGCAGCCGGAACTGACGCAGACGTTCCCGCAGGAAAGTGGCGTAGGGGCCGCGTGACCAGGTCTCGTCCACGAGCTTCTTGGTGTAGGCGACAGAGTCAGGGGAGCGCGTCGCGATCACGGCGGCAAGCTTTTCGGCGTCCTCGACCGGACTCTCGGAAACCTCGCTGGCCAGGCCGTACTCGACTGCGGTACGACCGTCGAAGACCTCCCCGGTCATCGTCAGTTTCTTCAGGACGTCCGCCCGCAGCTGCTGGGGCAGCGTCTGCATGCCCGACATGTCCGGGATCAGACCCCACTTCGACTCGAGGATGCTCCACTGGGCGTCGGCGGTGGTGAACCGCCAGTCCGCGGCGAGTGCCAGCTGCAGGCCGCCACCGAAACAGTGTCCGTGTACCGCGGCGATCACCGGGACCGGCAGACGACGGAAGCCCCAGCACGCTTCCTGGAACTGGTTCGTCCCGCGCCACGGACGGGACAGGAACGACGACACCATCGACGAGGGCTTCTTCATCGCAGACGCGAAGTCCAGGCCCGCGCTGAAGGAGCGGCCCTCCCCGGAGACGATCACCGCACGGATGGTGCGGTCCTTGCGGATGCGCCGGGTGATCGACACCAGTTCGTCGAGGATCTCGAGCGTGAGGGAGTTCAGCTTGTCCGGACGGTTGAGCCGGACGTGGGCGATCCGTGTGGGACCGTCGGTGATGGTGAGGGTGGGAAGACCAGTCATGGAGCCAACGCTAGAGCACGGGACACGTCGGCGCGGGTGAATGGCCGTCAGGAGCGGGCCTCGTCCACCGCCGCGAAACTCTCGTCGAGCTCGTCCACGGTCCACGGCACGGAGGCAACCGTCGGTTGACTCAGTGCCATGGCGGACGTCTGGTCAGGCAGGTAGGCAGCCCCGCTCCTGACCGCAGTGAGCTGGACCCACCCCTTGAGGTCCGACGGAGTGACCCCGATAGCCCACATCGCCAGGAAGTCGGTGTTCAGCATGTCGATGTTCTCCTCGGCGATGAAGGCACGTGAGCCGTCCTGGCTGGCGGACCTGATCTCCTCGGGAACGCTCATGCCCAGGTCACTCAGGAACGTGTTCGCCGGATCATTGTCGTCGGTGACCACGGCGAGCCCCTGCTCACTGATCTGTCCGAACGCGGCGCTGGCGCCGTCGAGCCCGGGGTGGGCGTCCTTCGTCCCGGCGATCTTGTCGTCCACGGACTGGATCAGGTCAGCGGCGTCCTCGGACCGGTCCAGGATCTCGCCGGCCAGCTCGGTGACCTCACGCCAGTCGTCCGACTGCGTGTTGTCCCCGACGACCGCGACGGTGGGCGCGATGGCGTTGAGCTTGTCGTAGGTGGCCTGGTCGGGAACGTAGCTCACGAAAATGACGTCCGGGTCCTCCGCGGCGATGTCCTCGCTGTTGTCGCTCCGTCCGGTCGCATCTGCGGAGTAGGTCTCGACCTGTCCTGAATCGTTGGTCGCCCAGGGTTTGTCGTCGTCGTAGCCGTCGATGCGGTACTCGATGTCCACGGGGCTGCCCAGGGCGCTGAAGGCGTCGGTCCACGCCGGTGAAAAACTCACGACTTTCTCCGGGTTCCTCGGCACCTCGGTCGTCCCCATCGAGTGGGTCACCGCCACGGGACCCGACGTGGTTGTCTCTGACGCTGATCCGGAATCATCGTTGTCGGAGCAGGCGGTCAGGACGGTGGCTGCGAGGAGGAGCGCGACGGCGGCGGTGCCGCGTCGGCGGCGACTTTGTGCGGGGAAAGTTGTCATGGAAGCGAAGCCTATACTAAGTTACTGGCACTATGGAACACCTCGCACAGGACGCCGACCGGTGACGGTGGAGAGCAGGAGTCTGCCGTTCTACCGGGCAGGTGAGCTCAGCTTCGACGTCCGGGCGTTCGGGTGGGACGAGGTCTTTGTCCGGGACACTGTCTGGGGCGAGCACTCGCACCCCACCCACGAACTCCTCTGGCACGACTACGGCTCCGGTGCCGTGAGTGTCGGCCAGCGCGTATGGACGATCGCAGGGGGTGTGGCGTTGTGGATTCCCGCCGGGCTGGTGCACACCGGACGTGCTCACGCAGGTTCACGTCAGCGCACCGTCCACTTCACCGTCGACACCCCGGCGTTGGGGGAGGACCCGGTCACCGTGGAGCTCACGCCGCTGCTCGGGCTCCTCATCGACCGGCTCGGCACCACAGGGCTCGGCGGGCGCTCCCGTGAGCTGACCGAGCGGATGATCCTCGACGTCATCACACCGTCCGAGCGGGAGCTCGTCCTCTCGATGCCGACCTCGGAACTGCTCGGCCCGATCGTGGAGAGGATGCGTGACTGTCCGGCCGATCAGACCACGTTGAGTGTCTGGGCGACCCGGCTCGGAGTGAGCACGAAGACCATCACCCGCACGTTTGAGGCGGAGACCGGGCTGGGTTTCAGCAGGTGGATCGCGATGGCGAGAATGAAGCATGCGGTGGTGCTGCTCGGTGCGGGGGATGAGATCGCCGAGGTGGCGGAGCAGGTCGGGTACCGGTCGGCGAGTGCGTTCATCACCGCGTTCCGACGTGCGACAGGCCTGACACCGGGGCAGTTCAGGTCTCCGGAGCAGTGACGGCCCGGTGTCCGATCCGCGAAATGCTCTGTCCTGAATGCGTGATTGCGAACAGGGTACCCTCAAAGCTACTTTGAGCAGGCATGCCTTATTCGGGCGTGGCACTTCTGACGTTTCCCTTCCGCCGAAAGGTTCGACCCCATGACCCGCACACCACTCCGGGGCACACCGCTTCGTACGTTGCTGTTCTCCCTGCTCGCCGTCTTCGGTCTCGTCCTGACCGCCTGCTCCTCCGACGACGGTGGAAGCGATGGTTCCGGCGACGGCTCGGGTGACACCATCACCATCGAGCACGCATTCGGCACCACGGAGATCGACGGCACCCCGGAGCGCGTCGCCACCGTCCAGTTCGAGAACCAGGAAGTTCCCCTGGCACTCGGCGTGGTCCCGGTGGGCATGGCCAAGGCGAACTTCGGTGGCTCCGACGTCCTGCCCTGGGTGCAGGAGCAGCTCGACGAGCTCGGCGTCAGCGGCGACGACGAGCCTGTGCTGTTCGACGAGTCCGACGGCATCGACTTCGAGGCGGTCTCCGACACCGCGCCGGACGTGATCCTCGCCGGATACTCGGGGCTGGAGCAGGAGGACTACGACAAGCTCTCCGAGATTGCGCCCACGATCCCCTTCCCCAAGGACCAGGTTGCCTGGGGTACTCCGTGGCGTGAGAACATCGAGATCGAGTCGAAGGCCATCGGCAAGGAGGACGAGGGCAAGGACCTCATCACCGACCTCGAGTCGCAGATCTCCGAGGTCGCCGACGCCCACCCGGAGATCAAGGGCAAGAAGACCATGTTCCTCACCCACGTGGAGATCGGCGACCTGAGCAAGGTCAGCTTCTACACCAGCCACGACACCCGTCCGATGTTCTTCGAGGACCTGGGTATGGAAGCACCGGACTCCATCAAGAAGTTCTCCGACGAGAACGACTCGTTCAGCGGCACCATCAGCACCGAACAGGCCGACGTCTTCGACGACGTCGACATCATCGTCACCTACGGTGACCAGGAGCTGCTCGACGCCATGAAGGACAACCCGGTGCTCGGGCAGATCCCCGCCATCAAGAACGACGCCGTCGTCCTGCTGGAGAATGACGAACTCGGCACCGCGGCGATGCCCACCCCGTTGGGCATCCCGTACATCCTCGACGACTACGTCAAGGTCCTCTCCGACGCCGCCGCCAAGAGCGAGAGCTGACACCGGCCCCCGCAATGACGACGAGCACGACGACGCGCGCCGCCGGGAACACGGCTGAGCGCCTGCGCCGCTCAACGGCGATGCGCACCTTCTGGCTGCTTCTCACCACCGTGGCCCTGGTGGTGGTCATGGCGGTCTCCACGGCGGTCGGCTCGCGTAGCGTCGGCCTCGAGGACATCCTCGCCGCCTACGCCGGCGCTGCGGACGGGTTCGACCAGGCCGCCGTCGCCACCCGCATCCCCCGTACCGTCCTGGCGGTCATCGCCGGGGCAGCACTCGGTGTCACCGGCGCAGTGATGCAGGGAGTCACCCGCAACCCGTTGGCCGACCCGGGGATCCTGGGGGTGAACACCGGTGCCGCGCTCGCCGTCGTCCTCGGGATGGCCTACCTCAGTCTCAGTACCCCGGGCGAGTTCATCTGGGTGGCCATGGCCGGGGCGGCGGTCACCGCTGCCGTCGTCTACGTCATCGGCTCCCTCGGTCACGGTGGCGCCACGCCACTGAAACTCGCCCTCGCCGGATCCGCCACGGCGGCGGCGTTGACCTCTTTCATCAGTGCGATCATGCTGACCCGGACCGACCTCGTCGATGTGGCACGGGACTGGCAGATCGGCGGTGTCGGTGGCGGGACCTGGGCGTCGATCCGGCTCGTCGCACCGTTCCTGGTGGTGGGGTTCCTGATCTGCCTGCTCTCGGCCCGCGGCCTGAACTCCCTCGCCCTCGGTGACGAACTTGCCGCGGGTCTGGGGGAGCGGGTCGCGCGGACCCGTGCCGCGGCTGCTCTCGGGGCGGTCATCCTCTGCGGGGCGGTGACCGCGGTGACCGGCCCCATCGGCTTCGTCGGTCTCGTCGTCCCGCACGCCTGCCGGCTGCTCGTAGGGGTCGACCACCGCTGGCTGATCCCGTTCTCGGCGGTGACCGGTGCCGTCCTGCTCGTTGCCGCAGACGTGCTGGGGCGCATCGTCGCCCGTCCCTCCGAGCTGGAGGTCGGTATCCTCACCGCCCTGATCGGGGCACCGGTATTCATCGCCATCGTCCGACGTCAGAAGGTGCGTGCGCTGTGACCACTCCGTCCACTGTCGCGGCCGTCGCCGCCGAACGCCGGGGACGCCTCCGTCGCTGGTGGATCCTCGTCGGGGTCCTTTCCGTCCTTGTTGTCGCGATGTACCTGGTGTCCCTGTCCTACGGCCACACCGTCTACCCGTTGAAGGACGTGTGGCGTGTCGCCACCGGGGAGACGGTCCCCGGCGCCAGCTTCACCGTCGGGCGCCTCCGCCTGCCCCGCGCATCCCTGGCGGTGGTCTGCGGCCTGGCCTTCGGGCTCGGCGGCGTCGTCTTCCAGACGATGCTGCGTAACCCTCTGGCCAGCCCTGACATCATCGGAATCAGCTCCGGTGCCTCGGCTGCGGCCGTGTTCGCCATCCTGACCCTCTCACTCAGCCAGGCAGGTGTGTCCGCCTTCGCGATTGCCGCCGGTCTCGGCGTGGCGGTCCTGGTGTTCGCGCTCGCCTGGAAAGGTGGGGTCGCCGGGACGCGCCTGATCCTGGTGGGGATCGGTGTGTCCGCGATCCTCACCAGTCTGACGAACTGGCAGTTGTCCACGGCGCAGACCTGGGACACCCAGACCGCCATGCGTTGGCTCACGGGCAGCCTCAACAACGCCACCTGGGAGGACGTCCTTCTCGTTCTCGTCGCTCTCGTGGTCCTGGTACCGGTGCTGCTGGCCCAGTGGCGCAACCTCGCGATCACCCAGCTCGGCGACGAGACCGCCGGTGCACTCGGCGTCCGTGTCTCCGTCACCAGGCTGGTGCTGGTGGTCGCCGGCGTCGGGCTCATCGCCTTCGCCACCGCGGCGGCCGGACCGATCGCCTTCGTGGCCTTCCTCTCCGGCCCGATCGCGGCACGCCTCGTCGGGCCGGGAACCAATCTGCTCATCCCGTCTGCCCTCGTCGGGGGCCTGCTGGTCCTCGTCGCCGACTTCGCCGGACAGTGGGCGTTCGACGCGCGCTACCCCGTCGGCGTCATCACCGGTGTCCTCGGCGCGCCCTACCTGATCTACCTCATCATCCGGACCAACCGGCGCAATGCCACTGGAGGCGCACTGTGACGACACACCACACGCTGACCGTCGACGACCTGACCCTGGGGTACGGCGACCGTACCGTGATCCGCGACATCGACCTCTCCGTCCTGCCGGGGAAGGTCACCGGCATCATCGGGGCGAACGCCTGCGGGAAGTCGACGTTGTTGAAGTCGATGTCACGCCTGCTGAAACCTGCTTCCGGGCACGTCCTGTTGGACGGAAAGGACGTGCACTCCCGTCCCGCCAAGGAACTCGCCCGGACGCTCGGCCTGCTGCCCCAGTCGCCGATCGCGCCGGAAGGCATCACCGTGGCGGACCTGGTGGGACGTGGACGGCACCCGCACCAGGGCATCATGTCGCGCTGGTCGGCCGCGGACGACGAGGCCGTCGCATTCGCACTGGACACCACCGGGACCGCGGCCCTGGCGGACCGGGCCGTCGACGAACTGTCGGGTGGACAACGCCAGCGCGTGTGGATCGCCATGGCACTCGCACAACAGACCGACCTGATGCTGCTGGACGAGCCGACGACGTTCCTGGACGTCGCACACCAGGTCGAGGTACTCGATCTCCTCACCGACCTGAACGGCTCGGCCGGAATCACGATCGTCATGGTGCTGCACGACCTGAACCTTGCAGCGCGCTACTGCGACCAGGTCGTGATGATCGCCGACGGAGGAGTGGAGGCGGTGGGTGCGCCGTCGGAGATCTTCACCGAGGAACGGGTGGAGAAGGTCTTCGGGCTGCACTCCCGGATCATCGAGGACCCCGTGTCAGGGACGCCGCTGGTGCTGCCCATCGGCCGTCACCGGGTGCTGTGAGCTGAGTCCGTGGGGTCCGTGGACCGCTCCTGGCGCTCCCGGAACGTGGTCTCCCACCACAGTGCTCCCTTGATCCCCAGCGGTTCAGGGTCGAAGACGGGGTCCTGCCCGAGCTTGCGTTGGCGGTCGTAGTCCCGGACCACCTTGAACACGATGGGGGTCAGCAGTACCACGGAGATCATGTTCAACCAGGCCAGGAGTCCGTAACCGATGTCTCCGGCGGCCCACATGGCGTCTGCGCTCACCACGGAGCCGGTGAAGGAAATGGCCAGTGCGCCCAGCTTGATGATCCATTCGAAGAAGCGGTTGCTCTTCTCGCCGAGCAGGAAGATCAGGTTCGTCGTCGCCACGTAGAAGAAGAACACCTGGGAGGTGAAGGCGAACAGCAGGACCGCCAGGGCGACGAAGACGCTGCCCCAGCCCGGCAGACTGGTGTCAATGGCCAGCTGCACGAAGTTGGGGCCGGCAATCGCGCCGGGTACATGGTTGACGAGGTAACCGCCGGCCTGATCCACCACGTGGTAGCTGTCGGTGATGATGATCATCAGGCCCGTCGCCATGCAGATGAGGAACAGGTCGATGTAGATGCTGAATGCCTGGATGATCCCCTGCTTGCCGGGGTGGCTGGCGTCAGCGGTCGCTGCGGCGAACGTCCCCTCGCCGAAGCCGGTGGCAGAGGCGAAAACTGCACGACGAACGCCCCAGGCGACGGCGAAACCGACGATGCCGCCGAACATCTGGTCCACGCCCAGGCCCGACATGACGATCAGTCGAAGCGCCTCCGGCACCTTTCCGGCGTTCATGGCGATGAGGATCACCGCGAACAGGAGGTATCCGACCGCCATGAACGGGACAACGGTCTGGGCGACCTGCACAACTCGACGGGTGCCGCCGACGACGACGAACGCGAGGATGGCGGTGATCACCACACCCGTTATCCAGGGGTCTAGACCGAAAGCCTGGTTCGCGCTGGAGGCGATGTTGTTGGCCTGGATTCCGGGGAAGACGAAACCGTATCCGATCATCGCGGTGAGGGCGACAGCCGCAGCCAGCCATCGGGCACGCAGCCCGTGCCTGATGTAGTAGGGCATGCCTCCCCGGTCTTCGCCGTGGATGCGGCGTTTGAAGACCTGGGCAAGGACGGCCTCGGCGTAGGCACAGGTCGAACCGAGGAAGCCTGTGACCATGATCCATATGAGGGAGCCCGGGCCTCCCATGGCGATGGCAGTCGCCACGCCGGCGATGCTGCCGACGCCGACCCGGCTGGAGAGGGTGAGTGCGAGGGCCTGGAACGATGACAGTCCGCCGTCGGTGGTCTTGCTCTGACGCAGTTGGCGGATCATGTCGGGGAGGCGTCGGAACTGGACGCCGCGTGTGACGATGGTGAAGAATCCGCCGACTGCCAGTGCGAAGTAGGCGAGTGGGTTCCAGATCCAGTCACTGATCGTTGTCAGTAAGTTCATGTGGGTACCGTCCGGGACGTGACACCCGCCGCGGAGGACCGTCTGATCGTGACACAGGACACAGTGCGGAGTCAAGGACTTGTTTCTCGGGCAAAGCAGGCAGGGGGTCGTCGTGCGTGTGTCGATACAGGGGAATCCACTGTTCGTGACCGATATTTGAACGAGGTCCTTGTGTGTCGGCCGTTCTCTATGTAGTTTTGTGATCACACATCACATCGGTGTGGAGCTTGAGAGCTCGTATCCTCGCAACCACCACGACACCCGCCGCGGGGATCCCGGCTCACTCCCGAGCCCAGTACTGTCTCCGTTTTCCCAGACCGCGATCCGTCACATCGGGTGCGGCCCCCGGGGGAACCACCCTGGAAGTGAAAGGAAGATGATGGCCAAGAAGATCGTGGCAGGAGTGGACTCAAGCCAGACCGCACTCAGCGCCGCCATGAAAGCCGCAGAACTGGCTGAAGGAATGGGAGCCGAGGTCCATCTCTGCACCGCCTACAGCACCACAAGTGCCGATGCCCTCGACTCGATCCGGACCAAGAGCACAGGGGTGGCCAGTCAAGCGGCGTACAAGAAGCTGACCGACGGACTCGCCGAGGCATCACGACAGGTCGCCGAGTCCGTCGCCGCCGTCCTGCGGGAGTCCTACCCGTCGCTGGTGGTCGAGGCGACCGCAGGCGAAGGGGCCCCGGCGGACGTCCTTCTGCGCACGGCGAAGAAACTCGATGCCGACCTCATCGTCGTTGGCAACAAGCACGTCCAGGGTTTCAAACGCATCCTCGGCAGTGTCGCCCGCAAGGTCGCCTCCGAAGCGCGATGCGACCTCTACATCGCCAACACGACCCAGCGGTGACCTGCGTCCCACTACGCTGAGCAGCATGTCCGGCGCGTGGTTCGACCTCACCCACCCTGTTGAGTCAGGCATGCCCGTCTACCCGGGAGATCCGACGGTGACGGTCACGGAAGTCGCCACCGTCGCCGCCGAGGGTTGCTCTGTGCGCTCGCTCTCGCTGGGTACCCACACCGGCACGCACCTGGACGCCCCTGCCCACGTGGTCCGTGGCGGCCGTACCGTCGACGATATCCTCCCGGATGAACTCACCGGCGCGGCGAGTGTCCTGCATGTCCCCGGCCTCGCGCCGGGGGAGGTCGTCACTCCGTCCCATCTGGGAGCGTGGCATCCCGCGCGCATCGTGCTCATCGCGACAGGGTGGGACGCCCACTGGGGTACGGACGCCTACCTGGAGTATCCGGTGCTCGGCGAGGACGTGTGCCGACTGCTGGTCGACTCCGGGATGCACGTACTCGGGATGGACACCGCCAGCCCGGATCCACCGGGTGCCGACCTGCTGCCTGTGCACGACCTGCTGCTCGGGACTGACCGCCTGATCGTCGAGAATCTACGCGGACTCCGCAACCTGCCGTCGTGTGTCGAGTTCACTGCGCTCCCGCTGCCTGTCGTCGACGGAGACGGCTCACCGGTACGCGCGGTGGCTCGACGGCGGACCGCTGGCCAGGAACACCGACGCAGCAACCCCACAGGTCGGTCCGACTAGCCTGTGGGGTTGCTCCGTCGGGCGAGAGCCCCGTGGCACACTGGGGGCCATGTCGACAGGACCATCAACATCCTCCGCAGCGCACACCGCCCCGGAAAGTCCCCCTTCCGGTGCCTACACGCACGGTTTCGCCAGGGTCGCCGCGGCCACCGTTCCGGTCTCTGTCGCCGACCCGGCATCGAACGCACGTGTCATCCTCGAGACCGCCCGTCAGCTCCACGACGATGACGTCGCCGTCGCCGTCTTCCCTGAGCTCAGCCTCACCGGCTACGCCATCGACGACCTGGTCATGCAGGACGTCCTGCTCGACGCGGTCACTGACGCGTTGCGCACCCTTGTCGCGGCGTCGGAGAAGCTCTTCCCAGTCCTGGTCGTCGGCGCCCCGCTGGCGCACGGCAACCGCCTGTACAACTGTGCGGTCGTCATCCACCGGGGGAGGATCCTCGGCGTCGCGCCGAAGTCCTACCTGCCGACCTACCGGGAGTTCTACGAACGCCGCTGGTACGCCCCGGGTGATGACGTCCGCGGTGGGCACATCCGGATCGGCGGGACGGAGGTACCCTTCGGTACCGATCTGCTCTTCGAGGCACAGGACGTGCCAGGACTGACCGTCCACGCCGAGGTCTGTGAGGACATGTGGGTCCCGGTGCCGCCGTCGTCGCTCGCGGCGTTGCAGGGGGCCACCGTCCTGCTGAACCTGTCGGGAAGCCCGATCACGGTGCAACGGGCCGATGACAGGCACCTGCTGGCGAAGTCGGCGTCGTCGCGGAACCTGGCGGCCTACGTCTATGCCGCTGCAGGCCAGGGAGAGTCCACCAATGACGTCTCCTGGGACGGGCTGACCATGGTGTACGAACGCGGCGTGCTGCTCGAGGAGACGGAACGTTTCCCCGACGGGCCGCGGGTCAGTGTCGCTGACGTGGATGTCCACGGCCTCCGGGCCGCGCGCATCCGCCAGGGCACCTTCGACGACAACCGTCGGACGATGCAGGACCGGTCGGACACCGCATTCCGTACGGTCGCCTTCACCCTGAATCCGCCACAGGGTGATGTGGGGCTGCGCCGGGACGTCGCGCGGTTCCCGTTCGTGCCCGGCGACCCCGCACGCCTGGCGCAGGACTGCTACGAGACCTTCAACATCCAGGTGTCCGGACTCGTCCAGCGGTTGCAGGCCATCGGCAACCCACGCCCCGTGATCGGTGTCTCCGGTGGTCTGGACTCCACCCATGCGTTGCTGGTCGTGGCACGTGCGATGGACCGCACCGGGCGCCCGCGGTCGGACATCCTGGCGTACACCATGCCGGGGTTCGCCACCTCAGACCACACGAAATCGAACGCGGTGAAGCTCGCCGAAGCCATGGGCGCGACGATCGAGACACTCGACATCAGGCCCGCTGCCACCGAGATGCTCGCGCAGATGGGCCATCCGGCCGGTAGTGGCGAGCCGGTGTACGACGTGACCTTCGAGAACGTGCAGGCAGGTCTGCGCACCGACTACCTCTTCCGTCTGGCCAACCACCTCGGCGGCATTGTGGTGGGCACCGGAGACCTCTCCGAGTTCGCCCTCGGGTGGTGCACCTACGGGGTGGGGGACCAGATGAGCCACTACGCGGTGAACTCCGGTGTGCCCAAGACGCTGATCCAGCACCTCATCCGCTGGGTCATCGCCGACGGGAACGTGGTCGGGGAGGATGCCGCAGAGGTGCTGCGCTCGGTGCTCGACACTGAAATCAGCCCCGAACTGGTGCCCGCCGGTGCAGACGGGCAGGTGCAGTCCACCGAGGACACCATCGGGCCGTACGCGTTGCACGACTTCACCCTGTGGCACGTGTTCCGCGGGACCCGCCCCTCCACGATCGCCTTCCTCGCCTGGCATGCGTGGAAGGACGCGGGAGAAGGGCAGTGGCCTGCAGGGTTCCCGGACGAGGACCGCTACGACTATGACCTCCAGACGATCGTGACCTGGGAACGTACCTTCCTCCGCCGGTTCTTCGGCTTCGCCCAGTTCAAACGGACTGCCGTGCCGAACGGGCCGAAGGTGTCGCCCGCAGGTTCCCTGTCGCCGCGGGGGGACTGGCGCGCCCCGTCGGACGGGAATGCCCGGGTGTGGCTGGCCGAGCTCGAGCGCGGCTACCCCGACGTGCTCCCCGATATCGGGGGGTGAATTCTCCACTCTTTTCGCTTCGATGTCTCCGGATATGATCTCGGTCATACTGACTGGTAGACGCGCTAAATGATGCGCGTTCCGCACGAATTCTCTGGCAGTTTTTATCCAGAATGTTCGCAGTGAACTCCAATGTTTTCTATGGTGGAAGCCTGTCATAAGGAATTCCGTGAACGTCGGAGGCGAAAAGAACATGGGTGTAGTCGAGGCGTCACATGTCTACAAGGTCTTCGGGAAGAACGGCCCTGAAGTGGTGCGACGACTTGAGGACGGAGCCGACCGCAGCGAGGTGACGGACCTTGGGACCGCTGGTGTCATTGACGCGAGTTTCTCCGTGGACAAGGGTGAGATCTTCGTGGTCATGGGGCTGTCCGGTTCCGGTAAATCCACCTTGATCCGCATGATCAACGGGTTGTGGACCCCTACAGCAGGCACGATCAATGTCGCCGGGAAGAACATCTCGGAGATGGGGGACGGCGAGCTCCGGGAACTCCGCAAGAAGCATATTTCCATGGTCTTCCAGCATTTCGCGCTGCTGCCGCACCGCACCGTCCGCGACAACGCCGCCTACTCCCTGGAAATTCAGGGGGTAGATAAGAAGCAGAGGCTGGAGCAGGCGGACCACTGGCTGACACAGGTCGGGCTCGACGGGTGGGGTGACAGCCTGCCAGGGCAGCTCTCCGGCGGTATGCAACAGCGTGTCGGCCTGGCACGTGCCCTTGCAGCGGAGACGGAGATCCTGCTCATGGATGAGGCGTTCTCCGCGCTCGACCCCCTGATCCGAAACGAAATGCAGTCGCAGCTGCTTGAACTACAGCGTGATCTGGGAAAGACGATCATCTTCATCAGCCACGACCTCAACGAGGCCATGCGTCTCGGTGACCGCATCGCGATCATGCGCGCAGGACGTATCGCACAGATTGGCACAGCCAACGAGATTCTCACGAACCCCGCCGACGACTACATCGCCGACTTCCTCGCTGACATCGACCGCACCCGCGTCCTGACGGCGCGCAACGTGATGACAGACGCGGGTCCGGAAGCGTCCTCCCTGCCGACGGTGGATGCGGGCACTTTGCTGGGGGACCTGTTCGCCCGTTCTGCTGACGCATACGGTGCCGCAGACGCCGCCGGATCGTTGGCGGTGATGGACAACGGCTCCCTGGTCGGCGTCGTGGACCCGAGAGCACTGGTGGCGACGATGGCCGGAAAGGTGAACTGACCCATGAATTCATTCCTCAATCCCGACATTCCGCTCGGGCGGTGGGTCTCTGATTTCATTGACTGGTTCAATCGGGCCTTCAGTTGGTTGCTGGATTTCATCGGCACCGTACTCGGCGGTGCGTACGACGGCGTCGCCGCCGTCCTGGAATCCCCCGTCTACTGGGTGATGATCATCGTGCTCGCTGCCCTGGCCTGGGCCGCGGCCAGTTGGAAGGTCGCGCTGTTCACCGTCGTCGGCTTCTACGTCGTCCGTGGAGTGAACCAGTGGACCAATACGATGGACACGCTGGCGATGGTGTTCGTAGCGGTGGTCATTGCCGTGGTCATCGCGGTGCCGGTGGGTATCTGGGCGGCGAAATCGACGACGGTGTCGGCGATCGTCAAACCCGTGCTGGACTTCATGCAGGCGATGCCCGCCCTGGCCTACCTGGTGCCGATCATGGTGATCTTCGGTATCGGTGTGGTCCCGGGCATGATCGCCACGCTGATCTTCTGCCTGCCGCCTGGGGTCCGGTTCACTGAACTGGGGATACGCCAGGTTAACCAGGAAACCGTGGAGGCAGGCAACGCCTTCGGCGCGACTCCGCGTCATATCCTGTTCCGCATCGAGTTGCCGCTGGCTCTGCCCACGATCATGGCAGGCATCAACCAGGTCATCATGCTGGCCCTGTCCATGGTGGTGCTAGCCGGTATGGCCGGTGCGGACGGCCTGGGCGGGCCCGTTACCCAGGCACTGCAGACCCTCAACGTCCCGCTCGGGGTGAATGCCGGCGTCGCCGTGGTCATCCTGGCGATCTACCTGGACCGGGTGACTGCAGGACTCGGCCGTCGGACGCCGCTGGCGCGGGCGCAGAAGGAGAGCGGCTGAGACGGGATTATTTCAGTACTCTAATCACCACACGACTTTCTCGAGGAGACATCATGACCACGACTGCACGGACAACCACATTGACGAGGGGACGTAAGGCTGCGTCCCTCGGTGCGCTGCTGGTGACGACGGCACTCGTCGCTTCAGCATGCGGCGCCGAGAATGAAGGCGGCGGAAGCGACAACAGCGGTGACGGCGATGACTCCAGCGCCGCCTCCGAGTTCGCGGACTGCACCCCAGGTGAGGAGTCGTCGGACCTCGCCGACCTCGACACCGACGGCGACACAGACATCACGATTGCCGCGTTCAACGGCTGGGACGAGTCCTTCGCCGCCTCGCACCTGGTCAAGCATGTCCTGGAAGACGAGGGCTACACCGTCACCATCTCCAATTTCGACGCCGCCCCCGCCTACACCGGCGTTGCACAGGGTGACGTCGACGTACTCATGGACGGTTGGCTGCCCATCACTCACGAGACCTACATCGACGAGTACGGGGACGATCTTGAGGCCCAGGGCTGCTGGTACGACAATGCGAAGCTGACGATCGCCGTGAACGAGGATTCGCCTGCCCAGAGCATTGCGGATCTCGCCGACATGGGCGACGACTACGGCAACCGGTTGGTCGGTATCGATCCCGGCGCCGGGTTGACGAAGCAGACGCAGGACGAGGCCATTCCGGAATACGGCCTGCAGGACTACGACTTCCAGATCTCCTCCACCCCGGCGATGCTCGCTGAACTTCAGCGTGCCACCGACAACGGTGACGACATCGCCGTCACCCTGTGGCGCCCGCACTGGGCGTACGATGCTTTCCCCGTCCGCGACCTGGAAGACCCGAAGGGTGCCATGGGAGGTGCGGAGAACATCTACAACTTCTCCCGTACCGGCTTCTCCGACGACAACCCCTATGTCGCTCAGCTGTTGAAGAACCTGGTGCTCGACGACGAGCACCTGTCGTCTCTGGAGAACGTCATGTTCTCCGAAGACAACTACGGTGGCGAGAACATGGAGGAGGCTGTCTCCGAGTGGCTCGACGACAACCCGGACTTCGTCGACGACTGGAAGGCCGGCGCACTGGGATAGTCAGCTGATCGTCCCGGCAGTCACCATTCGCCGTCCTGCCTCGAGCAGGACGGCGAATTCATGGTCCGGCATGAGGGAGCCACCGGTCAGCCATGCGATGTGGGCGCCGGGGTTGTCGGGCTCTCCCTCCTCGAGACACCCGGCAGCCAGCAGGCCCGCACACGCCGAGGGCTCGAGGGGTAAGGCGGATATGTCGTACGCGAGTGCGAGGGCCCGCATCAGGTCATCGTCTGTGACTGTGGCGTAGCCGGCAATCAGGCCGCCGACGGTCGCTCCGACGAAGCCGGAGGGGCGGCCGACCGCCAGTCCGTCGGCGACGGTGAGCTCTCCGCGCCCGATGTCCGTGACGCTGACGCCGTCGTCCAACCCGGTGAGCCTACCGAGCATGAATGCGGGCATTGACACCGGTTCGACGAACACGCAGCGCACGTTGTCGCCGAAGACAGTGCTCAGCCCGTAGGTGATCCCACCCGGGGCGCCGCCGATACCGCACGGCAGGTACACGGTCAGCGGATGCTCCTCGTCGACCTGGACTGACGCCGCGGCCAACTGTCCGACAAGCCGCCGGCCGGCCACAGCGTAGCCGGCGAAAAGACTGCGGGAGTTCTCGTCGTCGATGAAGTGGGCCCGGGGATCCGCGTCGGCGGCGCGGCGTCCGGCGTGAACCGCTTCAGTGAAGTCCGTGTCGTGTTCGACGACCTCCACACCGGAGTTCCGGAGCTTGTCCTTCTTCCACTGTTTGGCGTCGTGCGACATGTGCACGGTGACCGAGAATCCGAGAACCGCGCCCATCAGGCCGATGGACATTCCCAGGTTCCCTGTTGAGCCGACGACGATGCGTCGTGTCGCCATCTTCTCGCGTACCGGCCGCTCGAGGAACACCGTAGGGCCGGGTGACAGGTCGACGCCGAGGTCCGCAGCGACGGTGAGTGCCGTCTCGAGGACTTCGTGAATTCCCCCGCGTGACTTCACCGAGCCGCTCACCGCCAGCACATCGTCCCGCTTCACCCACAGATTTCGGGGGACGGGGCGGCCGAACTCCTGGGAGAGGGCGTCGCTGAGCGCGCTGACCTTGGTCAGCGGTGACTCGATGATGCCACCGAGTTCCCGTGTGCCCGGAAAAAGTTCCTCGATCAGCGGGGCGAACCAGCGGAAGCGTGCCTCGGCCCGGTCAACCAGGGCAGGCAGGTCGGTGAGTGTCTCTCCGTCGCCTGTCGGCGCGGCGTCACCGGGGATCCACACAGTGGGGCGACCAGCGGAAAGATCGTCGAATGCCGCGCGGTCACGGTCGGACGACAGTGCGTCCCGAAGAGTCTGCATAGTTTCCCAGCATAGAGAGGGACGCCAGGTTCAGTCGGTGAGGGCGTCGAGGAACGCTGAGCGGACCCCGCGGCGGTCGAGCGCTGCGATCCGCCGGATTCCTCCGCCGCCGGGAGCGCACATCTGCTCCCTCAACTGTGAGGGAGCGAGATCCTCACGACTGTCCAGAAGCGCGGCGGTGCCGGTCAATGTCTGCGTCATGACCTTCCTGGCCACGTCGCGGGGAACTCCGCGGAGGGCGGCAGCCTCCACCATCGCGTCGACGACATACAGGATGTGGGCGCTGCCGCCGCTGCTCAGCGGTGCGAGACGGGCCTGCTGGCCCTCCTCGACGTGAAGGACCTCCCCGGAGCGACTGAAGAACGAGGTGACGTCGTCCAGCTGGGTCTCAGAGCATGGATGCGCCGTCAGGAGTGTCAGTCCCTGTCCGACACGGGCGGTGAGGCTCGGCATCGCCCGTACCACGCCGACACCGTCGGGAAGGATCTCGGCCAGGTCGCTGAGTGTGACACCGTCGGCGAGGGACACGACGACGGTGTGAGGACGCAGAGTGTCGCCGAGCGATCTGAGGGTATCCGGTACGCGGTCGGGAGGTAGGGCGACAATGACCAGTTGTGCTTCGGCCACGGCCGCCGCGGTGTCGGTGGTGCCGTGGACACCGTAGGTCGACGCGAGTTGGTCGGCCCGCTCCCGGTGGCGTGAGGTGACGGTCACCGTATCCGGGTCGACGCCGCCTGTGAGTGATCCGTTGAGCAGGGCCTCACCCATGGTTCCGGCACCCAGGAAGGTGGTTTTCAGTGGTCTGGTCGGCATGCTGACCAGCTTCCCCGCGGAGTGGAGAGTTGTCCAGAGTTGTCCAGGGTTATCCAGGGAATGACGAATCCCCCGGTCCGAAGACCGGGGGATTCCTGTGGCGGAGGATAGGGGATTTGAACCCCTGAGGGATGTGACTCCCGCACGCGTTCCAGGCGTGTGACATAGGCCGCTAGTCGAATCCTCCGCCGAGAAATATACACACGACGCCGTCCGGGATGCAAAACGTCAGTGGACATGCTGGTGGGGCGGTAGAAATGAGCGACGGGTGTCCTGTGGTCGGGGCGAGGAGAAACGCGTGTTGGCTCCGGGAGGGCTCCGTTGCTATCATGAGGTCCGGACGCCGCGCGGCGTGCATCTTGTGAACTCCCCCAGGGCAGGAATGCAGCAAGGGTCAACGAGCTCTGGCGGGTGCGCGGTGTCCTTTAACTTTTTCTCCGGACGAAGGACGTCTCATGCTGATCGACGATCGTCATCCCGCACACCGTCGTGCGTTGACGTCGTCGTAGCCGTGTCGTCGGCTCCGTTGTCAACGCCTCCGTTGACAACCACTGGAGTCCACGATGTCAGTAACCCCCCAACCGTCCGTCGTCCTCACGGACGTTTCCTTCTCCTGGCCTGACGGCACCGCCACCCTGGACCACATCTCTGCCGCATTCGGTACCGGGCGTACCGGCCTGGTCGGCGCCAACGGAACCGGGAAATCGACCCTGCTCAAGCTCATCACCGGTGAGTTGACACCGGTCGCCGGGACGGTCACCACCAGGGGTGCCGTCGACTGCCTGCCCCAGAATCTGGCCCTCACGACCGAAGTGACGGTGTCGGATCTTCTCGGTGTCACCGACACACTGCACGCGCTGCGCGCCATTGAGGCAGGCTCGGTCGAGACGCGGCACTTCGATGTCCTCGACGAGGCGTGGGACTGTGAAGCACAGGCCCGAACCGCGCTGGACGACGTCGGCCTCGCGACTGTCGGTCTCGACCGCACGGTCGGGACGTTGTCCGGCGGAGAAACCGTCCTGACGGCCGTGGCAGGACTCCGCTTGCGACGCAACCGGAGCGACGGGGTCGTCCTGCTCGACGAGCCCACCAACAACCTTGACCGGCGTGCGCGGCACGATCTCTATGACGCGCTGACGACATGGCCGGGTGCACTGATCGTGGTCAGTCACGACGTCACATTACTGGACCTCATGGATGACACCGCAGAACTGCGTCTCGGCAACCTGGAGATGTTCGGCGGCGGTTACAGCGACTACCGGCAGCAGGTGGAGCAGGAGCAGGCGGCCGCTGAACAAGCGCTGCGCACCGCAGAACAGACACTCAGGACGGAGAAACGCCAACAGGCGGACGCCCAGACGAAGCTGGCACGCCGTCAACGCTACGCCCGCACGGACTTCGTCAACAAGCGCAAGCCCAAGATGATCATGAACCAGCGTAAGACCGAGGCTCAAGTCTCCGCAGGCAAGCTGCGTGGTGAGCTGGATGAGAAGGTCGCAGCGGCGCAGCGTGAGAAACAGCGGCAGGAGGAGCGGCTCCGCCACGAGTCGGTCATCCGGATCACGCTGCCTGACCCCGTTGTGCCGGCCGGGCGGCGCCTGGTCGAGTTCCGTGATGACCGTGCTACCTCAGTGGTGTTGCAGGGGCCGGAGCGACTCGCACTGACCGGGCAGAACGGTGTCGGGAAGACGCGGTTGCTGGGGGCACTCGTCCGTCAGGCCCGGGATGATGACGGTTCGACCGCGGCACAGCACGGTGTCCGTGCGTCCGCATTCACCGACCGGATCGGGTACCTGCCGCAGCGGCTCGACCACCTGGACGACGAAGCCACGGTCATCGACACGGTGCGGGCGGCGGCGCCGAATGCACCGGTTGAGCAGGTGCGTGCGAGTCTCGCCCGGTTCCTCTTCGGCGAGGATACGGTTCACCGGCGGGTGGGGGACCTGTCCGGTGGTGAACGTTTCCGGGTCGCCCTGGCCCACATCCTGCTCGCGGAACCGGCGCACCAGCTGCTGGTACTTGACGAGCCGACCAACAACCTCGACCTCGACAGCGTCGACGCACTCGTCTCCGCGCTGGAGGACTATCACGGTGGCCTGATCGTGGTCAGTCACGACGATGCATTCCTCGGCCGGATGGGCATCGACACCTGGGTGGAACTTCAGCATGGCGTCCTGCACCGGGTCGGCCTATAGTTAGTTCACTTCATTAGTGAACCGAAATATGTCGGGAGTGACGATGGTCCGTACGAGAGTCCACAACCTGTTCGTGTCCTCCGACGGCTACGCGGCCGGAGACCACGTGACCTTCGAGAACCCGATCGGTGACGCCGGGGCACTGTTCAGCCGGTTCGACGGCCGTGTCATCGACGGCATCCACGGTATCGAGGGGACCGGCGACCCGGTGACCGTGGACCACGCCATGTTCAGCATGTGGGGTCAGGGGATCGGGGCCGAGATCATGGGCCGGCGCAAATTCGGCCCTCAGACTGGCCCGTGGCCCGATGACGGATGGGAAGGATGGTGGGGAGAGGCGCCACCGTTCCGGACCCCGGTCTACGTCCTGACCCATCATCCGCGGGAGCCGATCGAGTTCGACAACGGCACGACTTTCCACTTCGTGGATGCGTCGCCGGACGAGGCGCTCCGCCTTGCGCGTTCTGCGGCACAGGGCGTGGATGTGCGCCTCGGCGGTGGTCCGTCCACGGTGCGGGAGTTCCTGCAGGCGGACCTCGTCGACTTCCTCCACGTCATCATCATCCCCGTCGTCCTCGGAGCAGGCGTGCGACTCTGGGATGACCTGGCCGGCGTGGAGGAACGCTTCACGGTCGAGTCCGTCAGCACGTCCTCCGGGCTCACGCACCAGTTGTGGAACCGGGTCGCACGCGGCTGACGCGGTTGACACGGTTACCGGCGCCGGCGTGCTGTGGCTGCAAGTAGCAGGGTCCCGACGGCCGCGGCCCCGACAAGCCACAGCAGTGCAGGGACTACGGAGCCGCCTGCCCCGGCGGTTCCCGCGCAGACGTTCATCGCCTCCACGACGGTACTCAGCGGATTGATCCGGACAATACCCTGCATGTAGGACGGAAACCCGTCGACCGGCATGAATCCGCTGTTGCAGAACATCATGATCATCATCACCGGCAATGCGGCCACCGTCGCCTCCGGGGTGCGCGCCACCATCCCGACCCAGGTCAGGAAGCAGCTGAAAGCCAGGGAGACCAGGGCAGCGAGCGCGAGGATGCCGACGACGGCCAGCGGGTTCTCCAGGCGGTAGCCCATGAAGAGCCCGGTGACCAGGATCAGCGCCGCGCCCACAGTCCCCCGCACCACCTCTGCAAGGACCCTGCCGACCAGAGGTGACACGGCGACACCGGGAAGCGTCCGAAACCGGGTGAACAGGCCCTCCTGACGCTCGGTGACCAGCCCCGCAGCGCTGGTGGCTCCGGCGAACATCGGACCGGTGCAGATCATCAGCGGCACCAGCCCCTGGACCGCCGGCCGGCCCGTCGCCATTTCTACGGCGTTGCCGAACATGAACGCGATGATCAGGAGCATGGCCACCGGCATGCCCAGGCTCTGCACCAGAATCGCGGGGGTGCGCGACCATCCGCGGAGGGTCCGTCCGGCGTGGAGGGCAATCGCGCCGATGACGGACGCCGAAGCGCGTTGTGACGGGGGTGTGTGCGTTGTCGAACTCATCGGCTCCTCCTGAAACTCCGGGCGCACAGGACGGCGCCGATGACTGCGAGCCCGACGATCCAGGCGGTGGCGGCCCCGGCTGTCCCCGCGGTGACACCGGTGGTGCTGGCCTGGCGGAGGAGTTCTCCGATGACGGACACGGGGAGTGCGCTGATGACGTCCGCCGCGCCGTCGGGCAGGGTCTCAGCGGGAACGAAAGACGTGGACAGCATGATCAGTGGCATGGACACCGCCTGCAACAGCGCGGCCGCGGACTCGGGGGTGGCGGCGAGGAGTGCGAGGCCGTCGTAGACCAGCGATGCCGCGACGGCGAACCCGACGGTCGCGACCAGGTAAACCATCGTGTCGCCGGCGTTGCCCTCCCATCCGAACCCGAGGAATACAGCACCGATCGCTGTCACGACCGTCACGGACAACACCGCGCGGGTCAGATCGGCGATGAGCCGGCCGAGCACGGGGGCGGCCGTGGGGACCGGGGAGGCACGTAGCCGGTCATTGATGCCGTTGGTCTTGTCGACCCCGATGGCCATCGCCGATCCGCCGGCGGTGAACAGGATCGCCTGAAGCGTCGCTGCAGGAACGAGGTACTGCCCGTAGTCGATACCGTTTGCTTCCATGACCCGGGAGAACACGATGTAGAGGGCGACGAGGAACAGCCCCGGAATCACGGTTGCGCTGATGACGGATCCGGAGTTGCGCCGGATCCGGAGTATGTTGCGTCCGGCCAGCGCCAGTGTGGACGGCAGCAGCTCCGGTACGTGGGCAACCGCGGTGGAGGGGACGGAGGTGGTCATCACGCCGACTCCTGCGGTGCGGCCCTACCGGTGAGGGAGAAGAACACGTCGTCCAGGGTGTGACTGCCCATTTCCATGCCTGCCAGTTCAATGCCCGAGCCCCCGAGTGCCTGCATTACGGCGGCCGCCGTCCGGGCTCCGTCCGTCAACGGCACTGCGACCGTGTCCTCCCCGGCGGTCGGTGCCCAGGTGGTGAGGACGGTGGATAGGCGGGGAAGGTCAGCGGGGTCCTCCGGAGTGAGGACGAGGTCGTTCGGGCCGAGCCGTCCCTTGAGTTCGTCTGCCGTCCCTTCGGCGATCACGGTGCCGTGATCGATGACGACGATGCGGTCAGCGAGCTCGTCTGCTTCCTCGAGGTACTGGGTCGTGAGCACGACCGTGACTCCGCGGGCCTTGAGTTCCCTGACGACGTCCCACAGTTCGGAGCGGGCGTGGGGGTCCAGGCCGGTCGTCGGTTCGTCGAGGAAGAGGACCTCCGGGACGGTCATCATCGACACCGCGATGTCCAGGCGTCGCCGCATGCCGCCGGAGTACGTACGGACCAGCGAGCCGCCGACGTCGGAGAGACTCAGGCTGGCGAGAAGTTCATCGGCACGCGCCCCGGCTGCCGTCTTGCGCAGGCCGCGGAGCCGTCCGAAGAGGACGAGGTTCTCACGTCCGGTGAGCTCGCCGTCCACCGCGGCGAACTGCCCTGTGAGGGAAATGGCGGACCGCACGGCTGCCGCGTCCTTGACGACGTCGAACCCGGCGACGGTCGCGGTACCGCTGTCGGGCGTCTCCAGCGTCGACAGGACATTGACCGCCGTGGTCTTGCCTGCACCGTTGGGACCGAGGACACCGAGCACCTCACCACGTCGGACGCTGAGGCTGAGTGTGTCGAGCGCGTGCACCGTCCGGTTCCGGGTGCGGTAGGTCTTCCGGACCGCGTCCATGCGGACGACGGGTGGCGCGCCGGGGTCGGGCTCTGTCATTGCTGTGGTCTCCGGGTTCTAACAGTGAATAGGTGTCAATGTTAGGGTTGCCTGTTCATTCTCAGTTGTCAAGAGGTGATGTCGGGGAGAGAGGTCCCGTTCCTGCGACGGCGCACCCTGTCGGTTCCCGCCCGGTCCCACTACACTCGAGCGGAACACACCCGTTGAAGTCGAGGAGGTCCTGCGGGACTATGAAGCTCACCCACGCGAACACTGACGTACTGAACACCCTGACGTCCCTGAGGGGCGAGGCCGACAAGGCCTACCAGGAGCTCAAGGACCGGAATCTGGCACTTGACCTCACGCGTGGGAAGCCTTCCGCTGAACAGCTCGATCTCGGCATGGACCTGCTCAGCCTCCCCGGAGTCAACTACACGGGCTCGGACGGCGTCGACACCCGCAACTACGGTGGTGGCGACGGCATCATGGACATCCGGTCGCTGTGGGCGGAGCTCCTCGGTGTCGATCCGTCGCGGCTGATCGCCGGGGACTCCTCCAGCCTCAACATCATGTTCGACCTGGTCTCCTGGTCCCACACCTTCGGGAACAACGATTCGGAGCGACCCTGGTCGGCCGAGGAGACGGTCAAGTGGATCTGCCCGGTCCCCGGGTACGACCGGCACCACACCATCACCGAGACCTTCGGTTACGAGATGCTGACGGTCCCGATGACGGACCAGGGCCCGGACCTGGAGGCCGTCCGGGAGCTGGTCAAGGATCCTGCGGTCAAGGGCATGTGGACTGTGCCGGTGTTCTCGAACCCGACCGGGTGGTCGGTCTCCCGCGAGGTCGCCGAGGGGCTCGCCGCGATGGAGACCGCGGCGCCGGACTTCCGCATCGTGTGGGACAACGCCTATGCCGTGCACACCCTCACCGACGAGTTCCCGGAGATCATCGACGTGGTGGCCCTGGCTGCGGACAAGGGGCACCCGAACCGCTTCTGGGCGATGTCGTCGACGTCGAAGATCACCTTCGCAGGAGCCGGTGTGGCCTTCTTCAACTCGTCGAAGGAGAACCTCGACTGGTACCGCGGAATCGCCTCGGCACGCGGAATCGGGCCGAACAAGGTCAACCAGCTCGCGCACGCCCGTTACTTCGGCAGCGCCGAGGGGGTCCGCTCTGTCATGCGGAAGCACTCGGGCATCCTGGCTCCGAAGTTCAGTGCGGTGACCGCGATCCTGGAGCGCCGTCTGGGTGGGCTGGGGATCGCCGAATGGACCACCCCCGCCGGCGGTTACTTCATCTCCGTCGACGTGGTGGACGGGACAGCGTCCCGCGTGGCCGAGCTCGCGAAGAACGCGGGGATCGCCCTGACCGGGGCCGGGGCGACCTTCCCGTACAAGAAAGACCCGCACAACCGTAACCTGCGGTTGGCCCCGTCCATGCCGCCCCTCGAAGAGGTCGAGGTGGCGATGGACGGGGTGGCGACCTGCATCCTGCTCGCGGCCATCGAGGCCGCAGAGGCCGCCGGAGAGTAGCCGTTGAATCTCGAGGAGACGACATACTGGTTGGCAGATCTGCTGCCCGGCGAGTTCACGACATCCCGGCGCCGGGTGAGCCAGAGTTTTCCGGAGTTCACCGTCGCCGAACTCCGGCTCGGTGACAACGGTGGGGAGGCAGGCGGGGAGGACGATGGTGCGGAGACCGTTGCAGCGACGCTGGACGCCGCACGGATCGAGCCTCAGCTGGTCACCGAGGACGGCTCTGACCTGAGGGTCGAGTTCATCACCGTCGCCAGTGGTCACGGTCGTGCCGCCGCAGACCTCGTCATGGCGGCGGCAACGATGGTCGCCAAGGACCCCATCCACTTCTCGCCGCAACCCGGACTGCTGCTGCCGAAGCTCGGCTGGCATGTCGATGACACGATCACGGCTCTGCACGGGCTGCTGGTGCCCCCGTTCCTGTGGGAGGACGGGGTGCCGAACGTGCACGAGGTGAATTTCGGGGGACGGCACGGTGGTGGCACGTACCACGAGTACACCCACCCGGGCCGGATGACGGTCTATGCACAACTGGTCATGCTCACCGAGGAGGAGTATCGCGTGGCTGTGGACGGCGGCCCCGCGGCGGCACAGCAGTTGCTGGCCACCTCGCAGGCGAATCTCAACGACGTCTGGCGCTAGCGCCAACGGCGGGGCGGTAGCTGTCTGCCCCGCCTTGTAGGCTGGGTCCGTGGCTCTTTACAGGAAGTACAGGCCGGCGACGTTCGCCGAGGTCGTGGGGCAGGAACATGTGACCGAGCCGTTGTCGACGGCACTGGACAGCGGGCGGATCAACCACGCCTACCTGTTCTCGGGCCCGCGCGGGTGCGGCAAGACGTCCTCGGCGAGGATCCTCGCCCGGTCACTGAACTGTGAGCAGGGGCCGACATCCTCCCCGTGTGGCGAGTGCGCGTCCTGTCGAGCACTGGCACCCGGGGGGCCGGGGACGTTGGACGTCACGGAGCTGGATGCTGCCACGCATAACGGTGTGGAGGACATGCGCGAGCTCCGTGACCGTGCTTTCTATGCCCCGGCGGACTCCCGGTACCGCGTCTTCATCATCGACGAGGCGCACATGATCTCCTCGGCGGGGTTCAACGCGTTGCTGAAGATCGTCGAGGAGCCGCCCGAGCATCTCATCTTCATCTTCGCCACCACGGAGCCGGAGAAGCTGCTGCAGACCATCCGGTCGAGGACCCACAACTACCCGTTCCGGCTGCTCACCCCGCCGGCGATGCGGGGGCTGCTCGGCAGGGTGTGTGAGGACGAGGGGGCCGTCGTCGAGGACTCCGTGTATCCACTGGTCATCCGTGCCGGGGGTGGTTCACCGCGTGATTCGCTGAGCATCATGGATCAGCTGCTGGCCGGGGCAGGGGACGAGGGCGTGACATACAGTCGGGCCGTGGCCCTGCTGGGGTTCACCGACACGTCGTTGATCGACCGGGCCGTGGACGCCCTGGCGGACCAGGATCAGGCGGGGTTGTTCGGTTGTGTCAGTGACGTCATCGACGCCGGCCACGACCCCCGTCGGTTCGCGATGGACCTCCTGGACCGTTTCCGTGACCTCCTGGTGGTTCAGGCGGTGCCGGACGCTTTCGACACCGGCCTGGTGGATGCTCCGGCCGACCAGCGTGAGGTCCTTGCGGCGCAGGCGCAGGCGGTGGGGCAGGCGACGCTGACCAGGTGTGCATCACTGGTGAACGAGGGGTTGGCACAGATGCGGGGCGCGACCGCACCCCGGTTACTTCTGGAGATCCTGTGTGCCCGGATGGCACTGCCCGCGGCAGGTATGACCGTCGAAGCGCTGGCACAGCGTGTCGAGGCCCTCGAAGCCGGAGGGGGCACAGGTGGCACAGGCGGAGGTGGCGGAACCGGTGCGGGGACCGGGCGACCCTATGTGCGTAAGTCGAAGCGCGAGGCGGAGGCCGCGCCGCAGGCTGTTGCAGAGGCAGTTCCGGAGACCGACCCAGATCAGGCACCGGCACCGGCGGCACCGACTGCCCAGGACGAGCCTGCAGCATCCCCGCAGGACACTCGCCGGGCAGAGGCGGAACGAGCCCGCGAGATCATGAGGCGGCGCCGGCGTCCGTCCGCCGAAGAGCCGACCGACACCGGTGGCACAACGGATCCCGGTGACGTCGCTGACACCGATGGGTCCGGCACCTCTGCGCAGGCAGAGACCCGTGACGAGGCTGCCACAGAGCGTCCGTCGTCCGACACGGAAAATACGGCCCCGTCGGAGACCCCGGAGGAGCCGGAAACGACAGCCCACCCGGTTCAGCGGTGGGACGAGATCCTGGAGACGGTGAAGCAGTCGAATCTCGCCGCGTGGATCGCTGCGCGTGACGCGACCGCGCAGGAAGGACCCGACGACGAGGGCGGCCGAGCGGCGATCACCCTGGTGCACCACACGGGTGCGCTGGCGAACTACATCAACTCACCGGAGCATGCCGCCGTGTACTCCGACGCCGCAGAAAAGGTCACCGGTGCGCCGGCCCGGATCACGGCGAGCGTCGGTGGCAGGACCGCGCAGGAGTCGCCGGGAAAAGCTGAGGCTGTGGCGGACCCGCAGCCGGAACCTGAACCGCAGGAGGATGCTGCCCCGGCAGAGGAGCCTATTGCCGCGGGCGAGGCCCCGTCCGACCCGATGTCGGTCGCGTTGCAACGGGCACGGCACGTGGAACCCCCGCAGGACCCTCCGGTCGCGGAACGGAAACCGGAGGAAACGCCGGTACAGCGGGTGCAACCACCGGCGGTGAAGAATGACGGTCAGGATGAACAGCTTTCCGGCTGGCGGGCACGCAAGGCCAGGATCGATGCGAGACGCGGTTCCGGGCAGGCGGTCCATTCACCGCAGTCTGGCGGGGACGCGCGTGGCTTCAACGGAGTTCCTCTTCCCGAAGAACCTGACGAACCCTGGGATGACGGCCCCGGCGGCCCTCCGCCGGACCCGGAAGGACCGCAGGGCGTTGACAGGGCGGAGGCAGAGGAAGCCATGGCGCAACTCAACGACCCGTCCTCGGCGAACATCGACCACCGCAGTGCCATCGAGATCGCCGGCGAGCTCCTGGAGAAGCACCTCGGGGCGGAACGGACCCGGTAGGTGTGCGGCGCCGTACCCCGGTAAACTCTCCGGGGTACCGACGTTGCAGTCCATGCAATGACCACAGACCTGTACGAACAGCGGAGGGAAACACCGTGAACCAGCCCGACATGAACCAGATCATGGCTCAGGCCCAGCAGATGCAGCAGCAGCTCCAGGAGGCACAGGCCGAGATCATCGCCTCCACCGTCGAAGGGACCGCCGGCAACGGGCTGGTCAAGGTCGCGCTGCGCGGTTCCGGCGAGGTCGAGAGCCTGAGCATCGACCCGTCCGTCGTTGATCCGGAGGACGTCGAGACCCTCCAGGACCTCATCATCGGGGCGTACCAGGACGCCGGTGAGAACCTCAAGAGCCTCTCGAACGAGAAGATGGGTCCGCTCTCCCAGGGCCTCGACGGCCTCGGCTTCTAGGGTCGCGACCACCGTGTTCGAAGGTCCCCTCCAGGACGCCATCGACGAGTTCTCCCGCCTCCCGGGCGTGGGGCCCAAGAGCGCTCAACGCATCGCCTTCCATCTTCTCCAGGCCGAGCCGGAGGATCTGGAGAGGCTGACCGGAGCCCTGTCACGCCTGCAGAAAGGTGTGCGGTACTGCCGGATCTGCCACAACGTGTCCTCGGAGGAAGTCTGCCGTATCTGTGCGGACTCCACCCGGGACGCCACGATCGTCTGTGTCGTTGAAGAGTCCAAGGACATCCAGGTCATCGAGCGTACCGGCGAGTACGACGGGCGTTACCACGTCCTCGGCGGTGCCCTCGACCCGCTCAACGGCATCGGCCCGAAAGAGCTCAACGTCACTGCGCTGGTGCAGCGTATCGGAGGACGGGTCGACGACGTGGTGGCCGCCGACGGCACGGTCGCCGATGCCCCGGACATCGCCGAGGTCATCATCGCCACCGACCCCAACACCGAAGGGGAGGCGACCGCCGCCTACCTCGGGAGGTTGCTCAAGGAGTTCCCCGGTCTGACCGTGTCACGGTTGGCGTCCGGTATCCCGATGGGTGGAGACCTTGAGTTCGTCGACGAGCTGACGCTGTCGCGTGCCTTCGAGGGACGCACAGCGATCCGCTGACGTTATTCGCCACCTCAGGAATGAGCCCGCAGGTGTGCTGTCTCTCTGTATCGTCCATGTACGGCCACTCCGAGGTCAGGAAGGCCTCGATCGCCCGATGTCGGAACGTGTACGGCTTACCCCGGCTGAGAATCCCGCGAACCCTGTCGAGTCGGCGCGTGAAAGTCCCGGTGTTCGATGCTGTCGGAAAACCACAGGCGGCGGAGCCGGCGAGCTGGAACAGAAACGGCTCGCCATGACAGATGTCGGTGATCGCGTGCTGGGCTTCGGGGTCCATGTACACATGTCCGGTACGTCCGTTGTCCTCCGCCAGCAGCCAACCTTCTGTGACGAACATCTGGAGGGCGTGGGTGAGTTCGTCCTCAGTTGCCGGTCGCAGAATCGTAGTCTGACACCGTCGGGCGAAGGTCGCCCCCTGACGCGCTGGTGCCAGATCCTCGAACTCCGGTAGCCCGGAGAGGTAGACAGCGATCGGCAGAAAGCGCCTGATCTGCCGCCTGTCTGGAGTGGTCACCGTGACTTCGTGGGCGAAGGATATCCGACCAATCGCTGAGTTCGGAGGTTCGGCCGACCCAGACCTGTGGAATCGCATCAGATCCTGGGACGAACGGGGAGCCGAAGGGCTCCCGCATGCGTTAGCATCAACACATATGGGGGTGCCTGTTAACGTTAACAGTCGCGATCTGGTCTGTCTTGTGTTGCGTCCGCTGATACCGCTGACGGGGGGCTTCAGGCGGCGTAGCCTGAGCCGCATGACTACATCTGAGAGCAGCCGGGCGACGACCCGGGCCGTCGTCTGGGCGACTGTCTTCGGCGGTGCAGGCATCCTGCATTTCGCGCAGCGACGCTTCTACGATTCCCTGGTTCCGGAGGAACTCCCTGGCGAGCAGAGGTACTGGACGTGGGGGAGCGGGGTCGTGGAGCTCGCCCTTGCGGCGGCGATCGCCAACCCGTCCACCCGTGCGGCATCGGCGACACCCGCAACGCTGTTTCTGCTCGGTGTGTGGCCCGGCAACATCAAGATGGCGCTGGACTGGCAGAAGTCCGAAAAGAAGAGCGCACTCATGAAGATCGGCGGATGGGCCCGCGTGGCAGGGCAGGTTCCGATGTTCCTCTCGACACGGAAGCTGGGGGAGAAGTAGCCGACGTTTTTCGGTCATTCAGGTTGTTTCGTTTGGGGGACGACAATCTGATAATCACTATGTCCGTAATAGTGTCCGCATAGAGTGACGCAGCACACATGTTGCTGACCGGGGGGTTGCCGGAGACGACCACGGGGGTGGCTGCCGGTCCACGGGGGACGGGTGTGAGGAAATGCTTGTTGACCTAAGGAAATTCCGGGAGCGAGGGGTGCTCCGCCATCGTGCACGGGGGTGGGGCATGTATATGTGCAGAACTGAATGAGTCGGAGCAGTCCGGGGCGCTTCCTAGAGTTCATCCCTATTCACGCGACCCGTGCCCGACCCATGTCCGGGCCCGTTCGTGCTGAGCCTCCATGAACCGACTCTCCGAAAGGAGCCCGATGCCGTCCACCATCCTCGTGGCCAATCGTGGCGAGATCGCCGCACGTGTCGTCCGTACTGCCCGTGACCTGGGCCTACGGTCCGTCGCCGTGTATTCCGACCAGGACATCGACTCACCTGCGGTCGCCCTGGCCGATGACGCGTACTCCCTGGAGGGAACCACACTCCAGGAGACCTACCTCGACATCGCCAAGATCATCGACGTCGCCCAGCGTTCCGGGGCGGACGCCGTCCACCCCGGTTACGGCTTCCTCTCCGAGGTTCCCGACGCAGCCCAGGCTGTCGCCGACGCCGGACTGACCTGGCTCGGCCCTGCCGCCGACACGATCCGGCAGCTCGGCGACAAGATCAGTGCGCGCCGTACCGCCCTGGCGGCCGGTGTCTCGCCGGTTCCCGGCACCACCGACCCGGTGCAGTCCATGGAGGAGGTCGACGACTTCGTCGCCGCCCACGGTTACCCGATCGTCCTCAAGCGCTCTGACGGAGGCGGCGGACGTGGAATCGAGGTCATCCGCACCGCGGAGGACCTGAAGACCTTCGCCGCCGGGCACGCCATGGCAGGCGGTGACCTGGACAAGTTCTTCATGGAGCGCTTCATCCTCTCCGGGCGCCACATCGAGACCCAGTGCATGCGTGACTCCCACGGCAACTTCGCCGTGGTGACCACCCGCGACTGCTCGGTGCAGCGTCGCCACCAGAAGGTCATCGAGGAAGCTCCGGCCCCGTTCCTCCCCGACGGCGCGGAGGAGACACTGAACGCCTGGTCCAAGGCCCTGTTCGACCACACCGACTACGTGGGCCTGGGTACCTGCGAGTTCATGCTCACCGAGGAAGGCGAGCTGTTCTTCCTCGAGGTCAACCCCCGTCTCCAGGTGGAGCACACCGTCTCTGAGGAGGTCACCGGTCTCGACCTGGTGGAAGCTCAGTTCACCATCGCCGACGGCGGCACCATCCCCGAGGTCCCCGAGGTCCGCGGCCACTCCATCGAGCTGCGCATCACCTCCGAGGATCCGGCCAAGGACCTCACCCCGACCGCCGGCAAGATCAAGGAACTCGAGTGGCCGGCCGGCCACGGTGTCCGGATCGAGACCGGTGTCCGGCTCGGCGACAAGGTCTCGCCGGAGTTCGACTCGATGATCGCCAAGCTCATCGTCACCGGCCCGGACCGTCCACGTGCGATCGCCCGCGCCCGCCGTGCGCTGGGCGAACTGTCCATCAAGGGCATCGCCACCTCCACTCCGGTGCTGGACCTGATCATGGCCCACCCCGACTTCGACGGCACCAACGGCCACCGTGATCTGCGGGTCCGTACCCGGTGGCTCGAGACGAGCTTCCTGCCCGACGTGGACCTGGAGAAGCTCGGCCAGGATGCCGCGGCCGAGGAGGAAGGCGGCATTGCTGCGGCGCTGCGGACCTTCACCGCCCAGATCGACGGCCGCCGTCACCGGATCACCCTGCCCGAGGGGCTCGCGAGCCTCGGCTCGATGATGCAGAGCGGTTTCGGCAGCCTCGGGGAGAAGGGCCAGGAACTCGGGGCCCGCTCCCGGCGCAGCCAGCCGCGGCGCGGTTCGCGCCGTCGTGGCGGCGACGCCGCAGGCGCCGGTGCAGCCACCACCGGTGAGTCACTCACCGCCGAGGGTGCTCTGCAGTCCCCGATGCAGGCCATCGTCGTGCGCATGGGAGCCGAGCCCGGAACCACGGTCAACGAGGGTGACGTGGTCATCGTCCTGGAGGCGATGAAGATGGAGAAGTACATCCACGCCCCGGCCGGCGGCACCATCGCGTCGATTGACGTCGCGGTCGGCCAGAACGTCAACGCCGGCGACACGCTGCTGCACATCGACACAGCTGACACAGCTGACACCGCCGAGAACACCGAGGAGGCCGCGGAATGACCGCTCCCGAGAAGACCGCCAAGGTCGAGAAGATCGCTGCGAAGGCGTCCGTCGACTATGACGCACTCGCCGCCGCCGCGGACGAGAAGGCGCAGAAGTTCCAGCACGGCAAGGGCAAGATGACCGCCCGTGAGCGCATCGACATGCTCTGCGACGAGGGCTCCTTCGTGGAGTTCGGTCGTTTCTTCGGCGGCGACCCCGCCGAGGGGTTCCTCGGTTCTGCCGTCGCCACCGGTTTCGGCACCATCGACGGCCGGACGGTCGCCATCTACGCCCAGGACTTCTCCATCCGTGGAGGCACCCTCGGCAAGGTCGAGGGCCAGAAGATCACCGACCTGATCGACCGCGCCATCGCCGAGCGTGTTCCCTGCTTCGGCCTGCTGGACTCCGGCGGAGCCGGATCCAGGAAGGTGTCGCAGCGCTGTCGTGGTACGGCCGTATCTTCCGTAAGTCGTGTGAGGCCTCCGGCTTCATCCCGCAGATCTCGTTGATCCTCGGCCCGTGTGCCGGCGGTGCCGTCTACTCCCCGGCGCTGACCGACTTCGTCATCATGCCGCGGGAGAACTCGCACATGTTCGTCACCGGCCCGGACGTGGTCAAGGCCGTCACCGGTGAGCAGATCAGCCTGGATGACCTGGGAGGTGCAGAGATGCACAACAGTGTCTCCGGTGTCGCCCACTACCTCGCCGAGGACGAGGAGGACGCGATCGACTACGCGCGCGCCCTGCTCAACTACCTCCCTCAGAACTGCAACGAGGAGACCCCCTCCTACGAGTACGTCCCCACCGAGGAGGACCTCGAGGCCGCACGAGGCGTCGGTGACATCGTCCCGGCCGACAACCGCATGCCCTACGACGTCGTCGAGGTCATCGAGTCACTGGTCGACCACGGCGAGTTCGTCGAGGTCCAGGAGCACTGGGCCCGGTCCATCGTGATCGGATTCGCCTGCATCGAGGGCAAGCCCGTCGGTATCGTGGCCGACCAGCCGATGCACAACGCCGGCACCCTGGACGTCGAGGCCTCGGAGAAGACCGCACGCTTCGTGCGCTGCTGTGACGCCTTCGGCCTCCCCGTCGTCACCCTAGTCGACGTGCCCGGCTACCTCCCCGGTGCCGAGCAGGAGCGTGCCGGAATCATCCGTCGTGGCGCGAAGGTCATCTACGCCTACGGCAACTGCACCGTCCCGGTGGTCACCATGATCACCCGCAAGTCCTACGGCGGTGCGTACATCGTGATGGGTTCCAAGGGCATCGGGGCGGACTTCGCCTTCGCCTGGCCGGACGCCGAGATCGCCGTGATGGGTGCCGAAGGTGCCGTCCAGATCCTGCGTCGCCGCGACATCGCCGCCGTTCCGGACGAAGAGAAGGCCGACTACACCAAGCAACTCGCCGACGAATACCAGGCCGAGAACATCAACCCGAACTTCTCCGTGGAGACCGGCGAGATCGACCGCATCGTGGCACCCGCTGACACCCGCGACACACTCGCCTCCGCCCTGCGCTCCCTGCGCACCAAGGACCGCGACCGCCGCCACTTCAAGTTCCACTCCAACGGGCCCCTGTGACCGACAGGGTGATTAAGGACATCATGACTGACACCTCCTCCAGCTTCCTCGCGCGCCTGAACGGCGGCAGCGAGAAGACCGCCCTGCTCTTCGGCGGACAGGCCACCCCGTGGCGCCCTGCCTGTGCGCAGATCTCCGAGGACCCCACCCTCGCCGGCGAGATCCGTGACCTGATCTCGGCCTCTTCCGACCTGTTGGCCCCGGTCGCGGCCGAGCTGACCGCCGCCACCGCCGGTGCACTCTCCCTCGAGCGGCTCGCCGGGACAGGGTCCTTCGCAGCGGGAGCTTCCGCCCCCGTCTCCGCGGCGCTGTCGGTGCCCGGCATCACCGCCGTGCAGTACGCCCAGCTCTCCGCGCTGAAGAGCGCCGGTTACGACGCCCCGGCCGCGGTCGCCGACGGCCGCGCGACCGCACTGGGACACTCCCAGGGTGTGCTCGGCGCAGCTCTCGTCAACGACAACGGACTCTCCGACGCCCAGATCTTCGCCATCGCCCGCCTCATCGGTGCCGCAGCGGCGCGGACCACCAGGTCTGCCGGCTTCGCCGTCGGTGAGCACACCCCGATGCTCTCCGTCCGTGGCCTGGAGCGCTCCCACCTCGATGCCGTCATCGCCGACGCCGGCGTGGACGTCGAGGTCGCCATCCACAACGGACGGCGTCGGTTCATCCTCTCCGGCACCCCGGATGACCTGGGCGTCGTCGAACAGACCGTCCTGCAGCTCGGTGAGAAGGACGCGGCCGAGCTCGCGTCCAAGACCCGTGGCGGTGCACCGCTGTCACCCCAGACGGAGTACCTCGAGGTCACCGTCCCGTTCCACCACAGCTCCATGGAGCCCGCGGTCGAGCAGGTCGTCGCCTGGGCCGAGCGTTGCGGACTGTCCGGCGCGGAGGCTTTCGCCCGTGCCGTGCTCACTGACCACATCGACTGGGTCTCCCAGGTCACCGAGGCCCGCGACGGCGGCGAGCAGGGGGCCGACTGGTTCCTGGACCTGGGTCCCGGCGTCGTCGCCTCCCGGATCTCCGCCGATCTCATCGAGGGTTCGGGTGCGGGAATCGTCGCCGCCGGCAGCCTCGACGACGTCGACACCCTCGCCGCCCCCGCTGAGGACCCCGAGCGCACCGTCGACTGGTCCACCTACGCCCCGCGGCTGCTCGACCTGCCCACCGGACAGGTCGTGGAGACCGCGTTCTCCCGTCTGACCGGCCGGTCACCGGTGCTGCTGGCCGGCATGACGCCGACCACCGTGGACCCGGAGATCGTCGCCGCAGCCGCCAACGCCGGCTACTGGGCCGAGATGGCCGGCGGCGGGCAGGTCACCGCCGAGGTCTTCGACGCCAACCTCACCAAGCTCAAGGGACTGCTCGAGCCCGGACGGGCCGTGCAGTTCAACGCCATGTTCATGGACCGCTACCTGTGGAACCTCCACTTCGGCGGTCAGCGTGTGGTCTCCAAGGCCCGCGAGTCCGGCGCCCCGCTGGACGGCGTCGTCATCTCCGCCGGTATCCCGGAGCCGGACGAAGCCCCCGAGGTCATCGGCGCGCTCCGCGAGTCCGGTTTCTCCCACATCGCCCTGAAGCCGGGCACCGTCAACCAGATCCGTGCCGGTCTGGGCATCGCCCGTCAGATCGAGGACACCGGCGCCAGCATCATCCTCCAGGTCGAGGACGGCCACGCCGGTGGCCACCACTCCTGGGAGAACCTGGACGACCTGCTCACCGCGACCTACGCGGAGATCCGTCGTCAGAAGAACGTCGTCCTCTGTGTCGGCGGCGGAATCGGAACCCCCGAGCGCTCCGCCGACTACCTCTCCGGTGACTGGTCGGTGGCCCTGGGTCTGCCGTCCATGCCGGTCGACGGCGTGCTCGTCGGCACTGCGGCCATGACCACCAAGGAGGCCAAGACCACCGACGAGATCAAGCAGCTGCTCGTCGACACCCCTGGCGTCGCCGACGAAACCGGTGCAGCCTTCACCGCCCCCAACGGCGGCTGGATCGCCCCGGGGAACTCCGCCGGTGGTGCGACGTCGGGACTGTCCCACCTGCGTGCCGACATCCACGAGATCGACAACTCGGCCGCGAAGTGCATGCGCCTGATCCAGGAGGTCGGTGGATCGCTCGAGGCGGTCAACGCCCGTCGCGACGAGATCATCGAGGCGATGAACAAGACGGCGAAGCCGTACTTCGGTGAGCTGGAGAAGATGACCTACGCCGAGGTCGTCCGTCGCTTCGCCGAACTGAGCTTCCCGTGGGTCGACCCGTCCTGGCTGCAGCGCTTCCAGGAACTCCTGCAGCGCGTCGAGGCACGTCTGACCACCGCCGAGCACGGCCCGGTCGAGACACTCTTCCCGACCGTGGAGTCCGCCGAGGACCCCGAGGCCGCCGTGAAGACCCTCGTGGCCGCCTACCCTTCGGCCGAGGTCGACACCCTGACCCCGCTCGACACCGCATGGTTCATCGCCCTGTGCCGGAAGTACCCGAAGCCCATGGGCTTCGTCCCCGCGATCGACGAGGACCTGCTGGCCTGGTGGGGCAAGGACTGCCTGTGGCAGGCCCAGGACGACCGCTACTCCGCCGACCAGGTCCGCATCATCCCGGGACCGGTGTCCGTCTCCGGCATCACCACCGTCAACGAGCCCGTCGCCGACCTCCTCGGACGTTTCGAGGAGGCCTGCCGCGCCCGTATCGCCGACAGCGAGCCCGCCACGGCGTGGTCCCGTACCGAGGACGCGCAGGACGTCGAGTCCTTCCTCAAGGCCGTGCCCTACATCTCGTGGACCGGCCACCTCATGGACAACCCGGCCCACGTCATCGACGAGGACCGCTACGACCTGGTCGTCGTCAACGACGGCTCCGACGGAAACCCCGTCAAGGTCACCATCGACCTGCACCTGGACACCTTCTGGGACGACACGGCCGCCGGCAGTGGTGACGCGCAGGTCCACGCTGTCCGCAGCCTCCCTGTCCCGCTGATCCTCGACACCACCAGCATCACCGGTGGCCTTCCCGTCGTCGACGAGGAGCGCCTGCCCGACACCATGTACGGCCTGCTCGCAGGTACGGCCGGTGTCGGCAACACCGCGGTCACCGGTGACGAGATCACCGCCATGCCGACGAAGGTCGAGGGGTCCACCTCCGAGACTGCACCGTTCGGCACGTTCAACTACAACTTCACGCTCACCGAGTCCCTCGGTTCCGAGCACGCCGGCGTGACCGGCGACGGCCTGGGCGACCTGTCCGAGGTCGGTGGCGGTGCCACGCGCGCCTTCATCGTCCCGGACGCCCTCCTGGGGACCTGCTGGCCGGCGATCTACGCCGCCCTGGGCTCCGCGATGGTCAACGATTACCCGGTCATCGAGGGCCTGCTCAACGCCGTGCACCTCGACCACACCGTGGCGCTCGAGGTCTCCGCCGAAGAACTCGCCGAGCGCGCCCCGTTCCAGATCACCGTGACCAGCTGGGCCGCCGGCATCGAGGAATCCTCGTCCGGACGTGTCGTCACCGTGCACCACCACATGCACGACGACCAGGGCACCCTGCTGGGACGTCAGACCGAACGCTTCGCCATCCGTGGTCGCGCGTTCGGCACCACCCCGCCCGCGGATCCGGCCCTGGCCGGTGGCACCGGCGCGGAGACCACCGACACCCCGCGCTCCACCCTGCTGCGCACCCGGGTGAACGCCCCGGCGGAGATGACCCCCTTCGCCTGGGTCTCCGGTGACTTCAACCCGATCCACACCAGCCACGTCGCTGCCCGCGTGGCAGGACTGCAGGCACCGCTGGTGCACGGCATGTGGCTGTCCGCCACCGCCCAGCACGCCGCGTCCGCCGCCGGCTCCGGTCACCACATCCTCGGCTGGACCTACCGCATGTTCGGTCTTGTCCAGCTGGGCGACCCGGTGGACATCCAGGTCGAGCGCACCGGCCGCGTCGCCGGTGGCGGCCTGCTCCTCGAAGTGACCTGCCGGATCAACGACGAACTCGTGTCCCAGGGCACCGCGGTCACCGCCGCGCCGTCCACCGCGTACGTCTACCCGGGCCAGGGCATCCAGTCCAAGGGCATGGGTCTGGACGAGCGCGCCGCCTCCAAGGCCACCGCCGCCGTCTGGGAGCGGGCCGACGCCCACACCCGCGCCACCCTGGACTTCTCCATCCTCACCGTGGTCCGCGACAACCCCACGTCGCTGACCGCCAACGGTGTGACCTACCACCACCCGGACGGCGTCCTCTACCTCACCCAGTTCACCCAGGTCGCCCTGGCCACGCTGGCGCTGGCGCAGACCGCCCGGCTGCGGGAGGCCGACGCCCTGGTCGCCGACGCCTACTACGCCGGTCACTCACTCGGTGAGTACACCGCACTGTCGGCCTATGCCGGCACCATTGAGCTGGAGACCGTGCTCGAGGTCGTGTTCCACCGTGGTTCCACGATGCACCACCTCATCCCGCGTGACGAGAACGGCCGCTCGAACTACCGGATGGGCGCCCTGCGTCCCAACCAGTTCGGCGTCGACGACGACCACGTCGTCGAGTACGTCAACTCCGTGGCGGAGCAGTCCGGTGAGTTCCTCGAGATCGTGAACTTCAACCTCGCCGGCGAGCAGTACTCCGTCGCCGGTACGGTCGCCGGTCTCGCCGCCTTGGAGAAGGACGCGGCGAAGCGGACCGCAGCGGCCGGTGGCAAGGGATCGTTCATGATGGTCCCGGGCATCGACGTGCCCTTCCACTCACGAGTCCTGCACCCCGGTGTGCCGGACTTCCGCGAGAAGCTCGACGACCTGCTGCCGGAGACCATCGACCACGAGGTGCTCGAGGGCCGCTACATCCCGAACCTCGTCGCCCGCCCCTTCGAGCTCACCCGCGAGTTCGTGCAGTCCATCCTGGACGTCGTCCCCGCTGAACCCGCCCAGGAGATCCTGGACAACTGGGACGCCCGTACCAAGGACGAGGCAGGACGCGCCTCGGTCGCCCGCACCCTGTTCATCGAGCTGCTCTGCTGGCAGTTCGCTTCCCCGGTGCGGTGGATCGAGACCCAGGACCTGCTGCTCGCCAGCGACCGCCTGGACATCGAGGAACTCGTCGAGATCGGTCTCGGCGCCGCCCCGACCCTGGCGAACCTCGCCACGAAGACCCTGAAGCTGCCCCGCTTCACCGGTGCCGACGTCGCTGTGCGCAACGTCCAGCGTGACGAGAAGCTGGTGTACCACGAGGACGTCCAGACCATCGAGGCCCCGGTTGACGAACCGGCCGAAGCGGAGCGCGAGAGCGTTCCGACCGGTGACGTCGTCGCCGAGGCACGTCCGGACGCCTCCGCACCGTCGCCCGCCGTCGACGAGGGCTACGCCACCCCGGAGCCCCCGGCACCGGCAGGCTCGGTGGAGCGTCCCGCGGACCTGCCGTACAAGGCGTCCGACGCGATCAAGACGCTCCTGGCCTACGCCAACAAACTGCGCCCGGAGCAGATCGGTGGTGCCGACACGACCGGCACACTGACCAACGGTGTGTCCTCACGGCTCAACCAGCTGCTCATGGACATCTCCGCTGAGCTGGGGCTGTCCAGCGTCGAAGGCGCGGCCGAGGCCGACGTCACGACCCTGTCCGCCACCGTGGACGCGGCCGCGCACAACTACGCGGCATTCGGACCGGTACTCGGTGAGGCGGTGAAGGACCGGCTGCGCAAGCTCTTCGGTTCTGCAGGCGCCAAGGCCACCGCCATCGCCGACCGCGTCACCGGCACCTGGGAGCTCGGGCCGGGCTGGGTCGACCACGCGACCGCACAGATCCTGCTCGGTTCCCGTGACGGTGCCTCCGCACGCGGCGGCGACCTGTCGACCCTCCCGACCTCCGCCACGTCGATGAACGACGTCAACGCGATCATCGACGAGGCAGTCACCCAGGTCGGTGCCGCCCACGGCATCCCCGTGGCGAAACCGAGTGCCGGCGGTGCCGGTGGTGGAACCGTCGACTCCGCGGCACTGGACGCCTTCGCCGAGGAAGTCACCGGCGATGACGGTGTGCTGGCCAACCTGGCCCGGCACATCCTGCACGACCTGAACCTGGACATCCCGGAGGCTTCGTCCTTCAGCGACCCTGAGGCCGACGAGACCGCCGCCATCCTGCAGGCGGTCAGCGAGGAGCTCGGTGCCACCTGGCCCAAGCAGGTCGCCCCGGTCTTCGACGACCGTCGCGCCATCCTCATCGACGACCGGTGGGCCACTGCCCGGGAGGATATCGCCCGCCTCGCCGCCGGTGAGGAGATCGCGGAGTCCGCGACCTTCCGCGGCACCGGCGAGACCGTCGCGAAGCACGCCGACTGGTGGGCCACGCATACCACCGACGCCCAGCTGGCGACCCGTTTCACCGACATCGCCGCAGCGGCCCGGGACGAGACGACCACCGGTGAGTTCGCCGGACAGGTCGCCGTCGTCACCGGCGTCACCCCTGCCTCCATCGCCGGAGGCGTGGTCGGTGACCTGCTGGCGGAGGGCGCCACCGTGGTGATCACGGCCTCCCGGATCAGCGCTGCACGCCTGGAGTTCATCAAGAAGCTCTACCGGGAGCACGCGTCGGCGGAAGCGAAGATCTGGCTGGTTCCGGCGAACCTGTCGAGCTACCGTGACATCGACGCCCTCGTCGACTGGATCGGCAATGAGCAGACCGAGACGGTCGGTTCGGAGAAGAAGCTGGTCAAGCCGGCCCTCGTGCCTGACCTCTTCCTGCCCTTCGCCGCACCGTCGGTCTCCGGCACGGTCGAGGACGCCGGCGGAAACGCCGAAACCCAGGCCCGTCTGCTGCTGTGGAGCGTGGAGCGTTCCTTCACCGCCCTGTCGCGCATCGGTCACGAGGCCAACCTGGCCCACCGCCTGCACGTGGTGCTGCCCGGTTCCCCGAACCGCGGAACCTTCGGCGGCGACGGTGCCTACGGTGAGACCAAGGCCGCCTTCGACGCCATCTGCAACAAGTGGTCCAACGAGCCGTGGGCTGAGCGCGTCACCATCGCCCACCCGCGTATCGGCTGGGTCTCTGGCACCGGCCTGATGGGAGGCAACGACCCGCTGGTCGACGCCGCAGTCGAGGCAGGCGTGCGTGTGTGGACCCCGTCCGACATCGCCGGCGAGCTGGTCCGTCTGTGCTCCTCCGAGATCCGCGCCGCCGCGTCCATCGGCCCGGTCGACGCCGACCTCACCGGTGGCCTGGACAAGATCAACCTGGTGGAGCTGCGTGAGCAGGCGCTGGCCGACGGCGCATTCGACGTCGCCGGTGACGGTGCCGCCGCCGAGGCCGCCGAGGCCCCGGTCACGGTCAACGCCCTGCCGTCCCCGGTGCGTGCTTCCCAGCCCGTCGCCGGTGATACGGTCGACTCACAGGATGAGCCGTGGGGCGAGGTCACCACTGACCTCGACGACATGGTCGTCGTCGTGGGTCTCGGCGAGGTCAGCGCCTGGGGATCCGGGCGTACCCGCTTCGAGGCCGAGTACGGGGTCCAGGCCGATGGATCGGTCGAACTCACCGCCGCCGGTGTGCTGGAACTCGCCTGGATGACCGGCTTGCTGACCTGGAAGGACACCCCGGTCGCCGGCTGGTACGACGCCAAGGGCGAGATCGTGCCCGAGGAGGAGATCTTCACCCGCTACCGGGACGAGGTCGCCGCCCGTGCCGGCGTGCGCACCTTCGTCGACGACGTCGCGCTCGAGGACGTCCACACCCCGGCTGCCGCCGAGATCTTCCTCGACCGTGAGGTCACCTTCTCCGTGGACTCCGCCGAGGACGCCCAGTCCTTCGTCGAGGCCGACCCGAACTTCACCCGGGCGACCCTGGACGAGGAGACAGGCGAGTGGTCCGTCACCCGACTGCCCGGTGCCCGTGCACGGGTGCCCCGTCGCGCCACGCTGGCGCGCAAGGTCGGCGGCCAGTTCCCGACGGACTTCGATCCCACCCGCTGGGGCGTGCCGGCATCCATGGTCGAGGCCATCGACCGGATCGCCGTGTGGAACCTCGTCGCCACCGTCGACGCCTACCTCTCGGCGGGCTTCACCCCGGCAGAGATCCTGCAGGCGGTCCACCCGTCGGACGTCGCCATGACCCAGGGCACCGGCTTCGGCGGCATGACCTCGATGCGCAAGCTCTTCGTCGAGCGCTTCCTGGAGGAGGACATCCCGTCCGACATCCTGCAGGAGACACTGCCCAACGTCGTCGCCGCACACACCATGCAGTCCTACGTGGGCGGTTACGGTGCGATGATCCACCCGGTCGGCGCCTGCGCGACCGCCGCGGTCTCCGTCGAGGAGGGTGTGGACAAGATCAAGCTCGGCAAGGCCGACTTCGTGGTTGCCGGCGCCACCGACGACATGTCCGTGGAGTCGATCAGCGGATTCGCCTCGATGAACGCCACGGCCAACTCGGACGCCATGGCAGCGAAGGGCCTCAACGAGCGCTTCTACTCCCGTGCCAACGACCGTCGTCGTGGAGGCTTCGTCGAGGCACAGGGCGGCGGCACGATCCTGCTCACCCGTGGCTCTGTCGCGGCGAAGCTGGGTCTGCCGGTCCAGTCCGTCGTCGGCTACGCGGCGTCCTTCGCCGACGGCGCGCACACCTCCATCCCGGCCCCGGGCATGGGCGCGCTGGCCGCCGGACGTGGTGGCCAGGGATCGAAGCTGTCGAAGGAGCTTGCCAAGCTCGGTGTCAGCGCCGACGACATCTCCGTGGTGTCCAAGCACGACACCTCGACCAACGCCAACGACCCGAACGAGTCCCGCCTGCATACCCGCCTGGCGAGGGCCATGGGCCGCACCGAGGGCAACCCGATGTACGTCGTCTCCCAGAAGACGCTCACCGGTCACGCCAAGGGTGGTGCCGCAGTGTTCCAGACAGCAGGTCTGGGGGACATGTTCCGCACCTCGCGGATCCCGGCGAACCGTTCGCTGGACTGCGTTGACCCGGAGATGGCGTCCGCACCGAACCTGGTCTGGCTGCGCGAGCCGTTGCAGCTCAACCGGACGATCAAGGCCGGTCTGCTGACCTCCCTCGGCTTCGGCCACGTGTCCGCGCTGATGGCGCTGGTGCACCCGGAGGCATTCCGGGTTGCTGTCGCCAACCAGCTCGGTGAGGACGCAGCGAAGAAGTGGGTCGCCACCGCATCCGCACGCCTGCGCGCCGGTGTGCGTCGCCGTGAGGCCGGGATGCTGGGCCACCGTGCCCTGTTCGAGGAGATCGAGCACCGTCGTTTCGCCGACGGGGTCGAGATCGACGACGCAGAGCCGGCGATGCTGCTCGATCCGGAGGCACGTGCCGGTGAGGACGGTCTGTTGCGGTGACCGGATCCTCCTTCGTGATCGGTGTCGGCATCGACGTGGTCGACATCCCGTCGTTCGCCGAGCAGCTCGACATGCCGGGGTCGCGGTTCGCCGCGTCCTTCACCGGGGCTGAACGGCGCACCTGCGCAAAGCAGGCGCAGACCAGTGGCAACGAGGCACAGCATCTCGCTGCCCGGTGGGCGGCGAAGGAGGCGTTCTACAAGGCGTGGACCGCGGCCGAGGCCGGCGACGAGATCCCCGGGGCGAGGATGGACTGGTCACAGATCGAGGTGGTCAAAGACCGCTGGGGTCGACCGTTCATCCGCCTGCACGAGCCGCTGGCGTCCGTGGTGGACGGGGCACTGGTCCGTCACTTCGGTGGCGGCGCCCCGGGGAACACGGACAACGGGCATGCGGTCTGGCACCTGAGCCTGTCGCACGACGGGCCTGTCGCCCAGGCCTTCGTGGTCGGGGAGTGGCGCCGGATGTAGTCGACCGCCTCCCGTGGGGACAACGCCTGAGCCCGTGCACCGGATCATCTCGATCCGGTGCGCGGGCTCAGGTCACAGGGCATCCCTGACCGCATTGAGCCCTGCTGCGGCGCATGACTGGTCGTCCATGCCGGACGGAGCGCCTCCGACCCCGATACCGGCGATGGACGATCCGTCCACCTGCACACTCACTCCACCAGGCATGAACAGCGTGTCCGGCAACCGGTGCAGGTCGCTGTCGTCGGCCCGGTCGACGAGCTCGCTCGTGTCCGAACCGAACGCCGCAGCGGTGTATGCCTTGAGCCGGGACGCTTCGATTGTGTGCTCGGCGGCACTGTCCCCGCGGACGAACGCCTGAAGTTGGCCGTTGCGGTCCACCACGGAGACAGAGACGAAGGGGAGGTCGTCGGCCACGCACGATGCGAGTGCGGCGTCGGCCGCGGTCGAGGCAGCCGAGGCACTGAGCCGGTCCGGGTGCACGGTGTTGTCGCTGTTTACGGCGACTGGCTGCGGGTTGTCTGTGGTCGAGGACGCCGAGGTGTCGGACGAAGCATCGTCTGCCGAGCAGCCGACAGCCAGAACGGAGACCGCGACGGCTCCGAGTGTGACGATGGCTCGGCGGGTAGATGTGAACATGTTCTCTCCAGGGGTGTCGGGGGTGGTCAGTGGTTCCTGCTCCATCGTCGCCGGACGGCACCTGCCGCACATCGGCGACTGCGCTACTGTGCCGTCAATCATTTGATTGACGGCCTGATCGTCGGTTGTCGTGGATACTGGTGGGGTGGTGGATGAATGCAATTCTGTACCTCGCGCGGTGATCGGACGCAGGGTCGACGCCGTCGACGTCACCGTCAACATCGGTCTCGGTCTACTGCTTGTCGTGTGTTCCTTCCGGTACTTCGAGAATCACCCGATCGATGTGCGCGGTGTCGGCGTCGTCGTTCTCGCCGTCTTGGTGGCGGCTGCGTATCTTGCGGCAGTCATCGCCGCCTACCGTGACGCGCGTCGTAGTGAGCTGGCGGGTCTGGTTGCGGCGACCGCTCTGTGGGTGCCGTTGGTCGTCGCTGCGCCGTCGTACGGCTGGTGTGCGTTCGCATTGTTCTTCGCTGTGCACCGCGTGCTTCATGGGGCGGTGGCCCTAGTGGTGTCGGTCGTGATCGTCGTGGCGGTCAGTACCGGTCTGCTGATCATGTCGCGTGGTCAGGACCTGGGGTTGGTTCTGGGCCCCCTGCTGGGTGGGGTGGTGATGCTGTTCGCGTACCGTGCGCTCAACCGGTCCCTGGACGAACAGCGTGCGTTGGTCGGGGAACTGCTCACCACGCAGGCTCAACTTGCAGCCACCGAACGTGAGGCAGGGGCGCTGGCGGAGCGGCACCGTGTCGCCAGCGATCTTCACGATACGGCTGTGCAGAGTACCGCGAGCGCCCTGCTTCTGCTCGAGACGGCGGTGCAGAGTGGTGATTCCGCGGGACCTGCGGTCGACGAGGCCCGACAGGTTCTCCGGGAGGCGTTGTCGGAAACACGTCAAGTCCTCCAGGGTCTGACGGTCGCTGACGGTTCGACGGCCTCTGAGACATCCACGACGTCGCCTTTCGTCGAGCTCGTGCAGCAGTATGACGCTGATCTCGTACAGTCGGGCGAGTGCGGTGACCTGCCGCCCGCCCTTGAACAAACCCTGCTCCGGGTCGTACAGGAGGCGCTCCGGAACACGGTGAAACATGCCGGTGATTCGGCGCGTTCTGTGCATCTGCGTATCAACGACGGAATCGCCTCTGTGTCGGTCACGGATGAGGGGGCGGGCTTCGACGCCGTCGCAGAGCGCGGTTCAGACTCGCCACGCGGATACGGGCTCCGGGCGATGGCGTGGCGGATCGAGGACGCCGGAGGAGAGTTCCGGGTGTGGTCGGCGCCGGGAGAGGGCACCGTCGTGTCAGCCGTCGTGCCCCTGGAGCCCGGGGCGGGGGCACAACCGTGATACGTATCCTTCTGGTGGACGATCACCCGGTCGTCCGGCATGGTCTCGGTGCACTGCTCGCCACCCAGGACGACTTCGTGGTGGTGGGGGAGGTCGGTGCGGCGTCTGCGGCGACACAGCTCGTAGGGAATACTCCGGTCGATGTCGCTCTGGTGGACCTGGACCTCGGTGCCGGGATGCCGGATGGCGTTGAGGCGACGAAGGACATCACCCGAGTCTCCGACGGGACACGGGTCATCGTGTTCTCCGCTTTTGATGCGGATGCGGATGTGGTGCGGGCAGTGGAGGCAGGTGCTGTCGGCTACCTGGTCAAGGACATTGGTCCGACGGAACTCTTCCGGGCGGTCCGGGACGCGGCCGGGGGAGGAGGCGCACTCGGTGGTCCCGCGGCCGCGAAGCTGATGGAAAGGATGCGTCGACCGGACGAAGCTCTCACCCCGCGTGAGCTCGAGGTGATTTCCCTGGCTGCCACGGGGATGGGTAACCGTGAACTCGCCAGGACTATGAGGGTCAGTGAGGCGACGGTGAAGACGCACCTGCACCGCATCTTCACCAAACTCGGTGTCGACAGCAGGCAGGCGGCGATTGCGGCGGCCGTGGGCCGCGGCCTCATCCGTTTTTGAACTCACCGGCGGCAGGGGCCCGTCGAGTCCACCGATTGATGGACAAGAGTATGGACGCATCGTGGACGTGGGCGGTGGCCTGGCTCTCTTAACGTGGTGACAGGGACACCGACGTACGTACAGACCCCGCCGGGGTGTCACGAGGAGGAGACGCGAATGCATGATCGACGGCACGGCCGGACAGTGCACGGGATGATCCTGATCCTCGCTCCGGCGGTCCTCGTGGGATGCGCCGGGAGCCCGGAGCCGACGAAGACTTCCACCACCACGTCGGTCACCGCAGCAGCACCGTCAGCAGCAGGACGTACCGGTGGTGGGCAGTCGACCCTCGACGCGGAGCTGATCGATGCGGCCTGGCGCGATGACGTGGACCGTGTTGAACTCCTGATCGGTCGTGGGGCCGACGTCAACGCCATCGACGACACCTCACAGAACACTGCCCTCACCCGTGCAGCGGAGCGGGGTCACGCCGACATCGTGGGGATCCTCCTACAGACGGGTGTCTCCGTCGACCATGTGAACAACCTCGGGTGGACCGCGTTGCACGCCGCCCTTGAGTTTGCGCCGCAGGCGGGCGGGGAGCGTCGCGGGAGCGTGCAGGACTACATCGACGCGGCACGCCTCCTTGTCGCCGCAGGTGCAGATACCGGGCTTCCCGTGCGGTCCGACGGCCGGACGCCCCTGGAGCTCGCCCGCGGTGCAGGTCTGTCATCGCAGGTGCGACTTCTCGAAGATGCGGAGAGGGCAGTTCCCCCCGCCCAGGGCGAACTCGGTGACGCCGCCGGGCGCGGCGACGCCGATGCCGCAGCTGTCGCGCTCAGGCACGGTGCGGGACTGGAGGAACGGAACCGGCGACAACAGACACCGCTGCTCGTCGCGGCTGCTGCCGACCACCTGGATGTCGCGCGCCTGCTGGTCCGGGCGGGAGCGGATCCGAACGCCGTCGATGACCGGGACGATACGCCCTGGCTCGTCACGGGTGTCACCGGGTCAGTACAAATGGGGCGGCTCCTCCTGGACGCCGGGGCCGACCTGACGTTGACGAACCGGTTCGGGGGACTGTCACCGATCCCGGCGTCCGAACGTGGACACGCTGACTACGTGGAGTGGGTCGTGTCGACCGACGTCGACCTTGACCATGTGAACACCCCCGGCTGGACTGCGCTGCTGGAGGCCGTGGTCTACGGCGACGGCAGTGCGCGGTACCAGAGGATCGTCCGAACGCTGCTCGATGCGGGTGCGGACAGCGGGATCGCCGATGCGGAGGGCAGGACGGCCCTTGACCATGCTGCGAACCGTGGTCAGACCGTGATCGCGCGGATACTGCAGGATGAGCGTTGACACCGGCTCCCGGTGTATTCGCCCCGTCGCCCGATCAGCTCAGACGACTGGCAGGAGACGTCAACCGTGGTCCCATGTGTCCGGGACGTCACGGTCACAGAGCACAGGCAGAATCGTGGATGACCGGAGAGACCGGAAGTAACGCAGGAGGAACACCGAGGATGACGACGAACGACAGTCGAGGGATACGACACCGGTTCCGCCGCGGGAAAGCACCGTGGCGGCGGAATAACCCGGATACGCCCACGGCACGATGGTCAGTGAAGGATCATCTCGGGGAAGCGACGGGCCGGTTCCGGCTTCGGGGATCTTGACGCGGTACAAGACGGCGTCGGCCGTGACGCCGATGCCTGGGCATCCCTCAATGAGGCCGTCGACACCGGTATCATGCTGCTCGACACCCGTGGGCGTCTACGGCGAACCGCCGAGCAGGAGCCACACCGGCCCATGCGATCCATCCGATCGCAGCACTGCAGTCCGAACGGAGTGTCTGGTCGCGAGACGACGAGGATACGGTCGTACCAACGTGCGAGGAACTGGGTGTCGACGTCGTCCCCTACAGCCCGCTGCGGCGTGGTTTCCTCACCGGGAGGCTCTCCAAGGATGCCGTCAGCTCAGGTGACGCGGACGTCCCGCCGGCGATCGCCTAGCGCCGTTCGTGGTTGATCTGCACGTGTTTGGTGCGGGAGTAGTCCTGCAGCGCGTACAGCGACAGGTCACGGCCGTACCCGGAGCCCTTGAAGCCGCCCCACGGAACATCGTTGGCCAGTACGAGGTGGCAGTTGACCCAGACGGTGCCGGCGTCGATCCGGCGGGGTACCGACAGGGAGCGCGCGGCATCCGTGGTGAACACCGAAGCCGCGAGACCGTAGGGGACCTCGTTGGCGCGGTCGACGGCCTCCTTCTCGGTGGTGAAGGTCTCGACGGTGACCACCGGGCCGAAGATCTCCTCGGAGGCTGCCTCGGTTCCGGGCTGGACACCGGTCAGGACGGTGGGCGCGACGTAGTATCCCTCACCGTCCAGGGCGCCGCCGCCGATGGCTGCGGAAGCACCGTCGGCGAGTGCGCGGTCGATGAAGGACGTCACGCGGGTGAAGTGGTCCTCGGAGACCAGCGGACCGATCTCCACGTCCTCACCGGCGGCGGGATCGCCCACCACCAGGCTCGCCACCTGCTCGACGAGCAGTTCAGTGAACTTCTCGGCGACCGACTCGTGGACCAGGACGCGGGTGCCTGCCCCGCATTCCTGTCCGGAGTTCCAGTAGCCGGCCTCACGCAGTGATTCGGCTGCCTGCTGCAGGTCAGCATCCTCGAAGATGACCACGGGGGCCTTGCCGCCGAGTTCCAGGTGGACCCGCTTCAGGGAGTCGCTGGCAGATTCGGCGACGGTCTTTCCGCTTTTCACGCTGCCGGTCAGTGCGACCATGGCGATGTCGGGGTGCCCGGACAGGCGGGCGCCCACCACGGAACCCCGTCCGGTGACCACGTTCATCACGCCAGCGGGGAGCAGGTCACCGATGATCTCCATGAACTTCAGCATGCTCAACGGCGTCTGCTCGGAGGGCTTGAGCACCAGGGTGTTGCCTGCGGCCAGGATCGGCGCGATCTTCCACGCAGCCATGAGCAGCGGGTAGTTCCACGGCACGATCGCCCCGATCACCCCGAGCGGTTCGCGGAGGATCATCGACGTGTGGTCGGCGACGTAGTCTCCGGCGCCCTGTTCGGTGAAGGCGCGGGCCGCACCGGCGGAGAAGCGGAAGATGTCTGCGGTGCCGGAGACGTCGTCGTCGGCGACCATGCGGGGCTTACCGGCGTCGGCGGCCTCGAGACGGCCGAGGACGTCGGCGTTGGCCTCGATACGGTCGGCGATGGCGAGCAGCAGGTCGGCGCGGTCCTTGGGTGTGGTGTCACGCCAGGTGTCGAAGGCGGCGACGGCGGCGGCGACGGCGGTGTCGACGTCGTCGGCACTGCCACGGGGGACGTCGGCGATCGTACTGCCGTCGGCGGGGTTGACCAGGGTGACGGTCGTGTCACCGGTGCCGTTGGTGAAGGCGCCGTCGATGTAGTGCTGCAGCGGGGGCAGGTCCCCCTCGGTGATCAGGGCGGCACCCGATTCGGGACGTCGGACGGTGAAGGTGTGGTTGCTCACTGCGGTGGTCCTTTCAGACAGGGAGGGGCAGGTGGTCAGCGCTGCAGTGCATCCAGTGCGGCGGTGATGCGGTCGGTGGCGTCCGCGGGGACGTCGGCGACCGGGCGGCGGGGCACACCGGCGGAGATGCCGTTGTGGCGCAGACCGGCCTTGACGGCGGCGATGAAGTTCTCGGAGATCATCGCGTCGATGGCGGGGTAGACCCGGTTCCATTCCGTACGGGCCTCGACGAGTTTGTCGTCGGCGATCAGCCGGCTGACGGAGACCAGTTCGGAGGGGACGACGTTCGCTGCTCCGGCGACGGCTCCGGCGGCACCTTCTGCCAGGGCGCTGTAGAGGTAGGGGTCCCAGCCGATGAAGGTCCCGAGCTTGTCGCTGTGGTGGTGGATCAGGCGCAGCGCCTGCTCCCAGTCGGCGCCGGAGTCCTTGATGTAACGGATGTTGTCGATCTCCTCGGCGAGGCTGCCGGCGGTGTCGGCGTCGAGGTTGACGCCGGTGGCGTCGGGGATGTTGTAGAGCATCACCGGAAGGTCGACGGAGGAGGACACCTCGCGGATGTAGGTGAGGGTCTCGTCCAGGCTCAACGGCTCGTAGTAGGGGGTGACGAGCATGAGGACGTCGGCACCGGCGGACTGGGCGGCGCGTGAGTGGCGGATGGCCTCCGCGGTGGAGGTGGCACCGGTCTGGGCGACCACCGGAACGCGTCCTGCGGTGTACTCGATGACGTTCTCGACGAGCTGGAGGCGTTCGTCGGCGCTGAGAGCGGCGACCTCGGCGGTGGACCCGCCGACGACGACGCCGTCGACACCGTTGTCGACGGAGCGGTCGACGAGCTGCTTGAGCACGGCGGTGTCGATGTTCTCGTCAGCGTCGAAAGGGGTGGCGAGCGCGGTCAGGATCCCGCGGAGGTCGGTGACTGTCGCAGATGTCATGGGTGTTCTCTCCTTGCTGGTGGTGTTGTTGAAGGTGCGGGGTGGCAGGCGTCAGTGGGCGACGGTCAGACCCTGCTGGGATTCAGTGGCCAGCAGGCTCGCCGCGCGCTGGGCTGCGGTGAATGCTGAGGTGATGGCGGTTTCGGTGTAGAGCGAACCGAGGTAGTCACCGGCGAGGAAGACCCGCTCCTCGGGTTTCATGAGCTCTTCCTGGATCTTGGCGCGACCTGGGAAGCAGTAGGGTGCACCGAGCTTCCACCGCTGCACGTGGGTCTCCTCGACAATGTCCGCGAAGCCGGGCAGCACCTCATTGAGGTCGCGGTGGTAGATCGCCGCGATCTCGTCGTCGGTCTTGTCGATCAGGTTGTCGGCGAGGCTGGCAGGGGAGAAGACCATGATGCTGCCACCCGGACGCCGGGCGCCGCCGGTACCGTTGACCAGGTTGCCCATGTTCAACACGATGTTGAAGGAGCGTTTCGGGGTGGCGATTCCGTAGGCACCGTCCCATTCCTGCGGCGTGGTCTCCTTGGTCAGGAACGCCGCACTGACGTACGAGCCGTACTGGACCTTTCCGAGCGCGTCCCGCAGCTCTGGTCGGAGGTCCACACCGATGCGCCGGGAGATCGGCGCAGGAGTGGCCATCACCGCGGTGCGGGCCGAAACCTCGTGTTCCTGGCCGTCCTTGATGTAACGCACGGTGACGTGGTCAGAGTGCTGGGTGAGCTCCTGCACCTCCGCTCCGGTCTCGATACGGTCCCGTTGTGAGGCGGCGATGGTCTCGGTCAGTGTCGACGGACCACCGACGATGCTCTTGCTCAGCCCCTGACCGATGTTCCACACCAGGCTGAAGTAGCCGATCCCGGCGCCGGCGGAGATCTGGTCCGGGTCTCCGGCGGAGCGGGTGACGGTGGGGCGGAACAGGGCGTCGACGTTCTCGGGGACGTCACCGAGGTACTCGGCGAAGGTGCGGTCGTTCTCGAAGTCGTAGATCCGCTGCTGGCGGGTCTCGCCGCTCTCCCCGGGACGACGTCGGACGGCCTGTGCGTAGCGCAGGACGTCGAGGCTGACCTTTGCGCCGTGGGTGAGCATCTGGACGCGGTCGCTGAAAGGTACGGGGACGCGGAGGGGGTACGTCTGCGCAGGCCCGTTGATCAGGAGTTTTCCGTTCATGTGGACGCCGGCCAGGGTGCCGGGGACGTCCATCACGGCCGTGCCTGTCTCATGGAAGAGATCATCGGTGGACGTGCCTGCCCCGCTGAAGACGTGCCCACCCCAGTTGAGGAAGTACGGCCCGCGTTTTTCTGACCGGATGCGTCCGCCTGTGCGGTGCTCGGACTCGAGGATGAGGGTGTCCCAGTGGCGTAGCCGCCAGGCGGCGGAGAGGCCGGACAAGCCTCCTCCGATGATGATTGCGTCCTTCACGGTGGACTCCTTCGCGAAGTGGGGCGTGGCGGGAGGTCGGGACCGGCCGCCGGATTCGCCGGGATTGGAGTGGATGAGCGCGGGGCCCCGTAGGTGTCCCAGTCAACAGTGGCTGTATTACTGTTGTGGAAACCACAGTAATATGTGATTTGTGATCACACAAGTGGGAATTCTGCTGATCCTGCCGCATGGTTGCGGCCCCGTCAGCTCAACGCATCACGGATGCGGCTATGGCCGAGTTCAGGGAGGCGTCGGTGATCCCCACTGCCGTCGACACATCCCCGGCCTGTGCGGCATCGATGAGATGGCGCTGGTGGGTGAGGAGCTCTGTGGCGGAACCGGATTCCAGCTCATCCCGTGCGCCCACGATCTTGAAGTGACGGCACCGGGCCCACAAGCTCCGGATCGTCTCGTCCAGCACCCTGTTGCCGGACGCGCCGTACACCGTTCCCAGTAGGTCCTCGTCGAGGGAGAGGTAGTCGATGACGTCACCGCGTTCCAGGGCGCTGTGCATCCTGTCGTACAGGGTCTCCAGGGTCTGAAGATCACCGGGCTCCAGCGCGGTGATGCCCGTCTCGGTGGCCCGGACCTCGAGAACCCGGCGGACCTCGTAGATGTCCAGCAGTTCCTCAGGGGAGAATGCCTTGACGACGGCACCACGACGGGGACGGGTCTCGACGAGTCCGACCTCCTCGAGCCGCTTGATGGCTTCGCGCACCGGCATCACGCTGATGCCGAGTTCTTCAGCGAGGTCCCGGATCTGCAGCCGTCGGCCTGCTTCGTAGCTTCCGTTGACGATTGCAGTATGGATCGCCTCATAGGCCAGGTCGCCTACGCGGTCAGTGGTCTGCAGTCGGCTGAGTGCCATGCGGTTCACTATACCGAGGGCGGCGGAGGGCTCTGCCCTCTGGGCGACCCGCTCTTGTGCCGGGCCGTGTGGGCCGATAGTTTCGTGATCACATATCACCTAGGAAAGGCAGGTTGTCCCTGTGGAGGTCTCTCCGGACACCCTCGAATCACAGTGCCGGGACGTTCTCCGACGGGCCGGCGCGAATGCCCTGACCGCAGGCAGTCTCGCCCGGGCCACCGTCGCCGCCGAGATCCGCGGACGCGCGGAGGTGGGCGTCCTGCACCTCCTGGACTACCTCACCGCCCTCCGGCGGGGCGCTCTCAACGGCACGGCGGTTCCCTCGGTCTCCCGGTCTGGAGCGGTCGTCAGCGTCGACGCCGTCGAAGGTACGGCGCAGGGGGCGTTCGACACCGCACTCCCCGCACTGCTCGAAGCCGCAGGTGACCAGGGTATTGCGGTGCTGCGTCTGCACAACTCGTTTACCTGTGGTGAACTCGCGTACTACACGACAGTGCTGACAGACCACGGTCTCATGTCCCTCGCGGTCGCGAACTCTCCGGCGCTCGTCGCTCCGGACGGTACCGTCACCGCAGTCCTCGGCACGAACCCGATGTCGTTCGCGGCGCCGGCCGATCCGTCACCGCTGGTGATAGACCAGGGCATCAGCGCAGCCGCGTATGTCACCGTCCGACGTCACGCCGACGAAGGACGGGAGATTCCGTCGACATGGGCCGTCGACCGTGACGGCCGTCCGACCAACGATGCCGCCGACGCACTCGCCGGCTCTCTCCGCCCGGCGGGCGGGCAGAAGATGACGAACATCGGACTGATGGTCGAGGCCCTCGCCGCATTCGCCGGTGCCCGGTGGTCCACCGATGCCGCCGGGTTCGACGCCGGGAGCGACAGCCCTTCCGTCGGGATGTTCCTGCTGGCCGTCCGTCCGGAGTCTGCGGTGGCGGGTTACACGGAGCGACTCGGCGCCCAACTGCGCCACCTCGAGGAGGATTACGGGATGGCCCTGCCCGGACGGCGACGACCTCCGGCGCAGGTTCTCGACATTGCCGACGACGTGTACCAGGCGCTCGTGGAAAAACTGTGACCTGCCATGTCATCTGAGCCGTCACACGGGGCGTGAACCTCCCGGCGATCAGGCCTTCAGGCGCTCCGACCTCAGCCGGGCGACCTCGTCGTCGAGCTGGGTGGCGAAAGCACCGGTCAGTGGGGGCAGCTCGGCGAGTGTCGTGTCCATCGCGGAGGCGAGCAGCAGATCAGCCAGCTGTGGGTTCCGGGCGAGCACCGGGCCGTGCATGTAGGTCGCCACGATCGAGCCCTGCACCGCACCCTCGAAGTACACTTCCTTGCCCGCACGGTCATGGCCCAGTCCGCCGGACAGTGCACCGTGGGCGTCGGTGTTGCCCACCCCTTCGGTGACGTACCCCAGCGGGGAGGCGTCCGGGCCCAGCAGCGTCGCCCCCTGGTGGTTCGCGAAGCCGGTCAACGGCTCGGTCAACACCCCTGCCGCGCCGAGCGAACCGGCGGTCAGCCCGAACCCCTTCAGGTCAGGGTTGGACCGCACTTCGCCGATCATGCGGGTCTGCAGGGAGGATGTGGTGACGTCGAGGAGTCCGAGACCGTCGACCATCCGGTCCGAGGCACGGAAGGAGGTGCCGAAGACCTGCAGACCGGCGCAGATCGCGAGGACAGGTCGGCCAGCCTGGACCGCGCGCGCCATCGCGCCGTCGGCGATCAGATGGTCGGCGGCGAGGATCTGGGCGACGTCCTCGCCACCGCCGACAGTGTAGATGTCCAGGGTCTCCGGAACACCGTCGCCGAGGGTGATGGGGTGGATCTCGGCGCTGATACCGCGCATCCGGGCACGTTGACGCAGGACCAGCGCGTTACCGTCGTCGCCGTAGGTGCCCAGGACGTCGGGCAGGACGAGGCCGATATTCAGGGTCGCTTCACGGGCAGCATTCACTGGGAGATCTCCTTCTGCAGGTCCTTACGCAGGTCTCGGAAAGCGGTGTAATTGGCCAGGACCTCCACCCGACCGGGCGGGCAGGCGCGCACCGCGGCGACGGTGTCGGTGACGGTCTGGTGTTCCACACCGGCGTAGCCCAACCGGACAGCCAGGTCGGCAGACCGTTCACCGGCGGCGACGACCTTGATGTCCTCGAAGTTCTCGAACTTCACGTCCCACAGCCAGGACAGGTCCTGACCGTCGGCGACCTGGCCATTGACCGCGATGACCAGGCCGTCCGCCGAACGGTCGACCATGGACAGGGCCTCCTGCCATCCCGCGGGGTTCTTCGCGAGGAGCAGGTGGATCTCGCGCCCCTCGAGGTTGACGGTGGAGTACCGGCCGGCGACATCGTCGACACGTTCGGCGGCGGCGAGAGCCGTCGTCTCGTCCACTCCCAGTGCGACGGCTGCGGCGATGGCCTGGGCGGCATTGCCGCGGTTGGCGTTGCCCGGCAGCTTCAGTGACATCGGCATCAGTTCCGCATCCGGGGTGGTCAGTCCCTCGGAGGTGACGGTCCAGGTGGGGGTCGGGCGACGGAACTCCCGGCCGTCCGGCAGGTGCTTCACCGCGAACCAGTCCGGCGAGCCGTCGGACTTCTCGGTTCGGACCACCGCACCGCCGGTGCGCGGGCAGGACGTGGAGTCACCGGTGAAACCGACACCGGCGGAGACCCACACGACGTTCGGGCAGTTCCACGCCACCGAGGTGACCTGGACGTCGTCGCAGTTGGCGATGACGGTCATCCCGGGACGCTTCTCCACGCACTCCCGCAGAACCCGTTCGATCTTGTTGATCTCGCCGACGCGGTCGAGCTGGTCGCGGGACAGGTTGAGCAGGACCAGCACATCGCAGTCGAGCTTCTCGGCGATGGCGGGAACGTGGAGTTCGTCGACCTCCAGGACGATACGGTCGCGGCCACGTCCAGCCAGCAGAGCAGAGATGACCCCGGCGTCCATGTTGTCGCCGCCGTCGTTGGTGGCGACGGTGCCCAGCGTGCGGACTGCTTCGGCGAGCATGCGGGTGGTCGTGGACTTGCCGTTCGTCCCGGTGACGATGGTGCAGGGGCGGCCGTCGCCGAGCTGCTCCATGAGCTTGGGGTCAATCATGTTGGCGATGAGCCCGCCGATCATGCCGCCGGAACCACGGCCCGTCTTCTTCGACGCCCAGGTCGCGAGGTCCGCGGCACGGACAGCAAGTGAGGTCAACACACCCATTGCTTCGATCACCCTCGTTTCTGATTCTGAGTCTGATTTTGAGTCTGGTTCTGTTTCTGCCGGTTCTGGTTTCCGCCGCCGGAGCGTCCTGAACCTCGCCGGCGCCGCCGACGGTTGGACGAGGAGCGTCCCGCTCCCGTCCCGCCACTGTTCCTGGTGGCGGAGGACGTCTCCTTCGACGTGTCATTCTTTTCGCTCTGGTCACCGTGGCCGGGCTGTTTCCCCTGACCACCCTGGCCGGCTTGCCCGCCTTGCCCGCCACGACCGCGCCCGCCGCGGGACTGGTTGCGGCTGCGGTTCTGACCGCGGCCCTGACCACGGCCCTGGTTCCTGCCCTGGTTGCGGTTCTTTCCCCGCTGGGGTGCAGGAATCCTGGGGGTCGCAGGCCGGGCGTCCGGCACCGCTATCTCCGTGGAGCCGTCGGAGACGTCCTCCAGTGCCGCGAGGAACTCGTCGTCCGTGAACAGCGGGATGTTCTTGCGCTCCCCGTGCATCGCCTTGCCGCGCAGTTCATGACTGCGGTTGCAGACCACCAGGCTGGAGGTCCGGTTGAGTTTCTCGCTGTAGACCAGGCCTGCGCGGGTCGCGGAGCTGATCAGGACGTCGGGGTCAACACCGACATCCGGGCTGACGACGAACTCCATGCCCTGGACCAGGTTCGGTCCGTCGGGCGTGCCGGGATTACCGAAGGGGCGTGGCGATGTCGTGGCGTCCACCCGGACTGCACTGCGCTGCAGGCCGAAGCGGTCGGCGGTGAGCACCGACGGGTCGGCGACCGACAAGCCACCGGGGGTATTGTCGGCCGTGTCCGCCGCCAGATACCGCTGGGTGCTGTAGAGCGGAAAGAGAATACGGTTGTCGGCGAGCAACAGGTCGTCGGCGAGGGTGTCGGCGCGTTCCAGACTCGCCACCTGACCCAGCCCCGGTAGGGCGTCGGAGGGAAGGACAAGACCGTGGGCCTCGGCGTAGTGGGCTGCGATGCTCCGTAAACGGGGGTCCGCCACCGGCACACCGGCGCGTTTCGACGACGCCAGGGTGTCGACGATGCGTGCCGGCGTGGGGACGGCGACCTTCTTCGGCCGGCGCTGGTTACGACGCCGCCCACGCGGGTTGTTCCGCTGGGCGCCCCGGTTGGCGGCGCGCTGTGCGCGCCGATACTCGAACTGGATGAAACCCCAGGTCAAGGTGGTGTTATGGCAGATCAGGGTCCGTCCGTCGATGAGGTCGAACAACAACGGGGCCACGGTGGCGAATCCGGGCGCCTGTCCGAGGTCAGCCTCGGTGTATCCGTGCAGGTGCCACGGGCCGGGGTCCTCGCCGGGGTTGATCTGCTGCACGATCCCGGTGACCGGGGTCGTTTCCACGGCTGGCTCGTCACCGCCGGCGGGGGAGCCTGCAGCCATGGTGGAGCCGGCCTGCGCGGAGGCGGGACGGTTTCCACTGAAGACGGCACGCTCACCGTCGGCGGTGTGCAGGGTCGCAGAGAACGCGACGAGCCGCGAGGTGCTGGGGTGGATCCCCGAGGCCGCAACGGTGATCTCGACGAAAGGCGCCTCTTCCGCACTCGGCAGCGTGCCGTGGAAAGTCTTCGGAAGATGGCGGTGCGAGGTCTTCGGGGGGAGGGTGCTGTCGGCACCAGCGGGGGTACCGGCAGCACCGGTACTGTTGCCCTGCTCGGCCTGCTCAGCCTGCTCGATGATCTGGGCCGACGGGGGTGCGGAGCGGCGGTGAACCTGACGGCGGCGGCGTCGGGAACGACCCTGCCCGCTTCGCGGGGCGCCGTCAGCGGCGTCGGGGCCGGAACCGGGGGAAGTCATGGAGGACATCATACGTTCCGCCACGCCGTGGGTGCTAAGGCTCCCGAACTTCGGGGCTGTCGGTGGTGAACCACACGGTGATCCAGTTGTTGGGGTCAGCCCCTCCGAGTTCCGCGGCGACGACCTGACGGATGCCGTGCCATTCGGTCAGTGGGCGTGGCGGAGTGTCGGGAGAGACATGGAAGGCGATCTCCACCTGGCGGGACCGTCCGACCTGCGCAGCATAGACCTCAGCACTGAGGAACCCCTCGTCCGCGACGACCCGGTCGGCGACCGCGCGTCCCTGCGCATGCAGTTCCGGTGGAGTGACCAGTGCGATCTCCGAGAGCGCGCGGGTGAGGGTGCGCAGCGGGACCGGAATCAGCACAATGGCCACGATGATCAGCACGACTGGGTCGACGTACGGCATCAGGTGCCCGTAGGACGTTCCGTCGATGATCATGCCGATGACGAATGCGACCAGCAGCGCGCCGGTCACCCCGGCCCCCATGATCCAGCCCTTGACGTCCATGGCGACGAGGGCGGAGTTGATCGTCCTGTTGGCACGGTGCTCGGCGACGGCGGTTCCACAGGCCAGGACCAGAACAACGACCGTGTAGATCACCGCGGGACCGAACTCCACCTCGCGGCCGCCGTCCAGCACCGCGGTAACTGCCTGAAGGAGTGCATAACCGGCGACCGACATCATCACCAGAGCATTCAGGCACAGGACGAGCGGTTCGAAGTGCCAGAACCCCATACTGAAGCGACGGGGGAGACCGCGTGCGGTAGAGGTGGCGATAAGCCCGGCGAGGATGATGGACACCACCGACATGACGGCGTCGACGAGGGAGAAGACACCGTCGAACATGATGGCTGCGGAGCCGGACACCAGGCCGAAGCCGATGCCGAGACAGGACAGGACGAGGATCGAGACCAGCGACACGCGCAGGGTCTGTTGTTCGGTACGCACGGGGCACCTCGGAGAGAAGAGTGAACGGCAGGCGGCGTCATGCGAAAAACGCCGGACACCGGAGGTGTCCGACGTTCACTCTGGCACAGTGGCCGAGGTCCGGCCAACTGCTGTCACACGGGCTCAGATCCCGCCGGGGACACTCTGGGCGACCGGCTCCTTGGCGTGGGCACGGTTGACACCGGAGGTGATCGCCTTCAGGGACGCGTAGGTGATCGAGCCGGCGATACCGACACCCCACACCTGCTGCCCGTCGATCTCCGCGAGGACGTAGGCGGCGGCCTCGGCGTCGTCACCGGCGGTGCGGGCGTGCTGGAAGTACTCCTGCACCTCCACGTCGACACCCAACGACTCCAGGGCATTGCAGTATGCGGCGATCGGGCCGTTGCCGCGACCCTGGATGGTCCGGGCGGAACCCTCCCACTCGACTTCGGCGGTGACCTTGGTCTCGGAGCCTTCGGACTGCGGGCCGTCGACCGTGACGGAGATCTGCTCCAGCGGGGCGGTCCGCTCCAGGTACTCACCGGTGAAGATGTCCCACATCGCCTTGGAGTTCACCTCGCCACCTTCCGCCTCGGTGACGGCCTGGACGACTCCGGAGAACTCGACCTGCATCGGGCGGGGCATGTCGATGCCGTGGTCGGTCTTCATGATGTAGGCCACCCCGCCCTTGCCGGACTGTGAGTTCACGCGGATGACGGCCTCGTAGCTGCGCCCGATGTCCTTCGGGTCGATCGGCAGGTAGGGCACCTCCCACTGGATCTTGCGGAACTCCTCCTCCGAGATCTCGTTGGCGTGGTGCCCGGGAGCGACGATCTCCGCCAGGGCGTCGATGCCCTTGTTGATGGCGTCCTGGTGCGACCCGGAGAATGCGGTGAAGACCAGGTCGCCGCCGTAGGGCTGGCGCTCGGGGACCACCAGCTGGTTGCAGTACTCGACTGTGCGGCGGATCTCGTCGATGTCGGAGAAGTCGATCTGCGGGTCGACACCCTGGGTGAACATGTTCAGGCCCAGGGTCACCAGGTCGACATTGCCGGTACGCTCACCGTTGCCGAACAGGCACCCCTCGATCCGGTCTGCTCCGGCCATGTAGCCCAGTTCCGCGGTGGCGACACCGGTGCCGCGGTCGTTGTGCGGATGCAGGGACAGAATCACCGAGTCACGACGGGAGATGTTCCGGCTCATCCACTCGATACCGTCGGCGTAGACGTTAGGGGTGATCATCTCCACGGTGGACGGCAGGTTGATGATGATCGGGTTGTCCGGCGTCGGTTCCATGATGTCGATGACCGCGTCACAGACCTCCTTGGCGTACTCCACCTCGGTGCCGGTGTAGGACTCCGGTGAGTACTGCCAGCGCCAGGTGGTGTCGGGGTAGTCCTTGGCGACGTCCTTGATCAGCTCCGCTGCATCGGTCGCCAGCTTCTTGATGGCGGCCTTGTCCTTACGGAACACGACCCGGCGCTGCAGGATCGACGTGGAGTTGTAGAAGTGCACGATCACGTTCTTCGCGCCTTCACAGGCCTCGAAGGTCCGACGGATCAGGTGCTCGCGGGCCTGGACCAGGACCTGGATGGTGACGTCCTCAGGGATCATGTCGTTCTCGATGATCTCGCGGACGAAGTCGAAGTCGGTCTGGGAGGCGGACGGGAAGCCGACCTCGATCTCCTTGTAGCCCATGCGGATCAGCAGGTCGAACATACGCCGTTTACGCTCCGGGCTCATCGGGTCGATCAGAGCCTGGTTACCGTCGCGCAGGTCGACGGCGCACCACTGCGGTGCGACGTCGATGACCTTGTCCGGCCACGTGCGGTCCGGCAGCTGGAAACGCTCGACCTCGGTGAAGTGCGGCTGGTAACGGTGTACCGGCATCCGGGAAGGGCGCTGCTTGTTCCAGCTCTTCTGTCCCTCGGGGATCTCACCGGCCGGAGTAGAGATGCGGGCAGGTGCTGCGATGAAAGAATCGGAGGGGGTCAAGGTGGTGCTCCTTGGATCGGTGGGAAGAAAAATGGTCATCACCGACCGGCACGACTCAACTCCGCGACGGGGAGCCGGTCGGTTTTTCAGAACCTGACCCCGCCGCGGCAGAGAAGGAGGAGCTGCGCGCGCGAGTTATGCATGGCGACCACTGTAACACGGTGACTGTCACGGAGTGAAAGGGGAAGTGTGACCGGGGCTACGTCCGGGGTGGGACGGTACGCTGGTCGACCGTGAACACTTCACTGTCCGCAGGTCCCCGCACGCCCCGTGCGACAGGGGCACACGTCCCGTTGACCACGGCGGTGGTCGCGGCCGTGGTGACCGTGGCGACCGGAGTCGTGCAGTTCATCGTGATGGCGGTCTGGGGTGGACGCGAGGGGCACAGTCTCCGTGAGGTCCTGATGCAGTGGGATGCGCACTGGATGACGATGATCTCGGAGTACGGCTACTCAGGTTTCGTGATGTCTCCTGACCAGACTGATCCCGTCCAGTGGGAGTCTGTGGCCTTCTTCCCCGGATATCCGGTGCTGGTACGGATTGTCGCGGCGCCAATGGCCGTGCTGGACGTGGCCGATGCCACCTATATTGCGTCGCTGATGGTGTCCACCGTTGCGACGGTGGTCCTGGCCTGGGGAGTGTCCATGCTGGCGGTGGAGTTGTGGCGTCGACGGGGGACGGAAGGTGGTGGTCTGCCCGACCGCAGGACGCTGGTCGTGCTGTCAGTGGTGGCGACGGTACTGGCGGTCGGGGCACCGATGGGGATCGTCTACTGGATGCCTTACTCGGAGAGCCTGTTCACCGCCGTGACGGTGTGGGCACTGTACTTTCTGCTGCGACGCCGTTTCCTCCTGGCCGGCGTCCTGACCATGGTCGCCGGTGCGACCCGTCTGACCGCCACGGCACTTATTCTCACCCTGTGCGTGGCTGCTGTCGCGGAACTGTGGCGGTGGTGGCGGAACCGTCGCACACCTCAGGAACGGCTGATGGGGGAGTTTCCTGCGACAGCAGTGGCCGCTCCGGTGATCGGGTCCCTCGGCATCGTGACCTATCTGGCGTGGGCCGACAGCAAGGTCGCGGACATCGGCGGGTACTTCGCCGCACAAGAACGGGGCTGGCACTCCGGGGTCGACCTGGGTGCGGCGACACTGCGGTGGGTGGCGGGAAACTTTCCCGGTGAACTGACCGGGTACACGATCTCCAGTTGGTCGATGATCCTGGTGGCCCTGCTGTGCGCAGTGTCGGTCTGGATTCTGTGGTCCGGACGTATCCCGTGGCAGGTGTGGCTGCCCGCGATCATTCTGGCCGGCATCGTCCTGGGCTCTGACGGGATCATGCATTCCCGTCCGCGACTCCTGCTGGTGCCGGTGCTTCTGCTCGCACTTCCCCTGGTGGTAGAGCTGGTGCGCATGTGGAGGACTGCGACGCGATCGCAAACGACCGTCATGGCGGGCGTGGCACTCGGTGCGGGTGCGGTGTTGTGGTGTGTGCTCGGCTTCTGGGTGTCCGGCGAGATGCTCATCGTCTTCGAATACGCGATCTGAGCCTTGCTGGAACCAAGGTTCTCCCCGGCTCGTGGTGTCGGGCGTCGGGGGTGAGTGCTGCTGTTATAGGGTATATGAGGTGCTTATGGCGGCCTGGGGTCCTCGGAGTAAGCAACCTACGCTGGTCTCATTATGACTGGTCGAATGACGCTTGAAGCGCTGAGGTACGCGGATGCCGTCACACATATCGGTTCGTTCAGCGCAGCGGCACGTCGGTTCGGTGTGACCCAGCCGGCGCTGTCGACGGCTATCGCCAAGCTCGAAGAACATCTCGGAGCCAAGTTGTTTCTGAGGACGCCCAGGGGGACCAGGCCGACCACCTTCGGTGAGACGATCCTCCCGAAGATCTCGCAGGCCATCTCGCTGTTGGCGAGTATGGAGACAGAGGCGGAGTCGCTCACGTTGAGCGGCTCTGGGACGGTCCGGGTGGGCACGTCACCACAAATCGACAAGAGAATCGTGGCGCAACTCAGGGATGCCGTGCACGGCCCCGATGCCCTGGTCTCCGGACGCGACCTCACTCTTCTTGAGGCCGAACTCGATCCATTGGAGGAACATCTGAGGATCGGCAGTCTCGATATGCTGATCATCCCTGCGCTGGGTGTACTGCCCACCTACAGCCACCGGCTGATCGACTCCGACTATCTTGTACTTGTTGAACCGAAAGACGACCCGACATCACTAGACGGCGACACCGGAACCCCTGTGACGGTGAAGCAGCTTTCCGAGCGGGAACTTATCCTGTCACGCCACGGATGCGGTATTACCCGGATGACCGAAGGAATGTTCCGGGAAGAAGGGTATGACCTGGTCCTGTCAGACGTGGAGGTGACGAACTGCAGCACCCTGCTGGGATGGGCTGACAAGGGGATGGGGTCGGTTCTGTTGCCGGAACGTAATGTACGGGGTTTTCCCACCAGACGTATCGCGCGGGAGGACGGGACTTTCGTGGAGATGTTCTACGAGTTCATCTGGAATCCCGAGTCCAGGAACGCCGTATACCTGGAAATGCTCGCTGATGTTCTCATGGCGGCATCGCTGAAGTCGGAGTGACCGGTGAGTAGAAGAAAGATCTGCTATTTCCCAGCTGAATGCCCGCCATTGCGAACGGTAATGAGGGGGCTTTCTCCAGACTATTTTCCACATTATCGTGCTGAGATATGACCGGACGTTTGACGCTCGAGGCGCTGCACTATGTTGATACCATTGTGGCTGCCGGATCTTTCAGCGCTGCCGCACGTCGGCTCGGTCTCACGCCCCGGGCACTGTCCCGCTCCATCGCTAAACTCGAGACGTATTTCGGCGCGGACCTCTTCCACCGGTCGTCACAAGGTACGGCGCTGACAGCGTTCGGGGAGACGGTTTTTCCCAGGGTCTCTCAGTTCCTCGAACTCCTCGACCATGTAGAGAAGGACGCGGAAGCTCTCACAGCGGGCGAACCCATGGTCGTGCGGGCCGGGGTGTCCCCCCAAATTGACATGTCGATCGTAGCCCGGCTGCGGGAGACTGTCCATGGTCCTGAGGCATCGGGGCCGAGACGGGGGCTCACAGTGCTGGAGGCGGAGCTTGATCCACTGGAGCGGGCGCTGCATTGCGACGACGTCGACATGCTGCTCGTTCCGGCACTAGGGGCTTTTCCGGAGTGCAGACACCGTCTGATCGATTCTGATTATCTTGTGCTGTCAGGGTCACCGGGCGACGTTCCCCCCGGATCGGAGAATGACGGGGCTTCGGTAACGGTGAAACAACTCTCCCAGCGTGAACTGATCCTGTCCCGCCATGGATGTGGAATCACCAGGGCGGTGAGGGAGATCCTGGACGAGGAGGGTTGTGCTCTGGCAGTAGCAGATGTGGAGGTGAGTAACTGCAGTACTCTTCCTGGGTGGGCAGTCACAGGGATGGGCTCCGTGGTATTGCCGGAGCGCAATGTTCCTCCGGGACGATCCGTGCAGAGGATCACACGCGAGGACGGTACGTTCGTCGAGGTGTTCTACGAGGCGGTTTGGAACCCGGAAGTCAGGGACTCGGAGTATCTGGAAGCTCTCGCGGAAACTCTCGCGTCGGTGATGTTGTGACGGCGTGCGGGACATAGAACTGGCTGATAGCCCACATAACCCGTTCGGCTCTACCGGGACACCGTACGCTTCCTTAGCCTGAGTATGACGATGAAATGTGACGGGCTCACGAGGTTTCCTTGATCCGGGCCGCCACGGAAGCTTCAGGAGGTACGGAAAAATGACTACCGTTGCGCCCCGGGAAGAGGAACAGGCTGTTCAGTCCCGACCGGCGCCCCATGGAGAGAGATCCAAGAAGGGCGGTCACGCATGGACGATGCTGACCACCACGGATCACAAGCAACTCGGCATCATGTACATCGTGACCGCTTTCATCTTCTTCGGCATCGGTGGACTGATGGCGCTGATGATGAGGACGGAGCTGTTCAATCCTGGTCTGCAGTTCCTGTCCAATGAGCAGTTCAACCAGCTGTTCACCATGCACGGTACGATCATGCTGCTGCTGTTTGGCACGCCGATCGTCTGGGGTTTCGCGAACTTCATCCTGCCGCTGCAGATCGGTGCGCCCGACGTCGCCTTCCCGCGGTTGAATGCTTTCGGTTTCTGGATCACCACGTTCGGCGGGATCATCATGTTGTCCGGTTTCCTGACCCCCGGCGGTGCAGCGGACTTCGGCTGGACGATGTACATGCCCCTGGCCGACGCCATCCATTCTCCCGGCGTGGGATCACATTTGTGGATCATCGGGGTGGGAATGACCGGTGTCGGTACGATCGCCTCGGCGATCAACATGATCACCACCCTGCTGTGCCTGCGTGCACCGGGTATGACGATGTTCCGGCTGCCGATCTTCTGCTGGGGAATCCTCACCACTGCGTTGCTCGCACTGTTGATCTTCCCGCTGCTGACCGCTGCCGCCCTCGGCGTGCTCTATGACCGGTTATTTGGCGGCCACATCTTCGACGCTGCCAACGGTGGCGCGATCCTGTGGCAGCACCTGTTCTGGTTCTTCGGTCACCCCGAGGTCTACGTGCTGGCCCTGCCGTTCTTCGGTGTAATTTCCGAGATTCTTCCAGTGTTCTCCCGCAAACCTGTGTTCGGCTATGTCGGCCTGGTGTTCGCGATGCTGTCGATTGCGGCGTTGTCGTTGGCGGTGTGGGCGCACCACATGTTTGTCACCGGTGCGGTGCTGCTGCCGTTCTTCAGTTTCATGACCTTCCTGATTGCTGTGCCGACCGGCATGAAGTTCTTCAACTGGCTGGGCACGATGTGGAAGGGCCGGATCAGTTTTGAGACACCGATGGTCTTTGCGCTCGGTTTCTTCGCTACCTTCCTGTTCGGTGGTCTGACCGGCATTATGTTGGCGTCCCCGGCACTGGACTTCCAGCTCTCGGACACCTACTTCGTGGTCGCGCACTTCCACTACACCTTGTACGGCACAGTTGCTTTCGCCTCGTTCGCTGCCGTGTACTTCTGGTTCCCGAAGATGACCGGCCGCATGCTGGATGAGAAGTTGGGCAAGATCCACTTCTGGTTGACCTTCATCGGTTTTCACATGACGTTCCTGGTGCAGCACTGGTTGGGCAACATGGGGATGCCCCGTCGTTACGCTGACTACCTGGATTCCGACGGGTTCACCCTGCTGAACCAGGTTTCCACGGTTGGTGCGTTGATTCTGGGTATCTCGGTGTTGCCGTTCGTGTGGAATGTGTTCAAGTCCTGGCGTTACGGTGAGGTCGTCACCGTGGATGATCCGTGGGGCTACGGTAATTCGCTGGAGTGGGCGACGTCGTGTCCGCCGCCGCGGCACAATTTCACGTCGATGCCGAAGATCCGTTCGGAGCGTCCCGCCTTCGAACTGCACTACCCGCACATGGTGAAGACCGCCCGCGAGGAAGCCCACGTCGGACGCCACTTCTAGGGCCCCTTTGGCTGGAATGGACCCTTGTAGCCTGGCAGCAATACTGATCGTGGGGCCGACCGGCTCGAGCCGGTCGGCCTTACGGCGACTGTAGTCTTCTGGTCCCCAACAAGATTCACGGCACCTCGGAGTGGAATGTTGGCCGTCGGGGCGCTGTCCCAGCGGGTCGGATGTAGCGTCGCGATGGTTGGATTATCCGGCACCACGATCTGCGGGGTTCCGCCGAAGAAGGCGAATGCTCTGCTGTGCGCGCCGAGCCAGGCGGGGATCTTCATGTCCGGGTAGGCGTGGGTGGACAGCGCCCCGGAGTAGGGGGGCAGTACCGCGACGAACAGTATCGCCCGGGTGACCGTGCCGGTGAATTCGTCGGTGATGGAGATGGTGCCGCCTGCCCAGTCGACCAGCATCGCGCGGCCGGGCTCGTGGGGGATGGCCCCAAAAAGGTCGTGGCGGCGGACGTGCTCGGCGAACAGGGCGCAGAACTGGGAGTGGAGTACGGGCCCGAACCCCGTGTCCACTATCCGAGGTTCGGGCCCCGATGAGATAGCTCGAGTAGGCCCGTCGTCTCTGGCAACCCCGGGTGTAGACGGGGAGTGGGACCGACCTCGTCCCTAGACACAGCAACAGCAGAATGCGCCTTCCGAGGACTACTACGGGCGAGTCCTGCTGTTCTCGGCTCGGACGTGGATCAGTGGTCATGCCCCGCGTGGGGGTTAACCTCCAGGTGCTCGGGACTGGCGACGGTGGCGTCAACGTGTTCGTCGATCCGCGTAGCTGGTGGGACCGGAGTAGCGTCCGCTTCACCGGGAGCGCCCGGCATATCATCAGCACCGTCGCTGAATGGGGCAGCCAGGGTGTCCTGGATGTACACATTGCCTCCGACCATGGTCATCTCGACATTCATGAGGGAGTCGATGTCCTCGAGAGGGTTGCCGTCCACTGCGATGAGGTCCGCGACCTTCCCCGGCTCAAGGGTCCCGACGTCGGAGTCGATCCCGAGGAAGCGTGCCGGGTTCACCGTCGCTGCCCTGAGGGCGTCAACGGGCTCCCATCCGTACCCCACCATCTCGCGCAGATTGGTATGCATTCCGAGACCTACGTGGTCCAAGGGGGCATCGGTGCCGACAAGGACCTGGGCGCCGGCTTCTCGGGCGCGGTCGAAGGCCTGGGCCTCGCGGCATTCTGCTGTCTGGCAGTCCGGATCTGACGGGTACTCGTCGTTCTCCCCGAATGCTTCCATAAGCTCGTCCTGTTTCCAGGAAGGGAACAACTGGAACTTCGGATCCGAGGTGAGATCGTCGGCGAGCATGAAATCCTTGCTGAAGAGCGTAGTCGTCATCGAACGGTTGCCTTCGCCGTAGATTTCCGGGACATCGTCATATGTCTGGCCGGTCTTGGATTGGGTCCTGGCGTATCCCAGTCGCTGGGTCGCAGCCAAATGTGAAGTGCCGTCCTGTCCCAGGAATAAGCCTGGGGCCATGTAGTGGGAGGCAGACGGCAGCCCGCGGTCATGGGCGGTCTCAATAACCTTCTCCATCCCTGCAGCGGGCAGTCGCACGTAGGTCTTGAAGAAGTCGTAGTCCAAGTTTTCTGCTCGGTCCAGTTCACGCTGGATGTCTGCGTCGCCGTCGGTCGGTCTCATGAAGTTGTAGTACACACGGGAACCGTCGACGGGTTCGCCGGTGGCATAGAACCTCGGACCCGCACGCTTCCCGGCGTCGACTGCGTCGCGGTTTTCCATCGCCCGGTACGCCTGATCGCCGAGCGAAAGCGTCGATGTCACCCCGTACGCGAGGTTGATACGGTCCTGCCGGTCACCGAAGAACCGCGACTCCAGCCCCTGGTGAATGTGCGCGTCCATCAGCCGGGCATGACCGTCTTATCCTTGAGATCGATGACGTCGCCCTGGGGGTCCTGTTCGTCGCGGTCGGTGATGGTGTCGATGCGATTGTCTTTGACGACGATGTCGACGTTTTCCCGGAGCGTGTCCGTTGTGCCATCCCAGATGGCGCCAGCCTGAATAGTCTGTGTGCCGGAGGCGATGTCAGGCTCGACGTCGAGGGGGACATCGATGGTTTCTGCGTCGCCGGACTCCACGTCGGCCAGTTTCACCTCGTCGCCGGAGAGGTAGAGGAGTGACGAAGAGTCGCCGCTCCAGGACGGAGCATCGGCGATATCGTCGTTCACGGGTTCCGGGTCACCCGTGGCTCGTCCGCTGTCATCGACATCCATGGTGAACAACTGTGAGTTGACGATGAACGCGAGCGAGGTCCCGTCAGGGGACCAGACGGGTCCGTCGTCACCGCGGGTGGAGATGGATGAGTCCTGTTCGCCGGGGGCTTGGAACGTCTGTTGCCCAGACTCCACGTCAACGGTGAGGATCTGACTGGTGCCCTCACGAAAACGCTCCGAATACTCCTTGACGGCGGCCAGCGCGATGGTGCTCCCGTCCTCGGACCATGTCGGGCGTCCGGGGCCGAAGATCTCCGGCACCAGTTCACGGACATTGTTGTCCTCCCGGTCCAGAACGTAGGTGGCTCCGTCCTGGTCCTGGAATGCCAGGCGAGAACCGCCCGGTGAGAATGACGGGGCGACCTCTGCGCCATCGATACTGGTGACGCGAGTCTCATCGTCGCCTTCCAGCGAGCGGACGTAAATGTCCTGGGTGCCGGCCTTGTCACTGGCATAGGCGATCTCCGTGCCGTCTGGAGAGAACACCGGGTCGACTTCATAGAACTCGTCGTCGGTAATCTGTTCCGGCTCGCCGCCGATAGGCATGTGCCAGATATCGCCGAGCGCGACGAAAAGGATGGACTTTCCGTCGGGGGACAATTGTGGTGTCAGCACTGTGGCCTGGCGGGACTCGGTGTTGTCGAAATCGTGAGATTTCTTGTCGTAGTCGGCACCCGGGATGGAGAAGGTCGCCTCAAACGGAATGTCCTTCACGTCGTCGGCATCGAGGGTCCTGTCGCGGAGTTTTCCGTCGGCGGTGTAACGGAGCTGATTATCCCCGGTCCAGGACGGGGTGAAGGGGAAGACGTCTTCGCCGTCAGTGACGGGTTCGTCGTCCAACATCAGGTCCGCGACGTTCTCGTCATGCCGAACCCATGCGACGTGTTCGCCGTCCGGGCTCATGGCGGGAGCGTGGACGGTCATGCCGTCCTCGGCACTGGATTCTTCTTCGCTGGGATCCTCTGGGGCAGGGTCTTCGACGAGAGTCTCGGTATCGCCGTCGGGGTTCACGGTCGCGATCTCGTTACCGTTGATGTAGACGATCTCTTCACCGTCGGAAGACCAGGAAGGTTGGGTCTCATCACCGGGATCGCTGGTCCATTGCGTGAACTCTCCACTGTCAATATCGATTGTCCAGATATCGTAGGAGCCCTTGTCGCGGTCGGAGGAGAACGTGATCTGTGTACCGTCCGGTGACCAGCGCGGTTCGCGGTAGTCGAAGTATCCGTCGGTGATCTTCTCCCGGTCTGAGCCGTCTGGTTCAGCGATCCAGATATCGAAGTCACCACCGTCGTAGGACTGGTAGACGATCCGTCCGTCGGGCCCTACGTGGGGACGGGCGACTTCGTGTTCCGGGTCGGAGAGTTTCTCTGCTTCACCACCGCCCTCCGGGACCCGGTAGAGCATGCCGTGGAGGTCCATGATGGTGGATCCGTCGGGGGCTGCGGTTGCGGTGATGTTTGTTCCCTCGGTGACCGTTACGTCTGCTTCACGTGGGAGGGAGCCTTCAGCGTTGGTCCCCGGCTCGCCGGAGTCTGAGCCAGCCGCGACCGCGAACCAAACGATGAGGGCAATTACGGCGAGGGCGGCCACAATTATCCAGGGAAGTACGTTCTTTTTTCCTGCAGGGGGAGTGCTGGTGTCAGTCATTTATACCTCTTGAGCCTCATTTTTTACCAGATGGTCGATGCGTCGTTTTCTGTGGTGCCACGTCAGCGGAACCTCCTGGATATGGTAGTGATGTAGATCATTTCCAGCAACTAATATTCAATAAATACTATAGATGTAGCTATTCTTTTGATCATTCAGAATTCGTGCTACAGGAATTCCTAAAGCTAGGACTTCAGTTGCCGGCGAAGGATGAAGTAGGATTCTTCTGCATAACGCGTCCGTAACAGCTCTCATCTTGTCCGACCGCGGCAGCAATAGCCTGGAGCACCATACCCGCTCAACTGCGATCACAGCGGTCCTGTTTCAGCGAATCCAGACCGTCCCGGTGGTTGTCGACAGGATGGCGAATGCACACGTCGCTGAGCATGTATAACTACGGCCTCAGGGTGGAATTGGCGCGAACGCCACAGCGAAGCGGGTATGACAGGCTCGGCTCGAACACGTCGGTTACCTCGACATCGTCGATACCATCCCTGGCGCGCCGACCGACCAAGTATCGAGGGGCCCCAGTGGTCGTCCCGACCGCTGAGTGCGCATCTCGTACTGGCTGACGCCACGGTTGTGCACGTCTGGCGGGCCTACGGGTACATCTCCTGGAATGCTGAAACGTAGACATTCCTCACCGATCGAGAGTTGGTCGCCAAGATCTTTGACGTCGTCGGCGTGTAGCCGGCGCGCCGGACAACGCGATTGTGTACTGCGTCGCTGAGAAGTCACAGTTCCAGGCGCAGGACCGCGATGCCCCGGTGAGACCGTTGCACATCAGTGGCACTGGAAAATCGCCCAGGACCGCAAGTATCACGGATCAAACACCGTTGTTCGACGGACTTGAGGTCGTCAATGGGAAGGTCGACGGTGCGGCCAAACCCAAGGACCGTCCCAGCGAGTCCTTGGGCCTCCCGCACCAGATCGACCGCGCTCACCCAGACCAAGAGTTGTACATGGTGATGGGTAATGACGTCATTCACGGAACCGCCGAGGTGCGAGAGGAGCTGATCAGTAACGTGGATTTCTGAAAGGTGTGGCCAGGCCGCGGGGTATTCATCGACAATCGGAAGGCACAGAAGAAGTGGTACTTTTGCCAGAATATCATCACCGCGTACCAGCAGGAGCATCACTGTGACGGGGACATCTCGAATGCTCATGCTGATCGAAGCGCTGCACCTGACGATCCTAACGATGGGCGGGAACCACCGGTACCAGGCCAGACGCGCGGGGGGGGGGGGGTGTCCCTATCTAGATTGTCAATCCCCTCGGACGTCTTTTCCCTGACCCGCGCCATCCGCCAGGATTGAGGGCTGTCGAACACGCGGGCGTAGACGTTCCACCGGTTGTTACGGTGGAACGCCGGACGTGCGGCTGGCGGGATTCAGCTCAACAATTTAGACAGCAACAACCTCCGCAGTCGGCCGGGGTGGCAGCTGCCGGAAGAACTCCCCGCGGGTGAGCATCGCGAACATCACGTTGCACCTGCGCCGTGCCAGACACATCACGGCCGCGTTGTGACGCTTACCCTCGGCCCGTTTCTTGGCGTAGTACGACCGGGAAGCGTCGTGGCAGTTCGATGCGATCCAGGCGGATCTGAACAGGGCATTCTTCAACCGTTTGTTGCCGGATCGGGCGGGAAACTCCCCACGGATTGATGTGCCGGACCGTCTGGTCACCGGGGCGATGCCGGCGTAGGCGGCCAGGTGGGCGGCGTCGGGGAAGTCGGAACAGTCGCCGACAGACAGCAGGATGTTGGCGGCGGTCTTGATGCCGACCCCGGGCATCGACATCAAGACTGCAACTGGCTCCAGGAAAGAGGGAAGTCATCAAGCATCTCCTCGACCTGCCCGGCGATGCTGTCACGCTGGGTTTTCAGCGCCTTGATGTTGGTCGCCAGCATCGGGATCGCCACTTCCGCGGCCGCGGTGCCCGGCACGGCGACGGTCTGGGCGTTCAGGGCTTGGAAGATGGCGTCGACCAGGGCCTCGGGGTCTTTCTTGGCGTGGTTTCGGGCCCAGGTTAGCACCCGCTTCCTGCCCATTTTCTTCAGTTTCGTGGGCCCGGCGTAGTGGATCAGCAGGTCCAGGACGAATGTTCGCTGGATGATCTCACCGGCGAAGACCCGCTCCAACGACGGGTAGATCTGCACCAGGATGCTGCGCAGCCGGTTGATCGTGCGGGTGGCGTCCCTTGCGATGTCGTCATCGAGTCCGGACAGCATCTTCAGTGCGGAAAATACCTCAGCATTGCGGTCCACCGCACGCAGGGTATGCGGCATCGTACGGGCGGTATTGGCGATGATGAACGCATCCCGCGGGTCAGTCTTGGCTTGTCCGGGGTACAGATCAGCTGCCTTACGCATCGCCAGGCCGGGCAGGTAGGCAACCGCGCAGTCGCAGGCCCTCGCTACGGCGATCGGCAGGGCACCGATGGTATTGGGCTGGTCCACGATCAACAGCACACTGCCATGGGCAGTGAGCTCGTCGAAGACGGTGCGCAGGCTGGTTTCGTCCTGGGGTAGAGCTTTGTCGTAGACCGTGGTGCCATCGGTGGTCAGTGCGCAGCCGTGGTGGGCGGTTTTGCCGACGTCGAGTCCGAGGTAGACGTCGTAGGTGGTGGTGTCTTCCATGGTGGTTCCCCTCCTTGAAGTGGGGAGGTTGGTATGTGGTTGTGGTGGAAGATCACTGGTGGTGGTCGGACACTCGGTGCGGGCACCCACGTTACTGAGAGACTTCACCGCACCCGAAAGCCGGTGAGCCGCGTCCCTATTAGCCGTCAGCGTGTGTCCTGGTACCTCGGCGGCAACACCCCCCGGATCATTGTGTAGAACAACAGGGCGAATCAGCCATACCAAGGCCAGTGACCTGCCCCCGAGCTTACGGGGGACACCATCAAGGTAACGGGCGCCGACGAGACACAAACCTACTTCAACACCGACAGGTTCAACGGTGTGAAGGAGAAAGTCAGCGGGAAGCTGGAGCACCTGCCTGGTAATCCCCCAGGGTTCTTCGACCAAGTCGAACTGCATCGTGGACCCCGATCCATTCTGGCAGGGTCCGGGAGGTTATCAGTGCATTCCGAAGCCAGAAGAGCCAGGAAACAGTATGTGTTCACCTCAGCCAGGATCCAGATTGGACGATCGAGACTATTGCCCGACGTAGGAATGGGGCATCGGCGGCTGTTTCCGTGGACGAAATACTGAGGATAGCGTTGAGAAATCGAGCCTTCGACAGCGTCCAGAAAAATGACACTAGATGGGGAGCCCTTCGAATGATAGCATTTTATCATGAGAACCAATGATGGGGATGCCGGAGGTGGCTTGCGTTCCGTCCAGAACGCTCTGCACATCATCAACTTCTTACAGGAACGGCATGGAGCCACACCCACTGATATCGTTGAAGCTCTCGGACTCGCTCGGTCGACTGTCCATAGGTTGCTTACTACGCTGGAGGCCGAAGGTTATGTCGAGCGTGACCGAGTGCAACGGAAGTACCGCACGGGTCGCGTCCTGGTTGCACTGGGTATCGAGGCAGCCGGCGGCTTCGATGTGAGGCGAAGGGCTCATCAGTATCTAAGCAAACTGTCGGAGGCTACAGGAGAGACTGCCCATCTCTTCATTCTCGAGGGTGCGAATGCCCGTGTTATCGACAGTGCTGAAGGTCGGTTGCCGGTGCGTGTAGCCCCGGAAACCGGACAACTGGTGCCCGCACACACGAGTGCTGCGGGAAAAGCACTACTCGCAGCCCTGTCGAATCAGGAACTCCATGAACGTTTCCCCCGCGGCTTGCCGAAGCTCACGGCGACGACGCTCTCTGGGTTACAGAACCTCGAAGACGAGATTGAGATGATTCGATCCCGTGGATTCGCAGTCAACCGGGGTGAGTTCAATAGGGACGTCGCAGGTATCGCAGTTCCAGTCCTGCACCCTGGTCGGCTACTCGTAACATCCCTGGCATTGGCTATTCCCGTAGAAAGGTTCCGCGAAGAGCGTATTTCCGGGCTCGTCGTCGAGCTCCGTAAGCAGGCGAGGTTATTAGCAGATAGCATTATCTGAGATAGGATACAGTTGGTCGAGTCAGTCGTGGAGACATCCGTTTGACGCAAGCGTCAACATCGCTCGGTGTACGCTGCGGACAGCAATGTCGAGAAGCCATAGCCTGGCCATTGCCTACGCTGAGGTCGCATCGAGTAGCCGGGACACGGCAGCATCGACCGTACTTCGCGGGCAGCCTAAATTTATCCGCATGTAGCCTTCCCCTTCGATGCCGAACTTGGTCCCTGCGTCGAGCCAGAGCCCCGCCTCCCGGAGCATGAAGTGGTGAAGTTCTTCGGGACTAAGGCCAAGCTCGCGACAGTCAATCCACGCCAAATACAAAGAATCTGAAGGTAAGACATGGAGGGGCGAGTCGGAGTCATTGATCGAATCGGCGAAGGAAGACCGATTTACTACAATATATTCGAGAAGACTCTTGAGCCACTTCGCTCCGTGTCTGTACGCTGCCTCTGCGGCCACGGTACCTAGAGCGTTGACCCTAGGGTACAGGTTCCGTGTGTACTGGCGAGCAAACTCTTCACGCAGGAAGCGATCAGGGATGAAGACGTTGGAGCATTGCAGTCCCGCGAGATTGAAGGTTTTGCTTGGCGCAGTACAAGTTATGCTGCGTGCAGCAATCCGGTGATCGAGCGAAGCGAAAGGGATATGTTTCTTTTCCGGGACAAGGATGAAATCTTGGTGAACCTCATCCGAGATAACCAGGACGTCATTTTTTAGGCAGATCTCCCCCATCAAACGAAGTTCCTCTTCACTCCAAACATTTCCCGTGGGGTTGTGAGGGTTGCTGAGAATGAATATCCGGGTAGACGGCGTTATAGCTGCTTCGAAAACTCCCGGGTCGAATACGTAGCGATCACCATTGCGGGCCAAAGGAGCGTAGGCCAAATGTCGTCCATTGACAAGAATATCATCATGGAAGTGACTGTAGACAGGTGGCTGAATGAGGACGGAGTCTCCCGGTGATGAGAACGCCTGGACCGCAGTTTTTAGAGCCGTGATGACGCCCGCGGTAGGTATAATCCAATCGCGAGGGATATCCCAACCAAACCTCTCTCCTTGCCAGTTGGATATAGCGTCAAAATACTCCTTCGAGGGAGCAGAGGGATAGCCAAAAACTCCGTGGTCGATCCTTTCGTGTAACGCCTCCAGGACCGGTCGGGGTGAGCGGAAGTCCATGTCTGCGACCCACATTGGTAGGACGTCTGAAGGCAAAGGCGTGTTGGTCGAGTCGAAATCATCATGGGACCACTTCAGTGACTGAGTGTTTTTCCTATCGACAGGGGAATCGAAAAATTGGTCAGTCCGCTCATAGCAGGACATATCAGAGTTCCTTTCAAGAAAGACGTTCGCGCCGTTCAGACACAGTGTGAACACGAGCATTATTCAAAGCAAAATCCGACAACTCATTCCCAATGCCGGGGATGTCTGGGATATCGAAGGACCCATCAACTGGCTGGTAATCGTGGCAACAGAGCTCTTTATTCCACTTCATCCGATTAATGACGTGGTGCTCATGAATCACAAAACTTGGTAGTGCGGCTTCCACTTGTAATGCCGCCGCGGTAGAAATTCCAGTACCACAGGCATGGACTTGTACTCCGACGTTGTACGTCGAGGCCATATCGCCGATCTTCTTGGCTTCGGTTATGCCACCGCATGTTCCCAGGTCCGGCTGTACTACACCGAGGATCCCTTGTTCGATATATGGAACGTACTCCCCACGTCCGTATATACGCTCTCCACTTGCGAGAGGAATACTTACCGCATCAGCAACTCGCTTGTGCAGTAGCGGTGAGGGGTCGGTGGGTTCCTCGTAGAAGAAGATCCCGTACTTCTCGGCGCGCTTTCCGATTTGGATCGCTGAAGCGACGTCGGTGTTCGAATGTGCCTCGATAATGATGTCACCCGAACCCATGGTTCGCCTGGTCTGCTCAAGACGACTTTCTACGAGATCGAGTATTGACGGGGGAAGAAGGCGGGTGGTCTCCTCAGGGCGGAATCTACGGCGGGAGGAGTCGAAAGTAAGGTAGTCAATTTTCACAGCATCGAATCCCTCGTCCAACGCACGTCGACACGCGTAGTCGTAATCTTCGAGGCTTGTTGCCTCTTCCAATGAGGACCCCCAACCGAAGTGCAGCTGGCTTGCGTAGCTGCGTAGCTTCGAACGGAGCTTCCCTCCGAGCAGAACGTGGACGGGTTGATCGTAGAACTTTCCCTTGATGTCCCACACTGCCATGTCAATCGCACTTATGGCGGCGAAAAATGCAGCGCCACCGTTCTGGGCCCACATCGTCTCACGATGCAATTTGTTCCAGATCACTTCATTCTCAATCGGGTGCATGCCGATCACAAGCCCCGAGAAGTCTTTCAGGGCGCCTGCTGCAGCCGACGAGCCGATACCGTAGGCGAGAGCAGCCTCTCCATAGCCATACACTCCGGCGTCGGTATTGACTCGACAAATCACTGGGTCCCAAAACATTCCGACGCTTCGGGTTTTCAGCTGCATGACATCAATCGAAGTAATCTTCATGAATGTACTCCATTCTGTATACTTTGGTGGGGCATCATTTCGGTTCATTTCTGTCCGCGGGCTCTGGAGGCGAACCGTCAGGATCAGACTCGCTGTTTGTACTTGAACTGCTGCGGCGAATGATCGAGAAGTCCTTACCCCTTAGTAAGGACAACATGACGATACTGCCGAAAAGACAGAGTCCGACTAGTCCAAGCACTCCGGTATTTCCAAACCGGTCGCTCAAAATCCCGATTACGGTGTTGGAGGCAAAGGTCGATGCGCTTGATGTTGAATTGATGATCGCAATACCCACGGCAGCCTGCGCGCCGGAAAGGTACATCGTCGGAATTGTCCAGAATATTCCATAGAACGCGGGGTATGCCGTGGCGTAAATTACGATTCCCGCTACTTGGATGATGATCTCGTTGCCGAGTACGGCAATGAGAATTCCAACTACTGCGATCGCAGGTGACGCTAGGGCGTGATATTTCCTCTCACCTGTGCGGTCAGAGTGCCGGCCGAGCAGCATCATGAAGGGAATGGCGAGAAGTGGGGGGACTGAGAGGATAAGCCCGATAGTCGTGTTTCCGAGTGTGTCGGAGAATCCTTGGAGGACACTAGGCGCCCAGTATCCCATTCCTTGAGTCGCCGCCTGAAAAAGAAGGTAGGTTACCGCGAGATGCCACACTTTGATGCTTTTGAAAGCCTGGGCAATACCGTGATCTTCAGTCCTGTTGGCCTCTCGTTCCGACGCAATCCTGGATGTTAACCACTCTTGTTCTTCCTGCGTGAGCCACTGGGCGTCCTTAGGTCGGTTGGACAGGTAGAACCAGGCGACGATACCTAGAATGATTGCGGGTATTCCCTCTAGGACGAACGTCCAGCGCCATCCGGCGTGTCCGAACCAAGAGATGTTGTCCATGATCCACGTCGACACTGGGCCGACTAGGGCAGTCCCGAACTGGCTCCCGACAAAGAACATCGTTGTTGCAAAGGCGCGCTGCTTGGCGGGGACCCATTGAGAGACGTAGTATACGATCCCCGGGAAGAAGCCAGCTTCCATTATCCCGAGGAGGACCCGTAGCGTATAGAGTTGCCAGTATTCGGTAACGAAGAACATGAGAAACGTAACTATTCCCCACGTAATCATTATTCTCGATATAACCGATCTTGCTCCGAATTTTTCGAGGAGGATGTTGCTCGGGACCTCAAAAAAGATGTAACCGATGTAGAACGCCGCGGCCAGGGAACCGAAGGCGGCTGCGGATATCATAAGATCCGTACGCATGTCGAGCGCGACATATCCTAGATTCATTCGGTCGAATATGTTCACGACATAGAGGATCATTATGAACGGAATTATCCGCCAAAGAACTTTGCGCGTGGTACGCGGACCGATGTGATCCGCGCTTGTCCTGCCGGGATTCATGCTCGTCCTTTCCGTGACGGTTTCTGACCGCCTCGCCCATGAAGGGGTGCTGCCTTCCCGGCAGTGACGTAGGTCACTTGATTGCCGGCTGTGTTCCTAGAGTGAAGTACTGGCTTCTTCGGGGCAACGCCGATGGGGCTTTTTCTTCTATGCGGCACGTGTGGTCTCACTTGCTGGGAATCCTACGGACCGCTCGTTGATTGACCGATACTCCAACATGGTGATGTGGCTACTCGCTGTCTCCGGCTTCGGAGGGGCTTGGCTCATGGTCGCAGTCGTCCGGTCACTGCGCCGTTAAGGGGCTCTTCGTGTGTTAGAGACCCTTCTATGTCTGTCAAGCCGCAATCAGTACAGGGTCCGCCGCGCTGAGTGTCCGATAGACTCTTCGGGCGAGATAGCGCTTCACACTGCGAAGAATCTCTTTGGTGGTGCGTCCCTCGGCCTGCCGTTTAGCGTCATAGGCCTTGGTTTCGGCGTCGTAGGTCATCCGGTTCAGCGCCACCATGTGCAGCGCCTGGTTGAGCCGACGGTCGCCACCTCGATTGAGCCGGTGGCGCACTGTGTTGCCCGACGACGCTGGAATGGGATTGACCCCTGCCAACGCGGCGAACGCGGCCTCTAATCGAATCCGACCGTGATGCGACCACGCCATCAGGCAAATCGCGGTGGCCACCGGCCCGAACCCAGGCTGAGCCAGCAGTGCGGCCCCTTGACTGAACTGCAGCAACTCAGTGAGCTCGACGAGATTGCCAGTGAGCTCAGCGTCGAGCGCTGTAACTCGTCGGGCCAGTCGCATCGCCTCAGCCCGGGCAGTGGCCTGCACCAGCGGTTCGTTGCGTGACCGCCAGCAACCCACCTGGTAAATCTGCGTGTTGGTCAACCTGCGGCGAGCATCGATTCTCAGATCATGGGTGCGCAGCAGCACGGTCAGCGCGTTGATGTCGCGGGTGCGCTCCTCGGCCATGGCGTCGCGGGCAGTGACAAGCACACGTACAGCGGCTCGGATTCCGTCATGGGTCCGGGGTGTGCGCAGTCGGGCTTCGTCGACCGGCAGGGTGTCCACGGCGATGCGCTGGGCATCCAGGGTGTCGGTCTTGCCCTTGCCAGCGGCAAGATGCCGGCCGAGCTGCGGTGCTTCGGCGACCCGGAATCCGCAGGTCGTGACCGCGGCGGTCAGCAGTGCCCCGTAGGAGGCTGCTCCTTCGATGACCCAGAGAATTTCTGGGGTGTCATCGGTACGTCGGGCAACCCAGTTCATGGCACGGTTGATGCCGGAGTTGCTGGTGGGGAAGATTCTCGTGTCGATGATTTTCACCGACGTTGGTGGTGATGGCGTAGACGTGGTTGCGGGCGTGGGTGTCGACACCGACGACAAATCGGTATGTGTGCGCAATAGTGGACATTGCGGCTGTTCCTCCCGTTCGACTCTTCGAGTGTGGGTCACGGTCGCAGACCGGCCGGTGCCCGTCCGGGTGGAGTCACTTCGGAACAACACTGTGATGAGTCACGCCCCGGATGGGTGTCTGGGGTGGACAACCTTCTGATCAAGTCACCGTAAGTGGGCCGAGTAGGTGCCGGCCGGCCACCCCAAGTCGTTTGATCGGACAGTTCTCTAACAAGGCACCCCATGGGGGCCGGTGCGTTGATGAGTCACGATCACAAGGGGCGGGTGCGGCCACCATCTACTCTGCCAGCCAGTCCCAGACCGGCCAGTTCCAAGTCTCACAGTGCGTTGATCCGGCGCTGCAGTTGCCCGGAGTGGATCAATGACCGCAAGATATAGTGGTCGAGTTTTCGGAAGCCCAAGGCGATGCCCCGCAGATGCTCCCACCGGCTCGACGGGCCCGTTGGACGCGCCGATGTCGAAGTACGCCAGCACGTCCTCTCGCCGCCGCCACATCGTCCGACCGAGCTGCGCTAGCTCCTCCAAACCCTTTGGTAGACCCCTACGCAGCATGTTGATCACCCCGCGCATCAGTTTCTTTCACTCCGCTTTGCGTGGGTGCCCGTACGCGGCGATCATCTCCTGGTAGAACCCCCAGGTCACCTGCAGTGCCGCGTAGTCATCGTCGGTGCTCCACAGCAGGTCCAGGCGTTGTCTCTCCCGGTCGGTGAGGTAGTTCATCCTGGTCAGCAGACTGCGCCGGTGCTTGTAGAGCGGATCGTCCTTGTGCCCGCGCCGCCCGGTCGTCTCTCGTTGCAGATGCTGTCGACACCCGGTGAGTTTCTCGGCGGCGAGGTGGACGACGTGGAACTTAGTCCATGACCTTCCGCGCCGCGGGAAGGGCATAGTCCACAGCGGTGGCGTACCCGGTGAACCCGTGCCACTCGTCACGACCTGCATCCCATCCCGGAAGTGCGGGTCACGTTCAGTCAGCCAGGTCTTCAGGACGTCTGCACGGCGGCCCGGCCGCATGTCGATCAGACGGGCCGGCCCGTGCCCATCGACCAGTGGAGTGAGGTTTACCAGGACCGTTACCATCGAGGAGGGCTCCCCGGGCCGGCGGGTGTGCTTCCACACGTGCTCGTCGACCCCCAGGATCCGCATGCCGGTGAGATGTTCGCTGGAGTCGGCGTAGACGAGGTTGCGGCACGCCTGCACTGCGACTGAGTTGACCAGTTGCCATCCGATACCCAGAGCTTTCGCGTCTCGCCGCCACGCTCATCCGGTCGACTGCGAGGCGTTGAAGGATACAGCGGGGCATCCGACCGGTGAGCTTCGCCCCGTCATCGGCGCAGGCTAACGAGATCTGGAAGATTATCCGGCTGCAGGAGGCATTGTGGCAGGTGAAGCGGGGAACTCGGATGTGTGGGCGGGTGGAGAAGCCCACCACCGGCAGGTCCGCCAGCCGGCGAGTCACGTGGTCTCTCCTGGTACCGCAGGTCCCTCAGTCCGGGAAGGTGTCGTCGACGGTGACCGGCACTGCGTCGATGACGGTTACCGTACCGGCGTCAGCGGCGTCGGTGATCGTCAATCCAAATCTCTTCCGGTGCGGCGTGAACAGTGTCGGCGACGAGGTTGCCAGTAGTGGGCACGGTAGTGTCCTGGTTCGGTCAGATGAAAGTGTGGTAACTCTTATCTTGTACCGTCCAGGGCCTCTACATGTTGTACCACACCGGACCCGCCCCACCGTCAGCTACGCACTCCGAACCGCGAGAAGCCCGTTAAGGGCCGGGCTTCGGACTCTGCGCTTTGCTGCCGTATCGACCGAGAAGCACTGGCAGTAGAGTGGCTGCACAGATGGCCGCTGATGCAACGAACGTGGTTGTTTTGGGGATCGTCGAAGATAGTGAATTGGTTAGTATTGGCCATGTGTAACCTGTGTATGCCAGGACGTAGAAGATGCCGGTAACCAGGGGTCGACTGGGCTTTTTTGCGATGCGCTGCACCGCCTGCAAACCCGTTGTTAGTAAAAATCCGTACGCGGCACCCAACATGAGTGCTGATAGGACGAGAAGAAGAGGTGCCTCGGTGACTATCGTCGCGCCGCCTACGAGTAGGCCAACTGAGAGAAGAATGAGTCCGAATGCTGTGGGAACGTCCAGCCGTCGGGCGGTCGCCCGGCGTGCGACGGGCTGTACGGCGACCCCGGTCATTAGGGTGAGGGCTGCCAACGCTCCGGAGCCTAGTGCCTGGGTGTGACCGAAACTCACTGATTGTGGAAGGACTACGATTGCTGCTGAGACGCTGGCGAATACCCACGGGGCGGTGGGTAGTATCAGGAAGAGGAATGTACGGCTGCGTAGCGTGGTGAAGACCTCGGCGGTGAGCTCCCGTGTTGCCCCTCGGGCTGGGGCTGTCTCTGGCGTGGCCCGGATCAGTGGTGTCACAATGAGGACGAGAATGATGTGGACGAGGTACGGCATGACTGAGGGGAGGGGCAGCCACTGTGCTAGCGCTCCGGTCACTAACGGACCGAAAGCGAAACCACTGGTCAGGGCTACAGAAGTGAGGACTGCAGTGGAACGGCCAGATCCGTAGCGTTCGCTGAGTTCGTTGAGCCACACTGTGCCTGGGCCGAAAGCGGCACCCGCGGCCATGCCGACGAGGATCCGCCCAGCGATCAGTCCGAACAGGGAATCGCCGGCGAGTATCAGAGCTGTGGAGCCGAATACCGAAACTGCTGCGACCGCGAACATGAGCGACCGACGTCCTAGGCGGTCGGAAAGTTGCGGTCCTGCGAGGAGGGACGGGAACAGTCCGAGTGCGTATGCTCCGAATATTACTGAGGTCTGGGTGTCATTTAGCGCACTGGAGTAGACGAACAGCATGGGGGTGAACATGTTGGCGCCCCATGCGACGGCGAACATTGCTGCTGCGGGGCGAACCAGCGCGGTGCGCGGCTGGACAGGTTCTTCATTCACGGCGGTCTTTCTGAGTGGTAGCGAGCTATTCGGATATCTTTAACAGATTTCCTTTGCTTGGTGTCTCCGGTGCAGAGGTGCCAGTGGGTAGTTCGGATCCAGCAAAGGCTATCAGGAGCTTCTGTCGGATCCTAACAATATTTCGCTATGGCATTATAGCCTGAGGTTAGAGTCGTGAAAGTTTCTGGTCCGAGTTTAGCCCTTCCGCATGTCTCTATCGGCACGTTACGGTTAATTTTAGTATTACAACTGGCTACGCGACTGGCGGGATTGGGTGGATTTTCGGTGTGTCGCCCGTGTTGGCTGACTATCACAAACTAGCGCAGAATTCTGAACTGCGACGTCACTAATTTATCATCTATTTGAGTATCTTCGGGAGCGACGGAACTGCCGCCACAGTATGCCGATATCAGCATACGATCGAGGTAGTAGGCTGAATACCGCCGAACGTGACACCGCCGTTGCACACCCGCGTCCCCGCTCAGCGGGTCTCCCGCTGCTGACAAGCGATTGATCCTGCCGTAGTCATGCCTGTTTGCCCGTCGCGGGAAGCATGACCAGCGATGGGGTTGGAGCCGAAGAATTCCTTCGACCTGCTGATGCGATGAACACGCTGAACTCGTTGGACCGGGGCTGTCGTTCACATTGCTGGGGTGCTCCGGATGTCCGCGACGAGTTACACCTCTGCCGCTCTTTTCGTTAGCAACGGCCCACTCGGCCCTGTCAGTGCCCGTCCCTCGGATGTCGGGTGATGACCACGGTACGTCTATCCCTGGCGCCGGGGAGGATTGGTGTAGACAGCAGAGTTTCGAGCGCTTGCGCCCCACGGTGGTCGAGATGCTCGAAGGGCTCATCCAGCAGGAGTATTGGTGCATCTGTGAGAAGCATGCGGGCGATGAGCAGTCTCCGACGTTCTCCACCGGACAGACTGTCGGCCCCTGCGGGGAGAAGGGTGGACAATCCAGAGGGGAGCGAGCCCACCCAGTCTTCCAGTCCCACCGCCTCCAGCACCTCGTGCATAAGGTCATCTTCGGCAGCAGGTGCCCCGACGGCGAGGTTATCGCGTACCGTTGTCGCGAAAATCCGTGCGTCCTCCGGGAGGTAGGCGACGGTACGGTGAAGGGACTCGGCATCAGTCGAGGCCAGATCCCGGAGATCCCTGCCGTCCAGGAGGACCCGTCCTTCATACGGCGGGATCAGGCCGGCCAGCGTCATCAGCATCGTGGTTTTCCCGGATCCGGACGGCGCTGTCAGAGCACGGAAGGACCCGAAAGGCAGGTCCAGGTTCATCGTGCCGAGGGCTGTGTCCCGGCCGTACGTCACGTCGGTTCCCGACAAACTCGGTTCGGGCCCGGTGCCTGCCGAGGGGTGGGCACCATTCGGTCCGTAGGGGCAGTCGGGGATGCTGCGGAACAAACCGCTGAGACGGTCAGCGGCACCCGATGCCCGGACCACCGACACGGCAGCGTCCGAGAGTCGGCTCGTCGCCTCGAATGCTGCGAGGCTGAGCAGGACCATGACACCAAACCACTGGGGAGAATATGTCGCAACTCCGCCGGTGGCGTAACCGGTCACAGCGACGAGGAGCACCCCCAACGCTGTACCGGCAGACGCGGCCACCGCCAAGGCCGCCCCCGCTGCCCGCGACGGGGCCCCTGCCTCGTCGGCCTGCGTCAGTTCGTGTGCCGTCGTCTGTGCGTCCTGGAGAACCGGATCCAGCTGCCCCCGTACGCGCAGAGCGGCGGGATCGGTGAGGACCCTGTCGACGGCAGATACGTACTGCTGAGCATGATGCGCCCGCCGGCTTTCCGCCAGTCTGACAGATCTGCTGACGGCCCACGGAGCGGCGACTCCTGCAACGAGAAGCCCCACGGCGAGGACCACGGCGGCCGGGACAGAGAGCAGTGCCATGAACGCGACCGCGACGACGCCGGTCACCAGGGACACCAGAGCAGGGATCACCGCCCGGACAATGACGTCGGACACCGCGTCGATATCGTCGGTGAGCCGTGTCGTCACATCGCCCCGACCGAGTGACGCGACTGATGCCGGAGGGGCGTCCGCGAGGGCACGGTATGTAGCGACCCGTGTCGTCGCCGCACAGCGGAGCGCGAGTCCGTGGGCGACGAGACGGTCGACGTAGCGAAAAGCGGCACGGGAAATACCGAGAGCCCTGACCGCCGTCACCGCCACGGTCAGGTCGAGTACCGGGGGCATCTCCCATGCACGGGCGATCAGCCACGCTGACACGACGGTGAGGGTGAGCGCCGACAACAGTGTCATCGTCCCGGCGAGGACGGGCCAGAGCAGGTTACGCCAGCGAAGTCCGGTCACCGGGAGAAGAGACACCAGCGTGCGGAGGCCGCGCATCACTCCACCTCGATCCGGTTGTCGGCCGCATTGACGACGACGGGGTCATGTGAGGCAGCCACAACGGTAGCACCCGCCGCAGCCCACCGCCGTAGTCGGTCCATCACCGCGACAGCGTTGTGTGTGTCGAGGTGCGCCGTCGGCTCATCCAGGACGAGAAGCGACCCCGGTGCCTGACGACCCTGGGGCCTCTCCACGTCCCCCAGTTCTTCATCGAGGGCCCGGCGTTGCTGTTGTCCGAGGGACAGCTCCGAGGTGTCGCCGATGAGCGTGGGGTCGAGAACCGGGCGCTGGGGGAGATAGGACGTTCGCTCCCAGAGGGGTCTCCCCGTGTAGACCGTACCGTCGACCGTGACGTCAGCACGCCCGTGGATACCGTCGGTGGCGATGCCGAGGAGGGCGAGGAGTGCCGTGGTCTTCCCTGACCCGTTGGGTCCGGAAAGCACAGTTAGCTCACCGGGGGCCGCAGTGCCCGTGACATCGCGGGGCCTGGGGCCGTCTCTGCCGTCAGCCCGCAGTCCTGAGAAGACCACCCGCACACCGAGATCACCGCTGTCGGTGTCTGCGCTGGGTGCACCGTCTGAACGGCTGCTTGGTCGGGGGGCACTGGACGACGTCTCTGTCGTGCCAGCCTCGTCAAGAAGGGTGAGGATACTGTCGACGGCGACAAAGCCGTCCTTGGCATCGTGGAATCTGGCCCCGACCTGGCGTACGGGATTGTAGACCTCGGGGATGACGATCAACACCGTGAGCCCCGCGGCCAGTGTCATCGACCCGTCGAGAAGTCGGAACCCGATACCGACGGCGACCAGTGCGATGGACAAGGTGGCGAGGAACTCGAGGACCATGCTGGACAGAAAGGCGACGCGCAGCACTGACATCGTCGACCTGCGGTGCTGGCCGGAGAGTCTGTCCACCTCGGCGACGGGGGTGTCGACACGACCGAGTCCCTTCAGCGTGGGAAGCCCGGCGATCAGATCGAGCATCTGGTCGGTGAGCACACCCAGGTCAGCGAGCTTGCGTTCAGTGCGGCCAGCGGTGAGCGTGCCCACCAACCACATGAATACCGGGGTCAGGGGTAGTGTCACGACGGCGATCAAGGCTGAGCCGGCATCGAGCCACCAGATGACCACCAGGGTCACCGGGACCGTCACGACGGTGGAGACCAACGCCGGCAGGTAACCGGTGAGATAGGGGCCGAGTCCCTCGACTCCCTCTGTGAGAAGCGTGCGCCATATCGCCCGGTCGACACGACGGGGGTCACTGACAGCCAGAACTCCCAGTGCAGTGACACGCAGGTCCTCCGTCGCCCGGGCGGCCGCCCGGTGGCTGTAGCGTTTCTCGGCCCAGGCGAGGACCACCTGTACTGCGACGAGAATGCCGAGACCAAGCAGAGGTCCGGCATGGTCGGACAGACTGAGGGACGGATCTGTCACCGTGTCGGCGGCGATGGACCCGGTGAGTACCCCCGTAGTCACCAGTGCCAGGGTGCGGCACGCGGTCAGCACCGACAGTAGAACGACCCACCGCCTGGTGTGCGAGGACAGCCTGAACAGCCGGAGGTCAACCGGCCCCGGTTTCTGCTGCCCTGCTTGCTTCCCTGTCTGAGCCTCCGCGCTCGTGTCTCCCTCTCCCTGTTCGATCGGAGCGTTCACGGTGTCGCGGCCCCTTCCGGCTCGGCGTCCACCGGGTCGGCGGCGATACGTTTGCGGAACACCCAGTAGGTCCACCCCTGGTACAACAGGATCAGGGGGACAATGAACAGCGTGGCCCAGGTCATCACCGTCAGCGTGTAGTCCGCGGACGAGGCGTTACGGATGTCGAGGCCGGTCCCGTCAGCAAGTGTTGTCGGCATCAGCCACGGGTACAGTGAGCCGAACAACAGGACCACCACCCCCAGGACCGTGACGGCGGTCGCGGCGAATGCCGTCCTGTCACGGTGCGTCACCATGGCGATCACCGCAACGACGACGCCAACCGCAGCGAGGGACGTTGCCACCCACGTCCACGGCTTGCCGTGGGAGAGTTGGGTCCACAGGACGAACGCCACAGCGGTGACCGCGGCCGACGCACCCGCCGGAAGGGTGATCCGGCCTGCACGCTCACGCAGAACCCCGGTCGTCTTCAGTCGAAGGAAGCTCAGTCCGTGCAGCAGGAAAAGACAGGTGAACGCTGCCGCTCCGAGTAGTGCATAAGGGTTCAGCAGGCCGAGCAAAGTGGACAGGTCACTGGACATTTTCTGATCGGCGTCCACCGGGACGCCCCGCACCAGGTTGGCGAACGCCATGCCCCACAGGATCGGCGGCAGCCACGAGGAGACCGCCACGGTGGCGTCACACCAACGACGCCAGCGTAGTGTGTCGACTTTCCCTCTCCACTCAAGAGCAACTGCACGGAGGATCAGCGCCATGAGTATGAGGAACAGCGGGAGGTAGAAACCGGAGAACATCGTGGCGTACCAGCCTGGGAACGCCGCGAACAATGCCCCGCCTGCGGTGATGAGCCAGACTTCGTTGCCGTCCCACACCGGACCAATGGTCCGCACCACACCGCTGAGTAGGGAGTCACTGTTCCTCCCGACTACCGGGAGCAGCATCCCGACCCCGAAATCGAAGCCCTCCAGGAGAAAGTATCCGGCGAACAGGACGGTGATCAGTATGAACCAGAGTACAGGCAGATCAAGACTGGACACGGGTCACTCCTTTCCTTCGGTTTCCGGGCCGCTGCCTGAGCTGGCGGCTGTACCGCCACCGGTCATGCTGAAACGTACCGGTGACCGCCCGTCCTCGGGGCCGGGGAGGCCGAACCGGGCGCCGACGGTTGCCGCGGGTCCCGGGGCGTCGTCGGCGGGCGGCCCGTCCTGATCGGGCGGGCCGGCGAGGACCACGCGACGGATGAGCCAGAACCAGATGATCGCCAGTACAAGGTAGACCACTGTGAATCCGACCAGGGTCACGATCACCGTCCACGGCGCGTGATCGGACACGCCCATGTCCACGGTCATCCGGATCAGTTCCGTCCGGGAATCCCCGACGGAATCGGGGTTCGGGTGAACCACCCACGGTTGACGTCCCATCTCCGTGAAGACCCACCCGGCGGAGTTCGCCAGGAACGGCGTGGGGATGGCCAGCAGGCTGATCCAGCTGAACAGCGTAGCGGAACGGCCCGTAGGCATTCGTCCCTTCCGGGTGAACCACCAGCTCACGGCCAACAGAATGCCGGAACCGGCCATCAGGCCGATCATCAGCCGAAAAGCCCAGTAGGTGACGAACAGGTTCGGGGAGTAGCTTCCTGCCCCGTACAGCATCTCTGACTGCTCCTGGAGGTCCTGGACCCCCTCCAGCGTCACACCGGAGAACTTCCCTTCGGCGAGATAAGGGAGGATCCAGGGCAGTTCGATGAGATGGTGGACCGAATCACAGTTGTTGTGCGTGCCGATGGTGAGAATCGAGAACATCGGGTCGGACTCGGTGTGACACAGTGACTCCGCCGACGCCATCTTCATCGGCTGCTGCTGGAACATCAGTTTCGCCTGGGAATCCCCCGTGATGAAGAGGCTACTGCCGATACCAACGTGGTCCACCAGGCAAAACGGTGTGCGGGACGGTGCATGTCGTGTCGTCCGTCGGTACCGCGTCCCCTGGTCGCGGAGGTGTTCTCCGGAACCTGTCCCGAAGCATTCAGGGCCCGGCGGGCACGGTGGTCACGGACCATCCACCAGCCGGTGATGCCCAGCACGAATGTCCCCGCAGTGAGGAAGGAACCGGCGACGGCGTGCGGGAATGCTGCGAGTGCCGTCGGGTTCGTCAGGAGTGCGACGACATCGGTGAGTTCGGCACGTCCGGTCTCATGGTTGTACTCCGCGCCGACGGGATGTTGCATGAAAGAGTTGGCCACGATGATGAAGTAGGCGGAGAGGTTCACCGCGACGGCCACGACCCAGATGGACGCGGTGTGCATCCACCCCGGGATTCTCCCCCACCCGAAGATCCACAGGCCCAGGAACGTGGATTCGAGGAAGAACGCAACAAGCCCTTCGAGCGCCAGGGGGCCGCCGAAGACATCGCCGATCATGCGTGAGTATTCCGACCAGTTCATGCCGAACTGGAACTCCTGGACTATGCCGGTGGCGACCCCCATCGCGAAGTTGACCAGGAGGACGGTGCCGAAGAACCTGGTCGCACGGTACCACGCAGGTTTCCCGGTGACCTGCCAGAACGTCTGCATGACCGCCACCATGGGGGCCAGCCCGATCGTCAGTGGAACGAAGATGAAGTGGTAGACGGTGGTGATACCGAACTGCCACCGTGAGATGTCGACGATGTCCATATGCCTGCCTCCGCAGTGTGGGTTGTTCCCTCTACGACATGTGTACGTCCTAGCGGTCGTTTCTGGTGGCAGGTTGGTTCCCGCGGGGGTGCGTGGCCGGTTATGTGGCCATTGAGGAACCGACGGAACACAGCATCCGACTACTGGGGGGAGTCGTCAGTTGTTTCCGCGTCCTGTCGAAAGGTCCCTGATGTTCACGTTCGATGCCATGCCGGTCATGTTCGTCGGCCTACTGGTGATGTTTGGTTGGTGCAGTGTCTGGTCGGCCCGGGAATTTGCCGGCAGCCGGGACACCCGGCAGGGAGTGTCGAACCTGCTGCACCTCGTGATGTCTGTCGTTATGCTGCTGATGGTGGCCCGCCCCACCTGGCGGGTGCTGACCGGTGTCATCCTCGTGCCGGGGCTTGTCGGGTTCTTCGCGGTGGCGACCGTCTGGTTTGTCTGGCTCGCCGTCGGGGCCGGTCGTTCGCCAGGGCGGGGCGCACGGCTCCACTTCCTCGGGCACGCCGTGATGTTCACCGCGATGACCTGGCACCTGTGGGCGATGGTGGTGAAACCGTCGGTGGGTCACGGAGCGCATGGAGGACACGAGTCTGCTGGTTCGGGCATGGACGGCTGGGTGAGCGCGCAGAGCCAGGCTGGTGGGATTCTCTGGTGGTTCGCCGTCATCGGTCTGCCTCTGATGGCGTACCTCCTGGTGGCCGGTGTCCGGGGAGTGTGGCTGGCGCTCTTCCCGGCTGCCCGGGTGCAGCCCCCCGACTGCCATGGCGCGCGGACCACGGGGCCAGCAACCTACCGGATGGCAGCGCTCACCGAATTCGCGATGAATGTCGGCATGTTCTGGATGAGTGTCGGGTTGATGACGCCCGTGCTTCCTTTCCTCGGTTCCCTTGCCTTCTGAATCTCCGGGTCGGTCGAAGGGGGACTCCTGACCCCGTCACGTCCAGGGAATATCGACGGGCTTCCCACGTCCGTCACAGTTGAGGACGGCTGCGACGTCGCCTGTCACCTGAGTGAGGGTGGCGCGTTCGCCGACGGTGCAGGTGTCCCGCAACTCCACGGGACGGTTGTGGTGACATGATTTGCGGCGGACCGTCAGCAAGGGGGTTCCCACATCGATCTGCAGCTGGTCTGCGATCTCCGGCCACGCGGGGGCAGCGGTGGTGTACTCGACGGTACCGGACAGCTCGACGCCGGCGACGGTGTGCAGGATCTCGTAGACGGAGCCGCTGGACAGGTCGGTGTCGAGCAACGGACGCGCCACGGCGACGTCAAACCAGAACCGGTCGGCGGAAAAAGGGAGGCCGTTGGTGTATCTAATTCGGACGGCATGGACATACTCGGTGGTGGATGGAAGCCCGAGTGCCGTGGAGACAGCAAGGTTCGTTTCTATCCGCTGGACGGGGATGGCAGGAGGGGTTTCGTCTCCTACCGCGCTGATCGCATCATGCAGGCTCCGCACGGGGCCGAGCCCAGGGGAGCGACCAGCGTCGATGACATAGGACTGTCGTCCGCGCCCTCCACCGACAATCCCCTGGTCCCGTAAGGGTTGGAGGGCGCGACGGATCGTGCCGCGGCTTACCCGGTACCGTTCGCTGAGCTCCAGCTCCCCGGGGAAGGTGTCGGAGAAGGCCCCGTCCTGCAGCTTCTGTAGGACGTCCTCACTGATTTGACGCCATCGGGGGGTCGAGGGCACGCCGCCTCCTTGTCGAATGTATATACATTACGTAGTGTACCCGTCATGAACTCCCGTACACGACGTATCCTCATCGTAGTCGGTGCTGTTGCCGTGATTGCGGTGCTCGCCATCGGACTGTTGTTCTCCACCAGGGACGGCGACGACGACGCCACTGCAGATAGCACCGCTTCGCAGGGCAGTCAGGCCCGCGCGGACGAGGAGGAGCTCGGTCTCGCCCGCCGCGACCCGGACGATGTCCTCGCTGTCGGTGACGTGGATGCACCGGTCGTGTTGATCGAGTACTCGGACTACCGCTGCCCGTTCTGTGGTGTCTTTTCCCGGGAGACCATGCCGAAGCTCCAGGAGAAGTACATCGACACCGGGAAAGTTCGTTTCGAGTGGCGTGACTTCCCGGTATTCGGTCCGGAATCTGTTGAGGGGGCTGTCGCCGCGCGTGCCGCTGGGGAACAGGGCCTGTACTGGGAGTATCACGATGCCCTCTACCGCGACGCGCCGACGAACGGGCACCTGGACATTGACCGTCAGAAGATCCTCGCGTGGGCTGAGGACGTTGGCGTCCCCGACATGGAGAAGTTCGAGGCGGATCTGGACGATCCGGAGCTCCAGTCGCTCGTTGATCAGGACGCGGAGGAGGCATCCCGACTCGGTACGACTGGAACCCCGACCTTCTTCATCGGTAAGACTCCCATGGTCGGGGCCCAGCCCGCGGACGTTTTCGACCAGTACATCGATGCTGAGCTCGAGAAAGCGGGTGTGAACTAGATGGACATCGGATATACCGGCGCATTCCTCGGCGGCATCCTCAGTCTCCTCAGCCCGTGTTCGGTACTGCTCCTCCCCGCCTTCTTCGCCTACGCCTTCACATCCCCGACGAAGCTCATCGGACGGACGGCGGTGTTCTATGCCGGTCTTGCTGCGACACTCGTTCCCCTCGGTGTCTTCTCCGGTACGTTGGGCTTTCTCGTCACCACTCACCGATCCACGCTGATCGCGATCGTGTCCGTGGTAGTTATCGTGCTCGGGTTGTGGCAGTTATCGGGGATCCCTTTCCCCGGTATGGTGAGGGTGCGGGCCCAGTCCGGCGACCGAACATCGCCTACCTCGGTTTTCGCCCTTGGGGCGGTCTACGCGGTGTCCGGCGTATGCGCCGGACCGATCCTTGGATCGGTCCTGATGGTGGCGGCACTCGGAGGAAATGCCGTGTACGGCGGTGTGATGCTCGCCCTCTACGCTCTGGGGATGACCGTCCCCTTGTTCATCCTCGCCTTTCTCTGGAAACGGGCGGGCAGTCGCGTCCGGTCGTTGGTGAAGCCGAGGAAGATCAGCATCGGCGTGTGGGAGAACACCTGGACCATGCTGATCTCCGGTGTCCTGTCCGTCGCCATCGGCGTATTCCTCCTGGTCACCGACGGCACGGCGGATCTCGGCGGGGTATTCACCATCGGCACCCAGTACGAGGCGGAGTCGTCCCTGTCCTCCTGGAGTCAGAATATCTCCGACATCTGGTTCGTCGTCGGGGCCGTCGTGGTCCTGGTGGTGTTGCTGCTGTGGCGGGCCCTGCGCGGGAACCGGCCTGGCGCGGGGGATACCGTCGGCAAAAGCGCAGGGGGCACAGACGACCTTTCTGATGCAGTGGGGTCAGTGGTCGACGCGTCCTTCGCACTGAGCGGGAAAAGAGGTCACGGTCCTGAAGAGACGAGGAGTGAGGACCTGTGACAGTGCGTCTGAAGTCTCTGCGGACCCTGTCCACCTGGCCGGCACGACGCTGGTTCACCGCGGTGGCCACTGCGGTGGCGACGGTCTTGGTCACCGCGGTTCCGACGGCGATGATCCCTACGCCGTACTTCACCCGCGACGTGCCGACGACTGCATGGGCGTGGCCGGTGCTTCTGGTGACGTCACTGCTGGTCGGGATGGTGACTGCCACCTACGTCGCGAGGAAGGACGCAATCCAGTCGAAGGACCGCAGTTCGCGGCTGGGTGCTCTCGGCGCCGCCACCACGTTTTTCGCCGTCGGCTGCCCGGTGTGCAACAAGCTTGTGCTCCTGGCCCTGGGGTACACCGGAGCGATGCAGTACTTCGCCCCGGTGCAACCGGCGCTGGCAGTACTGGCGGTGCTGGTGCTGGTGTGGGCCCTTGTCACACGGGTCCGCAGGGAGGACAGCTGCCCGGTCACTCCTGCTGTTGCTCTGGCCGGGGCGTCTCCCGGCGGACGAGGATGACTGTGTCCGCCGCGCGGTCACTGTTGTGTCCGGAGATACCGGAACGCACCACCGTCCATTCCGGCTGGGCCTGACCGTCATCCCCTGTCACCCCGAGCGCATTTAGTTCGGAGTCAGGAGAGTGCCGGGTGCGGTCGTTAGCGTTCTCTTCTCGGGAGACGGGCAGTGGGGGGAAGACGGAATGGGAGACAAGCAGGAGGTGCCCGCCGGGTCCTGTGGCGTCCCGTGCCGCGTGCAGGATGGCCCGCCGGAGTTCGTCGGCGCCAGGCATGTGAAGATAGCTGACAGTCACGAGTTCCATGGTCTCACCCGCCTGCGAGATCCGGGAGAGGTAGTCTACCGCGTCAGCGGTGATGAACCGGGTCCTGGAATCCAGGCTGTAACGGCGTGCGGCATCAGCGGCACGCCGAACCGCCACCGCTGACAGATCGACGCCGGTCACATCCCATCCACGGGAAGCCAGCCACAGGGCGTCCGCGCCTTCGCCGCAGCCCACGTCCAGTGCTCGACCGGTACCGGGGATCGCCTTCTCAACAGTAGCTTTCATCGCCGGGTTCACTGCTCCCGACCACACGCGGTCGCTCGAGGCGTACCGTTGGTCCCATTCTTCTCGGAGCGCGGCCGTGTCACAGGGATCTCCGGTGGCTTGTGGTGACGGGCGTGATGTCATCGTCGACTCCCCCTCCCCGGAGACATGTCGAGGACGATGCGAAAACGGGCCTCACCGGACTCCATTCTCTCCACCGCCTGCTCCGCCTCCTCCAACGGCATGATCTCCGTCCACGGCCGGATGCCGTTGACCAATGCGAACCGCATCGCGTCCTCGATATCCGTGGCACTGCCGGTGAGATGTCCGGTCAGTGTCTGGGAGTTCATCACCATCGGTGTGGTCGGGACACTGACGCTGTTGCCGTCCATCCCGATCATGGTGAGTCCACCTCCCACACGGAGACCGGCGAGAAGGTCCGGGACCGTAGTTGTCGTCGGCGCCGTGCAGATGATGAGGTCCGTACCGCCGCGAACATGCAGGGCTTCCCCGACTGATCCTTCTTCGGCGTCGATGTAGTGCGCGGCTCCGAGCTCTTCGGCCGCTGCCTTTCGTCCAGGGCCGCGTGCGATCACGGTCACCTCGTACCCCATTGCTCGAGCGAATTGCACAGCCAGGTGTCCCAGACCGCCGAGTCCGAAAACGGCCACATCGGCACCGGGGGCGAGGCCCGCTTCACGTAGGGCGTTGAAGGTGGTCACTCCGGCACAGCCAGGGGCGCGGCATCCGCCGGTGACAGACCGTCCGGGATCCGAGCTAACGCATCCGACGGCACCAGTATGCTTTCCGCCCACCCGCCAGCGTAGGAGATCCCCGGAGTCATCCGCTCCGGGCAGTGCACGACGTCGCCTCGTCGACAGAATCTGCAGTGGCCGCAACTGCCGCCGAACCATCCGACGGCCACAGCATCTCCGATGCTCCATCCGGCGACCCCGGCGCCGATCTCGTCCACGGTGCCGGCAATCTCGTGTCCCGGGGTTCTGGGCATGCCGTCCTGGTGGCCTCGGACGGCCCCTACATCCGCACCGCAGACACCGCAGGCTCCCACGGAGATACGGACCTCTCCTGGTCCAGGGGCAGCGAGGGGCACCGTGGTTGTCGTGAGACGGCGGGTCTCCGAGTCGATTGTCGCGGTCGCTGCTGTCGTTGTCATCCTTGAGAACTCCGTCGCTTCCCGTCGTGTTTAACAGTTTCCGTCATTCTAAGATCGCCCCCGGGGCCGCCGGTAGCCCACGGACGTCGATACCGCGATAACATAAGGGTATGCATGACAAGTTCAGTATTGACACCCTCCGCTACGTCCGGGCGGTAATGGACGAGTTGTCGTTCAGTGCGGCCGCCCGGGCACTAAAGGTGTCCCAACCTGCACTGTCGACTGCAATCGCGCGCCTGGAGCAGCAGCTCGGTCAGCGGATCTTCGACCGCTCGTCACGGGGCGTCACGACGACCGAGTTCGGGGAGGAGATTCGTCCGATGGTAGATGCAGCGCTGGGTGCGGTGGACGGAATAACTTCCCACGCCCGTCAGCGGCAGGAAGCCGAGCGCGGGACCATCAGGATGGGTGTGTCTCCCCTGATAGACACGTCACTGGTGGCCGGCATCCACAGTGAACTGGGAATCCGCTCCCAGGGGAACCACCGTCCCGTGCTCAGTGAGGGAAACCTCGATAGTTTGGTGAGAGATCTGAAGAACGGGGAACTGGACCTGCTGCTGGTCCCTTCGGTGCGACCGTTACCGGGATTCCGGCACAGGATTGTCGGGTCAGAGCCCATGGTCGTTGTGGAGCAGAACCCGGCACTCGACGGCCCGACTGAGTTGTCTGAACTCGCCGACCACCAGTTCATACTTGTTCCGGACGCCTGCGGACTGACAACGTTCACCCGAGACCTCTTCGCCGAGCAGGGACTGACGCTGAAACAATACCCCGGTGAAGCCGCCACCTACCGCGTGCTAGAAGAGTGGGCGGAACTGGGGCTCGGGGTTTCTGTCCTCCCGCGGTCGAAACTCCGAACTCCGGATGCACCGCATCGTCCACTGTACGAAGGGGCTTCGGAAGTTGAGATCTTCTATGAGATGGTGTGGAGCCCCTCCTCGCCGATGTCCGAGGATTTCAAACTGATCGCTGAGTCAGTGTTGCAGAGCGCCCACGAAGAAGATGCGCGGAGACAGCAGGACGGTGCGGTCCGGCGATAGCATCCAGTTATGCCGACATTGGCTGTTTCACTCTACCGCAGCCCAAGCACGTTGCTTAGTCTCGAGCTGGTACGAGATCAACAATCCTGACAAGGAGTGAACACCATGGCTTACCTTCAGATTACCCTCGATATTGCCCCAGCTGATCGCGAAGCGGCTGCCGGCGTGTACCAGAAGTACCGTCAGCCCTTCCTGGATACCGTTCCCGGAGCCACCAGCAAGGACCTGCTCATCCGTGACGAGGATGTCCAGGTTCTCCACGGATTCGACACCGCAGAGAATGCGCAGGCCTACCTCACCAGCGACCTGTTCACCAAGGACGTCGTCGGGGGGCTCTCCCCACTCCTCAAGTCCGAGCCCGAGATCCGCGTCTACGACGTCGCCTGAGACGCATGACGCACAATGACACCCCTACCATCGATGTCATCATCATCGGGGCCGGGATGGCTGGACTTACTGCCGCGGCGGAACTGCACCGTCGCGGCAGTTGTGTGCTTTGCCTCGAGGCACGTGACCGGGTTGGCGGCAGAGCATACAGTCGGTCGGTCGGGGAGAACGGAGAATTCTCCGACGTGGTGGACCTCGGTGCCACCTGGTATTGGCCAGGAGAGGAAACCGTAGCACAGCTGATCCAGGACCTCGGTGTGGCCACGTTCGACCACTACACCGCCGGGGACGCGCTCCTCCAGGGGGAGATCCCTGGCCAGGTCCCGGACGGTGTGCACCGTCTCCGGGGCAATATGATGGCAGGCCCGTCAAAGCGATTCACCGACGGTGCCCAGGCGCTTGCTGACGCGCTGAGGGACTCGCTGCCCACTGAGGCTGTCCGTACTGGAGCGGTCGTCACCGCTGTCACCGATACCGGTACCGGGGTCGAGGTGTCGGCGATTGACGAGCGAGACGGCACTACGGTCGTTTATTCGGCGGCATCGGCGATTCTCGCCGTACCACCGGCGTTGGCCGTTGACGGCATCGCGTTCTCCCCGGGGCTTGACGATGCCCTGGTGGATACCGCTCGTCGCACCCCGGTATGGATGGGCGGAGTAGTCAAGGCCGTCGCGACGTACTCGGGTTCGCCCTGGCGGGCCAGGGGGCTGGCCGGTACCGCAATGAGTCGTACCGGGCCGTTCACGGAGATCCAGGATCTTAGCGACGTCGCCGGCTCCACTGGGCGCCTGTTCGGCTTCGCACAGTCTGAGGTCTTCCACGGCGTAGGGAGGACCGAGATTCAGGACGCGTTTCTCCGCCAACTCGTCGCGATTTTCGGTGATGAGGTGGCACATCCGACGGACGTTTTGGTCATCGACTGGAACCGGGAGAAGTTCACGAGCCCGCAGGGCATCAGAGGCTACGGAAGGACGGCGTTGCCCTCCGACCCGTCGGCCATGAGTTACGGTCAACCCGTGTTCACCGCGGGCCAGTGGGAGGGCCGACTGCAGTGGGCGTCGACCGAGATCGACGATGTTTTCGGTGGACACATGGAAGGGGCATGCCGGGCAGGTCTCAGAGCGGCCGACGCGGTGACCGGGGACAGGAGCGGGCAATGAACGGGAAGACCGGGCTTGCCCCGTCTCGGAGCCGTTGGTTCGTGTGGGGGATCACCGCTGTCGTCCTCGTCGCGGTTCTGGCGGTTGCCGCTCTGGTGATTTACGGGCGCTCTGCTGGGGGAAAAGCGGCTTTCGAGGTGAGCTATGCAGACGGCGCTGTCACAGCACGCAGCGACCAGGCGACGGAGGAGACACCGGTCGTTGACGTCTTCAGCGATTTCAGCTGTTCCCACTGTGCCACGTTGGCCGAGGCGACCAGTGAAGACCTCAAGACCGCCGTCACAGCAGGAGATCTGGTCGTGAACTTCCGCTTCCTCAACTTCCTTGACGGTGACGATGCGGGTCCGTCGACACGTGCGGCGTCAGTTGTATCGGCGATGGGAGAAGCCGGTGATGCCGAGGCGTTCTGGGAACTGCATGACAAAGTGTTCTCCGATCAACAGACAGTGGCCACCACTTGGGGTGACGGTGAATTCGCTCAGGCTGCGGAGGATCTGGGCGTGGATGCGTCAGTTGTTGACGCGATCCGGGACGGCAGCGTCCGGGACGGTCGCGACGGGATGTTCCGGACCAACAGCGATGAACTTGAACGTCGCGCCGGGCAGGTGGCCACACCCATGGTCTTCCACGGGGACGACCAGATCGAGCTCCGCCGCGACCCCGCCACCGGGGGCATGGTGTCATGGGTTCCCGAGGTGGTCCGGTCCTGACAGGAGTGCAGTCAGGAAAACGGGTTGAAAAGGAGATAACCGTCGACTCGTTGGATAGCGCCGCTGTCGGGGTCGTCGGGGAGGGCGTGACCGAGATTCTGGGAGCGCACCTCCCCGATCCACTGGTCGTGCTGGTACTCGTGGTTGATCATGGCGGTGAGCATCGTGGCGGCCACGACCTCCATCTGAGCTGGCGAGCCCACCTGGCCAGACGCGATTACGCCGACACGCTCCCGCACCCGTTCGGCGACGGTCGCGCGGAAACCCCGGAGGCGGTCGATGGTGGGGAGGGCGCCCCGGAATTTCTCCGGGTTCGCCGAGTCCATGATCCTGTCGAGTTCCGGGTCCGGGCTCGGCTCGGCGGCGGTCAGGTTCCGTACCATGAAGTGGGCCACGTGCGCCTGGTGGCCGAGATGCCAACCGATCGGGGAGAAGTCCTCCTCGGGACGCCAGATGATCTCGTCCGGGGACAGGTCGCGCCACAGTTCGTCGGTGTAGGCGAGCGCGCGGTCGTATTCAGTGAGCAAGTCGTTCAATGACGGCATATCATCGGTCCTTGTCTACTAGGGCTGTCGTGTGTGCTGTTCCTGCGGGTATTCAGGGGCTCTCACGGCTGCCGGGAGCGGTGGGCCGAGCGTCCCGCTCAGACAGTTCGCGCAGCATGTCGTTGTAGGCGTCGACGTCGTGTGTCTGCCCGGAGTCCTCACGACGGTCGATACGGTGCCCGACCTTCTGATCGTGCCGGAACCACTGGACACCGACAGCGACCGCGACAATGAGAATGGGAATCTCGCTCAGGCCCCAGGCCAGTGCTCCACCGAGCCACTGGTCGTCCAGTCGGGAGGGCAACCAGTCGAATATCAGCCGGTTGTAGAAGTCACCGGCGACGAGTTCCTTCGTCGCCATCAGAGCGATGCCGAAGAACGCGTGGAAGGGCATCGCCCCCATCAGCAGGCCTAGCCGGGCCAGGTACGGCAGAGGTTTCGGTCCGGGGTCTGTACCGATGATCGTCCAGAAGAAGAGGTAGCCGGTGATCAGGAAGTGGATCGTGACCGCCATGTGCCACCAGTGGAATTTCGCGAACATCCCGTACAGGGGCGTGAAGTACACCACGTAGAGCGAACTGACGAACATGATGAACGTGAACGCAGGGTGGGTGATCAGCCGGGCGTAGCGGGAGTGCGTGAGCGAGACGATCCACTCCCGCGGTCCGGGAGCCGTCCCACGTGTGGATGCAGGGATGGCTCGCAGCGCGAGTCCGATCGGGGTAGCGAGGACCAGCATGACCGGCACGTACATGTTCAACAGCATGTGGTTACCCATGTGCACGCTGAACATCGGTGTGCTGTAGGCCACGAGCCCCGAGCTTGTACCGAAGAGCATGAGGACACACCCCGCCAGCCAGAAGAACAGTTTGTGGACCGGCCAGTCGACTCCTGCCCGCCGTAGCCGGACGAAGCCCCAGACGTAGAGGGCCGCCATGACGATGGCGGCGGTGCCGAGCAGGAAGTCGAACCGCCACTGGGTGAGTAGACGCAACGTGTCGGGCGGGCCGGGGAGCTCGTAGCCCAGGTAGACGTCCCAGATCGTGAAGTCGTGGGCCAACAGAGACGGGGCAGTGTAGAGATCGACTGCCGCGCGTACGGTGACCAGCACAATGGCGCCGACGATGGAGAGGGGGAGACCCGGTACCACCGGGAGACGTCCGATGCTGCTCTTGTTCCTGCGGTGCCGGTACACCACGGCAGTATCCGTGGCGGCGAACGCGAGCAGGACGACGCCTGTCGCCAGGCACGCCCACCCGTACACCGTGTTGGTGAGGAAATCCCCTGGTGCCAGAGTGAGGACCATCAGGATGCCGAAGACGAGAGCGACACCTTCTGCGATCAGCGTGACCAGGGAGGCCCGGTGGGTCGGGATCTTCGCCCCGTCGACGATGAAGATGGACATCGTCTTCATGCCGACGACCATGGGGATCAGTAGGAATACGACGACGCCTAGGGTAGTGAGCGTGTCGTGCTCGGGCCCCTGCCCGACGTCACCGGTCAGGGGGACGGCGAGGATACCGACGGCCACGGGCAGCGCCGTAAGCGTCGTGGGCGTCCACCGCGAGGAGAACGCCAGGATCAACCAGGAGACGGTGGCCGCAACCGCGGTCGCCAACCATGCGTAGGGGAGTTCCGCTGCCGACATCAGAGCCGTGAGGTTGCGAACCTCCACGACCCGGCTCAACGGGATCCCTGAGGTGACCGCCACGGAAGTAGCGACCATCAACCAGGACAATACTGCCCACATCAGGGCAGCACCGGTGGCGGCGCGCTGCACGAGATAGGTCTCCACCGACAACCAGCCCCGCCGGTCCGGCGTGGACAGGACCGCGACGAGGGCGATTCCGCCCAGGGTGAGCGAACCGGAGAACCAGGAGAGGCCCCCGGCCACGACAGACACCGTCGAGGTCACCGTGCCCGGAAATGGCTCGGTGGACTGAAGGTAGGGGGTTTCTCCAGCCCAGAGGGCAAGGAGGACCATGGCGGCTGCGGCGATGAGGAAGGCTGAAAGGGGAGCAACTGCCTTTCTGGTCACTGTTTCACCTCCGCCCTACGCAGTCGCAGGCTGTTCGCCACGACGAACAGTGAGGACAACGCCATCGCCAGACTGGCGATCAGCGGATTGAGGACGCCGACGGCAGCCAGGGGGATAGCGGCGGTGTTGTAACTGAACGCCCACGCCAGGTTACCGCGGATGGTGCGTCTTGTTCTCTCCGCCAACCGGAGAGCGGTGGCGACGGTGGTGAGGTCGTCACGGACGATGATGATGTCGGCGGTGTCGAGAGCGACATCGGTCCCGCTGCCGACGGCGATGCCGAGATCAGCAGCGGCCAGGGCAGGCGCGTCGTTGACCCCGTCCCCGACCATCGCTACGGTCGCCCCATCGGCACGCAGCGTCCGCAGATGGTCGACTTTCTCGGACGGTAGGACACCGGCGATGACAGAGTCCGGGGCGATTCCGGCGCGGCGGCCGAGAGCGCGTGCCGTCGTCGGGTCATCCCCGGTGAGCATCACGCAGCGCAGTCCCGCGGCCTTCAACTGCCGGATCGCTTCACAGGTCGACAGTCGCAGATCGTCGGCCACGCTGATAAAACCGACGACATCGTCACCGGCGGCGAAGAGCACGGCGGTTTCCCCTTTGTGCCGGGCCTGCTCGACAGCTGAGGCCAGAGGAGCGGGGACGTGACGCCTATGGCCGATCCACTCGGGGCGCCCCACACTGATCCGCTGTCCGGAGACGGTCGCGGACACCCCCTGCCCGTGGACGGTGTCAACGTCCTCCACGGGAGGCGGTGTCGTGCCGCCGGAGGTCTCGTTGTGGTGGGCGAGAACAGCCCGCGCTACCGGGTGTTGTGAGGTGTATTCGACGGCGGCGACTAGGGGGATCAGGTGACGCGTGTCGTGGAGACCGGTCACGACGGGAATACCGGTGGTGAGGGTTCCGGTCTTGTCGAAGACGACGGTGTCCACCGTTCCGGAGGCGTCCAGGGCGTCGTTGCCCTTGATGAAGACCCCAAGTTCGGCGCCTCGCCCGCTGGCGACCATCAGGGCCATCGGTGTGGCGAGGCCGAGGGCGCAGGGACAGGCGATGATAAGGACGGCGATGCCGTTGCGCACCGCGGTTGACAGGTCACCGGTGCCGACGCCCCAGGCAACCGCGGTGGCGACGGCGAGAACGAGCACCGTGGGGACGAACACGGCGGATATCCGGTCGGCGAGGCGCTGGGTGCCGGCCTTCTCCGTCTGAGCGTCGGACACGAGCCGGAGCATCTCCGCTAAGCGGGTGTCGTCGCCGACGCGGCGGGCCTCGACCGTGACCGCCCCGGACAGCGCGATGGTGCCTCCGGTCACGCTGTCCCCGGTGCCGACTGTCACGGGGCGGGACTCACCGGTCATTGCGCTGACGTCGACGTCAGCGTGTCCGTCGACGACGACGCCGTCGGCGGCGATGCGCTGCCCCGGACGTGTGAGGAACCGGTCGGAGACCGTGAGCGTACGGGTCGGCACCGTCATGGTCCCGCCGTCGGGGGAGAGGACCTCGACATCGTCAGGCACCATGCCGGCCAGCGCCCGCAGCGCCTGTCCGGCCGTCGACTTCGCCTTCGCCTCGACATAGCGACCGGCGAGAATGAAGACGGTGACGCCGGCGGCGACTTCGAAATACAGCGAATCGCTGTGGGCGACCGCGTCCCACACACCAGTGGGCACGCGCCCTTCATCGACGGTGAACATGGAGTAGACCGACCAGCCGGTCGCGGCGATGATTCCCGTGGAAACCAGGGTGTCCATGCTCGTCGCTCCGTGCATTAACCCCCTGACACTGTTGCGGTGCAGTGGCCACGCGCACCACACGACGACTGGGACGGCTACGGCGAGGAGGATCCACCTCCATCCGGGTACGCGCGTGTCCGGTAGGACGCTGAAGAGGATGGACAGGTCAGCGACGACGATGAACAGTACGATCGCGACGATCAGCCGAAGGAACATACTGTTCGCAGCGTCCCGGTCACGGTCGACGAACCTATTGCTCCGGTCTGACTGGGGAGTTGCGGTGTACCCCGCGGATGAGACGGTCTCGCAGAGCTCGTCGGTGGTGATACCGGAGGACGCGTCGACGGTCGCCGTGGCGGTGGCGTAGTTGACTGTCGCACGGACACCGCCGAGCTTGTTGAGCTTCCGCTCGACGCGGGCGGCGCAGGCTGCACAACTCATCCCTGAGACCTCGAGCTGTCGTCGACTGAGGGTGTCAGCCTCTCCTGTGATCGGTTGCCGCTCTATGGACTCGGAATAGCGCACGCCCGCCACGTTAGGACGAGGGGACGCCTGACGGTAGAGGAGTGACGGTGATGGGGACATAACCCAAGGCAATGGCCTCGACGCAACGGGTATAGGAGATCACTATAGCGGTATTGCCCTTGGAGGGGTTCAGTATAGGGTGCCGGTCCCCGTACTCTGAGCCAGTGAAATTCACCAGCGAGACAGTATCCGGCGCATCGCGGCCCACATCATCCGGAGATGCGGACCACCGTGGCCGTATTCAGAAGCGGACGATGGTCGTCTTGGCTATCTCCCAGGTCGTGGGCACGGTGGGCGTGGGGATCGCTCCGTCAATCGGTGTCCTTCTGGCGGAGGAGGTGACCTCGAGCGAGACCTGGGCCGGGCTTGCTCGTACTGCGAGTACGCTCGGTGCGGCTTTCCTGGGACTGCCGTTGGGGATGTTGGCGGCGAGGTTCGGACGGAGAGCCGCTCTTGCCTCGGGGTGGTGGGTGTCTGCGGTTGGTGCCGGCGTGCTGATTGCTGCGGCGCAGTGGAGCCTCACTGTGCCGATGTTCCTGGGGCTGCTGTTCATTGGCGCGGGTACGGCGACCAGCCTACAGTCCAGGTTCGCTGCCACCGACCGAGCGCGTCCGCAGGATCAGGCGAAGGCGCTGGCGTTGATTGTGTGGGTGGGGACGCTGGGCATGGTTTTGGGACCGAACCTCGGTGTCCCGGGTGGGGTGATCGGCGAGGCGACCGGGTTGACAGTGTTTGCCGGGGCATTCGCTATCGCCGCAGTGTGCCTGGCTGTGGCGGGCCTGCTGGTTTTCGTGTTCTTGCGCCCGGACCCTCTGGCGGGGCGGTCTGAAGAGGTGCGGCTGGCTGGGAAAAGTGGTGCCGGGCTGGTGAGGACACCGCTGAGGGAACGCGCGCGGGGGGCGGTGGATGAGCTCAGGTACAACCGTCCCGCTCGCACGGCCGTCATCGCGGTCGTCACTGCACAGGTGGTGATGGTCTCGGTGATGACGATGACGCCGGTGCATGTGTCGCATCAGGGTGGCTCCGTGGAGTTCGTCGGTGTGACGATCAGCCTGCACATCCTCGGCATGTACGCTCTGGCTCCCGTGGTGGGTCTCGTCACGGACCGGATCGGGCACCGTGCGACCATCGGAATCGGAATCGTCATCTTCGGAGCGTCACTCACTGTCGGTGCCGTGTCACCGGAGAGCCCCGCGGCGGTCGTGACATCACTGATATTGCTCGGGGTGGGGTGGTCATTCGTGAACGTGGCAGGTTCTGCGTTGTTCAGTCGAGCGGTGCCGGATGAGAATCGTGCAACTGCGCAGGGCGGGGTAGACGCTTTGTCGAACCTTTGTGGTGCTGTGGCGGCATTCGCATCAGGGCCGCTCATGGCCGTGACAAGTTTCCGGGTGTTGTGCATCATCGCCATGGTGGTTTTGGTGCCGTTGATCATCATCACCGTGGCACGTACCGAAAATAAGGTCGCTCCGGGCGCTCGGTCAGATGGCTAACGCCACTAGGAACCGTGAAACCATATTGTAGGCGGCGACAGTGGCCGTGGCTTCCACTGTCTGTTCTTCGCCAAATAGTTCCTTGACATCGTTGATGACGCCTCCGTCAACGCTGACGTTCAGTGTTGACTGGTCGGTCAGCTCCAGAAGCGCACGTTCTTCTTCACTGAAAATGTCCGCGACGGTTGTTTCTCTGAGCTTCAGTGCCTTGGCCTCCGACCCGCCGGCGTCGAGGTATGCAGGGTGGTGGACGTTCCACTCGAAGTCGGCTCCGTTGAGGTGGGCGACCCTCAGCATGATCATCTCCCTGTATTCCAGTTTGAGAGCGAACTCTGCGCGGACGCGTCCCAACAACCCGTTCCACCCGGTGGCGAGGGGAGTACTGCGGAGCAGCACGCGGTCGATCCCGATCAACTCACCCCCGGGGCGCCGTTGTCGTATTTCTTTAACGATATCGGGCTCATCGCCGTCCTGATCTTCGGAACTCCACGGCGTCACACGTACATTACTCATGGTATTTCCTTCTTCGGTAGTTCTCTTCCAGGGCCATGTTAAGCGGCCGGTGGAGTGTTTTCTCCTCCTGCTCGCCAGGACAACGAATATAGTCGGGTGGAAGTGCAGCTTCTAGGTCTGATTGTCGAATAGGAGGATAGCGTGTCGTTATATGTGCCGCTCTGGAGCGAAACCGTGGCGAAGAATGCGGCGTACTGCGGACTGTGTGGTGGCAGGCCCTAGTAGCGAGGAAGTGGTGGTATTCATTCCGTTGATGCCGCGATAGTCCCTGCAGGACTGGTGGTGCTACGGGAGGTGCGACAAGATAGGGGTATGTCACGTACATTTTCTGGTCAGAAAGTCATTGTCCTTGGCGGCACCAGCGGTATGGGCCTCGCCGTCGCAGGACAAGTCGCAGCCTCAGGCGGGGCAACGGTGGTCGTCGGTCGCAACAACCCATCGAAGCTCGAGACAGCCCGGACGGTTCTGTCCGAGTACGGTGTGGATGTCGACGTCATCGCGGCTGACCTCACTGCCGCCGCCGACGTCACCGAGCTGCGGCGCCAACTCACGGACCGCCACTTCGACGCCACCTTATTAGTGAACGCCGCGGGGGTATTCGTCCCCAAGCCCTTCCTGGAACACACCGAGACAGATTACGATTCCTATCTGGACCTCAACAAGTCCCTTTTCTTCATTACGCAGACAATCACCCAGAACATGGTCGACGCCGGCAACGGCGGGTCGATCGTGAACATCGGATCGATGTGGGCGCATCAGGCCATAGGTGCTACACCGTCGTCGGCGTACTCGATGGCGAAGGCAGGACTCCACGCTATGACGCGGAACATTGCGTTGGAACTGGCTGACAAGGGGATCAGGGTCAATGCCGTTGCTCCTGCCGTGGTGCGTACCCCGATATACGAGGGTTTCATACCGCAGGATGAGGTCTACGATGCGGTCAGCGGCTTCTCCGGTATGCACCCGCTTGGACGGGTGGGAACCCCAGAGGACGTCGCCAATGTCGTGGCTTTCCTTCTGTCCGGATCCGCGGACTGGGTGACCGGTGCGATCTGGGACACGGACGGAGGGGTCATGGCGGGGAGGAACTAGACTCGCGGCCCCCGGGGATCAGTCGTCGATGGCGGCGTCCTCATCGTCCGCGTTGGAGCGGGCGTCCTGTTCCTGTTCCCGATGTTCCTCGCACCGGCGCAGTCGCCACCGTCTCCGGCTCATGTCGCGTGCCAGCGTCATCGGCTGCCGCAGTTTCTTCTGCGTCGCCCATGAGAGGTCCTGCATGCCGGGGAGCACCCACCCCCGCCAGTAGGCGGTGATCATCAGCCCGGAGCCGAGGAACGGCGCGATGATCAGGCCGACCAGGAGCACCGGGAAGTCGCCCGCCACCCCGGACGCGTCGAGGGAGTAGATCCCGACCATGACGGCGGCGGTGAGGACGGCCGGCGTGGCGTAGAGCGTCGCTCCACCGAAGATGGCGGGGACCGAGCCGGTCATCACGTCGCGGATCATCCCGCCTCCGACTACGGTCAGTACGCCGAGGAAGAGGGCGGATGACCACGGAAGGCCGTTGGCCAGGGCCTTCGTTGAACCGGTGGCGGCCCAGACGCCGAGGACGACGGCATCGCCGTGGACGCGGAAGATCTCCCACCCACGCGAGTTCATGTGGATCATCGTCGACACCACAGCGCCTACCAGAGCCATGCCGAAGTACCGCATGTCCTGCATGGCTGCCGGAGGGCCGTTGTCGATGAGGACGTCCCGGATCATCCCACCGCCCAGGGCGGTGATGATGGAGAGGAAGACGATCCCGATGAAGTCCAGGTTGCGGGCGCGGGCGATGATCGCCCCGATCATCCCGTAGAGCACCACCCCGATCAGGTCGAGGGTCTCGTAGACCGTCCTGATCGACGGGTCGACAAAGTCCATGCCGCCGAGAGTATCGTTTCCTCGCCGATACTTGGCAACAGGGGCGGGTGGAGGTCACACCCCGGCTACTCGACTCCCCGCCGCGACAGCACGACCGTGGACACGATCATCACGACCAGCGCGCCGGCCATGATCAGCCACTGCGTCCCCTCCACCTGGAAGCGCTCACCGAGGACGAGGTATCCCAGGACGAAGGCGACGATCGGCTCGGTGATCGTCATTGCCGGCAGCGAGTTCTTCAGTGCGCCGGCATTGAAGCTGGCCTGTTGGACCAGCGTGCCGATGATGGCGCATGCGACCAGGCCGTAGGCCTCCCAGCTGGTCAGCAGGGCCGGGACGCCTTCCTGGTTGAAGATGTTGACGACCGACTTCGAGAGGACGGCGAGGTACCCCATGATGGCGCCGGTCACCGCCCCCAGAATCAGGGCGCGGGTGCGTAACCGGAGTCGGGTGGCCACCCACATCAGGCAGAGCAGGATGACCACCCCGACGCCCAGGGTCACCATCCATCTGCTCAGGGTGGGGAAGTCGTTTCCCGGTAAGGGGCGGCCCCAGACCACGACGACGCCGACGGCGACGGTGAGCAGGGCGGCCCACGCCATTTCCGGCCGCGATACCCGTCGTCCGTCGAACCGGGCTGCCAACGGCAGGGTGAACATCAGGGACAGGACGAGGATCGGCTGGACGACCAGCAACGTCCCGAATCCGAGGGCGACGATCTGCAGCCCGTAGGCTGACAGCGCGCAGAAGACGCCGGCCCACCACTTCGGGCGGGCGACGGCGGCGAGAACCGGGGTTCCGTGGGCGTTGTCGCGATCGCCTGATGTCTGTTCGGCGACCTGGTGCCGGAGGATGGTTCCCCAGGCGACGGTGAGGGCTGACAGGAGGGCGAAGACGACAGCGAGCAGGTTGCTGTGCATCATCAGCACCTCAGACTAGTCGCCGATTCACAGCGACGTGTCAGCGGCCTTACTTCTTGAAGTACTCCTCGATCTGGTCGAGCATCAGCATCGCGCTGTAGAAGTCGATGCGGAAGGTCTCAGCGCCGAACTCGAAGATGCGGTCGTTCTTGACCGCGTAGGTGTCACGGGCGGTGGGCTTCTCCTTCAGCTGCTCACTGACCGGGTTGTCGGCGTCGGCGTTCGTGGCAAAGACCGTCTTGCCGGTGAGACCCTTGTCCAGGTTCTCGTCGGTCACCTGCACCACGTCAGTACGTCCTGCGTAGTCGCCGTCGGTGCGCACCACGTCCTTACCGGGGACGTCGAGGTCCCAGCCCAGTTCGGTGATGATGCGGCCCTGGGCGGACTCGCCGGTCATGAAGTTCACGCCGCCGTCCTGCGCGGGCAGGATGAACTGGACGGGCTGCTCCGGTTCCTCGATGTTCTCGGTGACCTCGGATGCGCGGTCCTTGAACTCCTGGATGGTGTCCTCGGCCTCTGACTCATGGCCGGTGATCTCACCGAGCTGGGTGGTGACCTCGGTCCAGTCCTTGTCGGAGTAGTCCAGGACGACTGTCGGAGCAACCTCCTTGAGGCGGTCCACGAGGTCGACAGCGGTGTCGGCACCGGCGGAGGAGACGATGATGAGGTCGGGGTCCTCGGCGGCGATCTTCTCGAAGTCCGGCTCCAGCTGCCCGATCTCCTTGACTCCGCGCTCATCGGCGACGTCGGCCCACTGCTTGAAGAAGCCCTTGTCGTCCGAGGTCGGCCCCGGGCTGGCGGCGCCGGAGGCAATGACAGGAGCGTCGATGGAGAGCAGGCTGCCGGTGAGGGTCACCGAGGTGGAGACGATCTTCTCGGGCTTGGCCGGGATCTCGACCTCCTCGGTCTTGTCCGTGGGGCTGCCGTTGTCCACTGCGATCGAGTCGACGGTGCGCGGCCACTCACCCTGGGATTCCGAGGCAGACTCGGACGCCGACCCGGACGCCGACTCCGTGGCGGCACTGGTGTCGTCGGAGGACGAACTGTCGTCGTCGCTGGAGCAGGCGGCGAGGCTGACAGCGACGCCGGAGGCGAGGAGCGCGCCGACGATCCGGCGACGCATGGTAGGCAGGTGGGTCATGGGTTCTCTCCCTTGAAATGAACAGGACGACGGTGAAACGACCGCCGCGCAGGTTGTGCGGGGAACATATTAGCCACCGTGGCCCGCGTGGGGTAGGGGGTAGTTCAGGTGATGCTAACCTCGGTGTCGTTACTCTCCGTCCGCCCGCGCCGCCATCAACAGTGAGGACCTCCCCGACGTGCCACGTATCAGCCGAGACACCGACATCTACCCCATCACCATGCGCGAGCTGGAGGTGCTGCGTATCGAGGACGTCACCCCCGGAATGCGGCGCGTCGTGTTCGGCGGCGCGGGGCTGCGGGCCCATACCCGTGACGGTGAGGAGGTGCCGGCGATCGTCTCCGACGGTTTCGACGACGACATGCGGATGATCTTCCCCCACCCGGTCACCGGAGAGCGCCCCTACCCGGTCTCTCTCGGTGACGGCCGTCTGGACTGGACCGCAGAAGTCAACGAGCTCTTCCGTACGTACACGGTACGGAAGTGGGACCCGGAGGCCGGTGACTTCGGGGAACTGGTCGTCGACTTCGCCCGCCACGGTGCAGGTCTCGCCGAGGGGTGGTCGGCCGGCGCCTCCGTCGGCGACTGTGTTTTCGCCGCCGGGCCGAAGAACTGTGCCTCGCTGCCGGTGCACACCGACTGGCTGCTGCTCATCGGTGACGAAACCGCGCTGCCCGCCATCGGACGATGCCTGGAGGAGACGCCCGCGGGGCACCGGGTGGTGGCGGTGGTCGAGGTGGCTGAGCGCGCTGACATCCAGTCGGACCTCACCGAGGTCGCCTGTGCGGCCTCCCTCGACCTGCGCTGGGTCGTGCGTGCCGAAGGCGGGGATTTCACCGAGGTGGTTGCCGCGCTGAGGGATGAGGAAGATGTGCTGCCCAAGGGCACACCGTTCGTCTGGGCCGGGGGAGAGGCGGGACGCCTGAAGGCGGTGCGCCGTTTCGTCAAGGAACTCGGTGTCCCCCGGGAGCACGTGCAGATCACTGGCTACTGGCGCCGTAACGACGCTGCCACGGAGGCGGACGCCGGTGACGCCGCAGGGACGGACGCAGGCGCAGGCACCTCCAGTATTTCCCCGTTGATGCAGCTGCACGAACTCAGCGAGACTGCTCCGGGGTTCGCCCTGCAGGCCGCGGCGCAGCTCGGACTGTTTGAGGCGGTCGACACGGCGGCTGATGCTGCGTCCGGCGACGGGGCGCCCGTGGCGGCGGTCGCCGAGGCGGTGGGTGTCCCGCAGGAGCGTCTGGTGAGGTTCCTGCGGTACCTGGAGTCGGTCGGTCTGCTCACGCTGCACGCGGAATCGTCCGATGGAGGTCCGCTCGTGAGTCTCACCACGCTCGGGACGGAACTCGCTGACCCGGAAGGACTCGTCGCCGGTCTCACCGGCCCGGGCGCGCTGCAGTCGCTGACGTGGCTGCACCTGGCGGAAGGCCTGCGTGGCGGTGCGTCGGTGCAGGTGGGGGCCACCGGGAGCGACTGGGACGGACTGCGCCGTCAGGATCCGTCACTGGGGGAGTCGCTGGCGGACAGTGAGGCCACCCGGGCACAGTGGGTCGCTCCCGCACTGGCCACCCGACTGGACGATCTGCCGGGCGGAGCGCCTGCCCGTGTCGCCGTACTCGGCGGGGCGGAAGGCGTCGCCGCCGCCGTCTACGCCGATGAACTGCTGCGCCGCAACAGTGACCTGCAGGTCACCGTCCTGGTGATGCCCGACGGGCAGGGAAACCCACGCTGCCCGCATGAGCGACTGCGTGCCGAGGTCGGCGAACAGCGCCGCGACCGGGTCGAGATCAGCGACTGGGCCCGCGGTGGGGCCGAGGCAGACCTCGTGCTCCTGGTGGACCCCTTCGCGTTGTGCGTCCCCGACGACGTACCCGAACTGTTGGTGGCCGCAGCGGCGGCGACAGGTGGGACGGGACGGATCCTCGTGATCACCAGGTTGCTCGCCGTGAGCGGTGACGAGGACCACGACTACGAGGAAGACCTCACCCGCATGCTCGTCAACGGACGGTGTCTGCCCACCGCGCGTGACCTGTCCGACGCGGTGGCACAGGCGGGATTGCGCGGCGTGGCAGACATACCGGTCGGTTGGGGTAGCCACGCAGTCGTCATCGGTGCATGATGTGCCATGATGTGCGCAGTACGCGGGGGATAACCGCGGGTACCGACCGGGCCGTCTACTCAGGTACTCTGTCTAAGGTCTGAGCAATAATATCGAGTTATCCCGTCAACGCGGGAAGGTGGAGCTGGGAACTGTGGCCCTGATCGTCCAGAAGTACGGCGGATCGTCGTTGGAGAGCGCCGAACGTATCCGGCGCGTCGCACAGCGGATCGTGGAAACCAAGAAACAGGGCCACGACGTCGTCGTGGTGTGCTCTGCGATGGGTGACACCACCGACGAACTGCTCGATCTCGCCAACCAGGTCAATCCGGTGCCGCCGGGTCGTGAGATGGACATGCTCCTCACCGCCGGTGAGCGGATCTCCAACTCCTTGGTCGCCATGGCCATCGACTCCTTCGGTGCCGAGGCGCAGTCGTTCACCGGTTCCCAGGCCGGCGTGATCACCACCGAGCGTCACGGCAACGCCCGGATCGTCGACGTGACCCCCGGGCGCGTGCGTGAGGCGTTGGACGCGGGGAAGATCTGTCTCGTCGCCGGTTTCCAGGGCGTCAACCGTGAGACCCGTGACATCACCACACTCGGCCGTGGCGGTTCGGACACGACCGCGGTCGCACTCGCCGCGGCACTCCACGCCGACGTGTGCGAGATCTACTCCGACGTCGACGGTGTCTACACCGCCGACCCGCGCATCGTCCCGAACGCCAAGCGGCTGGACAACATCTCCTTCGAGGAGATGCTCGAGATGGCCGCCGTCGGTGCGAAGATCCTGATGTTGAGGTGTGTGGAGTACGCCCGTGCGTTCAACGTCCCGATCCGTGTCCGTTCATCATTCAGCAACGAAACCGGCACCCTCGTGTCCGGCTCATTGGAGGATATCCCCGTGGAAGAAGCAGTCCTGACCGGTGTCGCCCACGACCGTTCCGAGGCGAAGGTCACCGTCCTCGGCATCCCCGACAAACCGGGCGAGGCGGCGCGGGTCTTCCGTACCCTGGCGGACGCCGAAATCAACATCGACATGGTGCTGCAGAACGTCTCCTCACTCGCCGACAATCTCACCGACATCACCTTCACCTGCCCGCGTGAGGACGCCCCGCGTGCGGTGGAACTGCTCAAGGGACTGCAGGGCACCGAGGACCACCAGAAGTTCGGTCAGCTGCTCTTCGACGACCAGGTGGGCAAGGTTTCGCTGGTCGGCGCGGGCATGAAGTCGCACCCCGGCGTGACCGCAGACTTCTGCGAGGCACTGCGGGACGCCGGGATCAACATCGAGCTGATCTCCACCTCTGAGATCCGTATCTCCGTGCTGATCCGGGACACCGACCTCGACGCGGCCGTCGCCGCGCTGCACGAACGATTCCAGCTCGGTGGCGAGGAGACCGCCACCGTGTACGCCGGCACCGGCCGGTAACGTCACGGACGAAAGGACACCAGTCATGACCACCCTCGCCATCGTCGGCGCCACCGGCCAGGTCGGCCGCGTGATGCGTGACATCCTCGAACACCGTCCTTCTGTCCTCGAGAAGATCGACACGGTGCGGTTCTTCGCATCGGCACGTTCCGCCGGCACCGGTATCGAGTTCAACGGCGGCACCGTCGTCGTCGAGGACGTCGAGGCGACCTCCACCGAGGACCTGCGCGGCATCGACGTCGCCCTGTTCTCCGCCGGCGGCGCAACGTCCAAGGCACAGGCCCCCCGTTTCGTCGAGGCCGGTGCCACCGTGGTCGACAACTCGTCGGCGTGGCGCAAGGACCCGGACGTCCCTCTGATCGTCTCCGAGGTGAACCCGGAGGACGCGAAGGACGTGCCCAAGGGCATCATCGCCAACCCGAACTGCACCACCATGGCGGCTATGCCGGTGCTGGGGGCACTGCACGGCAAGGCGGGTCTGAAGCGCCTGCATGTGTCCAGCTACCAGGCCGTGTCCGGTTCCGGCCTGGCCGGAGTGAAGGCACTGGCGGACCAGGTCCGCGCGAATCTGGAGGTCCTGGAGAACCTCGCGACCGATGGGTCGGCCCTGCAGGTCGACGATTTCGGCCCGTATGTCGCCCCGATCGCGTTCAATGCGCTGCCGATGGCGGGAAGTATCGTCGATGACGGCTCCGGGGAGACCGATGAAGAGCAGAAGCTGCGCAATGAGTCGCGCAAGATCCTGCACCTTCCCGATCTGCCGGTGGCGGGTACGTGCGTGCGTGTGCCGGTGTTCACCGGCCACACCATGACCGTGCACGCGGAGTTCGACACCGCGATCACACCGGCCCAGGCCGAGGAGATCCTGTCTGATACCCCGGGTGTCCAGATCTCCGATGTCCCGACGCCACTGGCGGCGGCCGGTGTGGATCCGTCACTGGTGGGCCGTATCCGTCAGGACCAGTCGGTGGAGGACGGGCGCGGTCTCGTGCTCGTCGTCTCCGGAGACAACCTGCGTAAGGGTGCGGCACTGAACACCATCCAGATCGCCGAGCTGCTGCTGTAGCTCTCCGACTACCCGCACACCGCCCTTGTGCGTTCCGTGGCGTGTCATCTCACACGACCGCGGCGACCACCCGGGCGAGCGTCGTCCTGCCGTCCTCCAGGGACACCGTCCCGAGGATGTAGGCACGGGCGATACCGTCCGCCGCGCCGAGGATCGCCTGCATCGCGGCGTCGGTGACGTCCCCCGTCGTAGCGAAAGGCAGCAGCGCCGCCTTGCACCGCGTGCTGAAGGCCACATCCGCTTCCTGTCGCAGCTGTTCCAGCTCTGCCGAGCCCGACAGCGCACCGCTGACGCCCGGTAGGGCGGCGCTCTCCTCGTCCACGCAGTCCAGGTAGGAGTCTGCGACGACCTGCGCCGTCGATGCCAGCGTCGCGGCCGACCCCTCGGCGGCGGCAGCGTCGGCTGCCGCGTCCAGCTTGTCGTAGGTGCGGCCCTTGAACTCCCGGTAGAGCTCCACCAGGATGCCGGCCTTCGTTCCGAAGTGCTGGTAGACCAGCGGCTTCGTCACGCCGGCGTGCTCGGCGAGGCGGGCGGGGGTCAGTGCGTCGACACCTTCGCGGCCCAGGAAATCACGTGCGGCCTCCATCAACTGGGCATGACGGTCGTCGTAGGACATCCGGCGGCGGGAGCCGGTTGTGGCAGGGGGCATTGCGAACCTTTCAACGATGCGCTAAGTTACGAACAGTAAGTTACAGTTCGTAACTCCGTGAATACACCGCAGTCTAACCGAAAGGTGCAGCAGATGCATGCCCTCGTTCTCTTCGCACACCCGGAATCCGACTCCCTGACCGCCTCGGTCGCCCGCCAGGTCAGCGAACGGCTCGACCAGCAGGGATGGACGGCTGACATCGCCGATATCGCCGCTGAGGGGTTCGACTCCCGTCAGAGCAGTGCCGATCTCGACGTGGTCCGGGGAATCGGCGCCCCACCCGCTGACGTCGTACGTGAGCAGGAGCGCGTGGAACGCGCCGACGCCGTCGTCATCGTCCACCCGGTCTACTGGTGGGCCATGCCCGGTCTGATGAAGGGGTGGTTCGACCGCGTCCTGACCTTCGGGTGGGCCTTCGGCACCGACGACGCCACCGGCCTGGCGGACCGGGACATCCACCTCGTCCGTGTCGGCGGCAGCTCGCCGGAAACCTACGACAGGCACGGCTACCGCGATGCGATGCGCACCGGCGTCGAACACGGCATCTTCGAGTTCGCCGGCTCACCGCTGGTGTCGTCCCACCTCCTGCACAGCGCGCCGGAGGGCGTCGCTGGTCGGCTCGACGAAACCGTCGACGCTGTTGTCGACGCGGTCGTCAACGCCCGGGTGAAAGTGACGGTGTCCTAGATGAGTACACCTGAGAACCTCACCGCCGTCGAGATCGGGGTGGACACCTTCGGAGACGTGTCCTCCCTGGAGAGCGGCGTCGTCCTGACCCCCGCTCAGACACTGCGCGCCATCGTCGACGAAGCGGTGCTGGCGGACCGGGTCGGCCTGGACTTCTTCGGTATCGGTGAACACCACCGTGCCGACTACGCGGTGTCCTCACCGGAAATGGTGCTGTCCGCCATCGGCGCCCGGACCGCGAACATCCACCTGACCAGTGCCGTGACCGTGCTGAGCTCCGATGATCCGATGCGGGTCTACGAGCGGTTCTCCGCGCTGCAGGGGCTCACGTCAGGACGCGCCGAGATCATCGTGGGGCGTGGCTCCTACATTGAGTCGTTCCCACTGTTCGGCTACTCCCTGGACCAGTACGAGGAACTCTTCGACGACCGTCTCGACCTGTTCAGCAGGCTGATCACCGGCGAGCCGGTCACCTGGCAAGGCACCACCCGGGCCCCGCTGGAGAACCAGTCGGTGCATCCCGCAACGGAGTCCCCGCTGCCGGCCTGGGTGGCCGTGGGCGGTACTCCGCAGTCGGTCGTGCGAGCGGCACGCTACGGCATGCCCGTCATACTGGCGATCGTCGGTGGCCAGCCGGCCCGCTTCGCGCAGTTCGCCGACCTGCACCGTCGCGCCCTCGCAGAGTTCGGACACGCCCCGCAGTCCCTGGGGGTGCACTCACCCGGCTACATCGCAGAAACCGACGAACAGGCGCGCGACGAGTTCTTCCCCTACTTCGCGGAGGCGATGGAGAAGTTCTCCAAGGGGCGTGGCGGCACCGGTTACAGCCGGGCCCAGTTCGACCGGGACGCCACCCGGGGCGCATTGATGGTCGGCTCACCGGAGACCGTGGCGCCCCGGATTGCCGAGACATTGACCACGCTCGGCGCATCGCGGTTCTCGTTGAAGTACTCCAGTGGCCACATGCCCCACGAACTGTCCCTGAGGTCCATTGAACTGTACGGGACGGAGGTGGCTCCGCGGGTCCGGGAGATCCTCGGGCGGCAGACCGCGGCAACCAGAGAAGGAGAATGATGGGTCACCGTCTCAACGGGAAACGCGTCCTTGTCATCGGTGGCGCGAAGTACCTCGGCAAGTCCGTCGCACAGGCTGCGGCCGACGAGGGTGCCGTCGTGGTGCTCGGTGCACGCGACGAGAAACTGGCATGGTCCGTCGTCGCTGAACTCGGCGGTGACCACGCGCAGGATCACTCGGCGATCCACCTGGACGTGGCCGACGAGCCGTCCATCCTCGCCGCAGCCCAGTCGCTCGGCGAAGTGGACCATGTCGTGATCACCGCGTCCGCGCACCACAACGTCCCCGTCGCCGACCTGGAGCATGACGGCATCCTCAACGCCGTCGAGGCGAAGATCATCGGTCCGATGCTTGTCGCCAAACACTTCGCTCCGCGGATGCCGTCCACCGGGTCTTTCCTGCTGTTCTCCGGGACGGCGGCCTGGAATCCGTCTGCCGGGTTGACGGTGATGGGAGTGACCAACGGGGCGGTGGCCTTCATCGCCAGCCAGCTGGCGCATGAACTGGCCCCCGTGCGGGTCAACGCGATCTCGCCGGGGATCACCGACTCCGGCACGTGGGACGATCTCGACGAGGAGGGCCGCACGGGCATGTACGACAGTGCAGCAGCGGGAAGCCTCGCGGGACGGGTCGGTACCACGGACGACATCGCCGACGCCGCCGTATGGCTGCTGGCGGCCGAGTACGTCTCGGGCGAGACGATCCACGTCGACGGCGGCTCACGGCACGCCTGAGCGTCGATCTGGACAAACATGCAACACCACGAAGGAGAACACCCATGTCACGTATCGCAGTGATCTACTACTCGTCCACCGGATCCACCTACTCCATCGCGAAGGCCTTCGTCGAAGGCGCCGAAGCGACGGGGGCGGAGGTCCGCCTGCGACGCGCGGAGGAGCTCGTCCCGCAGCAGGTCATCGACAACAACCCTGCCTGGGCCGAGCATCTCGCCGCGACCAGCGACATCGAGGTCGCCACCGCGGACGACCTGGTGTGGGCGGACGGCTTCGTCCTGGGTTCCCCGACCCGGTTCGGTCAGCCTGCTTCGCAGCTCAAACAGTTCATCGACACGACCAGCGGTCCGTGGGCGGCCGGGGAACTCGCGGGTAAGCCCGCCTCGGTCTTCACCACGACGACGGAGGAGCACGGAGGCCAGGAGGCGACCCTGCTGGCACTGCACCACACACTCTTCCACTGGGGCGCCACGATCGTCCCGACCGGGTACGTGGATTACCCGCTCTCCCATGCGGCTGGAGGCAATCCCTACGGTGTCAGTGCCGTCACGGGGAACGGCGCCCCGGACGAGCATGTCCTGGCGCTGGCGACGTTCCAGGGTAAGCGTGTGGCTGCCATGGCGGACGCACTGGCACCGGTGAACGCCTAACGGACACCATGCATTGGCTGATGTGACGAGTGCTACTGTTTCTGTCATCGACTATTTGTGATCACAGATTTCATGAAGTGTCGGGACGCCAAACCTGGGACACCCCGGTTCCAGCACATCGCTGAGCAGCCTGTCAGGTCTCAGTAGCCAGCGCCCCGGCGCTGGAACAGGAGAGCTCTCGTGAAGAAGGCACTGGTCATCGCACTTGCCTATTTCGGCGTGACGGTGGGCGCAGGTTTCGCGTCAGGCCAGGAACTGCTGCAGTACTACGCTTCCTACGGGTTCTGGGGGATCGCGGGCGCCGCAGTGGTCGTGGTGCTCATGCCCGTCACCGCCATGGTGATTCTGCAGTACGGGAGCTACTTCAGGGCACAGTCCCACGAAAAGGTCTTCACGGGGGTCACGTCGAAACCAGTCGCAGTGTTCCTCGACTATTCATTGTCCGCAGCCCAGTTCTGTATCGGGTTCGTGATGATGGCCGGGGCAGGGTCCAACCTCAACCAGCAGTTCGGTCTACCACTCTGGGTCGGGTCAGGCCTGATGGCGGTCCTCGTCCTGATCACCGGCATGCTCGACGTCGACCGCGTCACCAATGTCATCGCGATGATCACCCCGGTGATGATCCTCCTGCTCGTTGCTGCGGGAATCTACGCCCTGACCAGTCCTCCTGAATCTCTGCAGGCAGCCAGCGACTTCGCGATCGCCAACGTGTCCTCCCCGTTGCCGGGGTGGTTCTTGTCGACGTTGAACTACGTGGGCCTGGCGATGTTCAGCGGGATCTCCATGGCGATCCTCATCGGCGGAAGCCACTGGAACACCAAGACCGCCGGATGGGGAGGGTTCCTCGGAGGCAGCCTCTTCGCCGGTATTCTGGTCCTCATCACCGTCGCATTGCTGTTCCGGATCACGGATGTCGCAGACAAGGACCTGCCCACCCTCGAGCTGATCAACCAGATGAACCCCGGTATCGGCATCGTGGCCTCCATCGCGACGTACCTGATGATCTTCAGTACCACGCTCGGCGTGTTGTACTCCCTGGGCAAGCGGCTGACGGTGAACAGGGCACAGGGGTACCGTCCGGTGTTTATCGTGCTGACGCTCGCCGCCTTCGGCCTGAGCTTCTTCGACTTCGCCCTGCTGGTCAACAACGTCTTCCCGATTCTCGGCTGGCTCGGTATCGCGTTGGTCGCTGTTCTGTTGGGGACGTGGGTGGCGAACGGGCGCAAGCGCATCGGCAGCGAGGTCCTGCGACGCGACCGGATCCGTACGCTGATTCTCCGCCTCGTCGATCCGAAGGGGAAGTTCACCCGGAAGGACTGGGTGACGCTCCAGAAGTCATTCAAGGAGTCCAACGTCGCCGTGGGCCAGCTGCGGGATGACGTCACCGAGGACGTCGTCGAGGAACTGGACAGCGACGACGAGAGCGAATTCTCGGCCGAGGACTTCGACTCCGAGGAATTCTGGGAAGAGACCGTCGAGGAACACCGGGGAGAGGGTCAGGACCGTTGACGGGCAGTCGTGGAGGCGGCCGCACCTGACGACTGGTCCACCAGGTCGAGCACCAGTTCGGTGAACTCGTGGGTCGGGCCGGGTGTCGCTGCGCGGACCATCGTGACCCCCAGCTTGGCTGCGGTGTCCGCAGCTTCATTGTCGAGGTCCCACATCACCTCCATGTGGTCCGAGATGAAACCGACGGGAACCAGCACGATGGGACGGGCGTCCCCGTCCTCTCCACCGACGGTGGCTTCCAGGTGGTCGCAGATGTCCGGTTCGAGCCACGGAATATGCGGGGGGCCGGAGCGGGACTGCCACACCAGCTCGACATCGGTTCCGTCGTCGCCGTCGGAGGCGAAGCTGCTCAATGCGCGGATCTCCCGTGCCGCGGTCAGGACCTGACCTGAGTAACGGTGGGTGGCGTCGACCGAGGACGCCTCGTCGGCGGACAGGGGCACCGAGTGGGCGGTGAACAGGAGGCGGGCGTCGTCCTGCTGGTCGGCGGGAAGTGACTGCCGGGCCTCGTCCACGAGCCGGGCGAACGTCGACAGGAACAAGGGGTGGTCGTGGAAGGGACGGATCTTCGTCATCGCCGGTGGGGTGATACCGGCGTCACGACAGGACTGCAGGGCTCGTTCGATGTCCTCGCGGTACTGGATGTCGCCGGAGTAACCGCCCCAGGCGGACGTGGCGAAGACGATGACCTCCGTGATGCCGTCGGCCACCATCTGCTTCGTGGTGTCCTCGACATACGGCTCCCAGTTACGGTTGCCGAAGTACACGGGGAGGTCCAGTCCACGTGCCGCGATCTCGGCGCGGAGATGGTCGATGATCTCGAGGTTCTGGTCGTTGATGGGGCTCTTGCCCCTGAAACGGTAGTAGTGCTCGCCGACCTCGACGAGCCTCTCCCGGGGGATGCCCCGCCCCCGGGTGACGTTCTCGAGGAAAGGGACCACATCCTCTTCCTTCTCCGGTCCTCCGAAAGAGAGGACGAGCAGTGCCCTGCGGGCGGTGGTGCCAGACATGCCAGACTCAGCCATGTCCCTGATCCTACTCGTCGGGGAGTCCCAACTCGTGGACCAGGGCGGTACGCAGGGTGGGGTGGCGGAAGGTGTGGCCGAGGGTTTCGAGGACCGAGGGGGCGACGTTCTGGTCGGCCAGGGCGAGCTCCTCCGCGCCCTGGACCCCGAGGAGCAGCGCCGGGGCGGCGGCCGGAACCGGGAGACTCAGCGGAACCCGGATGCGCTGCAGCTCAGCCAGGGTCGCGGTGAACTCGGCGTTCGTGATCATCTGCGGGCCGACCGCGTTGACCGGCCCCGTTGTCTCGCCGTCCAGCACAGCCCGCACATAGACATCCACCAGATCGTCCACCGAGATCCACGGGAAGTGCTGGCGACCCGAGCCGAGGGCGCCGCCTCCGAGACGACTCGAGGACCCCAGTGCGGTGAGCAGCGGTGACCCGCCGGCCATGACCAGACCGGTGCGTACGTTCACCACGCGGCGGTCGGCGTTGGCGGCCGGGCCGCAGGCGTTCTCCCACTCGGAGACGACGTCGGCGAGGAAACCTTCGCCGGCTCCGGCACGCTCATTGACCCGTCCTGCCCGGCTGTGCCCGTAGAAGCCGACCGCGGACGCACAGATGAACGCCTGGACACCTTCGGTGGCGGCCGCGAGTTCGGCGAGCCGTCGGGTCGGACCGATGCGGGAGTCGCGGACGGCCGCCTTGTGTTTCTCGGTGAAGCGTCCCGCTATGCCCGCGCCAGCGAGGTGGACGACCGTGTCGACACCGACGAGAAGGTCCGGTGACGGATCGTCAGGGATCCACACACGGGCGTCCGGCTCATGGGGGAGACGGGAGCGTGACAGCGGCACGACCGTGTGCCCCAGCGACCGGAGAAGAGCGACGAGACGGGTCCCGACAAGTCCCGTTGCCCCGGTCACGGCGACAGTGTGGTGTCCCGTGACCGACGCGTCCCCCACCCGCGCCCTGTGCTCCAGATCGGCGGCCAGCTGACGGTGACGGTAATGGAAGACCCGGTCGAGAAGCGCCGCCGGGGCGGTACCCTCCACCGCGTCGGTGAGCACGGCGCCGCGGGTGGTGGCGGTGTCGTCGTCACGGAAGGAGTGGGTGTGTCGCCAGTGGATGATCTGCCGGAGCGGAAAGTTGACGCACTCATCGACGAAGAGGTGTCCGTCGACGAAGTCGTCAGGCTGGTGCCGGGCCTGCCACTCCCGTAGCCCCGGGATCCTGCCGGGGAGGGAGAGCACGGTGGTGCCGTCCTTCAGCGACGATGCCTCGGCGGCAACGCTGAGCAGTGAGAATCCTGGTGTCAGGCGCGTCACCGCGCCGGGACGGGTGTGCCAGTCCCAGACATCCTGGCGGGGGAAAGGGAGGTGTTGGTGGTAGCGGTGGGTCACGAACCCCAGTGTAGGGCCGGTCCTGAGTCTGTGCCCTCAGTGTCGTTCCGCAGACTGCCTCGCCCTGAGGCTTCGAGCAGGTCCGCACGTGCCCGCGCGACCCGGGAACGGATCGTGCCCACCCTCACGCCGCAGATGTCGGCGGCCTCGGCGTAGGTGTGGCCGAGGATCTGGGTGAGGATCAGGGCCTCCCGTCGGTCCGGGGCCAGGTCATCGAGCATGGCGCGGGCGTCGACCAGTTCCGCCCAGGTCTGTCCACCCGTGGTATCCGGGGACGTGGTGAGTTCGGTGGCGTCCTCCCACTGCTCGGCGGACTTCCGCGGGCGGGCCATGTCGTGGCGTACGCTGTCGACCCAGGTGTGCCGGGCGAGTGCGAGGATCCACGTCCGCGCTGACGACCGGGCGGCGAACCGGGGGAGTCCGCTCAGTGCCCGGAGGTAGGTCTCCTGGGTGAGGTCGTCCGCTCGGTCAGCGTCGGCGAGATGGGCGAGAAGGCGCCAGACATCACTGTGGGTGGCCTCGATGAAGTCGTTGAGGGCTTTACGGTCGCCGCCGGCTGCGCGCAGGGCGAGGTCGGTGACGGCTTTGTCCGCCGTGTCGTTCGCACGGGCGCCGTCGCGTGCCGACTGCGGGGATCTTCTTCGCACGGTTCTGAAGTCTAGCACCGTGGACGGACCCCGGTGACCCTCTGTGACCCCCTGACGACCACTGATTCTGTCGCTATTACTATCGCAGATCGGTTACAAATAGTTGTAACCATTCAATGTCGGCATATTGATAGTGCGAACCTGAAGATTGACGTGTATAACGGGGATTGACGGCACAGCGCCTCCGTGACTGACGATCACGACCGCCGTGCGCCCGCCGTCATCCACGACTGACATGTGCGCGATCCGTGCACTACACGGCAGCCTCCAGGAGGGTTTACACATGAGCACCGACGACAACCGCACCACCGGAGCGGGCAGCTCCCCCAGCACTGAGGAGATCGCCAACCGCGGCGTCTGCCCCTACTCCGGGCATTCCACCAACGCCAATGGTTCGCCCGTCACCACCGAGGAACACTCGGTGACTGTCGGCGAGCAGGGCCCGATCGCCCTGACGGACGTCCACCTCGTCGAGAAGCACGCCCACTTCAACCGTGAGCGCATCCCCGAGCGCAACGTCCACGCCAAGGGCTCCGGCGCCTTCGGTGAACTCACCGTCACCGAGGACGTCTCCCGGTACACCCGTGCCGACCTCTTCCAGAAGGGGCGCGTCACCCCGATGCTCGCCCGGTTCTCCACCGTGGCAGGCGAGCAGGGCTTCCCGGACACCGTCCGCGACGTGCGCGGGTTCTCGCTGAAGTTCTACACGCAGGACGGAAACTACGACATCGTGGGCAACAACACCCCGGTGTTCTTCGTCCGTGACGGCATGAAGTTCCCTGACTTCATCCGTTCCCAGAAGCGACTGACCAACGGTCTGCGCAGCGCCGACATGCAGTGGGACTTCTGGACCCGCAGCCCGGAGTCCGCCCACCAGGTCACCTACCTCATGGGCGACCGCGGAATTCCCAAGGACTTCCGTCACATGGACGGCTTCAGCTCGCACACCTACCAGTGGATCAACGCCGACGGTGAGCGTTTCTGGGTGAAGTACCACTTCAAGACCCGTCAGGGCTGGGACTTCTTCACCGACGACGAAGCTGGCGAACTTGTCGGTTCCGGCGACTTCGACCACTCCCGTTCCGACCTCTACGAGGCCATCGAGCGGGGTGACTACCCGACCTGGGACGTCAAGGTGCAGATCATGCCCCTCGACGAGGCCGAGGGATACCGCTTCAACCCCTTCGACCTCACGAAGACCTGGTCGCAGAAGGACTACCCGCTGATCGACGTGGGTCACTTCACCCTCAACGCGAACCCGCAGAACTTCTTCGCGCAGATCGAGCAGGCGGCGTTCGCCCCCTCCAATATCGTCCCCGGTGTGGGCTTCTCCCCGGACAAGATGCTGATGGCCCGTGCCTTCGCCTACGCAGATACCCAGCGCTACCGCCTGGGTGCGAACTACCCGCAGCTTCCCGTCAACCGGCCTGTGGTGGAGGAGCGGAACTTCTACACCATGAAGGACGGTGCGGCAGCCTACGAGTTCCCTGCCGACGGCACCCCGGTCTACTCGCCGAACCGGTTCGAGCGTGCTGAAGGGACCGCGGACGTCTCCGACGGTTCCGGTGCCGTCGAGAAGGGCGTGGAGCCCGGTGAATCCACCTACGGTTTCGGACGTGGACAGGAGTCCGCCACGGGGCCCGCTGATGACCTCGGCCTCTTCGACAACAACTACGGTGGGGATCTGACCCGCGGTGCCTACGTCCGGCATGCGGAGGATGATGACTTCGCCCAGCCCGGGAACCTGGTGCGTGAGGTCCTGGACGATGCGGCCCGTGAGCGTCTGGCGGGCAACATCGCCCGCGCCATGCAGGGCGTGTCGGAGCAGGTCGAAGGGCAGTGCTGGACCTACTGGGGCAGGGTCGACGAGAACCTGCGCGACCGGGTCAAGGAGATCTACACCGAGCTCAAGAACGGGTAGAGCCTGAGGGCCACCGTCACCCCCGGGCTCGGGGAGGACCGCCGGGGCTGTCGACGGAACTCATGTACCGTGGTTTCCTGACAGAAAATTCGAGATGAACCTCGAATTTTCAGTGAGGATTCACATAAAACATGAGAAAGGTCGGCATGGCAGAAACCCGTATTGATTTTCGCTACCTCAACGAGCAGGAGATGATCGAAGCCGGTGTCACCGACGTCGCAGCATGCGTCGACACCATGGAGGAGACGCTGATTCTCCTGGCCGACGGTGACTACCGTATGGCCGGGCAGTCGGCCAACTCCCACGGTGCACAGATCAACTTCCCCGAGAAACCCGATCACGACGGAATGCCCGTCGACGGGCCAGATCGTCGCTTCATGGCGATGCCGGCCTATCTCGGCGGGCGTTTCCGTGCCTCGGGAGTGAAATGGTACGGGTCCAACACCGAGAACCGCGACCACGACCTGCCCAGGTCGATCCACCTGTTCATTCTCAACGACGCCGTCACCGGCGCACCACGTGCGGTGATGTCCGCCAACCTGCTCTCGGCGTACCGTACCGGCTCCGTCCCCGGCGTCGGAGTCAAGCACCTGGCCGTCCAGGATGCGGAGAGCGTCGGCATCATCGGCCCCGGTGTCATGAGCCGCACGAGTTTTTCGGCGGCGGTGAGCCAACGTCCGTCGATCCGCCGACTGAAAATCAAGGGCAGGTCGACGGCGTCCACGGAACGGGCCGCCCAGTGGTTCCGCGACCACCACCCCCAGCTGGACGAGGTCCGGGTCGTCGACAGTGAGCAGGAGGCTGTCGAAGGAAGTGACATCCTCATCGCCGGAACATCGACGTCGCCTGACGGGCCCGACGGATTCCCCTACTTCGCCACGGAGTGGCTCAAGCCCGGGGCCCTGTTGCTGATGCCGGCGGCCGCGAGGCTGGACGACGACTTCATCCGGAGTGAGCGGGCGAACCTCGTCGTCGACTACACCGGCCTCTACGCCGAGTGGTACGAGGAGAACGGTCCTGACGTGACCTATGAGCAGCTCCTCGGTATCCCCGGCAACCGTTGGTGGGACATGTACAAGGACGGCTCCCTCGACGGTGACCGTCTCACGAACATCGGTGACATCGCCGCTGGGCGTGCACCGGGCCGCACCGATGACGAGCAGATCTTCTGCTACTCGATCGGTGGTATGCCGGTCGAGGACGTCGCCTGGGCCTCTGACGTCTATGACAATGCGGTGGAGAAGGACATCGGAACGACGCTCAACCTCTGGGACGTCCCGGAGCTCAGATAGGAGCATTGGAAGTGGCGACCACATCACCCGACAGTGCTGACCCGCAGAGTCTCTCCCAGTTCATCGAGGACCGGGGAATCCGCTGGATCGACGTGCGGTTCACGGACGTTCCCGGCACCGAACAGCACCTGTCCGTCCCCGCGTCCTCGTTCAACGCCGAGGCGATGGAGGAGGGGCTCGCCTTCGACGGGTCCTCGATCAGCGGGTTCACCAGCGTCGAGAAGTCCGACATGCTGCTGTTGCCTGATCTGAAGACGGCGTACGTCGACCCTTTCGTCGACTCCCGTACGTTGAACATCCAGTTCTTCGTCCATGATCCCCGTACCCGGCAACCGTTCTCGCGCGACCCCCGCAATGTCGCCCGTAGTGCCGAGGAGTACCTCGTCTCCACCGGTGTGGCGGATGAATGCTACTTCGGGGCGGAAGCTGAGTTCTACATCTTCGACTCCGTCCGGTTCGACTCGGCGTCCAACTCCTCCTTCCATGTCGTGGATTCCGAGGAGGGCTGGTGGAGCACCGGCGCGGAGAAGGATCCGGACGGCACCACCAACCTGGGGCACAAGGTCCGGCAGAAGCGGGGATACTTCCCGACCGCGCCCTATGACCATCTCCAGAACCTGCGCAACGAGATCGCCGACAACCTCATCGACCTCGGCTTCGAGGTGGAACGGGCCCACCACGAGATGGGTAGCGGGGGCCAGCAGGAGATCAACTACCGGTTCAACACCCTGCTCCATGCAGCCGATGCACTGCAGACATTCAAGTACGTGGTGAAGAACACCGCGAAGGCGAACGGTAAATCGGCGACCTTCATGCCGAAGCCGCTGGCGGACGACGGTGGCTCGGGGATGCACATCCACCAGTCGTTGTGGAAGGACGGTCGCCCCCTGTTCTACGACGAGTCCGGGTACGGCGGGCTGTCTGACATGGCGCGGCACTACATCGGCGGGGTCCTGGCGCATGCACCGGCCGTCCTGGCCTTCACCAACCCGACGATGAACTCGTACCACCGGCTGGTCCCGGGCTTCGAAGCGCCGACCAACCTGGTGTACTCGGCGGAGAACCGCTCCGCAGCGATCCGGATCCCGGCCACGGGGACCAGCCCCAAGGCCAAGCGGATCGAGTTTCGGGCGCCGGACCCGTCCGGCAATCCCTACCTCGCGTTCGCGGCCGTGATGATGGCGGGGCTCGACGGGGTGGTCAACCGCACCGAGCCCGCGGATCCGGTGGACAAGGACCTCTACGAGCTGCCGCCCGAGGAGGCGGAGGGGATACCCACCACACCGACATCGTTGGAACAGACACTGGAGGCACTGCAGGAGGACCACGACTTCCTCACGGCGGGCGGAGTGTTCACTGAGGACCTGATCGAGAGCTACATCGCTGAGAAGGTCGACAACGAGATAACCCCCGCCCGGTTACGCCCCACGACCCTGGAGTACGAACTGTACTACGACTGCTGAGGGTAACCTGAGCTTCTCGTGGTGTTCTGATGTGAGTTACGGTGCATGTGACCCCTTAACCACGTCAATCACCACGCCGTGAGGAGAGCGCCATGAGCCGCCACCGAGATACCCCTGCCCGTACCCGTTCACTTCGGAGCCGTGTGCTGGCGGCGGGGACCGCCGTGCTGAGCGTCTTCGGTCTCGGGGCTACCGCCCTCCCCGCCGCTCAGGCTGACACCCGCAATATCGTGGCGCTCGGCGACTCGTTCTCGTCCAACCCGGATCAGGTCCGCAACACCTTGCGTGGCGTCCCGGGACCGATCGGGGACTGGGCGGACGACTACCCGCAGACCGCCGGTTGTCTGCAGGCGCCGAACAACTTCCCGGCGAAGCTCGCGCAAGCCACCGGCCGTCCTGTCGACGACTACTCCTGTACAGCCACGACCTCCGGATCGATGATGCACCGGATCAACCAGGCGATCGATGCGGGAGTCGTCCACGACGACTCGACTGTGGTCCTCGCTGTCGGCATGAACGACTACGGTCTCTTCGGAGCGTTCGACAACGGCACCAATATCCTCGACCCGGGCAATGTCGCTGCCGCCTACCGGTCCAACATGCAGAAGGCGGCGGACCGGATCCGGTCCGTCGCTCCGGAGGCGCGCATCGTCGTGCCCGGGGCCCTGCCGACGGTCGACCGTAAGAACACCACGTTCTGTGCACTCAACGTCGTCCCCGACTTCCCCATGGGGGTGCCGGTGCCGCCCCTGCGTGACGTGGAGAACTGGAACCGTGACAACCAGCGTGCCGCTGCGGAGGACATCGACGCGACCTACGTCGAGGTCATGGACGGAGCCCGCGGGCATGACACGTGTGCCGCCGACAGCGACCGCTATGTCGCCGGGATCATCGACACCACCACACCGAACTACAACATGATGTTCCACCCCTCGGAGAACGGCTCCCGGTACCTCGCAGACACGGTGGCGCCGCACGTCTGAACCGTGTTTTCGCAGCCACATCGCCTGAAACGGCAGAACCCCCGACGTGAGATACCCGAATCTCACCGTCGGGGGTTTCCTGCACATGCAGGATACTGTCGGGGGATCAGTTCGACTCCTTGGCCCGTTCACCGCCGGACAGCGGAACGGTGTGGTCCCACAGCGTGGCGTGCAGGGCACGGCCCATGACGTAGGACCCCACCGCCTGGACCACGAGTAGCGCCAGTACAGCGACAATACCCCTGACCAGGTAACCGACCACGAACCCTTCGGTTGCCCAGGAGTTCACGAAGTCGGCGGCGACGAGCAGAGGCAGGCCCATACCGAGGGCGGGGCCGAGCATGTTGACCTGGCTCAGCGCGTCGGGCGCGAGGTACATGGCGACAGCCGAGACGAGCACGTACAGTGCTCCGACTACGGCGAGGATACTGACGATGATGGCGGGGATCCACCCGATGTCGCTGGTCTCTTCAACGACGCTGCCTTCGGCGGCGAGCAGGTGGACGGTGGACAGGGTCTGTGTGGTCATCATTTCTCCTACCGGCGTCCTCGGGTGATGATTCGGGCGAAGGCCATGGTGCTGATCGCGCCGCCGAGACCAGCCACGAGAACGACGTCGTAGGTGATGGCGGAACTGTAGAACAGGCAGTACACCAGGAAACCGGCGATGATGGTCAGGAAGATCATGTCCGCCAGGACGGCCCGTCGGGCGTCGTTACGGGTCGACACCGCCCGCCACAGGACGAGCGCCATGGACGCGGCGATGATGACTGCGGCTGCCCCGGCGAAGATCCACAGGAACTGTGTCGGTGTCACTTCGACTCATCCTCTCTCGTGTCGGGCTCGGTCGGTTGCGGTTCGTCGGCGGTATGACCGGGATCGCCGGGTGCGGGGTGGCCGTGACGCCCTCTCAGACGCGACAGCGGTGTGCCGGGGAGCCCCCGACGACCACTGAGGTCCAGGTTGGGTTGCGGCAACCGCGACCGTACTTCGAGGGCATTGACCAGGGACGCGATCGGTGACGTGCGACGACCGCTCCGGCTGGCCCGGGAGCCTCCGGTCGTGGCGGCGCTGCCGACGCCCTCGGACAGCGCACTGATGCCACCGTCCTGTGACGGGGCGACGCGTGCCGGATCGATGCCCGCCTCGGTGTCCTCAGAATCATGGTCGTCGCCGTCGTCGTCAAGGTCGAGCTCCGGAGACTGAGCTCCTCGGCGAGCTTGCGCCGGCGACGCTGTTCCTCTTCCTCCAGCCTGCGGCGCTTCTCTTCGGCGGCCTTGCGGGCATGGGCCTTGGCGATCTTCTCCCGCTGTTCACGCGAGAGACTGTCGAGGTCGTTCTCGTCGAGATTGTCATCCTGGCGCATGATGGCCGCCACGAAAGCCGCCGCATGCGGCGTCGAATCGACTTTCTCGATGTCGAAGACCCCGTCCTCGCTGGCACGGCCACCCCGGTTGCCCCGGTAACCACGGGGACCGGGGACGCCACGCTCCACGAGGTGTTCCACGTCGAACTCGATCTTGCGTTTGCGGACCGACGGGGAGATCTTCGCCTCCATCACGGCCAGGGAGTGCAGCAGTTCCTGCGGATCGGCACCGTACATGGCGTGGACCGCGAGGAACCGTTGCACGCGGGTGAGCCCGTGGGTGCGGAATTCAGAGGTGGCCACGGAGCTGGCGTCGTCCAGATTGCGTTTACCGGCGGCGGCGTCCTCGTCGACCTCCTTCGGACCGGTCACACCGAGGGCGAGGGTGCCCGGGGTCATCGTGATGGACGCGATGAAGACCGCGATGTCACGTTCCCGGGTCAGCCGCAGCGGGTAGTAGATCATCACCGGTGCAATGTGGCGACCGGTGGTGAAGGTGTCGTAGGCCATGATCGTGGACTCCTTGACGATCTGGCCGATGAGCCAGACGGAGTAGGAGGTCCCGTGACCGATCTGGTGGAGAACGTTCTTCAGCCCCATCACCGCGCTCCTTCCGTGGCGGTCGCCGCATCAGGTGCAGCGGTGGTTGATCCGGAATCCGTGTGTGCCAGGCCGTACTCCTCTGAGGGCAGGACGGCTCCCACGGCCTCATCCGGGTCACCGATCACCGAGTGGACGTAGTCCGTGGTGTCGGTCAGTGATGCGGCAGCGTCCCCGGTGACCTGGGTGAGCACGCCGACGAAGAGGAACATGCCGACGCTGATCACCATCATCGTCGCGCTCGGGAGGGTGAGACGTACGCTGACCGCGAGACTGGGGTCCATGTCCTGCTTGTCCATCGGTTTGCCCCAGAAGCACTTGCGCCACACGTGCAGCATGCTCAGCAGCGCACCGACGGACGCCACGATGACCGCGCCGACACCGACCCAGACGGTCGGGCCGGAGTCGCGGACCATGGCGAAAATCAGCATCAGTTTGCCCCAGAGGCCGGAGAACGGGGGGAAGCCGATCAACGACATGGCCGCGGCAGCGAAGATGACGGAGATGATCGGGTCTCGGCGCATCAGACCCGAGAGGCGGCGGAGCCGACCGGTACCGTACGTCTCTTCGACGGCACCTGCGGCCATGATCATCGCCCCTGCGGTGATCATGTGGTGGAGCATGTAGAAGATCGCGGCGGAGAGCATCAGCTCGGCGCTGCCACCGAGGAAGGCCAGGGCGACGAGAATGAACGGGATGCCGTTGACCATCTGGTAGGAGATCACGCCGCGGAGGGTGGTTTCACCGAGTGCGGCGAAACCGCCGATCAGCATACCGATGACCGCGAACACCAGGATCGGCAGTGCCCACCGCTGGTCGCCTTCGAAGATGGTCATGTACACCCGCAGGATCGCGTAGACACCGACCTTGGTGTGCAGTCCGGAGAAGAGCGCCATCACCGACGGTGAGGTGGAACCGTAGGCCCGCGGCAGCCAGGTGTGCACGGGGGCGGCGCCCGACTTCACCGCGAGGGCGATCAGGACGATGCCCAGGGCGAGCCACAGTTGCCACTGGGTGCCGAAGATCCCGTCGGCGAACCCGTCGGAGCCGCGTTCACCGGCTGCGCCGGCGAGGGCGGCCATGTTCGTCGTACCGACGACGGCGTAAACCAGACCCACTCCAGACAGCAGGGTCAGCGACGTGACCAGGTTGACCAGGATAAACGTGCGGCCTGCGGCCAGGCGGGCCCAGGTACCGGTCATGGCGAGCAACCCGAACGAGGGCATCAGCATGACCTCGATGAAGACGAAGAGGTTGAACAGGTCCGCGGTGAGGAAAGCACCCCACACGCCGGACAACAGCATCAGGGTCATCGCCGGGTAGAAGCGGGAGCGGGATTCGCCGACGGTCTCGGCGAACCAGTTGGCCGTCAGTGCGACAACGGAGGTGGCCACGATCATGACCGCGGAGAGGGTGTCCGCGGCGAGAGGGATTGAGACTCCACCGACGAAGTCACCGATATTGTCGGCGACGACGGTCGTGTCACCTCCGCCTGACACCTGGGTGAGCAGCAGGACACCGCCGACGAGGCCGATGAAGGGGATGACGAGGCCGAGGAGGCGACGGGGGAAGCTCCACGGTAGAGCTGCCGCGATACCCGAGGACATCAGCGGGACGACGACGAACAGCGACAGGAGACTGCCGAGAGTATCGAGGCTCATCAGTAGTCCACCTCACGATCGCGGCGACGCTTCGCCTGTGCTGAGTCTTCGTCGATCCGGTGGGCGGAGCGGAGACCCACGGTGTCCAGTGCACGGAACTCCCGGCGGGCGCGCTGGACGTCTTCGCCCGAGCGGGTGTCGTCGTCGCGGCCGAGCCCGGCGAGAGCCAGCATGACGGCGGTGGCGGCCATCGAGATCACGATGGCGGTCAGCACGAAGGCCTGGGGGAGAGGGTCCGCGGCTTCCGAGACCGGGGTCCGGTCAGCGAGGGGGTCGGCACGCCAGGCGCCGATCCCCGCCGCCAGGAGAAGCAGGTTCACGCCGTGACTCATCAGTGTGGTGCCGATGATGACGCGGACCATGCCACGTTGCATCACCATGTAGACGCCGGCTGCGACGAGCAGGGCGATGATGGCCGCAATGATCACCGGTCTTCACCGTCCTTCCGGGGGTTCTCGTCGGTCGCTTGACCGTTTGCTTCGCGTCGTTCCTGTTCTCGACGGTGTTCCGTCTGGTTCTTCCGTTGTTCCTCCGCGACGGCGGAGGGGTTCAACGGGACCGCCGATCCTCCGGCGGTGACAGCCACCTTCGATCCGGCGACGGCCTGCAGCTCCGGTCGGTCGGCCAACGAACGTGAATACTCGACGGGGCTGGCCTTGGACGACTTGCCGGGCTCGGCGCCGGGCCGGTCCCGTCCGCCGAGTGTGTTGAGGACGATCATGACGGTGCCGATCACCGCGAGATAGACGCCACCGTCGAAGAACAGTGACGAGCTGAAGTGCTCTGACCCGATGTAGAAGTGGATCGGCGCGAGGAAACTTCCCTCGACGAATCCGAGTAGTCCGGTGAACAGGGCCAGGACAATGCCGCCGCCGGCCAGCTGGTAGCCGAGGTCGGCCCCGCCGATGCGCCGGGCCGTCGGCTGCACCAGGTACCAGAACACCAGCCCGAGGGCGAGCATCAGCGCGGCGAGGAATCCACCGCCCGGCGCCTGGTGGCCACGGTAGAAGGTCACGGCGGAGTAGACGATGAGCACAGCCAGGAACGGCCAGATCACGGCGCGGCCCAGGATCGAGTTCAGGTGGGTGCTGCGCAGGTACTTCGAGTAGAAGGGTGCCAGCTCGGGGATCTTGTGCACGTCCGGGAACTTGGTGGTGCCCTCTTTGCGGAACAGTTCGGCCGTGGAACCCGGGCCGTAGCCCGGCACCGGTGACTTCGGCACCGAGGACACGACTGCGGCGATGACGATACCCGCCATGGCCAGGACGGACAGCTCGCCGAGCGTATCCAGTGCACGGAACTCCACGATGATCGACGCCACGATGTTGTTGGCACCGGAGACGTCCGTGGATTCGTTGAGGTACCACTCCGCCAGTTCCGGTCGCGGGTGGCGACCCACGAGCAGCCAGACTCCGACGAAGACGACCAGACCGACGATCGCGGACAGCGTGACCGCGAACTTCGTGCGGTTCTCGCCCTCCTTCAGGTAGAGACGTGGCTGGTGGCGGATGATGAGCATGAGGAACACCGTCACGATCAGCTCGACCATGAGGTTGGTCATCGCGACGTCCGGGGCGCCCAGCGTCAGCATGATCCAGGAGACGCCGATCCCGGCGACGCCGACGAGGACCACTGAACCCATGCGGGAACGGGTGGAGATGATCGCCATGGTCACCAGGAACATGATGAGCAGTCCCGGGATGTCGGTGATGCTGTCGATCCCCGCGTCGCGTGGCGGCAGGGCACCGAGATGCTCGAGCCCGCCCGGCCCGAAGAATGCGGCGACGGTGAGCACCAGGATCATGACGAAGATCCACAGCAGATGACCGTTCGGGCTCAGGGTGTTCCCGAGACGGCTGACCAGCCGTCCCCACCTGTTCGCCATGCGCAGGGTGAAGGCGATGAGTTCGTTGCCGGTGAAGGGGAACAGCCGGTGGTCCTCCATCCAGTCCGTGTACGCCCGGTGCCGCAGGGCCACGAGGACGGCGCCGACGACGATCACTGCAGCAGTGATGAAGAGCGGGATGCCGAGCCCGTGCCACAATGCCAGGTGGGAATGGGACTCACCGGCACCGATTGACCCGACGACCGAGTCCAGCGGGGAGTCCATCGCGGTGAGGAAAAGCACGACCGGAAGGGAGAGGACGCCGGGGATGGCAGCGGGGAGCCAGAAGGAGACGGGTGCCTCCTTGACCTCGTCGACCGGGACAACGTCGGCAGTGTCCACGGCGGACCCGGAATCGATGAACGCGCCGATCAGGTACTTCGCGGAGTACATGAACGTCGCCACGGCGCCGATGCCGGCGGCGATGAGCAGGACGATTTCCCAGGACGGCACAAGCGGGGACTCGGTGAAGGACTCGAGCATTCCCTCCTTCGACACGAAGCCGAGTGTCGGCGGGATGCCCGCCATACTTGCAGCGGCAATGGCCGCAGCGGTGAAGGTCGCGGGCATCCGGCGCCAGATTGAACCGAGTTCGCGGATGTCACGTGAGCCGTTCTGGTGGTCGACGACACCGATGACCATGAACAGTGAGGACTTGAACATCGCGTGGGCGGCGGTGTGGACGACGGCGGCGGCGAGGGCGTAGGGGGTTCCGATCCCGATGGTCGCCACGATCCAGCCGAGCTGCGACACCGTGGAGTAGGCGGTGAGTCGCTTGAGATCGGTCTGCTGGTACGCGAAGACCGCGGCCATCACCGCCGTCGCCATGCCGGAGATGATCAGCATCAGGTTCCAGACCAGTACGTCCGAGAAGATTCCGGAGAACCGGAGCAGAAGGTAGATGCCGGCCTTGACCACGGCGGCGGCGTGCAGGAACGCCGAGACCGGAGTCGCCGCGGCCATGGCCTCGGGCAACCAGACGTGGAACGGCAACTGTGCGGCCTTGGAGAATCCGGCGAGAGCCACCAGGACTGCGACGATAGCGGTGAGCGAGGTGTTCTGGCTCCAGACGTCGCTGGCGATGATCCCGGAGATGCTCGTCGTTCCTGTTGCTACGACGGAGATGCCCAGGGCGACGAGGAGGCTGAGACCACCGGTGAAAGTCAGGATCAGCGTCCGGACGGCACCAGGTTCTCCGGTGTGCCCGGCTCGGGCGATGAGGAAGAAGGAGGCCAGGGAGACGAGCTCCCAGCCGATGAACAGCACGGCGACGTCATCGGCGAGGAACAGCAGCACCACCGAGAGCATGAACCCGGTCATCAGGACGTAGAAATTCATGATGTGCTCCCCGCGGTGGAGGTACCGCGCGGAGTAGGCGAAGACCGCTGAACCGATCAACAGCGCCAGCAGCGTGAAGAACATGCCCAGGGAATCCATGCGCAGGGCGAAGTCAAGATTGGCCCCGTCCCCGCTGGCGCCGGGGACGATGCCTTCCACCCAGGTGGCGGAGAAGACCGCGTCCTGTCCGTCTATGATGTCCCCGGCGTGGGACAGGACGTAGGCGGCCACCCCGAGGAACACCGCGGCCAACGGCCAGCCGGCGTTGCGGTCGAGAGTTTTGACCAGGACCGGGGTTAGTGCGAGAGCTATGGCAAGCACCACAGGAACGACGATCAAGGTCACGGTCTCATCAACACCTCACAGTTGTTCTGACTCGGCAGCCGCCCCGTGGTTCCCGCGGATCCGGCCTGGACCCCGGTAACCCTCATGCGACGCGCCCAGTTTATCAGGCGTGTCGCACACAGGTTCCGGCGGGACTTTGCAGTAGTGGCAGCCTCCGGGGGTTGTTATGATCGGGAGGATGTCGCATACAGCATCATCCACACCGACGTCACCGGAAACCTCCCTGGAACTTCCCGCACTCGGTTTCGGGACCTACAAGCTACGGGGGACCGACGGCAGCGAGGCGGTCGCCGGAGCGGTCGAGCTCGGCTACCGGCTCATCGACTCCGCCTACAACTACGAGAACGAAGGCACGGTGGGTGCGGGTATCCGCGCAGCGGTCGACGGCGGGCACGCGTCCCGTGAGGAGATCATCTACACCAGCAAGCTCCCCGGCCGGTACCACGAGAGGTCGGCCGCCCTCGCCACAGTGGAAGAGTCCTACTACCGCTCCGGTATCGGACCGATCGACCTGTACCTGATCCACTGGCCGAATCCGAAACAGGGTCACTACGTTGAGGCGTGGAAGGCGCTGATCGAGGCCCGTGAGCGCGGGTTGGTCAAACACATCGGGGTGTGCAACTTCCTTCCTGAGCATCTGGAGGTCCTGGAGAAGGAGACCGGTGAGCTGCCGGAGGTCAACCAGATCGAGCTCCATCCCGCGTTCCCACAGGTCGGCGCATTGGAATGGAACACCTCGCACGGCATCATCACCGAAGGTTGGAGCCCTCTCGGACGTGGGGCTGCACTCGACAGTGCGCCGGTGCTGGATGCTGCACGGGCGCACGACGCCACCCCGGGCCAGGTGGTTCTCGCCTGGCACCGTGCGGTCGGATCGCTGGCCATCCCCAAGGCGTCGAGCCGGGAGCGGCAGCAGGAGAACCTGGATTCCCTGAAACTGGACCTCACCACGGACGAGGTCGAGGCGATCACCTCGCTGGGTACGCCTGACGGCCGCCTGAAGGGGCAGGACCCGGCCACATACGAGGAGTTCTGAGCCTGCCGGCTCCGCTTGATTTCCCGGTGACAGGGGAGAACGACAGGCGGACCCAGTAGACTCAGTGATGTGTCTACTCCTTCTTCACCTCCCTACCGGCTTCGTCTGCTCAACGACTACGAGGTCGTGGTCGCGGGGCTCAGGACGATGCTCACGCCCTACCAGGACCGGGTCCGCATCGTCGAGACAGATGTCGGTACCACGGGAGACCGTGCGGTGGACCTGACCCTCTACGACACGTTCGGGTTGACCCAGGCAGACGGCAACGAGATTGACGAGGTCCTCCGCGATCCGGAGGCGGGTCACGTGGTGATCTACAGCTGGAACATGCAGGCGGACCTGATCCAGACCGCCCTGAACAAGGGGTGCAGGGGCTACATCGACAAGTCCATGGGGGCCGGTGTGCTGGTGGAGTGCCTTGAGGCGATCGGTGCGGGAGAGGTGCTGGTCTCGGACACGGCGGAGATCGTGGCCCCGGCAGGCGCTGTGGGCCTCTCCGGTACGACGACGGCGGACCCGGCCCTCGCCCGGGGGACCTGGCCCGGCCAGGCGGAGGGGCTGACTGCCAGGGAAGCGGAGATCGTCGCGCTGATCACCCGCGGCCTCACGAACGCCGAGATCGCCACGCGCAGCTACATCACCATCAATTCGCTGAAGTCGTGCATCCGTTCCGCCTACCGGAAGATGGGCGTGGAGCGGCGGTCGCAGGCGGTCCGGTGGGGGATGGAGCACGGTATGGTCCCGCCGCGGAAGGAGAAGATCCCGCAGTAGGCCCCGAAAGCGGAGGAACCCCGCCCCCAGGCACGCTTGTGTCCGGGGGCGGGGTTCCTGTGCATTGCAGCAGTCGGGGCTGGGGTCACCTCTTGCGGGTGAGCAGGCCGACGATCCACAGCAGGATCACCGCGCCGACCAGGCACGTGATGAAGCTGAAGATGATTCCGCCGCCGGCGACATCCACACCGAACAGGGTGAGCAGCCAGCCTCCGAGGAAGCCGCCGATCACGCCGACGATGATGTTGAGGATGATCCCCATGGAGGCGTCGGTGCCCATGATCTTCGAACCGATCCAGCCGGCGAGGCCGCCGACGATGATCCAGCCGATGAAGCTCAGCGTCGGCGCCGAGTCGGCTGCGAGGATTAGCGTGGTGGAGTCCATGTCATTCTCCGTTCATGAAGCGTTATGTGGTGCTCACGGACGGAAGTCCGCGATGCTCTAGTTTCCGGTGATCTTGTTGATTCCCTCGGAAACCTTGTCCTTGGCATTCTCTGCAGCGTCCTTGACGCTGGATTTTGCCTGATCCGTCTTTCCGTCGCCCTTGAGGCGATCGTTGTCAGTGGCGTCACCAGCGGCTTCCTTGGCCTTACCGGTGGCGTCCTCCGCCTTGTTCTTGATCTTGTCGTCGAGTCCCATGAGGGGTTCTCCTTTCGACCGTCGGAAACTATGTCAGTGCCCGACTGTACGTGAATAATGTGTCTTCGTGGGAAATGGAAGGAGAAATTTACGCGTTCATTCTCGACGTCAATATTCGTTAATGCACGCGAAAGTCGACGATCCGAATTTCGGCAAAACGGATCGACTTTTAAATCGTGTGAATGGAGGTAACTAGATGATGATGGTGGCTCTCCTCTTCTAGGTCTCGACCGTGGATTCCGCGGCTGGTTCGGTGCAGGACGTCTGGGTGTCCATGTCGCGCAGATAGTCGGCGAACCCGCCTGATACGCGGCTCGTCCGGCGCGCCGAGGTCAGGACTCGGCCACGGTCTGTCGCCGTCCATGGGACACCGATGTCCTTGAGCAGGCGAACCGTCGCCACGTCCTCACCCACCGCGATCCCGGCGAATCCACCGACGGCAAGCAACCGGTCGAGTCGCACTCCGAGGTTCGCTCCATGTACGGAGGCATGTCCCTCGTCCAGGGTGTGCCGTGCCGACCACAGGCGAACGGTCTCCGAGTCCGGGGCCTCGTCGGGGGTCACCGTCCCGATGACCAGGTCATGGCCGGCATCGGCGTCATCGCGCTGGCACGACAGCCACTGGGGCGGGACAAGGGAGTCGGCGTCCGTGTGTGCGGTCCAGTGACGCTCAAGTGGGACACCGGAGGTGGCACCCCAGGTTGCGGCATCAGCCACCCCGGCATTGCGCACTGCGCCGATGTGGGCGAAGTACCCGGACAGTGTCCGGATCTCCAGGTCGGCGCAGTAACCCCGCACGTCCTCGACCTGCTCCTCGCTGGTGTCGGTGCACCGGTCGAAGACCACGGTCAACGAGACCGGGAGATCCACCTGCCGAGCTGCCTCCGCCACGGCGGAGACGGCGGAACCGACGGTGCCGGCCTCATTGTGCACCGGCATGATGACGGACATCGCCGCCAGAGCACCCGGTGTTTGCGCTGAGCAGGTCATCAGTCGTCCTCTCCGTCGGTGGGGGTGGACCACATGATGACCTCGAAGTCCGGGTCTTCGATCCGTAGCGACTCCGGTAGCTCGAGGATCCCGGCGAGTGCGGCATGGACTGCCGCCGCGTCCAGCGGCCAGCCGACGACCGGATGCCGCCAGTGGCAGGCGAGGACGACCGGGGCACCCGAAGCCCGGATCCTGCGGGCAAGGGCCAGCATCCGGCCCGGGCTGAGGAAGTACCCGGTCTCCGAGAGCACCACGACGTCGGGGTGCAGCTCCCCGTCGGCGGAATCCGGGTCGGAGGGCCACTGCTCCGGTACCCGGCACTGTCGGAGATCCACCCGCGGATCCTGGATGGTGCGGCGGGCCTCGGCGAGGGCTGCCGCGCTCTCATCGACGGCGACGACGCGGTCACAACGGTCGGCGAGATCAGCGGCGAGGGTGCCGACCGAGCAGCCGATCTCGAGGATCGTACCGGTGCGGCTAAGAGGCAGTGCCGCCATGGTGAGTGCCCGCTTACGGGTCTCGTACCACCTTGACCTGGTCGACCAGGGGTCGTGGGAGCGCCGGTGCAGATCATCGAGAGGGGAGTGCCGGTCGGGCTCGGTCAGGACGAACGTCTCTGTGGCTCGGGAGAAATGCGTGAGGACGCCGTGGTGCAGGAGGGCCTCGTTGCCGGGTTCCGGACCGAGCGGCTTCACCTGGGACTCATGGGTGGTGATCGCAGACTGTTTGGCCGACCTGGCGGACCGGTCCAGGGCCAGGGTGAAGAGGCGGCCGTCCCGGGAGAGTAGAGGCAGGTCTGACGGGGACGCCCAGTGCCAGAACCACAGGGGTGTCTCCATGTGGGTGGCATCCGTCCGCCAGGCTGCCGCCGAAGCCGCGAGTGCGGCTGCACGGTGGTCGGGGTGACGGTCGCCGCGCCAGGTGGAGACCAGCAGGCAACCGGAGCCGTCGCCGACGGTCTCGACGGTGGCGGTGGTCATCGGCTCGGTGTTCTGCGAGGTCTCCCCGTCAGGAAGACACAGGAAACGGAGGTGTGCCTGCGGTGCGAGGCCTGTCACCGCGGACGTGCATTCACGGCGACGGAGGATGGCGAGGTCGTCCGGGGAGTGTGTGGGGGAGTCGGGGTGGGAGGCTTCCCCGTCGGTGGCCACGATGACCTCGACCGGCATACCCTGCGCGGCGGCCATCGCGATCAGGCCACCGCACATGAGGGTCTCATCGTCAGGGTGAGCGGCCAGCACCACCAGACGGTCGAACTCCGACAGATCCAGAGAGGAAGGGGTTTCGCAGGTCACCACGTTCGCCGCCTGCCACACCGACTCGTCGGTGCCGCCGTCACGGTGGTCGAATGCCGTCGTCTCGGCCACTACCGTCCACCCCAGACCGTGGGAAGGCCGTCGAGGGCGCGGGAACCCACGGTGGCGAGATCCTTCTGTGGTTTGTGCTGACGCAGGTAGACCTGGAGATCGGCGACACGGCGAGCATAGTCGTCGTCGCCTGTCAGGGGTGCCGGGCCGAGGGCATGCAGGACGTTGGTGAGGGTCGTTTCGCAGGCGTCATGGACGATTCCGCGGACGCGGAGCACCTCGGCCCATTCGGGACCGCGGTCGTCCTCCTCCCGGTCGGCGCGTCCGGCGGCCTGGTCGAGGACGGCGCCGGCTGCGGACAGCACCGAGTCGCAGCGTCCCAGCTGCCACAGACTGATCTGGTCGACGTCGTCGCCAGGGGCGTCCGGATCTGCGGTCTCGACGCGGTGTGACAGGTTCATGTGCAGTGCCTGGGCCAGGGCGGTGGCGGCGCCCCACCACACCGCGGCGACGCCGACGCCGCCGAGGGCGAATCCGGGGCGCGTCAGATACCAGTCTTCAGGGCCCACGTCGTGGGCCTGGACCGTGTCGAAGTCCAGGGTGACTGTCTCGACGTCGCGCAGTCCGCGGGAGACCCAGGGTGCATCGGAGACGGTCACCCCGTCCTCGTCGAGACGGACGGCGAAAAGGGTGCGTCCCGTCTCCGAGGTCCAGGCGCTGACGAGCGCATGACTCAGTGAACCTGCCAGCGAGCACCACGGTTTCCGGCCTGTGAGACGCCAACCACCCTCGGGGGCGCGCTCAGCGCGCAGTGGGGCGTCCCCTCCCTCGGCAGCGAAGACACCCCAGGTCGAGCGTTCGGGGACGAAGATCACCGGGTTGAATTCGCGTGCCTGATCGAGGATTCCGAGCGCGTCGAGGTGTGGCTCCACAGCCCGCGCCACTGTGAGGTCGAGCGCGCCGAGTTCCGCGAGGCCCTGCCACAGCCGGCGGGCGTTGCCGGGCGACTGCAGTCCGAGAGCTGTCCGGATCGCGGGCGCCAGGTCCAGGGCCTTACGCGCGTCTCCCCGTGCCCAACGGATCTTGGACTGGAGCGACACCGGATGGACATGGTGTTCGCCGTACGGGGTGAAACGTGTCATCCACCCAACGCTAGGAGGGTGCTGAGGCGCAGGACACACCCCTGAGGGTGGGATCGTGTGAGGCTTACAGCGGCATGTGGATGAGAAAAACACCCTCCGTCCTGCCTGAGCAGGTCGGAGGGTGTCCCTCTGGCTGTCGGGGTAGCGGGATTTGAACCCACGACCTCTTCGTCCCGAACGAAGCGCGCTGCCAAGCTGCGCCATACCCCGGTCTGGAACGGCACACCTCATCCCTTGCGGGAATCACTGTGTCGCAACAGATAAGCACTATAGACCGACATCCGGCCCACTGGCAAAACAGCTGTACACACCGCTGTCAGGAGGGCCGCTCCACCACCCTGAGTACCGTCGCCGACGGGCGGCAGAATGTACGGAACGGGACGTACTTCGATGTCCCCAGGCCGTTGGTCACGTGCAACCACATGCGCTCAGACCAGCGGGAGAGTCCTGACACCCGCGACCGGTCGATCCCGCAGTTGGTGACGACCGCCCGTCCGCCGGGGAGGCACAGTTGGCCACCATGCGTGTGGCCCGACATCATCAGCTGGTAGCCGTCCGCGGCGAACTCGTCGAGGACACGGGGCTCGGGGGAGTGGGACAGGCCGATCGCGAGATCGGCCTCCGGGTTGGGGGTACCGCCGAGGGCTGCGTAGTCGTCCCTGTCCAGGTGCGGGTCGTCCACCCCGCCGACCGCCAGTTTCACCCCGGCGGTGGCGAAGTCGACGCGACGGTGGGTGGCGTCCTCCCACCCGTGCTCGACGAAGGCTGCACGCATGCCACGCCACGGCAGCTCGACGTCACTCGGTTTGTTGCGCTTGCCCAGCAGGTAGTTGAAGGGATTGACCGGGTGAGGTGCGAAGTAGTCGTTGCTGCCGAAGATGAACACCCCTGGACGCCGTAGCAGGGGACCCAGGGCGCGCAGGACGGCAGGTACAGCCTGCTCCTCCCCCAGATTGTCGCCGGTGTTGACGACGAGGTCGGGTTCCAGGGCGTCGAGACCGGCGACCCAGTTCTGCTTGAGTCGCTGAGCAGCCAGCATGTGCAGGTCAGAGATGTGCAGGATCGTGAAAGCGTCCCGACCGTCGCCCAGCGTGCCGGGATCCAGCACCGGGACAGTCACCTCGTGCAGGACGAAGGCACGGGTCTCGAGGACAGCCGCTGCCGCGGTGGCGGCTCCGACCGCTGCCAACGCGCTCGTGGCGGAGAGTGCCGTCGAAGCGATCCGGGACAACGCACCCCGGTGCCGTTCCTCGGGGGGTGCGGATTCGCGGCGGGCAGCGGGCGGGTGTTCTGGACTGCGTCGGTTACTCACCCTGCCCAGTGTAACGGCGGGCAGCCGGTGCTCTACCCGACCTCGTCGAGTGTCATGTCCCAGCCGGTCGTGGTCTGCTGCTGCGACCCCGCGCCACCGGTGGCCCCGGACGTGTCCGCCGCATTGCGGTACCGGGTGGGGTTGCCCCGGTCGTAGCCGCGGTCGTACCGCGGCAGGCCGGTGCCGCCGTAGCTGTCGATGATCGAGTTCGCCGCAGTGAAGAACGCCCGCGCCGGCTCATTGCCGCCGTACAGGTCGCCGTTCCCGCACTGGCGTAGGGGGGAGGTGCACAGCGGCGAGGCCTGGGAACCGTCGTTGAAGGCGTAGGTGGCACCGGCCAACCCCGGGGTGAAGCCGAGGAATCCGGCGGAGAGGCTGGTCTCCGTTGTGCCGGTCTTCGCCGAGATCGGGCCGCTCCACCCGGACGCGTCCGCAGCACTGGACGCCGTACCGTTACGTACGTCGCCGCCCATCCCGTTGGCCAGGGCGTCCGCCACGCCCCGGGAGAGTGCCTGTTCGCAGGGCGCGGCGTCCAGGGCGACGTCTTCCCCGGTGCGGTCCTTGACCGACAGGACGGGGGACGGCTCGCACCAGCGGCCGTGGTCGGCGAGGCTGGCGGACACATTCGCCAGTTCCAGCGGATTGACCTCCAGCGGGCCCAGGACGAAAGAACCGAGGTTGCTGTCCTTGATGAACTCCGCGACCGAACTTTCCCCGTCGTACGATCCTGGTTCGCCGTAGGACCGCAGGCCGAGTTGCACGGCGATATCGGTCATCCGGTCCGTGCCGAGCTTCTCCGCCATGGCCACGAACGGGGTGTTGGGGCTGGTGGCGAGTGCCTCCCGCAGGCTCATACGGGGCTTGAAGCTGCCGGCGTTCTCCACGCAGTAGCGGTTCTCCGGGCAGCCGGCGGCACCGCCGCTGCCCATGCCTGACACCTCGATGCGGGAGGGGACGTCCAGGGTGGTGTCCAGGCCCATACCGTTCTCCATCGCCGCGGCGGCCGCGAAGATCTTGAAGATACTGCCTGCCCCGTTGCCCTCCGAGGTGTGGGTCACCGGGAGGACGGTCTCACTGACGTCGGCGTCGAGACCGTAGGTCCGCGACGATGCCATCGCGACGACCTCGTGGGCGTCGTCGGTGGGGGCGATGAAGTTGGAGGTCAGTGACACTCCCGGGGTGGAGGCGTCGGCCTGGGAACGTACCGAGTTCACCGCGGCCTCCTGTGCCGAGGGATCCAGGGTGGTGCGCACCGTGTAGCCGCCGCGTGCGAGTTCGTCGGTGTCGAGGTCGTGGTCCTCGAGATACGAGAGCACGTAGTCACAGAAGAAACCGGCGTTGTCGGCTCCGATGCAGCCGTTGGCCTGACCGACGGGGTTGTCGTTCACGCCGAGCGGCTCTTCGACGAAACGGTCGCGTTCAGCGGGGCTGAGGGCCCCGGTCGACTCCATGGCGTTGAGGACGTCATTCCGACGTGACGTGGCGCTCTCCGGGTTTGCCCACGGGTCGTGGGCGCTGGTGGACTGCACCATGCCGGCCAGCATCGCGGACTGGGGGACCGTGAGGTCTGCGGCGCTGGTGGAGAAGTATGTCCGTGCAGCTGCCTCGATGCCGTAGGCGCCGTTACCGAAGGAGATGAGGTTGAGGTAGCGGGTGAGGATCTCGTCCTTCGAGTACCGCTTCTCTAGATCGGTGGCCATCTTCATCTCCCGCAGCTTGCGGGTGGCCGATGTCTCGGTCGCCGCGGCGCGTTCCTCGTCGTTCGCGGCATCGATGAGCAGCAGATAATTCTTGATGTACTGCTGGTCGATGGTGGAAGCGCCCTGCTCCACGCCACCACTGGAGAAGTTCGCGGCCAGCGCCCGGAGGGTGCCGCGGACATCGACGCCGTCGTGTTCGTAGAATCGCCGGTCCTCGATCGCGACGATCGCCTGTTTCATGCTGTCGGCGATCTCGTCCTGGCCGACCGAGTACCGGCGCTGGTCGTAGAGGGTGGCGAGGGTGTTTCCGTCGCGGTCTGTGATGGTGCTGACCTCGGGGAGTGACTCATTGTCGTCGATGTCGGCCAGATCGCTGTCCACGGTGTCGGAGCCGGCGTTGACGGCGAAGCCCGCGCCCCCGACCAACGGGATGGCGGCGAACGCGGTCAGCACGCCGATCATGACGATGGCGAGGATGAGTGTGGCCGCGTTCCGGAGGTATGTCACACGCAAAGGGTATCGGATGCCGCCAGTGAGGGGGCGTTCCCGTCGGGATCGTCGGCAGGGGGAGTTTTCGGGGGTGGTGTCAGGACGGGGTCGCCGAGGGTCTGCGGAGTGCCGCGAAACCGGGTCGAAGTGCGTGCCCGGTAACAGTGCCGACGGATTCCGGCGGCGAAATCGACTATCGGTGACGGACATCACATGTCATCGAGTCGGTACGCCCCGGATGTGATGACCAGCACATTTTCTGGGACGTTCGCTCCATTCAGCCACGGCCGCCCGTCTGATGTGCTGTGGGTCAGGGAAAACTCGCACCGGTGTCCGTCGGTAACGCGCGGGGCGCGAGCGGAGGTCGGAGGAGGGGTCGGTCATCGTCCGGTGATGTGCCCCACACTTTCTCGGATCATGTGCGATTCGACACTTCTAAATCTGTGTGAATACACTTACATCCAGTTTGCTGATGATCACTTCCGGGGTCTCGATCTCCGGAGCCGGGGATCGTCATCCCGGCCACTATCCACAGCGGAAGGACATCATGACCGCATCACTCCGACACCCTGACAGCACCGCCGGCACCACGTGTGCGGACGACGGTGCCGCCCCCGAGGTCCGTAGCGGTAGCCAGGGCGTCCTGCACCGCACGGCCGGTCAGGTGACCACCCGCGAGTCCTTCAACAACCGCGGCGAGTGGATCACCCAGGCGCACTGCCGCAACATCGACCCTGAAGAACTGTTCGTCCGCGGTGCGGCCCAGCGCAAGGCCGTGGCGATCTGCCGCCACTGCCCGGTCGTGCTCCAGTGTCGCGCGGACGCCCTCGACAACGACGTCGAGTTCGGCGTGTGGGGAGGCATGACCGAGCGTCAGCGACGTGCCCTGCTGCGCAAGCACCCCGAGGTGGAGAGCTGGGCGGACTTCTTCGCCGGCCAGCTCGAGGCGTCCCAGGGCTGATTCCTCCCGGCCCCACCAGTCCCGCTCCGGTCCTGTTCCACGCGGCCGGAGCGTTTGTATACTCGTCGGCATGACTCAATGGGAATATGCCACCGTTCCGCTCCTGACCCACGCGACCAAGCAGATCCTCGACAACTGGGGTGAGGACGGCTGGGAGCTCGTGTCCGTCCTCCCCGGTCCCACCGGCGAACAGCATGTCGCCTACCTGAAGCGGGAGAAGTAGATGGCTGACGGTACCGCCGGTAACCGCACGGTCTCGGACCGCCTCGTCGCGCTGGGGATCACGCTTCCCCCCGTCGCAGCGCCGGTCGCCGCCTATGTTCCTGCGGTCCAGGCCGGTGACCTGGTCTTCACCTCGGGGCAACTGCCGTTCGCCGACGGTGCACTGCCCGCCACCGGGACTGTGGGTGAGGATGCGGCCGTGTCCCCGGAGGACGCCGCGTCCTACGCCCGCACCGCCACGCTCAACGCCCTGGCTGCGATCGACGATCTCGTGGGGGTCGACCGCGTCCGCCAGATCGTCAAGGTCGTCGGATTCGTGGCCTCTGCGCCCGGCTTCGGCGGACAGCCTGCCGTCGTCAACGGTGCCTCCGACCTGCTCGGCGAGATCTTCGGCGAGGCTGGCGCGCACGCCCGCAGTGCCGTCGGTGTCGCCGAACTGCCGTTGGGGAGTCCCGTCGAGGTCGAACTGGTCGTCCGCGTGTCGTAACTGCCCCGCCCGGGGATCACCCCCGCCGGGCCTGTCGATTGGCGTTCCCCACAGTAGGATCGGTGACATGGAGCACCCCGCGTACAGCCAGTTGCGTCCCGTCACCCCCTCCGTCGGAGTGGTTCTGTGTGACAACCCCAGCTACCAGGCCTCGAGGGCACCAACTCGTGGGTCATCCGGGCTCCCGGTGACGCTGTCAGTGTCATCGTCGATCCAGGCCCCCACGACGAAGGCCATCTCAATGTCCTCCGCAGAAAAGCCACCGAGGGCGGCGCAGAGGTGGCGCTGATCCTCCTGACCCACCATCATCCCGACCATGCTGACGGAGCTGGCCGGCTCCGGCAACTCGTCGGGGCCCCTGTGCGTGCCGTCGACAAGCGCTACTGCATCGGCGGGGAGCCGCTCGTCGACGGCGAGATCATCCGGTGCGACGGCATGACCCCGAGCATCGAGGTGCTCGCCACACCCGGTCACACCGACGACTCGGTCTGCTTCGCCGTTCACACCGAGGGTGGAGAGTCCAGGGAGGACCTCGAGGGGATCCTCACCGGTGACACGATCGCCGGTCGGCACACGACGATGATCTCGGAAACGACTGGTGACCTGGGAGACTATCTGGAGTCCCTGCGGTTGCTCGCGCGGCGGGGGTCCGGGGTTCGGATGCTGCCGGGGCACGGTCCTGACCGGGATGACACCGCCCAGTTGGCAGTCAAGTACCTGCAGCGGCGCGAACACCGGTTACGGCAGGTCACTGAGGCAGTGAAGGCGTTGGGCCCGGATGCGACCGTCGGGCAGATCGTCGACGAGATCTACACCGACGTCGACCCGGTGCTGCGGGACTCGGCCAAACAGTCCACCCGGGTGGCACTCCGGCACCTCGGCAAACTGTAGGCGGATCCCCGGGCTCCCGGACTCAACGGCTCTCCGTCGGGGAGCGTGACCGGTCCGGGGCGAGCGCAAGGACCACCAGCACCAGCCCGATCAGGACGAGGCCGATCCAGCCCAACGGGGCGAGCCGCTCTCCGACGACAAGTACCGCCAGCAGGGCGGCGACGGCCGGTTCGAGCAGTGTCACCGTGGTCGCTGTGCTCGGGAGAGTCGGGTGAGTCCGTAGCCGAACAACACGTACCCCAGGAACATGGGGACCAGCGAGATGTAGGCCGCCACACCCAGCGTCGTGGCGGAGTCCAGGAGAGGCGCACCCGTCGCCAGTAGCACGGGTACCAGCAGCGCCCCGCCGACGCCGAAAACCGATCCCATTGCCGCGGCCCGTCCCGTCCCGGCGAGTACTGGTAGAGATGCATATCAGGAAGTCGACAATCATCGGGGGTGACGGGTGTTGTTACGATCTTCGGCTTCACGTGGATACGGGAGCGTGTGCATCACGAGGCCGGGGACGAGATGAGGGGCATGGAGGAGCTCAGGCTACTGGGGTGGGGCCTTGGACTGAAATGTGACACTGTAGAGCGGTGAGACCACAGGGCACTCTGCTCTCACGGCTCTCGGTTCGGGCTTTGGCGACGTGCGCAGAGAGAGTATTCCGACATGACAGATACTGACGGTCTTGGAGCACCAGAACAATCTCGATAAAACGCGGACAACATGGGACCAGCTACGCTACCCCTGTTATCGAGCGTATCCAGCTGATTCTACTTTCAAGGGAACTATGCCACATTTTCTTTCCTTGTCCGGAAAGGCATGATGGATTGAATCCGCCTGCTGAGTGTACAGCGTATATAGTGGAACCTTTAAAAACGGGCGCGCCGGAATCTCCGCTGCATGACCTCGAAGCTGTCTCAGATGTTGACTCGATCATATCTTTATACTCGACATCACCGATTTTCTTACGGTCCAGCGTAGACTGGACCCGCACGGGAGCGGTAGACAGAAAGCCGTTCGCGATCCCATAACCAGACAAGGTTGCCGACTCGCCGTTCTTTAAAGCTCTCTCTGGAAGCTCAAATGGAGCCGCGTCGGACTCTATATCTACCTTCAGCAAGGCTACGTCTTCTTCAGGTGATTTGGAGTAGACTTCCAATATATTCGCTTCACTGAGGTCTCTGGACTTGAGATACCCACCCGTCTTTAGCTCAGAATTTACGCAATGTAGTGCGGTTACCCAGAATCTCTCTCCGATATATGAGGCAGTACACGTGGGGATATGAGATGAGGAGTGATTGGAGTCAGGCTCCCAAATCTGGGCTATCCTCGAGTCGCTTACCGGCACCGTGCTGGTCGCTTTAGGATGGATGTAGGGTTGGCCAGCTACGGTTTCCGCGAACGATAGCGGGTAAAATGGGAAAATACTTACAGCCAAGAAAGCTAGCATCATCTTCTTAATTCTCATTGTTAGCTCGCCTCGCTCACAGTAATCCGGTTAGAGGATTAAGTCTACGTTATATTCACTAATTATCACAGGAAGGATGATCCCATGCCGGGTCTTCTTCTAGCTTTTCGTTAATGTCGTCCAGTTCGTGCATGTCATCTCGGCTTCTGATGAAACCGACGACAACCAAGATTAGAGCCACAAGCCCAAAACTATGGACGAATATCTTCTGATCTTCTCCAACAGTAACGAGAAGTGCTAGGTATAAGACAACGAGAACTGCTGTAATCGATATCTGTCGTACTGCTGCTCTGCGGTCCACTGCAAGCCCTCTTCTCGTTCCCATCGGCGTTCCGTTCTAGTTTACTTTGAGCAGTTGAATGCCGCGTTGGCAATTCCTCCTGTGATCCCTGCGAGTGCTCCCGGCCCGCAACCTACTCCACCGAAGAAAGCGCCCGTTATGCAGCCTGCGGCGGCTCCACCGTTGACGGCATCCGTGTAGCAACGCCACTGAGGTTTCTGGAGACTCGGCTCGTCACTGGTGAACTGCATGATAGCCTCGTTGGCAGAGACTATCGAGTAGTGAACGTCGACTGTCTCCCCGGTTTCCAGCGTCACCGACTCAACGAGTTTCTCGACTGTCTGCCCGTCAGCGTCTACGATCTCGGTGTGTGAACCGACTTCGCGGAACTCAACACCGGAGACTCCGATTTGGACATCGCCGTTGTTTTGCGGTTTGACGGCCCAGGCACCCTGCCCCTGATCTGAATCCTTTGCGACCTGTACCGCATCTTCTTCAGCCTCGGGGGTGAGGTACGATCCCTCCAGTTGATCCTTGGATATCTGCCCGGCAGATTGGTTGTTTACCGGGGACCCCTGCGCTAGAGCGGGGGATGTCGTCAGAAGCGCGCCGCCAATCGCGACTGCGAAGATTGATTTCCGAAGGTGCATAAAAGTCTCCTCCTGCAAGAGCGAAGTTTAGCACTCGATCATCTTGAATCTAGTGCCATGTCATCAGTGGGATTACTGACACAGTGCTCATAGGATCACATCCTGTGGTCCTCGCGACAGGGGCAAACTTCGATTACCCCCGGGCTGGGGTGGCCAAGCAGATACCCTCCCCAGGGTACCCGAGTGTCATGCTAAACCCTTGGTGATCAGCAAAATTGACAGGATTGGGATACCGCTCCGATCCGCCGGATAAGCTCAAGGTCTACGCAGCGTAGCACATACGGAAGCTCTTCATTTTTTGCAGCTCGCGGTTCATTTTGATAGCTACTTCTGTGTTTGTAGAGTGAAGGTGGCAGATGGGAAATATTTTCAAGAAAAGGTGATCTGTTATTCTTCCGGCAGTCGCAAAGTGGGGTAGGATGTCCAGTCGCCCCCGGCGATCCGCCACCATGCATTGGCGGAAGTGGTGCTGATTCCCAGTAGGTCCGAAAGGACACGCGGGTGCATTTGTCTGGCCAGATCCATCAGCGCAAACGATCGAGCAGGTATGTTCTGAAATCCTTCTCGGCGAAGTCTCTTGCTTAACGCACTGGTACTCAGTGGGCTACCCGGAATGCGACCTGGGAAGAGCCAACTCGTGCAACGCTTAGCACTATCGTCTGCAAGTTCAGCGAGTGTCGTTCCGAGCCGGTCGGGTACTTCAATCGGGTCGCTTCCTATGGTGAGGGTGACCATGTCCGACTGGACATTGACTTGGGACGTACGAAGAGAAACGACGCGTGTGAGCTGCATTCCATAGAGTAGGACAAGAAGACCACCCGCGCGGGAGCGCACGTCCATGGGGGTGTCGGAAAGAAACTTCTTAGCCATCATCCATCTGTGATTGGCCTCACCGTGTGTTCCTTCAAGCTGGTGATTGCGATTCCCTACACGCAGCTTGGTGAGCCGTTCTTGACGTAGCCATCGCGTAAAACGGGCTAGAGCATCACGCTGGGACGATGAGCCACTGAGGTACGCTTCAAGCTTACTCTGTGGGAAAGACATCGTCGTGTCCCCGTGGGAACGAATCTCATACAATAATGCACGACATTCTTTTAGTATTGATCGGTATCGATTGTAACGCGATCTATAACTGCCGACTCTGTTGTTGGGCGGTGGGTTATTATCTGCGGTTGAGAGTAGGCTCCAGCGAGCGTATCGCTTAAGAATAAGACGGTCTTGGGGGTCGTCAATGTTCTTAAACCAGTCTTTTAACCAAAAGTCAAATCGGGCCTTTTGGACATCGAGTTCTGGGATCGTCCCAGAATGGGATAATAACGAGAGTAGAAAAACTACGGGGTTGTCAGCGTTAGCTCGTTGGATGATCGCATCAGGCTCGAGCGGCAGGGTTCGATCTGCTATCTCTCGGAGAATACTTGCGCATTTTCCTCTCTGGAGCCATATCTCGAGGGAGGCTGCTTTCTGATGGTGAGTAAGTAGGTAGTCAAATAGGGGCTGTAGATTCTGTGGTACTTCTTCATCGCTTCCGGAGAGAAACTCTTTCAAGATACTGGGGCGGCGACATGAGCTGCAGAAGTGGCTCTTTCGACTCTGGGTAATTGTCCCGCATCCCGGGCAGGCCATGCGCACTGGTTCGCCGGCACAGTTAGCACAGATCGCTTCGCCGTTCACAAACGAGGTGAGGAAAACCTCTCGCTGGCATCGTGGACAAGGGCGAGGGCGTCGCATGCTAGAGTAACAGCGCGAACATACGCATGTTCCGTCAATGTATACTGCTGGACGGCCCACTCTTTGGCAGTGCCCACATTGCTTTTCTGGTGCGGCATAGCAGTCGCGGCAGATGATGCGTGGTCGCCGCTGGATGACTGGTCCTTCTTGTCCACACTCTGAGCATTTATCGTACGAGCGCGGATCTCGGTGCCAGCAGTTGCGACAATAGTGTTCCTTGCCGACTGACGTGTATACCCGTTTAATGCGACCGCAGACAGCGCAGTTCGCGGCATTGCTTTTCGCGGCGCAGCTCGGACAGTGTCTCCCCCCTCCCGGTGCCTTATTTGGCATGTAAACTGCCCTGCCACAACCTTCGCATGTCGGAAGGACGACCCTAGTCGCTCCCGCTGCTGAGAGCGCGTGTGCGAGCTGTTGGATCGTTCTCGGAACATCCTTGTGCTCTCCGGAGAGGATCCCGGGAAGCTTTCTAAGTTTGATGACCAGTAGGCGACGCGTCGTGGTTCCGGGGGCAACGGTCATGACGATGTCTTCAAGTTGACGATCTGATAGCTCAGGGGTGAGTTCTCGTACCAAAAAAATAACTTCGTGGAGGTGTAGGTGGTCTTGGTTGTCGGTCATTGAGCTCTATTTCTCTCGTGGCCGTCGGATTGCGGCCCGCACAGGGCGTAGGTCACCAATGGAGCCACGGGTTTTCTCACCCCCTACCGCTTCTTTCTTTTCAGGCGATTCGTGACGGGTGATCGTGATCAAGTCTGATAGCGAGCATTCGAGGGCATCGCACAGTGCAGCGAGCACATCTAGTCGAACACGTTGCGGAGGTTGGGTAACCAGCCGATAGACTTGTTCTCGTGACAGCTCAATCCCTCGATCTTCGAGAAGGGGTTTGAGTTTTGAGGTTTGGAATATTCCTTGCGCAGCCATCAGGGGCCGTAGATTCCAGGATGTTGAGATATCAACGATCATGTTCTTCTCCTTCGATCAATGATTTGAGAGCTTTGGCTAGCACTCGGTTTTTGTAGTCTGAGCTCACTGATGCATATATTGAAGTGGTTGACGCATGCACATGTCCCACCTGTTCCTGTATAAACCTTTCAGCGTACCCGAACTCTAAAAGATGAGTGACGTATGAATGGCGAAGACTGTGAAGTGTAAGGTTGCTGGGGAGCGAGGCTTCATCGCGGATCTCGGAGAATCGACGGTCGAGATAGCCTGCGGATAGTCTCGTATTGCGTTCGGTTACCCATAGTGCTTCCAGGCTTCCTGGTGCGAAACGCTCACGGGCCTGTTCGACCCACTGTTGCATCCCCGGTATCCACCAGTCGAACTCGGGTACAAGCATTACGGTACGTCGACGGGGAGCGCCGCCGCCGGCTGCTTTCGCCCATCTTACGTACAATGCGCCGAAACGTCCCCACTGCTTCAGTTGGGGGTTGTGGTGAAGGTCAGCGACATCTAGCATGATTGCTTCGGTTCTCCGCAGGCCAAAGGCGTAGACGGTCTTGAGGAGCTGCGCGTCTCGTAGAGCCCCGAGCGCACCCTTTTTTCCCGAGTTTATGAGCGTGTCGACACGTTCATCGGCCGTGTCGAAAAGGCATTGAACTTCTTCGTAGGTGAGTGGACGCCTGGTAGCGCGCCCTTCAAATTCGTACTTGTGGGAGACAGTGTTCCAGGGAAGACATACTTGGGCAGGTACTTGGCTGAACTCGCTTTCGCAGATATCCATCCAGTCATACAGGGGGTCGGTGAGATACTCGCAGAACATGTGGAGCGCGTTGTGGTATTGGCGCACTGTGGATAGTGCTCGTGCGTTTGCGACGATTTCGCTGGTGAACTCGTCGACGTCTGCGACTGTCCACTGCCACGGCACTTTGTCGGTGTAGTCATGGAACCGGCGCACGACCGAGAGTCGCCGACGAATGGTGACAGCGCGAAGCCCGCGAGAGTCCTGCTGCTTCTTCCATCCTTCAAGCATGGCCTCGAAGACGTGATGCTCGGGGTTCGCCAAGGCGACATTCGCTGCCGACGTCGCCAATCGCAGCGGGGGCGGGGCACCTCCAAAATCTTTCATTAGATGCAACAACGTACGGACTACTGCATCGTTCTGTCAAGTACCCCCTGTCTTTGCTGGTATCGGCAGGGGTAGGCTGGCGTTGCCTGAATCGTGGTCGCCGGTTTGTGGTGCCTAGCGTTCAGCGATAGATGTATCAGGTGCAACAGTCGACGTTTCATCAGCCGGAAGGCCACCCAGGCGTACAGCGCATAGGACACCCCGGCCAGCAGGCCGAGCGCGATGCCGGCGAGGGTTGCTGAATTGTCGGCGGTCGTGTCGTCTCCGCCGGAGGCCGCACTGATCAGCACCGCGCCGGTGATCCCGAGCCCGGCTGCGCTGCTCCACCAGGGGCCCAACGAGGTCCCTCCGGTCATTTTCTCGATGACCCCGGCGGCCAGCGGCGCTGACGCCAGGGAGATGACCGTGCCCACTGCGACCCCGGCCAGGTGCATCGAACTGTAGAACGCCAGAGGATAGGTGAACACGGCGACGCCGCCCAGCAGGACCATGCCACGCTGCTCCCGGAGCAGTGCACGGGTGCGCCACAGGTCGGGAGCGGCGATCAGCGCCTGCAACAGGCCGCCGACCCCGAGGGACACGGCCCCGATCGCCAACGGGCCGACGTTCTCGGCCAGACTGGCGGCGGTGCCCGTGGTCCCCCAGAGCACGGCGGTGACGGTAACGGCCAGGAGAGCGGGAATGCGGGAGGCCGTCATGCGGCGCCGGGGAAGTCGGACGTGGCCCGCCGGACAATCTCCTCGGCAAGGTCACGCGCGCGACGCAGATGCTCCGTCGTGCCGTCCAGCCCTGAGCGTGTCATGGCGCCCTCCAACAGGAAGGAGAGGTGCCCGGCAGTGACGCAGACCGCGTCGACAGTCAGGGGGCTGGGTTCCAGGGCCGTACGCAGGAGATCCTCGACCTCTTGCTTGTGCCTGCTGACCTGGACACGCGGTGGCGAGCCGGCCGGGAACTCGGCGGCGCTGTTGAGGAGGCCACAGCCGCGGAAGCGCTGACCGTCGGCCTCGGCGTGGTCGGCGTAGGCGTCGAACACGGCGAGGACCCGGTCCGCCGGTGTGGGGCCCGCGTCCCGGAGACGGCCGTGGTAGAGGTCGAGCCACTGGTGGTGCCGTTGTTCGATGAAGGCGGCGATGAGATCGTCCTTCGACGAGAAATTGTTGTACAGGCTCTTACGGGCGACGCCGGCATGGTCGACGACGGTGTCGATGCCCGTAGCGGCGATCCCCCGCTCGTAGAACAGTTCTGTGGCTGCGGCGAGAATGCGCTCACGGGCAGGGCGGCGTCGGGTCTCCGGCACGATGATCTCCTCGGTCGAGTTAAGTAGCCAGATCAGTCTACCTACTTTTCTTGGACGGCGAGGCAGGCGGTCCATGGACGGCAAAAAGCGTGAGTTTCCGTCCCGTTCTGCCGTGCGCCGGTGTCACCGGGGCGGGGAACTGGGACGGAAACTCACGCTGGGACGGGAGCCGCCGGGAGGAAGGGGCTCAGCGGGCGCGCTTGGCCAGTCGCTCGGTGTCGGAGATCAGCACCGACTTGCCCTCCAGGCGGATCCAGCCGCGGTGGGCGAACTCGGCCAGGGCCTTGTTGACCGTCTCCCGCGACGCGCCGACGAGCTGTGCGATCTCCTCCTGGGTCAGGTCGTGGTGGACGCGGAGCGCGCCCCCCTCCTGGACGCCGAACCGGTTCGCCAACTGCAGCAGTGCCTTGGCCACGCGACCCGGGACATCGGTGAAGATCAGGTCCGCCAACGTGTTGTTCGTACGGCGCAGGCGACGGGCCAGTACCCGGAGCAGCTGTTCGGAGATCTCCGGATGAGCCGAGATCCAGTCATGCAACATCTGGGAGTCCATCGTGGCGGCGGTCATCTCGGTGACACACACGGCCGCGGAGGTGCGCGGCCCCGGGTCGAAGATGGACAGCTCGCCGAACATGTCGGACGGTCCCATGATCGTCAGCAGGTTCTCCCGACCGTCCGGCGCATGCCGGGCCAGCTTCACCTTGCCGCTGATGATGATGTAGAGCCGGTCGCCCGGTTCGCCCTCGTCGAAGATGGTGGTGCCTCGTGGGAACGTCACCGACTCCAACTGCTCGATGAGTGCGTTGACCGCGGTGGCCTCGACACCCTGGAAAATTCCGGCGCGAGACAGGATCTCAGGTACTTCACCCATTACTCGTCTGACTCCTGGTCTTGGTACTGTTTGTCTGCTGTTCGGTGGCAAGCTGGCGGTGCTGGCGATGCTCTGGCCGACGGTGACGGGTTGGTCACACCGGCCCCCGAAAAGGGTCACTCCACACAATACAGCGTAGGGGGCGTGTTCTGTGGAACGCGGGTTAGACTGTCTCCACCATGGTCGCCACATCCTCCTCCCAATCCTCCCGGTCTGCACGGTCCTCCCAATCCTCCCGGTCTGCACGGTCCTCACGGTCCTCGGCCTCCGCCGCCCGTCACCGTCCGTCCGGTGAGAGCCCGCTGGCGCTGACCCGTCGGACCCGTTGGGTCAACCGGACCCTGGCGCAGGAGTACCCGGACGCGCACTGCGAGCTCGACTACTCCACGCCGCTCGAACTCCTGGTCGCGACGGTGCTGTCCGCCCAGTGCACGGACAAGCGCGTCAACCAGGTCACTCCGGAACTGTTCCGGGAATTTCCGGACGCCGCCGCATACGCCGGTGCCGACCGGGAGCGGCTGGAGGAGCTCATCCGCCCGACGGGTTTCTTCCGGAACAAGGCGTCGAGCCTCATCGGTCTGGGGACCGCACTGTGCGATGAACACGGCGGAGAGGTGCCCGGGACGATGCCGGAACTGGTGGCCTTGCCCGGTGTGGGCCGCAAGACCGCGAATGTCGTGCTGGGCAATGCCTTCAACGTGCCGGGTTTCCCGGTGGACACCCATGTCGGGCGGGTCGTCCGCAGACTGGGGCTGACCACGCAGACCGACGCCGTCGCCGTGGAGCGGGAAATCACGGCGATGGTGGAGAAGAAGGAGTGGACGATGTTCTCGCACCGGTTGATCTTCCACGGTCGGCGTGTGTGCCATTCCCGCCGACCCGACTGCGCCAGTTGCGTCCTGGCGCCCAAGTGCCCGTCATCCGAGGCCGGGGACCAGGCAGGGGCGCGGGCGTGACCGGCTCTGAGGAAAAGTCCCGGACCCCGGACCGACCCGACGCCGCAGGATCGCGGTTGCGCACGGTCCTGCTGGTCGTGGTGGTCATCGTCGGGTTGGGTGTCGCTGCCGTGCCGATGATCATCTCGCTGACCGGTGGCGACGACGCGACGACCTCGGTTGCACCGACGTCCTCCGTCTCTCCCGATTCCGCGGAACCGGACGAGTCCACCCCACCGGACCCGGCCGGCACGTCCTACGATGTTCCGGCAGGCCAGCACATGTCCTGTCCGTCGCCGGAGGGTGACGCTCCGGTGGCACAGGACGCCGAGCTTGCCGACGTCGTCCTACCGTGCCTGACCGACGGAGGCGGGGAGTCCACCGCATCGGTGGCCGAACTCGCTTCAGGGCGCCCGACCCTGGTCAATGTCTGGGCATGGTGGTGCGGCCCGTGCCGTCAGGAACTGCCGGTGCTCCAGGAGGTCGCTGAGAAGCATCCGGAGTGGAATATCGTCGGTGTGCACGCCAATGAGCGTGGGCAGGCTGGTGTGGATCTCCTGGCCGACCTTGACGTCCGGATCGCGAGTTTCCAGGATTCGACGGGAGCCGTCGCCGCTGCGGCGTCGCTGCCGGCGGTCGTCCCCCTGTCGGTGGTCTACGACGCCGACGGTTCGCGTCTGGAGATGCACCCCGGCGAGCTGACCTCCGTGGAGCAGGTGGAAGAGCTGATGGCACGTAGTATGGGGAACTCATGAACCGACCCACCGGGTCCCCTGACCGGGACCACTCACTGCAGGACTGGCTGGATGCCGCCCAGACGCAGCCGGAACTCCCCGCTGACCTGCCTGGATGGGTCCGCGCCCTTGTCGGGGCAGCACGCACGGACGCCGGGGAGGACGCCGCGTCGGGAATCTTCAGCGAACCGGCACGGACTGTCCCGGACACCGGCCCGGACGGCACACCGCCGCGGTACTCCGCAGTGCTCGTGCTGGTCGGCGAGGACGGGACAGGGGAGAAGACAGTCCTGCTGACCCACCGTAACCCCAGGATGCGCACCCACTCCGGGCAGATCGCCTTCCCCGGGGGTCGTCGTGAGCCGCAGGACGCGGGCCCGGTGGAGACCGCCGTGCGCGAGGCGGTCGAGGAGACCGCCCTTGATCCTGACTCGGTTGTGCCTGTGACGGTGATGGACCCGTTGTACATCGACCGGACGAACCACGCGGTCATCCCGGTCATCGCCTGGTGGCGGACTCCGGGCCCGGTGCACCCGGCGACCCAGGAGTCGGACTGGGTGCGGGCCTACCCCGTGGCCCGCCTGGCGGAGCCCACCCTGCGCAGCAGGATCGGGTTCCTCGGCTGGCACGGTCCGGCCTTCGACGTCGACGGCTACCTCCTCTGGGGGTTCACCGGTGGCGTCGTCGACGCGTTGCTCCAGATAGCAGGATGGGATCGGGTCTGGGAGGATCCGTGGACCGACGGGGAGCCCCCCGAGGTCGGTGACCTGTTTGCGGCGCTGGAGGCGTCCCGTAACGGCGAGAACCTCGCCCCGGCAGTTCTCGGTGACCGTCTCGGTGGCGAGCTCGAGAACGACAACGGTGAGAACGAGAACGGGAAGGAACCCCGATGAGCGGTTCGGTCATCGTCGATGTCGCCCTGGTCGTCATCGCACTGTTCGCGCTGCTGTCCGGCTGGCGCCAGGGGGGCTTCTCCGCCCTGCTGTCACTGGCCGGCGTGCTCGGCGGCGGCGTGCTGGGCCTGCGGATCCTGCCGTGGGTGATGGGCTACGTCGACGGCGACACCCAGCGGTTCCTCGCCGCCCTCGCCGTCGTCGCCGGATCCGTCGTGATCGGGTACACGCTCGGATCGGTGATCGGTGGACGTCTGCGTGATCTCATCCGCACCCGGGTGGCCCTGCGTGCCGACTCCGTGGTCGGGGCGCTCGTACAGGTCGTCACCACAGTGGTCGTGGTCTGGCTGATCGTGGTTCCGGTGGCCGGCAACAACTCCGGTGACCTGGGAAAGTCGGTACGCGGCTCGTCGATTCTCTCGGGCGTCAGCGACATCGCCCCGTCGTGGCTGGAGGCGCTCCCGCAACAGACGGCGTCGTTCTTCAGCGACTCCGGGTTCCCCGTGATCACCGACCCGTTCGATGACGTCCCCTCGGCCGAGGTGGACGCGCCGGACACCGCGCTGTCGGACAATCCTGTCGTCGCTGAGACCCGTCCGTCGCTGGTGCGTGTGCTGGGTGAGGCCGAGCAGTGCAGCCGGATCCTGCAGGGATCCGGTTTTGCCGTCGAGCCGGACCTGGTCATGACGAACGCCCACGTTGTCGCCGGTACCGGCCGCGTTGCGCTGGAGACCGTGGACGGCGACGCCGAAGGTGAGGTGGTCTACTACAACCCGTCGGAGGACATCGCCCTGATCCGTACCACGGACGGGACGACGCTCCCGCCGCTGGACTGGGCTGACGGCCCTGCCGCGCAGAATGACGACGCCATCGTCATGGGATTCCCGCTCGGCGGCCCCTTCCAGGCCACTCCGGCGCGTATCCGGGAAATGTTCACGGTCTCCGGACCCGACATCTACGCGGACACGCGCGTGGACCGTGAAGCCTACACGCTGCGCGGAACCGTGGTGCAGGGAAACTCGGGCGGCCCCCTGCTCGACAGGGACGGTCGGGTCCTGGGGCTGGTCTTCGGTGCCGCCGTCGGGGACTCTGACACCGGATACGCACTGACCAAGAATGAAGTTCTCTCCCATGTCGGGGACATCGCGTCCTACCGCGACCCGGTGGACACGCAGAAGTGCGTGGTCAGCTGAGCCGGAGACAGGTGGACTGTCTAGACTCGGTGGGGTGACACGTGAGCCCGACAGTAGGAAGCGCCGCTGGTGGAGACGGGGTTCCGCCGTCCTGGCTGCCACCGCAGTCGGTGCCGCCGCGCTCTCACCCGTGGTAGTGCGTGACGGGAGGGATGAGGGGGGCTGTCGTCCTGATATCAGCGAGTTCCGCCACAAAGGGCGCAGCAGCCAGGTGTACACCTACAGCTGCGGAGAGGTCGCGGACCAGGACGGTTCGGGTCCGCCGAAGGGCGTGCTCGTCCACCTGCACGGCGACGGCGCGGGAGAGTTCGACCTTGACGGGGGCGGTGACGACGGGGGAGAACCCACACTGACCGAGATCGCACAGGTGGCGGCGTCCCGCGACATGGTCCTCATCGCACCCCGTACCCCGGACCACCGTCGCGGAGAAACGTGGTGGCGTAAACTCGACAGGAATCTCCGGTGGTTGAACGCGCTGGTCGATGACCGCGTACACGGCGAAAACGGGCTGGATCCGGGCAACGTCTGGTGGTCGGGATACTCAGGCGGGGCCGAGATGCTGAGTTACGGTGTTCTGCGCAGCGCCCGGGAGCTGGTGTCCGGCGGGGCGGTGCTGATGGCGGGAGGAGGGGCTCCCGAAGAGACACCTGACCCTGATGCCGAACCGCTCACGGTTCCGCTGCGGTGGTACGTCGGGGACCTCGATGACGGGACACGCAGCGCTGACGGCTTCGATGCTCTCAGCGCAGCCGCGGGAGGCTCCGCATGGCACCAGGCGGCAGGTGCCGAAGGGGTTGGGCTCCACATCCTCCCTGGTGTAGCCCACCTGGATTTCCCTCAGGCTGAGGTGCTCGACCGGGTACTGCCGCCTAGTGCTCCTGATCGTGACGGGAAACGGCGCGGATGATCGCCGCGACGGCCGGGGGGTCCTCGATGTGGGGGAAGTGGCCGACGCCGTAGAGGAGCTCCGATCCGGACCCTTCGGCCCCCCGGGCGGCCGAGCGCCGCGCGATCCGACGGGAGTAGGCGGGATCCATCGATCCGTCGACGCAGACGGCAGGGGCCTCGGTACGGGAGGGGAACGTCCGGTTGAAGTCGCCGCCCTCGGGACGCAGTCGGCTGCGCAGGGTCCAGCGCCGGTATTCACAGGACAGGTGTGCGACCTTGTCGATCTGCATCGCCTCACGGCGGAGCTCTTCGTGCTCCCGGCACCTGTCGGTACCACGGAATCCGGGTGCCACCTGGCGGCGGAAGGAGGTGGCTACGGCAGCGGAACCGTTCCTGCGCAGTGCACGCTCGGGGAGACGGGGAAGTTGGGCGTAGAGCGAGGCCCGCACCCGCGGCCACTGGGAAACCGGGTGCAGGAGGACTGACCGGGCAAGCACCAGGGGGTGCGCGGAGGCCAGGGTGACGATACCGCGGACACGTTGCGGCTCATGGGCGGCCATCGTCCAGGCAATCAGACCGCCTTCACCGTGTCCGACGACCAGGCGTCGGTGTGTCCGAGCGCGCGGATGGCCCCGCACATGTCGGAGGCGGCGGTGGTCAGGTCGTAGCCGCGGGGTGTCTTGTCCGAGCGGCCGTAGCCACGCAGGTCGACGGCGGCGACACGCACCGGCGGGGCGTCGGGGTCGCAGAGCTCAGGCATGAGGTCGCGCCAGTCGAAGTGACCGCCGGCGAAGCCGTGGATGAGCAGAACCAGCGGGGCATCGGCCGGGCCCTGGAGCACGACGTGCAACCGGATGCCCCGGGTATGGATGTACCGGTGCGCCGCGTCGGGGGGAGGGGTCATCGTAGAGAGGGGGTCGCCCGAGCGGGCTAGGTGAACATCCCGTTGTCTGCGGTGGCGTCGTTCTTGCCGGAGGGGACGACGGACTTCAGGTCATTGATGGAGTCGATTGTCGCCTGCGGTTTCTTGACCCCCTTCACGAACTTCACGCCGAAGAGCGCCAGGAGCGCCACCAGGACGAACATGATGCCGAAGACGATCAGGAACGCCGACCAGCGGGGCAGCCAGTTGTCCAGCAGCTCCGCGAGGAAGAAGAAGAAGAAAAAGGAGCTGTAGGCCAGCACGACGCCGGCGGCACCGAACAGGGCGACGGCGATCCCGGCCTTCTTGGCGGTGCCGGAGATCTCGGTCTTGGCCAGTTCCACTTCGGAGCGGATCAGGGAGGACACCTGGGCGGTGGCGTCTTTGACGAGGTCGGCGATACTGCCGCCACGACCTGCGGCCTGCGCGTCCACGTCGGACAGCGGAATGGAGTTGACCTTGGGGTTGAAGCTGTCCTGGTCAGTGAACAGGCCGTTGCTGTTCTTGTCGCTCACTACGCACTCTCCTGGTCGATGGTCTAACTCGGATCCTACTGGTTGGTTCTCCACGCTATTGTGCCAGAGGCTCTTCCATGGTGAGGGAGAAGCCGTACTCTTTCTACTCGTCCTCACGTCCCCGGAGCCAGACCAGCAGTCCTGCGGCGACAGTGCCGACGAGGGCGACAGCGGCGGAGGTGCCGGCGATGGCGCCGGTGTGCTCGGGAAGTGTGAACAGCGGTTCGGTGCGTCCGAACCTGGCGACGGGCCAGTCACGGGTGGTCGCTTCGCGGCGGAGGGCACGGTCGGGGTTCACTGCGGTGGGATGGCCGACAGCCTCGAGCAGGGGGAGGTCGGTCGCTGAATCGGTGTAGGCGTAGCTGACGGAGAGGTCGTAGCCTTCCGTCCCGGCGAGGCGGTGGAGCCCCTCCACCTTGGCCGGACCCTTGCAGAAGAACGGGACTTCGCCGGTGAACAGGCCGTCGTCGTCGACGTCGAGTTCGGTGGCGATGAGATGGTCGGCGCCGAGTTCGTCGGCGATGGGGGTCACCAGGACGCGGGCGGAGGCGGTGATGATCGCGACATGGTGCCCCAGGCGTGGTGCCGTGCGATGAGGGTGCGGGCCTCGGAGTAGATGACGGGGACGATCACGTCCTGCAGGGCTCCGTGTGCGACGTCGGCGAGATCGGCCTGGCTGCGCCCCCGGATCATGGCCACCAGGGTGTCGCGGGTGGTGTTCAGGGAGTTGTCGTCGTGTCCGCTGATCATGTAGTTGCCCAGCATCATGAGCATGCGCAGCATGTCGGTGGTGGTGATCAGCCCGCGTTCGGCGAGGGGTTTGCGGTAGGCCATCGACGCCGAGGTGTCGATGATCGTCTTGTCCAGGTCGAAGACGGCGAGGACGGTTGAGGGGTCCGCGCCGGAATCGGTGGTGATGGACTCGATCAGCTCGGCGACGGGTGTGTTCTCGGCATGGGCGTCGTCCGGCTCGCGTGGTTCTCCCTGCGGCGTAGTCACACCTACACCATACGTCCCAGCAGTCACATTCGTTACCCTGCGTCTCATATTTTCCTCTCTGGGTGAGCGTTGTCCACAGGGCCTGGGGACAGTGGCACGGAATCCGGTCCGAAGTTGTCCACAGGCTCACCTCCTGCTGGTCCGGCTCTACCGTCGGGGCGGCCGGTGGTGCCACTATCTACCGCCATGAGGGGAACACGAGGTGTCAGGGGAGTGTCCGGCAGGTACACCGGGGTCAGCCGTCGTCGGCGGGAGAAGGCTTCGCCGGTGCTGTTGATGCTTGATGACCCCGGGCTGGTGGACGAGGTCGCCATGATCATCACGGTGACCGGGAGACAGATTGTCCGGGAAGGTGAGGTCGCCGACCTCCCCGGTCTGGTCGTGGTGACGGACTCTCCGGATCCGGAGGTGCCGGAGACGGTCGGAGGCCGGTCCTCGGTGCGTGTCATCCGGGTCAGCGGTGTTCCGGGCGACGGGTCCGGGGCCCTGCAGATCCCGGAGGCGGCGAATGAGTTGGCGGCCGTGATCGGCTGTCATGACCCACGCGACATCGCTGTCGCGGGCGTGGTCGGCGGCGCCGGGACCAGTATCTTCGCTGCCGCACTCGCCGGAGCCGTGGCGGATCCGGGACCGGACGGTACGGACGGCCCTGGCCAGGCGCTGTTGGTGGATGACGACCCGTTGTCCCGGTCAGGGCAGTTCCGGCTGCTTCTCGGCGCCGAACGCGACGGGGAGGGCGACCCTGCCGACCGGGAGGTGACCTGGGTGCAGGATGTCGGTGTGGTCGAGCCCCGGAGTTCCTCCGTGGCGGTGTGCACGGCGCTTCCGTCGCGTCCGGTCGTCAGGGACTGCGGCCGCCGTGACCTGTCGGCACTGCCGGAGACGGTGACTGCACGGATTCTGGTTGTACCGCAGACCGTCCCGGCGGTCCTGGCGGCCCGGCATGTCGTGGACACCTGTAGCCGGATCCATGTCGTGTTGCGCGAACTTCCGCGTTCCGGCCTCACCTGGAACCAGACGCTGAGCCTGCTGGGACGGGCACCCACTGTGACCTGGGAGGACGATCCCTTCCTCACCGTGGATGTGGACCGCGGTGACTTCCGGCCCACGGGAAGCGCTGCGGGGACCGCCGGAACTGCGGCTCTTCGGTTGTTGGAGGAGCTCCGGTGATCGGTCGGATGAAAATGCGTGCGACGGCGCCTGTCCCGTCGACGGACTCCGGGGCCCACTCCCCGTCTCCCGCCCTTCTCGACAGGGTGAGGGATGAACTGGTGGACCGTGCCGTGCTCCGCCCGTCCCCGGGGGACATCGCCGGGGTCATCGGGGCACTGGATGGTGTGGAGGGCGCCGGGGTCGAGCAGGTGCGGGTACTCACCCGTGAGTTCTCCGGACTGGGTGAACTGGCGATTCCGTTGGGTGACCCGAACGTCACCGATGTCCTGATCAACGGGCCCGGGCCGGTCTGGATCGACCGGGGCAGGGGAGTGGAATCGACGGATCTGCGTCTGCCGGACGAGGACGCCTGTCGGCACATTGCCGTGCGTCTCGCAGCGGCGTGTGGTGTTCGTCTGGACGACGCCTGTCCCTTTGCCGACGGCATCCTCACTGATCTGCCACCGGGAGTGGCCGCGGCCGGGGTTCGTGTGCACGCCGTCCTGGACCCTCCTGCCGGCGCGGGTGCCTGCGTGAGCCTGCGGGCCCTGTCCGGTAGCCACCGCAACCTGGAAGCACTGCAGGATGCCGGTATGTTCCCGGCAGAAGGCGCCCGCCTGCTGCGCGAACTCATCGAACAACGGCGCTCGTTCCTCGTCAGTGGCGGTACGGGTGCAGGTAAGACGACTCTGCTTGCGGCATTGCTGAGCGAGGTTCCCGTCGACGAGCGGCTGCTGCTTGTCGAGGACACCCCGGAGCTTCTGCCGGACCATCCGCAGGCGGTGAGGCTGCGTACCCGGGACGAAGGGCCCGACGGGGCAGGCGGCATCGACATGCGGATGCTCGTGCGGCAGAGTCTGCGCATGCGTCCGGACCGCATCATCGTGGGAGAGATCCGCGGCGCAGAGATCGCGGAGCTGCTGCTGGCCTTCAACACCGGACATGCGGGTAGTGCGGGAACGCTGCACGCCAACAGTGTGTCTGCTGTTCCAGGACGCCTCCTTGCGCTCGGGGCGCTGGCGGGTATGCCGGCAGAGTCGGTGGCGCGTCAGGTTGTCGACGGAGTGGACACCGTGGTGCACCTGCACCGGCAGGAAGGGCAGCGGCGGCTCGCACAGATCGGTCAGTTGACCGGTACGCACGGCAGTCTGACGGTGGAACCGGTGTGGGGTCAGTCATGGTGACTGTGATGGCGTTGATCGGAACCACGGCGATGGTGCTCTTCACCGGCGGTCGTGTCATCAGCGCAGTCCGGGCATTGTCCGGGAGTCGGAGGAGGATCCGGGAATACCGTGACTTCACCGACGCCTTCGCGGTGGAACTGCTGGTTGGTGCGCGGCCGGTGAGAGCGGCGGAACACGCACTCACCCGGGAGCACGGTATCAGCGACGGGTTACGTCGGCAGATCCACCGGATCCGGCTCGGTGCGGACATTGACGGTGACCCTGACCAGGATCGTCCTGCAGGTGACGGAGTGGATCCGGAGCTTGTCAGACTCCTGCGACTGTGGGCTACCGCGGAGCACCACGGTCTGGCACTGGGAAGCCTGATGGGGCGGTCCGTCCAGGATCTGGACACCCGCCTGAACCACCTCGGCCACGTCTCCGGCGCACTGGCGGGTGCACGCATGACAGAGGTGATCCTGCTGCTCCTGCCGGTCGGGGCGCTCGGTATCGGCCAGTCCATGGGGCTGGAGCCGCTGGCATTCCTTGTCGGGACCACTCTGGGTGCTCTGGTGCTGCTGCTCGGGACCGGACTCGCCTGTGCCGGCGTCCTGTGGGTAGAGTCTCTGACCGTGACGGTGCTCGGCGGGGTCGGCGGTCGCGCCGGGCCGGGTGGAAAAGCAGGGGTCTCAGGGGGCTTTCGCATCCCGGGGGTCTCAGCCAAACAGGGTCTCGGCGCGATCGCTGCTGCCCGGGTTCTCGATGTCTTCGCCGCAGCTGTTCAGGCAGGTCTCCCTGTCGGGACGGCGTGGCGGGCAGCGGTACACGGGGCAGCTCAGGACACGCGGGATGACGATGACATGAACCACGCGGTCGCCGACCTGCTGCGCGTTGCCGGCCTACTTGAGTTGGGGGTGGGGGCGGGTGCATGGCAGCACCTGGCCTCCGACCCGAACTTCGGGCCGGTGGCGCGTCGGGCCGGGTCCCAGGTCAGGAACGGTGGGCGGATGTCAGAGGCAGTCACGGCGCAGGCAGACCGTCTACGGACACAGGCCGATGACAGTGCACGGGCGGCCGCGGAACGGGTGCTCGTCGCTGTTGCTGCACCGCTGACACTGTGCTTTCTCCCCGCTTTCGTGGTGGTGGGGCTGGTTCCACTGGTCATCGGATTCGCTGGTGTGTGACAACAATCGGAATTACGGAGGGGAAGACATGGAAGAGATGGAAGAGAACGGCATGGACAGGGACCGGGATGTCCGGCGGGACATCGATCGGAAAGAAGCCCCGGCAGCCCCGGAAACCCCGGTGGCTGCGGGGAAAGACGGGGTGGCGCTGCCGGTTATGGGCGATGACCAGGGGATGAGCACTATAGAGTACGCACTGGGATGCGTCGCGGCCGCGGCGCTAGGCGCACTGCTGTATCTCGTGGTGACATCTGACGCCGTGGAGGGCGCGTTGACGGCGATCTTCCAACGCGCGCTGGATACCCAGTAGCCGGTGGCGGCAGCGTGAGGAGGGTCTACGGCGATGACGGTTACGTGACGGTCGAGGCGGCCATTGTTTTCACCGCCTTGACCGCCGTCATCGGCACCGTCATCGCCGGGGTTCTCACAGTCGCGACGTCCCTCGGAGCGGTGAGCATAGCCCGCGACGGAGCCAGAGCCGCTGCGTTGGGTGACGCAGCGGCGGCACGGTCTGTCGTCACGGAGCGTGAACCGGAGGCGTCGGTGAGGGTGACCACCGGGTCTCCCGGAGGTCCGCCGGATTCAGGCACCGGTCATCTGGTGTACCGGGTGCATGTCACCGTGCCGGGACGGTTGTTTGATGTGTCCGCGACGGCGGTGATCGTCGGTGAACCACAGGATGTGCCGGGATGACGCCGGCTCTGTGACTGTGGCCGGCGTGTCAGTCATTCTGGCGGTGGTGGCGTTGGCTCTTGTCATCGGCACTGGTGTGGCAGGCATGCTGCAGGGTCATCGCGCGTCCGCAGCAGCGGACCTGACCGCGTTGTCGGCGGCGACGGTGATGCAGCACAAAGGTCTGGAGGAAGCGTGCGGGACGGCGGAGGAGATCGCCGAGGCGAACAGTGCCCGGCTCACCTCATGTGAACTGGTACGCGGTGAGGACACCGACTACGGCCCGTCAGGGGTCGTGGGGATCGGTGTCACCGTCGTCGTGGCAGGTACAACAGCCTCCGCTGCTGCAGGGGCAGTGAACTGACGCCGGTTCAGGATGCTCGTAGACAACTCGCGGTTGTCTCTTTCTGGCTGTTTCTCTGCGACCATGTAATGATCGGTGAATGGATTGTGGGGAACGGAACTTGAATGTCCGTGCCATAGTTTTCGACGTAGGCGAGACCCTGGTTGATGAGTCGAGGGCATGGGCCGCCCAAGCTGCTGCTGCAGGTGTGCCGGTGTTCACGTTCATTGCGTTGTTCGGCTCCTTGATTGAACGGGCCGAAGACCACCGGAAGATCTGGAGCGAGCTCGGGGTACCGTCGCCCCGAAGCTCTCCTGAGATCACACGAGCTGACCTCTACCCAGACGCCCTGCCATGTATCGAATCGGCACGGGCGGCAGGGTTTTCTGTCGGCATCGCAGGTAACCAGCCTGCAGGTGCCGCCGAACAGCTCACCAATGCCGGGCTGGCTGCTGACTTCATCGCGTCGTCCGCACAATGGGGCGTACACAAGCCGTCGGAGAAGTTCTTTGAGCGGGTTGTAGACGGGGCAGGAGTCGAAGCGTCTTCCATTCTCTATGTTGGCGATCGCCTCGATAACGACATTCTGCCCGCCCGGCGCGTGGGAATGAAGACGGCATTCCTCCGGCGTGGACCATGGGAGTACGTGCACTCCCGACGCCCCGAGGTGCAGCTGACGGATTTCCAGGTGGACTCGCTCGCTGAGCTGACCGAACTCTGGGCATCGCCGTAGCGCTAATTCTCAACCGGAGCTGAGCCCTGAGACCACGGACAGCCCCGGTGAACTGACGCCGGTTCAGGTGAACAGTGAGCGCAGGAACGGGGTGGAATCCGCCATTGAAGCGACCATCGCTCCGCTGTGGTCCTCGGGGTACCAGTGCACGTCGACCTGCTCATTGGAACCGACGAACTGATTGATCCACATCTGCGAGTTCAGGATTAGCCCGATGGGGCTGGGTACGTCGATGTCCAGGAGTCCGTGGCCCACGAACACCGGTTTGTCGTAACCGTCAGTCGGCGTGGCCATGTACGCGCGTAGGGCAGGCTCGAGACCAGGTACCGAGTTGATGGGGGCGGTGAAAGCGCGAGACATGCCAACTCCGTCGAGGGCGTCAGCCAACGCGGAGTAACAGGCTGTTTCAGCCATGTCGGCGATCCGCCGTCCTTCGTCCGACAGAACGGAATCCAGGTCGATCTCAGGGTGTGCCTCCCGGAATCCGGCGAGGATGTACGCGGTGTACACGTTCAACCCGGTCGGAAGCACGACCGGAGGGAAGGACGGCGACCCGGCGAGCACCAGTTCCTCGACGTAGGCAGGAGCACCGGTGGCGACACCGCCCCGGTAGTCCAGCCCGAGTTCGTTGCTGCGTTCCGTCGCAGCATGGGCAACGTGCAATGCCGCTCCGCCGCCCTGGGACTGGCCGATCACCGCCCAGGACGAGGACAGTGAGGCACCGACCGAGCCGAGGGACCCTGCCGCGGCCACTGAGTCGATGACATTGGCTGCGCTGACCGATCCGTTGAGATATGACATCAGTCCGGGCGTCCCCATCCCCACATAATCCGAGGCGACGATGGCATAGCCCTGGTCCAGCCAGTGGTTGAGGTAAGCGGCGTCCCGGTCCCCACGTGGCAGGGCAGACGGAGTGCAGTCGTTGCCGAGCCCCACGGTGCCGTGCGCCCAAGCCAGCACAGGCCACCCGCCCTCAGGAGTGGGGCCCGTCGGCAGGAAGACCGCAGCCGTAGATGCCGCAATCTCTCCGTGCTGGTCCACGGTCGAGTACACGAACCGCTGTTGGCTACCCGCAGAGCTCAGGCCGAGTCCCGGGGTGAGCGGTACCTCGTCGACGGGCTCGCCGACCCGGTCGGGAAGTCCGACACCGGAGGTGACATCGAGGCCGGACCAGTCCGGCGTCTCCTCATTGGCCGCCGGCTGGCGCGGAGCATTGCCGGCATCGACGAGATCCGTCGGGAGTGAGCCGACGGCGGAGCTGTCCGTCGCAGGCACAGGTACTGCGCCAGTGGCCGGGATGAGACCGCCACCCGCCAGTGCAAGGACAGCCGCGGGGACCAGGAGACTCCGGAGTGGGGAAAGTACGGATCGGGACATCGGACTCCTCGGGTTCCTCAACAAACATCACCGGCAAAACTATATTTTCTCCTACAGTAGCCTCCGGCAGACGGGTACGGACGGAAGAACACCCGGAGGGAACCGGTTCCCCGGTGTTCAGACGTGGGTGGAGGCATCCGCCAAGGCGCGCAGCAGTACCGCGGCGCCGTGTTTGAACAGTGGGTCATTGCCGTTGCCGCACTTCGGTGACTGCACGCAGGACGGGCACCCGGCTTCGCACGCACAGGACTCCACCGTGTCCGCGGTCATCGACATCCACTGGGTGAACCGTTCGAACCCTGCCTCGGCGAACCCGGCACCGCCCTCGTAACCGTCGTAGACGAAGACGGTGGGGAACCCGGTGTCGGCGTGCAGCACCGTCGAGACCCCGCCGATGTCCCACCGGTCACAGGTGGCCAGCAGGGGAAGCAGCCCGATGGCCGCATGCTCGGCGGCATGCAGCGTACCCGGCCACAGCGGTTCCTCGATACCGAGATCGAACAGGACGGCCGGATCCACGGTGTAGGCCACCGCGCGGGTGTGCAGCCGTTGTGGCGGATAGTCCAGCGGCACGGTGGTGAGTACCTCGCCGTCCAGCGTGCGCCGCTGGTAACCGGTGACCTGGTGGGAGACCTCGACGTCTACGTCCGCCATCCACACGCCCGACGGTGCGGATGCCGTGCCGCCGATCTCACGGGTGCGGCGCACACCGTCGACGCGGATGGAGACGGTCTCCTCCGGCCGGGTCGTCCACTCGGGGGTCTCCGGGTGCACCAGGGACACGGAGTCCTGCAGTGACAGTGCGTCGACCAGGTAGCTCTCCCCCTGGTGGACGTACACGGCGCCGTCGTGGACCTCGCTGACCGCCCGTGCGGCATCGACGGTGCCGAGCACCTGACCGGTGTACTGGTCGACGATGACCACCTCGTCGCCGGCACCGCCGCGGATACTGACCCGACCATGGACCTCTCCGGAGATCTCCAGGTCACAGAAGACTCCCCGGGGACGTCGGCGCAGCGAGCCGTCGGCCACGAGTGCGTCGACGACGCGCCGGGCCGTCGGGCCGAAGCCCTCGATCTCACCGTCGGTGAGGGGAGCTTCGGCGGCGGCACACAGTAGGTGACCGGCGAGGATGTAGGGGTTCGAGGGATCGAAGACACTGGCCTCCACGGGTGTGTCCAGCAGTGCCTCGGGATGGTGGACGAGGTAGGTGTCCAACGGATTGTCGCCGGCGACCATGACCACCAGGCACCCCTGCCCCCGTCGCCCGGCACGACCGGCCTGCTGCCGGAAGCTGGCGACCGTCCCGGGGAACCCGCAGGAGACCACCGCGTCCAGGCCGCCGACATCGATACCTAGTTCCAGGGCGCTCGTGGCGGCGAGGCCGAGCAATTCACCGTTGTCGAGGCGTCGTTCCAGGTCGCGTCGGGCTTCCGGGGTGTATCCGGCCCGGTAGGAGGCGATGCGGGAGGCATCCCCGGGGCGCCCGGCGGCGGAGAGGTCCTCGGCGCAGGCCAGCGCGGTGATCTCGGCGCCACGTCGGGAGCGCACGAACGTCAGCGTGCGCGCGCCCTCGCCGATGAGCCGGGCCATGATGCCCGCAGACTCCGTGGTGGCGGCGCGGCGGACGGGGGCACCGTGTTCGCCGACGACGTCCTCGCGGAAGCCCGGTTCCCACAGGGCGATGGTGCGCTCGCCCTGCGGCGAGCCGTCGTCGGTGACCGCGACGGTGGGACGACCGGTCAGGCGCTCGGCGTGACGTTCCGGTTCCGCGGTCGTCGCACTGGCCAGGATGATCGTCGGCTCCGCGCCTGCCCGCGCCGCCAGTCGCAGCAGACGTCGCAGCACCAGCGAGACGTGTGCGCCGAACACACCCCGGTACACGTGGCATTCGTCGACGACGATGAAACGCAGCGACCGTAGCAGCCGGGACCACCGTTGGGACTGTCCCAGCAGTGAGGCGTGCACCATGTCAGGGTTGCTGACGAGGATGCGGGCGTCGTCGCGGATCGTCCGCCGGGCCTCGGTCGGGGTGTCACCGTCGTAGGACGCGACCATCACATCGCGGAGCTGCGGGATCTGCGAACACAACCGGGCCAGGGCGGCGCGCTGGTCCTGCGCCAGCGCCTTGGTGGGGGAGAGGTACAGGCAGGACGCTGTCGGCTCGGACGCCAGACGTGACAGGATGGGCAGCTGGTAGCCCAGGGACTTTCCCGACGCGGTGCCGGTGGCGACAACCACGTCGTGGCCCTCCCAGGCGTGTCCGGCGGTGGCGACCTGGTGCGACCAGGGGGCGGTGATGCCGTTGTCCATGAGGTGGTCGCGGAGTGCGGGCAGCACCCAGTCCGGCCAGTCGGCCGGTGAGGAGGGTCGGGCGTCCTCGGTCCGCACGTGGGTCAGCGTGTCCGAATCGGCCCCTCGACCGGGACCTGATGCATGACGCAGCGTCTCGAGGAGTTCACCTCCGAAGGATTCGCTCATGGTGAACAGTCTAAGCGTGACCCCACCGGAGACATTCCGCGACGTATATGTGCAGGTCAATGCGGGTTATTTTGATGACAGGTATAACCGGAACCTGTGACCGGCCTGCGAATCCGGCATTTCGGGGGAGAAAATACCGCCGCTGGTATGGTGCTGCGGCGCGAAACGTGGAACACTGGTGGGCGGTCACAGTTTCTGTGCGTCGCTTTGCTCGCTGTATCACCGGTTAGACCCGCAGTCAGTAGGTAAAACGTTCGCGGGAGTTGTTTGCATGCGGACGGACCAACCTTTATCGGTGGTTCTAGCATCGGCCCGGTGGCCTCGCGAAAAGTTGGCGGGGCACCGATCACCGAGAAGTAAGTAAGGGAAAGAACATGGCACAGGGAACCGTCAAGTGGTTCAACGCTGAAAAGGGCTACGGCTTCATCGCACCGAACGATGGTGGCGCTGACGTCTTCGTCCACTACTCCGAGATCCAGGGCAACGGCTTCCGTACCCTCGAGGAGAACCAGCAGGTCGAGTTCGAGATCGGCGACGGCGCCAAGGGCCCCCAGGCTCAGGCTGTCACCGCTCTCTAAGAGCTGCGGCTGAACCCGCTGGCCCGGGGGTGACACCCCGGACCATGCAGTGAAAGACCGACGCCGCCCGGCGTCCGCGGAGTATTCCGTGGGCACCGGGCGGCGTTGTCGTACCTAAGGGGGCGGGTGACACCTGTGCTGGGCCGCGTGACGGGTTTTCGCACCCGTTAAGCAACTGACTGAAGTTTGACCTGGGGTTTCAGGTGCATCCCGTTCTTATGGGGTGCGAATGTCGACATCGTCCGTCCTGCGGTGCTCCACCACGTCCGACATGTGTGCGACCGTCCACTCGAACAGTGCATGGACAGGGGGTAGTGCAGACCTGCCGAGGTCCGTGAGTTCGTAGACCACCCGAGGGGGGATCTCGGGGAAGGCGGTGCGGGTGATCAGGCCGTCCGTCGCCAGAACAGTCAGGCGTTGGGACAGGACCCGTACGGAGATGCCGTCCACCGCCGACTGGATTTCACCGTTACGCAGGGGGCCCTGTTCCAGGGAGAGCAGGATCAGCATGTTCCACCGGTCGCCGAGGGTGCTGAACAGGTCACGGCTGGGGCAGTCGCGTGCGGCAGGGTTCCAGGGGGCGTCCGTCATGTGGGGAACTCTACCATGACACTATTTGAGGAATCCACTTTACAAATGGAAGTGACCAGCTTATGCTTCCGGACATGGCTAACATCACCGTTTACGGATCGACCGGCATGGTCGGCAGCGACATCACCCGTGAAGCAGTCTCCCGTGGTCACCGGGTCACCGGCGTCTCTCGCCGTGAGAACCCGGACAACCAGATTGACGGCGTCACCTATGTGACAGGAACTCTCCAGGACACCGCCGACGTGGTTTCCAAGGCGCAGGACGCCGACATCGTCGTCATCTCCGTGCCGGGACCGAGGGACGGCAGCTCCGTCCGGCCCGTCATCGACGCTCACGCCGCGCTGATTCCCGCTCTGGCGGACCAGGATGTCCGTGTCTTCGTCGTGGGTGGGGCAGGGGCGACCCTGACTGAGGACGGCACCATGCTCGTCGACACCCCGGATTTCCCCGAGGCGTACGCCGTCGAAGCCCGGTCTTTCGCCGAGGTGCTCGATCTCTACCGTGCTGCCCCCGGTTCCCTGGACTGGACGATGCTGGCTCCGGCCCCGGAGATCGCCCCGGGCGCACCCGCCGAATCGTATGTCCTCGGCGAGGATCACCCGGCCGGTGGCAGCGTCACGACCGGCACCTTCGCCCGCGCCGCCCTGGACGAACTCGAGAACCCGGTGCACCGTCGCGCCCGGTTCACCGTGGCTGACGCCTGAACCGGCCTGAAACCCCCCGTGGGGACGGCGTTTCCGCGGAGTTGCGCTCGCGGCGTGTAGGGTCTCACCTCGAACCCCCCTTGTGATTCAACTGGGCACATAGGAAAGGTTGAACACACGGGGCCACGGGAACGACAGGAGAAGGTGGGAGCAACACCGATGGCAGCGCAGGAGACCCAGGGCGGCGGCGGGAAGAAGCTCGTCATCGTCGAGTCCGCCACAAAGGCGAAGAAGATCCAGCGCTACCTCGGCGACAAGTACATTGTCGATGCGTCTGTCGGACATATCCGTGACCTTCCCCGCGGCGCCGCCGACGTCCCCGCCAAGCACAAGAAGGAACCCTGGGCCCGTCTGGGCGTGAACGTCGACGACGACTTCGAGGCCCTGTACGTCGTCAGCCCCGACAAGAAGAAGAAGGTCTCCGACCTCAAGAGCAAGCTCAAGCAGGTCGACGAAGTCTATCTCGCGACAGACCCCGACCGCGAGGGTGAGGCCATCGCCTGGCACCTGCTGCAGGTACTCAAGCCCAAGGTCCCGGTGCGCCGGATGGTGTTCCACGAGATCACCGAGGCTGCGATCAAGGAGGCCGCAGAGAACACCCGCGATCTCGACCTGGATCTCGTCGACGCACAGGAGACCCGTCGCGTCCTCGACCGTCTCTACGGTTACGAGGTCTCCCCGGTGCTGTGGCGCAAGGTCATGCCCCGGTTGTCCGCGGGCCGGGTGCAGTCCGTCGCCACCAGAGTGATCGTGGAGCGCGAACGCGAGCGCATGGCCTTCGTGTCTGCGGAGTACTGGGATCTCACCGCCACGCTGGACGCTGCGGACCTGAAGGACCAGGACTCCGGTTCGGCCAACCCGACGTCCTTCGACGCGTCACTGGTCGCCGTCGACGGTAAGCGCGTCGCGCAGGGGCGCGACTTCGGTGACGACGGCAAGCTCAAGTCCGGCAAGGCCCAGGCCAATGTCACCGTGATCAACCAGCAGGTCGCGGAGACCCTGGCGGAGAACCTCACCGGTGTGTCCATGTCGGTCTCGAAGATCGAGGAGAAGCCGTACACCCGGCGTCCCTACCCGCCGTTCATGACCTCAACGCTGCAGCAGGAGGCAGGACGCAAGCTGCACTACACCTCGGAGCGCACGATGCGGATCGCGCAGCGTCTCTACGAGAACGGCCACATCACCTACATGCGTACCGACTCGACGACCCTGTCGAAGTCCGGTATCGACGCCGCGCGTCAGCAGGCACGCGAGCTCTACGGTCCGAGTTTCGTCGCGGATGCGCCGCGTCAGTACAACCGTAAGGTCAAGAACTCGCAGGAGGCCCACGAGGCCATCCGTCCCGCCGGCGAGACCTTCGCCACCCCCGGGAAGCTGTCGAGCCAGCTCGACACCGAGGAGTTCAAGCTCTACGAACTGATCTGGCAGCGCACCGTCGCCAGCCAGATGGCGGACGCCCGTGGAACGTCGATGAAGGTGACGGTCTCCGGCACCGCCGCCAGCGGTGAGAAGACGGACTTCCAGGCGAACGGACGCACCATCACCTTCCCGGGCTTCCTGAAGGCGTACGTCGAGACCAGCCAGCTGTCGGACGGTCGCAACGTCGCCGACAACGCGGAGAAGGCGCTGCCGGTCCTCACCGAGGGCGACGGCCTGTCGACCGAGAAGGTCACCGCCGACGGCCACTCGACCAACCCTCCGGCACGTTTCACCGAAGCGTCACTGGTCAAGACGATGGAGGAGCTCGGTATCGGGCGTCCGTCCACCTACGCCTCGATCATCAACACGATCAAGGCCCGCGGCTACGTGGTGTCCCGTGGCTCGGCGCTGGTACCCAGCTGGGTGGCGTTCGCCGTGGTCGGGCTGATGGAGCAGAACTTCGGCTCGCTGGTGGACTACGAGTTCACCTCGTCGATGGAGGACGAGCTCGACCGCATCGCCCGCGGTGAGGAGAACCGGTCGCACTGGCTGCGCGGCTTTTACTTCGGCGACGACAAGGCTTCGGACGCCACGGCGGAGACCATTGCCCGTCTGGGCGGGCTCAAGACGATGGTCGGGGACAACCTGGAGCACATCGACGCCCGCAAGGTGAACTCCCTGCACCTGTTCGACGACTCCGAGGGCATCCCGGTGATCGTGCGCGTGGGTCGGTACGGTCCCTACCTGGAGCGCACGAAGCCTGTCCCGGACGGCGCACCGGAGGGTACCGAGCCCGAGGTGCAGCGCGCGAACCTGCCGGAGACGATCACCCCGGACGAGTTGACACGTGACGTCGCCGAGAAGCTGTTCGCCACGCCGCAGAGTGGGCGTGAGGTCGGCATCAACCCGGAGAACGGCCGGATGATTGTCGCCCGTGAGGGGCGTTACGGTCCCTACGTCACCGAGCAGGTCAAGGACGACGAGGAAGCCAGGGTCACCGCCGAGGCGGAGAAGACCGTGGAGGCCGAACGTGATCAGGAGGACGCCGACCGTGCGGCGGAAGGCAAGAAGCCGCTGAGCCGGGAGACGAAGACCGCGGCGAACAAGAAGGACAAGCGGATCAAGGAGATCCTCCAGGAGACGCTGAAGCCGAAGACAGCGTCCCTGTTCGAGTCGATGGACCCGGCTTCTGTGACTCTGGACGAGGCGCTGAAGCTGATGAGCCTGCCGCGCGAGGTGGGTGTCGATCCGTCGGACGGGGAGATGATCACGGCGCAGAACGGTCGGTACGGCGCATACCTGAAGAAGGGTTCGGATTCACGGTCCCTGCAGAACGAGGAGCAGATCTTCACGGTCACCCTGGATGAGGCACGGCGGATCTACGCCGAGCCGAAGCGTCGGGGACGGGCCGCGGCCAAGCCGCCGTTGAAGCAGCTGGGTGACAACGACGTGTCCGGCAAGCCGATGACGGTGAAGGACGGGCGCTTCGGGCCGTACGTCACCGACGGCACGACGAATGCGTCGCTGCGTCGCGGTGACTCGCCCGAGACGATGACGGACGCCCGTGGCAATGAACTTCTCAGTGAACGGCGCGCCAAGGAAGCGGCGGACGGTGGTGCCCCGGCGAAGAAGTCGGCGAAGTCCACGCGCAAGACCGCGAAGAAGTCCACCAAGAAGACCGTGAAGTCGACCACGAAGCGGACCGTGAAGAAGGGGTCGAAGAAGGCGGCGACGAAGAAAGGCTGATTTCTGGCGGCTTCTCTGCGCGTGAGGTATATAAGCTGACTGACCTGCCGTTAGGTACCCCCGGGGGTATCTTTCTCCCCTTTTAGTTTCCAGTGGGATAATGTTCAGGTTGTACGGGGAGTGATGACCTCCGCACAGGACTCACTGGATGGGTCGAACCTTTCGAAGTGAACGCGCGCTTTGGCGAAGGATCTTTCGCTGAAGTGCGCGTTTGCTCTGCGCTGGCCCTCGTATACCCCCGGGGGTAACTACGTTCACCAGGGGAATAGTTTTGCCGGGGATTGATCTGTATTCTCCGAGTTGTAGTGGAAACACCTGCTGCACCCCTTCCTCCTCAGAAAGAGAGACCATCATGATCGAGGCTATTCAGACCATCATCGGCGCCGTTGCTGACGCCATCGTCGGTGTCTTCAAGGCCCTCGTGGGCTCCCTCCAGGGCTGACGCACGCCGGCATCCGTGAGAAGAGCACCCCTGGGCCATGGCCCAGGGGTGCTCTCGATGGGGTGCTGTTGCCACCGGACGACAGTGTTTTTGCAAAAGTAGGTAGGATGCAGTGTGCGGCCCGGAACAGCCGGACCGTTCAGCATTGTCTTCCATCGAAAGGACGATCATCATGATCGAGACCATCCAGGGCATCATCACCACCGTTTCCGAGGCTCTCGTTGAGGTCTTCAACTCCATCGTCAGCTCCGTTCAGGGTGGCGGCGAGGCCTAAGTCGTATTAGCGACTGCGACCCCCGTGCTGCGGCACGGGGGTTTTGCATGGGCGGGTGCTGTGTTGCTCATGCTGTGATCGAGGTGCGCGGTCCTGCCGGCACAGGGCGACGTCGTTCGCCGGTGTGAGTGCTTGTTTGACCAGGTTTTTGCGTAAGCCTACGATCGAGTTCATTAGTTTGAACTTTAGATCTAAGGATGGCGAACAATGACGGTAGATGCGGCGGACGTCGATCTCGGGCAGCAGGATGCGCGAGCCGATTCGTTACAGAAGCAGCCACGTCTGACCAGCCTCCTCGGACCCGCGTTCGTGGCGGCCATCGCCTACGTCGACCCGGGGAATGTCGCTGCGAACCTGTCGGCGGGAGCCGAGTACGGCTACCTGTTGCTCTGGGTGCTCATCGTCGCCAACCTCATGGCCGCGGTGGTGCAGTACCTGTCGGCGAAGCTGGGGCTGGTCACGTCCAGGTCGCTCTCCGCCACGCTCGCAGACTGGTTCGACACACGCGAAAAGCGTGGCACGGTGGCACAGCGACGTCGGGGAAAGATCGGACGTCTGGCCTACTGGGGTCAGGCGGAGATTATCGCGGCAGCCACGGATGTCGCCGAAGTCGTCGGTGGCGCTATCGCCCTGAACCTTCTGTTCGGTACTCCACTGGTACTCGGTGGTGTGGTCGTCGGAGTGGTGTCGTTGGGCATGCTCGTGCTGCAGGGTGGGCGGACGCAGCGACGGTTCGAGTTCGTGATCATGGCATTTCTGCTGGTCATCACCATCGGATTTCTGTCTGGGCTGTTCGTCACCGGACTGTCGGTAGGCGAGATGGTCGAGGGGATCGTCCCCCGCTTCCAGGGCACGCACTCCGTGGTTCTCGCGGCGAGCATGCTCGGTGCCACGGTGATGCCGCATGCGGTGTACCTGCACTCCGGCCTCGTGCGTGACCGGCGCTTCATGCCGCAGGGGGAGGCGGGGATGAAACGGCACCTCACGGCCACCAAGTGGGACGTGGGAACTGCGCTTGTGGTGGCGGGGACGGTCAACATTGCGATGCTGTGCCTTGCCGCTCAGGCCCTGCGGGGTGTGGACGGTACCGACACCATTGAAGGTGCCCACGCTGCTGTCGAGGGTGCCCTGGGGCCGGTAATCGGCATGATGTTCGCGGTGGGGTTGCTGGCGTCGGGTCTGGCATCGACCTCCGTCGGCTGTTACGCCGGCGACATGGTGATGCGGGACCTGCTGAAGGTCCGGATTCCGTTGCTGTTGCGCCGGTTCCTGACGATGCTTCCGGCCCTGGTGATCCTCGGGGCGGGTGTCGAACCGACGTGGGCGCTGGTGATGAGCCAGGTCGTCCTCAGTGTCGGCATCCCTTTCGCTCTGGTGCCCTTGGTCGCGGCGACCGCGCGGAGGTCAGTGATGGGGCGGTGGGCGAATCCGCGGACACTGACCGTGCTGGCGGCGGTCATCTGCGCGGTGATCATCGCGTTGAATGTGGTGTTGATCTGGCTGACGCTGACCGGACAGGCTTAGCCAGTTAACCGCGTTCCGCCAGCGTCGACCGGATGGGGCGGGCGAGCTGGGTCATTTCCTTACGCCCGCGTAGTTCCACCGACTTCATCAACGTCCAGCGGGCCTGCTCTGCCTCATTGGCCTTGCGCAGCGTCGCCGCGTTGGTGAGGACGCGGCCGGGGGTGTCCTTCGCCAGCTCGGTCAGCCGGGCGGCGGCGTTCACCGCATCACCGATGACGGTGTATTCGAAGCGGTCGCTGGCGCCGATGTGGCCGGCCACGACTTCGCCGACTGCGGCGCCGATGCCGGCCGGGAGTTCATGGTCGGCGAGCTCCTGGTTGAGCTCCCGGGCCGCTGCCAGTGTGTGGCCTGCCATGTCGTCCAGCGGAATCGGGGCACCGAAGACTGCCAGGGCGGCGTCGCCCTCGAACTTGTTGATGATGCCCTTGTTGCGGTGCACCACCTCGACGACCTTGTCGAAGAAGCTGTTCAACGCCTTGACCACGTGTTGCGGGGACGAAGACACGGCGAAGCCGGTGGAGCCGATGACATCCACGAACAGCACACCGACGAACCGGTTCGCTCCGCCGAGCTCCGGTTTCTCCTCGATGGCTCGTCGGGCGACCTCCGTCCCGACGTAGCGTCCGAACAGCGTGCGCACCTGCTCGCGTTCGCGGAGCCCCTGCATCATCTCGTTGAAGCCGGCCTGCAGGACGCCGATCTCGGTGGCGTCGTAGATGCGCACCTGGGCACGTGAGTCGCCGCGACGTACCCGGTTCATGGCGTACTGCAGTTCACGGATGGGGTCGACCACGGTCATGGTGATCAGACGTGTCCCGGAGAAGCCGGTGAAGAGGGCGGTGAGGCTGAGTGCGAGGACGCCAGGCAGGATCTCGCGGGCGTCACCGGTGAAGAAGTTCGTCGCCTGGGCGACGACCATCAGCACCACACCGATGACGGGGACGGCGGACGTCAGGATCCAGACACTGGTGATCTGCAGGGACAGTGGCGAGATCCGTTCCTGGGGCGCACCGGTACGGTTGAGCGCCTTGGCAGCGACAGGGCGCACGAGACGCTCGGCGACCATGAACGTCATCAGGACGACCATCGCCCCACCGAGGATGGCTGTGACGGCCACGGAGAGGGCCCACCTGGCGGAGACCTGGGAGGCGACGACGGTGAAGATGACGACGCCAATGCCCCACAGCACCGCACCAAGGACGGCCTGGAGAGCGGGGATACGCAGGACAAGCCGTCTGATCATCACGGGATCGACGGGGTCCGGGTTGCGCTGCCACCGCAGTACCGGTGCGAAGAAGAAGAGGGTGGCGCTGATGCCCGTGACCAGGGCGACGATGAAGTACACGGTGTAGAGCGTTGCGGTCATGGTGTTGACCGTCGTCAGTTCGGCGGCTCCGCCGAGTGGCACGAGAAAACGGAGGAAAGACGCCACGGCAAGGGAACCCACGACATTGACCATGAACACGGACAGGGCGTACAGCGGCCAGGTGGTGCCCCACGCCCACGCAATGTACTGCCCCAGTCTCTGCATGCGCTCCAGACTATCGGAGGGTCACGTGGTTGTCCCCGTTGTGTCCGGACGAGGGGAGCGGGAGGGGACTAGACTGGATCCCTGTGAGTTCCTCGTCAGCGTCCGGAGTGACTGCCCTCCCCGAGTCCGTGTTTTCCGCAGCCGTGCTGAGCCCCCACGTGACCGAGCCGTTGATCGCTGCCGTGGAGGCGGCCCGGGGAGGTGGGCAGGCGGCGGCGATGACGCATTCATGGTTGTTCACCGGCCCGCCTGGTTCAGGACGGTCAGTGGCCGCGAAAGCGTTCGCCACGGCGCTGGTGTGTGAGGATCCGGACGTGCCCGGCTGCGGTCGGTGCGACAGTTGTCGGTCCGCTGCCGCAGGGTCACACCCCGATATCACCTGGGTGCACACCGACGGCGTGGTGATCCAGGTGTCCGAGGCGCGTGAAGTCATCAGGACCGCGGCGGCGATGCCGACGGTGGCGCCGTGGCGGATCGTGGTGTTCGAGGACGCGGACCGCTTCAACGACAGCAGTGCCAATGCACTGCTGAAGAGTATCGAGGAGCCGCCCGAGCGCACCGTGTTCATCCTCTGTGCCCCGAGCACGGATCCGGAGGACATCGCGGTGACGCTGCGGTCGCGGTGTCGGCACCTCTATGTTCCGACACCCTCGAGGGCAGAGGTGGAGGCCGTGCTGTTGGGTGATGCCCGGCTCGGGCTGTCCCAGGAACAGGCGTCCTGGGCGGCGGATGTCGCCGGGGGGCATATCGGACGGGCACGGCATCTGGCTTCGGAGGAGAAGGCGCGGGCGAAAAGGGCGAACGCCTTGAAGCTTCCCGGACTGGTGTATGAGCCGGGGGAGTCGTACCGTTTCGTCACTGACCTGGTGTCGTCGGCGACGGAGGAGGCGACTGCCACCGTGGCGGAGCGTGAGGAGAAGGAGCTCGCGGACCTCCAGAGTTCCCTGGGGATGGGAGCGAAGGGGCGTGGTGTGGCGAAGGCGCAGTCCGGCTCCGCCGGCCAGATCAAGGAGTTGGAGAAGGAGCAGAAGAACCGGCGGACCCGCATGCTGCGGGATTCGTTGGATCTGGCCCTGATCGATATCGCCGGCCTCTACCGGGATGCGATGATGATCGCGGCGGGCGCTGTTGAGGGTGATGAGCCGGTCGGCGGTTTCCTGCATCCCGACAAGTCGAAGGTCTCGAGGGAACTGGCCCGGCGCAACGCCCCGGAGAATCTGGTCCAGTGTATTGACGCAGTGTCAGCGTGCCGTGAGACTCTCACGTACAACGTGAAGCCGGAAGTGGCCTTGTCGGCCATGGTCGGGCGACTGCGGGAGTGTTGTGGGCAGGTCTGACCTGCAACGGAGGTGCTGTCGGGGGTCATTTTTGTGGAGGGTTGAGCTGTCCGCTAGGATTACCCGTCGTATGCAGCACCATCGTTGATGGAGTGCGTGCGCCGCCTTAGCTCAGTCGGTAGAGCGTTTCACTCGTAATGAAAAGGTCGCGAGTTCGATTCTCGCAGGCGGCTCAGAAACGAAGGCCCCGTCAGATGACGGGGCCTTTCGTGGTATTGCGGGGCGGTCAGTCCTCCGGAAGGGGCCATTCCTCGGTTCCGCCACCACCGCCAGGGATCCCCTGGGTGATGTAGCCGATGACCAGCTGCGCGATCTCGATGAGTTGTTGCAGTAGGTTTCCCAGAAACTCGAACATTGCGGCATTCTCCTCGTGTCAGGTTGTTCACCTCGTTGAATTATGAGTGTAGTGCATCGATGCAGCTCGCCAGCGCCTCATGGAGTTGAGCGCGCTGCTCATCGGAAAGCCTGGATACCATGAGGCTTCGATGGCCTGAATGTCACTTGTCGCATCGTCAAGCAGGCGGTCACCGTCGGCTGTCAGGGTGGTGGGCAGCGACCGGCCGGAGGGGGCGGTGGCCGGACGTTCGATCAGTCCGCGCTCCCGGAGGCTGCGTAGCAGGGTGCTCATGGTCTGCCTCGTGACGAAGGCGCCTCTGGCGAGTTCGGAGTTGGACGCGCCGGGGTTACGTCGGAGAAGCTCCAGGCAGACGTACTGGGGGGTCGTCAGGCCGAGGGGGCGGAGGGTCTCGTCCATCCGGGCGCGGAGGACGGATTGAGTCTCTTTGAGTTGGTAGCCGATGAGGGCGCCGAGTGCGACTGGTTCTTGCGTCATGTCAGCATTCTGTCATAGAGTGACATATGTCAGGACACTGACATTGTCGATATGTGAAGGAGATCCCGATGGCTGTCACTGGTCCAGATTTCATTGCCCTCCAGGTTCGTGACCTGGAGGCGTCCGCAGCATTCTATGAGGAGCGTCTCGGCCTACGCCGTGCCCCGGCATCCCCTCCGGGAGCCGTGGTATTCGCTACTAGCCCAATTCCGTTTGCTGTCCGGGAACCGCTTCCAGGTGTCGACCTGGACGGGGTGACGCGCCCAGGGCTCGGAGTGGCTCTCTGGTTGGCTGCCGAGCGACCGCAGGATCTGCACGATGCCCTGGACTCTGCGGGTACGCAGATCCTCAAGGCTCCTGAGAGCGGTCCCTTCGGCCTGAACTTCACCTTTGTGGACCCGGACGGCTACGTCGTGACGGTCCACGGTGACGCCTGACCGGCGAGGAGCCTACCGGGCACCGAAGTGGTCGGTAAGGTCGTCGTTCGGCTCCGTAGGCATGCCGGTGGTTTTCTCGTCCGGAACTTCCGGACCGTCCGTGGGCGTTTCGGAGGACTGACCGGGCTCATCATCGCCCCCGGTGTTGTCGTCCTCCTTGTCGGTGTCTGAGTTGCTGCCACCGCCGGAGTTTCCACCGCCGTTGCCCCCGGCGCCACCGCCGGTACCGGCTCCCCCGCCGGTACCGTTGCTGCCGGCGCCCCCGTTGTCCCCGGCGGGAGCGGGTTCACCGTTGCTTCCCTGACCTTCATCCTGGCCGCCGTTCTCACCGCCACGGTCGGCGTCCGACGATGCGGAACTCGAGGACGTGGCCGACGTCGTCGAGGACGCCGACGTCGTGGTCGTGGCAGAGGATGTCTCGGTGCTGTCACCAGCGTCGTCCGAGCCACAGGCGGTGAGTGAAACGGACAGGGCGGCTGCAGCGACGACAGCGCCGAGCTTGGTACGGTTGCGCATTTTAGTCTCCTGAATAGTCGTGCTGTCTCTCATGTGAGGAGAGACAGGCTGTGAGCAAACTAACGTACGGCGGTTTCTTTAGCAAACGATCTTTTTCTTTCTTCGGTCCGTGATATGGGGTCGATTTCTCCCCTCGGTCCGTTTCACGTCCGGGGTGGCCTGTAGAACTGTCACGGAAGTGGATGGCAGGCGCAGTCGTTGCGAGGAAGGTGGAACGCCAATGGTCATGGGGCCCTCTCATGCGATGTCTGGCGCTGCGTCAGGAGCGGCGGTAGCTGTCGTGGCGGCATACAGCACGGGAATTCCGGTCGACGCCACCTCGACGGTCGTCCTCGCGGGCGTCACGGCCGGGGCTGCCGTCCTGCCCGATCTGGATCACCCGTCGGGGACGGCGGCGCGGACCCTCGGACCGGTGAGCCGCCTGTTGTCCGTGTTCATCAACCGGGCGTCCTCGATGTTCGCCGAAGCCACTGGAGCGCAGGGGAGGCGGGTCGGCGGGCACCGGACCGCGACGCACACCCTGTTGTTCGCCGCGGTGACGGCAGCCGTGACATGGTGCGCCGTCGATCTCGGCGACCAGCGGGTGACGATCGGGATCTTCGCGACGTTGGTGCTTCTGGCGCTGCACTCGTTGGTCCGTCCGGTAGTCAGGAAATGGGGGTCTGTGGGGGCGGTGGTGATCGCAGTCATCCTGACCCTGCTGGTGACGAGGGACATGCCCGGGATGTTGTCGCCGTCCGTGATGGCCACCGCCGTCGGGGTGGGGTGCGTGGTGCACTGCGCAGGGGATGCGGTCACACGGTCCGGAGTGCCGTTCTTTGCCCCGTTCGTACCTGTCGGGGGCGACCGTTGGGGTGCGGTGCATCTCCTTCCGGGACCGTTGCGGATCCGTGCCGCAGGATTCGGAGACACCCTGGCCATGGCGGTGTTCACCGCTCTGCTCGTCGGGGTGTGCATGCTCGGTTGGAACCACGGGCTGATCGTGCGGTGACTCGCCCGCGGGTACTCTCGTGGTCAGTCACTGGGTGCTGACGATGCCCGGTCGTGAAACAGGAGGTTGACCATGTCCGTGCCGAAGGACACCGCTGAGCGTTTCCGCGTGATCGCGGACGGCTTCACAGAGCAGACCAGGAACAACGACTGGGATGCGCAGACCCCGTGCGAGGAATGGACAGCGCGCGACATCGTGGGGCACCTGATCAGCTGGTTCGGCCCCGCCCTGGAGGATGTCGGAGTCACGGTGGACGTCACGGAGGACAAGAACTCGGATCCGGCCGGAGCCTGGGAACAGTTTGCCGCGATCGTCCTGGCCACGCTGGAGGATGAGGTCAAGGCGGAGGCGCTGGTTACCCGTGGCCCGATCCCCGGGCAGTCCCTTGAGACGAATGCGAAGGGGTTCTTCATCCCGGACGTGTTCATGCACACCTGGGACCTCGCCCGCTCCCAGGGCCGTGATGTCGAGCTGGACGAGGAGTTCGCCGAGCGGAACCTCGGTGGGCTGCAGTCACTCGGCGAGCAGTTGCAGGCACGCGGCGGCTTCGGCCCGCCCCGGGAAACCCCCGCCGATGCTTCGTCGACGATCCGGCTGATGGCCTACGTAGGGCGCGACCCGAACTTCGGGTTGAGCTCCTGACCGGTTCTGGCGGCTCACTGCCAGAACACCGGGGGCGGCGGGGCGGGACGGCCCTCGTCACCGGAGCTGATCAGCGGACCGCCGTCGAAGCGTACACCCGCTGGCGGAGCGGTGGGTGCAGACTCCGCAGGATCCGTCACGGCGGCAACCGTCCCCCGGGCGTAGGCGTGTCCACGGACCAGGTCCTTTTCCGAGAGCGGGACACGGTTGGACACCGGGATGCCGCAGTTGTCATCCTCTCCGCCGCGGAGCCGTGTGGTGCCTGACCGGTCAGCGGCAACCGGGACCGTCCCAGGGGCGGGAACGGCGGTGCGGGCGGTGTCGGGTGCTCCACGGAGTACGGACGGGTCCTCGGGATTCCGGTTGTCCACGCCCACGAAGACCACGTCGTACGCGTAGCACACGTAGTGGTCGACCCCGTGGCCTTCTGAGGGGTCGGATAGCCGTACCTGGTCCGGGGACCGTACGACCTTGTCGTAGACGGTGATGTCCCACACGAAGAGCCGCCCGTCGTCGGCGGACGTGGCGACGGTGGCAGTTTCCCCGAAAGGCAGGGTGGACCCGCCCCGGGTGAGGGAGAGCTCCTTCCCGTCGGGGTACAGGGTCACGGATTCGCCGACGGTCGGTGCATGGTCCCCGGCAGACTCCGGAGCCTGATGCGGAGGTTGTTCCGTCGTCTCGGTTTCTCCGGGCGGTTCGCTGCGGTCTCCTCCACGACGGTCTGGACGGAGGGCTCGTGGAGGCCGACGTTCCCCCTCGTCGGAATCGCCGTGACGGTCAGGGGATCCCGGGCCGTCGGCGGCATCCGTTGCGGTGTTCTCCTCGGGAGGGTGTGGGAGGAACCGGTCACCGAAGCCCTCGGAACAGGCCGTGATACCCGATGCGCCGCCGATAACCGCCAGAACCCCGAGTACGGCGGCACACCGTCGGAACGTGAAGATACGGTTCACCGGCCCTCCTCGTGCAGTTCGTGGGTAACGTTTGGCTGGCCCGGTCGGTCCGGGGACCTGTCAGGGACGAGAACACGCCCGGCTGCCCGGCATGTCAGTGTGACGATGTCCTCCAGAGGACCGCGACCGCGGGCGAGGCTCCAGGCAGTGGCGAAAAGAAGGATCGTGACCAACTGCACGAGGAAGTACAGGGAGGAGTGCTCCTCGACACTGTCACCGATGAAAGTCAGGAACAGGAGATGTGCGGTGTACAGGGTGAGTGTCATCGAACCGGTGGCGATCAGTGGTGTACACAGGTCATTGAGCGTCCGGGTGATCACCAGGAATGCACCGACGGTGAGAATGGCGAGACCGGCGGAGGCGATCACGGCGAAGCTGGTGTTGGAGTGGGGGCCGGCCGTGGTGAGCCACCACCAGGTGTCGGTGGGCAGCTGCCCTTCGGGTCCGTAGTCGAGTATGTCCTGGATATCGTCTGCGTCGAGGCCTGGAGTGAGTTCGTACAGTCGGGAGAATCCGCCCGCGTAGTCGATGAGGTAGGCCGAGATGCCATAACCCACGGCGGCTGTGAGGCTGCCGTAGACCAGTAGACGGATCTGGGTGACGAGCCACCGCAGCCGCATCCGACCGACAGCCATACCGAGACAGATGTAGGTCATCCAGGTCACTACCGGATAGGCTCCGCCGACCAGCAGTGTCAGCAGCGTGTCGGTCGGCATGGTGACGAGGCTTGTCACGCTGGGGTTGTCCAGCGTCGTGTATCCGTTCCACTGGTTGCTCAGGAAGATCAGGACCGGCCCGGCCAGCGCGCAGAACACCGCAGCCGTCAGCAGTCCGCGGATACGCAGCCTGGTCAGGGGAACTGCCAGGAGGAACAACAACCCGTAGAACGGAAGGATGTTGTACACGGCAGGGTCCAGCTGATTCAGAGCAAGTCCGAGCACGAGGATCAGGGCAGCGCGGGTGACCAGAGAGGTCCGGCTGCGCCGTAGTTCACGGCCGTGGTGCGGGGTAGCACCACCGGTGAGGATGGCGACGGTGATACCGGCGAGAACGCCGAAGAGTACGGCGGCGTGGCCTGCGAAGAGACTCCAGACCAGCGTCGGTCCGTCTGTTACGTCGTTGTAGGCGGGGAGGGTGTGCACCGCGACCATGCCCAGCAACGCGAATCCGCGCGCGCATCCAGCCCGGTGATGCGGCGGGGGTCGCCGGACGGTCCGAAGGCCGCGTTCTTCGTCCAACGGGAGGGTTGTGGATCAGGTTCGGGTTCCGGTCGCGGGCGGAGACTACCTGGGTCGATGCTGGTCTCCCCGTCCCAGATGGAGCGTACGTGGGACGGTCCCGGGGCAGGGCGGGACGAGGAAGGAAGGTCGGTGGTCATCGGGTCTGCTCCAGCTCGGCGGGTTCTGCGGTGTGGTTCTCGTCGGTGACGTGGACAACGGGATTGCCTTCCCACACGGAGTCGGGCGGTACGTCATCCTGCCGCAGCACCAGGGAACCTGGACGCACGGTGGTGCGTTCGCCCAGTGTGGAACCGGGAAGCATGAAACTGTTCGGCCCCAACGTCGCCCCACTGCGCAGGGTGACCGGTTCCAGGGACATCACACGGTCGTGGAAGAGGTGGGTCTGCAGGACGGTCCCCCGGTTCACAGTGGCGCCGTCGCCGAGCGTGATCAGGTCGAATTCGGGGAGCCACCAGGTTTCGCACCACACGTTCCGTCCGATGCATGTCCCCATCAACCGGGCCCACCAGTTGTAGAGCGGGGAACCGAGGGACACACGGATCAGCGAGGGGACGGCGAGCAGCTCGGCGAAATTGTCGGCGAGCTCGCCCCGCCACACGAACGTGGAGAACAGCGTGTGCTGTCCCACCCTGAACCGTCCGACGAGCATCCATTTGGCGACGACGGGGACGAAGCTGGCTACGGTGCCGGCGGCGAGGACAATGGGGAAGGACCAGATGACGACGGCACGGATTCCGTCCCAGCCGGTCCCCGCGTCCATGTAGATCAGGGTTCCTGCCCACACGATGAACAGGTCGATATACGCGGCGATGACGGGAGGGATGAAGCGCCCGGCCTCGACAAGCGCGCGGGCGCTCTTCAGCGTGGGGGAGGGGGTGAAGGTGCGGGAGGTGTCGGCGTCGAGGTGCACCCGGGGAATCTCACGGGCATTGCGGCCCAGCCAGGACGAACCACGTCCGGGATGATGCGGAGTAGAGGACAGGACGGCGACGAGCGACTGCTCAGGCAGATCGTTGTCCGGACCGACGATGGCGGAGTTGCCGACGAAGGACCCGTCTCCGAGCACGGTCGTACCGACGTGGACCCACCCTGCGCGGTGACGGGGCAACGTGCACAGCGAATGGTCCGCGAGGAAACACCGGCTTCCGATGGACGTCAGGTGGGGAATCGTCTCGACGGTCGAGATCTCGGTGTCGTCGCCGACGCGGGCCCCCAGCAGCCGCATGAACGCCGGAGTCAGCCAGCCGGCGTACATGAAGTAGGTGGATGTCAACGTCTTCTGGAGCAGCACGTGGGTGAGCCAGAGGGCCCAGGCGGCGAGGACGGGGAAGACCTCCTCGTACATCTGGCGTTCCACCACACCGGGAAGAATCAGGAACAGGCCCGGGAGAAGCGCAATCACCGGGAGCACCGAGGCCCAGGCGATTCCTGCGGCATACAGCAGACGGCGGGGAGCGGGTGCGACCGCGGATACGGCACCGTCGGCGACCGCGTCGTGGGGTGTGACCTCAGGCCAGGACAGGCCGGCGGTGCCGCGCTCGGAGAGCGGGGTCCCACCGAGGAGCAGGCCACCGGTGACTTCCGCGGAGACACAGGATCCGGGGAGGATTTCTGCGCCGTCATTGACGCGGGCACCGGGCGACACGAAGGTCCGCATGCCGATTCGGACATCCTCCCCGATGATGATGCTGCCGACGTGGAGGGTGTCGCCGTCGATCCAGTGTCCGTTGATGTCCACCTCGTTTTCAACGGCTGTTCCCCGTCCGATCACGGCCAGTCCGGTGACCGGGGGCAGGGTGTGGAGGTCCACGTGGCGCCCTACACGGCATCCGAACAGGCGGTACAGCGTGGCGGTCATCGGTGTCCCGAGCAACGGTTCGAACTTGAGGTAGGTGATGAAGCGTTCGGCCGCCCAGATACGCAGGTGGGTCCACCCTCCGCGGGGGTAGGCTCCGGGTCGGACACCTGCGGTGAGGAGCCTGGCGGCCACGACCCCTTGCAGTACGCGACCCGGCGTAGAAAACAGGAGCAGCCAGCCGACGGCGAGGGGCGCCAGCGGGAGCCCCGGCACCCACCCGGCGTTGAAGAAGAATCCCAGTGCCCAGACGACCAGAAGTGACCCGAGCACGTACCGGGCGGCATTGACGACGTAGATGGCACAGACGACGAGGAACTGGACGATTCCTGACCAGCGGGGTATCGGGGCCGGGGCAGGCCGTTGCCCGGACTTCTGGTCCAGGGTGACGAGGTAGGTCGACATCGATTCCAGGGTCGGGTGGTCGTAGAGGGCGCCGATATCGGTGGCGGGGTACTCGGTCCGGAGGTCGACGGCGAGTTTGGCGACCGCCACCGAGGAGCCACCGAGGTCGAAGAAGTTGGACCCGGGCTCCAGCGGTAATGGGCCGAGCTGGCGTGCCCACTGCTCGGCGAGCCAACGCAGTTCCGTGGGAAGGGTTGATTCAGCGTCGGCGTCCGCGCCGGGCAGTGGCCACGGCAGCGCGTTCCGGTCGACTTTGCCCGAGGTCTTCACCGGTAGTTCGTCGATGACGCACAGACTCGGGGCGAGACCGCCGGGCAGGACTGCACGGAGATGCTCCCGGGCTGCGGCGCCGCCGGGGTACTCCGCCGGACAGTCAGCTCCGGAGCGGCGGGACGGGCGGATAGGGACGGCACCCATTGCTTAACGACCCTCCCCGGTGAAGTCAGCAGGTCTCGGGGTGTCTTCGGGTTACGACGGGGGACTGCCAACTCCTGGTGAGCGGGCCCGCCATGAGCGAAGCCCCCGGCTCAGTTTCCTGAGTCGGGGCCCCTGAAGGGGAGCGTGGTCCCGTGATCTTCCTTAGAGGATGGAGCCGACTATGGCGACGACCCCGCCAAGACCGGCAAGGAGTCCACCGACGAGAGCGGTGATGGGGGTGAGAAGACTGCTGACGATACCCATGTGAAGGACCTTTCGACTGATCTACAGGTGGATCGCTGCGGGGATTCGAGAGTCTGAACCGGGTCAGCTCGTTGCAACGATACATTCGATCTTAAACATAGCCTGTTAAAAGTTCCACCCGATTGGCTGATATGTGCCGGGGTATTCACAACCTCCCCGGGAAGTGCGGTTAGTCCCAGGGGTGGAAACGGGTACATCTATCGTCTGATAGAGGTGCTCCATGGCATGAAAAACCCCGCCTGGCCCTCGAGGGGAGGCGGGGTGTTCAGGCATGCCCCGGAGGGCACGGCATCAACTAGTCGTTGATGGAGGAGACGATAGCCTCGAAGACGTCGACGAGGGCGGTGGCGACGGTGTCGATGATGCTCTGGATGGTCTCGATCATGATGATCAGCCTTTCGGTTCGGAAGTTGTAGTTTTCGCAACGAGGGTCCGGGGGTGGCTCCTTGCTGCTCTATGGTCAATATCGGTGCCGGAAGTGAAGTGTTACATCATGCCAAGAAAATTTCTGCTGACTGTGCCGATGCTCGCTCGGGGGAGGGGTGGAGACGCGAAAACCCCGCCTGGCCCTCGAGGGGAGGCGGGGTGTTCAGGCATGCCCCGGAGGGCACGGCATCAACTAGTTGTTGATGGAGCCAACGACGTCCTGGAAGACGGAGACGATGGCCTCGGAAACGGTGGTGATGATGCCCTGGATGGTCTCGATCATGATGATCTACCTTTCGGTTGAACGTATACGGTCTCGCGACACTCCGAGCCGGTGGGGCTCTGTGTGTCGCGCCATTAACACTAACGCAGACCCATCAGCCGGCGTTAGGTCACGAAGAGATAACGATGAACACGCGGCTTTGGCGGGGGTGGTCGAATTATGTCGACATGCATTTACGCCGTTCATGACGGGGGTGGTTATGTTGGACGATGTAAGCGACGTCAACTGGCGGGAACGGCTACGTAGCTGTCGCTACATACCCGCGGCAGGGTGGGTCTGTGCCCGCGGAACCATGTCGTCGTAGTCCGTCATCAACGGAACATCGGCAATGTTCTCCGGCACCGCGAAAGCGTCCACGAGCGTCTGCGACCAGGGGCCAAGCGAATCCACCAGGTCATTCAGTGCTGCTCGCGCCGCCTTCGTCCTGGTTCCCGTCAGCAGGTTCTGCTCCTGGTACCAGCCGCTGTGTTCGTGGATGATGCTCAACACGAACACGTCACGTACCTGCTCCATGACCTCCTTCGCCTGACCGTCTGCGAGTTCAGCCTCGGCCTGCAGCATCGCCTCCAGGATGATGCGGTCCACGTGGGCCCACGAGCACTCGAGGAGGTGGTCCTGCGCCTTGTCCACCAGATCGGCGGCATCCTTGATGTCCATCTTCTGGGCCGGCCTGATGCGACGGATCAGCGACATCAGCAGCCGGTCCTCGCGCTCGGTGAGCAGCTCCACCTGGTTCGCCGGGTCAAAGAGGGATGTCTCCTCCCGGTCGGTGAAGGAGTCCACCAGGTTCTGGATCAGCGTGTCCGCTGCCGTCCGACGCTTCAGCAATGTGCCGAAGTTGTCCAGGCCGAAGCGCACCAGCTCCAACGGCTTCAGGTCCCCGACCTCGCGGGAGAAGCCGGTCAACAGTTCCTTCGCCGCCAACTGCATCATCACCACGTTGTCGCCCTCGAACGTGGTGAACACGTCCGAATCCGCCTTGAAGGTGGTCAGCAGGTTCTCCGTCATATAGCCTGCACCGCCACAGGCCTCACGGCACTCCTGGATCGTACGGGTCGCATGCGCGGTGTTCGCAGCCTTCAGCGCAGCGGCGTGGGCCTCCAGCTCGCGCTGGTCCCACCGCTGCTCCTTCGTCATGGCTGTCCGGTCGATCTCCTGGCTCTCCAGGTCGTGGATCCGGGCGATCAACTGGTTCGACGCCAACTGCAGGCCGTAGCTGCGTGCGATCAGCGGAATCAGGCGCAGGCGGTGCTTCCGGTGTTCGATGAGTTTGTTCTCCGGCAGATCGTCGTCCGCCGCGAACTGGCGGCGCAGATTCGCGTAGCTTGTCGCGATCGTCAGGGCGGAGCGGGCCGCGGCACCGGAGGCGGCGCCCACGGTGATGCGTCCGCGGATCAGCGCGCCCAGCATGGTGAAGAAGCGGGCTCCGTCGGACTCGATGGGGGAGGAGTACTCACCGTTCTCCGAGACGTCCGCGAAGCGGTTCAGCAGGTTCTCCCGGGGGACACGCACATGGTCGAAGGTGAACGTCCCGTTGTCCACACCCTTCAGGCCGCCCTTGTGCAGGTGGTCGCCGATGCCGACGCCTGGCTTGGCCTTCCCGTCCTCGTCGCGGACCTCCACGACGATGCAGTGCACCCCGTGGGAATCTCCGAGGTCGCCGTTCTCGTCCGGCGTGAACAGTTGGCAGAACACCGCGGCCATGCGGGCGTGCTTCGCGGCATTGCCGATGTACCACTTCTCCGCCGAGGCGACGGGGGTGTCGATCACGAACTCCTGGGTCTCGCGGTCGTAGACCGCGGTGGTTTCCACTGACTGGACGTCCGATCCGTGCCCGCGTTCCGTCATGGCGAAAGAGCCGAGCGTGCGCAGTTCCATGATGTCCTTGATCAGCGGGATGTGTCGCTTGGTGCCGAGATTCTCCACGGCGCCACCCCACAGTCCCCACTGCACCCCGGCCTTGACCATCAGTGACAAGTCGGCGCCACCCACCGCTTCAATCGCGGTCAGGGTGGCACCGAGATCACCGGTTCCGCCGTGGTCCTTGTGGAATGTCCCCCGCGGTGCACCGGTCTCGAGCATGTCGGACATCTGGGACAAGGTGCGTTCCCGTGCCTCGTCCATACTCAGTGTGTCATCCGGGTAGAGGTTCTTCTCCGCGATCAATGCGCGGGTCTCGTTCTTCACGTCCGCCCAGCGGCCGTCCAGAATCTCCTGGAGTTCGGCGGCCACGGCCTTGCGTACCGCGCGGTCCGCCTGATCACGCAACTTCGCCGGACGGTCGTTGCCGCGGCGGGTCAGACTCGCCGCAATCTCAGTGGTGTCGGGGGTCTTGTCAGTGTGTGCCATACCACTAGATATTACGTGGGAATCAGGTCCCTCGGTGAGCGGTTGGACATCGTGAGGTCCTACCATGTGGGGCATGACCGAGAACGCACGCAATGAGCAGGTTCCCTCACTGAACCCGCACCACCGACCGGCCGGACGCACGTCCCGCTACTCCAGAGCCTGGCTGTTCGTGGCTTTCGCCGTGTTCAGCGTGGCGTGGGGCGGGAACGAAGCCACCCCCATGCTCGTGTTCTACCGTCAGGAAGCCGTGTTCAGCGACGTTTTCGTCGACTCCCTGCTGGTGTCCTACGCCGTCGGCATCATCGTCGGTCTGTTGATCTGTGGTCCTCTGTCGGATCGCTTCGGTCGAAAGGCCGTGATGCTCCCGGCGCCGGCAGTTGCGCTGCTGGGCAGCATATTCATCGCTCTCGGTGAAACCACCGAGGCAGTCATGTTCATCGGACGGATCCTCGCCGGGCTCGCTGTAGGTATCGCCATGTCGGTCGGTGGTTCGTGGATCAAAGAACTCTCCACGCCGTCGTTCGATCCCGGTGCGACGCCGTCGTCCGGAGCCAAACGCGCGACGATGTCGCTGACGGCGGGCTTCGGGCTCGGTGCGGGCCTGGCCGGAGTCCTCGCGGAATGGGGTCCCATTCCCGGGCAGCTGCCCTACATCGTGCACTGCGTCATCTCCGTTGTCGCCCTCGCCGGTCTGATGACGGTCCCCGAGACCCGCCAGTCCGCACACCTGAAGGTGAAGGGGTCCTTCTGGTCCGACATTCTCGTGCCGACGATCAAGCATCCGCGCTTCCTCACTGTGGTGGCACCGATCGCGCCCTGGGTGTTCGGCGCCGCCGGCGTCGCCTACGCCATCACACCTCGGCTGGTCCAGGACCAGGTGGACGTGCCTGTGGCCTTCTCTGGTCTGCTCACCGTCATCGCCCTGGCATCGGGTTTCACGATCCAGCAGTTCGGCCCCCGGATCAACACCGAGCACAATGCACGCGGCCCGATCGTCGCCTTGATCCTCGTGATCGTCGGCATGGCTGTCGCCAGCGCCGCAGCAGTGGACATCGCCGTGTGGAGTGCGGTCATCGTCGCGATCATCCTCGGTGCGGCCTACGGACTGTGTCTGATCAGCGGGCTGACCGAGGTCCAGCGCATCGCCGGGCCGGATGACCTGGCCGGCCTGACCGCTGCGTACTACACGTTGACCTACATCGGCTTCTTCTTCCCGATGATCCTCACACGGTTGTCCTCCACGTTCACCTATCCCGAGATGCTCGGCGCGGGGATCGTCGTCGCCGTCGTGTGCCTCATTGCCGTCACCGTGTTCTCCCGCAGGAATCTGCCAGCGACGAGGGGGTGAATGTCGGGCGTCGCGCCAGCACGGCGAGGTGAACGACGACTCCCGTCAGCGGCGCCAGTCCAAGGGCGAGTACTGCGCGGGCTTCGGGTGAGACGTCGATGAGCAGTAGAGAGATCGCGGCGACTGTCGCCACGGCCCAGCCGGCCAGGTAGAGGGAATGACGTTCTGCCGCATGCGCGGCCGAACCGGTCACCATCAGTAGTGCCGTCGATGCAGATGCCACCGTCAACAGTGCGAGCACCAGTGGTGAGCTGATGAGGTGGGCATCGAAGAACACCAGCATCAGCGGGCGTGCCAACCAGTACGCGGCAATGCCACCGGCAGCTGCGGTCCCCACGATGATCGCGGACGGCAGTACACAGGCCCGCAGTATCCGGTCGCGGTGCTGCGTGAAATGCACGATCAACGCCGGTTGAAAACGTTGCAGGGGGACGAGCAGTGGGGCGCGGGTCAGCGTCACCGCCGTGATGACGGCGGCCAAGGCCCCGGGAGCGACATCTGCGCCGGTGGTGAAGGTGATCAATACAGGGAATCCGGTGATCAGCACCGCATTCGCACCTGACGCGAGCATCGCCTTGACGGTCCGCCGGATGAACTCGCCGGTCGCGACGTCTCCCACTTCCCGCAGCAGGTCTCGCTGGGACGGGACAAGGAGAAGCAGCCCCAGCCATGTCACGGCACCTATGACGGTGACCAGGAGGAATGCGAGAAGATGCCAGCCCAGCGCCCAGGCGACCAGGGCGAGCAGAATACGGACCGCACTGTCCACGCTGATCAACCACGCGAACGTGGTCCAGCGGGTGGCTGCAGACAGCAGGCCGCAGACCACGGCCTGGAAGGTGTAGGACGCCAGCCCGCTGGCCAACAGGACGACCCCGGCGGCTTCGAGGTTCTGCCCGTCCGGAAGGATTCTTCCCGACCACAGTGGTGCAAGGCCCACGGCAAGGAGTCCGGCGATGACGGCGAAACCGACGGCGACGGCCATCGGACGTGCGCCGGGGACGTCGGGACTCAGTGTCCGTCCCGACGTGGTGTGACGGGCCGCTACTGAGCGCGTCGTCTCCTGCAGGAGTCCGTCGATCAGGCCGGTCAGTGCGAAGAAGAGACCCCAGAACACCGAGAAGGCTTCATAGCTGACGGTGTCCAGCGCGCGGCCTGCGACGACGATGACCGCATAACCGGAAACCGCCACCACAAGAGTGGCGGCGGACAGGGCCCTCACGGGGCCGGTTGTTTTCCGTGTGGCGGTGGGAATCGGACGTCAGCCCGTGTTACTCGTCGCCATCTGCATTCTGTTCGGCGAGTGCCTCGCCAACCGCGTCGGTGATCGGCAGCAGGGAGGACACCGGGGTGGAGCCCTTGGCGCCCATGCCCGGGTTCTTCTTCAGGTAGTCGGCCTTGCCTGCGTCGCGCTGTTCGACGGCCTTTGCCCCGTTGCCGGGGAAGAGGCCCTCGGAGATCGTGGGCCAGGAGTCGAACATGTCGTCCTGCCAATAGCCCCACTGGTGGGTGCCGGTGTTGCGGAAGTTGTACACCAGGTTGTTGGAGGCCTGGGTGATGCCTTCGGCGTCGGTGGTGGACTTCAGCATGTGGGTGCAGGCGTTGGTCACGGCCTCGATGGCACCACCTTCGACGGCGGGGGTGATCGAGCCGGGGAGGAAGCCGTTGAGCCGGTCGCCGGACGGAACGTCGTGCTCGCCCATCAGTCCGCTGGAGGAGGAGACGTAGATGTTCTTCTGGTCCTTGAGATCCGCGGCATTGACCAGCGCGTCGTTCTCCAGCGCGGTCGCGCCGTTGCGGTCACCCCACATCTGCTCGTAGGTTGCGCTACCGCGGTCCAGGACGATGTCGACGGTGCGTGCCATTTCACCTGAGGTGGCGGCGCATCCTGAGTAGGCGCCGACGGAGTCGTAGAACCCGGGGTACTTCTCGCCGTAGACCAGGGTCGTCGAGCCGGTCATGGACATGCCGATGATCGAGCGGTTCGGGTTGGACGTGCCGAGGGCGGACTCCATCGGTCCGGGGAGCTCCTGGACCAGGAAGGTCTCCCAGGCCTGCTTATTGCCGCCCTTGTCGAGGGTCTGGTTCGGCTGCTGCCAGTCGGTGTAGTAAGAGAACGCGCCTTCCATGGGGATGACCACGTTGACGTTGCCGATCTGGTTGCCGTAGAAGTCGACGGCGTTGGTCTGGCGCAGCCAGTTGGCTGCACCCTCGCCGCCGTCGGCACCGTTGAGCAGATAGATCGTCGGCGCGGTCTCTGGATTGTTCTTGGCACGGATCGTTACGATCGGGATGTCACGGTCCATGGCCTTGGAGTGGACCATGCGCTCCTCCATGCGCTTGTAGCGGTCGCCGGCCTTCCAGGAGCTGTTCTCTTCCTCGTTGGAGCCGTCTTTCGCCTGGTAGATGTAGTCGCGCCAGGCGGCCTTGGACTCGTCGATGTAGTTGGCGCCTTCAGCAGCCGCGCGGGTGGGGAAGGGGTTATTGACCGTCGCCCCATTCCGGAAGTCGGAGTCCGGGCGACCGTCGCCGGTGCTAGTGGGCGCGGCGGCTGGCTGGGCCTCGCCGGCGAATGCGGCACCGGTGCCGAGCACACTCATGACGGACAGGGGCAGGGCTGTGGCGACGGCGGCAGCCGTGACGCGGGCGATGGCGCGCTTGTTCATTCGGTCCTCAACAAGAAAAGTCAGTAAAGCGGTGCAAGGCAGACTCCGTCAGCATAGCGGGTGGTCCCGCAGTCTGTAAGCCCGAACCCTATTTCACGTGAGGAAACGGTCGCACCGTCAACCCCGTTACTCCCCCGGTGTCACCGGAAGGGAGGGGTCGGGACGTGACCGGGAGGGGCAGCCCGCCGTCCCACCCCTTTTTGCGTCATGAATTATGCCCGGTTGTAGCGACTCCGGTCGCTGGACCGTTTAAGGTGGAGCGCGCCACCAAGGCGCGCATCCCCGCACACGTGAAAGAGGAACCAGTAGTGAATCTCGCTCCCATCGACCAGTTCATCGTCAGCTCCAACGAGGTGCTCGGCGGAAACATCAACAACTTCCTCTCGACGGTCACCGACCTCATCGTGCGTTTCCTGTAGTACCCCGGTCGCCGTCCTGACCTCTACTTTCGTCGGGGAACACTGTGGACGGCGCCCCGGCTCTGCACGTCCCGGACGAAAAGTCGTATCCTTGACCACGTGGCTGAACATTATGACGTAGTAGTAATCGGTGCGGGCCCCGGCGGATATGTCTCCGCCATCCGTGCGGCACAGCTGGGCCTGAAGACCGCAGTGATCGAGAAGCAGTACTGGGGCGGCGTCTGTCTGAACGTCGGCTGCATCCCCTCCAAGGCGCTGATCCGTAACGCGGACATCTCGCACATCCTCACTCACGACGCCAAGACCTTCGGCATCTCGGGTGACAACATCAGCATGGACTACAGCGTGGCCCACAAGCGCTCACGCAAGGTGTCCGCGGGCATCGTCAAGGGTGTCCACTTCCTGATGAAGAAGAACAAGATCACCGAGATCAACGGCCTCGGTTCCTTCACCGACGATCACACCGTCGAGATCACCGAGGGTGACGACGCCGGCAAGACCATCACCTTCGACAACGCCATCATCGCCTCCGGCTCCGTGGTGAAGTCCCTGCCGGGTGTCGAGATCGGCGGCAACATCGTCTCCTACGAGGAGCAGATCCTCGACGAGAATGCCCCGAAGTCCATGGTGGTCATCGGTGCCGGTGCCATCGGCATGGAGTTCGCCTATGTGCTGGCCAACTTCGGCGTCGACATCACCGTCGTCGAGTTCATGGACCGTGTCCTTCCGAACGAGGACAAGGACGTCTCCAAGGAAATCGCCAAGCAGTACAAGAAGCTCGGCGTGAACCTCAAGACCGGTCACAAGACCACCGCCGTGCGTGATCTGGGTGGCGACGCCGGTGTCGAGGTCGACATCGAGGCCGCCGACGGCTCCAAGTCAGAGACCATCAAGGCGGACCGCGTCATGGTCTCCATCGGTTTCGCTCCCCGTGTCGAAGGCTTCGGGCTGGAGAACACCGGTGTGAAGCTCACCGAGCGTGGCGCCATCGACATCGACGAGCGTATGCGCACCAACGTCAAGGGCATCTACGCCATCGGTGACGTCACCGCCAAGCTGCAGCTCGCCCACGTGGCAGAGGCGCAGGGTGTCGTCGCTGCCGAGACGATCGCCGGTGCGGAGACCCAGGAACTGGGTGACTACCAGAACATGCCGCGGGCCACCTTCTGCAGCCCGCAGGTCGCCTCCTTCGGCTACACCGAGGAAGCCGCCCGGAAGATGGCGGAGGAGAACGGCCGCGAGATCAAGGTCGCGTCCTTCCCCTACAGTGCCAACGGCAAGGCGATGGGCCTCAACGAGGGCGTCGGCTTCGTGAAGATCGTCGTCGACGCCGAGTACGGCGAGCTCATCGGCGGCCACATGGTCGGCCCGGACGTCTCCGAGCTGCTGCCCGAGCTCACCCTGGCGCAGCGCTTCGACCTCACCGCCGAGGAGATCGGGCGCAACGTCCACACCCACCCGACGCTGTCGGAGGCCATCAAGGAGGCCGCCGAGGGCACCATGGGACACATGATCAACCTGTAGATCATCCCGGGTTCGGCCTGCTCTGCCCGCGCACATTGTCACTTCCTGACGTGTGCGCGGGCGCAGGTGTTTCCGGGCTCGTCAGAACGCTCATGTAGTGCGCAGGCCGATAGACTGACGTCATGAGCCGGATCGTTCCTTTCATCACATTCCAACCCGGGCGTGGTCAGCGTGCCTCAGAGGCAATGGCCATGTACCTCGAGATCTTCCGAGACGGTCGGGTCATCTCTGACAACCGGCATGGACCGGACGGTCCGGGTGAAGAGGGCACGGTCATCATGGCCGAATTCGAGATCGCCGGGCAGCGGCTGCGGTGCAGCGACAGTTTCGTCCGGCATGAATGGGACATCACCCCGGCCGTCTCACTCACGGTGGAATGTGAGTCGACCGACGAGCTGCAGCGGTTGTTCACGGAACTCAGTGCGGACGGTGACGTGTACATGCCACTCGACGACTACGGTTTCGGACAGTTCGGGTGGGTCGGGGACCGGTTCGGGGTCACGTGGCAGTTGAGTGTCGCTGACGCCTAGAGCCTTTGCCGCTGAGGGTGCCCTGCGCGCGAGACGAATGCGCGGGGTTGTGCTCAGAAGCCCCAGGTTGTCCCCGGCGATTCAGGCCATGACAGGGCGGTGTGGAGGCGGTCGACCGATCCTGGAGTGTGTTCCACCAGGTCCTCGGACGGACCGAGTCGTCCGGTCGGAGCGAGTACCGGGCGTCCGAGATACGCGGCGGACAATTTCGCGATCGACAGTGACACGTCCGGCGTGATTCCAGCATCTGTGGGGGAGACCTCGCCCTTCCCATCGACGACGCGCAGGGTCCAGACACCGTCATTTGCCTCGATCAAGGGATCCTTGATTTTCAGGACGACGTCGACGTCGGCACTGTAGCGTCGTGCCGTCAGGCAGGTGGGGAGGTCGAGAATGCGGGCCCAGAGATCGTCGTGCAACGAGGGGGAGGTGGCGCGGGGGTCGGGGAGGAGGGACGTCAGGGCAGTGTCCACCGGGACACGGCGGGCTTCCACAATGTCGATGAGGTCCTGGTTGAGTAACACCTGCCACAGCGTGTACTCCGCCGCAGCGCCCAGGGCGTTCCAGTCCGTCACCGGCGCGACGGACGGCCCCTCGTCCTGAGGTCGACTGAACAGTGCATACGCCACCGGCTCGTCACCGCGCGTCACCCGAACGATGCGCAGTGGTTGTGCCGGGGCGGGCGGCGAGGTCAGCGCCCGGTGCTGGAAGCCAGCTAGTTCACGGACCGGGGTGCCCGGACGGGCCTGGGCCCGCTGCACCCGGTGGATGAACGGGGCATCCCGGTCGGCCGAAACATAGTCCACGTCGACGCTGAAATCGGCGCTGTCCGTGACTCCCTGCGGCGCGGACAGTTGCGTACCGCGGGGGATGCGCAGCGTGACGACGTCACTGGCATGGCCGTAGCCGAAGCGTCCGTAGATCCCGTACTCCTGGGCCAGCAGGAGGCTGAGGGCGTCGCCACGGGTGGCACTCATGTCGAGGTAACGGCCGATCATGCGTCGCAACAGTCCCTGACGACGGTACGTCGGCTGTACCGCCACCGAAGTCAGACCGTTGGCAGCGAGGCGCCCGCCGGGGACGGCGAGCTCCGGGAACGGGTAGAACGCAGCTTCTGCGGCGAGGCGGTCACCGTCCTGCTTGTCGGCCAGTGCCACACTGTGCCCCCATTCGAACGGCAGAGGCAACCCGGTGAGCTCCTCCGCGGCATAGGACGACGGCCACGTCCAGGCGTTGAGCGCCTCGTAGCGGTGGCGCCATGTGTGGTCCATCTGCACGAATTCAACCTGAGACATGTCCCCACGATACGTGTCTCGCATCACTTTCCCCGTGAGTCTGTGTCCAGGTACGATTCTCGCCGTGGACAAGGAACCTATTTTCACCGTCGGCGTCATGGTCGACCGGGGGCTTCCGGAGAAGCGAGTACGCAAGGTTCTCGAGAAGCTCGGCGTGCATCGGGACGAGACGAACCTCAGCGACGATGACCTGAATGCTCTCGGGTTGCCGCGAGTAGAGGTCCGCACCAGCACCCTTCCGATGAGTCTTGACGGGAGTGTGCGACTGTCCGACAGCGCGGTCGGCATCATGGAGAGCCACGGTTGGGACCGCATGATCTACGTGACCGACCTGCCGCTGACCACCCGACGCCCCGTCATCAGCCAGACGGTGAACCGGGGACGCGTCACTATGCTCTGTCTGCCCGCATTCGGCTTCCTCCGTGCACAGGAAGGTCTGCGTCAGGAGCTCAGCCGCCTGTTGCGCAAGAAACCGGCGGGTGCCGGCGTCCTGGAGGACGTGTCGGACTCGAGCGACATTGAGGGCGGCGATTCGGAGGCGGACACCACCCGCGTCATCGACGGGTGGGGGCGGTCGTTCCGGCTGCTGCTCGGCATGGTGGCGGGGAACCGCCCGACCGAGCTTTACCGGGTGCTCACCGGCTGTCTGGCGATCGGGATCGCGACCGGTGCCTACGGCATCTTCTACGGCTCGATGTGGCAGATGTCGCACACGATCTCCTTCTTACGGATGTTCGTGATCAGTCTTGTGGCGGTCGGGGCGTTGACGTTCTGGTTGATCTACCACAACGGCCTCTGGAACCGCTGGCCGAACCGCGAGTCCGACAGCGTGGCGAAGTGGCGTGCCCGGATGGACAACCGCGCGACGCTGGCGACGGTGCTGATAGCCGCCGCGATGATCTACACGACCGTCTTCGCTGTGCTACTGGCATTGTCCATCGTCATCGTCGACACGAACTACTTCCGCGCCCAGGTCAATGACGAGCCCTTCCCCTGGGGATATGCGAAGCTGGCCTGGCTGACGGCGTCGCTGGGGACGATGGCCGGCGCGATCGGCTCGAGTTTCGACAATGACGAGGCGATCCGCGAGGCGACGTACAACCGACGCGAACATATTCGCCGCCAGATCACCGGCCTGTACGAGGACAAGCCCCCGACCCGTTTCCGTGACCGCAAGCGGCGGTAGGGGTCGGAACTGTGCATGGGGGATATTCTGCTCTGTCAGTCATCGCACCCCATAAGGGGCTTCATTTTAGGTGACCTGGCGGTTTGCGAACATAGGTCGCTTATAGGGTGCGACATGCCGCCTCGAGCACACAAAAACCGGCCGGTCAGCATCTCTGCTGACCGGCCGGTCTGATCCTCAGTCAGGAACCGACGGGGAGAACCCCGGGCCGTCCTAGAACTGGGTCTCCTCGGTGGAGCCCTTCAGGGCGGTGGTGGAGGAGTTGGGGTCCACGGTGGTGGCGACGCGGTCGAAGTAACCGGCGCCGACCTCGCGCTGGTGCTTGACGGCGGTGAAGCCACGCTCCTCGGCGGCCTTGAACTCGCGGTTCTGAAGGTCGACGAAGGCGCTCATCTGGTTGCGGGCGTAGCCGTGGGCCAGATCGAACATGGAGTAGTTCAGGGCGTGGAAGCCAGCCAGGGTGATGAACTGGAACTTGAAGCCCATGGCGCCCAGCTCGTTCTGGAACTTGGCGATCTCGTCGTCATCCAGGTGGGCGGACCACTTGAAGGACGGGGAGCAGTTGTAGGACAGCAGCTGGTCCGGGAACTCGGAGCGGACGCCCTCAGCGAACTTCTTGGCGAGCTCGAGGTCCGGGGTGCCGGTCTCCATCCAGATCATGTCGGCGTACGGAGCGTAGGACTTCGCACGGGCGATGCAGGGCTCGAGGCCGTTCTGGACGTAGTAGTAACCCTCGGCGGAACGCTCACCGGTGAGGAACTGGCTGTCGCGCTCGTCGACGTCCGAGGTCATCAGGGTGGCGGCCTCGGCATCGGTACGGGCGATGACCACGGTCGGGGTGTTCGCGACGTCCGCAGCCAGGCGCGCGGAGTTCAGGGTGCGGATGTGCTGCTGGGTGGGGATCAGCACCTTGCCACCGAGGTGGCCGCACTTCTTCTCGGAGGCCAGCTGGTCCTCCCAGTGGGTACCGGCGGCGCCGGCCTTGATCATGGCCTTCTGCAGTTCGTAGACGTTCAGGGCGCCACCGAAGCCGGCCTCACCGTCGGCGACGATCGGGACGAGCCAGTTGTCGATGGAGTCATCGCCCTCGACGCGGGAGATCTCGTCGGCACGCAGCAGGGCGTTGTTGATGCGCGAGACGACGGCCGGCACGGAGTTGGCCGGGTACAGCGACTGGTCGGGGTAGGTGTGACCGGAGAGGTTCGCGTCACCGGCGACCTGCCAGCCGGAGAGGTAGACGGCCTTGAGGCCGGCGCGGACCTGCTGGACGGCCTGGTTACCGGTAAGGGCACCGAGGGCGTTGATGTAGCCGTCGCCCTCCTGGGTCACGGCGTCCCAGAGGATCTCAGAACCGCGACGTGCGAGGGTGTGCTCCTCGACGACGGTGCCCTGGAGCTCAGCGACCTGCTCGGCGGTGTAATCGCGGGTGATCCCCTTCCAGCGGGGGTTCTCGTCCCAGTCCTTCTGGATTTCGGCGGCGGTACGGGCCTGTCCGACGTTCGACATGTTAAGTACTCACTCCCTTTAAGTGGTGAGAGATTGGCGGTAACGGCGCTCTACCCGGAGCTCCGGGTCGGCTGTCCTTGAGGATACCGATGGAAAAGGGCACGTCAAAGGCTTTGGGTGTTCCAGGTAACACCGGGGGTAGCGCCGAAAACGCTTCACCCCTGTTCTCTATATGCGGGACAAAACTTCTCACGATGTGGGCAAAATGGTCCACTTGCAGGGGTTACGTGCGATCCTCGTCACGTAAGGTATACCTTCATAGCGATCACCGGGCCGTCGGGTGGTCTCCGAAACTTCCCACCGGTGGGGGTGACGGCACTCTCGGTACCCTCGGTTGCTCGCCGCCGGTGACGTGGCTCACCTAGTCTGGTCACTACAGCGACGGTCGTCCCACCGGCGTCCGTCATGCGAGTCCCATTTACGAAGGAGCAGTCAATGACGTCACAGTCCCAGCAGACGGAACGGGTCACCGCCGGAGGCCTCAAGGTCTCTGCGACCCTCTACAACTTCGTGACCGACACGGTTCTGCCCCGGGTCGGTGTCGACGCGGACACGTTCTGGGCTGGTTTCGGTGAGATCGTCGCCAAGCACACGCCGCGGAACCGCGAGCTGCTCGCCGTCCGCGACGACCTGCAGGCCAAGCTCGACCAGTGGTACACCGAGCACCCCGGTACCCAGGACGCCGAGGAGTACACGGCGTTCCTCAAGGAGATCGGCTACCTCGTCGACGAGCCCGGTGACTTCGAGATCACCACCCAGAACGTCGACACGGAGATCTCCGAGACCGCCGGCCCCCAGCTGGTCGTCCCGATCCTGAACGCCCGCTTCGCCCTCAACGCCGCCAATGCGCGCTGGGGTTCCCTCTACGACGCCCTCTACGGCACCGACGTCATCTCCGAGGAAGACGGTGCGGAGAAGGGCAAGGGGTACAACAAGGTCCGCGGCGACAAGGTCATCGCCTGGGGACGCGACTTCCTCGACCAGGCCGTGCCGCTGGAGTCCGGCTCCCACGCCGACGTCGAGAAGTACGACGTCTCCTCCGACCGCTTCGTCGCCGTCATCGACGGCAACGAGGTCCACCTGCAGGAGCCTGAGGTCTACGCCGGATTCGCCGGCGACAAGGACGCCCCGACCGGCATCCTGTTGCGCCACAACGGCCTCCACCTGGAGATCCAGATCGACCCGTCCCACCCGGTCGGCGCCGACGACAAGGCCGGTGTCAAGGACATCCTCATGGAGTCCGCCGTGTCCACCATCATGGACTTCGAGGACTCCGTCGCCGCCGTCGACGCCACGGACAAGACCCTCGGGTACTCCAACTGGTTCGGTCTGAACACCGGCGAGCTCAGCGTCGAGGTCTCCAAGGGCGACAAGACCTTCACCCGCGAACTCAACGACGACCGCACCTACACCGGCCGTGACGGTCAGGAGCTGCGCCTGCACGGCCGCTCGCTGCTGTTCGTCCGCAACGTCGGGCACCTGATGCAGAACCCCGCGATCCTCGACGCCGACGGCGAGGAGATCTTCGAGGGCATCATGGACGCGGTCATCACCACCGCCTGCGCCATCCCCGGCACCGACCTGGACAACCCGCGCCGCAACTCCCGCACCGGTTCGATCTACATCGTGAAGCCCAAGCAACACGGCCCGGACGAGGTCGCCTTCACCGGCGAGCTCTTCTCCGACGTCGAGGATCTCTTCGGCCTGCCGCGCAACACCCTCAAGGTCGGTGTCATGGACGAGGAGCGTCGCACCACCGCCAACCTCGACGCCTGCATCGCCGCGTCCTCCGAGCGCCTGGCGTTCATCAACACCGGGTTCCTGGACCGCACCGGTGACGAGATCCACACCTCCATGCTCGCCGGCCCCGTGGTCCGCAAGCCGGAGCTGCAGACCGCTGCGTGGAAGCTCGCCTACGAGGACAACAACGTCGACGCCGGCCTGGCTCACGGCCTGCCCGGTAAGGCACAGATCGGCAAGGGCATGTGGGCCAAGACCGAGCTGATGGCCGACATGATCAAGGAGAAGATCGGCCAGCCGAAGGAAGGTGCGACGACCGCGTGGGTCCCGTCCCCGACCGGCGCCAGCCTGCACGCCACCCACTACCACCTCGTCGACGTCTTCGCCGTCCAGGAGAAGCTGCTCACCGACGGCCGTCGTGACACCCTCGGGGACATCCTGACCCTGCCGGTGCAGCCCGAGGCGGGCTGGAGCGAGGAGCAGATCGAGGAAGAGATCGACAACGACTGCCAGTCGCTGCTGGGCTACGTGGTCCGCTGGGTCGAGCAGGGTGTGGGTTGCTCCAAGGTGCCCGACATCCACGACATCGACCTGATGGAGGACCGCGCGACCCTGCGCATCAACTCCCAGATTCTGGCGAACTGGCTCAAGCACGGTGTCGTCAGCGAAGACCAGGTCAACGACGCCCTGCAGCGTATGGCGAAGATCGTCGACGAGCAGAACGCCGGTGACCCGGAATACCGCAACATGTCCGATGACTTCGAGGCGTCCGTCGCCTTCCAGGCCGCCAAGGACCTGGTGTTCAAGGGCACCGAGTCCCCGGCCGGTTACACCGAGCCGATCCTGCACGCACGTCGCCGTGAGTTCAAGGAGAAGAACGGCATCGCGTAAGCGGTACCCGCATCACCCGGCAACCCCGGAGGTTGGTCCCACCGACCTCCGGGGTTGCTGCGTGCGGTGCCGGTCGTGCACAGCAGACGCCCGCCCGGCGCACTATCATTGGCCCCCTGACACGATCCCCACACCGAGGAGCCTGCGCCGGATGACCGACCAGCCTGATCAGCCCGACCAGCCCACTGCCCGCCCAGAGCTCAGTACATTCGACGCCGTCCTCTTCGACCTGGACGGCGTCATCACACCCACCGCGGACCTGCACCGCGCCGCATGGGCGGCGATGTTCACCGGGTTCCTGGACGCGCAGGGCTCAACCCCGTACACGGAACAGGACTACTACGAGCACCTTGACGGGCGTTCCCGTGAGGAGGGGGTCCAGAGTCTGCTGGCCTCCCGCGGAATCACCCTGCCCCACGGCGACACGGACTCCGCCACCCCGGACGACGACACTGTCCTCGGCCTCGGGCTCCGGAAGAACGACGACTTCCTGCGGGTCCTCGAACAGGGTATTGACCCCTACCCGGGGTCGGTGGCGCTGTTGGACGATCTCGCCGACGGAGCTGACGGTGACCATGTGCCGCGCGTGGCGATCGTCAGCTCGTCGAAGAACGCGCGCCAGGTCCTCACCGCCGCCGGGCTGATCGACCGCTTCGAGCTCATCGTCGACGGCACGGTCGCCGCGTCCGAGGGACTCCCCGGAAAACCCGCGCCCGACACCTACGTCTTCGCGGCACGGTCGCTCGGCGTCGAGCCGGCCCGTGCCGTCGTCGTCGAGGACGCGACGTCCGGTGTCGCCTCAGGACGGGCCGGAGGTTTCGGTCTCGTCGTTGGTGTCGACCGCGGCGCTGGACGTGAGACCCTGCTCGACGCCGGGGCGGACATCGTAGTGTCCGACCTGGCGGAACTGACCATCAACGAAACCGGAGGCAACGCACGATGAGCGGAAACGACGCGACCGACGGCAGCGGCACGAACGGAAGCCGCCACACCGCGTTGGAGAACTTCCTCGACCAACGCCGCCGGGTGGCCTCCGTGGTCAACCGGCCGATCGACACCGCCGACATGGCCAAGGCCACCGAGGTGGCAGGCATCGCTGAGACCGTGGGCGGTGCCGACGAGGAGAAACTCTTCCCCACGGGTTACCGGGCGGACCAGCACCACCACGACGTTGACCCGGCCGAGGGGATCGACCGTGAGAACAACCCCGTGGATGAATGGGGCTGGTACGAAAAGCGGCCCGAGCGCACCTCGCTGGGTCTCACCGAGAGCCACTTCGCGCTGAGCAACGGCTATCTCGGGGTGAGGGGGACACCTCCGGAGGGTCGTGACTCCGACGAACACGGCACCTTCATCAACGGTGTCCACGAGACGTGGCCGATCTCCCACGCTGAAGACGCCTACGGCCTGGCCCGCGAAGGGCAGGCGATCGTCCAGGTCCCCGACGCCAAGACCGTGCGCATCTACGTCGACGATGAGCCGCTGCGCCTGTCACAGAACGAGATAGAGGACTACTCGCGCGGTATCGACTTCCGGGACGGCGTCCTGCGTCGCAGCTTCGTCTGGCGTACCCCCTCCGGCAAACGTGTGCGGATCACCAATGAACGCATGGTGAGCTTCAACGAACGCCACCTCATGGTGACCAGCACGGAGATCGAACTGCTCGACGCCCCCGCCGCCGTGGTCGTCTCCTCACAGATCCTCAACCGGCAGGACGGTGAGGACGAGTACTCCACCGTCATCGACCACACCGGCACCACCGCCGACGGCCCGGTCGGCGTGGGCAGCGGTGCTGACCCCCGCAAGGCCGAACAATTCAAGGACCGGGTGTTCATTCCCACCTACCAGGCGCAACCGGAGGATGAACGGGTCACCCTCGGCTACCGGGTCAACCATTCGGGCATGACGGTCGCGGTCAGCATGGACCACGAGATGGAACTCACCGGAACCGACGAGGACGGTGACCACGCTGTCGACGGGGTGGAGGTCCACACTGAACTGCGTGAGGACGTCGCCAGGGTCGTGTACCACATGGCCGGACGCGCGGGCATGAAGCTGCGGCTCGAGAAGTTCATCTCCTACCACTCGTCCCGGCACGTCGCGGCCGATGAACTGGCGTTCCGCTGTGCACGCACCATCAACCGTGCCAAGGCCGTCGGCTTCCGCACGCTCCAGCGGCACCAGAAGAACTGGCTGGCCGGGTTCTGGGACCGCTCCGACGTACGGATCCCGGACCATCCTGAACTCCAGCAGGCCGTGCGGTGGAACATCTTCCAGCTCATCCAGGCGTCCGCCCGTGCTGAAACCCAGGGCGTCCCCGCGAAAGGGCTCACCGGGTCCGGCTACGGCGGCCACTACTTCTGGGACACGGAAATCTACGTGATGCCGTTCCTGACCTACACCAACCCCCAGTTCGCGCGGAACGCGATGCGTTTCCGCTACAAGATGCTGCCCGCCGCCCGCGAGCGCGCCCTGGAACTGTCGCACGACGGGGTGCTGTTCCCGTGGCGGACCATCAACGGTCACGAATCCAGTGCCTACTACGCCGCCGGTACGGCGCAGTACCATATCGACGCCGACGTGAGCTACGCGCTGATGAAGTACATCTACGCCAGCGGCGACACGGACTTCCTGTTGGATGAGGGCATCCACATCCTCGTCGGAACCGCGCGGTTCTTCATGTCCCTCGGGTTCTTCAACTCCTCGGGCACCCGCTTCGAGATCCACTCGGTCACCGGCCCCGACGAGTACACCACCGTGGTGAACAACAACCTGTACACAAACGTCATGGCGCAGTACAACCTCCGGGTCGCCGCCGAGGTCGTCCGGCAGATGAGGTCTGACCGCCCCGGGGCCTACCGCGACATGATGCGTCGCACCAGTCTCAGCGAGGACGAGCTGGACCTGTGGGACCAGGCCGCCGACGCCATGTACATCCCCTTCAACGAGTCGACGAAGGTCAACCCGCAGGACGACCAGTTCATGCAGCGCCAGTTGTGGAGTCTGGACGACCCCGAGGTCGGCCCGAAGCGTCCCCTGCTGCTGCACTACCACCCGTTGACGATCTACCGGTACCAGATCCTCAAGCAGGCGGACGTGGTCCTCGCCCTGTTCCTGCAGGGATCGCAGTTCGACGCGGAGACCAAGAAGCGTGACTACAACTACTATGACCGGCTCACCACCGGCGACTCCTCGTTGTCTGCCGTGGTGCAGTCGATCATGGCTGCGGAGTTGGGGATGCATGACAAGGCGATGGACTTCTTCCACCGCGGGCTGTTCATCGACCTCAACAACCTGCACGGCAACACCGCCGACGGGGTGCACATCGCGTCCTGCGGTGGTGTGTGGAGTTGCCTGGTGTACGGCTTCGGTGGTTTCCGGGACCACTACGGTCAGTTCACCATCGACCCTCGTGTCCCGGAGGAGTGGGGCGGTCTGGAGTACTCGGTTACGCTGCGCGGCAGGATCGTCCGGGTGTCCGTCACCGACGGCGAGGTGACCCTGTGTACCGCCGACGATGATCCGGAGGTCGTCGGGCCGATCACGGTGTGCGGAGAAGAGACGATGGTCGGGCCCGAGCCGGTCACCGTGTCCGGGGAGACGCTGCTCCGGGCGGAGTAGCGGGCCGGAACCGGTGGGCGACGGCACCGGAACCAAACTCCCGACGGTCCATCAGCTCGAGCGGGACGCTCTCCTGCAGGCCCGACATCAGTGTGGGACCCCGGCCAGCGAGGACGGGGTGCACGACGAACAGATACTCGTCGATCAGCCCGAGGTCCGCCAGCGCCCGTGGCAATTCCACTCCACCGGTGAGCAGTCCCTCGCCCGGCTGCTCCTTGAGACGCAGCACCGCGTTACACAGGTCGCCCTGCACCAGTTCTGAGTTCCAGTCCACGCTGGTCAGGGTCCGCGAGACGATGTACTTCTTGGCCCGGTCGATGGTCTCGGCGAAGGGGACCTCCCAGTCCTCCATCCAGTCCGGCCACGGGCCGTGCTCCGGCCGCCGCCATGCGGATTTCATCATCCCGTATATCACCCGACCGTAGAGCAGGGCGTCGGCACGCTGCATTTCAGCGGTCCAGAAGTCCATTGACTCCCGGTCCGGGGGCAGTCCCTCTTCGTGGTGACAACAGCCGTCCAGTGTGACATTGACGGCGTAACGCAGTGGTCGCATCTCGGTGCACCTCTGTCCGCGGTTCTAGGTGGGGACTTTCGAGCCTACCGCCCGGCATCGCTGCGTAGGACCCCACACTTGTGTCGGTCCTGCACCCTCCACACCGACACAGGTGTGGAGTCTCAGCGGGTGACGTCCGTGGAGGGGGCAGTCGTCGAGAGCTGAACTCCAGTCAGGACGTCAGTCGCCCGTCGCGCATCTCCACCACGCGGTCAGCCTGGTCGAGGAGACTGCGGTCATGGGTGACCAGGACGGTGGCCAGACCTCGCTCGGTGGTGAGTTCACGCAGCAGCTCCACGATCCGGCGCGACAGCGCGTGGTCCAGGGCAGATGTCGGCTCATCGGCCAGCAGCAGCGACGGGTCCCCGGTCAGGCCCGGGCGATGTTCACCCGCTGGCGTTGACCGCCGGACAGCTGGTGGACGCGCCGGTCACCGTACCCGTCCAATCCGACGCGACTGAGCAGGTCGTCGGCGTGACGGCGACGCGAGCGGGTGATCCGGGTGCCGCGGATATGGTCGGTGACCAGCAGCTGCTGCCGGACCGTCAGGGAGCCGAGCAGATTCGCCGACTGGAACACCATGCCGGTGGCGCCGTTGACGTCCACGGAACCTGTGTCGGGGGTCGACAGCCCGGTAGCGACGGAGAGCAGCGTCGACTTGCCGGAGCCGGATTCGCCGACGACGGCGGTCAGTTCGCCGGCGTTCGCGGTGAAGGTGACGTGGTCGAGGGCAGTGACCGCGCGGTCCCCGTCCGGGTAGGTCACGCACACGTCGTCGAGGTTCAGGACGGTACGGGTGGCGGTGACGGTCATGCTGATGCTCCTAGCGCGAGGTGGGGGTCGACGGTGGACACGCGATGCATGGCGACCAGGGCGCCGCACATGCCGAGAAGGAAGACGCCGACCGGCGGTAGCAGGAACGTCCACAGGGAGAGGGTGAAGGGGACGGCTCCGGCGACCAGGGCTCCGAGCAGGCCGCCCGCCGCACCACCGGCGGTCACACCGACAGTGAGGATCACTGCGGCCTGGGCCGCGGCATCGGCGACGACATAGCGGGTGGAGGCGCCGAGAGCCCGCAGGACGGCGATATCCCGGGTGCGCTGGATCGTCCACACGCTGAGGAAAGCCACGACGACCAGGGCGGAGATCCCGTACAACAGGCCCTGGATCGCCAGGAGCGAGCCACGTTCGGACTGGTAGGCGGGGAGGGCGGCGAAGGAGTCGTCCACGGTGGTGGCGACGGTGCCGGTGCTGTCCGCGGCGGCGTCCCAGTCGTCGTCGCTGAGATCGGCGGTGACCATGAGGACGGTGGGGGAGGACGCCCCGGTCATCGCTTCCCAGGTGTCCAGGTCGGCCCAGGCGACCGGTTGATGATTCATGTACTCGGTGTCTGCGGTCCCGCCGAGGCTCTCGGGCAGCAGCAGCCCGTGGTCGGGGACGTCACCGCCGGGAACCGGTGTCCCGGCGGGCAAGCCCATCAAGGTGACCGGTTCGGCGGTTCCCCGGGCGTCGACCCGGGTCGTCGCGATACCCAGCGGCACCACGTCGGCGTCCGGACCGGCAGCGTCCTGCCATGCCTCCTCGTCCCCGGTGGTGACCGACGATGAGGTGAAGGACGGTTCGCCTGCGGCGGAGAACACGTAGCGGTCCGGCCCGAGTGCTTTCAGGGCGGAGGTGTTCTGGTCAGCCAGGCCACCGGCCAGTCCGGTGAGCATGACCAGCAGCAGCGTGATCAGTGCGACGACTGAGGTGACCAGGGCGAATCTTCCCATCGCCGCGCGGATGTCCCGGAGTCCCAGGTACATGGTTGACCTCCTGTGGTCGGTGAATCTGTCACCTCCTGATCTCACCGGTCTCCCCCACGGAATCCATCGACCGGACTCCGTATTTCCCGGTCAACCGTTCGGTTGATGCAGTGGTCCGCCCGCAGCGTTTAAGCTCAGGTGCTGTGAATCCCCGGACGTCTCTGCCGCAGATCCTCGGTACCCTGCGTATCAGCCTGCATGTGGTCTTCGCTGCATTGGCGGCGTTTGCGCTGGTGCGCGTACTGGTGGATGCGACCTCCTCACGCAGGATCGCTGCTGCGGTGGTCATCGGCCTCCTCGCGGTGGTCTACCTGGCAGGCACTGTCGCCGAGAAGCGTTTCGCAGACGGCAGGACGTCGCGTGATCCGCGGCCGGCTGCACTGTGGTGGCTGCTGGCACTGCTGGTCCTGTGGACGGCGGCGACGGCCCTGAGTCACCACGCGGTGTGGTTGCTGTTCCCACTGAGCTTCGTGATCCTCGCGGTCCTCGATCTCTTCCGGGGACTGAAGTTCGGTGTGGTGCATGTCGCTGTGCTGATCCTGGCGTGGGCAGTGGCGGCGTTCGTCCCTCCTCTGACGGGGCAGGGTGGGGGAGTGGCCGCTGTGGTCGGCCCCGGAATCGGTGTCGTGTTCGGGGCTGGCGCGTACTGGACCTACCGGGCGCTCACCGCGGAGGCGGAACGCCAGCGCGCGACCGCCGACGAACTGCGTCGCACCCGTGACCGACTCATGGTCACCGAGAAGAACGCCGGGCGCCTGGAGGAGCGTGAACGAATCTCGCGCGACATCCATGACACTCTCGCTCAGGGGTTCAATGCGGTGGTGCTGTTGTCCCGTGCCGCATCGACGGCGGTGCGCCAGGAGCGGGCGGACGACGCACTGAGCCAGCTCTCGCTCATCGAACGGACTGCCGGTGACAATCTCGATGAGGCCCGCGCGTTGATCAGGGATCTGGCCGCGGGGCTACCGGTCGAGCCCGTGGGGGAGGCGTTGCTCCGCATCGTTGACGATGTCACTGCCACCCAGCGCGCCCTCGGCGACGGTCTGGTGGTGGAGTTGGATGTGGCGGACGAGCTGCGTCGGACCCTCCTGCCCGCAGCGGTGCAGGACGCCGTCGTCCACGTCGTGAAGGAATCGCTGACCAACGTGGTCAAGCACGCCGGCGCCCGCCAGGTTTTCGTGGGCCTGCGGACCGACGACTCTTTCGCCCCCGGGGCCGATGTCCTGGAACTCACCGTCGACGATGACGGCTGTGGTGTCGACCTGAGCGAGGTCATGCAGCCGAGCGGCGATGGCTACGGACTGACAGGGATGCGGCTGCGGGTGGAGGAGGCAGGGGGCAGCTTCGACGTTCTGACGGGCGGCGGGACATGCATCGTGGCAGGGTTCCCGTGGGGGCGGGAACAGTGACCATACAGTGACCAAGGTGAAGGTGATGCTCATCGACGACCACCCGGTCGTCCGCGCCGGGCTGCGCGCGATCCTCGACGGCTTCGACGATGTCACCGTCGTCGCTGAAGGTGCGGACGGCGCGGACGCCGCGCGTGCGCGGCACGTCGGGGCGGACGTCCTGGTCATGGATATCCAGATGCCGGGCACGGACGGGATCGCAGCCACACGGAGCAACACTGCCGCCGGTGGGCCGCCCGTTCTCATGCTGACCACCTACGACACCGGCAACCACATCATGGACGCTCTTGAAGCAGGAGCGACCGGCTACCTCCTCAAGGATGCCCCGGAGGACACGCTGCACCGGGCGGTGCTGGACACCGCCGCGGGTCGGCGAACCTTGTCACCGGACATCGCCGTGCGTCTCGCCGAGCAGGTCGGCCGTTCCGGCAGGACCGGCAGGGCCGGGACGGAAGCGCTGTCCTCCCGGGAAACCGAGATCCTTGAGGTGCTCGCCACCGGGGCCAGTAACCGTGAGCTGGCACGGCGCTTCGTGATCTCACTGGCAACTGTGAAGACTCATCTGATACATATTTATCAGAAGTTGGGGGTGGAGAATCGCACGGCTGCGGTGGCGGAAGCCCGGGCGCGCAGGCTGATCGAGGGGTGATCCGGTGGTCAGGTGTGATCTTATTCACGACGACCGGGGTCGGTTGGTGCTTGCCACTATGAGGGTCGTACAGTGTCTATGACACTGGAGGTGCCATGACTGTTAAATACGACGATCCCGCTGCAATCGAGCACGGGAAAATTTCCATCAAACCGTTGAGGGAGAAGCCGGGCTTCCCCTCCTGGGCGATGAAGCTGACGATGGCCGTGACTGGCATCATCTTCGCCCTCTACGTCCTCGTCCACATGGTCGGAAACCTGAAGGTTTACACAGGTGCCGACCACTTCAACGAGTACGCAGGCTTCCTGCGGAGCATCGGCGAGCCGCTCGTCCCGCACGAAGGCTTCCTGTGGATCGCCCGCGTGGTCCTGCTGGCCTCGCTGATCCTGCACGTGTGGTGTGCTTTCGCACTGAAGAAGCGGTCCCGCGAGTCCCGTGGCCGGTTCCGCCGCACGGCCAAGGTGAAGGGGTGGAACACCTTCACCGCCGGCTCCATGCTGGAGACCGGCATCATCCTGCTGCTGTTCATCATCTTCCACATCCTGGACCTGACCATCGGTGCAGAACCGGCGGCAGCGACCGCGTTCGAGCACGGCGAGGTGTACGCCAACCTGGTGGCCTCCTTCGAGCGCCCGGGTGTGGCGATCTTCTACATCCTGTGCATGGTCGTTCTCTTCCTGCACCTGAGCCACGGAATCTGGACCGCATCCTCTGACCTGGGCATCACCGGCCACCGGACCCGTCAGGTCATGCTGTGGATCGCCTACCTGCTGCCCGCGGTCGTCATGATCGGCAACATCTCCATCCCGCTGATGGTGATGTTCGGCGTGGTGGATTAGTCCCGGACGTCAGCGAACAAAAGGGACCTAGGAAGAGAGAAGAGACTATGGGAATCAGTAAGCCCCACCCGCACAACCAGACCCCGGACTTCAACTACGACGAGGCACTGCAGGCCTTCGCCGCCCCGAAGTCCAAGGTGGACGGCGTGTCTGTCGGTAACGTCATCGGCGACAACGCCCCCCACGAGGTCGGCCAGCAGCAGCAGTGGCAGTTCGACAAGGAGCACTTCAAGCTCGTGTCGCCACTGAACCGCGCGAAGTTCCGCATCCTGATCGTCGGTACCGGCCTGGCCGGCGGCGCGGCAGCCGCGGCGCTCGGTGAGCTCGGTTACGACGTCAAGGTCTTCACGTACCACGACAGCCCCCGTCGCGCGCACTCCATCGCCGCGCAGGGTGGTGTGAACTCGTCACGGTCGAAGAAGCTGGACAACGACTCCACCTACAACCACACGAAGGATACCGTCAAGGGCGGTGACTACCGGTGCCGCGAGAACGACTGCTGGCGTCTGGCCATGGAGTCCGGCAAGGTCATCGACCACATGAACGCCATCGGTGCCCCGTTCTCCCGTGAGTACGGCGGAACCCTGGCGACCCGTTCCTTCGGTGGCGTGCAGGTCTCCCGTACCTACTACACCCGTGGACAGACCGGTCAGCAGCTGCAGCTGGCCACGACCTCGGCCCTGTACCGTCAGATCGGTGCCGGCAACGTGGAGATCTTCACCCACTCCGACGTGCAGGACATCATCGTCGAGGACGGTGTGTGCAAGGGCATCGTCACCCGCAACATCATCACCGGCGAGCTGTCGACCCACACGGGTCACGCCACGGTGCTGGCCACCGGCGGGTACGGCAACGTGTACCACATGTCCACGCTGGCCAAGAACTCCAACGCCAGTGCGATCATGCGTGCCTACGAGCAGGGCGCCTACATGGCGTCCCCGTCCTTCGTGCAGTTCCACCCGACCGGCCTGCCGGTCAACTCGGACTGGCAGTCCAAGACCATCCTGATGTCCGAGTCGCTGCGTAACGACGGCCGTATCTGGACGCCCACCACCAAGGGCGACGAGCGCCACCCCAACGACATCCCCGAGGACGAGCGCGACTACTTCCTCGAGCGTCGGTACCCGGCGTTCGGCAACCTGGTCCCGCGCGACATCGCCTCCCGTGCGAACGCGCAGCAGATCAACGCCGGTTACGGCGTCGGTCCGAAGAAGAACTCGGTGTACCTGGACCTCACCCATGCGATCGCGAAGCTGGGCGAGGACACCATCCGTGAGCGTTACTCCAACCTCATCCAGATGTACGAGGAGGCCATCGGTGACGACGCGTACAAGGAGCCGATGCGCATCGCCCCGACCTGCCACTACACCATGGGCGGGTTGTGGACCGACTTCCACGAGATGACCTCCATCCCCGGGCTCTTCTGCTCCGGTGAGTCGTCCTGGATGTACCACGGTGCGAACCGTCTGGGAGCGAACTCCCTGCTGTCGTCGTCCGTGGAAGGCTGGTTCACCCTGCCTTTCACCGTCCCGAACTACCTGGCGCCCCTGCTGGGCCAGGACGCCCCGGACACTGACTCGGAGGCCGCCCAGGCCGCCCTGAAGCGGACCGAGGAGCGCATCGACAAGATCCTCAGCATCCGCGGCCCCAACCCGCACGGCGCAGAGTACTACCACCGTCAGCTCGGTGAGATCCTCTACCGCTGCTGCGGCGTGGCCCGCACCGTCGAGGGAATGCAGTCCGGCATCGACGAGATCCGGAAGGTCCGCGCGGACTTCTGGGAGAACGTCTTCGTGCCCGGCGGCAAGGACGAGATGAACCAGCAGCTCGAGAACGCCATCCGCGTCGCCGACTACCTGGATCTCGGTGAGCTCATGTGCGTCGACGCCCTCGACCGCGACGAGTCCTGTGGCGCGCACTACCGCGAGGATCACCTCGACGAGGACGGCGAAGCCGAGCGTAACGACGACGAGTGGTGCTTCGTCTCCGCCTGGGAGCCGGGCGAGAAGCCGGAGACCTTCGTCCGTCACTCGGAGCCGCTGTACTTTGACCGCATCCCGCTGATGACAAGGAACTACAAGTAATGAAACTGCATCTTGAGATCTGGCGTCAGGCGGACCACACCTCGGAGGGCCACTTCGAGTCGGTGGACGTCCCCGATGCCGAACAGGAAATGTCCATTCTGGAACTCCTCGACCACGTCAACTCGACGTACGTCGAAGACGGCAAGGAGCCCTTCGCCTTCGCCTCGGACTGCCGTGAAGGCATCTGCGGCACCTGTGGCCTGATGGTCAACGGCCGTCCGCACGGTCCGGACAAGAACAAGCCGGCCTGCCAGCAGCGTCTGTACAGCTTCAACGACGGTGACAGCATCAAGCTCGAGCCGCTGCGTTCCGCGGCATACCCGGTGATCAAGGACATGGTCGTCGACCGTTCCGCACTGGACCGCGTCATGGAGAAGGGTGGCTTCGTGTCCATGGCCGCCGGTACCGCCCCGGACGCCGACAGCCTGCTGGTCAACCACGAGGACGCCGAGCTGGCCCTCGACCACGCCGCCTGCATCGGTTGCGGTGCCTGCGTGGCCGCCTGCCCGAACGGTGCATCCCACCTGTTCACCGGCGCGAAGCTGGTGCACATGACCCTGTCTCCGCTGGGTCGCCAGGAGCGTGGACGTCGGGCGAAGAACATGGTCGACGAGGCTGAGGGTACCTTCGGCCCCTGCTCCCTCTACGGTGAGTGCGCTGACGTGTGCCCGGCGGGTATCCCGCTGACCGCTGTCGCCGCGATCACCAAGGAGCGCGCCCGCGCCGCGATCCGCGGCAAGGCAGACTAGTCCGCCACCCGGATTCCCCAGGGCACGAGTAGGCCCCCGCCTACACCCGTGCGCTAGAATCATGATGTCGCCCGGGACCGACGTCCCCGGGGAGTACCGAAGGATGAGAGAAGAACCGATGATGTTTCCGCATTCAGATACCAAGGGTGAGCACTCGGCGTCACCGGAGTACCTCGAGGCTATGTCCCCTCCAGCTGGGACGCGCCGCATTCGTCGCTGCAGCGCGGCGTGACCTGGATGTCCATGGGACTGCTGGTCGCGGCCGTCGCCATCATGGGCATCGGGATCTTCGGGTTCGCCGCCTACAGTGTCGACGCCCAGGAGCACGGTGTCACCATCGGCATCGTCGGCTGGGCAGTCGGTGTGGTTCTCCTCCTCGCCTCTTTCCTCGGTATCCGCATCGGTCGCCGCGGCACCCGCGAGTACCGTAAACAGACCGGTCGGGTGTACTGACCGATCCTGCGCCTCCAGCGCTCTTCAGCCCCCTGATTCCCGTCCACGTCCCCGGGCGGGCAGGGGGCTGAGGCATGTCCGCGTGGAATGTCCTCCACAGGTGGAATAATGGGCCCGGTGATGTCCCCCATCGACAACAGTCCCACCAACGACCGACTCGCAGTTCCCGGACCATCACCGGAATCCGAGGCGGAGCGTCGCCGTGACCTGCGCCGCCACAAGGCCTTCGCCACCAGCCTGCTGGTGGTCGCCACCGTGATCTACCTGGTCTGCCGGTGGTTGGAGGCCACCGGCAGAGACGCCGGTTGGACGGGCTACGTCCGGGCCGCCAGCGAGGCCGGCATGGTCGGAGCGCTGGCTGACTGGTTCGCGGTCACCGCACTGTTCCGGCATCCGCTGCGTATCCCGATCCCCCACACCGCGATCATCAAGCGCAAGAAGGACCAGGTGGGGCACGCACTCAGCTCTTTCGTCGGAGAGAACTTCCTCAATGCCGCGTTGATCACCGACAAACTCCGTCAGGCCAGGATCCCGGAACGTGCCGCCGACTGGGTGTTGGACCAGGGAGGCGCGGAACGCACCGGTGCCGAGGCATCCCGGTTGATCGACCTCGTGGTCAACGGGGTGGATCCGAGGGAAGCAGAACAGCTGCTGCGGACACTGGTGATCGACAAAGTCTCCGAGCCGACCTGGGGGCCTCCACTGGGGCGAGGACTGGAGCAGCTCATCAGCGAGGGCCGCACCGAGCCCGTGGTCGACGCCGTGGTCGTCTGGTTGGACGACAAAGCCCGGGACAGTGAGGAGCTCATCGTCCGGCTCCTGGACGAACGTACGCCTACCTGGGCGCCCCGGTTCGTCCGCGACCTGGTCGGCGACAAGGTCTACCGGGAGGTCGTGCAGTTCACCGGCGACGTGCGCGGCAATCCGGAGCACGAGGCCAGGCACGCGATCCGCCGGTTCATCAGCCAGCTCGCCCGCGACCTGCAGCACGACCCGGCGATGATCACCCGGGTGGAGAACCTCAAGGGCGACATCATGAACTCCCCGACGGTGCAGGCGCTGCCCGGTGCGTTGTGGGAGTCGGTACGGTCCACGCTGACGACGATGGCACGGGACGAGAACTCCGTGCTGCGGACGAAGATCGTCACCTGGGTGTCGGATTTCGCCACCCGTGTCCGCACGGAGGAGGAGCTTCGGGCCTCGTTGGAGAAGCGCCTCGTGGGGGCTGCGTCCTACCTGGCGGAGAACTACGCGGGAGAGGTCACCGGGATCATCGGTGAGACCGTGGAGCGTTGGGACGCCGACGAGGCCAGCGACCGGATCGAGTTGATGGTCGGCAAGGACCTCCAGTTCATCCGGGTGAACGGTACCGTGGTCGGGTCGCTGGCCGGGTTGACGATCTACACCGTGTCGGAAATCTTGTTCACGCTGTTCTGAGAGCCGGGTGGGAGTCCGATAGACTGGATCACCATGAATGACTTCCTCACCCTGGCCTTCTACTCCGTGAACATGCTTCAGTGGGTCTTCCTGGCCCTCGTGGTCATCGCGGCGGTCTGGGGTGCGATCCAGGTAGCGATGACCAGGGATGACGCCTTCACGGTCATCGACCGGTCGAAGCAGAACTGGCTGCTGCTGCTCGGTGGCTCCGCCCTGGGTGTGCTGTTGCTCGGGACAGTGATCTCCATGGTCTGGATCGTCGGCGCCGTGATCGTGGGAATCTACTGGCAGGACATCCGTCCGTCCATCCGTGACGTGCTCGGCAACGCCCAGTGACCTCCGCGAGTTCTGTCCGCGGGCCGTGGCTCGAAGCGACCCTGCTCGACCCCACCTGCACCCGTGCTGATGCGACTGCCCTGCTTGAACGGGCGATGGCTCACGACTGCACGTCGGTGTGCCTTCCGCCCACGATGTTCCCCCTGCGTGACGTGCCGGAGGGACTGCGTCTGGTGTCGGTCGCCGGCTATCCGACGGGCAAGCACCATCCCCTGGTCAAGGCCAGCGAAGCACATATGGCTGTCGTCAACGGAGCCCACGAGGCCCACGTCGTCCTCGACCCCGCGAATGTCGTTGCGGGCGACAGCAACGCCATGATCAGTGAGATCGTCACCCTGCGCGAGGCTGTTCCCTATCCGGCGCGGTTACGGGTCGCCGTCGGCCAGACGCCGGTGGACGACGCGCACCTGGAGGCTTTCTGCCGTGCCGCGGTGACGGCGGGCGCGGACGTCGTCGTGGTGGACGTCGTAGAGCAGATACCCGTTGCGGTCGCGGCGGTGACGGGCTCGGCACTGTCGGTGGTGTACGCCCTCCACGACGCCGAACCCCCGGCGGTCGACCTGCACGCGGTTCGTGAGGCGGGAGCTGTGGGAGCCAGCATGCCCGTGGAACTGATTCAGGAGTAGTTCGCCTCCACCTGGTCGGCGAAGTTCGCGGCCACGGGCTTGCGGCGTAGTTTCAGTGACGGAGTCAGCTCCGCGTTCTCGACGGTGAGATCACGGGGGAGGATCTGGAACCGTTTGACCTGCTCCCATCGATTCAGCGATGAATTCAGCTCATCGATGTAGCCCTGCACCAGCGTCCTCGTCCGGGGGTCGGCGGCCACGCGGGCGTAGCCGCCGTCAACGCCGGTACGCTGCGCCCACGCCAGCAACGCGTCCTCGTCCAGTGCCACCAGTGCGCTCACGTAGGGGCGCCCTTCGCCGATGACAACCAGGTTCGAGGCGACCGGGCACAGTCCCTTGAATTCAGCTTCCATGAGTGCCGGTGCCACGTACTTGCCGTTGGAGGTCTTGAACAGTTCCTTCTTGCGGTCGGTGATCCGCACGAACCCGTCCTCGTCCATGTCCCCGATGTCCCCGGTGTGCATCCAGCCGTCCTCGGACAGAGCTTCGGCGGTGGCCTCCGGATTGTTGTGGTACCCGTCCATCACCCCGGCGCAGCGGAAGAGAATCTCGCCGTCCTCGGCGATCCGCAGGTCCACGCCGTCCAGAGGACGTCCGATCCATCCGGCGCGGTAGGCGTTCGGCATCCCCAGGCAGGAGCCGCCGCCGGACTCGGTCATTCCGTAGGCCTCCAGGATGATCATCCCTGCGGCACCGAACCACCGGGAAATGTCGGTGTTGAGGGCGGCGGACCCGGAGATGAAGTAGCGGATCCGCCCTCCGAAACGTTCCCGGACCGTGGAGAAGACCAGTCGGTCGGCCAGACGGGCCTGGATGCGGTCCCACCGGGTCGCGGTCGTGCTGCCGTCACCGTGGTCGGCGTCGAAGACCTTCACTCCCACCCGGCTGGCCCAGTGGAACAGCTTCTCCCGGACGCGCAGGGGGCCAGGGTCATCGGCCATCATGGTGACGATGCCGTTGTAGGCTTTCTCGAATATCCGGGGCGCGGACCCCATGAAGGTGGGGCGGACGACTGGGAGGTTGGACACGATACGGTCGACCCGACCGTCGATGGCTGTCTCGAAGCCGAGGTGGACCGGCATCATCAGCAGCAGTTTCCCCATCACGTGCGACAGAGGAAGCCACAGGAACTGCTTGTCGTCGATGGTCAGTACGTCCTCGGGGGACGTCCGGCGCAACGTGCCCTCCATAGCCAGGACCTCGAAGACCAGGACGCGGTGGGGGAGAAGCACCCCTTTGGGGCGCCCGGTGGTTCCGGAGGTGTAGATCAGGGTGGCGAGGTCGTCGAGGTCGGTGTCGTCGATGCGCGCGTCGATCTCCCCGGGATGTGAGCCGAGTCTTTCCCTGCCACGACGTCGCAGGTCATCCATGCTGATCACCCACCCGCGGTCAGCACCGTCGGGGAGTGCGTCGTCGAGGACGACCACTGTGTGGACTTTCGGCAGTGCCGGGCGGAGACCGGTGATCTTGGCCAGCTGGGCAGCGTCCTCGACGAAGACGACGGTGCTGTCTGAGTCATCGAGGATGAAGCGGACGTCTTCGGCGAGCGTGGTGGGGAAGACGGTCACAGTGGCGGCAGCGGCGAATACGATGCCGTAGTCCGCCAGAGCCCACTCGTAGCGGGTCGTGCTGGCGATGGCCACGCGCTGCTCGGCCTGGACACCCAGGGAGATCAGCCCGGCACCGACCTCGGCGGCCTGGGTGCCGACCTCTCCCCATGTCAACGTGGTCCAGTTTTCCTCTGTGCCGTCGGTGACGGGGTAGCTGTAGGCACGGCGGTCCGGGGTCTCGGTGATGCGTTTGCGCAGCATGTGTCCGGTGGAGCGGATCGGAGGATCGAAGGTGGTGACGTCAGCGGTGGTCATGGTGTTCTCCTTGGGCGGTCGGGTACAGCGAAGCGATGTCGGAGGCGAAGTGGTCGGCCACGGGGCGTCGCCGGAGTTTCAACGACGGGGTGAGCTCCTGCTCGTCGACGGAGAGTTCCCGGTCGAGGATGTGGAACGTCTTGACCTGTTCCCACGGGTTGAGGGTGCTGTTGAGCTCATCGACGAAGCGCTGGACCATGGTGTGTGTCCGGGGGTCGGCGGTGATCTCGCCGTAGTCACCGGGTACGTCCTCCCGACGCGCCCAGGCGGTCACGGCGGCTTCGTCCAGTGCGATCAGGGCACCGACGTACGGGCGACGTTCACCGATGACCACGATCTGTGAAGCCACCGGACAGAGGCCTTTGAACCGGGCCTCCATCAGCGCCGGTGCGACGTACTTGCCGTTGGAGGTCTTGAACAGTTCCTTCTTGCGGTCGGTGATGCGAAGACGTCCCTGGTCGTCGAGTTCGCCGATGTCTCCGGTGTGCAGCCATCCGTCCTCGGTGAGCGCCCGCGCGGTCTCCTCCGGGTTGTCGTGGTAGCCGGCCATGACCCCGGGGCCGTGGACGAGGACCTCACCGTCGTCCGCGATGCGGATCTCGAAGCCGTGGAGTGGTTCACCGACAGTCCCGGCCCGGTAGGTCGACGGTAGCCCCAGTGTCGCGACGTTGCTTTCGGTCATGCCGTACCCCTCCAGGACGGGGAGCCCGGCGGCACCGAACCACCGGGCGACGTCGGTGTTGAGGGCGGCGGATCCGGAGATGAAGTAGCGGATCCGCCCTCCGAAACGCTGGCGCACGGTCGAGAACACCAGCCGGTCGGCGAGGAGTGCCTGGATGCGGTCCCACCGGGTCGCGGTCGTGCTGCCGTCACCGTGGTCGGCGTCGAAGACCTTCACTCCCACCCGGCTGGCCCAGTGGAACAGTCGCTCCCTGATTCGCCAGGGACCGGGCTCCTCGACCATCATCGTGGCGATGCCGGTGTAGGCCTTCTCGAAGATCCGCGGCACCGACGCCATGAAGGTCGGACGTGACGTCCCGATATTGTCGACGATCCTGTCGACCCGGCCGTCGATGGTGGTCTCGAACCCGATATGGACGGGCAGCAGGACCATCAGCTTCCCCATGACATGTGCCAGCGGCAGCCAGAGGAACTGCTTGTCCTCGATGTCCAGTAGGCCGGCCGCGCCGGTATCGCCGGTATCGCCGGTATCGCCGGGGTCACCGGGCACAGGCTCGGCACGGACGGTCTCGGCGATGGCGCGGACCTGTGAGACCCACACGCGGTGTGGGAGCAGCACGCCTTTGGGACGTCCGGTGGTTCCGGAGGTGTAGATCAGGGTGGCGAGATCGTCCGGCCCGGTACCGTCGGTGCGTGCGGCGACGGCGCCGGGGTGCCTGGTGAGGTAGTCGCGCCCGCTGTGCCTCAGCTCATCGAGGGTGACCACCCAGTCGTCGGGACGGTCGGGCAGGTCGTTGTCGAAGACGACGACGGTGTGCACGTCCGGGAGCTGGTCACGCAGGACGGCGAGTTTGGCCAGTTGTTCGGCGTCCTCGGCGAAGACGACCCGGGCGCCGGAGTCGCCGATGATGTGGCGAACGTCCGTTGTGACGGTGGTGGGGTAGACGGCGACGGTCGCCGCGCCGGCGCTCATCGTGGCGTAGGTCGCGGTGACCCATTCGTAACGGGTGGAACTCGCGATAGCGACACGCTGCCCCGGGGCGACTCCCAGGGCGATGAGCCCGGCTGCGACCTCGTTGGTGTCGGAGCCGACCTGTGACCAGGTGGCGACCGCCCAGTCTCTGCCGCTCGAGGTGGTGTCGGGGTAGGTGAATGCCCGTCGGTGTGGAGTCGACTCGACCCGTCGGCGCAGCATGTGGCCGACGGTCCGGTCGGTGGTATCGGTGGTATCGGTGGTATCTGTGCTGAGGCTGGTCATGGATGGTCCTCCGGGGAACCTCTCAGTTGACGCTATTGTTTCTGAAGCTAAGGATGTGGAGAGAGACGTGTCCCGTGGTACGTGGTGACAGGGAGGTCAGGGAGGCGGTGAGGAACGCGAGGTGGTCAGTCGTTGCGCTTGATGTCAGCCAGGATGGCCGACCATGTTTCCAGCGCGTGGCGCTGGTGTTCGCGGGTGTCCACGAGGACCGAACCGAGCCCGAGCCCGCGGGCGACGTCCAGGGTGAGGCCCAGGAGCCGGCGGGTGTGCTGGTCGGACAGGTCCGCGTTCAGCGCCAGCGCGGTGAGCTGGTAGACCTCTCGCCCGTACCTGGCCTCGGCGGGAACGATCATCTCGCGGAGGCTGGCGTCCGTACTTGCTGCGGCCCAGATGTGGAGGGCCGCGTGGAACGGCCGGTTGCTGAAGAAGCCGAAGACGAGCTCGAGGACCTCATCCACCGGGGCACCGTTGGTGCCGGTGGACAGGTTGGCCACACTCGTCCGGAGCTTCTGGGTGCGTTCCGAGAAGAACTCCTCGAGGGCTGCCTCGACCAGCGAGTCCCGGGTAGGGAAGTGATGCTGGGCGGCTCCCCTGGAGACCCCGGCGCGGGCAGCGACGGCACTGACGGTTGTTGCCGGGAAGCCCTGGTCGGACAGCGTCGCAAGAGCAGCTTCCAGCAGGCGACGCCTGGTCACCTTGCTGCGCTCCTGCTGGGCTACTCTGCTCGACATGTGTCCTCCGGGCTCCTCGGTCGATCGTCAGTCACTGTAACACCTGGTGTCCTGGTGTGATGGCGCGGTCGGCGTCACGCAGCCCAGTTCGGCGGACGCTTCTGGAGGAAGGCGGTGATGCCCTCCAGCGCTTCCGGGGTGGCGAACAGTTCAGCGGACTTCGCGGCCAAGGCATCTGCCCCGGTGTCGAAACCGTCGATGACGGCCTGGTTGAGGATCATCTTGGTTTCCCGTAGTCCCTGGGGGGAGCAGCGCAGCAGGTTATCTGCAGTGTCACGTGCCTGTTGACGAGGGTCCTCGACGACGCCGGTGACCAGCCCGTGGCGTTCGGCGGTCTCCGCGTCGAACCGTTCACCGGTGAGCAGGTAGCGGGATGCGGCACGGGAGGTGAGCCGGGGCAGGACGGTGAGGGCGATCATCGCCGGTGCCACACCGATCCTGGTCTCCGTCGTCGCGAAGGACGAGTCTGGGGAGGCGAACACCATGTCGCAGGCGGCGACCAGGCCCGTTCCTCCGGCACGCACATTGCCGTCGACGACGGCGGTGACAGGTTTGGGCAACTCGACGATGGTCCGCAGCACAGCGATGAAACTGGCGGTGACCTGCTCGGGCGGGGTGTCGCCCACGGCGGCGAGGTCGGCGCCGGAACAGAAGGTCGATCCGGTGTGGTCCAGGATCACGCTGCGGACGGCCTCATCCTGCGCGGCTGCCTCGAGGGCGTCGGTGAGGTCCCGGATCAGTGCCGGTGACAGGGCATTCCGGCGGTCCGGGGCGTCGATGATGATCCGCGCCGTGCTGTTCTCGGTGGCGGTGGTGATGGCCATGTTCTACTCCTGGGGGTGGTGGGCCGGTCAGTAGCTCTTGGGCAGGCCCATGACGGTCTGGGCGACGTAGTTCAGCAGCATTTCGCGGCTGACCGGGGCGATGCGGGCAGTCGTGATGCGGCGTACATGCGTGCCAGCCCGTACTCGGCGGTGAGCCCGTTGCCGCCGAGTGTCTGGACGGCCTGGTCGATCGACTTGGCGGAGACTTCGCCGGCGGCGTACTTGGCCATGTTGGCCGCGGTCGCGGCGCCGTCCAGGTCACCCTGGTCGAACCGTGCCGCGGCGTTGCGGCACATCAGCCGGGCCTGTTCGAGTTCGATCCGGCACTGGGCCAGCGGGTGGGACAGGCCCTGGTGGGCTCCGATGGGTGTGTCCCACACGACACGCTCGTTGGCGTACTTCACGGCGGTGTCGAGGGCGTAGCGGGACATTCCTGTGGCCATCGCGGTGGCGATGATGCGTTCCGGGTTCAGTCCCACGAAGAGCTGGAAGATACCGGCGTCGCTGTCACCGACGAGGTCCTCGTCCTTCAACCGGACGTCATCGAAGTGCAGGGCGTACTGCCACTCGGGCAGCATTACCTCGGTGGGGATCTGGGTCTTGGAGAATCCCTCGGAGTCGGTGGGGACCATGAACAGTGCCGGCTTCAGCTTGCCGGTGCGCTCGTCGTGGGCGCGGGCGACGACGAGGACGGCGTCGGCCTGGTCCACGCCGGAGATGAAGGTCTTCTGGCCGTTGAGGACCCATTCGTCACCCTCCTTCTTCGCGGTCGTGGTGATCTTGTGGCTGTTCGTGCCGGCGTCGGCCTCGGTGATGCCGAAGGCACTGATGAACTCGCCGGAGGCGATGCCCGGGAGCCAACGCTGCTTCTGGTCGGGGGTGCCGAAGGCGGCGATGATGGATCCGCAGATCGCGGGGGAGACCACGAGCATCAGCAGACCGCAGCCCTGGGAGGACAGCTCCTCCTGGACGATGGAGAGCTCCAGCAGGCCGGCCCCGCCGCCGCCGTATTCCTCGGGCAGGTTCACGCCGATGAAGCCTAGTTCGCCGGCTTCCTTCCACAGCTCGGTGGGGTACTCCTTGTCGTCGGCCTTCTTGGCCATGTACTCGTAGCCGTACTTCTTGGCCAGGGCTTGGACGGTCTTGCGCAGCTCCTCCTGCTCAGGGGTGTCATTGAGCGGCATGCTGACCTGGGGCTGTGACATGGTGTTTCTCCTTGGTGGTTGAGCGGGTTAGTTGTCGGTCTGGCTGTCGGTGTCTGATGCGCCGGGGGAATCGATGACCGCTAGCAGGGTGCCGGTTTCGATGTGGTCGCCGGCGGCAGCGGCCAGTTCACTGACTGTGCCGTCGGAGGTGGCCGAGATGGTGTGCTCCATCTTCATGGCCTCGATCGTCATGAGCTTCTGGCCCGTGGTGACCTCGTCGCCGACGGCGACGGAGACACTGGTCACCGTCCCGGGCATGGGCGCCACCAGGGCTCCCTCGGCGACGATGTCGGACGGGTCGTCGTACCGGGGGCGCTCGGTGAGCATGACCGGGCCGAGGGCGGAGTCGACCCCGACGCCGCCACCGGGGTAGCGGTGGACGGTCAGGGTGCGGCGGATTCCGTCCACCTCGAGGATTACGGTGGCCGCCTCTGTGTCGCCGGGTGCGACCCCCGTAGAAGGGGCGAGCTCAACGAGCCGGACATCCTCGCGTCCGTCCAGGGTGACGGCACCGTCACGGACGCGGGAGCCACGCACGACGCTCACCTCGACCTCGTTGTCGGTGTCGTGACCGCGAAAGAACCGGTGGGTGGTCCGTGCATCACCGAAGACACGGTATCCGGCCGGGACGCGGCGGGTGGGGTTGGTCGCGGTTCCGGCAGCTTCAGCGACGAGCGACGCTGCGAAGGCGGAGACCGCCACAGTGTCGTCGTCAGCCAAGGGGGCCATTGAGACCTCGGTGTGGGTGCTCTCCAGGAAGGCGGTGTTGATGTCGCCGGCCCGGAAGTCCACGTCATCGAGAATGCGGACCAGCTGGTCACGGTTGGTGCCGAGTCCGTGGATACGGGCCCGACGCAGAGTCCCGCTGAGTCGCCCCACGGCCTCCGCGCGGTTCGGGGCCCAGGAGATCACCTTGGCCAGCATCGCGTCGTAGTTCACGCCCACCGCGGCGGGACGTCCCGGGGCGGTCTCCGGCCCGGCATCGAGCCGGATCCCGGGGATGTGCGGGCCGGTGAAGGACGACACGACGTCGTCGAAGTCGAAGCGGAAGATTTCACCGGACATGGGGCGGTAGTCGTGCCGGGGATCCTCGGCATACACGCGGGCTTCGACGGCCCACCCGTCGAGGGCGGGAGGGTTCTCCGAGGGCAGGTGAAGCCCGGCGGCCACGTCGAACTGCAGACCCACCAGGTCGAGGCCGGTGGTGGCCTCGGTGACCGGATGCTCGACCTGCAACCGGGTGTTGACCTCCAGGAAGAAGAACTCGCCCTTGTCATTCGCCAGGAACTCCACGGTGCCGGCACCGCTGTAGCCGATGGCGTGGGCTGCCGCCCGCGCGGCTTCGAAGAGCCGGTCACGCATCCCGTCGACACGCTCGACCAGCGGCGACGGGGCTTCCTCGATCACTTTCTGGTGGCGGCGCTGGATCGAGCACTCACGCTCGCCCACCGCCCACACTCCGCCGTGGTTGTCCGCCATGAGCTGGACCTCGATATGGCGGCCGGACTCGATGTAGCGCTCGATGAACACGGTGCCGTCGCCGAAGGCGCTCTCGGCCTCGCGGACGGCGGCGGAGGTCTCCGACTCCAGCTCGTCCAGAGTGCGGACCACCCGCATGCCGCGACCGCCGCCGCCGGCGGAGGCTTTGACCAGGACAGGAAGCATGTCCTCGGTGATCTCAGCGGTGTCCAGGTTGGTCAGTACCGGGACCCCCGCGGCCTCCATGAGCTTCTTGGCCTCGGTCTTGGAACCCATGGCGTCGATCGCCTCCGGTGACGGTCCGATCCAGACCAGCCCGGCGCCGATGACGGCGCGCGCGAAACCCGCGTTCTCGGAGAGGAATCCGTAGCCGGGGTGGATCGCGTCGGCTCCGGTGCGACGGGCGGCGTCGAGGACAGCCTCGGCGTTCAGATAGGTCTCTGCCGGAGCGTTGCCGGGCAGACGGACGGCGGCGTCGGCTTCCCGGGCGAAGGTCTCGTCACGGTCGGCGTCCGAGTACACGGCGACGGTTGACAGTCCCCGGTTGCGGGCGGTGGTGAATACGCGCCGCGCGATCTCGCCGCGGTTGGCGACGAGGACGGTGGAAAATTCTGTGTTGGTCATGTCGGTCATGTCTTCTCTCATCTCTCGTTCTCGCCCGTCACATCCGGAAGACGCCGAAGCCTTCGGCGCCTTCCACCGGACCGGAGTGGATGGCAGACAACGCCATCCCCACCACAGAACGGGTGTCGCGGGGGTCGATGATGCCGTCGTCGTAGAGCATCCCGGACATCTTCAGCGGTGCGGACTCCACGTCGGCCTGCGTCTTGAGCATGTCGAAGAGTTGCTTCTCCGCGTCCTCGGTGTAGTCGAGGCCTCGTGAACGCGCCGACTGGGCGCTGATGCTGCTCACTACGGACGCCAGTTGTTCGGAACCCATCACCGCAGACCGTGCCGAAGGCCAAGCGAAGACGAACCGGGGGTTGAAGGCGCGTCCGCACATCCCGTAGTGGCCGGCACCGTAGCTGGCGGCGGTGATCAGGGAGATGTGTGGGACTTCCGAGTTCGACACGGCGTTGATCATCATCGCGCCGTGTTTGATGATCCCGTTCTGCTCGTACTCCTTGCCGACCATGTAGCCCGTGGTGTTGTGCATGAAGATCAGGGGCGTATCGGACTTGTTCGCCAGCTGGATGAACTGGGTGGCTTTCTGCGCCTCCTCGCTGAACAGCACTCCGCGGGAGTTGGCGAGGATGCCCACCGGGTATCCGTGGACCTGCGCCCACCCGGTGACCAGGCCCGAACCGTAACGGGGCTTGAATTCATCGAACTCACTGCCGTCGACGAACCGTCCGATGATCTCGTAGGGGTCGTAGGGGACCTTGAGCCCGTCGGGGACGATGCCGAGCATCTCCTCTTCGTCGAGCACTGGTTCTGCGACATTCGCGGCGGGGTTCTGCCCCTTACGGTGCCAGTTTAGGCACCGGACGATGGACCGGCCGATTCGGGCGGCGTCCAGTTCGTCGACGGCGAGGTAGTCGCCGAGCCCGGAGATGTCGGTGTGCATCTGAGCACCACCGAGACTCTCGTCGTCGGTGACTTCGCCGGTGGCCGCCTTGACCAGCGGGGGGCCGGCGAGGAAGACCTTGGAACGTTCCTTGATCATCACCACGTGGTCGGACATGCCGGGGATGTAGGCGCCGCCGGCGGTGCAGTTGCCGTAGACGATGGCGATCGTCGGGACCCCCGCCTTGGACGCCTGGGTGATTGCCCGGAACATCGCACCACCGGGGACGAAGACCTCTTTCTGGCTGCGCAGGTCTGCACCGCCGGACTCGACCAGGGTGAGTACCGGAAGCCGGTTTTCGACGGCGATCTCCTGCAGACGGTTGCACTTGCGCAGCGTCCACTCATTGGACGCGCCACCCTTGACCGTGGGGTCGTTGGCGACGATCATGCAGTCCACGCCCTCGACGGTGCCGACACCGCCAACGACGGAACCACCCACGGTGAAGTCTGTGCCGTACCCGGCCATCGTGCAGAGTTCGAGGAACGGGGAACCCTGATCGAGGACGGAGTTGATCCGCTCACGCGGGGTCATCTTGTCACGGCTGCGGAGCTTCTCCAGCGACTTCTCGCCACCACCGATGAAGGCTGTCTCGTAGGCCTCGCGGATCTCGCCGAGCTTCTCCTCCATGGACCGCCGGTTGGCCTGGTACTCCTCGGAACTGGTGATGACGGCTGATGTTGCGGTCATGACGCTTCCTTACTGTTGTTGCTGTGCTTGAGCAGATTCTCGGGGATCTCGACATGCCGGGAGCGCAACCATTCGCCGAGCCCCTTGCCCTGCGGATCGAAGCGCGCTCCGTGGGCGACACCCTGGCCGAGGATGTCCTGGACCACGATGTTCACTGCATTGAGTCGGGGCAGTGGATACACCTCGACCTCCAACCCGGCAGTCTCCGGCAGGAGTTCCTTGACCGAGTCGACGGTGACCGTCTCCAGCAGCCAGGGGTAGGCCTCACCGGTCCGGGTCCAGAGGCCGATGTTCGCGCTGCCCCCTTTATCTCCGCTGCGGGCGTCGGCGAGCAGGCCGATCGGGGCACGTCGGGTCTCGCCGTCTGCACGGCGGTCCGGTACCGGCTCATCGGTCTGCGAGGTGCCGAGCTCCGCGGTGATGTCCGGCGGGCGGACGACGACGGTCGTGCCGTCCGCGAGGTGGGCGGTGTGTGCGGGGACGTCGTTGTCGACATAGGCGGGGGAGAAGGTGCCGTACATGCTCGGCTTCGGCGGAGCGCCGTCGAAGAAGGTCCCCGGGGGCGACGCCAGGGCTGTTCCCACGACCCCACGCCCCCATTCGGCGATGCGGTGCTGGTCGGGATCCCAGACCACACAGACGAGTCGGGCGGAGGCGGCGGCCTGGTTGTCCGCATCCGGATGGTCGGTGCGTTCCAGGCGGTATTCGACGGTGCGGGGGCGGGGCTCCAGGGTGTCGAGTTGACGGGTGAACAACTCCGCCTTGTCCTCCACGTCCAGCCCGGAGAAAAGGACCTGGACCTCGTTTCGGAAACCGCCGAGTCGACTCACCCCGACCTTGGTCGTGGGGGGAGGGGCCTCGCCGGTGGCGCCGCTGATCCGTACCCGGTCGCTGCCGAGGTCCTCGAGGTGTACGTGGTCGAGGCGAAGAACGGCGTCCGGGCCAGCGTAGCGGGCTCCGGTCACCTCATAGAGCAGTTGGGCGGTGACCGTACCGGCAGTGACGGCACCACCGGTGCCGGCATGTTTGGTGATGACGGAGGTGCCGTCGGCATGGATTTCGGCGAGGGGGAAGCCAGGCATCGGGTCGGCCCCGGTGAGGATCCCTCGGTTGAAGCCGGAGTAGTTTCCTCCCGTGGCCTGGGTGCCGCACTCGATGACATGCCCGGCTGCCATGGCACCGGCGATCTGGTCCAGGTCGTCGGGACCCCAGCCGAAGTGGTGGGCGGCGGGACCGACCACGACAGAGGCGTCGGTGACACGTCCGGTGACCACGATGTCCGCACCGGCGTCGAGGCATTCGACGATGCCGAAGGCACCGAGGTAGGCATTGGCGCAGAGAGCGTCAGGAAAAGTCGGTCGTAATGGTTCTCGGACGTCGTCACCGTCGACATAGGCCACAGTGAGGCTCAGGTCACGCTCGGTGATCTTTTCGCGGAGGGCGTCTGCGAGGCCGGAGGGGTTGAGTCCGCCGGCATTGGTGACGACCTTGACTCCGCGCTCCGCGATGGCGTCCAGGCAGGTGTCGAGGTGGTCGATGAACCGCTTCGCGTACCCGAGCGTCGGGTCCTTCATCATGCCTTTGGCGAGGATGAGCATGGTGAGTTCGGCGAGGTAGTCGCCGGTGAGGTAGTCGACCTCGCCGCCGTCGAGCATCTCTCGCATTGCGCTGTCGCGGTCACCGTAGAAGCCGGAGAAGTTGGCGATTCTCACGGGTGGGGTGTCGCTCACGGAAAGCCTCCGATGGTTGTTTGTGTGGCGGGATCTTTCGGATCGTGAACACAGTTGTAGCATCGGAAAACAAGCAGTCGTGACTGATTGATTCAATCGGCGTACTAGCCCGGAGAATACCCCCGTCCGGGGGAGGTGCAGTATGTGGAAGGGCCCCGGACTCGTATCGAGTCCGGGGCCCTGTCGGGGTGGTTGTCGGTCGCGGCTAACTGTCCTGCCGGCCACCGTCCGAGAACGTGGACGTGCTCGACGAGACCTCGTCGAGACTCACGTCAGTGCCGTGCAGATGGACGCTCAGGCCGCCCTCCGTGATGTCGGCGCTCTGGATCTGCAGCCCCTCCACGTCATTGACCGTCTCCTGCAGGGAATCGGTGAGGGACTTGACCATCGACTCCGGGAGGTCCATCCCGAGGATCTGGAGGTTCTCCACCTGGAAGTTCAGCGCGTCCTCCTCCACGACGGGCGTCATGCTCAAGGTTGCCAGGCCCCCGGTGATCTCCAGGTCCATGGTGTTGTCTTCCGTGTTCATCTTCACGCCGGTGACCTCGATCAGGCCCTCGAGTAGTCCACCACCGTCGCCACCGTTCCCGTCGGTCGCCTGGGCCTGGGACTTCTGGATCTCGGCGAGGAGGAACTCCGGTGGCAGCGTCGTGTCCACGGTGATCTCGCCGGCCGTGGGGTTACCGGTGTCGGTGGACATGTTCTTGGCATTGATCGCCATCTCCGGTTGGCCGGAGACGACGGGCCGGGACTGGTCGGAATCCTCGTAGGAGACGTCCAGGCTCGACGGGATCGTCGCGTCGAAGGACGGGATCTTTCCCTGGGCGAGTCCGAGCAGCAGGGGAGAGGTACCGAAGCTCACCGAGGGGTCCTCGGAGAGTTCGGTGCCGTTCTTCTGTGCCGACGACCGGATCTCATCGACACGGTGTTCTTGGCATAGGCACGGACGCCGAATTCAGCGACAGCGGCCAGCAGTACAAGGACCACGACCAGGGCGATGAGGATCTTCCACCATAGGCCTGACCGCTTCTTGCCGGCTTTGCTGCCGTCCGGCCGGGATTGAGCCCCCCAGCTCTGCGGGGCGGCGGGTTGTCCGGTGTTGTTTGAAGTGCTCACCGGACCAGTGTGAACCATCACTGCCCGTCGGCGCCAGAGTTCCGCCGTTTACCCGGCGTACTGTGCGGAGATCCGCAGGTTCCCCCGGTCAGGAATCAGAGGTTCTCTTTGATCCAGGTGTCGATCAGGGTGTTCTCGTTGTTGATGATGTCGCGGACCGCGTCGGCGACCTTCGGCTCGATGACAGGGCCGACCATCGGGATGGTGACGTCGATGTCCGCCTCGGCGGACAGGGTGGTCGAGTCGCCTTCGCCGGTCAGCGTGAGCTCAGCGCCGAACTTCACCGGGGCACCCTTGACCTCGGCCTGCATCTCGCCGTTGACGACGCCGTCCTGCTCGGCACCGAAGGACACGGTGCGCTTGAGCTTCAGGTTCTGGGACACCATGGAACGCACGGCCTCGGGCAGTGCGTCGGTGGGGAGGACCTCGAAGAGGACGACCTCGATCGGGTCAGCGGAGAAGGAGTTGACCTCACCGGGGACCTCGGAGAGGTTCTGGGCCTCGTACTCCCAGTACTCCTTGGAGCTCAGTGCGGAGAGGACCTTGTCGAGGGGGTGGTTGACGGTCGTTGAAGACTCGATGTGTGTTGTCATGCAGAAAGGCTAACATCATAAGTGTGCAGTGTCCTGATTTTAGATTCCATTCGCGAACAATTGCGTCCACCTCCCCAGTTGTGGCCCGGCTGGTGGAGCGCGGTGACGTCGAGGCGTCGTCACGCAGTTTCGCTGAACTGACGACCCTGCAGGTGGGAGGGGCACCCGCCCTGGTGCTGTCGTGCCGGTCGACGGAGTCGGTGGCGGAGGTGGTCCGCACCCTCGACGCCGACGGCGTCCCCCTGCTGGTCGTCGGCGGCGGCTCCAATCTCGTGGTCGGTGACGATGTCTCCGACCTGGTGGCCGTCGTCCTCGAGGACGGTGGACGGCCGGAGATCGACGGGGAGTCGGGCCTGGTCCGGGCGTTCGCCGGTCTGGTCTGGGACGATGTCGTCGCAGCCACGGTCGATGCCGGTCTCGGCGGACTGGAATGTCTGTCGGGGATCCCCGGTTCCGTCGGGGCGACGCCGGTGCAGAACGTCGGTGCCTACGGCGCGGAGGTCGCCCAGACCCTGCACCGTGTGCAACTGTTCGACCGGGCTTCCGGGGAGACGTCGTGGGTGGCGCCGGAGTCACTGGACCTGGCCTACCGGTACTCCAACCTGAAGTTCACCTCGCGCGCGGTGGTCACGGCGGTGGAGTTCCAGCTGACCACGGACGGGCAGAGCGCACCGTTGCGTTTCGGCGAACTTGCCCGGCGTCTGGGCGTCACCGCCGGTGACGCCGGGCGGGACGGCGACGTCCGGCGTCCCGTGGCGGAGGTCCGTGACATGGTGCTGGAATTGCGTCGGGGAAAGGGAATGGTGCTGGACCCGCACGACCACGACACCTGGTCAGCTGGTTCCTTCTTCACGAATCCGGTGGTGGACAGTGCTGTGGCCGACGAGGTGCAGCGCCGTGTCGCGTCCACCCGGGGAGAGCGGGACGCGACGGCGATGCCACGGTTCCCCGCCGGCCCGGCGGATTCGGTGGGCTCCCTGGAGAAGCTCTCGGCGGCTTGGCTGATTGAGCGTGCCGGTTTCTCGCGCGGGTGGCATGTCCCCGGCAACGACCGTGCCGGACTGTCGGGCAAACACACACTGGCGTTGACCAACCGCGGCTCAGCCACCTCGGCGGACATCGTCGAACTGGCCCGGGCCGTGCGCGACGGTGTGCGGGAGGCCTTCGGGGTCACCCTCGTCCCCGAGCCCGTGTGGATCGGTGTCACTCTCGACGACGAGTGACCCCGACGGGCGCACGGACGGGGACGAGTGACGCGTATTCTGGGACGCTATGCGCGTCGCCATGATCTCCATGCACACATCCCCGCTGGAACAACCCGGGATCGGGGATGCCGGGGGAATGAACGTCTACGTCCGGAACGTCGCCGAGCACCTCGCGTCTCACGGTGTCGAGGTGGACGTGTTCACCCGCGCCACCCGCGCATCACAGGGGGAGGTCGTCGAGGTCGCGCCGGGGCTGCGTGTGATCAACTGCGTCGCAGGACCGTTCGAGGGGCTTCCGAAGGAATCTCTGCCGACCCAGCTTGCCGCGTTCACCGGGTCGGTGTTGTCGTTCGTGCGGCGTGAGGCGGGTAACGCCGCGAATCCGTCGTCCCCGGCCGACCGTGCCGGCGCCGGGCACTACGACCTGATCCACAGCCACTACTGGCTCTCGGGCCAGGTCGGATGGCTGTTGCGTGATTTGTGGGGGGTCCCGCTGGTGCACACCGCCCACACCTGGGCGGCGGTGAAGAACCTCGGCCTCGCGGAGGGCGACACCCCTGAGCCGGAGTCGCGTCGGATCTGTGAGCAGCAGATCGTCGACAACGCCGACCGCATCATCGTCAACACGCAGGACGAGGCGGATGCTCTCGTGACCGCCTATGACGCCGAGAACTCCGACCTCGCCGTCGTGTCCCCGGGAGTCGACGTGGACCGGTTCACCCCGGGATCCGACCGTGCCACCGAACGCTCGCGGCGCGAACTCGGTATTCCTCTGCGAGCGAAGGTCATCGCCTTCATCGGACGCCTCCAGATGCTCAAGGGTCCGCATATCCTGCTGCGGGCGGCCGCCGACCTGATCCGACGCCATCCCGAGCAGAACATCCGTGTGGTGATCTGCGGTGGCCCGTCGGGTACCGGGATGGAACGTCCCGACGAGCTCCACGACCTGGCCGCGGAGCTGGGGGTGTCCGGCTACGTCCGGTTCCTTTCGCCTCGGCCCCCGGAGGAACTGGTGAGCGTGTACCAGGCAGCCGACATCATCGCGGTCCCCAGCTACAACGAGTCCTTCGGCCTGGTGGCCCTGGAGGCACAGGCCGCGGGGACCCCGGTCGTCGCTGCGCGGGTCGGAGGGCTTCCGTTGACGGTGACCGAGGGTGAGAGCGGACTGCTCGTCGACGGACATGACCCGGCAGACTGGGCCCGTGCCCTGGAGTCGCTGGTGATGGACGACGACCTGCGCAACTCCATGTCGGACCTCGCGCCCTCCCACGCTGCCGAGTACTCCTGGGACGTCACGGTCGAGAGGATGATCACCGAGTACCGCCAGCTCGTCGACCGGTGGCGTGCCCGGGGGTGCTCGGAACCTGACGTCGCCCTCACATCACTGGAGTCCCGCGACCCCAGCGGGTCACGGGAGTGATCACAGGGACGACCCCGAGGGATCACCACGGCGATGCCCGGGGGCGGGTAGATTCGGTCGCATGGAACTACAGCAGCTGACCGACCTCCTCGATGGTGCCGAGGTCGACTACGAGGTCTCCAACGAGGTCGCCGTGGTCGTCCTGCCCGGTGAACGCCGTCTGAAGACCAACACCCTGTTCATCCCGCAGGACGGCATGTTCCGTGTCGAGGCATTCGTGTGCCGGGCGGTGGAGGAGGCGCATGCGGAGGTGTACCGGCTGCTGCTGCAGCACAACCGTAAGGCCTACGGGGTGCACTACACCCTCGACAACAACAACGACATCTATCTGGCGGGCCAGTTCCCCGACACCACCACCGGCGAGGACGTCCAACGTATCCTCGGTCAGGTGCTCGAGCTCGCCGACGGCGACTTCAACCACATCCTGGAACTCGGTTTCGAGACGTCGATCCGACGTGAGTGGGAATGGCGGATAGACCGCGGGGAGTCGACCCGCAACCTCGAGGCCTTCCAGCGGCTGCGACCGGGGTACGAGCAGGAACGCGCCGCCGACCGGGCTGAACGCGCCGACGGGACGTCTGACGGGGCACCCTCCGTCCCACCGACCCCGCCGGGAAACTGACCTCCGTGGCGACTGCCCTGTGCGGGACGCCCCGCCGTGGCAGAATAAGGAACCATGAGTGACAACAACCACGGCACACTGATTCTTCTCCGCCACGGGCAGAGCGAATGGAACGCATCCAACCAGTTCACCGGGTGGGTCGACGTCGACCTCACCGACCAGGGACGCGAGGAAGCCGTCCGCGGCGGCAGAATGATCGCCGACGCGGGTCTGAAGCCGACCGTGCTGTACACGTCCCTGCTGCGGCGGGCCATCACCACCGCGAACCTCGCACTCGACGCCGCCGACCGCCACTGGATTCCCGTCGTGCGTGACTGGCGCCTCAACGAACGCCACTACGGTGCACTGCAGGGCCTGAACAAGGCGGAGACCAAGGAGAAGTACGGCGAGGACCAGTTCATGGCCTGGCGCCGCAGCTACGACACTCCGCCGCCCGAGCTCGAGGACGGCACCGAGTACTCCCAGTCGGACGACCCCCGCTACGCCGACCTTGCCGAGGTCCCGCGGACCGAATGCCTGCTCGACGTCGTCAAGCGCTTCGTCCCCTACTACGAGACCTCGATCCTGCCCCGTCTGGAGGCCGGCGAGACCGTCATCGTCGCAGCCCACGGCAACTCCCTGCGCGCCCTGGTCAAGCACCTCGACAAGATCTCCGACGAGAACATCGCCGGCCTCAACATCCCCACGGGGATCCCGCTGGTCTACCGCATTGACGAGAAGGGTACCGTGCTGAACCCCGGCGGCGAATACCTGGACCCGGAGGCCGCCGAGGCTGGTGCTGCGGCCGTCGCGGCCCAGGGCGGCAAGTAGGACCCCGGGGGACGGTCTACAGGACATCGGGACGTGACATCGTCATCTTTCGCCCTGTTGTTCGGCGGAGTCATCGCCGGACTGGTCGTCGGGATCGCCGTCACGGTTGTCGTGACGGCCCTCAGACGCCGGTCGGAGCACCGTGAAGAGGAGCGTATCCGGAGGGAGACCCAGCACAACAGGGTCTCGACCATCGCCCAGGTCATGCACTTCGCCCTCGAGGCGTCTCCCTTGGGGGTGGCGGTGGTGGACCTGCGGGAGGACCTCGTGTTCACCAACCGCAGTGTCCATGAACTGGGCGTCGTGGACGGACGCCACCTGGTACCCGAGGTCTACCGTCTGGCACAGCGGGTCTTCGACGACGGTGAGCCCCGCGAGGGCGTCCTGCACCCCGGGAGCACAGCCGTGGGACCCGTGTTTTCCGTCGCCGTCACCGTCCGGCGTCTGGCCGCTGTCGACGACCGGTTCGTGGTCGTCTACGCCACGGACAACTCGGAGAACGTCCGGATGGAGGCGGCCCGGCGGGACTTCGTGGCCAATGTGTCCCACGAACTCAAAACCCCGGTCGGCGCCATCTCCCTGCTCGTCGAGACGATGCTGGAGGCCAGGGACGACCCCGACACCGTGGAGTACTTCGGCAACAAACTCCATACCGAGACACGGCGTATGTCCACGATGATCTCCGAGCTGATCGGTCTGTCGAAACTCCAGGGGGCGGAGTCCCTCCCGGATCCCCGTCCGGTGAGCGTCGACCGGATCATCGACAAGGCGGTCGAGCGGTCCCGCATCGCCGCCGAGGTGGAGAACATCGACCTGGTCACCGACGCGCCCGGGGACGCCTGGCTCACGGGCGACGAGGAACTGCTGGTCACTGCGGTGACGAACCTGATCGCCAACGCCATCAACTACTCACCGGAGGACACCCCGGTCAGCATCAGCAGGGCGGTCCGTGGACAGTCCGTCGTGATCCGGGTGACCGACCGCGGCATCGGCATCGCCCCCGGGGACCAGAAACGTGTCTTCGAACGCTTCTTCCGTGTCGACAAGGCCCGCTCCCGGGCAACCGGGGGGACCGGGCTGGGGCTCGCGGTCGTCAAACACACCGTGATCAATCACGGCGGGAATGTCTCCCTCTGGTCGCAGCCGGGCACAGGATCGACGTTCTCCCTGGAGTTCCCCGTGCTGGAGAGGGGTGCGCTGCCTGATGAGGACGTCCCCGACCAGGGGAGGTTCACTGCCGCAGAACTGCTGCCCGACCGGGACTGAATGCTTTCACCCGGCAGGATCGTCGGCCGGAGTTTACAATGACGTCGTCCAGAAGCAGTCTCCCCGCAATGTTCGTCATCCGCGCCGGCCGGCACACGGCCGTCATTCATACGTGAGGACCAGATTCTCCTATGTCCAGTGACCGTCCCACCGTCCTGCTCGTCGAGGACGAGGAATCACTCGCTGAACCATTGTCATTCCTCCTGCAGAAGGAGGGTTTCGGTGTCTACACCGCAGCAGACGGGCCCACGGCCCTGAAGCTGTTCGACGCCCACGGCATCGACCTGGTGCTGCTTGACGTGATGCTTCCGGGTATGTCCGGCACCGAGGTGTGCACCCAGTTGCGCGCAGTCTCGTCCGTCCCGGTGATTATGGTGACCGCCCGTGACAGTGAGATCGACAAGGTCGTCGGTCTGGAGATCGGGGCGGACGACTACGTGACCAAGCCCTACTCCGCCCGTGAACTCATAGCGCGTATCCGGGCTGTGCTGCGCCGTGGGGGCGACAACGGGGCAGACGAGGGGGAGGGCGACGACGGGATGGTGCTCCGGAGCCCGCGGGTCGTGCTGGACGTGGAACGGCACACCGTCTCGGTGGACGGTACGTCGGTGTCCCTGCCCCTGAAGGAATTCGATCTTCTGGAGTACCTCATGCGCAATGAGGGACGGGTGCTGACCCGTGGCCAGCTGATCGACCGGGTGTGGGGCATCGACTACGTCGGGGACACCAAGACTCTCGATGTCCACGTGAAGAGGCTGCGTTCCAAGATTGAGGAGACGCCGTCCTCCCCGTCGATCCTGGTGACAGTGCGTGGGCTGGGCTACAAGTTCGAGGGGTGAGAGGAACCGCCGGTCGGCGCACGATGTCTACCTTCACCGTGAACGTCGGACCCGGCAGAGGTGATGGTCCTGTGGCAGAGGTAATGGTCGGATATCACCCCGAAATCGACCACCCCCTCTGCCATTCGAACGGTGGGTCTGCCACCTGACGTCCCGGAACCCCGACAGAAACGCTCACTGCCGGGAGGACGGGTGTCCTGTCGTCGCGGCTGCGGTCGCCGGATGGATCGACAGCAACGGGAATCCGGACGGTGAGTACCGGGCCATCTCCTCACGTTGACGGCAGTGGGCCGCGACCACCTCGTAGGACTCCGGCCCGATGAGTTCGCGGAGTTCCTCGGCATGGGTGGACCAGAGCGATTCGCCGCCGGTGTGACATCCGGGGTCGGACGTGCAGTACCAGTCGAAGTCTTCACCACCCCCACCCCATCCCCGCCGGGTGTACTCGGTGACGGTGGTGCGCAGGACCTCGACGCCGTCAGGACGGGTCTCCCAGTCCTCGAGCCGACGTAGCGGCAGTTGCCAGCACACCTCGGGCTTGGCGACGGTGAGGGGGACGTCGTTTTTCAGGGCCCAGCCGTGCAGGGCGCAGCCGGCACCGCCCTGGTGGCCCGCCCGGTTGGCGAAGACACATGCCCCGTCGTGTACCCGGGTCTTCAGGGCAGGTTCGGGTTCGCCGGAGTCGGTGTCGTCTCCGTCGAGCTCGTCCCAGACCAGCCACGGCTCCGTGTCATCGTCGTCGTCCCCGTCACCCATGACGAGGGGTCTGAGCTGCCAGTCGTCGTCGGTGAGGTGGGGGACGATTTCTGCCAGCGCGCCGCGGTCGTCATCGTCTGTGAGGAAGGCGCCGTGGACGCAACAGCCCACGTCGGGATGCTCGGCGTCGATGCCGTGGCAGGCGTCGGTCCCGAACCTGCACCGGTAGGTGGAGAGGAGCCACGTAAGATCGACGGAGACGATGTGTTCGGAATCCGCCGGATCGGTGAACTCCAGGTACTCGCGCGGATGGTCGGCGGGAGTCTCCTGCCCTGAACGCACCGCGAGATCAGCCGGGGTGCCTGCCGGGTAGCCGCTGGTGATGTCGGAAAGAACAGAATGTGTCACGGTGAACACCGTAGACCGGATAGGGTGGAAACCGTGCGACTAGGTGTCTTGGATGTGGGAAGCAACACCGTCCACCTCGTGGTGGTGGACATGGCTCCGGGCGGTCCTCCGACCCCGATGAGCAACTGGAAGACGCCGATGCGCCTGGTGGAGTACCTCGATGACGAGGGTGCCATCAACACCAAGGGCGTCCGGAAACTGATCAAGGGGGTCGGGCTCGCGGCGGAGATGTCCGAACAGTTCCACTGCGACGAGATGCTCCCGTTCGCTACATCGGCATTGCGCTCGGCGACCAATTCCGAGGCAGTGTTGGCCCAGGTTGAGGAGGAGACGGGTGTCCGACTGCGGATCCTGTCGGGCACCGCAGAGGCTGAGCTGACCTTCCTCGCCGTCCGCCGCTGGTTCGGCTGGTCCGCAGGACGGATCTGTGACCTCGACATCGGCGGTGGATCACTGGAGATGTCGGTAGGCGTCAACGAACTGCCGGACGTCGCCCTGTCGGTGAACCTGGGTGCCGGACGTCTGACACATGACTGGTTCAGGACGGACCCGCCGAGCCGCAAGGAGATCAAGGCGCTGGCCGCGCATATCGACGAGACATTGGAGGAGCCGGTCGCCCAGCTCAAGGAGGCGGGACCGGTTGATCTGGCTGTGGGGACATCGAAGACGTTCCGTATGCTGGCCAGGCTCACCGGCGCGGCGCCGTCGTCGGCGGGCCCCAGGGTGCGTCGTGTACTGACCCGCCCGGGCGTGCGTCAGCTGACCTCCTTCATTTCCAGGATGACGGCTGCAGACCGTGCGGAGCTGGAGGGGGTGTCCGTGGATCGTTCGGCGCAGGTGGTCGCGGGAGCCCTGGTGGCGGAGTCCACGATGCGCCATCTGGGGATCGAACAGCTGCAGTTGTGCCCGTGGGCGCTGCGCGAAGGTGTGATCCTTCGCCGTGCCGATGCCGCGGACGCCGCCGAATTCGATCCGAACGTCGATTTCGACAGCACGACGTGAGTTTCGGCGACACGTGACGGAGGCCGCTGACGGTGTCCGGATAAAAAGCTCGGAAAGGATCCCGGGAAAAAGTCCTGGTGAATTACCGTTTGTCGACGGTTCTACGGGAGCGTTGATCCACCGATGTGGGCTGTACACGTGATAACTGTAAACTGTCACCTGATAATTGAGGCATGCGTGTAGGACGCCGGACGATGCGGTGGCCACCGCGGTGCCTTGTGCCCGCCGCCCGGTCCGGCGGGAGATGACCGATGATGGGAACGACGGATGAGTGAGAAGCTGACTGTTGCGGAGCTTATGGCCCGCAACGCCAAGGACGGTGCTCGCAGAGCTGACCGTCCTCGGCGTCGACGTAATCTCGAGGACGGCGGGGTCTCGGTCTCCGAACTGACCGGTTCCATTCCCGTCGTCAGCGACGAGGACCTCGGTCAGGACGGTGCGGTCGGCACCGCCGAGGATCTCGCACCCGCCGATGCAGATATCCCCGCCGGCACGACCGCCGACCGTCATCCACATCAGGGTGGACACGAACTCGACGGACAAGACGTCGTTGACGGTGAGGTCATCGACGAATACGACGAGGCTGAGGCTTTCGAGGGGCCTGAGGAGTCCGAGGAGTCCGAGGAGTCCGCGGAACCCGACGAGGTTGATGCAGTTGACGGCATCGCTGGAGCCGACCAGGACGAGCGGGACATCGTCGCTACCGACACCGGTGAGACTCCGGATGAAGCAGACGCCGGGGCGGCAGAGACCACCGTTCTCCCTCGTGTCGACGCCCGGACGGAATCGCCTGTAGGCGCGGACACCGGGGTCGAGTCTGAGGTCGCCCACGATGCGGAACCGCTCGAGGATACTGCCGGAGAGGCTGAGTTCGTCGGGTCCGTCGGGTCCGTCGAGCAGACGGTTTCCGCCGAAGAACAGGCTGACGGGCAGGCAGAGGCAGACCCCGACAAGATCATCGAGTACGAGGACGACGCCATCTCCTGGCCCGCACTGCTGGGGCAGACTGCTCTCGCCGTGGTCATCGGCGTCGTCATCTTCTTCGGCTTCACCCTGCTGTGGGACAAGCTGGGCACTGCCCTCGTCCTGGTCATGTCCGGCATCGTCACCCTGGTGTGTGTCGGTGTCGTCCACGCTCTCCTTCGTCACCGTCACACACTGGTCCTCATCCTCGCGTTCATCGTGGGCCTCGTGATCACGCTGGGGCCGCGTCTGATCATGTCGATCTGACTCCTGCCTTCCTACCGCCACCCGTGAGTGGCGAGCTTCACCGCCGCGTGGCACGCTGGTGCGCATGACACGTATTGCATTCATCGGTGGAGGAAATATCGGAGAGGCCCTCATCTCGGGCCTCGTGAGCGGGGACGGTTCGGCAGACAAGCCCGACGTCGTCGTGTTCGATCCGAGCGCCAAACGTCTGGACTTCCTCCGCGAGAAGTACGGCATCACCGGAGCGGACGACGCCGCCACCGCCGCCTCGGAGGCGGATTTCGTCGTCATCGCCGTGAAGCCCCACATCGTCCCCTCCGTCCTGGAGGACATCTCCTCGACCCTCGACAACAACGACACCGAGACCGTCGTGGTCTCGGTGGCGCGGGCGTCAGCCTGGCGACCATGGAGGCAGGCCTGGCGGCCGGTGTCCCGGCCGTCCGCGTCATGCCCAACACACCCATGCTCGTCGGCAAGGGCATGAGCGCCGTCGCCGGTGGCCGCTTCACCTCCGAGGAGCAGGTCGAGTCCGTGAAGGACCTCTTCGCCACCGTCGGCCAGTCCGTCGCCGTCGCGGAGAAGGACATCGACGCGGTCACCGCCGTCTCAGGCTCCGGACCGGCGTATATCTTCATGGTCGCCGAGGCGATGACCGATGCGGGAGTGCAGCTCGGCCTGACCCGCCCGATCGCTCAGCAGCTCGCCGTCGCCACCGTTGAGGGCGCAGCCACCATGATGGCCCAGGGAGACAAGAACCCGGTGGATCTCCGTGCCAATGTCACCAGCCCCGGCGGTACCACGGCCGCTGCCACCCGCGGCCTGGAGGAGAACGGTCTCCGCACGGCGTTCTTCCGTGCCATGCAGGCCTGTGTCGATCGTTCGGTGGAGCTCGGCCGTCCGGCCGGAGAGAACTGACCCTGAAGCCCAACTTCCCCCCGTCCGGGGGTGGCGGTGAATGGAAGACACCACCTGTGCCCCTCAAGTCACAACCGTGTCACCAGTGTCTCCCGTCTCCCGGATAATCAGCCGTCATCTTTTGTCATTCGCGTCGCAATATTCTCAGGAATAACGATAGGATGGTGCCAGCGCCCGACGTGTCGAAGTTCTGCAGGAGGGGAAGCCTGCAGCGCGTGCGTGCGTCGTAAGGATTGGAAATTATGGCAAACAATGACAGTGGTACGTTCCTGACGGTCGCGGAGGTCGCCGAGCTTATGCGGGTGTCCAAGATGACCGTCTACCGCCTGGTTCACTCCGGTGAGCTGCCGGCGGTGCGTGTCGGCCGCTCTTTCCGCGTGCATGAGCAGGCGGTGGAAGAGTACCTGGGTGCCTCGATCTATGAGGCCGGCCAGACAGGCTAGCGCTGCCGTCCCCCTCGTGGGGACGGTTCCGGGGCCACCTGACCCCGGCGCCCCTTCAGTCCACCGGTGATGAGCCGGTGGGGTGGAGGGGCTTTTTGCTGGGGTCTTTTGCTGTGGCAATGGTGCGCCAGTTAAACTGGTCTCCATTCGTGTCGGATCGGTCCCGATCGGTGAGGTTCCCCTGCCGTTTGCCGTCCGCCCGCGGTGCCACGGGTATCGTGCGGGAACCGACCAGCAGCATGATCCTTAACCGAAGACCAACCACGAGGGAGGACCCATGGGTTCTGTCATCAAGAAGCGTCGTAAGCGCATGTCGAAGAAGAAGCACCGCAAGATGCTTCGCCGTACCCGTGTCCAGCGGCGGAAACTCGGCAAATAAGCCGGTGCACCACGAGGCGCGGTTCTGCCACCCCTTCCCGGGGTCGGGGCCGCGTCTTGTTCTGTGTCCGGGGTCGTCCGGGCTCGTCTGGGACAGCTGAGGGTGTCACGTGCGGGGAAGGGGCGGCAGACTAGTCTCGGGGAGTATGGACAGTACTCCGCAGCTTCCGGACCATGGCCCGACCGTGACGCTCATGGTCCGGGCCACCTGCGGCTCGTGCAGACGGGTCAGGGAACAGATCGCTCCGGTCTGCCGTGAACAGGGGGCGCCACTGCAGGTCGTGGACGTGGATTCGGAGCGCGCCCTGGCCATCCAGTTCGGTGACCGGGTGCCCGTGGTTCTCGTGGACGACGAGGAGATCGCCTGTTGGGAGATCGACGACGACGAACTCATTGACGCACTGAGATCGGCACGCGCCACGGGGTCACCGGGAGTCCTGTGAAAGAACTTGTGGTGCCGGGGCATTAACCGGGGGTCGGTAACAGTGCTCTCCGGTGCTTTTGTTATTGGGGGGCATAAGGGGATACCGTAGGTACCTGGTACCGCATGACGGCGTCGACCACCGGGGACCGGTGGGCGGAAGACGCCGCTGCGGAAAAAATGACCACTGACGATTTCGCGGGAGGCTGTGCAGCCATGGCAGGACTCGGGATCACCGGACCGGCAGCCGTCCTCCTGGTCGGCTTGTCCTTCCGGTCGGCACCTGTGCCAGTTCTCGAGAAGGCCTCGGTCTCTCCGGCGGAATTGAATCGTCTGGAGCGTGACCTTGTCGGGGGAGAGTGCGTCACTGAGGCGCTGATCCTTTCCACGTGCAACCGTATGGAGTTCTACGTCGCCACGTCGGCGTTCCACCCCGCGCTGGACCATGTGGTCGAGACTGTCGCCGCGCATGCGCAGATGGACGCCGTCGAGCTCGAACCTTATCTGTACGTCCGTTACGCGGATGCGGCTGCGGAACACATGCTGACTGTCGCCGCCGGACTGGATTCAATGGTGGTGGGCGAGCAGCAGGTCATCGGACAGCTGCGCAACGCGTACACCTCAGCCTCGGACAACGGTGTGGTGGGTACCGCGCTGCACGACCTCACGCAGCGTGCACTCCGCACCGGCAAGCGGGTCCACACGGAGACCAGCGTCGACGAGGCGGGTTCCTCCATGGTCAGTTTCGCGTTGGACCATGCCCTGGCTGAACTGGGCGTGCAGGACATGTCCGGCCGTGATGCGGTGGTCATCGGCGCCGGTGCCATGGCCTCGTTGGCGTCGACCTACCTCGGTCGGTCCGGCGTCCGCCACGTCACGGTGGTCAACCGGACGGTCGGCCGTGCGGAGAACCTGGCCGCACACGCCAGGGAGGCCGGCGTCGACGCACATGCGGTGGGGCTGGACAATCTGGCGGACGCCCTCAGCGGCGCGGACGTCGTGGTCTCGGCGACCGGTGCCGTCGGTACGGTGCTGGGTCCCGATGACCTCGCGGCGACGCAGCTGGACCACCCCCGCCGGATGGTTCTGGTTGATCTGTCGATGCCCCGTGACATCGACGATGCGGTGGTTGAGGTCGCAGCGGGGGACGGTGCGGCAGACAGTGCTGACGTCCGGCTGTTGAACATCGAGGAGCTCACCGCACTCGCGGGCGACGGCGCCCGGGACGAGTCCGCCGCGCGTGACATAGTGGCCACCGAACTGTCGGAGTACCTGGAGCAGGTGCGTGTGCAGTCGGTCGTGCCGACGGTGAAGGCGCTGCGCCGTCGCGCCGCCGATGTCGTGGACGATGAACTCGGCCAGCTGGTCCGGCGGACACCCGGCATGAGTGACGAGGACCGTGCCGAGGTCGCCCGTACCGTACGCAGGGTGGTCGACAAGCTTCTCCACGCACCGACGGTCCAGGTCAAGAAACTGAGTTCCCAGGACGGGACAGTGAACTACGCCGAGGCACTGGCGACCCTGTTCAATCTTCCGTCCAGCGGGAGCTCGGTGGTCTCTCAGGCCATCGAACCCGGTGACGCCGGCAAGGCCCGGATCGGGAATGTACTGCAACAGAGCACGACGATCCCGCAGGAGTACGTGGAGTTCCCGGACGCGGCGTCCGAGGTACCTGACAGGACAGAGGAGGCATCGTGAGCGGTGAGACTGCTGCGCCGCGGAATCTTCTCGTCGGCACCCGGGCGAGCAACCTCGCGCGGACCCAGGCAGGGACGGTCCGTGACGCGCTCACAGACGTCCTACGGGGTATGTTCGCTGATGCCGCCGGCGAGGCGGAACTGCACTTCGTACACACTCCGGGAGACGCGTCCCAGAAGGCGCAGACACCGGTCAACCGCATCGGCGTCGGCGTCTTCACCGAGACTCTGCGCAACGCCCTCGCCGCCGGGGAGTGCGATGTCGCGGTGCATTCGTTCAAGGACCTGCCCACCGCACCGGACGACAGGTTCATCATGGTCGTCCCGGCCCGTGTCGATCCCCGCGAGGTGCTCGTGAGTCTCGACGGTGTGGCCCTGCGGGATCTCCCGGACGGGGCGAAGATCGGTACTGGCGCTCCCCGGCGTGTCTCCCAGATCCGTGCACTGCGTCCGGACCTGGAGGTCTGTCCGTTGCGGGGCAACATCGACACCCGGATGGGCCGGGTCGCCGCCGATGACCTCGACGCGGTCGTGCTGGCACGGGCCGGACTTGAACGGGTCGGGGAGATCGACCGGGCCTCTGAGACCGTGTCTGTCGATGACATCCTTCCCGCGCCCGCCCAGGGTGCGTTGTGCGTGGAGGTCCGGGCCGACGATGAAGAGGCAGTAGCTGCAGTCCTCGGACTGGATGACCCGGTGTCCCATGCGACCGCCGTCGCCGAGCGTGCCGTCCTCGCTGAATTACAGGCGGGATGCACGGCCCCTGTCGGCGCATGGTCGACCTACGAGAACGGGACACTGACGTTACGTGGCGGTGTCTTCGCCTTCGACGGGTCAAGACAGCTGGTGCGTGAAGACTCCGTCTCCCTGGAGATCCCCGAGGGGCCGTGGCTCCGCACCGCCGCCGAGCTCGGCCATGCGGTCGGTCGTGATCTCATCGACGGCGGCGCCGCCGAGATCATCACCGACATCGTCGGTGCCCGTTGACCTGGTATTGACCGGTCTGTCGCACCGTTTCCCTGCGGCCCAGCCATGCCCCCAGCCCACCAGCACTGCCTGACCTACCTGAGAAAGTCACCTCGATGACCACTGCCGGAATTGCCCAGACGGGTCCCACGAACAGTCCACTGACTGGCCGCGGACGCGTCCTGTTCGTCGGCGCCGGCCCCGGAAACCCGGAGCTGCTGACGGTCCGTGCCCGCGAGATCCTCGAAAACACCGCCCACGTCTGGGTCGACCCCGCTGTCACCGAGGCCGTCCGCGCCATCATCGCCGATGCCCTGCCGGTCCCGGAGGACAAGCGCATCGCCGCAGAGAAGGAGTGGGAGGCCGAGCTTGAGGCAGCGAAGGCGGCGGGTGCCCGACGTCGGCCCCGTCGACCCGCTGAGGTCACCGCCGCCGAGATCGTGTACGCGGCGCCTCACACGACTGAAGCAGTGGCAGCACACGCCGCCGCGGAGGATGCTGCGCGCGAGGCTGAGGCCGGGGGCTACGCCAGCTACCCGGACACGCCGGACCCGGATGAGATCCGTCCGGTCGAGGCCTCCGAGGTCGCACATGCGATGGTCGACCACGTCCGCCACGGCCACAGCGTTGTCCGGCTCGTCGCCGGGAATCCGGTGAGCAACCCCGCCGTCCTCATGGAGCTGCAGGAGGTCGCGGCGCTCGGTGTGGAGTTCGAGGTGGTGCCGGGAATGACCGGTGCCTCGGCGCTCCCGGCGTACACCGGCATCGCCACCGGCGACGGCTACACCGCGGTCGACCTGAGGTCGGATGCGACATCGGAGGTCGACTGGGACGGTATCGCCGCGGCACCGAAGCCGCTGATCCTCACCGCCGGGCCGTCGGATCTGCCGACGATCACCGCGGAGCTGAAACGGCGCGACGTCGTCGGAAGCACCCCGGTCACCGTCACCTCGCACGCCACGACGCGCCGGCAGCGTTCCTACGACGTCACCCTCGACACCCTGAAGTCCGTCGTCGCGGCCTCGGGCCCGTTGGCCAAGGAAGGGGAGATGCCCCAGGAACTGGTCGTCACCGTCGGTACCCAGGCCAGTCGTCGCAGCAAGTACTCATGGTGGGAGAACCGGTCCCTGTACGGGTGGACGGTGCTCGTGCCGCGGGCGAAGGATCAGGCCGGTCCGATGAGCGCCCGGTTGGCGTCGCACGGGGCGATTCCGATCGAGGTCCCGACGATCTCGGTGGAGCCGCCGAGGAGCCCGGCGCAGATGGAACGTGCGATCAAGGGGCTCGTCGACGGCCGGTACCACTGGATCGTCTTCACCTCCGTCAACGCGGTGAAGGCCGTGTGGGAGAAACTCGCCGAGTTCGGGCTGGACGCCCGTGCACTGGCGGGTGTCCGGGTCGCGGCCGTAGGCGCGAAGACCGCCCAGGCCGTCCGCGACCTCGGGATCACCCCGGAACTGCTGCCGAAGTCCAACGCCCGCAACGCCTCGGGACTGGTGGACGTGTTCCCGGCGTACGACGAGGACCTCGACCCGGTCGACCGGGTCCTGCTTCCGCGTGCCGACATCGCCACGGACACCCTGGTCGACGGGCTCGTTGACCTGGGGTGGTCGGTCGAGGACGTCGTCGCCTACCGCACGGTGCGCGCCGCGCCTCCCAGCCAGGAGGTCCGGGACATGATCAAGTCCGGTGGTTTCGACGCAGTGTGCTTCACCTCGTCATCGACGGTGAAGAACCTGGTCGGCATCGCCGGAAAGCCGCACACCCGCACCATCATCGCCTGCATCGGCCCCATGGCCGCCCAGACGGCGCGTGAACACGGCCTGCGGGTGGACGTCATGCCTGAGGTGGCCGGTGTCCCCGAGCTCGTGGACGCCCTGGCCCACCACGTGGCCGAGCTCCGCGCCGCCGGTCAACTGCCGCCGCCGCGGAAGCGTCGTCGTCGGCGCCGTCCTGCGACAGGGCAGTAGGAGGCGTCACGGGGGAGAGCCGGGCTGATCCCGACCTCCGCGCCCGGCGTACCATCAGCACCATGACTGATGATGTGCACCCCGTCCGCCGTCCCCGTCGCCTCCGCACCACGCCGGCGATGCGTAACTTCGTGGCCGAGACCCACCTGGAGCCCAACCAGCTGGTCCTGCCGATGTTCATCGCCGACGGCATCGACACTGCCCGTGACATCTCCGCGATGCCGGGCGTCCAGCAACACACCGAGGACTCCCTGCTGCGTACCGCTGAGGAAGCCCTCACCGCCGGAGTCGGCTCGGTCGATCTCTTCGGCGTCCCGACCCCTGAGGCGAAGGACGCCACCGGTTCCCAGGCATGGGCGGCAGACGGCGTCCTCAACAGGGGGTTGTCGGCGCTACGCCGCGAGTTCGGTGATGACCTGATCGTCATGGCGGACACCTGTCTCGACGAGTTCACCGACCACGGTCACTGCGGCGTCCTCACGGAAGACCGTTTCGGTACCACCGTCATCGACAACGACGCGACGCTGCCGCTCTACGCACGCATGGCGGTCGCCCAGGCGGAGGCCGGGGCACACGTCGTCAGCCCATCCGGCATGATGGACGGCCAGATCGCGGTGATCCGACGTGCCCTGGACGAGGCGGGCTTCCAGGACGTGTCCATTCTGGCGTACTCCGCCAAGTACGCCGGTGCCTTCTACGGTCCTTTCCGCGAAGCGGTCGGCTCGTCGCTGCAGGGGGACCGCAAGACCTACCAGCAGGATCCGCGCAATGCCCGGGAATCCCTCATGGAGGTGGACCTCGACATCGCCGAGGGAGCCGACATGGTGATGGTCAAACCGGCGATGCCCCACCTCGACATCCTGCGTCAGGTGGCCGACATGTCCACCGTCCCGGTTGCGGCGTACCAGGTGTCGGGTGAGTACTCCATGATCACCGCCGCGGCACAGAACGGGTGGATCGACCGCGAAGCGGCGATCATGGACTCGTTGACCGGCATCCGACGCGCCGGTGCCGACATCATCCTGACCTACTGGGCGACCGAAGCTGCCCACCTGCTGCGCGGCTGACCATTGGTTGACTAAGCTGGTCGACGATATGACACAGCAGACTTCACCGACACCGCCGAAGGTCGGACGGCCGGACGGACTGGCTCCCTCATCCAAGGACGCACCCGAGAATGTCCGGGACGGCGTCCGCGCCTGGTACATCGTCGGCGCCGTACAGGCGCTGACGGCCGCACTGCAGCTGGTGATGAACCTGCAGGACCCGCGTGCCCTGACGAGTCAGGTGCGCGAGCAGATGGACTCCGTCTCTCTGCCCGACGGTGTTTCCGAGGACACCCTGGTGACCGGCACCGCGATCCTGAACCTCCTGTTCAACCTCGTCGCGGTGGCCGTGTGCATGTACCTGACGAGACGGGTGTCCCGGGGCGGTGTACGGAGCAGGATGGTGCTGTGCGTGGGGTCGGTGTATCTGGCGCTGATGGCGCTGCTGCAGGTGTTCTCCAGCCCGCCGGACACCGGGTCCACGCCGTTGGTTCTGCTCGTCGGTGCGGGCACGATCATCTCGGGCGTCATCGCCGTGGTCGGCATCTGGCTGATCACCCGACCGGACAACGCCGACTGGTTCGGTCTCCCGGACAAGGCCGAGATCGAGGCCTACGCCGAGAAGATGGCCAAGCGGAGTGAAGAACTCGACAAGGAACGCGCCGAGAAGAAGAAGCGAAAGGCCCGTGAGGCCGAGGAGAAGAAGAACAGGGGACGTTGAGCCGTGCCCACCATGTTCCCGGTCTCCCACAACTCCGACCCCGGAGACCGTAACCGCGCGATCAGGTACTGGAAGCCCGGCGACGGGACGCCCGGGTCGGTGAAGACGGCGGTGGTGCTGTTCCTCATCGCAGCCGTCGGCCTGTTGGTGAGTGGGGCGATGATGTGGACCGCCGACCGTCCGGTGGTCGACGACGCCGACCAGATGGCCTACGTCGAGACCTTGTCCTCGAACATGAAGTGGGTGGGGTCGATACAGATCCTCGCCGCCCTCGTGATCGCCCTGCTGATCCCCGCTCTGGTGCGCGGCAACGGTCGTCGGCGCCGTTGGCTCATGATCACTGCGTCTGTGGCGATGGGCTTCACACTCGTCGGCTGGGTCTTCAACGTCGGAGGGTTGGAGCAGCCGTTGCTGGCACTGGCCATGGCACTCGGAGCGTTGGCGATGTACCGTCCCGCCGTGCGGACGTTCTTCGGGGAATCCCCCTCGGAGCTGGAGGGCTGACCTGTGGAAACGTCGGGACACACGGCACCGGGTCCGGGGGAGCACAAGATGTCGGCCACAGGCGGGGATTCCACGCGTGGCGGCGAGCAGGAAGAACCCTCGGACGCGGTGACCCGGCTATCGCCGATGCCCGTCGGGCAGCCCGTGCTGTGGGGCTCACTGCCGACGATGACACCGATGACGGGCCTGAGCAGCGGGGGAGAGGCGGGGCCCGCCTGACATCCTTCACCTTCCACCTGGGCGACCTGGGATCGGCGACACAGGCGGGGAAGGTCGAGGCTGCGCTCAACCTTCTTCCGGGGGTCCAGGCACGCGTGGTGTACTCCACGTCCATGGCCTGGGTGACCGCCCCGGAGTCCCTGCAGCCCGACGTCCTCCGTGACGTCATGACGGATGCCGGAGTGGATTCCTGGTTGACCGTGGCATCGTTGCGACGACGGGCCGAACGACTCGCCCGTGCCCGTCCGACGAGTGTCAATGCGCACCTGCACCGCGAGAACCGCGACCGCACACCTCATTCCGGTGGAGCCTTCCACCAACTCGGCCAGCGACGGCGGCGTCAGACCGGTGGTACCGAGGTGCTCTACACCGCGCGGAACCTGATTACCGGAGCCCGCCTGCTCGTTGCGGTGCTTTTCGGTCTTCCGGTCGTCGTCCTGCAACTTTTCCCGGAATGGCAGTTCGACTACTGGCAGTGGATCTGCCTGGCGATGTCCACCCCCGTCGTGCTGTGGTGCGCCTGGCCGTTCCACCGGGCGATGCTCGGTGGACTGCGACGGGGGATGCCTGCCCTCGACGCCGCTTCTTCCGCGGCGATCCTCCTGGCCTACCTCTATTCGCTGGCGGAGTTGCTCACCGGTTCGACCGGTGACCTCGGCTGGCGTTCCGGCAACATCCTCATCTCCTGGGGGTACCAGACCGACGCGGTGTTCTTCGACGTCGCCTGCGGCTGCACCATCCTCCTGTTGTTCGGGCGGCTGGCTTCCCGACGGACCCGCCTGCGGTCCCTCCTGGCGCTGAACATGCTGTCCGTCGAGCGGGCCGGCGACGTCACCGTGGTGCGCAAGTCACGCCATGGAAAGCCGGTGAAGCGGAAGATCCCGTCGACGGAGGTCCGGGTCGGCGACGACGTGATCGTCGGCGTCGGTGCCGTGATCCCCTGCGACGGTGAGGTGGTCGGTGGTCGGTCGACCGTCGAGGCGGGTCCCTTCACCGGCGGACGGGGGGAGACCGCTGTCGAAGTGGGCGCGAGCGTCTACGCGGGATCCCGCAACACCGGTGGTGAGCTGAAGGTCAGGGTGAACAGGACGGGATCGCGGACCCGTATCGCTGCAGTGCGACGGTGGATCGCGGCCGCCGAACGGGAGGAGAACAGGCTGGAGCAACTGGCCACCCGCACCGCGTCGCTGCTGGTGCCGTGGGCGGTGGCTATCGCGGTCATCGCGGCGGTGGGCTGGTTGACCATAGCGGAGAGCGTCACGGCGGCAGTCGCCACGGCGCTCACCGTCCTGGTCTCCGTCGCCCCCGTCGCCCTGGCCCTGTCCACCACGCTCGCGCTCCGACTCGGCCTGGCCCGCGCTGCCTCGGGTGGGATGCTGCTGCGTGACACCGGCACCGTCCACCGTCTCGCGGCGGTCGACACCATCATCTTCAACCGCGCCGGGACGTTGACGACCGGCCCGATGAACGTCGTCGGGGTGACCGCTGCCAAAGGGGAGGTCGCCGAACTGGTGCTCCGGGTGGCGGGTGCGCTGAGTCTCGAGAGCCCGCACGGTGTCTCACGGGCGATTGTCCGGGCTGACCGTGAGTCCCGCGACAGCGGTGCCGGCGGAGACAAGGTGCCGCACTGGCTGGAGGCCGGTCCCGTGGAAGTCGACCCCCGGGGCGTCTTCACCGCCACCGTGGACCTACCGGTCGCTGACCCGGGGACCGGGGAGCAGACCGTCCGGCCTGTTCAGGCGGAACTGTGGCGCCCCCGTGATCTCTCGGAACTCGAGGACCCGACCCTGGCCAACGCGGTCCTCAGCGGTGGGGCGCCGCTCGTCGTCAGTTGGCGGGGGAAGGCCCGGGGTGTCATCAATGTCGCCGACAGCATCAAACCTGATGCGGAGTCCTCCGTGCACTGGCTGGAGGACGCCGGGGTGGAGACCTACATGCTCTCGCGGGACACCTATCCCGTCGCCCGTCGGATGGCTGACTCGATCGGGATCTCCAAGGTGCTCGCCGGCATCATCCCCGCGCGCAAGGCCGCGACGGTGCGAAGTGTGCACGCCCAGGGCGCCACCGTTGCGATGGTCGGTGACCAGGATGTCCTGGACTGTCTCGATGTCGCCGACGTCGGAATTCTGATGGGCTCTGCGGACCGGCTGGACAATCTGGGCGGTGAACACGGCCAGGCGAGGGGCCTCGATTCCGCAGCCAGCGATGTCGTGATCATCAGGGAAGATGTCGCCGTCGTGGCGGAATCGGTGAATCTGGCCCGTCATGTCCGCGCCACCGTCGACTGGAACCTCTGGCTCGCCTGGGGATACAACGTCATCGCCCTGGTGCTCGCCGTGTCCGGGTTCCTCAACCCGCTCCTGGCGACTGCCTGATGCTCGGGTCGTCCCTGCTGATCGAGTGGCGGTCGGCGCGGATCAGCCACCGCGACTACAGCATCGGTGACCCCCTCGGACGGGAGGGGACAGATGCCCCCGGCAGCCGACCTGACACGCGGCTCGGGAGACTGCGGGCCTGGGCCGGTGAGAATCTGAGTCCCTGGCAGTCCCGGTGAGACGTTGTGGGGCCCGGTACCGCGGAACGGCGCCGGGATGGACGCCCAGGGTCGGTGTCGGCCCCGCAGAACACCCTCAGGCGTCTGTGTGACCGGCCGTTCACCCGGGGGCCCGCTCCTGCGGTCCGGTCATTATGCTGGGGGCAGTTGGGATAAGCGATCTGAAGGAGTGGCAGATGAGTGGACGGACGAACAGCTCGGCGGCGATGGACCGGGCGAGGGGTGTCACCCCCGGCGGCGTGAACTCGCCGGTACGCGCATTCGGCTCGGTCGGTGGGACCGCACCGTTCATCGCCTCTGCGGCAGGGTCGAGGCTCACCGACATCGACGGGAACGACTACGTTGACCTGATCTGTTCCTGGGGGCCGATGCTTCACGGAAACGCCCATCCCGCAGTGGTCGAGGCGGTTCGTGAAGCGGCCGGGAAGGGGCTGTCCTTCGGTGCGCCGACCCTCGCCGAGACGGAGCTCGCCCAGGAGATCATCGACCGCACCAGTGTGGAGCGGGTCCGGTTGGTGAACTCCGGAACAGAGGCGACGATGTCGGCGGTCCGGCTCGCACGCGGGTTCACCGGCCGGGACAAGATCCTGAAGTTCAACGGGTGCTACCACGGGCACGTGGACTCTCTCCTGGTGGCTGCGGGATCCGGTGTCGCGACCCTGGGACTGCCCGATTCGCCGGGGATCACCGCGTCCGCTGCGGCAGAGACGATCGTCGTGGACTACAACGACCTTGATGCCGTCCGGGCGGCCTTCGCCGACAATCCCGGTCAGATCGCCGCGGTCATCGCGGAGGCCAGTGCAGGCAACATGGGTACGGTGCATCCACAGGACGGGTTCAACGCCACCCTGAAGGAGATCGCCCACGCTGACGGCGCACTGTTGATCCTCGACGAGGTCATGACAGGTTTCCGCACCTCACGTTCCGGGTGGTTCGGGGTGGACGGGGTGGCCGGTGACCTGACCACGTTCGGCAAGGTCGTGTCCGGCGGGATGCCGGCCGCAGCGTTTGGCGGGCGGGCCGAGATCATGGACATGCTCGCCCCGGAGGGACCGGTGTACCAGGCGGGGACGTTGTCGGGGAACCCGGTCGCCACGGCATCGGGCCTGGCGTCGCTGCGTCTGGCGGACGAGTCGACCTACACGACGTTGCAGAGCAACGCCGACCGGTTGTCGTCACTGATCAGCGAGGCGTTGTCGAGTGAGGGCGTGGCACACCACATGCAGCGGGCCACCACGATGCTCTCGATCAGGTTCGCCGAGGGCCAGGGGCACAACTTCGCCGAGATGCAGGCGGCGGACACGTTCCGCTATGCACCGTTCTTCCACGCGCTGCTCGACAACGGGGTGTTCGCGCCGCCGAGCGTCTTCGAGACCTGGTTCGTGTCCACCGCGTTGACCGATGACGACTTCCAGCGCATCGAGTCCGCCCTGGTTCCGGCTGCCAAGGCGGCTGCGGCGGCGACAGTAGCCTAGCAGTTTAGCCAGCGTGGGCTGCGTAGTCCGTCTCCGTAGTTGGATTCCTAGGAGAGCGCTTCCTCGATCATCGGGACATAGCGCTCCAGGGTCCAGGGGACGGTGAGGGGGTTGATCATCGACGACGCGGTCACGAAGGACTGGTCGGTGGGGGCGACCTCGGCGCCGTCGCGTATTGCCGTGACGTTGCCGTAGACCGGGTTGTCGTGCATCTCCCGGCGGTTGGCGTCGTCGGAGTAGAAGGTGAAGATCAGGTCGACGTCATTGAGCCGGTCGGCGTCCTCAAGGCTGAACTGGGCGGAGTCGGTGCCGACGACCTCGTCGTCCTTCATCTCCTCGACGACGGGCGCTGTCTTCAGACCCAGGTTGGCGACCATCGCCGCACGTTGCTCGGACGGCAGGAAGACCCCCATGTTCTGGGCGGGGCCCTGGTTGTAGATGAACGCGAAGTCGTGGTCCGCGAATTCAGGGTGGTCGTCACGGACGGCGGCGAAGTCGTCCTCGATGCCGTTGATGAGGTCCTCGGCACGGTCGGGTTCGCCGAGCGCGGTGGCGATGGTGGTGATCTGGTCTTCCCAGTCGATGGTCCACGGATGTTCGGGGTAGGCGACGGTGGGGGCGACGGCGCTGATCTGGTCGTACTGGTCCTGGGTCATGCCGGACCACGGTGCCAGGACCAGATCGGGGTCCAGCGCCGCGATTTCCTCGGCGCTGACCTCCTCACCCCCGGTGATGAGTTCGGGGAGTTCCCCGCCCTCCTCTTCGACTGCCTCCCGGATCCACGGAAGTTGCCCTGAATCGTCGGCGCCCCACTCGTAGCTCTCGGTACCGACCGGCGTGACTCCGAGCGCGATGGCGGTCTCGGCGGACCCCTGGCCCAATGTGACGACACGTTCGGGCTTCGAGGTGATCTCAGCTTCGCCGAGCGCATGGGTGATGGTGGTCGGGGTGAACGCGTCGTCCCGGTTGTCCTGGGACGCGTCGTCTGAACCGGAGGAACAGGCGACGAGGAGTGCGGTGGTGAGGCAGGACACCGCGACGGCGGCCAGTGTGCGGCGCTCTGTGCGGCGGAGAATGAAAGTCATGAGGGTAGGCTAGCATGCCTACAGATGGTGACTGTCATTCACCACACCGCGGCCGGGGAGCTGTTCACTTATGAGCTGAGCACCATGCCGGGTAGTGTCAGACACCATGACAACGATCGTCCACCTCGTCCGTCACGGGGAGGTCCACAACCCCGACCGCATCCTCTACGGTCGTCTGCCCGACTGGCACCTCAGTGTCCGCGGCCGTCAGATGGCCGCCGCGGTCGCCGCTGACCTGTCCGATCATGACGTCAGTTACGTCGTGTCCTCCCCGCTGGAACGTGCCCGCGAGACCGTGGCCCCGTTGGCGGAGACCGTCGGAATTGCGCCGCAGGTGGACGAAGACCTCCTCGAGGCCGGAAATGACCTGGAGGGTCTCCACATCAAGGGTGTCCGTTCGGCCCTGTGGAATCCGAAGCGGTGGCCGATGCTGAAGAACCCCGGCGTTCCGAGCTGGGGCGAGCCGTACACCGAGATCCTCGACCGTATGTGGCGTGCCGTCGACCGTGCCCGCCGGGGGGCGGAGGGCGGTGAAGCCGTGTGTGTGACCCACCAGCTTCCCATCGTCTGCGTCCAGCGGGATGTCCAGGGACTGCCGCTGAGGCATAACCCGGCGGCGCGCCGGTGCGAACTTGCGTCGGTGACGTCGCTGGTCTTCGAGGGCGACGACCTTGTCGACATGGTCTATTCGGAGCCTGCGCAGGAGATCTGATCCGGTGATGAACGTGAAGCAACAGGGACGACGGGTGGCTGCCGCTGTGATCGCCGCGTCACTGGCGTTGGCCGTGTCAGCATGTGGTGAGGACAACACCGCCGGGACGGATGCCGTCGTTGACGGGGGTACCTTCGAATTCGTCTCCCCGGGCGGCCAGACCGAGATCACCTACGACGAGGGCGACCGTGAGCCTGTGGGAAACCTCCAGGGCGAGTCGTTGATGGAGCCGGAGCAGACGATCGCCCTGGAGGACTACGAGGACCAGGTGGTCGTCCTGAACTCCTGGGGGCAGTGGTGCGGCCCGTGCCGCAGTGAGGCCGACGACCTGCAGCGCGTCCAGGAGAAGTTCGAGGACGACGGTCGCGGGACCATCCTCGGTATCAATGTCCGTGACTCCGTGGCAGACAAGGCCCGCGACTTCGTCACGGACAACGGGATCACCTACCCCTCCATCTACGACCCGCCGTTCAAGTCCGCGCTCGCGCTGGGCGGCCTGCCGGCGTCTGTCATCCCGACGACCATCGTCTTGGACAAGCAGCACCGTCCCGCGAAGGTCTTCCTCCGCGAGATCAACGATGACGAGCTGTGGGCGGCCGTGGAGCCGTTGCTGAACGATGAGTGATCTCGGAACCGCGTTCTCCGAGGCGGTGACCACCGGGCCGATCCTCCTGGCCCTGGCTGCCGCGGCGGTCGCCGGCCTGGTCTCATTCGCCTCCCCGTGCGTGATCCCGTTGGTTCCGGGATACGTCTCCTATCTCGCCGGAGTCGTCGGCGCGGACACGGAGTACACCCGGGAAGGCACCGTGGTGACCGGACGCCGGGGCAGGGCAGGCGGTGCGGCACTGTTGTTCGTGGCAGGTTTCACCGTGGTCTTCGTCCTCGCGACGGCGACCGTCTTCGGCGCGATCAGCGCGTTGATGATCAACCAGGAAACGCTCATGCGCGTCGGCGGGGTGGTGACGATCATCATGGGCATCGTGTTCATGGGGTTCATCCGCCCGTTGCAGAACGACACCCGCATGGCGCCCAAGCGGTGGTCCACCCTCGCGGGTGCACCGCTGCTCGGGGGGGTCTTCGCCCTGGGGTGGACTCCCTGCCTGGGGCCGACCCTCGCAGCGATCATCTCCGTGTCCGCCGGTACTGAGGGCATGACCGCGGCACGGGGGGTCATCCTGATCATTTCCTACTGCCTGGGCCTGGGACTACCGTTCATACTTGTCGCCCTGGGCTCCGCCAAGGCTCTGCGTGGGGTCGGCTGGCTGCGGAGGCACTCCCGCACCATCCAGCTCATCGGCGGTGCCCTGCTGATCATCGTCGGCATTCTGCTGGTCTCCGGCCAGTGGGCACTGTTCATCGACTGGATCCGTCAAGGTCTGGTCTCCGACACCACGCTGCCGATCTAGGCTTCACCCGAGTTCCTCTCCCGAAAGGTTTCCATGATCCGCTGGTTCCTGCGTCTGCCGAAACGGGCCTGGCAATGGCTGACCCGTATGCGGACGGCACTGGTCCTGCTGTTCCTCCTCGCTCTCGGCGCCGTTCCCGGTGCGTTGCTGCCGCAGCGTTCCCTGAACGCGGGCAATGTCACGGAGTACATCGAGAACAACGGTCGGATCGGTGAGATCTACGACAAACTCGGACTGTTCGACGTCTTCAGCTCGCCGTGGTTCGCAGCGATCTACGTCCTTCTCTTCCTCTCCCTGATCGGATGCATCCTCCCGCGCAGCTGGGACCACTACAAGGCCCTGCGGACGCGTCCGCCGTCAGCTCCGAAACGGTTGACCCGTATGCCGAATTTTGTGGAGGGGACGGTCGAGACCCCCGCGGAGGACGTCCAGGAACAGGTGACCCGACGATTCCGCAAGTGGCGGGGCGGGGCCACCGAGGCCGCGGACGACCGTGCCGGGAAGTGGTCGTTCGCTGCGGAGCGGGGTTACCTCCGCGAGGCGTCCAACCTGGTGTTCCACCTGTCGCTGGTCGGTATCCTGGTCGCCGTCATGGCGGGACGACTTGTCTACTACGAGGGCCAGGTCATCGTCATCGCGGGTACGGATTCCGCAAGCTCACAGTTCTGCAACTCTGCTGTCGCGAACTTCGACTCGATGCGTCACGGCCCTCTCTTCGACGGCACCACCCTGACTCCGTTCTGCGTGAACGTGAAGAACTTCGATGCGGAATACACCGCAGACGGTCAGGCGACCCACTTCTCCTCGGACGTCGACTACGCCGAGGGCGAGGACGCGATGCTGCCCACCGACGAGTGGGACCATACTCAACTGCAGGTGAACCATCCTCTCAACGTCGACGGAGACCTCGTCTACCTCCAGGGGCGTGGCTACGCGCCGACCTTCACGGTCACCTGGCCGGACGGGGAGACCCGGACCGAGACCATCCAGTTCCGTCCGGATGACCTGACCTACTTCCTGTCGTCCGGTGCGATCAAGATGGACCCGCCGGCGGGAATGTACGAGGACCTCTACGACCGACGGCAGAATCAGCTGGCGATCCAGGGGCTCTTCGCTCCGACGGCAGAATTTTCGGGCGAGAACGACTCCCTGCTGACCTCGTCGCACCCCGACCTGCTGGATCCTGCTGTCGCCATCGACATCTACCGGGGCGACACGGGACTGGATGCGGGGACCGGACAGGACATCTTCTCGCTGGACTCCAACCAGCTACACAGTGGTGCCTTGCAGAAACTGGACCGGGTCAATCTCATGGAGGGGGAGTCGGTCACCCTCGACGACGGCACGGAGATCACCTTCGACGGTGCCAAGAGGTTCGTGAACCTGCAGGTCAGCAGAGATCCGACGACACCCTTCGTGCTCGGGTTCGCCGTGCTGATGCTGGTCAGCCTGGTCGGGTCCCTCACCATCAAGCGTCGCCGCTTCTGGGTGCGGGTCACCGACAACGGTGACGGCACCTCCCAGCTGCAGATCGCAGGACTGGCACGGACTGATTCGGCCGGATGGGGTCGTGAGTTCAACCGCGTGTCCGAGGAACTGCTTCAACTGGATGAGGAAGAGCTCGACGAGGAGTTCGACCAGACTGACAGTGAATGGGAGGACTGGGAGGACGAGCTTCAACGCGAACTGGACCGCGAGGTCTCATCGGGTGAGCTCGCTGACAGCAGCGATACAGAGGACGGTGGCACACAGGATCGACCTGAGGAACGCTAAACCCCAGCTCACTTTTGGTTTTCGCTACAGGTGCGCAGTAACGTGGGCCGAGTTACGGTCCAGTCATAATCGACGGAGGAACTGACGGATGGACATCCACGACGCCAACGAGGGCCTGGCGAATTTTTCCGACCTGGCGTTCGCCACGACCGCGGGTCTGTACTTGATTGGCCTCGCCATCTCCCTCATCTTCTACGGGATGCTGCGTTCGGCGACGGAAGCTCGCCGTGAGCGCGCCCGTATCCTCGGCGAGAACAAGGCCGAGCGTGCCAAGGAGAAGGTGGCGGTCGCTGCAGCAGGATCGGCTCCGGCAGACGGCCCCGGCCCCGCGACCGGTGTCGACAAGGATGCCGTCGACGGTGGCAGCCACGACGTCTCGGGTATTGCCACGGGCTCGCTCTCGGAAGAGGATCTGCCGAAGAACTTCCAGGTCGATGCCTTGCGGAAGAAGTTCCGCCGGACGGACCAGTGGGGTGGCATGGCCCAGGCCGTGATCTGGCTGGGTGTGGCGATGCACCTGCTCTTCCTCGTGACACGTGGACTGGCTGCGCAGCGTTTCCCCTGGGGAAACCTGTTCGAGTACGTCTCTGTGGTCTCGGGCGTGTCGATGGTCATCGCCTGCTACGTCCTCCGGCGGAAGGCCATGCGTGTGCTGTGGCCGTGGATTCTCACCCCGATCCTGGTCCTGATGTTCTACGCCGGCACGGAGCTCTACGCTGACGTCGCCCCACTCGTGCCGTCCCTGAACTCCTACTGGTACTGGATCCATGTCTCGGTGGTCTCGATCGGCGGTGGTATCGGTCTGGTCTCGGGCATGGCGTCACTGCTCTACCTGCTCCGGCGCGCCCAGCCGAAGGGTCAGGAGAAGGGGTTCTTCGGCGCGATCGCCGTCCCGTTGCCGGACGCCTCCAAACTGGATGCCCTGGCCTACCGGGCGGCGATCTGGACACTCCCGGTCTTCGGACTCGGTGTGGTCTTCGGCGCGACGTGGGCACACTTCGCCTGGGGTCGTTTCTGGGGCTGGGACCCCAAGGAGACCGTCTCCCTGATCACCTGGATCCTCTACGCCGCTTACCTGCATGCCCGCGCGACGCCGGGCATGCGTGGCAAGCCTGCCGCGTGGATCAACGTCCTCGCATTCGCCACGATGGTCTTCAACCTCTTCTTCATCAACATCGTCATCTCCGGTCTGCACTCCTACGCCGGACTGAACTGACATGCCGCACCATCCTGACCGCCGGATCACCCACCTGCTGGTGACCGGCGGTGCCGGTTTTATCGGGGCCAATTTCGTCCACCGCACTCTCGCGACCCGGCCGGATGTCCGGATCACCGTGCTGGATGCCATGACCTACGCGGCGAACCCCGCCAACCTCGCGGGGGTCACGGAGAGCGGCGTCAGCGTCGTGGTGGGTGACGTCTGTGACACGGGGCTGGTGGACGACCTTCTTTCGGAGGTGCGCAGGGCGGCGACGGCCGAGGGCGGTGATGCCGCCGTGGTGCATTTCGCGGCGGAGAGTCACAACGACAACGCTCTGCGGGATCCGTTGCGTTTCGTACGCACCAACACCGAGGGCACCGGGGTTGTCGCCGATGCATGTGTCCGTCACGGTGTCCATCTGCACCACATCTCCACGGACGAGGTCTTCGGCGATCTCCCGCTTGACAGTGGAGCCCGCTTCACCGTGGACACCCCCTACATGCCGTCGTCGGTGTATTCCGCGTCGAAGGCGTCCGCCGACCATCTGGTGCGGGCGTTCGTGCGTAGTCACGGTCTCAGCGCGACGATCTCGAACTGCTCGAACAACTACGGGCCGCGTCAACATCCGGAGAAGTTCCTGCCTCGTCAGATCACCGGCCTCATCAACGGGGAGAGTCCGCGCCTGTACGGCGCGGGAGACAATGTCCGGGACTGGATCCACGTCGATGACCACAACGATGCTGTCTGGACGATCCTGGATCGCGGCGTACCGGGGGAGACGTATCTCATCGGTGCCGACGGCGAGAGGTCGAACAGGCAGTGCGTGGAGACGCTCCTGCAGTTGTTCGACCGGGACCCGGGGGACGTCATCCACGTGACTGACCGGCCGGGGCATGACCGTCGATATGCGATAGACCCGTCGTCCGTCGAGGCGCTGGGATGGGAGCCCCGGTACACCGATTTCGCTGCCGGGTTGGCGGATACGGTGCAGTGGTACCGGGACAACCGCTCCTGGTGGGAAGTCAGTCGGAAAGATGCGGAGGAGACCTACCGGGATACGGAACAGGTCATTGACTGACCTGTATCGGGGGTGATGTTCGGGGGTAGTGAAAAATGGTTGTGAGCTGCGACACATGCTGTCGCGGCCGGGTTTCCCGGAGCGATTGTTCCAGATCGTCGCTTTCGCGAACATAAATAAGGGTAGGTTGACCGATGTAAGTCTCCACTGCCTCACCCGGCGCCACACCGGGGAAAGGATCACCAGCATGACCATGTCCCGAGTAGTCACTGTTCCGTCCGCCCGTCGCACGTGGCGCACGCTTCTCCTGAGCGGTGCAGCGGTGCCGCGCCTGGCGGGCGCCCAGCCTGCTGACGGCTACCAGATCGGCGACGAGGCCGTCGTCCTGCCCAACCCGCCGGCAGACTTTGCCCTCACCGTGCCTGGCACGACCCTGGCGCATGGCCAGTCCGCGGAGGTGCTCACCCGACTCCCGCAGGGCCCGACGCTGTACTGGGAGATTTCCACCGGTTGTCCCCGCACGGTCGCTCCCGAAGACACGGACCTGGGGAGTGTTTTCGGCGCGGGCGTCAATCCTGCGCCGGATGAGGTCGACCACTACATCCTGACCCCGTACGATATAACGTTCCTCGGCGACGGCGGCGACGGCAACCCCGTTCTCCAGTCCGCAGTAGCGGTTCCGGTGCTGATTGCCACGGATGCCGCCGGTAACGCCGTGGATCCGTTGTTGTACTCCGCAGAACTGCACGGTGGGGTCGACCCGGCGGACATGGTCCCCGGTGATCTCGACAAGCTCGTCGAAGGCAGGACATACCGTGGAGCCGTGCTGGGATGCGTCCGTAACGACGGATCCGGCGCAGCGCGCAAACCTGCAGGAGTCCGCTTTCTCTTTCAGGCTGAAGGATCTGACCTCGACCCGTTGCACACCGGCCGAGTGGTCTGGCGCTGAGCACGGCTTCCGGCTGCACTATCCTCGTGGGCATGACTGTTTCACAGAAGTGGAGACGTGCGCTGGTCGCCGGAGTGACCGTCTCGGCCGTCGTTCTTGCCGGCTGCTCGGTGGGGGACGGCGCGACCGGTGGCGCTGAAAGCAGCGAGGGTCCGGCGGGCAGTAACGCTGGTGACGCCGGTGATGTGGAGGGTGTGCGGGACGACGGTGACGGGGGGAACGAGCTGATCTCGGAACGTGACCTGGACGGGGCACCGGAGGGGTTCCGGCCCACCCGCCCGGGCACCGAACTGGATTTCGGTGACGCCGCTTATGTCGTCAGTCAGCGTCCCGTGGACGACGACTCTGCTGCCCCGGGTCCTCTGCAGTTCTGGAAGGTCACTGCCACGGGGTCAGACACTCTCGACGCCGACGAGGTACCTCTGACGGAGGGCAGTGACGATGTGGAGGAGTTCGTCTGCCTCACCTACACACTCGCATTCCTCGGGGGAGGCGCGACGGCCGACGACCGGGACTCTGCGACCGTCGCTGCGCCGGAGCTCGTGCCTGCCGATGACGAGGGCACGGGTGCCAATGTCATCGAGCGCGCTGACCCGGGGACGTGCGGCGTGGATGAACAGGACCTTCTGCCGTCCAGCCTCGCCGACATCGACGAGGACGCGACCTACGGGGCCGCGGTTCTCAGTTACGTCGACAAGCAGAAGACCCGCGGCATCAACCCCACCGGCCTGGCCTTCACCTATGACTTGGCTGATACGCCAGAGTCACCCGATGAGTCGGAGCCGACGGAAATCGAACCGATCCGCTGGAACTGACGCTCGCGAGCGTCAGGCCAGGAAGGTCGGCCGGGCCTTCTTCAGCAGGGCCAGGCCCTTCTTCAACTGCCGGGGTCCGGTCTGCTCTGCGATGTCCGGGTTGGCGGTGAATGCGGCGTCCGACCGTACCTCGGGCGCATTGGAGGCGTCGGCCCGCAGCATGGAGTTGGGGAGCGAGAGTTTCAGCAGTGTGCGCTGAACCTGCATCAACTGTTTCGGGAAGCTGTCGGTGTTGTAGGGCAGGCCGTACTCGTCGGCGATGCTCTCGACCTCCTTGCTGATCTCTGCGAGGTGGTTCGACGGCATGTCGGGGAAGAGGTGGTGCTCGATCTGGTAGTTCAGGTTGCCCGACAGGACCGACAGGACGGGTCCTCCACGGAAGTTCGCCGAGCCGAGCATCTGGCGCAGGTACCATTCGTCCTGTGTCTCTTCACTGAGAGTGCGTCGGGTGAAGGTTTCGACGTCGTCGGGGAAGTGGCCACAGAAGATGACGGCGTAGGCCCACACGTTGCGTGTGAGGTTCGCCATCAGGGCGGTCTTTAGTGCGGCGCCGGCCCGACGCTTCGCACCTGCGGCGCGGGAGAGCTTCCGGCCGTTCTTCGTCCCCGGGAAGAGGTACCCGGTGGCGGCGGCGATCGCCGGGAAGCCGATGTAGTCCTTGCCGAACTGCCGGCCGGTTTTCGCGAGAGCGTCGAGCAGGCGGGGCTTGGTCTCCTCCCAACTCTGGCTGCCGGTGAAGTACCGGCCCAGTTCCACGTCGTAGAAGCCGACGGCGAGTTCGAACAGGCTGGCCAGCACCACGTTGATCAGCGGCTGCATCAGTGCCTGGGGTGTCCACTTGCGGTCCCGGGTGACCCGCAGGATGCCGTATCCCACGTCATTGTCCATGCCGATGATGTTGGTGTAGGTGTGGTGGACCACGTTGTGGGAGTGCTTCCAGCCCGACGAGGGGCCGGTGTTGTCCCACTCCCAGGTGGAGGAGTGGATCTCGGGGTCGTTCATCCAGTCCCACTGCCCGTGCATCACGTTGTGGCCGATCTCGAGGTTCTCGAGGATCTTCGCCAGACCGAGCATCATGCCCGCGGGCACAGCCACCGTGGAGGAGGTGGCGGTGGCGATGCGGGCGATCAGGTCCAGCGCCCGCTGGGTACGGATGAGGGACTTGATGTAGTCGGCGTCCTTGCCACCGAGGGACTCCCGGTGGGCTTTCTCGATCGCGGACAGACGGCGACCGATGTCGCGGACGTCGTCGTCCGACAGGTGGGCGTAGGCGGTGATGTCCTGGACGGCCATGTGTCGTCGCTCCTTTGGTGGTAGAGGGGGCTCGTTGGTGCAGCTGGTGTACCGGTCAGCTGCCGGCGATGTGGAGGTAGCCCGACGGGACGCTGCAGCAGGTGCGGATCTGTTCACCGGGGCCGTAGGTGGCACCGTCTCTCAGGTCCACGGCGGTGCCGTCGGTGATGGGGGTGACGCACGTCCGGCAGATTCCCATGCGGCAGCCGTGCACCAGACTGATGCCGCAGTTCTCGGCTGCGTCGAGGATGGTCGTCGACCCTGTGGAGGTGGTGACGACACCGGTGTCACCGAACTCGATGTCGCCACCGAGATCCGCAGGGTCGGGCGAGGCACCGGCGTTGCCGGACGCCGCGCCCTGTGCGTGGAACGTTTCGGTGTGGATGTCGGGGATGGCCTCGGTGAGGGCCTCGAGCAGGGGGCCGGGGCCACAGGCGAACGCCTCGCGGGACTCCCAGTCCGGGACCGCGGCCGTCACGTTCTCCACCCCCAGCCGTCCGTCGCGGGAGGAGTTCCACGTGATCAGCCGGTAGGACGGGGTCTGTGCGTGAAGGTCGTCGAGCTCGTCGGCGAAGGGCTCGGGAGGTCGGGGGCCGCGCTCACTGTGAATGTGGACGACGTCGGGCCAGGTGTCCGGGGTGTGCTCTTCACGGATCCACCGCACCATCGACATGACCGGGGTGATGCCCGCGCCGGCGGTGATGAAGAGTAACCGGTCCGGCACAGGTGACGGCAGATGGAAGTCGCCGCCGGGGGCAGTCAACCGGATGATCTGTCCGACGGTGGCGTACTCGGCGAGGTGACCTGAGACTTCTCCTCCCGGTACAGGCTTGACGGTGACGGTCAGGGTGCGCGACCGGCCGTGGCCGGCACGCACCGGAGCATTCGTCAGGGAGTAGCAGCGCCAGCGCCACCGGCCGTCGATGTCCAGGCCGAGGCCGATGAACTGGCCGGCGTGGAAGGCACCCGTCATGCCGGGGCCCGGTGAGATGGTGAGCGTGGTGTAACCGCCGTCGCGGGAGACCGCCATGATGCGGCCCCGTACCTCCCTGCCACGGAGGGGATCGAAGAGGCCGGCGTAGTCGGTGGGGGTCAGGGGGGTGGTCAGTTTTCTCAGGGCAGGCGTGAGTGGTTTCGTGGCGCGGGCCACGACCTTCCCTAGTCGCACTTTGTTCATCACAACGACATTACAGACAGAAAGATATATGTTTCAAGATAAAGTAGCTGGGAATGTCCTGGCGACACCGTGCCTGAGGGCTCTGCCGTACCCTCGATGACCTCGTGACGTTATGGTGGTGGGCATGCATGACATCACCGACCTCGAGATTCCGGGCGCCTGGGTCGCCGAACCCCGCGTCTTCGGAGACGATCGTGGCACCTTCCACGAATGGTTCCGTGCAGACATCGTCGCCGAGAAGCTCGGACATCCTCTCGACGTGCCACAGGCGAACCTGTCGACGTCACGGGACGGCGTGATCCGTGGAGTCCACTTCGCTGACGTTCCCCCGGGGCAGGCGAAGTACGTCACGTGTGTGGCGGGGCGCATCGTCGATGTTCTCGTGGACCTCCGGCGTGGTTCGCCCACCTTCATGAAGCACGTGGTCGTGGAGCTCTCTGCGGACAACCGCACGGGCGTCTACATCCCGATCGGCGTCGGCCACGCCTTCGGTGTCCCGGCAGGGACGGGGGAGGCGACGGTGAGCTACCTCGTCTCTGAAGGCTACGACCCCGGTGCCGAGCATGCCGTCAACCCCCTTGATCCCGCGCTCGGCATCGACTGGGGGGCACACGGTGTCGCCGGGGACACCGGAGACGTGGTGCTCTCGGACAAGGACCGCGCAGCGCCCACCGTCGCGGAATTCGAGCGTGGTGGCCTGGCGCTTCCGTCCTGGAATGAGTGCCGCGGCTGGGAGAAGGAGTTGCGGCTGGCGTGGGAGCAGGCGCAGAGTGACGCCGAGAACTGGGAAGGTGAGTGATGCGCGGCATCATCCTGGCTGGTGGTACCGGGTCCAGGTTGCGGCCCATCACTCTCGGGGTGTCCAAGCAGCTTGTCCCCGTCTACGACAAGCCGATGATCTACTACCCGCTGAGTACCTGATGCTGGCGGGAATCCGAGAGATACTTGTCATCACCACCCCCGAGGACAATGACCAGTTCCGGCGGCTGCTCGGTGACGGTTCGCAGTTCGGTGTCAGTGTCGAGTACACCGTGCAGGACGCGCCCAACGGTCTGGCCGAGGCGTTCGTCCTGGGTGCGGATTTCATCGGTGACGAACCGGTCGCCTGGTGCTCGGCGACAACATCTTCTACGGTGCCGGGCTCGGCTCCCAGCTGCGTCGTTTCCATGACGTCAAGGGAGGAGCGATCTTCGCGTACTGGGTCGCGGATCCTTCGGCGTACGGCGTGGTCGATTTCGACGAGGCCGGGACGGCGACGTCGCTGGAGGAGAAACCCGAGGATCCGCAGTCCCATTTCGCGGTGCCCGGCCTGTACTTCTATGCGCCGGACGTGGTCGACGTCGCCAGGACGCTCGAGCCCTCGGCCCGTGGCGAACTCGAGATCACCGACGTCAACCGGGCCTACCTGGAGCGTGGGGAACTTCAGGTAGACATCCTCCCGCGTGGAACGGCCTGGTTGGACACAGGCACCGTCGACAACCTCATGGCCGCGGGTGACTTCGTGCGCACGATCGAGGAACGCCAGGGCCTCAAGATCGGCTGCCCCGAGGAAGTCGCCTGGCGGATGGGATACCTGACGGACGACGAGCTCGCCCAGCGGGCCGATGCTCACGGGTCCTCGGCGTACGCCGCTTACCTCCGGACGCTGCTGCGGCGCGGAAAAGAGGTCTGAGGAGGGCTACCCCTGGGCGCCGTTCTCGCCGTCCTTCTTTTCCTGGTGCCCCGGGTCCCCCTGGCTGCCTCGGGCTCCCTTACCGTCAGACTGTCCCTTGCCGGGATTCGTGTCCGTGGACTCGGGTGATGCGGCGGGAGGAGTGCTGTTGTCCTTTTTTCCGGACTCGCCCTGCTCCCCGTGTTCCCCAGACTTCCAGTGCTCACCGCGCCGGGCGCGTTCCACCGCCTCCTGCTCGCGTCGTTCGGCCTCGCGCTGGGCTTTGAAGCGTTCTTTCTTGATGTTCCACAGGAAATCGGGGTCGTCGTCCGGCCCCTTTGTCTTGGTGGTCTGGTTCTTCTGGCGGCCCAGCGACGGGAACTGAGTGTTCTGCGGGGTACGTGACGTGTTGTTCCACGTCTTCGGCCCGAACGCCTTCCACAGCACGATGACTGTGACGATGACGAGCACAACGATCACTAGACGTCCCATTGTTGTCGACCTCCTGTCGGCGTAGGGGTGGTCGGTGTCGGACCGACGTGTCTTCCCCCATGCTAACCACCTCGCGGCGTGGAGTCGATCACGGGGCGTGAATAGGGTTCATCGCCGAGAGCGAACGCGGGATGCGAGAGGTTTGGGGCTGTGTCACGACGGGTCGTAAGGTGGTCGTCGTGGACGAGAACAGCACCAGTTCAGAAAACGTAGGCGGCCCGGACCTGAAGCCGGGACGGCTTCCCGCAGGCGCATGGCGTGACATCGCCCTCTACGGTCTCGCGCGCCTGCTGGTGTTCGTCGTGTTGACGGTCATCATTCAGTCGGTGGCCGTTCTGCTCGGTATGGGGCAGTCTTTCCCCCTGCTGATGAGTGCACTCCTGGCGTTGATCGTGGCACTGCCTCTGTCGATGCTGCTGTTCAAGAGGTTGCGGTTGCGTGTCAACGAACAGATCGCGATCCGCGACGCCGGGCGCCGGGCGCACAAGGAGCAGATGCGGGCGCAGCTCGAGGAGCGACTCGACTGACTGCCGAATCGGCGGCTGGGCCCTTGCCGTGAACGGACCCGGTCAACAAAACTCCGGGCAGTGAGCAACCCCGTAGGTCGGCGTGAGCGACCTGCGGGGTTGCTCCGTCAGTACCCGGAGGGGTGACACCGACGGATGCCCGCTGCTGATCACCCCAGCAGCATCGCGATGAACATCGCGAGTGCCCAGACAAGCATTCCGCGTCCGGTCAACCCCAGGACGGGAATGAGCTCCTTGCCGGTCGCTCCTCTCACCACGGGGAGCGCAGCCACGAACAACAGGGGTACCGCGGCCAGGGAGATCAGTGCAGCGATGCCGGCGGCAGACACCGCCACGGTGACGACCACGGACACCAGCACCAGGACCACGTACAGGACGCGGGTCAGACGGTCACCGAGGATCACGGCAAGGGTTGTCTTCCCGGCCTCTTTGTCGGTGGGGATGTCGCGGAGGTTGTTGACCAGGTTCACCGACGCCGACAAACTTCCGACACCCACGGCCAGCAGTAGCCCGACCCAGCTGACCGTGCCGGACTGGGTGAACTCGGTACCGGTCACGGCAACGAGTCCGAAGAACACGAAGACGGCGACCTCTCCCAGGCCGCGGTATCCGTAGGGGTTCTTCCCACCGGTGTAGAACCAGGCACCGAGGATGCACAGTGCACCGATGAGGATCAGCCACCACGAGGAGAGCAGCGACAGGATGACTCCCGCCACTCCGGCGACGGCGAAGCTCAGGAACGCCGCGTACTTCACCCGTTCCGGCGGGACGAGCCCGGAGCCCGTCAGTCGCAGGGGACCGGTGCGGTCGTCATCGGTACCGCGGATTCCGTCGGAGTAGTCGTTGGCGTAGTTCACGCCGATGATCAGGGCCATGGCAACCACCGCCGCCAGAAGGGCCCTGGTCCAGGATGCCTGTCCGTCGTACACGGCGGCGGCTGTACCGGCCAGGACCGGGGCGACGGCATTTGCCCAGGTGTGTGGGCGTGCGCCGGTCAACCAGTCGCCGGCGGTGGCGGTGTTCTCGGACAAAGGGGTCTCCTGACGGGGTGCCTTCAGCTTTTCAGGGTTCCAGCCTAGTCCGGAGTTCCTCACGGACCGCCCGGCGGTCGATCTTGCCGGGGCCGGTCGTGGGAAGGCGTCGGGTGGTGAGGAGACGACGCGGTACGAGGTGCGCCGGGAGACCGGCGTCCTTCATGACGGTACGCAGTTGGGCGGTCCGTTCCGCCGGGACGTCATCGGGGAACTCGACCAGAGCGGTGACGATCTCGCCCCAGTCGGTATCGGGGAGTCCGACCACGCAGGACGTGTATCCGAGTTCATCAAGTGCGGATTCCACGTCCTCCGGGAGGATCTTCATGCCGCCGCTGTTGATCGCGCCGTCGGCGCGGCCCCGTACGGTAAGGATGCCGTCGTTGACGGTCCCGAGATCGCTGGTGCGGAAGGTGCCGGCCGAGGGGAAGGCATCGTCCTCGACCGCTCCCGAGACATTGCAGTATCCGTCGGCGACGGTCGGGCCGGACAGGAGGATCCGACCGGACTCGTCGTCGATCGCCACCTCGGTTCCGGGGAGAGCGCGGCCGTCGTAGACCATGCCACCCGCAGTCTCCGAGGAACCGTAGGTCAGCACGATCGGGATGTCGTGGCGTCGTGCGGTCTCGGCGAGGGCGGTGCTGGTCGCAGCTCCGCCGACCAGGACTGCGGCGTACTCACGCAGGGCCGAGCGCCCCTGCTCATCGTCGATCAGCCGGTGCAACTGGGTCGGGACCAGGGAGGTGTGGAGATCCCGGGACGGATGTGAGGACCGCAGGGACGAGGTGGCCCGGACGAAAGCCTCCGGGGTGAAGGTGCCGCCGGGGAGGACGCTGGGCGAGTATCCGGCGTGGAGACTCCGGAGAATGACCTGCAGCCCGGCGATATGGTGCGGCGGCAGGGCCAGCAGCCAGGGACCCGTCCCGGTGTCGAAACGCTCGGCCAGGAAAGCAGCGGTGGCCTCGGCCGAGGCAGTCAGGTTCGCGGTACGCAGACGGGCACCCTTCGGCTGGCCGGTGGATCCCGACGTGCATGCGATGAGGGTGCCGGGGGCTTCATCGCCTGCGACCGTCATCCGGGACATCAGCTCCTGGGATTGTCCCGGTGTCGTGGGCAGGACCACACGGCGACCGTCGAGTAACTCCTCCAGTACCGGGAGGGCGTCGGCGATGCTTCGGGGATTGAGATCGAGGGGGAGTGCTTCAAGCGTCACCCGGACCACGCTACGCCGTGGACGGGATGCGCGGAGATGGGTCAGGCCAGGAGACCGAAAGATGCCACGTCGGTGCATGCAGCGGTGGCCTCTGCGGTCGACGGGCGGTACCCGTGCAGTGCACGGAACGCGGCGCGGACCTCACGGGGCGTGGCGGGAGTGCGCCCTTCGTCGATGAGGAGGGCCAGCACATCTGTGCTGTCGGAGCCGACACCGAGCGCGGCGGGCGAGAACACCCGGGCGTTCGGCCCGGTGTGCTCGGGCCGCACGGTCCGGTGCAGCGTCGTGGTGCCCCGCGCCTGCGTCGCACCGGTCTGGTGGGGGTCAGGGCGAGACCCCGGGAGGACGCCGAGGACCGTGCTGTCGGTGGTGGTGTGGACGCCGGCGCCGGGCTTGCGGTACCAGTCGAAGAGACGGACCAGCGGCCGGGTGATGGATGTCGGGTACGGCATGGGACTTCACTTCCTTCAGACAGGTACTCGCCGGGAGTGGCGGGGGTACGGGAACGACGTTGACGATCTCCCAGAGATGGTAGATACAAACAATGGGAGTCGTCAAGTATTGTCTATGTTCTGCCTGCGTGAAAGGTATTTTTCGGCGCGTCTGGCCGAGTGGCGGGCTGCCGGGAGGGTCAGTGACCGCCGCCCTGTCCGGCCGTGCCGAAGACATCCCAGCCGAATGCCGAGTAGATACGTCCCTGGGTGATCCACAGCAGGCCGACGACGATCGCCAGGCGATAATGCCGAAGATGATGACGGCAGCAGTTCGGCGCCAGGGGGCGATGTCCGCGGTTGCGCCGGCACCTGCTGCGGACCCGTCGGAGCTCGGGACCCAGAGGCGGATACCCACTCCGAACAGGATTGGCAGCCCGGCACCCAGTACGAGACCGGCGATGGTGACCTGCAGCAGTGATTCAAGGATGGTCATGGTCAGTTCTCCCTGGAGGTGCTGGTCTGGTGTCCGGCGGAGGTGTCGAGGACGGAGGCGGGGTCACCGCGTCCGATGGCCGGGTCGTCGGTGCTGGTGCTGTCGGAGGGTGTCCCGACACCCGCGCCGGCGAGTGCGTGGACGAAAGTGTCGGAGTCCTGCTTCGCCGGGACTCCGTCGGAATCCGTGTCGCCGTCGGTCGTGCTGCCGGCACCTGCCTCAGGGGCCAGTCCGTGCTCGTCCCAGTCCTCGTTGACGTTGTCGGCGTGTACCGGCTGCTTCCGTGCCTTGTACACGATGAGTCCGACACCGGCCGCCAGGATCAGGAAGGAGAACAGGGAGCCCACGGCCATTGTCGTGGCTTCCGCGACCAGGTTGGAGAGCGTCCACACCAGCCAGGACACCGCCGCTGCCAGAGGCAGCGTCGTGATCCAGGCAATGCCCATCCGTCCGGCGACACCCCACCGGACCTTGGCGCCGGGCTTGCCGACGCCCGAGCCGAGGATTGATCCGGTGGCGACGTGAGTGGTGGACAGTGCCATTCCCATGTGTGCAGAGGTCAGGATGATCGCGGCGGAAGATGTCTCGGCGGCCATGCCCTGGGGGGAGGTGATCTCCACCAGGCCCTTGCCCAGGGTCCGGATGACGCGCCAGCCACCGGCGTAGGTTCCGGCCGCGATGGCGATCGCACAGCTCGCGGTGACCCAGAAGGGCATGTCCGCGGCGGCGTCGAGGTTCCCGCTGGCGACGAGGGCCAGGAAAATCACGCCCATCGTCTTCTGGGCGTCCGAGGTGCCGTGGGCGAGGGCGACCAGGGACGCCGAGCCGATCTGTCCGAGACGGAACAGGTTGTCGCGTTCACCTTCGCGGGTCCGTCGGGTGAGCTTGAAGACCCCGGCGGTGCCGACGGCGGCGACCAGGCCGGCGATCACGGGCGCCGCCAGTGCCGGGACGATGATCTTCTGCAGGACGCCGTCCCACACGACGCCCGATACGCCGAGGGCGGCGATGGCGGCGCCGATGAGTCCACCGAACAGGGCGTGGGAGGAACTGGACGGCAGTCCGAAGAGCCAGGTGAAGAGATTCCACAGGATGCCGCCGATCAGTCCGGCGAAGACGACGAGGAGGAGCTTGTCCGCCTCGGCGACGACACTGAGGTCGAAGTCCTCCAGGTTCACGATCCCGTTGGCCACCGTCTTGGCGACCTCCACGGAGAGGAACGCTCCGACGAGGTTCAGCAGGCCAGCCAGGGCGACCGCTGTCTTCGGCTTCAGGGCTTTGGTGGCGATGGAGGTGGCCATCGCGTTGGCGGTGTCGTGGAAGCCGTTGGTGAAGTCGAAAGCCAGGGCGGTCCCGATCACGAGCAGAAGGATGAGAAGCTCAGTCACACCTAGAAATATCCCGCCTATCGGCGGAAACGTCTACTCCCAGGAAAAGAACGGGGGTGAAAAATGGGGGTATATGATGTTCACTTAAGTAGTGATCTTTTCGGCGAATCTGCAGGTCACCGCTGTCGGAGTTGTTGCAACCGACGACGGAGAGGGTAAACAGTGGGTGAATTCAAGGGAAATTCCGCAGTTGTGCTACGGGAATGACCTGCGCGGCATGTCCGGGGGTGAGCTGATCGTTGACGGATCCCATGGTCAGCGGTGGACGTGTCGAAAAATCATTGTGGATTCCCTGAATTCTCAGCATTTACTCAGTAGTAGTAGGGGAACTCATCCCAGCGCGGGGAACGCTTCTCCAGGAAGGAATCGCGTCCCTCCACCGCCTCATCGGTCATGTAGGCCAGGCGGGTGGCCTCCCCGGCGAAGACCTGCTGACCCATCAGTCCGTCGTCCGAGAGGTTGAAGGCGAACTTCAGCATCCGCTGGGCGGTGGGGGACTTGCCGTTGATCGCCCGTGCCCACTCGACGGCGGTCTCCTCGAGCTCGGCATGGTCAGCGACCTCGTTGACCGCGCCCATCTGCATCATGCGTTCGGCGGAATAGGACCGACCCAGGAAGAAGATCTCCCGGGCGTACTTCTGACCCACCTGCTTGGCCAGGTACGCGGAGCCGTAACCGGCGTCGAAGGAGCCGACGTCGGCATCCGTCTGCTTGAACATCCCGTGCTCGCGCGAGGCGATGGTGAGGTCGCAGACCACGTGCAGGCTGTGGCCGCCGCCGGCCGCCCATCCGTTGACCACGGCGATGACGACCTTCGGCATCGTCCGGATCAGCCGCTGCACCTCGAGAATGTGCAGTCGGCCGCCCTCCGCCTTGGCCCGCGCTTCATCGACTTTGTCGGCGGTGGCGGCACTGACGTCGTTGTCGTGGTCGGTGGCGTACTGGTAGCCGGACCTGCCCCGGATGCGTTGATCGCCGCCGGAGCAGAAGGCCCAGCCGCCGTCCTTCGGGCTGGGCCCGTTCCCCGTCAGCAGGATGGTTCCGACGTCCGGGGAGCGCCGCGCGTGGTCGAGGGCGCGGTAGAGTTCGTCGACGGTGTGTGGACGGAAGGCGTTACGCACCTCGGGGCGGTCGAACGCGATGCGGACGATACCGTTCTCACGTCCTTCCCCTGCATGACGGTGGTAGGTGATGTCGTCGAAGTCGAAACCGGGGACCTCGCGCCACTGGGACGGGTCAAAGGGGTTGTCTGTCATGTCACCATCGTAGGGTGTGGGCATGCAGTCTTCTGACCGTCCCGTCGAATCCGGCCCACCGGCCCTGTCGGAGCTCGCCGACCGCGCCCGGATTGTCACCTGCCCGCTGCGTGTGCCGTTCCGGGGTGTCACCGAGCGTGAACTGATGCTCATCGAGGCACCGTCCGGCTGGGTGGAGTGGTCACCGTTCCTGGAGTACCGGGCAGAGGAGGCGTCGCGGTGGTTGCGCAATGCGGTGGAACTCGGGTGGGACGTCCCCCGGAGCCGTCGCTGTCGTCGGTCGAGGTCAATGCGACCATTCCGGCGGTGGACGTGGTCGCCGACCCGGAGGCCGTACCCCGCCTGCTGGATCGCTACCCGGGCTGCACCACGGTGAAGGTCAAGGTCGCGGAGAAAGGGCAGATGCTCGACGACGACCTGGCACGGGTCCGCGCGGTACGGGACGCCCGGCCGGGGGTCAGCGTCCGCGTGGACGCGAATGCCGGATGGAGCGTCGACGACGCCTTCGCCGCTGCCCGGGCTCTCACCGACCCGTCCCAGGGGGGTGGGCCCCTGGACTACATGGAGCAGCCGTGCGCCACGGTCGCTGAACTCGCCGAACTACGGCGGCGACTCGGCTCGCGCGGAATGATGGTCCGCGTCGCCGCAGACGAGCTGATCCGTAAATCCACTGATCCCCTGGCCGTCGTCCAGGCCGGTGCCTGCGACGTGGCGGTGCTCAAGGCCGCGCCGTTGGGTGGGGTGTCCCAGGTCCGTGCGATCGCCCGGGAGGTCGGACACTTCGGAGTGGCGGTCACGGTGTCCTCTGCCCTGGAGTCCGCGGTGGGCATGTACGCCGGAATCCTCGCCGCTGCGACGCTTCCGGGCTACACGGACGACGAAGACATGGTTGTGGCACCGCAGGCGGCGGGGCTGGCCACCGGGTCGCTGTTCGCCGAGGACGTCTGCGCCCCCCGCGAGATCGTCGACGGGCGCCTCACCGTGGAGCAGCTCAGTCCTGATGTGGACCGGCTGGACTCCCTCGAGGCATCTGCTGCGCGCCGGGACTGGTGGTTCCAGCGGCTTGCCGCCGCCTACGAGTACCTCTAGCTCAGACGGGTGGGTGTCAGGCGCCGCCATGTCCTCAGCCGTGTGGGCGAGTGGCAGACCTCTGGGCAGGGTGGCAGACCCGCCGGTCGGTTTTCACCACCTTTGTGACCGGTACCCCTGCCCGGCTCGCCGTTGCCTCTGCCGCAGTGCGGGGGACACACCACGAGTGGGGCGACGCTGCCGGTAGACCCTGTTCTTCGGCTATAACAGATGCAATGAGCGACTCCCACGACACCAGTCACGACACGATCCACGTCCGGGGAGCCCGGGCCAACAACCTGAAGAACATCGACGTCGACATCCCCAAGAGGAGACTCACCGTCGTCACCGGGGTCTCCGGGTCGGGGAAGTCCTCGCTCGTCTTCGGCACGGTCGCCGCCGAGTCCCGCAGACTGATCGACGAGACCTACAGTGCCTTCATCCAGGGGTTCATGCCCAGCCTGCCGCGTCCGGACGTCGACGTGCTGGAGAACCTGTCTCCGGCGATCATCATCGACCAGGAGCGCATGGGGGCGAACTCCCGCTCCACGGTCGGTACCGCGACCGACGCCTCGTCCCTGGTACGCATCCTGTTCAGCAGGCTGTCCGACCCGTACGTGGGAGCGTCCGGTCATTTCTCCTTCAACCTCCCCGAGGGTTGGTGCCCCACCTGCGAGGGCACCGGAGTGGGGGCCACCATCGACCTGTCGGTGTTCCTCGACGAGTCGAAGTCGTTGAACGAGGGCGCGATCGATGCACCGGGGTTCGGTGTGGAGGACTGGTACTGGTCGTCCTACGCCAACTGCGGACGACTCGACCCGGACGTTCCGGTCCGGGACTACAGCCCGGAGCAGAGGGAGTTCTTCCTCTACGCACCGTCGCAGAAGATCAAGGTCCCCAAGGAGGACAACAGCGGGTTCTCGAACCTCAGCTACGACGGGCTGGTCACGCGCATCCGTCGACTGTGGATCGACCGTGACACCCCGCCGAAGCAGAAGCAGATCGTGAACTTCGTGGACCGGATCAGCACGACCGGTCCGTGTCCGGACTGTCACGGTATCCGGTTGAAGGAGGCGTCGCGGACGGCCACTGTCGCCGGGCGCACCATCGGTGAGTGGAATTCGACGCAGATCACCGAATTGCGCGGGCTGGTCCAGGGGCTCGCGACAGAGCCGTCCGTGGCACCGGTACGGTCCAACCTGCTCGGCATGCTCGACAATCTCGTCGACGTCGGCCTGGGCTACCTCAGCCTCGACCGTCCGGCGGGGACGTTGTCCGGAGGAGAGGCGCAGCGGGTGAAGATGATCCGCCACCTCGGCTCCCCGTTGTCGGACGTGACCTACGTCTTCGACGAGCCGACGATCGGCCTGCACCCGCATGACATCGACCGGATGATCGACCTGCTGCAGCGGATCCGTGACAAGGGCAACACGGTCCTGGTTGTCGAGCACAAACCCGAGGTCATCGAGGCCGCGGACCATGTCGTCGATATCGGACCGGGTTCCGGCGAGGCCGGTGGGGAAGTCGTGTTCTCAGGCTCCTACGAGGGGCTCCGTGGCGCGGACACGGTCACCGCCCGCTCACTCGACCGCGGTGTGGCGCTCCGGGACACGGTGCGGACCCCTACCGGGGTGATGTCGTTGGAGCACGTCAGCGTGAACAACCTGCAGGACGTCTCTGTGGACGTTCCCCTCGGGGTACTCACCGTGGTCACCGGCGTCGCCGGGTCCGGGAAGTCGTCGCTGATCCACGGCGGCCTGACCGGGCGGGACGGGGTGACGGTGGTCGACCAGTCCGGTATCCGCGGGTCACGACGGTCCACTCCGGCGACCTACACCGGTGTCCTCGACGACGTCCGCAAACTCTTCGCCCGGGCGAACAAGGCGGCCGGGGCCACGCCGGCGCAGTTCAGTCCGAACTCCGAGGGCGCGTGTCCGGTGTGCAACGGGCTCGGCGTCGTGTACACCGACCTGGCGATCATGGCGGGTGTGTCAACCCCCTGCGAGGAGTGCGGCGGGCGCCGGTTCCGGCCCGAGGTCCTGGAGTTCACCCTGGCAGGACGCACCATCAGCGATGTCCTGGATATGACGGTGAGACAGGCCCGTGACTTTTTCACCGACGGTGTCCCGCCCAGCGCGGCGTCACGGACGGTGTCCGGGACCCTGGACCGGCTCATGCAGGTCGGCCTCGACTACCTGCGCCTCGGACAGCCACTGAACACCCTGTCCGGCGGAGAACGCCAACGCCTGAAGCTCGCGGCGAAGATCGGCGACGGTCTGGAGTCGTCGGGCGGTGCCTCCGTGATCGTGCTCGACGAGCCGACCTCGGGACTGCACCTCGCCGACACCGGAACACTGGTGACGATGATGCAGTCCCTGGTGGACGACGGCTACAGCCTCGTGGTCATCGAACACAATATGGCGGTCATGGCGGCAGCCGACCACATCATCGACGTCGGCCCCGGGGCCGGGCACGAGGGCGGCCGCGTGGTCTTCTCGGGGACACCGAGGTCACTTGTGGGGTCCGGGACGTTGACGGGAGAGCATCTGGCTCACGCCGTGGGGTGAACCAGTCTGCACCGGGCTTTTCCCGAGCCGTTTTCAGCACCCCCGCGACTGCCGGGTAGCGTCAGGGACTGTGACTGACCCGATCGACACCCCTGACTCCACGCACGCTGACCTGTGTCCGACACTGGCGCACCTCTCGCCCGCCACACAGGTGGCGGCGATTGTCGTGGACGCTTTCATCGCCAACGGTGTACGGGAGGCTGTCGTCTGCCCGGGGTCGCGGTCGGCTCCCCTGGCTCTGGCGTTCGCCGAGGCAGATCGTCTGCGCCGACTGCGGCTGCACGTACGCACCGATGAGCGCTCCGGCTCCTTCCTGGCACTGGGACTGGCCAAGCGGTCAGGACGCGCCGTCCCGGTGGTGATGACCTCCGGTACGGCGGTGGCGAACTGCCTTCCGGCCATGGTTGAGGCCACGGCTGCAGGAGTACCGCTGATCGTGGTGTCGGCGAACCGTCCGTGGGAACTGCTGGGCTCCGGCGCGAATCAGACGATCGACCAGTTCGGTATCTTCGGCACGCACGCGGTGGAGGCCGTCGGTATTGATGCGGCGGTGGCGGGTGGACGCCCGGCCACCGGGCAGGACGTACGCGGGCAGGTGGCACATGCCGTGATGCGGGCCACGTCTCCGGTCGACGCCGGTGGTGTCCAGATCGACATTCCTTTCGACGAGCCGTTGGTGCCTTCCTCGACCACGGACGTGAGCCTGGCCGCGCGGGAGGTCGGCGGCGGCGAGGGGGAGCACCGCAGGATGTCGGACGTGCTCCGGACACCGATGCTTCCCTCCGCGGTGGTGGACCTGTCGAGTCGTACGCTGGTCGTGGCCGGTGACGTCCGTGACCGGGTGTGGGCACGGCACGTCCTCGACGAACTCGCCGGAGTCCCGACTATCGCCGAGCCGGGGTGCCCTGCCCCCGATGCGCCGGTCCATCCCGCCGCCGCTGGGCTGTTTGCCGCTGAGATCGGTGCAGGTGTCGGGGACGGGGAATACCGGGCGCAGATGCGCCCGGAGCAGATCGTGCTCATCGGCCGCCCGACACTGCACCGCGGTATCGCACGGTTGCTTGCGGACCCGGACATCCGGGTGTTCCCGGTGTCCGACCGCCCGACGGCCCCCGCGGTGGGACGCACGGACCTGGAGACGGCGGCACCGTTGCGCGGTGTCACCGTGACAGGTGAGCATCCCCGGGGATGGTTGCGGACCTGTGCCGCGGCCGGCGAGGTTGCGGCGGAGGCGGTCAGGGAGGAGATCGCCGGCGAGGAGTTCACAGGACTCCATGTCGCCGCCGCCGTCACCGACAGCCTGTCCGACGGAGATGCCGTGGTGCTCGGCGCCTCCTCCGCGGTACGTGACGCGTCCCTGACCGGCCTACCGTTCCCCGGCGTGCACGTGGTCGCCAGTCGTGGTGCCGCCGGCATCGACGGGACAGTCTCCACGGCGGTGGGGGTGGCTCTGGCGCATGCGTCCGCCGAACCGGACCTGATGCGGGCGCCGAGGACCGTCGCCCTGATGGGCGACCTGACATTCCTCCACGACATCAACGGACTGTCGATGGGGCCCGGCGAGCCACGTCCGGAGAACCTGGTGATCGTGGTCTCCAATGACGACGGTGGTGCGATCTTCGAGACGCTCGAGGTCGGCGCGCCGGGGCTGAGGACGTTCGACGACGGAGTGTCCGCGTTCGACCGCGTCGTCGGCACCCCGACGGGAGTGGAGCTCGGCGCACTGTGTGACGGCTACGGAGTCGCACACCAGCAGGTGGGGACGCTCCAGGAACTGAGCCTGGCCCTCGAGAACCATGCCGAGGGGCCCGGCGGGCTGCTGGTCGTCGAGGCCGCGGTCTCCCGCAGCCCGCGGGAGCGTATGCACCGGGCCCTGACGGCCAAGACCACGGTCTCGCCGACGGGGGAGGGATAGGCCGTGTTGACCGTTCCGTCTTTCCTCGGATCCTTCCGCCCGACGCGGGCACTGGTCCACCGCCGTCTGGTTCAGGCGGTGCTGGCGTTGTTTCTTCTCGCCACCGCCGTATGCGGGATGATCGTCGTCAATGCAGCGGTCAACGACGCGAAGATTTCCGGCGACCGGGGCGTCGCCGTGGCCGACGTGCTCAGTGACGGTTCCACCACGCTGGTGCGCTTCCGTGACGACACGGGGGCCTACCACCAGCCCGACCGCGGTCTGAAGTATCCGACGGGCCTGTCCCAGGGCGACCGGGTCTACGTCGACTACCAGCGCTCCGACACGGAGAACGTGAAGGTGCAGGGACGGGGTTGGACGTTGTCGGTGATTCCGGCACTGTCAGTGTGGTTGGTTTCGGTGGCGGTGACGGGACTGTTGTTCGGGGCGGTGCAGCTCTGGTGGCGTCGGGGGAAAGCGGGGGAGGACCCGACGATCGACTAGGCTTGGTCACCGTGTCACGAGCCAGCCTGGAGAAGAACCCGAACGACGTCGCCCGCATGTTCGACGCCGTCGGAGAGAACTACGACCTGACCAATACGGTGCTTTCCTTCGGGCAGGACCGTATCTGGCGTAAACGTACCCGTCGACGGCTTGAGCTCGCCCCGGGAGACAAGGTCCTCGACCTGGCTGCGGGGACCGCGGTCTCCACGGTGGAGCTTTCGGAGTCTGGTGCATGGTGTGTGGCCTGCGACTTCTCCCCGGGGATGCTGGCGGCGGGGAAGGACAGGAATGTTCCGAAGGTGTGTGGGGACGGGATGAGTCTTCCCTTCCCGGACGACACCTTCGATGCGGTGACCATCAGCTTCGGGCTGCGGAACATCGTGGACCCTGCTGCCGGGCTGCGTGAGATGGCCCGTGTCACCAGGCCGGGGGGACGGCTCACCGTCTGCGAGTTCTCCACCCCGGTGGTTCCGGTGTTCCGTACGATCTACATGGAATACCTCATGCGTGCACTACCAGCGGTCGCGAAGGCGGTCTCCTCGAACGCGGAAGCCTATGTGTACCTGGCGGAGTCGATCCGCGACTGGCCGGACCAGGAGGCTCTGGCGTCGCTGATCAACCGCTCCGGGTGGGAAGGGTGCGGGTGGCAGAACCTCACCTTCGGAATCACGGCCCTGCACAGTGCCACGAAACCGGCCCCGAAACCGGCCACCGCACCCTCGACGACGGAGTAGCCACACACAGCAGCCGGTCTGCTTGCGGCCCCGGTCAGCGCCCGAACAGCGGACGCGACTCTGCGTGCCAGAACCGGTCGTGGGCGCTACTGAGCTTTCCCGCGGTCAACCAGACCCGGGCGGTCAGGTCCCGGTCCTCCGGGGTCACGAGGTTGCCCATCAACCGTGCGGCAGATCCCATCAGCTGATCTGAAAGAGGACCACGCATTCCCAGCGGGCCGAGGGCGGCGAGGAGCCCCGGCATCGTCAGCAGCGTTGCGGCCCGTCGTGCCAGGGAGAACGCGTCTCCGTAACGTTCGCTCAGGTGCGCGGGCCACATGTAGCGGAAACCGTCGGGGGAACGGTCGGCGTCGGGCAGGAGGTCGACCAGGTCCGCGGCGGACTCGAGTGCGTAGTCGATGCCCTCACCGTTCAACGGGTTGACCAGTGCGGCGGTGTCCCCGACCGCCGCCCAGTTGATCCCGGCGACGCGGGTGACCGCCCCGCCCATCGGCAGCAGGGCGCTGGCGACGTGGGTCGGTTCGCCGAGGCTCCACTCGCCACGACACTGTTCGGCATAGGTCGCCAGTAACCGGCGGACATTGACCTTCGCCGGACGCCGGGACGTGGACAGCGCGCCACAGCCCAGGTTGACCGCGGAACCGTGCTCGCCGTCGGTGCCGAGCGGGAAAATCCAGCCGTAGCCCGGCTGCGCAGTGCCCTCGGTGTCCCGCAGCTCCAGGTGCGAGTGGATCCACGGCTCATCGCCGAACGGAGTGGGACAGTACGAGCGGGCAGCCACACCGTGGACGAGACCGCGCAACCAGCGGGTCCCCAGTGTCCGGGCGATTCCACTGCGCACCCCCTCAGCCAGGACCAGGTAACGGCAGCGCACCGTGGAACCGTCGGCGAAGTGCACGGCACGTACCCTACGCGCACCGCCGACCAGGTCGGTCTCCACGTCGACGGCCTTCGTCCCGGTACGCAGCCGGGCGCCGGAGGAGACAGCCATATCCACGAGTGCGTTGTCGATGTCAGTTCGGGCGACCGCCGTACCCCGGGCAGGAAACTCGGCGTATTCGGGCCACGGGGCGGTGACTGAACCTCCGAACCCGTGCAGCTTCAGTCCGTGGATCTCCGGACGTCCGGCGGAGGTCGAGATGAGGTCGGACGCACCGAGACGTTCCAGTGCATGGACGGCCCGCGGAGTCAGTCCGTCACCGCAGGTCTTGTCCCGTGGGAAGTCCTGCATATCCACGAGGAGAACATCGCGGCCTGCGCCGGCGGCCCGGTGTGCCGCGGCCGATCCGGCCGGTCCGGCACCGACGACGAGAACTTCGCACTCTGTGTCATTCATCGCGACTATTGTGGCACGGCGCCGTACCGGGAGGGGGATCAGCGCGACGGTACCCCGCCTCCACCGATCTTTGTTCCTGCTCGTCTGGGTCCGTGCCGAGGTGCTGGTCTACAGTAGCGGGGAGCAAGATTATCCAGAGAAGACGTTTGACGGACAGAGGCTACGTAATTCATGGCAAGCACTAACTCGGATGTGCGGGTGGGGCTCGATCTCGGTGACGAGTACCTGAACACCGCTGTCCCGGACGGCCTGGCCCGTGTGGAGGCCAGGCTCCGCGAGGTCCTGTCGTCCGGGGAGACCTTTCTCACCGACAAGATCAGCCATCTCGCGGTGTCCGGGGGGAAACGCTTCCGTCCGATGTTCGCCCTGCTGGCGGCGCAGTACGGGCAGGACGAGCAGGGGAGTGGGCGCGCTGAAGTTACCGACGCGGCCGTCGTCGTCGAGCTCACCCATCTGGCTACGCTCTACCACGATGACGTGATGGATGAGGCGGAGCGTCGTCGGGGCGCCCCCAGCGCCAATGCGCGGTGGTCCAACTCCGTGGCCATTCTCGCCGGCGACTACATCTTCGCCGTCGCTTCCGGATTGATGGCGGATCTCGGGACCGAGACGGTCCGTCATTTCGCCGACACGTTCGGCGAACTGGTCACCGGGCAGATGCGTGAGACCATCGGCCCCCCCGACGGGGACGACGACATCGAGCACTACATGCAGGTCATCCAGGAGAAGACCGGGGTGCTCATCGCCTCCGCAGGCTACCTGGGCGCTCTCCACTCGGGGGCGGCCGAGGAGCACCGTGCCGCGTTGTTCCGGTTCGGCCGTCACCTGGGGCAGGTCTTCCAGATCGTCGACGACATCATCGACATCTGGTCCGATCCGGAGACGTCCGGTAAGACCCCCGGCACCGACCTGCGCGAAGGTGTCTTCACTCTCCCCGTGCTCTACGCCATGCGCGAAGAGACCGTAGGTGGTGCCCGTCTCCGGGAGTTGCTCACCGGTCCGGTGACTGACGATGAGCTCGTGGACGAGGCGCTGACGCTCATCCGTGCCTCGGACGGGCGGGAACGCGCACTGGCCGACGTCGAGCGTTACCGGGGTCTGGGGGAGGCGGAACTGGCACTGCTCCCGGCGATTCCCGCGACGGGTGCTCTCCGTAACCTCATGGAGTACTCCTTGGACCGCCTGGGCTGACTGTAGCTCTGACCAGGTGATTTGCGGATACCATGTCGCCTCGTAGTAGGGTATCCCTCGCACCGTGAGGTGCACGCCAGGTTGCCCGAGCGGCCAAAGGGAGCGGACTGTAAATCCGCCGGCATTGCCTTCAAAGGTTCGAATCCTTTACCTGGCACAGAATGAACCGCCCGAGGAGTGGAGACACTCCCCGGGCGGTTTTCTCGTGCTTGGTGCTCCTGTAGCGGTTTCTCCGTCTCGTCCGCGAGTCTCTCCCGCCCGCGCGAGACTGAGGGAGCAACCCCAGAGGTTGGTGCGACCAACCTCTGGGGTTGCTCCGTGCCGGGGACGCTGTGGCGGTCGTCCGGGCGGTGCTGAGATGGGGGCCGTCGACGGTGATGAGTGGGGAGACTGGGGGGCCATGCGCGGCTGAGGTTGCGGTGCCACAGGTTCACGGAGTGCGATTTATCGCCAGTGACCTGTGGATTTGTGCCAGGGCGGTGACTCTGGTTATTCTACTTCAGGCTTCAGGAGCTGGAGCGGGAACAACCAAGGTTGTCTACCGGTCCTGTTGTATGGAGTACGCCCCCTTAGCTCAGTCGGCAGAGCGTTTCCATGGTAAGGAAAAGGTCGACAGTTCGATTCTGTCAGGGGGCTCAAGTCATTTTGAGGCGATATCCGGCATGCCGGTCACAGCCGGTTGAATGGCCCTGGCGGTGTAGCTCAGATGGTTAGAGCGCACGACTCATAATCGTGAGGTCCCGGGTTCGATCCCCGGCATCGCTACCAGAGTACGACGAGGAACACCCCGCACCCTGCACCTCAGGGCGCGGGGTGTTCTGCTGTGTGGGGATAGTAGCGGGGTCGGTCGAGTGATAGGGGAGTGGTGCGGGGTACGGGTCCTGACCTCGGTATTCAACGTCCACGGCTGCGGTACCGTGGCCCAGTTGTTACGCGGGACGGGCGGCTGATAGACTGCTGCGGCGCCGTTAACGCGGCACCGTCCGTGAGACATCGTGGTCTGCCCGTCGTGGTAGGCTGAGATCCATCGCGAAGGGGCGTGGCTCAATTGGCAGAGCAGCGGTCTCCAAAACCGCAGGTTGCAGGTTCAAGTCCTGTCGCCCCTGCACATGCCCCGGGATGCCGGGCCGGCAATCACCGGCCCGACATCACCGGGGTTTTCCATATTCCGAGGAGCTGTAGATCACGTGAGCGACGAGAAGAACAACGAAGTCGGGTCCACCGGCGGTCCGTTGCGTCCGTCCGGTAAGCGTCAGGTCAGCGGGGAAGGAAGCACCGCCGACCAGGACAACCGTACGTCCGCCAAGGTCGCGGATGTCGACGGGGCCAAGTCGGGCGGCAGTCGTATCCTCGCGTTCCCGCGTTCCGTGGGATCAGAGGTGAAGAAGGTCATCTGGCCTACGGGCCGTGAGATGGTCACCTACTCCATTGTCACGCTGGTGTTCCTCATCGCGATCACCGCGATGTGCACGGTTGTCGACCTGCTCACCGGTGAAGGTCTGGAGTTCATGTTCGGTCTCTGACCGTGCTATGATCGACCTCAGTATCCACCGCCTCCGCCTCACGGCGAGGCGGATTTTTCATGCGGGGCACGGTTGCCCACCCGCACTTGGAAAAGCAGGACAACGAACGAACCCACATACAGCGTCCGTACCATCAGGGAGATGATCAACCCATGAGTGACGAGAACACCCACGACAGCAGCACGGCGGAAGGTCTCGCTGCCGCAGCGCATGATGACGTGCAGCAGGCCGTCAGCGAACTCGGAGACACAGATACCGCGGCGCAGGACAGTGTCGACGGAGCAGAAGCCGCCGTTGACGCCCCCGCGGCCGAGCAGAGTCCCGAGGACGCGGCCATGGCCGCGTACCGTACGCGACTGCGCGAGTTCATGCGTGCGCTGAAGAAGCTCGACGGTGACTGGTACATCATCCAGTGCTACTCGGGTTACGAGAACAAGGTGAAGACGAACCTCGAGATGCGCGCCCAGACCCTGGGTGTGGACGAGCAGATCCACGAGGTCGTCGTCCCGATCGAGGAGATCACCGAGCTCAAGGACGGCAAGCGTAAGCGGGTCAAGCGTAAGCTCCTGCCCGGATATGTGCTTGTCCGTATCGAGTTGGACGACGCCTCATGGTCCGTCATCCGTGACACCCCGGGTGTCACCTCCTTCGTCGGTAACGAGGGAAAGCCGACTCCGGTGAAGATCCGCGAGGTCGCGAAGTTCCTCCTTCCCCCGGAGACGGCCACCGCGCCGGCGTCCCAGGAAGACGCCGAGGCGGGCGCCCCCGTCGATGTCAGCGACACCGGTGTCGCCATGGCACCGACGCCGCTCGGCGATCAGGTCGAGGTGGACTTCGAGGTCGGCGAGTCCGTGACGGTGCTGTCCGGCCCGTTCGCCTCGGTGTCGGCCACGATCTCCGAGATCGATGCAGCGAACAGCAAGCTGAAGGCCCTGGTGTCGATCTTCGGTCGCGAGACCCCCGTCGACCTGGCATTTGACCAGGTAGAGAAGCTCAACTAGAGTTTGACCGTTGCTCATCACGAGCACATGAACATTCCACCCGGTGGCCGGTAACCAGACCGGCATCCGGACAGGTGTGTCCTGTCCCCGCCATAGGACGGGCAAGGTCGTCTGTGCAGGCGACACACCTGGTACCACGTGAAGAGGTGAACCATGGCGAAGAAGAAGAAGGTCTCCGGCCTGATCAAGCTGCAGATCCAGGCGGGTGCCGCTAACCCGGCGCCGCCGGTCGGCCCGGCGCTCGGTGCGCACGGCGTCAACATCATGGAGTTCTGCAAGGCCTACAACGCCGCCACCGAGTCCCAGCGCGGGAACGTCATCCCGGTCGAGATCACGGTCTACGAGGACCGCTCCTTCGACTTCAAGCTGAAGACCCCGCCGGCAGCGAAGCTGCTGCTGAAGGCCGCAGGCATCCAGAAGGGCTCCGGCGTTCCTCACGCTGAGAAGGTCGGCCAGGTCAGCTGGGCACAGTGCCGCGAGATCGCGCAGACCAAGTTCGAGGACATCAACGCCAACGACCTGGAGAACGGCGCCCGGATCATCGCCGGCACCGCACGCTCCATGGGCATCGACGTCGTCGACCAGCCTGCCTGACGCTGTAGCACAGGCATCACCCGTGGCAGGGCCACTTGCGGCCCGTCAACCACACTCCAACAACCACTGATTGGACCAGTACCATGAGCAAGAACTCCAAGGCGTACCGCGCCGCCGCAGAGAAGATCGACGCCGATCGTCTCTACACCCCGATCGAGGCCGTCAAGCTGGCCAAGGAGACCTCCTCCAAGACCTACGACGCCACCGTCGACGTCGCGATCCGCCTGGGTGTCGACCCCCGTAAGGCCGACCAGCTGGTTCGCGGCACCGTCTCGCTGCCGAACGGCACGGGTAAGAACGTCCGCGTCATCGTCTTCGCCGAGGGCCCCAACGCCACCGCCGCCGAAGAGGCCGGTGCCGAGGCCGTGGGCACCGCCGAGCTCATCGAGCGCATCCAGGGCGGCTGGACCGACTTCGACGCTGCGATCGCCACCCCTGACCAGATGGCCAAGGTCGGTCGCGTCGCCCGCGTCCTGGGTCCGCGTGGCCTCATGCCGAACCCGAAGACCGGTACCGTCACCACGGACGTCGCCAAGGCAGTCTCCGAGATCAAGGGCGGTAAGATCTCTTTCCGCGTCGACAAGGCTGCCAACCTGCACGCCATGATCGGCAAGGCGTCCTTCGACGAGAAGGCCCTCGCCGAGAACTACGGCGCGCTGGTGGAGGAACTGCTCCGCGTGAAGCCGTCCGCTGCCAAGGGCCGCTACATCAAGAAGATCACCGTCGCGACGACGAACAGCCCGGGCATCCAGGTTGATCCGTCCGTGATGAAGAACTTCACCGGCGACGAGGACTAGTTTCCTCCGTTCCCGTGAACAACGCCCCTGGCGACCCCGGAATGACGGGGTCGCCAGGGGCGTCGTCTGTCGTCGTCAGTACCCGCGTTGCCGAAGTTGCCCCAGTACGGGGATGACGCGGGCAACGACGTGGGGATGCGTCTCGCGGTAGCTTCCTGGACTGCCGTTGTCACTGTCCGAGAGCCGTTCAAGGATCAGGTCGAAGGTCCTCGGTGAGTAGCACAGGGACAGGTGGTCGCTCCAGTCCCGTGCATTGCCGTCGGACTGTACACAGAAGTTGTGCACGGTTGCGTCCTCACCGGGAGTGAGGAACTGGGTGCGCCATGGCGTGACGACTTCGTCATAGCGGGTACCGATCATCGTGTAGTGCACGCCGGGAACCGTGTCGCCGTCGCGGTTGATGTACCTGACGACATCGGAGTCCACGATCTGGTCTTCAGCGCACTGGCCCAGCGCAGCGCGGAGGAGCCCGGAGACATTGATTTTTCCGCGCAGTTTGTCGCGGAGCCATGCGGCGAGGGTGCCGAGGCCCATCATGGTGGTGCCGTGGCCCGATCCTGCGAGGCCGATGATGTTCCTGATCTTGGGTTCTCCGCCGGCGAACCGCCCCTCGTTCTCGGTGACGATCATGCGGGCCTGGGCGGATCCCTGGGAGTGGCCGATGACATCCACCTGGGACGCCCCCGTGCGCTCGAGCACGGTGTCGATGAACTCGCCGATCTCGGCGGTGGCGTCCAGGAGCCCGCCGTTTCCGAAACAGCAGGTGCGTCGGCCGAGCAGACTCTCGTCGTTGCTGCCGTAGTTCAGGGCGAACACCCTGAAGCCGCGGGCGGCGAGTTTCGGGGCGATCATCGACCACGTCCCGTAGGCGTTCATCCATGTGCCGTGGAGGAGGACGACGGGTACCGGGTGTTCCTCGGACAACGGGGCGTCCCAGTCGTTGACGCCTGCCGGCATCGGGTCGGCGTGTCCCCACGACTTCAGGAACGCGGTCAGGAAGAACCGGTGTTCGGGTGTGCCGGAGGCGGCATAAGTATTTGACGGTGAACTCATTCCACCGAACCTACTACCCGGGGCCGGGGATGCGGTGGCGTTCGACGGAACGGCCTGCCGGCATTCCGGTCTCGACCGGGGCCGGGGTGGTGACGGGCGCGACGATTTGGGCCTCTGGGGGCTCGGCGTCTATAGTCATGCGAGAAGTTTGATCGTGGGGTGACCCGCGAACGTTCAAGTTTCACCGGAGACCGTCGGTTGACGTCTTCACCGGGCAGCACCGGGGAGGACGGACGAAGGATCATCACCATGACACGGTGATGGCGACCTACGCAGGGAAACACGGAACACGCCGAGCGGCACCGGACCCCAGCGGTCCGCGACTGCCGCCCTCCGCGCCCCGTGCCCTGTGCACGGGGCGTCGCTGTGTGTGCATGATGGCCGTTCAGATACCGTCTGGTCGCACCACCGACAGACATCAGGAAGGAGGCGAGAGTATGGCAAACGCAAAGAACACCGCATCCGTCGCGGAGCTCACCGCACGTTTCGAGAACGCCAGCGCCATGGTGCTCACCGAGTACCGTGGTCTGACCGTCGCTCAGACGACTGAGCTGCGCAAGGCCCTGGGTTCCGAGGTCACCTACTCCGTCGCCAAGAACACCATGATCAAGCTGGCCGCGAAGCAGGCCGGCGTCGAGATCGCTGATGAACTGCTCACCGGACCGACCGCCGTCGCCTTCATTCAGGGTGAGGCAGTGGACGCTGCCAAGGCGTTCAAGAAGTTCGGTGCAGATCACAAGGCGCTCGTGATCAAGGGCGGCAGCATGGACGGCAACCCGCTGTCCGCGGCCCAGGTTGAGGCAATCGCTGAGCTGGACAACCGTGAGACCACCCTGGCCAAGCTGGCCGGCGCCCTGCAGGGCTCCCTCAGCAAGGCTGCTGGTCTGTTCAACGCTCCGGCATCCCAGGTTGCACGGCTTACCGCCGCGCTCCAGGAGAAGAAGGAAGCTGCCTGACCCGTCAGGCGGCTTAACCCCCATACGCTCTACACCCCGTTTCCCGCTCAATGCTGAGCGGGACAAAGAAAGGAAGCCGACATGGCTAAGTTCACCAACGACGAACTGCTCGAGGCCTTCAAGGAGATGACCCTGATCGAGCTCTCTGAGTTCGTCAAGCTCTTCGAGGACACCTTCGACGTCACCGCCGCTGCCCCGGTCGCCGCTGCTGCCGCTCCCGGCGCTGCTGCTGCCCCCGCTGAGGAAGAGAAGGACGAGTTCGACGTCGTTCTCGAGGACGCCGGCGCCAAGAAGATCGGCGTGATCAAGGTTGTCCGCGAGCTCGTCTCGGGCCTGGGCCTGAAGGAGGCCAAGGAGCTCGTCGAGGGCGCACCGAAGGCCCTCCTCGAGGGTGCTTCCAAGGACGACGCCGAGGCTGCCAAGGCCAAGCTCGAAGAGGCCGGCGCCAAGGTTTCCCTCAAGTAAGAGGTCTCCGGCATACGCCGCATTCTTCACCACCCCCGTCAGGGACGTTCTCAGGACGTCTGTGGCGGGGGTGTTGTCGTCTGTTCCCGTCTGTCCGGTGGGGGCATTACGATGGTCCGCATGCTTCCGAGATCCCGCGTCGCCGCCGTCCTCACACTCGGGCTGGGGTGCATCCTGCTCGCCGTCGGTATCGCTCTGCCACTACTGGTGCCTCCAGAACGTCCCGTACCGCTGGAACTCAGTGAGTCGCAGCTGACGCTGCAGGACGACGAGGCCCGTATCGGCCCCTCCTACCTGGCGGGCGAGGGGCAGGACGAGGGGGAGTCTCCGCAGCCCGTCACGGCCCCGGTGACCAAGACCTATGCGGTGTCTCTGGGCGAGCCGGCAGACGATGAATCGGCGGCGGCGACCGTGGGGGTCACCTCGCTGAGGGAGGACATCGAAGGCGATGGCGGCCTCCTTGACGCTGAGGTGTGGAGCTACCGGATCGACCGGATGACAGGGCGCTCCCTGGGGGACGCGAAGGTGGCGGATACACCGGCGACACCTGCTGCGCCTACCGAGGTCGACGGTCAGTGGCTGGCGTTCCCCAGGAACACCGCACAGGAGGAGTATCCTGTCTTCGACAACCTGCTCCGCCGTGAGGTCCCTGCGCAGTTCGTGCAGACCGAGGACGTCAACGGCACTGAGGTGTACGTCTTCCGGCAGGACTTCGACGCAGAGCCGGTGAGGCAGGCCAACCCGGGGTACTACCGGTCGACATCGACCACGGGGGAGGGGGCCCCGTCCTCGCTCTACCGCAACGGCTCCAAGGAGTTCCGGGTGGAGCCGGAGAGCGGGATGATCGTGTCGGTGACCGAGGACATCCAGGATGTCTATGTCCCCGACGGTGACGGCGCCGTTGGCGAGGCGCCGGAACTGCTCAGTTCCTTCAACGGTGCGACTCCGGACGCGGAGCGCAACGACCTGCTGGTTCAGGCCGCGGACCTGGGACACGACCGCCCGACACGAGGATGGGGTATTGTGCTGACTGTCACGGGTGCTATCGTGGCACTCGGTTCGGCGGTCGTGGCCTTACGGCCACAGCGTGTCCAGCGGTCTGGATCAACGCAGTCGCCGAAGAAGTAGACGGCGCGACACGGGCCGGTTCACGGGGAGGGTGGCCCGGTGTGTCGTAGGGGTGGACATCCGCACGCGGGTGATATACGATCGATCGTTGCGCTGGATTGACGTCCGGCGACGTTGCGATAACAGCAGGACACGACCTTGATGAGCGATGGTACGGAGGGGATCGACATGGTCACGGCACGGCGGAACGCCAGAGTGCCCGACCACGCCGATTCGGCCCGGACCGGCTACTTGACAAGGTCCATCAACTGTTTCCGGACACTGGTTCGCAACTGACCCGGCTCCCGTCAACCCCCACAGAACCCCACAGATTTCCACAGACCACCGCAGACCGTACGCTCATAGCAACCGTGTCAGCCACCGTCCGGACCGATTCACCGGTCCCGGGTTACGGCAGACACGTGAGGTGCTGGAAGGACCCCATCTTGGCAGTCTCCCGCCTGACCAGTTCCACCCCGGGAATTCCCGGAGCTTCGCAACGTCACTCGTTCGCGAAGATCGATGCCCCGATCGAGGTTCCCGGTCTTCTCGACATTCAGAGGGACTCTTTCGCCTGGCTCGTCGGCACGCCGCAGTGGCGTGCCCGCAAGCAGGCCGAGGCCGGGGAGGGCGTTCGTATCACCTCCGGTCTCGAGGACATCCTCGAAGAGCTGTCCCCTGTCGAGGACTACTCGGAGAACATGTCCCTGGTCCTGTCCGAGCCGCGCTTCGACGATGTCAAGAACACCGTCGACGAGTGCAAGGACAAGGACATCAACTACTCGGCTCCGCTGTACGTCACCGCGGAGTTCACCAACGCCACCTCCGGCGAGATCAAGAGCCAGACCGTCTTCATCGGTGATTTCCCGATGATGACCGACAAGGGCACCTTCATCATCAACGGCACCGAGCGTGTCGTCGTGTCGCAGCTGGTCCGTTCCCCGGGCGTGTACTTCGACGAGTCCATTGACCCGGGCACCGAGCGCCCGCTGCACTCGGTCAAGGTCATCCCGTCACGCGGTGCGTGGCTGGAGTTCGACGTCGACAAGCGCGACACCATCGGTGTGCGTATCGACCGCAAGCGTCGTCAGCCGGTCACCGTCCTGCTGAAGGCGCTGGGCCTCAGCGCCGAGGAGATCACGGAGCGTTTCGGCTTCTCCGAGATCATGATGTCGACGCTCGAGAAGGACGGCGTCGCCAACACCGACGAGGCGCTGCTGGAGATCTACCGTAAGCAGCGTCCCGGTGAGTCTCCGACCCGTGACTCCGCACAGGCTCTGCTGGAGAACAGTTTCTTCAACTCACGCCGTTACGACCTTGCGAAGGTCGGCCGTTACAAGGTCAACCGCAAGCTGGGTCTGGGTACCGGCGGTGAGGGCCCGATGACCCTCACCGAACAGGACATCCTGACCACCATCGAGTACCTGGTGCGTCTGCACGCCGGTGAAAAGGACATGACCTCCCCGGATTCCGTGGAGATCCCGCTCGGCACGGACGACATCGACCACTTCGGTAACCGTCGCGTCCGTACCGTCGGCGAGCTGATCCAGAACCAGATCCGCGTCGGCCTGTCCCGCATGGAGCGCGTTGTGCGTGAGCGTATGACCACGCAGGACGCGGAATCCATCACTCCTACCTCGCTGATCAACGTGCGTCCGGTCTCCGCCGCGATCCGCGAGTTCTTCGGTACCTCGCAGATGTCGCAGTTCATGGACCAGAACAACTCGCTGTCGGGCCTGACCAACAAGCGTCGTCTGTCCGCGCTCGGCCCGGGCGGTCTGTCCCGTGAACGCGCCGGCCTCGAGGTCCGCGACGTGCACCCGTCCCACTACGGACGCATGTGCCCGATCGAGACCCCTGAGGGCCCGAACATCGGTCTGATCGGATCCCTGGCGTCCTACGCCCGGGTGAACCCGTTCGGATTCATCGAGACGCCGTACCGTCGCGTGGAGAACGGTCAGATCACCGACACGGTGGACTACCTCACCGCCGACGAGGAAGACCGCCACATCATCGCCCAGGCGAACACCCCGTACAACGCGGACAAGCAGTTCACCGAGGAGCAGATCGAGGTGCGTCTGCGTGGCGGTGACGTCGAGGTCGTCCCGGCTGACCGGGTCGACTACATGGACGTCTCACCGCGCCAGATGGTCTCCGTCGCGACCGCGATGATCCCGTTCCTCGAGCACGACGACGCCAACCGTGCCCTCATGGGTGCGAACATGCAGCGTCAGGCTGTGCCGCTGCTGCGTGCGGAAGCTCCGTTCGTGGGCACCGGTATGGAGCAGCGTGCCGCCTACGACGCCGGCGACGTGATCGTGTCCCCGAAGGCAGGTGCGGTGGAGTTCGTCTCGGCCGATTACATCACCATCATGGACGATGACGGCGTGCGCGACACCTACATGCTTCGCAAGTTCGAGCGCACCAACCAGGGCACCTGCTACAACCAGAAGCCGTTGGTCAGCCAGGGTGACCGCGTGGAGGCCGGCCAGGCCATCGCCGACGGCCCCGGCACCGACAACGGTGAGATGGCGCTCGGCCGCAACCTGTTGGTCGCCATCATGCCGTGGGAGGGCCACAACTACGAGGACGCCATCATCCTCAACCAGCGCATGGTTGAGCAGGACATCCTGACCTCGATCCACATCGAGGAGCACGAGATCGACGCGCGGGACACGAAGCTCGGGCCCGAGGAGATCACCCGTGACATCCCGAACGTGGGCGAGGACGTCCTGGCGGATCTCGACGAGCGCGGGATCGTGCGCATCGGCGCCGATGTTCGTGACGGCGATATCCTGGTCGGCAAGGTCACGCCGAAGGGCGAGACCGAGCTGACCCCGGAGGAGCGTCTCCTGCGTGCGATCTTCGGTGAGAAGGCCCGCGAGGTCCGCGACACCTCCATGAAGGTGCCGCACGGCGAGACCGGCAAGGTCATCGGCGTCCGCGTGTTCTCCCGCGAGGACGACGACGACCTGTCGCCGGGTGTCAACGAGATGGTCCGCGTGTATGTCGCGCAGAAGCGCAAGATCCAGGACGGCGACAAGCTCGCCGGCCGCCACGGCAACAAGGGTGTCGTCGGTAAGATCCTGCCCGCCGAGGACATGCCGTTCCTGCCGGACGGCACCCCGGTCGACATCCTGCTGAACACGCACGGTGTGCCGCGCCGTATGAACATCGGTCAGGTCCTCGAGACCCACCTGGGCTGGCTGGCGAAGAACGGCTGGACAGTCGACGCGGACTCCGACGACCCGACGGTCAAGGCCATGCTGGAGACTCTTCCCGAGGATCTCTACGACGTGCCCGCCGACTCGCTCACCGCGACCCCGGTGTTCGACGGTGCCTCCAACGAGGAGCTCTCCGGCCTGATGAAGTCAGTCCGTCCGAACCGCGACGGTATCCGTCTCACCGACGGTGACGGCAAGGCTGAGCTCATCGACGGCCGCTCCGGTGAGCCTTTCCCGTACCCGGTCTCCGTGGGCTACATGTACATGCTGAAGCTGCACCACCTCGTCGACGAGAAGATCCACGCTCGTTCCACCGGTCCGTACTCGATGATCACCCAGCAGCCGCTCGGTGGTAAGGCGCAGTTCGGTGGACAGCGCTTCGGTGAGATGGAGGTGTGGGCCATGCAGGCGTACGGCGCGGCCTACACCCTGCAGGAGCTGCTGACCATCAAGTCCGACGATGTCGTGGGACGTGTCAAGGTGTACGAAGCCATCGTCAAGGGCGAGAACATCCCGGACCCGGGCATTCCGGAGTCCTTCAAGGTTCTCCTCAAGGAGCTGCAGTCGCTGTGCCTCAACGTCGAGGTGCTCGCGGCGGACGGTTCCCCGATGGAGCTGAGTTCCACGGACGACGACGAGTTGGACCACGCCAACGCCGCCCTGGGCATCAACCTGTCCCGGGACGAGCGTCCGGACGCTGACAGCGACGTGGGATAACTCCCACCACCAGACAAGCACTGACCTTTTTTCACTGCACCACCCGCACTACCGCCCTCCGTATGAAGACGGAGGGGAAAGGGAGTCCACGTGCTGGACGTCAACTTCTTCGACGAACTGCGTATCGGTCTCGCGACCGCCGACGACATCCGTCGTTGGTCACATGGCGAGGTCAAGAAGCCGGAGACCATCAACTACCGCACCCTGAAGCCCGAGAAGGACGGTCTGTTCTGCGAGCGGATCTTCGGGCCTACCCGTGACTGGGAGTGTGCCTGCGGCAAGTACAAGCGTGTCCGTTACAAGGGCATCATCTGCGAGCGTTGCGGCGTCGAGGTGACCAAGTCCAAGGTCCGGCGTGAGCGCATGGGCCATGTTGAACTCGCTGCCCCGGTCACCCACATCTGGTACTTCAAGGGTGTTCCGTCCCGCCTCGGGTACCTGCTCGACCTCGCCCCGAAGGATCTCGAGAAGATCATCTACTTCGCCGCGAACATCATCACCTCCGTCGACGAGGAAGGTCGTCACAACGACCAGACCACGCTCGAGGCAGAGATGCTGGTCGAGAAGAAGGAAGTCGAGAACGAGCGCGACGCCGACCTGGCCGACCGGTCCGAGAAGCTGGAGGCCGACCTGGCCGAGCTCGAGGCCGCCGGTGCCAAGGCTGACGCGAAGCGCAAGATCCAGACGGCGGCAGAGCGTGAGATGCGCCACATCCGTGAGCGTGCCGAGCGCGAGATCGAGCGTCTGGACGAGATCTGGAACACCTTCGTCAAGCTGGCACCGAAGCAGATGATCGTGGACGAGGGCATCTACACCGAGCTCGTCGACCGCTACGAGGACTACTTCACCGGCGGCATGGGCGCGGAGTCGATCCAGACGCTGATCCGCTCCTTCGACCTCGAGGCAGAGGCAGAGAAGCTGCGCGAGGTCATCCGCGACGGGAAGGGCCAGAAGAAGCTGCGTGCGCTCAAGCGGCTCAAGGTCGTCGCGGCGTTCCTGCGGTCCGGTAACGACCCGGCCGGCATGGTCCTCGATGCAGTCCCGGTGATCCCGCCGGAGCTGCGCCCGATGGTGCAGCTCGACGGTGGTCGTTTCGCGACCTCTGACCTCAATGATCTCTACCGTCGCGTGATCAACCGCAACAACCGTCTCAAGCGCATGCTGGACCTCGGGGCACCCGAGATCATCGTGAACAACGAGAAGCGCATGCTGCAGGAGTCGGTCGACGCACTGTTCGACAACGGTCGTCGTGGCCGTCCGGTCACCGGACCGGGCAACCGCCCGCTGAAGTCGCTGTCTGACCTGCTGAAGGGCAAGCAGGGGCGTTTCCGTCAGAACCTGCTCGGCAAGCGTGTCGACTACTCCGGTCGTTCCGTGATCATCGTCGGTCCGCAGCTGAAGCTGCACCAGTGTGGTCTGCCGAAGCAGATGGCCCTGGAGCTGTTCAAGCCGTTCGTGATGAAGCGACTGGTCGAGAAGTCCTACGCGCAGAACATCAAGTCCGCCAAGCGGATGGTGGAGCGCCAGCGCCCCGAGGTGTGGGACGTGCTCGAGGACGCCATCGCCGAGCACCCGGTGATGCTGAACCGTGCACCGACGCTGCACCGACTGGGTATCCAGGCGTTCGAGCCTGTGCTCGTCGAGGGTAAGGCCATCCAGCTGCACCCGTTGGCGTGTGAGGCCTTCAACGCCGACTTCGACGGTGACCAGATGGCCGTCCACCTGCCGTTGTCCGACGAGGCGCAGGCCGAGGCCCGTATCCTCATGCTCGCGTCGAACAACATCCTGTCTCCGGCGTCCGGTAAGCCGCTGGCCATGCCGCGTCTGGACATGGTCACCGGTCTCTACTTCCTGACGCTGCAGAAGACGGAGGATGAGATCGGTGGCCAGGGCGCATACCGCCCGGCCGACGAGAACGGCCCCGAGCGGGGTGTCTACTCCACGCTGGCCGAGGCCATCATGGCCCGCGACCGTGGGGTCCTGGGTCTGCAGGCCCCGATCAAGGTGCGCATCGACCACCTCCGCCCGCCGGAGGACGTCGAGGCGGAGCAGTTCCCTGACGGCTGGCAGAAGGGTCAGGTCTGGCTCGCGGAGACCACGCTGGGTCGTGTGCTCTTCAACGAGCTCCTGCCCTGGAACTACCCCTTCGTCGACGACGTCATGGCGAAGAAGCCGCAGGCGCGGTCATCAACGACCTCGCTGCCAAGTACCCGATGATCACGGTCGCCCAGACCGTGGACAAGCTGAAGGACGCCGGTTTCTACTGGGCGACCCGTTCCGGTGTGACCATCACCATGCACGACGTGCTGGTCCTGCCGAACAAGAAGGAGATCCTCGATCGTTACGAGGATCGTGCCCGCGTCATCGAGAAGAAGATGGCTCGCGGCAAGATCAACGCGACGGAGCGGTACAACTCCCTGGTCGACCTCTGGAAGGAGGCCACCGACTTCGTCGGTGAGTCCGTCGAGAAGCTGTACCCGGACGACAACCCGATCCCGATGATCGTGAAGTCGGGTGCCGCGGGCAATATGCGTCAGATCTGGACCCTGGCCGGTATGAAGGGCATGGTGACGAACTCGCGTGGTGACTACATCACGCGTCCCATCAAGACGTCCTTCCGTGAAGGCCTGTCGGTGTTGGAGTACTTCAACAACTCCCACGGTTCCCGTAAGGGCCTGGCGGACACGGCTCTGCGTACCGCGGACTCGGGTTATCTGACCCGTCGCCTGGTGGACGTGGCGCAGGACGTCATCGTGCGCGAGGACGACTGTGAGACCTCCAAGGGTGTCACGATCCCGTTGGCGGAACCGGTCCTGGACGCAGAAGGCAACGAGACCGGTGGCTTCCGTCGTGCGGAGTTCGTCGAGACTGCCGCGACCGGCCGCTTCCTCGCCGCAGATGCGGTGGACGCTGCAGGCAACGTCGTCATTCCCGCGGGTCAGGATCTCGGTGATCCGGAGATTCAGCGGCTCGTCGACGCCGGCGTCGCAACGCTCAAGGTCCGTTCGGTGATGACCTGTGACACCGCTACCGGTGTGTGCGCGACCTGCTACGGCCGTTCCATGGCGACCGGTAAGAAGGTCGACATCGGCGAGGCCGTCGGCATCGTCGCCGCCCAGTCCATCGGTGAGCCCGGTACGCAGCTGACGATGCGTACCTTCCACCAGGGCGGTGTCGGTGGAGACATCACCGGCGGTCTGCCCCGTGTCCAGGAGCTGTTCGAGGCGCGTGTCCCGAAGGCCAAGGCCCCGATCGCGTCGGTCGACGGCAAGGTCCGCATCGAGGACGACGACAACTTCTACACGTTGACGATCATCCCGGCCGACGGCTCGGACGAGGTCGTGTACGAGAAGCTGTCGAAGCGCCAGGGCCTCGCGGTCATCAAGGTCGGTGACTTCGAGCGCCAGATCAAGGACGGCGACAGCGTCGTCCGCGGTCAGCAGCTCCTGAAGGGCTCCGCGGATCCGCACGAGGTCCTCCGTGTGATGGGGCGTCGCGGCGTCCAGCAGCACCTGATCAACGAGGTCCAGAAGGTCTACCGCGATCAGGGTGTGGCCATCCACGACAAGCACATCGAGATCATCGTGCGCCAGATGCTGCGTCGCGTGACCGTCATCGACTCCGGCTCGACCGAGTACCTGCCGGGTTCCCTGGTCGATCACGCTGATGCGGTCGCCGCCTCCAAGGCTGCTGTCCAGACGGGTGGCCGTCCGGTGGAGGTCCGTGCCGAGATCATGGGTATCACCAAGGCCTCGCTGGCCACCGACTCCTGGTTGTCTGCCGCGTCCTTCCAGGAGACGACCCGTGTCCTCACCGATGCCGCGATCAACAAGCGCTCCGACAAGCTCATCGGGCTCAAGGAGAACGTGATCATCGGTAAGCTGATCCCGGCTGGTACGGGTATCTCGAAGTACCGCAACATCGCCGTGGAGCCGACCGAGGAAGCACGTGCAGCGGCGTACCAGTTGCCGTCGACCTTCGGCGACGGTTTCTACGGAGACGACTCCTACGGGGAGTTCACCGGTGCCGCCGTCCCGCTCGACGACATCGACCTGAACTGACACCTCCCGTCCGGGTAGTCACCTGACCCGGCTCCTGCTTCTCGCAGGGGCCGGGTTTCGGCTTTTCCGGGTGGTGGTCGGTAGGGGAGCGGCCGCGGCGACGTATGGTACGGCCGAACCACGACGGACGTGTTCCGGCGCGCAGCCAGCGAGGGCCAGGTGCCGGTCACCGTCACTCAGGATGAGGATATGATACGGATGTATATCTGCAACGCCCGGGCCGGCGCCGCGGTACACGTGTTCCCGCTGGTATCCGCAATTTGGTGGTATCCGGCGTGTCGGGTAGTGTCAGGCCACAGTCCCACTTATCAGGACGCGTCTGCCGGTCTTCCGGCCGATATGAACTTCTACCCCGTAGGCCAGCGAGAGCGGCTGAGGGGTTTCGGCACGTTCAAAACAAAGACGCTCGTGAACAGCAGGGAAATGATCTCGAAGAAGGTCTCGTCCGACCACGAGGGCCCACCGGTTGAGTGCCGGAAGTGCCCGGGGTCACGGCAGGACACGAACAAGCAGAAAGTCGGTTAATGCCTACTATCCAGCAGCTGGTCCGCAAGGGCCGCCACGACAAGTCTGGCAAGGTTGCCACGGCTGCCCTGAAGGGCTCGCCGCAGCGTCGTGGCGTGTGCACCCGCGTGTACACCACCACCCCCAAGAAGCCGAACTCGGCTCTCCGTAAGGTCGCCCGTGTGCGACTCACCTCCGGCATCGAGGTTTCCGCCTACATCCCGGGCGAGGGCCACAACCTCCAGGAGCACTCCATGGTGCTCGTTCGTGGCGGTCGTGTGAAGGACCTTCCGGGTGTCCGTTACAAGATCGTCCGTGGATCCCTCGACACCCAGGGTGTCAAGGACCGCAAGCAGGCCCGTTCCCGCTACGGCGCGAAGAAGGAGAAGTAGCACATGCCTCGTAAAGGTCCCGCACCCGCACGCCCCCTCGTCAAGGACCCGGTCTACGACGACGTCATCGTCTCCCAGCTCGTGAACAAGGTTCTGCTGGACGGCAAGAAGTCGACCGCCGAGCGCATCGTCTACGGTGCCCTCGAGGTCTGCCGTGAGAAGACCGGCACCGACCCGGTCCTCACCCTGAAGAAGGCCCTCGACAACGTGAAGCCGGCCCTCGAGGTCCGCTCCCGTCGTGTCGGTGGCGCCACCTACCAGGTGCCGGTCGAGGTCCGTCCCGGCCGTTCCACCACCCTGGCACTGCGCTGGCTGGTCACCTTCACCCGTCAGCGTCGTGAGAACACCATGACCGAGCGTCTCGCCAACGAGATCCTTGACGCTTCCAACGGTCTCGGTGCCTCCGTCAAGCGTCGTGAGGACACCCACAAGATGGCTGAGGCCAACCGCGCCTTCGCCCACTACCGCTGGTGACCTGAGAGGACCCTGCCGTCGGCAGGGTCCTCCCCGGCCGGTGTAGAACCTGCGTGGTCGCCCGGTCGATGGCACAATCATCTACGACATTCCGACTACATTGAGGGAATAGACTGTGGCACAAGAAGTGCAGAAGGACCTGAAGAAGGTCCGCAATATCGGCATCATGGCGCACATCGATGCCGGTAAGACCACGACCACCGAGCGCATCCTCTACTACACCGGTATCAACCGCAAGGTCGGCGAGACGCACGACGGTGCCTCCACCACGGACTGGATGGAGCAGGAGAAGGAGCGTGGTATCACGATCACCTCCGCCGCCGTCACGTGTTTCTGGGACGAGAACCAGGTCAACATCATTGACACACCTGGTCACGTCGACTTCACCGTCGAGGTCGAGCGCTCCCTGCGCGTGCTGGACGGTGCTGTCGCCGTCTTCGACGGCAAGGAGGGCGTCGAGCCCCAGTCCGAGCAGGTCTGGCGTCAGGCCGACAAGTACGACGTTCCGCGCATCTGCTTCGTCAACAAGATGGACAAGCTGGGCGCTGACTTCTACTTCACGGTGCAGACCATCATCGACCGTCTCGGTGCCAAGCCGTTGGTCATGCAGCTGCCGATCGGCGCCGAAGATGACTTCGACGGCGTTGTTGACCTGCTGACGATGCAGGCCATCACCTGGCGGGGGCGCGTCGAGGTCGGTGCTGAGCCGACCTACGAGGAGATCCCGGCCGACCTGGCCGACAAGGCCGCCGAGTACCGCGAGAAGCTGCTGGAGTCCGTCGCCGAGTCCGATGAGGCTCTGATGGAGAAGTACTTCGCCGGCGAGGAGCTCTCCCTCGAGGAGATCAAGGCCGCCATCCGCAAGATGACGATCAACTCCGAGATCTACCCGGTCTTCTGTGGTACCGCCTACCACAACAAGGGCATCCAGCCGGTTCTCGATGCGGTCATCGACTTCCTGCCGTCTCCGCTGGACGTCGAGAACATCCAGGGCCACAAGCCGGGCCACGAGGACGTCGAGATGTCCCGCAAGCCCAGCGACGACGAGCCGTTCTCTGCTCTGGCCTTCAAGATCGCCGCACACCCATTCTTCGGCAAGCTGACCTTCGTGCGTGTCTACTCCGGAAACGTCGAGCCCGGCCAGCAGGTCCTGAATGCCGTCACCGGCAAGAAGGAGCGCGTCGGCAAGCTCTTCCAGATGCACGCCAACAAGGAGAACCCGGTCGACAAGGCCCACGCCGGTAACATCTACGCGATGATCGGTCTCAAGGAGACCACCACCGGTGACACCCTGTGTGACATCAACGACCCGATCCTGCTGGAGTCCATGGACTTCCCGGAGCCCGTCATCAAGGTCTCCATCGAGCCGAAGACCAAGTCCGACCAGGAGAAGTTGGGTGTCGCCATCCAGCGTCTGACGGAAGAGGACCCGACCTTCACCGTCAACCTCGACGACGAGACCGGCCAGACCATCATCGGTGGTATGGGCGAGCTGCACCTCGACGTCTTCGTTGACCGCATGAAGCGGGAGTTCAAGGTCGAGGCCAACGTCGGTGCTCCGCAGGTCGCGTACCGCGAGACGATCCGCAAGGCCGTCGAGAAGATCGAGTTCACCCACAAGAAGCAGACCGGTGGTTCCGGCCAGTTCGCGAAGGTGATCATCGCTCTCGAGCCGTACAACCCGGAGCCCGAGGAGCTGGAGGAGGGCGAGGACGCGAACTACAAGTTCGTGAACGCCGTCACCGGTGGTCGTATCCCGAAGGAGTACATCCCCTCCGTCGACGCCGGTATCCAGGACGCAATGCAGTACGGCTACCTCGCCGGCTTCCCGCTGGTTGACATCAAGGCAACCCTGATCGACGGTCAATACCACGACGTCGACTCCTCCGAGATGGCGTTCAAGATCGCCGGCTCCCAGGCCCTGAAGGAAGGCGTCGCCAAGGCGAAGCCGGTCCTGCTCGAGCCGCTGATGGCCGTCGAGGTCACCACCCCCGAGGAGTTCATGGGTGAGGTCATCGGCGACATCAACTCGCGCCGCGGTCAGGTCTCCGCGATGGAGGACCGCTCCGGTGCGAAGGTCGTCAAGGGCAAGGTCCCGCTGTCCGAGATGTTCGGCTACGTCGGCGACCTGCGTTCCAAGACCCAGGGTCGTGCGAACTACACGATGATCTTCGACTCCTACGGCGAGGTTCCCTCCTCTGTCGCGACGGAGATCATCGCTGAGCGCACCGGCAACGCCTAAGTTCCGGTAGCCGTCGGGCACACTCCGGCGACTATGTCCTCGCCTCCCCGTTTCTCACCACCCGTCCCCGGGGCCATCCCGGGTACGGTGCGCTTGCTTACGGGAGGGTAGGGGCCAGCACCCGGTATCCTCACAACCAGCCTCCACCACGCAGTTTTCCCTGCGGCGCTGGTTGCAGTAGGATGCAGAGTGCTGGCCGTTACCCAGCACCTGCGTGAAGGCAGGAAGCCCTTTCAGTCCCGCCGTTTCCGGTGCGGGGATGTCACGGCCGCCAACGCGCTGTACGATGCTGTAATCGGCACAATGAAAGATTCCGGTGTTCCGGCCGCTGCGATCAGCGGTGGACCCGGTACCGGAAAATACAACCCCACGTGGCTGCGAAAGTCGTAGTCACCGAAGAGTCCAGGAGGACATCACAGTGGCGAAGGCTAAGTTCGAGCGTACTAAGCCGCACGTTAACATCGGCACCATCGGTCACGTCGACCACGGCAAGACCACGACGACTGCCGCTATCACGAAGGTTCTGGCTGACACCTACCCGGAGCTCAACCAGGCCTTCGCTTTCGACGCGATCGACAAGGCGCCGGAGGAGCGCGAGCGTGGTATCACGATCAACATCTCCCACGTCGAGTACCAGACGGAGAAGCGCCACTACGCACACGTGGACGCCCCGGGTCACGCCGACTACATCAAGAACATGATCACCGGTGCCGCTCAGATGGACGGCGCGATCCTCGTTGTCGCCGCCACCGACGGCCCGATGCCGCAGACCCGTGAGCACGTCCTCCTGGCCCGCCAGGTCGGCGTCCCCTACATCCTCGTTGCCCTGAACAAGTGCGACATGGTCGACGATGAGGATCTCATCGAGCTCGTCGAGATGGAGGTCCGCGAGCTCCTGGGCGAGCAGGACTACGACGAAGAGGCTCCGATCGTCCAGATCTCCGCGCTGAAGGCACTCGAGGGTGACCCGAAGTGGACCCAGGCGATCGTCGACCTCATGCAGGCCTGCGACGACTCCATCCCGGATCCGGAGCGCGAGACCGACAAGCCGTTCCTCATGCCCGTCGAGGACATCTTCACGATCACCGGTCGCGGCACCGTCGTCACCGGCCGTGTCGAGCGCGGTCAGCTGAACCTGAACGACGAGATCGAGATCATCGGCATCCGCGAGAAGTCCACCAAGACCACGGTGACCTCCATCGAGATGTTCAACAAGCTGCTGGATTCCGCAGAGGCCGGCGACAACGCCGCACTGCTGCTCCGTGGCCTGAAGCGCGAGGACGTCGAGCGCGGTCAGGTTATCGCCAAGCCGGGCGCATACACCCCGCACACCGAGTTCGAGGGCTCCGTCTACATCCTCTCCAAGGATGAGGGCGGCCGCCACACTCCGTTCTTCGACAACTACCGCCCGCAGTTCTACTTCCGCACCACCGACGTCACCGGCGTCGTGAAGCTGCCGGAGGGCACCGAGATGGTCATGCCCGGCGACAACGTCGACATGAGCGTCACCCTGATCCAGCCGGTCGCCATGGACGAGGGCCTGCGGTTCGCCATCCGTGAGGGTGGCCGCACCGTCGGCGCCGGCCGTGTCACCAAGATCAACAAGTAGTCTGATCTGACAGGCTTCGTCATCGTTTCCTCTCGGAGGCGTTGAACGACTCTCAGCCCCCATCCGTATGACGGGTGGGGGCTGATCTGCGTCTGCGGTCCGGTGGTCAAGAATGTAGCGGTCGATCCAGGCGGCTGTGGCCGTTGTTGTGAGAAATGCCATAAGTAGGTCTGCCATACCCGAATACAGGGTAGGGTACGCTGCGTGCCGTCCCCAGTGGTGGCGACAGTCCCTCACATCTCTCTCCCTCAAGGAGGACGCAGTGCTTCCCTCTATCCAGTCATATCAGCTACCGGTGGCAGATGACCTGCCGAACAGTCGGGCCGATTGGCAGGTGGACGCCCCTCACGCGGCTCTGCTGATCCACGATATGCAGAACTACTTTATCGACGCGTTCGGCGCAGACTCGCCGATGATCGCGACGGTCATCGAGAACATCGGGTCACTGCGTCGAGCCGCAGAAGACGCGGGCATCCCCGTGTTCTACACCGCCCAACCTCCGAACCAGGACCCGGCCGACCGTGGTCTGCTATGGGACTTCTGGGGCCCCGGCCTCCAGGAGGAGGCGGAGGCAGGGATCGTCGACGCCCTGTCACCCGGTGCGACGGACACCGTCCTGACCAAATGGCGCTATGACGCGTTCTCCCGTTCAGACCTCGAAGAGATCCTTGCCGCGGACGGTCGGGACCAGCTCATCATCGCCGGTGTCTACGCCCATATCGGTTGCCTTGCCACCGCGACGTCCGCCTTCATGCGGGACATCAAGCCTTTCCTCGTCGCCGACGCCATGGCTGACTTCACATCCGGCGATCACCGTGCCGCGCTGACGTTCGCCGCCGCACGGTGCGGCCAGGTTGTCGACACCGACCACGTGGTGGCAGGTCTGTCGTCCTCGGCTCGAGTGACCGAGACTGTGGGGTCGGACGCTTAGCATGGTTGCAGACTCGTACGGGCCTGCGCGTCATCACGTGGTGACTGGCGCTGCGGGCGGAATCGGGAACGCTGTCGTCACGCAGCTCCTGTCCGAGGGTAATACGGTGACCGCCGCGGACATCACCTACCCTCGGGAAATAGTCCGGGTGGAATCCTCATTGCCAGGTGCGCTGTATCGGGTAGGTCTCGACGTGGGGGATTCGGACCAGGTCGATTCGGTGACCCGCCAGATCTGGGAGACCGTAGGAGCGGTTGACTCCCTGGTCAACGGTGCGGGTGTCATTGCCACCGGTCCGGGAAAGGACGCCACGGACGACGACTGGGACCGGCAGTTCTCTGTCAATGCGTTCGGCGTCTTCGCGATGTGCCGCGCCCTCGGCCCCCGGATGGCGGCCAACGGCGGAGGTTCGATTGTCACGGTGGGATCGAATGCGGGGACGGTGCCACGGTCGTCCATGGCAGCCTATGCAGCGTCGAAAGCCGCTGCCAGTAGTGTGACGAGGTCCTTCGGCCTTGAGCTGGGCCGTGAGAATGTACGGTGCAACGTCGTCTGCCCGGGGACGACACGTACGTCAATGATCGAGGGGCTCGGTTCAGACGAAGCCCTGGTGGCTGGCCAGCCGGACCTGTACAAGTCCGGGATCCCCCTGGGGCGCATCGCGTCCCCCGAGGACATCGCGTCAGTCGTCGTATTTCTGTCCGGTGACGGTGCCCGTCACATGACTCTCCAGGAGGTGGTCGTCGATGGTGGTGCCAGCCAGCGTTGACCCGCGTGGTCCGCACGCGATGTTCGAGTTTTCGACGCCGGAGTACCGGCTCACCGCGCGAGGCGTCGCGCATGTCGTCGCACCGGAAACCTGGGACGGTCCGGGTGTCGCCGATGCGATTGAATCACTCCTCACACATGCCGGTCATGACGGCCCGGTGGTCGGGTGTATTCCGTTCGACACCGCGCGTCCTGCCGCGTTGTACATTCCCGAGGACGTCACATGGCGTCAGGCGACCGGGGGCGACGACGTAGGGGAAGGCTCGGGGGATGGCTCAGTACCGACTGCCATGCAGGGAGCGGCGTCCTCGACACCGGTCAGCCTCCCCGACTCGCCCGGGTACCGGAGGGCGGTGGCCCGGGCGGTCGAGCGGATCGACGCGGGCGACCTTGAAAAGGTTGTGCTGGCACGGACCGCCGTTCTTGACGCAGACGAGGATTTCGACATCGACCGTCTGGTCTACGATCTAGGCGTGGCGAACCCCCATGCCTACGTGTACCGGACCAACATCGACGCCACCGACGGCAGTGCCTGCGGTGAGGGGACACTGGTCGGTGCCAGCCCAGAGCTCGTCCTCCGTAGTCGACGTGGCGCGGTGACGAGCTTCCCTCTGGCTGGTTCGGTCCCCCGGGACCGGGAGAACCCCGCCCGGGACCGTGACCTCACCCGGGGGCTGCTGAATTCCCCCAAAGACCGGGCAGAGCACGCGCACGTCGTGCGACAGGTCGGCGAGGTCTTCCACCGGTACGCGGAGAGCGTCGTCGTCCCGGAGGCGCCCGGTGTGGTGTCGACCCCGGTCATCCTCCACCTCGGGAGCCGGATCACCGGCAGGTTGCCTCAGGCGGGCTCCCCGGGAGCCTTCATGAGGATGCTCTATGACCTGCATCCGACCCCTGCTGTCTGTGGTTGGCCGACCGCGACGGCACGTGACGTCATCACGGAGCTCGAGGATTTCGACCGGGGAATGTACTCGGGTCTGGTCGGCTGGGTCGACGCGGAGGGAAACGCGGAATGGGCACTGTCGCTGCGGGGTGGCGTGGTCTCCGGTAGCAGGGCGCAGCTGTTCGCGGGTGCCGGGATCGTCTCGGGGTCAGTACCGGAGGAAGAACACCGGGAGACGGCGACCAAGTTCGCGACCTTCGCGCGGGTACTGCAGAACCAGCAACGTCGTCCCGTCACAGTCTGACGGGACGACGGAGACGCCGGAGACGGGTTCGCCGCGTACGATTGCCGGGTATGCGACTGTGGAGCCTGCACCCCTCGATACTTGACCGCGCTGCCCTCGTCGCCTGCTGGCGTGAAGCCCTTCTCGCCCAGAAAGTGCTCGAGGGCGGGACCCGCGGATACAAGGCACATCCCCAACTCATCCGCTTTCGGGCACACCCGGAGCCGACCCGGGCGGTCGGGGCATTTCTGACCGGCCTGCGCGCAGAGGCGACGGCACGTGGTTATTCCTTCGACGGTTCTCGGATCCACGTCCCCGCCATCCCGCAGGAGACGGTGTCCATCCCGGTCACCGACGGTCAGCTCACCTACGAGCTGGGGCATCTGCGCCGCAAAGTAGCTGCCCGCGCAGAAGAGTGGCTCCCGCACCTGCCGACGAACGGGGTGGTACCTCCGCACCCGTTGTTCACCGTGGAAACCGGACCGGTGGAGTCGTGGGAGGTCGTCAGTGACTCCTAGCAGCGGGACGACTGCCCACCGGGTCAATAACATCGCCGGCAGCGTCCGCCTGGCGAGGATCGAGGGGCACGATGGTCGGTGTGCCGGTCACCGGGTCGGGTACGACAAGGGCCCGTAAGCCGAAGACCTCTTCGACGAGGTCCGGTGTCATCACCTCGGAGGGAGCGCCGGTGGTGACGATCGCACCATCGCGCATCACGATGAGGTGCCCAGCGTACCTGCAGGCCTGGTTGAGGTCGTGGAGGACGGCGACCACGGTCTTCCTGTGATCATGGAAGGTGCGTAACAGCTCGAGCAACTCGTACTGATGGGCGATGTCGAGGAACGTGGTCGGTTCATCCAGCAGCATGATCGGGGTCTGCTGGGCGAGGAGCATGGCCACCCAGACCCGCTGTCGCTGGCCTCCGGAGAGTTCTGCCACGAGACGACTGGAGAGTTCGTCGGTATGCGTCGCGACCAGAGCATCCTTGACGGCCTGCTCGTCTTCGCGGGACCACTGGTGAAACAGCGACTGGTACGGTGCCCTTCCGCGGGCGACGAGGTCCGCGACGCGGATCCCCTCCGGCGCCAGCGACGTCTGGGGGAGGAGACCGAGTTGGCGGGCAACGTCCTTGGCACCGTAGGAGGAGATCTCCTTACCGTCCAACAGCACCGATCCCTTCACCGGTGACAGGACCCGGGCCAGGGCCCGGAGAAGCGTCGACTTGCCACAGCCGTTCGGCCCGATGATGGCTGTGAAGGACTCGTGCGGGATCTCCACGGACAGCTCGGTGGAGATGATCCGCTGGTCGTAACCGATGGTGGCGTCGAGTGCCTGGAGCCGACTCGTCGCGGAGGGTGTCGTATCAGTCATGCGGTGGTCCCGTCAGTTCGTCTGTTTCGGTGTTCCGTACTGCTTACGTGCCTCACGCACGAGCAGCCAGATCATGTAGATGCCGCCCACACTGACGGTCAGGAGCCCGACCGGGATCGACCGGTAGAACTGGGCGATGACCAGCGAGAGGAAGTGGGCGAAAGTAAGGAGCGCGGCACCGACGGCGGCAGCGCCGAGAACGGTGACTCCCGGTGTTCCCGCGATGCGCCGGGCCAGTTGCGGGGCCACCAGGGCGATGAAACCGATGGGTCCCGCTGCGGCAGTGACCAGGGCGGTCGTCGCGACACCGGTGATCATCAGTGCCAGGCGGGTTCGCTCCACGTTGATGCCCTGGGTGGTGGCCGCATCGTCGCCGAGTTCCATCTGCTTCAATGCGGGCGCGAGCAGTGCGATCAGCACGATTACCACGATGCCGATGGCCAGGACCGGGAGCAGGGACTGCCAGGTGACGCGGTTGATCGACCCGGCGGACCAGAATCCGACCATCATGGCGTCCTCGACGTCCGCGCGGGTGATCAGGTACGCGTTGAGGGACCCGAGAGTGGCGGATACGCCGATCCCGACGATGATCAGGCGGAAACTCTGCACCGACTTGTTCTTCCTGGCAAGGAGGAACACCAGGAAAGCAGTCAGTACGCCTCCGATGATGGCGGCGAAAGCGATGTTCCAGTAGGCGGTTGAACCGATGACCAGCATGGTCAGTGTGACGGCGGTGAATGAACCGGCGTCGAAGCCGATGATGTCCGGGGATCCCAGGGGGTTTCGGGTCATCGACTGGAAGACCGCGCCTCCGATCCCCAGGAGCGCGCCGAAGAAGACGGCTGAAATGGCCACGGGCATACGCCACTCGACGACCACGATGCGGTGGAAGGGTTCGCCCTTGCCGATGATGGCGTTGAAGACCTCCAGCGGGGAGAGCGGGTACTGTCCGATCCCGATCGCGACGAGCGCCAGTAACGCGGCCGAGCCGATGAAAAGGCAGGCGACGACACCGGACCGGATATGCAGCCGGTGGTCGGTGAAGGGTGTGCGGACCGTCCGGCTGATGTAACCGAAATCGATGGACGCATTGCTGATCTTCGCAGTGTTCTGTACAGGCGTTCTCACAGGCCGCTCGCATTCTTTCGCCTGACCAGCGCGATAAGCACCGGTGCGCCGATGACCGCAGTCAGGATGCCGACCTCGATCTCGCCCGGGCGCGCGATGACACGACCGAGTGTGTCGGCCAGAAGCACCATCACAGGCCCGCCGATCAGGCAGTAGAAGAAGATCCAGCGTTGATCCGGCCCGACGATCCACCTCACCACATGGGGCACCATCAGCCCCACGAAGCCGATACCGCCGGTGAGCGCCGTGGCGCCACCGGCGAGCACGGTGACGGCGAGGATGGTGAGAATCCTGGCACGTACGACTTTGGTGCCGAGTGAGGCGGCGAGGTCATCACCCAGGGCGATCGAGTTCAGGTCGGTGGAGACGATGACCGCCAGCACGAATCCGAGGAGGAGGAACGGTAGAACCGACTGGGCGTCATCCAGGGAGGTTCTGGCCACGGATCCGAGGTTCCAGTTACGGATGGCCTCGAAGGTGTCGGGGTCGATGAGCTGGAGGAAGCTGGTGATTCCTCCGAACACTGCGGCGAGGGCGACACCTGCCAGGACGAGCGTGGCCGGATTGGCGCCGCGTGCGCCACCGGCGAGCCCGATGATGTACACCAGGATTGTCGTTGCTGCTGCGCCGATGAATGCGAACCAGATGTACTGGGTGATTCCCGCGATGCCGAATACCCCGACCCCGACGGTTACGGCGAGTCCCGCGCCTGCATTGACTCCCAGGATGCCGGAGTCGGCCAGTGGGTTCCGGGTGAGTGCCTGGATCAGCGCGCCGGAGAGTGCGAAGGCCGCCCCTGTGACGATGGCGATGACCGTCCGGGGGAAACGTTGGTCCCAGACGATGTAGGACGCTTCATTCTCCCCGCGGTGCCAGATGGCGTCCCACACGTCCGCGTAGGGGATCGGGTTGGCTCCGTGTGCGAGACTGGCGATGAATGCGGCGAGGAGGACAACGAGCAGCGCCACGAGACCAACGGCACGTTTGGTGTAGAGCCCGGCGGTCCCGGCGGTCGCCGTGGAACGGGCCTCCGAGTCCTGCGTTCCGGCGACGGCATCCTGCCGTGTGTTCAGGGTGTGTGTCATGGGCACGTGGAGGTCCCGAACCCAGCCGGAGACCACGTTCTTCCTTCTGATGGTCGACGCGGAACGGACCCTTGTGAGGGTTCGCTTACCTGGGGAAGACTATCAGTAGGGTAGCCTCACCGTCAAGGTTCTCTGCCGCGTTCGCGCACCCCGCGGAAGAGGTCTCGGCCGGGTTAATCCGGGCGTGCCGGTTGCTCCACCTGGAGAAGGAACCGGGGGAGAACCTCCTGCCCGGGTAAGGCGGCGGTGATGTCCGCGGCGGCGCGGCGGCAGCTGTCGTTGAGTTCAGTGACATCGGCTTCCGCGGGGATCCGCAACCGGATCTCGATGATGTCGATTCCCCTGTCTTCACTTGCCCGGTAGGTGGCGGAGCGGACGTCGTCACGTTTGTCGAAGGTCTGCGCGACGGCGGAGGCGATGTCGGCTGGCGACGTACGGATGGTGCCGGTCGGCGCGGAGGTCGGGGATGCGCTGCGCCCGAGGCGTTTACGCTCGATGTTGATCCCGATGAGCAGGAGACCGAGGACGCCCGTCACCACGGCTGCGATGACGAGAATGGTGTCGTAGTTGTCGCGTGTGCTCAGGTCCGCCCAGAAGTCCCTGTTGACGTAGTCACCGATCCGTGTCGCGGGTGCGAGGTCCAGGCGGAGACCGATCATCCAGAAAGCGATACCTCCGAAGACAAGGAAGAGCAGGAACGTCACGAAGCGGTCGAATGAGGCCTTTCCACGGTTCATCGCCCTTCACCTCCCGGAGTAACCGTCACCTGGACAGTCGGGGTGGGGTCCAGGAGTGCGGAGAGTTCGGAGACATGCGTGGCCACCCGGGCACGGATCGTCTCGGCGGACTCCGGCGTGACCGCCGTCACGACCTTGACCGAGATCTTCTTACGCGTCGTCACCGTGTGGGCGGAGAGGACACCGGGGACCCGCCGGGCGGTGGCTGTGGAGAGCCGCGCGACATCGACAGGACGGGCGTAGAGCTCCGATCCGTCACCGAAAGCCATGTGGGTACGTCGACGGGGTCGCACGGAGACAAGGAGGAAGAACACGGCGACGAGGGCACATCCGATGCCGGCCCACAGCATCCAGGATTCACTCTCCACGGTGGCGAACCAGTCGAAGACCGGGGGGAGCAGCTGGCGTCCTGACACGGAGCCGTTGAGGATGAGCAGGTCACGGACAATGACCGCTGTGGCACAGAGCAGGACCAGGCCCAGGACGATCGTCCACCCGCGTGCCAGGGGAGAGGCTTTTGGCTGAGGGGCCTGTGGTTCGTCGCCGGGGGCCGCGGTCGTGGTGTTGTCGGACAGGTCCAGGTCGGCGGCGAATCTGCCTGACGGTTCCGGCCGGTAACGCTCCGGATGCTGTGCTGTTGTCATCGCGGACTCCTGTCGTCGTCGCCGGGCGCCCTGTTGTCGCCCGTGCCGGTGGAACGCCAGCGACGGGACGTGTCGACGGTCACCGGAATGCGGCGGCGTCTCCGGACGGTCGGAAAGATTGTCACCCCGAGGCCCTGGGGGGTTGGCACGGCGCGGGTCGGCAGGCCACGCGGGGTCGGTATGTCGTGTAGTAGCGGTGCCCCAGGGGTGGGCACGTCGTAGAGGATACGGAGCCCGCGCGGCGGTGGTGGAGCCGTGACGGTCACGTGATCGACGATGACCGGTTCCAGCAGGCGCGGACGAGCCGTGCTGTGGGTGACCGTGGGTGCATCACAGGGCCAGCGGACGGAGTCACCGGGTGCATCACTTCGGTCGGCCGGGGCGGCTCGACCGGCGTCGCATGGACCGGTGCCGGCGGTGTGGGATGCAGGACCGGACGAAGCGTCGGTGCGGAGACGTGCCGTGCAGGTTCCGGACGACGTGCGGTGACCGGCGTGAGCTGGACCGACGTCACTGCCCGGGGGTGGAACGGTTTCTGCGGTACGGGCGTCGCCGGCACGGTGACCTCCGTGATCTGCCGGGTGACGGCCGGGGAGGACGCTTTCAGCGGGGTGGCGGACACGCGGGTGTACTCCGGGGTCCGGGGTGCCGTCTCCAGGTCGGTGACGGTGACTGTCTCGTCGGACCCCGGGACGACGGCTGCCACATCCACGTTGACGGCCAGTACCGGTACACCGGTCGAGTGCTCGATCCATTCGCCGACAGTCTCCCTGGTGACCTGCGCTACCGCGACAGTGGGCGCCGGCCAGGCGGTGGCGATCTGGATGTCCGCGACGGCGGCACGGCCACCGGGGTCCATCTGTACGCTCACCCGAGGCAACCGGCGGCCCGTGAACTGGCCTATGCCCGAGGAGTGCCGGATGACACCGGGCACGGAGAGCGCGGCCCGGGTGGCGATCTTCTCCAGGACCTTCATGTCGATGGAAATGTGGGTCCGCTGCTGTCGGTAGGCCCCACTGCGGGGGAGCTCGTCAGCGGCACCACTCCCGCCGGGGACCGCAGTACTGTCAGCGGTTGAGGCGATCTCGGAATGAGAAGGGGACACGGGGAATCAGCCCCGTCCCCGACCGCTGCTGTTGAAGGCACGGCGAAGGTCGATGACACCTTCCACGTGGGCGCCGACGGCACCGCCGACTCCGCAGAGGACCAGCACAACGAGGAAACCGACCACGCCGTCCCAGAGGGCACCGACTGCCAGGAGGAACCCCAGCAGCACGCCAATTATTGTCGCGTACTTCATCATGACCTCACTATCAGTTGGATTTCTCGTCGGTACCGGTGTCCGAGAACCGTCGGGCACCGGGGAAACTGGTGGGGAGTCGCGACCGGACGGTGCGGTCAGCGTCCCGGACGAACTTGCCGGCGGCGCGCATCACCCGTCGGGTTCTCGGGGAATGCGCGATGACGGCACCCTTGGCCCGGAGGTCTTCTGTCCGCCGGAGTACTTCATCGGATGTCCGACCCGCGAACTCGGTGGCTTGCCGCGCCACATCGTCGGGTATGAAGCCGGGGAGGCGGACGCTCTCCACGCCATGCCGAACCGACGCCCGGCGTTGCCAGCGGGAGTCGAGTTCGCTGAGGGCCGCGATGAGCCGGGCATCCGAGCCACCGGTATCGGGGTGGTTGTCGCGGATGACCTGACGGCGCTCACGGACGTACTCCGGATCCTTGCGGAAGTCCGGGGGCGGGCCCTGTGCTCCGGGGGTACTCATGACGGCTCCAAGGTGACGTGGTGGCGGGGACGGGGGCTGGGGACGGGAGGACGACAGCGGTTACTGGACGCGGGGGCCTGCTCCGGCTCGTCCTCCTCATCGTCGTGGTCCTCGGGAAGGTGGACATCGTGGACGACGACGTTGACCTCGGTCACCTGCAGGCCCGTCATCTCCTCGACGGAGAGGATGATGTTGCGGCGAATCGCCTCAGCCAGTTCGTGGATGGCGACGCCGTACTCTGCCACGATGGAGATGTCGACGGCAGCCTGGCGGTCGCCGACCTCCACCGAGATACCCTGCTGGACGTTGACCCGGCCGCCGGGGATGCGCTCGCGCAGCGCGCCGATGGTGCGGGAGGCGCCGCCGCCCAGGTCATGGACACCGGAAACCTCGCGTGCTGCCATGCCGGCGATCTTCGACACGACGACGTCGGCGACAGAAGTCCGTCCGTGATCGGTGAACAGTTCAGAGTCGACGGAGTTGTCGTCCTGGACAGCGGGAGCGTTCGCCTTGCCGGCGTTGTTCGTGGAGTCGTTGTCACTCATAGGGTGGCCTCACTGTTCTTGATGGTGCTGAAGGAAGGTGTGGGCGCCAGCGTACTCACTTTTCGCGGCCGTGCTGGTGGCGGCGTGGGACCGCACCAGTTCGGGGGAGGGTGGATGGATTTGAAGGAACCGGCTCTCCGTGGTTAAATAGCGGACGTTGCTTTGACATTGTGTCTGAGCGCCATTGCTTTATGCCCCGTCATCAGGCCGTATCGGAACCGGTGGTTGGGAGGGTTGTGGTGCAAGACGGCGCAGATGGTGAAGTGAGCATGAACCATCATCGGCAGAATGCCTCGGACCGGAATTTCATCCGTCCGGGGTGGAACTGTCGTGCGGTAACCCACGCGGAGACGGCAGACACGCCCGACCGCGGGGGCCGGAGTGGGGCATGGCAAATAAACAGCGGCAGTAAGTGAAGATCCCGGCCACCACGTTGGAGGGGCTCTTCCTCACCATGATTCGGCGGTCGTCGGGAAGTGTCCCGGGACCGGTCGGACGGACACCGTGTTTGCCATCGTTTCTGCGACGGCATCCCGGGAGACCGTGAGACCAACCGAAGTCATAACTGGCGACTGTGCCAGGCCCCCGGCCGGACAGCGTTGACATTGAAAAGAAGTTCCCTCGGACCCGGGTCACCGGGCGAGGGGGACACGAGGAAGAGGACTAGCGTGGCGGGACAGAAGATCCGCATCAGGCTCAAGGCCTACGATCACGAGGCAATCGACGCTTCTGCGAAGAAGATCGTCGAAACGGTCACCCGTACCGGTGCTCGTGTGGTCGGCCCTGTGCCTCTGCCCACTGAGAAGAACGTGTACTGCGTCATCCGCTCGCCGCACAAGTACAAGGACTCGCGCGAGCACTTCGAGATGCGCACCCACAAGCGCCTGATCGACATTCTCGACCCGACGCCGAAGACCGTTGACGCCCTGATGCGCATCGATCTGCCGGCAAGCGTCGACGTCAACATCCAGTGATCTCGTCAGAGATTGTGGACTTGAGTCTGAACTGAGGCAGCGGAGACTGAATTATGAGTGAAAACGAGATCAAGGGCATCCTGGGCAAGAAGCTCGGCATGACCCAGATCTTCGACGAGGACAACCGGGTCGTTCCGGTCACTGTCGTCGAAGCTGGGCCGTGCGTCGTCACCCAGGTGCGCACCAAGGACATCGACGGCTACGACGCCGTCCAGATCGCCTACGGCGACATTGACCCGCGCAAGGTCAACAAGCCGCAGGCCGGTCATTTCAAGAAGGCCGGTGTGACCCCGCGCCGCCACGTGACGGAGATCCGCGTCGAAGACGCCTCCGCCTACGAGGTCGGCCAGGACATCACCGCAGAACTGTTCAGTGAGGTCAACTTCGTTGACGTCACCGGCACCTCCAAGGGCAAGGGCTACGCCGGCGCCATGAAGCGCCACGGCTTCGCCGGCCAGGGTGCTTCCCACGGTAACCAGGCCGCTCACCGCCGCGTCGGTGGCATCGGCGCTTGCGCCACCCCGGGCCGTGTCTTCAAGGGCACCCGGATGGCAGGCCGTATGGGCAACGAGCGCGTCACCCTGCAGAACCTGAAGGTCGCAAAGCTGGACCTCGAGTCCAACCTGCTCCTCATCAAGGGTGCCATCCCCGGAGTTAACGGCGGTATCGTTACCGTCAAGACCGCAGTGAAGGGCGGTGCACACGCATGAGCAACCTGACTCTCAACGTCCAGACCGCTGACGGCGCCACCAACGGCTCGGTCGAGCTGCCCGCGTCCATCTTCGACGTGGAGCCGTCCGTTCCGCTGATGCACCAGGTCGTGGTGGCCCAGCTGGCCGCGAAGCGACAGGGCACCCACGCCACCAAGACCCGCGGTGACGTCCGCGGTGGTGGCCGTAAGCCGTTCCGTCAGAAGGGGACCGGCCGCGCCCGTCAGGGTTCGATCCGCGCCCCCCACTACACCGGTGGTGGCACGGTCCACGGCCCGCAGCCGCGTGACTACGACCAGCGGACCCCGAAGAAGATGAAGGCGGCCGCACTGCGCGGTGCCCTCACCGACCGCGTCCGCAACGAGCGCATCCACCTGGTGGAGGAGCTCGTCGCAGGCCAGACTCCGTCGACCAAGGCCGCGCGGACGTTCATCGAGCGTCTCACCGACCGGAAGTCCGTCCTGGTCGTCCTCGGTCGCGAGGACGTCACGGCGTGGAAGTCGGCCAACAACCTGCCGAACGTCCACACCCTGGCCTTCGATCAGCTCAACACCTACGACGTCCTGAACGCAGACGACATCGTGTTCTCCGTCGAGGCGCTCAACGGCTTCATCGCCGTGGCTGACACCGCCAAGGCCGCAGCCAAGGAGGAGGCAAAGTGAGCACCATCGCCGACCCCCGGGACATCATCGTCGCACCCGTGGTCTCCGAGAAGTCCTACGGACTCATGGAGCAGAACGTGTACACGTTCCTGGTGAACCCGGACTCCAACAAGACCCAGATCAAGATTGCCGTCGAGCAGATCTTCGGTGTGAAGGTCGCCAGCGTCAACACCCTCAACCGCGTGGGCAAGCGCAAGCGTTCCCGCACCGGTTACGGTCAGCGCAAGGCCACCAAGCGCGCCATGGTGACCCTGGTCGCCGGCAGCGATCCCATCGACATCTTCGGTGGTGCGACCGCGTAGCGGCCGTGCATACCGACAGGTAAAGAGAGAGCAGAAGTATGGCTATTCGCAAGTACAAGCCGACTACGCCGGGTCGCCGCCAGAGCTCCGTTTCCGAATTCGACGAGATCACTCGCTCGACCCCGGAGAAGTCTCTGCTGCGCCCGCTGTCGAAGAACGGCGGCCGCAACGTCCACGGCCACATCACCACCCGTCACAAGGGTGGCGGCCACAAGCGTCGTTACCGTGTCATCGACTTCCGTCGCAATGACAAGGACGGTATCACCGCCAAGGTCGCGCACATCGAGTACGACCCCAACCGCACCGCAAACATTGCGCTGCTGCACTACGTCGACGGCGAGAAGCGGTACATCATCGCTCCCCGCGGTCTGACGCAGGGCACGATCGTCGAGTCCGGTGCAGGTGCCGACATCAAGCCGGGCAACAACCTGCCGCTGCGCAACATCCCGACCGGTACGACCATCCACGCCGTGGAGCTCAAGCCGGGCGGCGGTGCCAAGATGGCCCGCTCCGCCGGTGCCTCGGTCCAGCTGCTGGGTAAGGAGGGCAAGTACGCCATCCTGCGTATGCCGTCCTCCGAGATCCGCCGCGTCGACATCCGTTGCCGCGCCACCATCGGTCAGGTCGGCAACGTCGACCAGATCAACATCCGTTGGGGCAAGGCCGGCCGTATGCGCTGGAAGGGCGTCCGCCCGACCGTCCGCGGTGTCGTCATGAACCCGGTCGACCACCCGCACGGTGGTGGTGAGGGTAAGACCTCCGGTGGTCGCCACCCGGTCTCCCCGTGGGGCCAGCCTGAGGGCCGTACCCGCAAGCCCAACCGTCCGAGCGACAAGCTGATCGTCCGCCGTCGCCGCAGCAACAAGAACAAGAAGCGCTAAAGGAGGTAGTTGAGAATGCCACGCAGCCTCAAGAAGGGCCCGTTCGTCGACGAACACCTCCTCGCGAAGGTGGACGTTCAGAACGACGCCGGCACCAAGAAGGTCATCAAGACCTGGTCTCGCCGGTCCACCATCCTTCCCGATTTCATCGGCCACACTTTCGCCGTCCATGACGGTCGGAAGCATGTGCCGGTGTTCATCGACGATTCGATGGTCGGTCACAAGCTGGGCGAGTTCGCCCCGACCAAGACCTTCAAGGGTCACATCAAGGATGACAAGAAGGGTCGGCGATAGACATGTCTGACACCGCTGTCAACAATGCACGCGCGACCGCCAAGTTCGTCCGGGTCACCCCGATGAAGGCACGTCGCGTCATCGACACGATCCGCGGCAAGTCCGTGGAGGACGCCTGGCACTGCTGCGCTTCGCGCCGCAGTCGGCTTCCGAGCCGATCGCCAAGGTTGTCGCCTCCGCTGCAGCCAACGCGGAGAACAACTTCGGCCTGGACCCCCGCACGCTCGTCGTCTCCGAGGCTTTCGCCGACGAGGGTCCGACGCTCAAGCGGTTCCAGCCGCGCGCCCAGGGTCGGGCCTTCCAGATCCGTAAGCGCACCAGCCACATCACCGTGGTTGTCGAGAGCCAGAAGGGAAGTGCTCAGTAGTGGGCCAGAAGATTCAACCCCACGGCCTCCGGCTGGGTATCACTTCCGAGTGGCGCTCCCGCTGGTACGCCGACAAGCAGTACGCTGACTACCTCGCCGAGGACATCAAGATCCGCGAGTTCCTGTCGAAGGGCCTCGACCGCGCCGGCATCGCCGACGTCGTCATCGAGCGCACCCGCGACCGGGTCCGTGTGGACATCCACACCGCTCGTCCGGGTATCGTCATCGGCCGCCGCGGCTCCGAGGCCGACCGTATCCGCGGTCAGCTGGAGAAGCTCACCGGCAAGCAGGTGCAGCTGAACATCCTCGAGGTCAAGAACATCGACGCGAACGCTCAGCTGGTGGCACAGTCCATCGCCGAGCAGCTGAGCAACCGCGTGGCATTCCGCCGCGCGATGCGCAAGGCCATCCAGTCCGCGATGCGTCAGCCAGAGGTCAAGGGAATCAAGGTCGTGTGCTCCGGCCGTCTCGGCGGTGCCGAGATGGGCCGCACCGAGCGCTACCACGAAGGTCGCGTTCCGCTGCACACCCTGCGCGCCGAGATCGACTACGGCACCTACGAGGCCCACACCACCTTCGGACGCATCGGCGTCAAGGTGTGGATCTACAAGGGCGACGTCGTCGGTGGCCGCCGTGAGTCCCTGCAGAACGCACGCGACGAGCGTCCGCGCCGTAACAACCGTGAGCGTCCGCGCCGCGGTGGTGCCCGCCGCCAGCGTGCAGAGCAGAAGCAGGAGGGTTAACCCGTGCTTATCCCCAAGCGCACGAAGTACCGTCGCCAGCACCGTCCGCACCGCTCCGGTGTGTCCAAGGGCGGTAACCGGGTGACGTTCGGTGACTACGGCCTGCAGGCCCTGGAGCCGACCTACATCACCAACCGTCAGATCGAGTCCGCCCGTATCGCCATCAACCGCCACGTCAAGCGTGGTGGCAAGGTGTGGATCAACATCTTCCCGGACCGCCCCCTGACCCAGAAGCCGCTCGGCGTGCGTATGGGTTCCGGTAAGGGCCCCGTGGAGAAGTGGGTGGCTAACGTCAAGCCCGGCCGCATTCTCTTCGAGATGTCGTACCCCAACGAGGAGATCGCCCTCGAGGCTCTCCGTCGTGCCGGTAACAAGCTGCCCTGCAAGGTGCGCATCGTGAAGAAGGAGGATCAGTTCTGATGGCTACCGGAACCCCGGCTCACGAATTCCGCGAGCTCAACAACGAAGAACTGACCACCCGTCTCACGGAGGCGAAGGAAGAGCTGTTCAACCTGCGCTTCCAGTCCGCCACCGGTCAGCTGTCCAACAACCGTCGACTGGGCACCGTGAAGCGCGACATCGCCCGGATCTACACCGTCCTGCGCGAGCGCGAGCTCGGACTGTCCACCGTCCCCGGTGGTGACGACGCATAATGAGCGAGGCTACTGTGAGCAACGAGAACACCAAGGGCGCACGTAAGGTCCGCTCCGGATACGTCGTGTCCGACAAGATGAGCAAGACCATCGTCGTCGAGCTCGAGGACCGTAAGAAGCACGCCCTCTACGGCAAGATCATGCGCGCCAACTCCAAGGTGAAGGCGCATGACGAGAACGAGACCGCCGGCATCGGCGACCTCGTCCGTATCGAGGAGACCCGGCCGCTGTCCAAGGACAAGCACTTCCGGCTCGTCGAGATCATCGAGAAGGCCAAGTAGTTCCTTTCCGGGAACTCCCGCCTTCTGACGCGAAACCCCCGCCGCCCGGGTATCCCGGGTGTCGGGGGTTTCGCGCGTGCGGAGACAGCGAACCCAACTGCCCGCCGTGACCTAGCAACCCCGGAGGTTGGCGCGACTGACCTCCGGGGTTGCTGTGTTGCGGCCTCAGACCGTCTGGTCCTTCTTGCTGACCTTGCCCACACCGGTGAACGGGAACTCATCGACGATGTCGATGATGTCGGGCACAGCGAAGCTCGCCAACCCCTGCTCTCTCACGTACTTCTTCAAGGCCGTCGGCTTCAGTGGCATGGCGGCGTTCTTCCGGGGGATGACCAGGGCACGTGTCTTCTCACCGAGGAACTCATCGGGGACGCCGACGACCGAGACGTCATGTACTCCCGGGTGGGTGAGGAGGACATTCTCGACGGCTTCGGGTGCGATCTTCTCTCCTCCGCGGTTGATCTGGTCTTTCGCCCGTCCGACCACGGTGATCGTACCGTCCTTGAAGATCACGATGTCGCCGGTGCGGTAGAACCCGTCACTGGTGAAGGAGCGCGCATTGACCTCCGGTGCGCGGTGGTACTGGCGGATGGTGTACGGACCGCGCGTGAGGAGGTTCCCGGGCGTGCCTTCGGGGACCTCGTTGTCCTCGTCATCGACGACACGGATTTCGTCGTACGGGCTCATCGGCCGGCCTTGTGTCGACACGATCTCCTCGATCCCGGCGTCCAACGGTGTGTAGTTGACGAGTCCCTCGGCCATGCCGAAAACTTGTTGGAGGTTCCATCCGAGCTCCGGCCGGACCCGACGGGCCGCAGCCTCGGAGAGTTTGGCACCGCCGACCCACACGGTTCGTACGCTGTGCAGATCGTGCTCTGCCCTGTCCGGGTAGTTGAGCACGCTGATCAGTGCCGGCGGAACCAGTGCGAGATGCGTGACCCGGTGTTGTTCGATGAGAGGCAGCACCTCAGTCGGCATCGGGCCGTCAGCGAAGACGATCGTCGCACCGACCTGCACCGCACCGAGAATCCCCGGCGAGCTCATCGTGAAGTTGTGTGACGCCGGCAGTGCGACCAGGAGCACGGCGTCGGCACGTAGGTCGCAGACGTCGATGGAGGCCCTGACGGAGCACAGGTAGTCGTCGTGGGTCCGGGGGATCTGCTTGGGGACCCCGGTTGTACCGCCGGACAGTTGCAGGAACGCCAGATCATCTGCTGCTCCCGGGGTGGGGGTGGCAGGGAGGGCGCCCTGCACGGGGGAGCGGGTGTCGCCACGGGTCCAGGGCTCGTCGGCGCGTTCGTCCACGAGGATGCACGTGGGGTTTCTGCCGTCCGGGAGTGGTTGGGTGAGTTCAGCCTGCACACGCGTCAGGTGTCTGTTCGGGTTTGACGTCCCGACATAGTGGGAGGCGGGCGCGTGCATCGCGAAGTGGCGCACATCGGATGCCCCGTGAGCGGGCAGCGCGAAGACCGGGACCGCACCGAGCCGCCAGAGGGCGAAGACGGCCTCCAGGTAGGCCACGCTGTTCGGCAGTTGCACGATGACCTTGACCCCGCGCCTCACTCCGGCGTGGGCCAGGACGGTGGCCGCGCGGGCCACACCGGCGTCGAGCTCCGCCCACGTCAGCGAGCGCACCTTGTCGACGGCGGCTGTGGCGTGCGGACGGGCTGTCACGGTCCGTCGGAAGAGCTTCCAGTGGGTGTCGCCGTTCCATGCTCCGAGCTGTCGGTAGTGCTCAGCGCTCTGACGGGAGAAGCCGTTGGCGAGGAGGTCGGTCATGACAGTGATTCCTTTGCGGTCGTCAGGGCTTTGATGATGACGGGGGCGATACGGTCCCACCCGTCGTCGCTGGTGAGTCCTGCGTGGGTCGTGTCGAGGGACAGGGTCTCAGGGTCCCGGGGCAGGGCGGTGCGCCAGGCGGGGATCGGGGCCCAGCCGCGTGCGGCACCGGTGTCGTCGGGCCGGCCGGCGAGCCGGTGATCCGCGCGGGTGGCGACGATGATCTGGCTGCCCCGGTGAAGCCGGACAGGTCGACCGGGGCGGCCGACCGCAGTAATGCGTCGCAGAACACCAGGTTCTCGCGGAGGGTGGGGAGCGCCGAGAGCCCGGACGTCTCTGCCTGCCCGTCCGTCCCCGTGAGCGCCTCGAGTTGTTCGCCGGTGAGTTGGTCCACTCCAGGCAGGTCGGTGGTCCCGGCGCGGGTATCCGACGGGGCCGTGCCGGCGGGATAGGCGTCCAGGATGCCGAGGTAGCTGACCTCCTCGCCTCTGCGGAGCAGTTCGGCCGTCATGGTCTGTGCAACGACACCACCGAAGGAGTAGCCCAGCAGACGGTAGGGGCCTGTCGGGTGAACTTGTTGCACCGTGTCGACGTACCGGGCGGCCAGGCCTTCGACATCTGTACCCTCCGGGTGGGGGTCGGGAAGTTGGAGACCTGTCACTGGGATGTCGAGGTGGTCCAGGCGTGCTGCCAGTCCGCGGAACGGGAGGGCGAGCCCTCCGGCGGGATGGACACAGACCAGTGGTTCTTCGTTGCCGTCGGCCAGTGGCAGGACGTTCTGCACGGGTGTGGCTCGGCCGTCGTCCGGGGTGAGTCGTGCTGCCAGAGCATCCGGGGAACCGGTCTCGACGATGTCCTGGATCGTGACTACGTCGAGCCCGTGGGTGCCGGTACGGCGGAGTTTCCCGAGCAGTCGCATGGCGAGCAGCGAGTGCCCGCCGATGTCGAAGAAGTTGTCCGCGGTGCGTACGTGGTCGACACCGAGGAGGTCCGCCATGACACCGGCGATCACGTCGGCGGCGCTGGTGGCACCGGCGGTGGTCGTGGGTGCGGACGGTGTCGTACGGGGTGCGGAGGGTGCGGAGAGTGCGGAGGTGGCCGAGATCGACGCGACATCCGTGTTCCAGGGAGGCGTGGTGGCGGCGATCGTGCTGAGTACATCGCCGACGGACCGTCCGTCCGGTGCAGTGGTGTCGGCGAAGGTCTCGAGTATGGTGGTCAGGACCTGTGCTGCGCATTCGACGAACGCCGGGTCGAGCAGGTCCGGGCGGTGCGCCAGGACGATGCGTGGAGTGTCTCCAGGGGGGACGACCACGGAGAGCGGGAAGTTCGTCATTCCGTCGGCATGGACCTCGGTGACCGCTATCCTGCCCGCATCTTCGCCGGATTCGTCGGCATCGTCAGTGACGAGGGCGGGGAAGTTGTCGTAGACCACCAGCGTGTCGAAGAGTGTGCCGAGCCCGGAGAGCTGTTCGATGTGGACCAGCGGTGTGGAGGCGTGGACTGTCATGTCCGCCTGAGCACGGCCGATGCCGGTGATGAGATCGGTGAGGGAGCTTCCGCGGTCCAGTTGCACGCGGGACGGCAGGGTGTTGATGAACAATCCCACGGTGTGTTCGATGCCGTCCAACTCGGTCGGCCGACCGGACACGGTGGTGCCGAAGACCACGTCATCGCGTCCGGTCAGGGCGGCTAGCGTGAGTGTCCAGGCGGCCTGCAGCACGGTGTTCGGGGTGACTCCCTCCTGTCGGGCACGTCGCAGCAGGGATGTGGTGGCGTCCGGGGTGATCTCCTGCACCGTCTCGCCGGCGGTGTCCGTAGTGCCGCTGCGGCGCGCCGGGGCGAGAGAGCCGACGAGGGTGCCGCGTTCGAGTCCACTGAGACGCGACCGCCAGGCGTCGTCGGTGTCGCGTGGGTCCTGCCCGGCCAGCCAGTCCAGGTAGTCGGAGTACGGCGCGGCCGGGGGCAGGGGCTCCCCGTGGTAGAAAGCCAGCAGGTCACGGAGCATCACCGGGGTCGACCAGCCGTCAGTGAGCAGATGGTGGTTGCCCAACACGAGCCGTGCCGAGGCCGTGCCCACCCCGTCGCCCTCTCCGGCGTCGGGCAGAAGAACGAGGGTGGCGGTGACGAGAGGGCCGGTCTCAGGGTCGACGGAACGCAGCGCCGTCTCGTGCAGCAGGTCGTCCGCTGCGCGGACGGCGGCGGGGCGGGGGATCGACCGTAGGTCGACACGGCGCCACGGGAGGTCGACGTCGCGGGGGATCAGTTGAGCCGGGTCGTCACCTGCCGCCGTGTCGAAACGGGCGCGCAGCAGGTCGTGCCGGGCGAGCACGTCGTGGAAGGCGTGGTGGAGCCGGTTCTCGTCGACGGTGCCACGCAGGTCCACACCTGCTGCGAGGACGTAGCCGTCACCGCCGCTGACGGAGTGGTAGAGCAGCGCCTCCTGTAGTGGTGACACGGGGAGGACATCCGCCAGCGGCCCGTGGCGGCGCTCCCAGGTGTCGATCGTGTCCTGGCTGACCCCGTCCAGGTGCAGGTCCGAAGGGGTCGCGCCTCCGTCGCTGGTCAGCGACAGCACCGCCAGGTCGGTGAAAGCGTCGGTGATCTTCTCCAGCATGTCCTGCACACGGTCGGAGCCGGTGGCCAGGACGATGTCACCGTCACCGTCACCGTCACCGACGGTGAGGAGAGGGGAGTAGGCGGTGTCGCCGTGGGGGACCATCCGTGTGTCACCGCACACGACGGTCAGCGCGGGGGAGCGTGGTGTCCCATCTTGGCCGTCGATGCTGCGTAGATGCTCCTTGGCGTGCAGGAGTGCGGAGCGGGGTGACCCGGGTGCCGTATCGGGGAGGGCGGGGATGTGGCGGACTGTGCTCAGCGCGCCGAGCACAGTGTCCTCGACCGTGGACGAGGGCCTGGTCCGCGTCCTTGTGAGGAGGTCGACCGGGCCTCCGGTCGCCAGCAGTGCGGCGGCCGCGGCCACGTCGTCGGTGGTCGCGGAGTACAACGCTGAGAGGCGGTCGAAGAGTTCGGCCGCACCGGGCAGGGGGCATCTGCGGGTGACGATCGGGGAGGAGACGACATCCCGGGGCGCGGGCGCGTCGCGCGCCATGAGTGGACGGCGCCGTCCTGGTGGCTGAGGTGATGTCCCTGCAGAGCATCGGCAAGATCATCCAGCAGCGTCGCGGAGGACGCGGGGTCCATGACTCCGGCGTCGACGGCGACACGGACAGTGTGTCCCACACCCGGCTCCGGCGAGACGGCGAACCGCCACACGGTGCCCGACGCAGGGTCGAGGGACCCGGCGAGTTCGTCGTCGGTGACCGTCGCAGGGGCGATGACTGAATCCGCAGGCACGAGAGGGGTGCGGGGGACGATGAACCTCGGAGCGTCGGCAGCGGAGTTGTCGAGGACCGCTCGCAGGGCGGCGTGTGTGGTCATCATGGCCGTGGCGGCGGTTGCCGCGGTGGCCGCGGTGACCGGTGCGGATCCGTCGGGAAGCGTCATGCTCCCGAGGTAGACCGGACGGGGTCCTGACACGGTGCTGGTGGGGACGGCACCCGTGTCGTAGCGCAGTTCCCGGACGGCTCCGGTGGCAGCGGTTCCACCGGTGCCACCTTCTGCGGCCTGGTCGCCGGTCGCTGTGACCCTGGTCGCCGCTGCGGCGACATCGGAGAGATCCACACCGGTGAGCAGGTCCTTCGCCTGAATGGCCCACCCTCGGCGGCGGAGACGCCCGGCGACGGTGAGGGCGCCGATACTGTCGCCACCGAGGGAGATGAAGTCGAGGTCCAGGTCGACGTCGCCGGTCCCGAGCAGCTCGGTGACGACGTCCGCCACTGCCTGTTCGGAGTCGGTCAGCATGCGGCGGGCGGAGTGCCCGGCGTCGGGACCGGTCGCGGCGGGGGTTGCCTGAGACGTCAGAGATGCCAGCGCGGTACGGTCAATCTTTCCGCCGACGGTCAACGGCAGGCGGTCATGCACCAGGAGCCGGGTGGGGACGAGGTGTCCGGGGACAACGGCGGCCAGGTCGGTGCGCAGCGATGCCGCGGTCACGGGGGAGCCGTCCGTCGTGACGTGGGCGATGAGCTTCAGCGCGCCGGGGTTGCCGAACGTCCCCACGGCCGCACCGGTGACCGGTGGGAGGGACAGCAACGCGGCTTCGACTTCGGCGGGCTCGACCCGGTGGCCCCGGATCTCCAGTTGCTGGTCGCGCGCCCGAGGAAGTGGTGGGAGCCACGGCGTGACCCGTCGGCGGCCGGCACCCAGGTGACCAGGTCGCCTGTGCGGTAACGTCGGCGGGAGTCCGTGACGTCGAAGGCTGCGGCGGTCTGTTCTGGACGACCGTGGTACCCCAGTGCGACCTGGGGGCCCGACAGGTAGAGCTCACCGACCTCGTTGTCGGGTACGACTTCGCCGTCAGCGTCGAGGATCTCCGCGGTCATACCGGGAACGGGGACACCGATGGTCACCGGGCCGTCTGTGACGCGGGTGGCGAGGGCGTCGACCGTGGTTTCGGTGGGGCCGTAGACGTTCCAGGCTGCGAATGACGACCCGGTCGACAGCTCGGAGAGCCGGTCCCACAGTGACTGCGGGACGGCTTCACCGCCGAGGATGACCGTTGATACGACTGTACCGTTCGTCCCGTCCGTCCCGTCCGTGTCATCGAGTGTCCCGGAGTCGATCAGGGCCCCCGCCAGGGACGGTGTGGCGTCCAGGACGTCGATCGTGTCGGAGATGAGTGCCGCCCGCATCAGAGCAGGGTCGCCGACTGTCTCTGTGGAGTAGAGGTGCACCGTTGCGCCGGTGAAGATCCAGGAGAGCTGGTCGATCGCGGCGTCGAAGGAGAAGGATGCGGTGTGGGCGACGTGAAGGCTGGCACCGTCGGTGCCACCACGCGCACGGGACCAGGCGTCCGGATACAGCGTGGAGCGGTGGCCGGCGAAAAGTGCCTCGACGGCGCTGCGGGGAACCTGGACACCTTTGGGCGTGCCCGTCGTGCCCGAGGTGTAGAGCAGGTACGCCAGGCCGGTGACCACCGGTGATGTACCGACGGGGCGGGTCGTGTCGATGGGGTGGACACCGGTGTCATCGAGGACGGCGACGGCGCCGGAGTCCGCGAGGATCTGTTCGCGTCGCGCCTGCGGGTGTTCGCGGTCAAGGACGACGGCGACACGGTGGGCCCGCCAGGTCGCCAGGAGCGCCGCGGCAAGGTCCACCCCTTTGGGGAGGTCCAGGGCGATGACCTCGTCATGGTGGGTGTATCGCGTCACCAGGTCGGACAGTTCGCCGATGCGGGCGGACAGGGTGGGGCCGTCGAGTGCGGTGTGGTCAGCTGCAGCACTACCGTGGACGAGTCGTCCGGTACCCGTGGCCAGCCCGTCGATGAGTTCGTCGAGGCTCGGGCGCTGGTCAGGCAACGTGACTCCGCGACGCTCCCGGGCGGCGGATTCGATGGCCTCCGCGGTCCGCAGGCGGATGCCCCTCAACGGACCGTCGGCAGTGAGCAGTGCCCGGATGTCCTCGAGGCGGCGGAAGGCGGTGGCCGCGCTCACGCTGTGCGGGTCGGTCTCGAAGGCCAGGTCGACACCACCGTCAGCGGCGGGGGTCACCACCAGGACGAGATCTTCCGGCGGACCGCCGGCGACATTGCGGAGTACACCGGGGATCCCGTGGAAGTCGAGGGTGAAGTCGAATGTCTTGAGGTTCACCCCGATGCCGTGCAGGACGGCCGGGGTGCCCAGTTCCCGGGCCAGCTCACTACCGGGGAAACGCTGGTGGGCCCGGACCGCGTCGAGCGATTCGCGGGCCACCGCAGCCAGGTCGGTCACCGTGGCGTGGGGGTCCACCGGGAACCGCAGGGGAAGCATGTTGACCAGCATGGCCGGGGTGCGGCGGAGCGGGCCGGACGTCCGGGCCATCATCGGCAGCGCGATCAGTGCCTCGCACTGCCCGTCGTCAGTGCTTCCGGCGAAGCCGAGCTTGCGTAACCAGGCGGCGTAGGCCGCGATGACCAGATCGGACCACACCAGTCCGTGGGCCTCTGCCCGGGCCTTGAGTTCGTCGACGTCGGCGGCACCGAGCCGTAGGGAGGTGGTGATGCTGGCCGTTCCGGCTCCGTGGACCAGGTCTTCGCGTCCGGACGTGTCAGGGGTGGGTGACAGGCGGTCCCGCCAGTAGCCCCGGTCGGCGGCGTGGTCCGGACCCGAGAGGTAGGCGACGTCGGCCTCGACAACCTCCCTGACGGAGGCGAAGCGGTTCTTCCGCGCCGGGCGCCCGCCGGCGAGGGCGGTGTAGTGGGCCGCGGTACGTCTGGTCAGCAGTGCAGCGCTGTAGCCGTCGACGATGATGTGATGGTACAGCTGTATGCACCACACCTCGCTGTGTTCTCCTCCGTGCTGTCCGCCGAGGTTGAGGACCAGGTAGCGGAACAGTGGCCCGGTGGTCATGGTGCGCCACCGCTCACCGCAGGCGGCTTTTTCGGCGTCGATGACCGCCATCGCTGTGAGACGGGGGTCGGGGGAGTCGGAGAGGTCCAGGATCTCGGGAGTTTCTGCCGGGGTCTCGTCGACGTACTGGCGTGGCCCGTCCGTAGTCTCTGTGAAGCGCAGACGGAGTGTCTCCGCTTCGTCGACGGTCAGCCGGAGTGCCTCGGCAAGCAGGTCGGTGTCGGTTCCGGAACCGGCCTCCGGGGTACCGCGCAGCTCGAGGACCTCTCCCACCACGTAGTACGGGGACGTCGGGTCCAGCTGCTGGGCATTCCAGATCCCGCGTTGTGCAGCGGTCAGGGGGAGGAGGGACGGGGACGACTGGTGGGGCACCGGTGGTCCTTTCGTGGTCGATGATTGGAGAGGCTTACTTAATCTGTTGGTGCGGTGGTACAGTCTGCGCGTCACCGATGCGATGACTTCAGAGAACACGACAGACGAAGGTGGAAGATGACGGACGCGACGACTGGCACGACGACGGGCGATCAGGTTGAGAGCCGGGTGGAGGCTACGATGCAGCGGTTGCTCAACAGGGTGGCTGAACTCCTGAACATTGAGGTCTCCCAGATCGACACCGGGGAGGAACTCATGGACCAGGGGCTCGATTCGGTCCGGCTCGTCGAGGTTGTGACTTTCCTGCGGAAGGAGGGGTTCGACGCCGACTTCGCCGACCTCGCCGAGGACAGTTCGGTGGACGCCTGGCGTGAACTGCTCGCCGAACAGGCGTAGCTAACTCGGCCAACTCGGCCAACTCGGCAGGTCCGGACCATTCAGCCCTCGCCGCGGTGTGCTTTCAGCGCGGCGCGGTCGAGTTTTCCGTTGGGACTGACCGGAAGCGCATCAAGCACCGTGATCCGGGTGGGGACCATGTACTCGGGCACGCTCCCGGCCAACTGTGCGCTGAGCTCTGCGGTATCCGGGGCGGCACCCGGTTCGGCGGCGACGATGAAGGCGAGCAGGGTGTCGGCACCACCGTGGTTCACTGCCACGGCTGCCGCCTGGCGCACTCCGTCCAGTTCGCGGAGTCGGGACTCGACTTCCCCGAGCTCGACGCGGTTGCCGCGGATCTTCACCTGGTCTCCGATCCGTCCCAGGAACTGCAGCATCCGCGTACCGTCGACCTCCGTCCAGGAGACCACGTCGCCGGTGCGGTACATGCGGCCTCCGTCGATGTCCGGACGGGGAGACTCCACGAAGACCTCCGTCGTCAGTTCCGTCCGGCCGAAGTAGCCGTTGCCCACCTGGGGCCCTGAGATGCACAGTTCGCCGGGACGGTTCCAGTTCGGTGAGGAGGGGTCGACCTCGACGCCGTCCTCGTCCAGGACGTACACGCCCACATTGTCTTCGGGCAGGCCGAGCAGGCTGGCACGGTCGTCGAAGTCTTCGGCGCTGATGAGTTCGTCGGTGTACTCCACCCAGGTGACGTCCATCGCCGCCTCCGTCGGTCCGTACAGGCCGTGGACGCGACAGCCGATCCCCGCCCGCGCCCGCCGGACGACGTCGGCCGGCACGGCCTCGCCACCGAGAAGCAGGTGCCGGATATTCGACAGGGAGGACAAGGGTGTACCGAAATCGTCGAGGATGTCGAGGAGCACGCGCATCAGGGACGGCACCATCGACAGGACCGTCACGTCGTGGCCGGAAATGAGTTCCACCATGGTGTCGACGTCCCCGGGCCACCAGTCCGGGCCCGGTACCACCACGGTGCCGCCGGTCGACAGCGGGCCGAGCAATTCGGCGACACCGACGTCGAAACTGACCGGGGCTTTCTGCAGCATCCGGATACTTCCGGCGTTTCCGAGCACCCGGCCCATCCACAGGAAGTGGGCGGCGACGCCGAGGTGGGTGTTCAGTGCTCCCTTGGGCGTGCCGGTCGTGCCCGAGGTGTAGATCAGGTAGCAGTCGTCGGTCGGTCGGACAGGGCGGGACTGCCCGGCGGCCTCGAAACGGGGTCCCTGGTCGGACAGGAACGCCCGACCCAGCGGTGAATCGTCGGTGACGGTGCCACCCACCGTTGCGCCTTCGAGTTCCGTCTCCGGCGGCAGGGAGGCACCACCGAGCGCGAATGCGGCGGAGGGGGCGCAGTCCTCGAGGATGAAGCTGACGCGTTTAGCCGGGTAGGAGGCGTCCACCGGGACGTAAACTGCACCGGCGCGGATGATGCCTACGGCGAGGACCGGCAACCAGCCGCAGCGGTGTGCCACGACCACGACCCGGTCGCCGGTACCGATACCGTTGGACCGTAGGTAGCGGGCGACCGCTGACGATCTACGGTCCAGTTCGGCGTAGGTGAGGTTTCCTCCGTCACCCACCACGGCGGGACGGTCACCTCCGCCGGCCAAGGTGCGGTGCAGGAGGGCGTCCAGCGTCGCCGGTTCCACCGGAGCGGCGGGGCCGAAGCGGAGGTCCCCTTCCAGGCCGGTGTAGAAGCGGGTGGTGGTGTCGGGTGCGGTCACAGAAGGGTCCTTTCGGGACGGGAGGGGGCACGGCGCAGAGACTCCGGGAGTGGGGCGGCGCCCGCTCCGAGACCGGCGAGGATGCGGTCGGAGAGCTCACCGAGACAACTGAGGTTGGCCATGCCGGGCCCCTGGGACATGCCGGACAGGGTGGGGAGGAACAGTGGCGGGTTCATACCGGTCAGGGCCAGGTCGGCTCCGATCCTGTCCTCGACGGTGGACGGGGTCACCGCTCCGCCACAAGCCTCGATGAGGCGGGCGACGACCTGGTCGTTCATCATGCGGGTGAACCAGAGCGGAGAGTTGCCGCGGGCGTCGACGACAAGGTCCACGAGCTCCGTACGGTCCCCGATACGCAGTTCGGCCATTCCATCCCGGTCGTGGACTGCGGAGACCCGGCCGCGGAGGTGGCTGACCCTGTCCTCGGCCATGAGTTTCTCCTGCACCTGGGCGGAGAATACGCCGCGGTCGCAGCGGTTGATCACGTCGCGACGGGCTGCATCGTCCAGGTCGGTCCAGAGTCTCGGATCAGTGTAGAGCTCGTTCTCGAAGGAACCTTCCGCACGAGTGAAGATCGTGGGGGAGGGAGAAACCACTGCGATATCGACGACATCGTGGCCGATGAGTTCCTCGACGATGCTGGCGGAAGTCTCGCCGCCGCCGATGACCGCCACCCGGGACGCCGGGGGAAGCTGCGCAGATGACACCGCCTGCCAGAACCCCGCCACCGAGTACACCGTCGGGAGCGGAGCGATACGCCGGTCGGACCGTCCTGGCCCGGTGAGCATCAGGCGTCGGCTTCCAGGCGTGACGATGTCCCGTCGATTCGGTCGACGGACAGGGACCAGCCCCGGGATGAACCGTCGCGGGCAGAATCGGCGCGGAGTCCGATGCGTGTCACCTGACCGTGGACCAGCGTCATCCGCGACTTTTCCGCGGCCCAGCGCAGGTAGTCCGCCCACAGGTAGTGCCGTGGGTTGGGGTGACCGTGATCCACCCACCAGGCGTACCGGTCGGTGTCGACGAGGAAACTCGTCCATCCGATGTCCAGCAGTGTCCGGTCAACGGCCCGGTTTACCCCGTCGGCGTCTCCGGCAATGCGGGTGCGGTACGGGAATCCGATGTCTTTGGTCGGGGACGTGCCCAGCTGGTGTCGACCGTCGGTCCAGCCACCGCCGGAACGCCAGTTACCGCCGACCCCTGGTAGTCGACGACGGTGACCGTCGGCGAGGGAAGGCCGAGTGTGCGCAGAGCATGGGCCTTGGCCTGGACGGCGACGGCCTTGGGGCCGGCGCCGAGGATCACGAGTGAGGAAGCGGGGGGCTGTTCAGCGGGACGTCGGTGTGGCAGGTTCGACACTGTGAGGGGTGCTCCTGTGGTTGTGTGACGGTTGGGTGTCAGACTGTTTACCGGGCAGGGTACTCTGTCACGGCAGCCCTTATCAAAGGGTAGGAATCCCTAAGTATCAAATGTGCTGTATGACCAGCAGGAGAGGGAAGTAACTGTGACCGAGAACAACATCACGACGGAGGGAATGGCGCAGACGGGGGTAGTGGATCTCAGCGTCCTGCACCGACTGCGTACCGACCTCCCGGACAGCGAATTCCTCGACACCCCGCCCCGGATTCCCGAGGAGTATCAGCGGGGGGCGGACGGGATCACTCTCCGTGTGGCGGACCCGGAGACGGACGCTGAGACGGTCTCGACGTGGATGAACCGGCCCCACCTGGTCGAGACCTGGGACCAGGCATGGAGTGCGGAGGCATGGGCCGCAGACTGGAGAGCGAAGCTGTCGACCACCTACGCCGTGCCGCTGATCCTCTCCTACGACGGTGACCACGGACGTGAAGACGTGGGCTACATGGAGATCTACCGCCCGCGACGAGACGAAATCGGTCAAGCGTACCGGTCTGAGCCCCACGACCTGGGATTCCACGTCGCCATCGGCGAGGCCACGTTGACGGGGAAGGGGATCTTCGGCCCCTTCGTCGGTGATTTCGCGGCGCGACTGCTGCAGTCCGACCCGGAGTGCAGGCTGGTCATGGCGGAACCTGACGTGAGCAACCACCGGGTCCACCGGGTCATGAGCCGTGGCGGAGGGGTGGACGCCGGACAGTGGCAGCAGCGTGCCGACCGGCGCGTCCGGCTGTTCTTCTGGCCGGGCGTGGGCGTCGATCCGCTGTCCCGGTTGAACGGCACCCCCGAGGACGGCGACCTGGTCTGACCTGGTCTGACCTGGCCTGACCTGGTCTGGCCGGGTTGGAGCTTTCCCGGGCTTCGCGCCTCCCGCCTTTGGGGTCAGCCGGTGATGAACCGGCCGGTGACCCCGCTGCCCACCCGCCCGGACCGGCCTCCGGTGCTCTTCGGGTCGGTGACACCGGGCATGCGCACCATGGTCGTGCCGCCGGGGTGCCCACGCTGCAGCCGTTTGGCCACCTGGAATCCGTTGACCTCGGGAAGCTGCGTGAGGTCCACGGTGTAGTCGGCGTCGACGGCCCGGGGCCCGAACAGGTTGATCGCATTCGCCGTACGGGAAACGGTCGGGGGTCCGGTGGTCTCCTCCGGCAGCCCCGCCTCGATCAACCGTGCCAGGACTGCAAGGCTGATCAGCGACTGCTCGAGGTGCGGCCACAACAACACGCCGCCAGCTCCACCGCGTTCATCGACCACCGTCACCCGGGCGAGCCGTTGTGTCCCCAGGATCACGTGGGGAACGCCGTCGACGGGACGGACAGGGCCGGAGACAGAGAGTTTCGCCGAGCTGACCTCCACGGTCGCCCCGGGAGACTGGTCCGGGGCCTGTCCTGTTGCCCTCTCCTCCCCGTGACGCAACCCGTCACGGACCATCTCCAGGGTGCGCAGGACGGCAGGTCCGCCGGTCAGCAGGTCACCGTCGGCACCATCGGGGAGCGCAGGGGGCGGGACGGAGTACTGACGGTCGAGGCGCCCCAGCGTCCGACCCACACCCGGGCTCAGTGGAGAGGTCCGTCCCCGTGCACGCAGTGCCACCGGTGCGGCAGGCAATCCGGCGGTGGCACGGGCGAGCATGACAGCGGTCAGGAGAATCTCGTCATGACTGACACCTGTCTGTGCCGGCAGCATGTCGAGCAGGGCATCGGCGTCGCTGACATCGAAGGTCTTGTACGTCGACGGGCCGCCGCCGGCGAAGGCGGCGGGCGGGTCCATCTCCGCCTGTGGGCCCCAGTCGCCACCGGGAGCGACGGCTTTCCCGTCCAGGAGCATCCGGGCGTCAGTGACCAGTGTGGACCAGGATTCGGCGTCGATGATCCCGCGGTGTGCACACAGCAGTACCCGCGTTTCCGACAGCAGACTGACCCGCCACACCTGGCCGTTCGCCGGGTCCAGCGACGCCGCCAGGTCGCCTGGGCCGGTGCGGTCCGCCGCGATGATGTTGGCCGGGGGGAACCGGACCGCGTCAGGGACCGTCACCACACAGTCGGCGCCGTCTCCGGTCAGCACGGCGCGCAATGCCCCGTGCGCGTCCATCAGTCCGGCGACGAGGAACCGGAGGTCGGCATCCTCGACGGGCGCGGTGGTGTCGAGCGTCGTCCAGTAGACGGCGGAGGTCGGTACCGCGGGAACCCTGAAAGTCATGCCCTGCAGGTTACCGGCTGTCCGGGACCCGACGGCACCGAGGTCACAGACGGCGTCCGGGCACGGGATCGTCGCCACTCAGCGCGGCACGGCCGATCACCGTGAGTTTTTCACGGCGTCGGTCGTGGAGCGTGTGAGTGCGCAGGTCACGCCAGTGACGTGCGAGCGCCCGGCCGCGGTCACCCGTCGCTCCTCCTGTCCCGGTGAGCTCGAAGATCCGGGACGCCAGGTCGACGGTCAGAGCACCGGTCATGGCCTTGGCCGCGGCAACACTGAGGGAGGCGGAGGCGCCCGGTGCGGTACCTGACCAGACCTCATCGACCGAGCGCCCTGCTTTCTCGAGGACGGCCTCGGCCGCAAACTGCTGTGCGACAAGTTCCCCCGCCACGTGGGCCGTGAGCGGATCCGGGTCACGGGAGTGTGCGATCTCCAGGGCGGCATCCAGGGCGGAGCCGGAGATGCCTACGTCGATGGCAGTGTGCAGCAGCTGGGCGAAGGCTCCGTAAGCAGGAGGCGTGAGGGGTGATGACCTCGACACGGATCCCGACACGGGCATGTACCGGATGTCGTCTGCGTGTACCTCGACGTCCTGCAGAATGACCGTGCCGGATGCGGTGAACTCCTGGCCCAGGGCCGTCCAGTCGTCGAGGACGGTCACCCCGGGGGTGTCCACGGGGAGGAAGACGACGAGGCTTTGGTCGTCCTGGCCGGGGTGCCGGGCGGTGACGGCGAGAACGTCGGCGTAGGCGGAACCGGTGCAGAAGACCTTCCGGCCGTTCAGGCGGTTGTTCTCGAGAACGACCGGTGTCCCCTCGGCCTGGGCATTGGCGATGAGTGTGCCGTCGAGAAGGCGGCGGGCCCACCGCTCTTCATCGTGGGGATGGCTCCCGGTGAACAGCCATCGGCTGAAGGTCATGTGACTCTGCGGGATCTGGCCCAGGGACCCGTCCCCGGACGCCAGGATGCGACTTACCTCGGCGATGACTGAGGCGGGGAGTTCCGGACCACCGAGCCGGGCGGGGACGGTGGCGGCGAGCAGGCCGGACCTCTTGAGTCGTTCCACCGCGTCGCGGACGGCAACCGCGCGCCCGGTGCTGTTCCTGCCGGTGTCGTTCATGACCTGACGGGGACCGGCTGCGCTGGGGTGGCGGCACGTAGCGGCTGAATGATTTCCCGTCCGAAGCGTTCGGCCTCCTCCTGGAAGTGCAGGTAGCCGGTGAGGATGAGGTCCACGCCGATACGCCGCAGCTGGTCTATGCGTTCCTCTATCTGCTCCCTCGTCCCGATCAGACCGGTACGGAACCCGTCGTTGTACTGGACGAGGTCCTCGACGGTAGAGTTGGCCCACATTCCCTGCCCGTCGGACGTGGACTGTCCGGCCTGTTTCACTGACTCGCGGAATCCGTCGACGGCGGCGTGGGAGGCGTTGTCCACGATGTGGCGCAGTTTGTCGTGTGCCTGCTTTTCGGTGTCCTCGAGGATGACGAAGGCGTTGACCCCGATACGGGTCTCCCGTCCGGCCGCCTCGGCGTGGTGTCGGACCTTGTCGATCTGCACCGTGAGCTCATCAACGGGGGCGCCGTTGATGAAGTACCAGTCGGCGTAGGCTCCGCCGTTGGCCTGTGCGGCCGTGGAGTTCCCACCCTGGAACAGCTCGGGGGCAACCGTCGGCTGAGGGCTGATGGTGTAGTCGTGCAGCCGGTAGAAGTCGCCCTGGAAGTTCGCCGGGGACTCGGTGAAGACGGCACGCAGCACCTGGAGGAACTCGGCCGAGCGACGGTAGCGTTCATCATGCTCGAGCCAGGGCTCACCGAATTTCTGGAATTCGTCCTTCAACCATCCGGAGACGACGTTGAGCGCGAAACGGCCGTCGTGAATTTCACTGGCCGTGGTGGCCAGGTTCGCCAGGACCGCGGGCTGCCAGAAACCGGGGTGGACGGCGGCGATGACCTTGAGACGTTCGGTGGCTTCGAGCAGCGACAGGGAGAAACTCACCGACTCGTGCTGGGACTCTGCGCCGTAGGAGCCGAGATAACGGACCTGGGTCAGGGCATAGTCGAATCCGACCTGTTCGGCGGTGCGTGCGAGGGTGCGGTTGTAGTCGATACCCCAGTCGGTGCGTTGTTCGACCTCAGAGACGACCAGTCCGCCGGAGACGTTCGGCGTCCAGTAGGCGAACTGGAGGTCGCGGGCGGCGCGTGTGGTTGCGGTGGACATGGCCGGGGGTTCCTCAGAGCTCTCCGACGACGGTGACCTGGGACCCGTGGAAGACCAGTGGGGTCTCCGAGGGTGCTTCCTCATGGACGCGGTCGATCTGCAGGATGGCGGTGATGTGGTCGCCTGTGTCGATGTCGTCGATGACGTGTCCGGTGAGGTGGACGGCGGCGTCGTCCACCAGGACGGCGCCACGGTCAGTCTGCCAGCCGACGCTGTCGAAACGGGTCTCGACCGGGCCGGCGAGCTGACGGACGTGCCCCTGGTGGGTGCGGGTGAGCACGGAGATCCCCAGGTGCTCTGCCGTGCGGAGCAGAGGCCAGGTCCGCGAGCTCTTCTGGACACTGACCGCGACCAGCGCTGGTTCCAGGGAGAGACCCACATAGGATCCGACGATCAGGCCGACCGGATGTCCGTCGACGACTGCGGCGACAGTGGTGATCGGGGTGGGGATGGACGCCCATGCGCTGCGCAGGGACGTCGGTGTCAGCGGGCTGGTTGCGGCGGCCGTGTGCGTCGGCTGGGTAGGCTGGATCGGCTGGGTAGGCTGGATCGGCAAGGTCATGGGGTGTGCTCCTGTGTGGTTGAGCCGGGGCGGGGTGCGGAATGCCGGTGCACTACGTCACCTGCACCTCCGAGTAGACCATGCGGTCTATCGGAGGTGCCAGCATTCTTCTAAGGGGTGAATGGAACGTCCGACGCCCCTCGGACTCCGGCACTCCAGGCGTAGGGAAGTGCTGAGCTGTCCCCGGTGAGAGCGTATTTCCCGATCGCCTGCTGCTTGTATACGGCGGGGTTGTGCTGGGCGAGGGTCCGGGCGTTCCGCCAGTGCCGGTCGAGATTCAGTGCACCCGAGGCCAGGGATGCACCGCCGGTCTCGAAGAGTTCGTTGACCGCGTCGAGGACCAGCGGTATCAGGGCGACCTGGGCCTCGGCGGCCGCGAGTTCGGCGGCATCGACTTCTTCGTCCGTTCCACCGGCGGCCTGGCTTATGAGGTCGGCCACCGCCAGCGTGGTTGCCCGCGCAGCGAAGGCCGCGGCGTTGATCCGGCCCAGGACGGCCTGGACCAACGGGTCTTCCCGGGGAAGGTCGGCGGGAGCGTGGGAGTAGGTACGTTCGCGCCGACCGACGTGGTCCCGGGCGTCATCGGCAGCGCGCCGGACGATGCCAGACAGGGCCGCCAGGTGGAACAGCTGCAGGAACGCAGTGTCCGGGGTCCGTCCGCCGGTGCCGTAGCCGCCAGCGGTGACTGCGTCGCTGTCCACCGGCACATTGTCGAAGATCGTCGTGCCCGATCCAGTCACCCGTTGACCGAAACCGTCCCAGTCATCGATCTGGTGCACCCCGTCCGCGGTGACCGGCACGGTGACGGTCACGCGTTCCCCGTCAAGGTCAGCGGCGACAACGATGACGTCGGCGAAGAGGCTGCCTGTGCTGTAGTACTTTGTCCCGTTGAGGAGGTATCCGTCTGTTCCGTCGGATCCGGTGGTGCCGGTGCCGTCCGTGCTGCGCCGGGTGAGTCTCGTCTGGTAGCGCTCAGCAGCTCCGACTCCACGTTCGGAGATGGCGTTTCCGAAGAGTGTCCCGTTGACGACGGCATGGAGACCGGCCTCTGCGGCCTCTGCGGTCTCGGTGGCATGGGCGCTAGCCGGGTCGGTGGAGTTCACCGCAGTGAGGAATCCTTCCACGGTGGAGAAGTGCACCCGCAGCGCCTGCGTGAGATTCGGGTCCGCCGCGGCCAGGTCAATGAGCAGTGAGAATGTCTGGCGAAGTGTTGCCCCGAACCCGCCGCGGTCAGTGGGGATCCGCAGAGTCCCGAAACCTGCGTTGCGCAGGAGTGTGATGGCTTCGGTAGGTAGCTCGCGACGGTTGTCACGGTCGGCGGCGTCTTCGGCGATGCGGGCGAAGACTGGGCCGAACACCTCCGCAAGCTGTCCGTCACTGACGGTTGTCGTGCGGGAGATGGTCATGTCCGTGCTCCTTCGGTGTCGTTGAATCGTGCTCTGGCGGAGTGCGCCGGGTGGTTGCCGGGGACACGGTCGCCGCGGTTGAATAACCGCTGGCGGAGGGTTCCGGCTGTGTGGCTGGTGGGGTACTCGCCACGGTCCTGCAGGACGGGGACGACATGGTCGATGACGTCCTGGAAGGTCCCCGGGGTGACGGCGTAGGCGAGGTTGAACCCGTCGACCCCCGTGGTGTCGACCCAGTGCTCCAGTTGGTCGGCGACGCTCTCGCCGGAACCGACGAGCACTGGACCGAGCCCTCCGATACCGCCGAATTCCGCGAGCTCGCGCACGGTCCACTCGGCACCGTCTTCGCCGGCGGCGGACTGGAATGCCGCGACGGCGGACTGGATCGCATTGGACCTGATACCGGCGACCGGGTCATCCAGGCCGAACGTGGAGAAGTCCACACCCATCCACCCGGACATCAGTGTCAACGACCCTTCCGGGTCGACATAGGAGCGGTAGTCCTCGGCCTTCGCCCGTGCCTTGTCATCGGTGCTGTCGGTGATGATTGTGAGCAGGGCGTACACCACCACGTCCTCGCGGGTACGCCCGGCGTCGTGCAGTTTCCGTGTCAGCGTCTCCACGACACCGGCGAGTTTCTGCGGTGTCGGGGCTGCGACGAACACGGACTCTGCGTGGGCGGCGGCGAATGTGCTCCCGCGGTCGGATGCCCCGGCCTGGAAGATCACCGGCGTGCGCTGGGGTGAGGGCTCGGACACATGGATGCCCGGCACCGTGTAACGGGCACCACGGTGATGGACGGGATGGACTTTCCCCGGGTCGGTGTAGACACCGCTCGCGGGGTCGGCCCGGACTGCGTCGTCTTCCCAGGAACTTTCCCACAGTTTGTAGAGGACGTCGAGGTACTCGTCGGCGTGGTCGTAGCGTGCGTCGTGGTCGAAGGTGTCGAGCTGCCCACGGGACTGCGTGTTCTCCGCGGCGGAGGGGAGGTATCCGGTCACCACATTCCACCCCAGCCTTCCACCGGTGAGATGGTCGAGGGTGCTGATGCGACGGGCGAACGGGAAGGGGTGCTCGAAGGCGGTCCCCGTGGTCAACCCGAACCCGAGGTGGTCGGTGACCGTGGCCATGGCGCTGATCAGGGGGAGTGGGTCGGTGACAGGGATCTGCGCACCCGAGCGCAACGCGGACTCCGACGAGGCACCGTACAGGTCGTACACACCGAGGACGTCGGCCAGGAAGATCCCGTCGAACAGTCCGTCCTCCAGTGTCCTCGCCAACGAGGTCCAGTACCCCAGGTCGTTGTAGCGGCGTGACTGGTCCTCCGGATGCCGCCAGAGCCCGGGGGACTGATGGACCACGCAGCTCATCTCGAAGGCGTTGAACCGGATGCGACGTCGTGGTGTCGCTGCCGGACTGTCCGGACTGTCCGGACTGGACGGGTTCAGTGCGCTCATGCCGCAGCCTCCCGGAAGGAGGCCACGAAGCTCTGCACGTCGGCGGTGGTACGCAGGATCAGTGCAGGTGAAGGGTCGGAGAACAGACTGAACAGGGCCGTGGCGGCGGCAGGGTCGGTGGCGGCGGAGGCGAAGAACTCCTGTGCCACATCAGTGAACAACGGATCCCCGAGGAACAGCGACGTCACCTCGACGCCGGCTTCGGCATGCTCCCGCCAGTGGTGTTCGAAGAGTTCGGTGAGCAGTTCCCCGTCCCAGCTCCGCCCCTCGTCGAGCGCGGTACGCAGTCCGTCGCGCAACCCGGCCACCTGGTAGGTGCCGAGCTGGGCCCCCTGCCCGGCGATCGGGTCGACGGCGACGGCGGTGTCGCCCAGCGTCGCGACGAGGTGTCCACCTGCCGTGCGGGCGGTGGGCCGGTGGACACGCGGAGTTACCGCGCCCTTGAGCCAGGAGTGCGGATCGGTGTCGATGGGGCGCAGTTGGTCTATGTCGTCAGCGACATCCGGGAACTCGCGGTGATGCAGGGTCTGGAGTACGTCGAGGGCTTCCCCGGCGTCGGTCGCTGAACGGAATGCTTCCTCCGTGGCGGTGCCGGGCCTGGCCCATGCCAGGATCACCCAGGTGTCGTCAGAGACGTGGTCAGGGTCGTCGTCAGAGCCGGTGCTGTCCTTGTGCAGGTGGCGTCCGACGAAGATCTCGCCGTCCTCGTGCAGGGACAGCAGTCCACCGGGAACCGTGCTGCCGCGTCCGCGGAAGACATGGTCGACCGGGAGTCCGTGGGCGGTGACGGTGAGCAGGTAACGCTGCGCGGAGTCGTAGGGTGTGCGTTCGAGATCCGTCTCGAAGAGGTCGGCGAGCCCCGCTTTTCCGGTGGCGACGAAAGTGACGTCGTGTTCGGCGGCGATGGCGTCCAGGGACTCGGGCGTGACCTCGTCGACGATGAACCGGCTGGCGGCCCCGTTGTCGAGGAACTCCCCGAGGCGGTCGTCGGTGCGGAGGCGTGGGTCGACCGACTGGGCCTCGTAGGTGAACCGGGCGGTGAACGAAGCGTCCGGCGGAGCCCCGGCGATGCCCACTGAGCTTGCGGTGAACTGGGCCGTGGGTGACCCGGCGTAGCGGTCGTCGGTGATCGTGCGGTCCGGTACGCGGGAGTTTCCGAAGAGGATGGCGGTACCGGTGGCCGGGAGATCGTCACGGAGCGACGAACGGGAACGGTTGCTGTAGAGATCGACCCGCCAGCCCTGGTTCTGGAACGCCAGTGCGGCGTTGACTCCGGTGAGGCCGGCGCCGACGACGGCGATGGAGGGGACGGGGGACGTGGGTTCTTGGGTATCTGTCATGACCCGGGATCGTAGGAACACCGGTCGCGGTGCGACACTGTTCGTCACGTGCTGTGGAGAACTCTTGACCACGTCGGATGTCGGGGAGTATTACGCGGCGCGCGTGAGGGGGCTCCTGCCACTGCCCGGAGTTTCCGCCCTGACGGCCGGGGAGTAGGTTTGCAGGGGTTCTGACGACGAGATAATCCAGGAGGACGGTAACGGTGGCCGACAGCAGCCAGGCGGGTAGCCAGGCAGACAGCCAGCAGACGGTGCAGAAGGATGCACGTCGCGGACTGCCGGGTGGCCCGGTGATCCCGGTCGTCCTCGCATTCATCGCGGTGGCGGTCGCCGCCGTGAACCTGCGCGCGGGCATCGCCTCACTCGGCCCGGTGCTGTCCGACGTCCTCGAGGCCTTCGGTACGTCGAGCTCCTACGCCGGCCTGATCACGGCTCTCCCGGGCGTGCTCTTCGGTGTGATGGGGCTGTGTGCGGTACCTCTGGCCCGGCGCCTGGGGTTGAGCCGCACCATCCTCATCGGCATGGTCGTGTCCCTGGTGGGACTGGCGGTACGGCCGTGGGTCGGCACCATGGCGGTGTTCATCGTGTTGACCGGGCTGGTGGTCGCCGGCATTGCCCTGGGCAATGTGCTGATTCCGGCGTGGGCGAAGAACTACGGGGGACGACGGACCGTGGCACTGATGACGGTCTACAGCGCACTGTTGGGGGTGTCGGGTGCGGCGGGGCCCTTGTCGGACCTGTGGTTTGACGGGGACGACTCCTGGAAGTGGGCGCTGTTCGTGTGGGCGTTCCTCTGTCTGGCCCAGGTACTCGTCTGGGTGGTCGTGGCGTTCCGCACCGGATCGGACTTCCCGGGTACGCAGGGTAGGAGGTCCGGCGGTGACGCGATCCCGTCGGCGCTGCCGCAACCTACACCGGAAGAGACCGAGAAACTGGCCCGGACCTCGCTGTGGCGCTCGCCGACAGCGGTATTCCTCACCCTGTTCTTCGGGGTCCAGGCGATGAACGCATACCTGCAGATGGGATGGCTGCCGCAGATCTACGTGGACTCCGGTGTCTCCCGCGACGTGGGAAGTGTCGCTCTGGCGATGATCGGTGCCTTCAACATCCTCGGCGGTATCGTGATGCCCACGGTCATTGACCGGGCACGGAGCCTCGCACCGTTCCCGCTGGTGTTCGCGCTGCTCACCGCCGGAGGTTATCTGGGTGTCCTGCTCGCCCCCACAGCGGCGCCCCTGCTGTGGGCCGCACTGCTCGGCCTCGGCGGGTTCTGCTTCCCGACGGCGATCGCCCTGATCACCGCGCGGAGCCGTTCATCGCTGGTGACCGCCCGTCTGTCCGGCTTCGTGCAGCCGATGGGGTACTTCATCGCCGGTGTCGGCCCGTTCATCATCGGACTGGTTCACGGGAGTACCGGTGACTGGTCCGGGATTCTCGTGGCGCTGGTGGTTATCGCGGTGATCATGGGGGTGCTCGGGGTACGCGCGGGGAAGAACACGCTGATCGACGATGAACTGCTCGCACCGCACTGGCGCGAGTACGCAGGGCACTGAGACCGCCTCCAGGTCCCTGACTGTTTCGTTCAGCGGGAACGGAAGTGTAGGACCAAAAGTAGACAGAGTGGTTCACTCGTGCCATGCCACGACACGATGAACCCCCACAGACCCCCGACCACCCTGAACTGACCTTCCACTGGTACCTGCCGCCTTTCGTCGACTCACGCTACGTCGTCGGCGGCGGACCCGGCGGCAGGGTCGCGGCCCACGGTCGCGACGGACTGCCCGACCGCGCGGTGGACGCCAGATACCTCACGCAGCTCGCCCTGGCCGCAGAACAGAATGGTTTCGACAGTGTGTTGATCCCGGTCGGACTGTGGTGCGAGGACCCCTGGTTGATAGCCACCAGCCTGCTCGGTGCCACGGAACGGTTGAAGTTCCTGGTGGCGGTCCGTCCCGGCCTGGCCACCGCCCTGAAAGAAGCGCAGTCCGCCGCCACATTCCAACGACTGTCCGGAGACAGGTTGCTCATCAATGTCGTCACGGGTGGGGAACCGGCCCAGCAACGTGCCACCGGCGACCGCGTGCCCAAAGCCGAGCGCTATGAGCGCACCGCCGAGTACCTCGACGTGTGGAAGCAGCTCTGGACCAGCCCCGAACCGGTCGACTACGCCGGACGTCACGTCGACATCCGGGGTGCCAGACTTCCGGTCCGTCCGGCGACCGTGCCGCCGGTGTACTTCTCCGGATCCTCCCCGGAGGCGGTGCGGGTCGCCGCCGACCACGCCGACACCTACCTCACCTGGGGCGAACGCCCCCGGGACGTCGGGAAGAAGCTCCATGAACTGCCCGGTGCACGGGGAGGGCTCCGGGTACACGTCATCGCCCGGGAAACGTCGGATCAGGCGTGGGACGCCGCAGCACAGCTGCTGACCCATGTCTCCGAGTCCGACGTCCGGGCAGCTCAGGAGGCGATCGCATCCTCGGAGTCGGAGAGTCAACGGCGTATCGCCGAACTCCACGGCCGTGGCTCGGCCTTCCGTCGGGGAGATGACGTCCGCGCCCTGCAGATCCACCCGGGCCTGTGGACCGGCGTCGGCCTGGTCCGGGGTGGGGCGGGAACGGCGCTGGTCGGATCCTATGACGAGGTCGCCGACCTCGTCGCCGAGTACCAGCGCGAGGGCGTCACCGAGTTCGTCCTGTCCGGATACCCGCACCTGGAGGAGACCTACCACGTCGGGGAAGGGGTCATTCCCGCGCTCCGTCGCCGCGGTTACCCGGTCACCCACCACGGTGGGCCGCTGGTCTCCGACTCGGCCTCCGGTTCGGACTCTGAGACCCGGGAGGAGGTGAAGAGCGCATGAGAATCGTCCGGAAGAACACGGCGTCCGGGACGGTCACGCTCGTCGCGCTGACCTCGCTCACCGCGCTGGCGGTCAGTGGCTGCAACGCCGTGGGCTCCGATGCCGGAGGTGACGACTACGACGAGACGGCCGTGATCTCCGACGCGGTGGACAAGGACACCGTCCTGCGCATCGGCGACCCCCGCACCCAGGTCGCGCTCGAGGCGTCCGGTCTGATCGACGAGCTGGACTTCACCCCGGAATGGGCGAACATCGACGGCGGACCGAAAACCCTCGAGGCCTTCCGCGCCGATGCACTGGACGTGGGCGCCGTCGCCGACATCCCGCCCCTGTTCGCCACGTGGACGAACACACCGGTGCGCATCGTCTCCGCGCGCCGCACCGTCGACCCGCTGGAGCACCCGACCTACGAGCTGGGGGTCGCGCCGGGTGCCGATGTCCGCGAGCCGGCTGACCTGAAGGGCAAGCGTATCGCCTACAGTCCGGGACAAGCGCAGGGGGCGCTGGTGCTGCGTGTCCTCGAGGAGGCGGGCCTGTCCCAGGACGACGTCGACCTTGTGGAACTGCAGAGTACCGACGACACCTTCGTCAACGTCATCGCCAAGGGGGAGGTCGACGTCGCCCCGCTCGGCATCGAACAGGCGCGGTCCTACCTGGCGAAATACGAACAGGACGGGGCGAGCACCATCGCCCCCGGGGTGCCCGACGACCCCTGGCACCTGTACGTGCCGACCACCACGCTGCAGGACGGGAAGAAGACCGCGGCACTCAAGCAGTACGTGCAGGTCTGGAACAAACTCAACCTGTGGATCAACGACCACCGTGAGGAGTACGCGGACCTCTACCTCGTCGACCACCAGGGGCTCTCGGAAGCGGACGCCCGGTACGTCGTCGACCGGCAGGGGGACTTCGCGGTTCCACAGAACTGGGACGGGTTGATCAGCGAACACCAGGCGACCGCGGATCTGCTGTCGCAGGAACAGGATCATCCGGAGATCGAGGTCGACGACCTTTACGACCGACGTTTCGAACCCGAGGAGTTGGCGGCATGACCACCACATTGGAGCACACGGTACGAACGAATGATCCGTCGCAGCAACCACCTGCCCCGCCCCCGGGGTCTGCGGGTGACGGGCCTGAGGACGTCCGGCCCCGGCGTCGGAACTACGGGCCGGGCGGTCGCCTGACACTCGGTCGTGGACTCGGAGTCCTGATCCTCCTACTGGCGTGGGCCGGTGGGTCGGCGACAGGGCTGATCGACCCGCGGATCATGGCGGCCCCCTGGCAGGTCGTGGCGGCCGGCGCTGACCTCGTGGAGTCGGGCCGACTTCAGGAATCACTGGTGGCGTCGCTGACCCGTGCGGGCGCCGGGATCGCCCTGGGGGTCGTCGCCGGCGTCATCCTGGCCACCGCGGCCGGGCTGTCACGTTGGGGAGAATCACTGATTGACGGTCCGGTCCAGGTCAAACGGTCCATCCCGACGCTGGCTCTGATGCCGCTGCTGATCCTGTGGTTCGGGATCGGTGAAGAAATGAAGGTCACCACCATTGCCCTGGCCACGGTGATCCCGGTCTACATGAACACCTTCGACGGGCTCCGGTCGATCGACCGGAGGTTCGTCGAACTCGCCAGCACTCTGGAGGTCGGTCGCGTGGAATTCCTGCGTCGGGTGATCCTCCCCGGCTCCATGCCTGGCGTGATTCTGGGGCTGCGGTACGGAGTGACCGCCGGTCTGCTGGCTCTGGTCGTCGTGGAGCAGGTGAACACGACGTCAGGCCTGGGCTACATGATCACTCTGGCGTCGAACTACGGGCAGACGGAGATCATCGTCGTCGGCCTGGTCACCTATGCGGTGCTCGGTGTCGCTGCCGACGCAGCAATTCGCGCAGTAGGACGGAGGGCGTTGTCATGGCGACGGACGATCAGCTGAATGCGGTGACGGGGAGGGGCACAGTCAGTGTGCGGAATCTCCACCGTTCCTTTGACGGCACCGCCGACATCCTGGCGGGAGTGGACCTGGACATCGGCGCCGGCGAGTTCGTTGCACTACTGGGACGCAGCGGGTCCGGGAAATCGACCTTGCTGCGTGCACTCGCCGGGCTGGACAGCGATGTCACGGGCCACGGCGTGGTCGAGGTGCCCGAGCGGGTGTCGGTGGTATTCCAGGATTCCCGGCTCGTGCCGTGGCTCCGCATCGCCCAGAATGTCGCCTTCGGCCTGCCGTCGGGCGGGGTGACCACGAGGAATGTCCGCGATGCACTCGCAGAGGTCGGACTGTCAGGTCGTGAACGTGCCTGGCCGGTTGAACTGTCCGGTGGTGAGCAGCAGCGCGCCGCACTGGCCCGGGCGCTGGTCAGGGAACCGGAGCTGTTGTTGGCCGATGAGCCGTTCGGTGCTCTGGATGCCCTGACCAAGATCCGGATGCACGGACTGCTGCGGGACCTCGTTGCCCGTCACCGGCCGTCGGTGCTGATGATCACCCATGACGTCGATGAGGCCGTCACCCTCGCCGACCGCGTCATCGTCCTGAAGGACGGGCAGCTGAGCCTCCAGTGCACCACGGACGGAAAGAATCCCGATGACCTGCGGTCCCGTCTGCTGGAGGAACTCGGGGTGGAGACCGTGGCATGAGGGCGTCGGACGTGCCACACTTCGGGGATGACCGACTCCACAGTTCTTGACACCGTCGCAGGCCTCCTGCAGGACAGGGTCCGCGACGGTCGGCTGCCCGGCGCCGTCGCCGCGTACCACCGTGGTGGCCGATACGGCGGGGCGGGCCCGGTCACCGAGACCGCCGCCGTCGGGGTGCAGGACCTGGCGTCGGGCGAACCGATGTCGCCCGACTCGCTGTTCTTCTGGGACTCGCTGAGCAAGCCCGTGACCGCCGCCGTGGCATTGACACTCGTCGCAGAGGGCAGCATCGCCCTGGACACACCGTTGTCACGGTGGTTACCGGAGCTGGACGGTGCCGAGAAACCCGAGGTACTCCGTGACCCTGCCGGACCCCTGGATGATCCCGCGAACCTGATTCCGTGTGCGTATCCGGCCACGGTCGAGGACCTGCTGGCCCTGCGCGGTGGACTGGGATTCACCCCGGACTTCGAATCGCCGTTCTGCCGGAGGTTGTTCACCGTCCTGCAGGAGGAGACCCTCGGACGCTCCGTGAGCAGGGAGGAATACCTCGCTGCCGCGGCCACGCTACCCCTGGCCCATCAACCCGGGCACGGATGGACCTACAACTCCGGAAGTACCCTGCTGGGGCTGCTGTGCGAACGTGTGGCGGACCAGCCGCTCGACCAGCTGACGCAGGACCGGCTGTTTACGCCGCTCGGCATCGGTGACACCACGTGGTGGGTGGACCAGCAGAGGCTCGACCGGTTCACCGCCCGCTACGCCGACGGAGAGGAGGGCTTGAGCCTGGTCGATCCTCCTGACGGTGTTTATGCCGCACCACCAGCGTTCCCTGATGCGGCAGGTGCCCTCGTCGGTCCGGTGGGCGACTGGATCACCTTCGCCCGCATGCTGCTCGGCGGCGGCGAAGTGGACGGCACGAGGATCCTGCCGGCAGCACTGGTGGCGGCGATGATGACCGACCAGCTGTCGCCTGCGCAGCGGGAGATGTCGGGCTTTTTCCTGACCGACGGTGAAGGCTGGGGCTACGGCGGCAGCGTACGTCCCGACGGGACATACGGCTGGGCCGGTGCCGCCGGAACCTGGGCACGGGTCAACCCACGGACCGACGAGGCAGTCGTCGTGTTCACCCAGCTGGCGTTGCACGGCCCCGAGGGTGGTGGACTTTTCGACGAGATCGAGCAGATCGTCGGCGCTGCGTGGTGACGCGGGCACGGATCTAGACTCGTGTCATGGGAGTTGCCGTACCGTCTCTGCTGCGCACCACCAAAGCGCAGGTCGTCACCGCCGCCGTCGCCGGTGTGCTGGGGTATGCCGTGGTCGGGGCTTTCGTGGACACGGCGATGGGGATCATGGGTGGCATCACCCTGGGAGAGGTCGTGTTCCTGACCCTGTCGTCCACCACTCTGTGGCCGATGACTCCGCGGGACACCGCGGACTCCGCGACCCGCGAGGACCTGGCCCCGTTCGCTGACGAGATGCTTGTGGCGGTCGCAGCGGTCCTGGCGATGGTCAGCGTGGTCACCCTGCATCTGGGAGCCAGCGGGAGTGGGTCCGACCATTCAGCGCAGGCGGTGATGACACTGGTCGGGGTGTTCGGTGCCTGGGCGTGCGTGCATCAGACGTACGCCGTCCACTATGCGCACCTCTACTACGTCGACGATGACGGGGGCATTGACTTCGGCCCGGACGGGACGCCGTCCTACGTGGACTTCCTGTACCTCAGCTACGCCGTCGGAATGACCTACGGGGTCACGGATTCCACCGTGACCTCACGGGACATCCGGAAGGTCGTCCTGCGGCACAGCCTGCTGTCCTTCATCTTCGGAATGGTGATCCTCGGAGCGGCGATCAACCTCGTTACCGGTATCTTCGGGTTGGGCTGATCCGTCTACGGGCGGGGCCGGCCCTCGATCCAGTAGGCGACCCAGTCCACGAAGGCGGTGTCGACGTTCCACTCGTCCACGGCGATGCCTCGCACGGTTTTCGTCATCCCGACTTCTCCGCTGGCCCACACGTACTCCACGGATGCTGACGGGTGCCCGGATTCCGCCGCCTCGCGGAGATGAGTGGCGACGGCCTCGGACTCCATCCCCGGTGTGGTGTAGATGATCTGCAGGGACGCCACCCGGTCAGACCAGTCCTCCGCCAGCCCGCTTTCCAGGTCGTCGGGGGAGTGGGCGACGACGACAAGGTGGTACCTCGCGAGGTCGTCGGGGTGGTGGTCGTCGGTGAACTCGAGGACTGTCAGCAGAGCGGGGACGGCTGACGGGTCGGCGACGAAGAGGGGCGTTCGGCGTGGCGGATCCAGATGGCGTTGCACAGCCAGACCCCGGCGGTGGCGCCGGGGCGGACCTGTGAGACCCAGCTGGCACCGGGGCCCGGGTGGTCGTCGTGCATCACCACGTCGACGTCGATCTCCCCCTCATCCTGCCGCAGGTGGCGCACGGTGTACCACCGCAGCCCCGGACGTACCGTCTCATCGATATCTGCGACGGCGGCGCGGATGTTCCGTCCCGCGGTGTCGAACGGTTGGAAGTCGTGGCCCGGCTGGGGCATGAGCAGGCCGAAGAACTCGTCGGGCCCGGTGAGTTCCAGTTCCCTGAATTCGGGGGAGGACAGCGTGAGACGCCGGAGGTTCGGGGCGATCAACTCGTTGGCGGTCACCGTGACCGGGACGAGTCGCCCACCGAACTCGTCGGCGGGCTCGGTGCCCTCAGACGGATCACGTCGCGGGTGCTCCCGGAGTTCGGTGTCGCGGACGGCGGTGGCGGGTGTGGTGGCCATGGTGGTGATGCTCCTGTCTACTGTGTTTCTGGTGCTTCCGGGATCCTCGGGACCCTCGGGTGCCTCTAGGTGGCGTCGTCGCCGAGGTGGTCGCCGGTCTCGGGTGGGGCGGACGGGACAATCAACGGGCCGCCGACCACCGGATCGTCAATGACGACGGCATCGAGGTTGAAGACGTCTTTGAGCAGGCGGGAGGTGATGATCTCGCCGGGACTGCCGGCCGCCTCGACCGCACCGTCACGCATGACCACCAGGTGGTCGGAGTAGCGTACGGCGAGGTTGAGGTCGTGCAGCACCATGACCACGGTACGGTCGAGACGTCCCTTGAGCTCCCGGACGAGGTCGAGGACCTCGATGGAGTGGGAGAGGTCGAGGTAGGTCGTCGGCTCGTCGAGGAAGAGGACCTCGGTGTGCTGCGCCAGGACCATGGATATCCACACCCGCTGGCGCTGGCCGCCGGACAGTGAATCCACGGGACGGTCGGCGAGGTTGGCGACCGACGTCATCTCGAGGGCCGCCATGACCTCCTCTTCATCCGTGGACGACCACTGCCTGATCCAGCTCTGGTGGGGGTGACGGCCACGCGAGACCAGGTCGGAGACGACCAGGCCGGGTGGGGCGACCGGTGACTGCGGGAGTACACTGATGATCTTGGCGAGGTCCTTGCGTTTCATGCCGCTGATGTCGGTGGAGTCGAGGTGGACGTCGCCCGCCCGGGAGGGCAGGAGCCGAGCCAGTGACCGGAGCAGCGTGGATTTTCCGCACCCGTTGGGACCGATGATGGTCGTCACTTTGCCTCCGGGGATGTCCAGCGACAGGTCGTCGATGATCGGAGCACCCTTGCCGTAGCCGACGGTGAGGCCGGAGGCGGTGATGGTGTTGGTCTGTGTAGTCTTCTGGGTGCTCATTCGGTGGAGGCCCTCCGGTTGTTCTGGACGAGCAGGTAGATCAGGAACAGGCCGCCGACTGCGGAGGTCAGCAGTCCCACGGGGAGTTCGACGGGAAGAAGTGACTGGGTCGCCATGTCGGCGAGGAGCAGCAGGCAGGACCCGAACAGTGCGGACGCCAGCAGCGGTGGGGTCGACCGTCCGCAGAGCCGTTGAGCGATCTGCGGGGAGACGAAGGCGACGAAGCCGATGGGGCCGGCCGCGGAGACGGCGACGGCGGCCAGTGCGACGGAGAACACCAGAAGCGCGACCTGGACCCCGGTGACGTTCTGGCCGAGTGACCGGGCCACGTCGGGGCCGAGCACCCCGGCGAGCAGCTGGAACGAGATCCAGGCGAAGATCGGTGCCCCGATCAGCACCAGGAGGATGACCGGCAGTGCCCGGGTCCAGTTGGTCGCGTTCAGTGACCCGGAGAGCCACATCTGTGCCGTGGTGGCGTCGCGTAGGTCGGCGCGGGTCATCAGGAAGTTGATGAAAGCCATCAGCAGTGCGGAGATGATGATGCCGGAGAGCACGAGACGGAACGGGTCCATGCCACGGCGGTAGGCGAGGATCCAGATGGCCAACCCGGTGAGCAGTCCACCCGCGAGGGCTGCGACGGGGATGCCGACGCCGGAGAGCCACCCGACGAGGCCGCCGGAGGCGCCGCCGCCGAGCACGATGATCGTCACCGCCATCGCGGAGGCGCCGGTGGTGATGCCGAGGATGTCGGGGCTTGCCAGGGCGTTGCGGGTGACCGACTGGGTGAGGGCACCTGACAGGCCCAGGGCGGCGCCGACGACGATGCCGGTGACGGATCTGGCATGCGCCAGTCGAAGACGACGAGTTCCTCGATGCGGGAGGGCTCGACGATGAGGTCGCGGAGACCGGCCAGATGCAGGGAGTCGAAGAGCCGGGCGCCGATGATCTCGGCGACACGGATCGGGGTCAGCGGATAGTCGCCGAGGCAGATGGACAGCAGGAACAGGATGACGGCCATGACGGCCAGCAGGACCGTCACGAAGAAGTGGCGGGGGCGCCACACGGTGGACAGTGCGCCGAGCCGGAATGCGGGACGTCCTGGCACCCGGGAATTGTGGACCCAGGTGCGCCGGGGCTTCCGCTGGGACTTCTGCGGGGTCTCCGTGTCGGCGGTCGTACCGGTGGGGGTCACAGTTGCACGACCTTTCTGCGGACGAGCATGTAGATGAACAACGGCGCGCCCACGAACGCGAGGACGATGCCGACCTGGAGTTCACCGGGGCGGGCTACGAGGCGACCGAGGACGTCGGCGTAGATCAGGAGGGTCGCGCCGCCGAGCGCCGAGTACGGCAGGATCCAGCGGTAGTCCGGTCCGGTGATCGAACGTACGAGGTGGGGGACCACGAGGCCGAGGAAGGCGATGGGGCCTGCGGCGGCGGTGGCGGATGCCGCAAGCAGTGCGATGACGACCATGCCGATGAGTCGGGCGACACGGGTGTTGATGCCCAGGGCGGTGGCCACGTCGTCACCGAGGTTGAGGAGGTTGAGCTGGGGGCCGGTGGCGAAGGCGAGGAGCAGGCCGATGACGATGACCGGGAGCACGCCCCAGAACACCCCCATGTCCCGTCCCGCCACAGAGCCCACGGTCCAGAAGCGCATACGGTCCAGGTTGTTCTCGTCGGTGAGGACGAGGGCGCTGATGATCGCCTGGAGGACGGCGTTCATCGCGGCGCCGCCGAGGATCAGCGTCAGCGGGTGGACGTTGCCGCCACCGACGGAGGCGAGGCCGAAGACGATGAAGGTCGCGACGATGGCGCCACCGAAAGCCCATGCTGCGGTGGCGCCCGTACCGGTGACGTTGAAGAGGGCGAAGCTGGTGACGACGGCCAGTGACGCTCCGGCGGAGATACCGAGAATACCGGGGTCGGCCAGCGGGTTGCGGGTGTGGCCCTGGATGAGTGCTCCCGCGACTCCCAGCGCCGCGCCGACGACGATGCCGATGAGGGTCCGGGGGAATCGGAGTTCGGCGATGACCTGGAGGTCGGGGTTGTCGATACGGTCGGCGCCCAGAGCGGAGGGTAGTTGGCGCAGTGCGTCCAGGAGGACGTCGCTGGGGATGACACGGGAACCGTAGGCGAGACTGAGCAGGAAACCGACAACGAGGAGGACGGTGAGCCCCAAGAGGCCGAGGAGTCTGCGCCGACGGAGGTTCGCTGCCGCCGACACGGTGGGCCGGGGACGTGTCGGGCCCGGTGGTTCGGGGACGTCTGTGGTTCCCGTCGTCATCGGGCCCCTTTCGCTCGTGGGAAAGAGCGTGGTGGCACAGAAGAACCCCTGCCTCCACGCTCGAGGATAGGTTCACCTTAGATCGTAGGTGAGCCTCGCGCAATGAAAGCAGGGGCTGTGCCCGGGCCTGGTGCTGACAGGCGATGGGCCTAGATGAACGCCAGGATGGCACCGATCAGGCCGATGATTCCGGCGACAGCGCCCGCGACGTCGCCGATGTTGCCGATCCCGTTGACCCAGTCGCCGTCACCGCCGAAGGAACCGAGGATGCCGTCTTCCTCGAAGAGGTCGTTGAGGGAGCCGGTGATCTCCGAGGTGGAGGACCCCTCGCCGGAGCCTTCCTCGGAGGACTGGGAGATCGAGCTGGCAGGCAGGTCGGTGGATCCTTCCTGTGCGGAGGCGACGCCGACACCGGCGAAGGCGACAGTGGCGGCGGTGGCGCCGGCCAGGAGGGTCTTCTTGAGCTTCATGTGTTGAGTCCTCTTGAGTCAGGGAGCGCCGACACGACAGTGCCGACGCGGAAGAACTTGTTTTACCTGATCCATAATCTGGTATCAGAGAGAAAATCTCCACACCGTGCGTCTGTTAATTCGCGCCCTGAGCGTGTCGGCAGGCTGCCGCGACACCACGATCGCGTACTTTATCTGCGGTAATGATGTTGTCGTCCGATCGTGGACGGTTGCAGGCGAACCACTCATTATGGGGGGCTTGGCGGGGGTCCACTCGATCCTCAGCGGATACGGGGGAAGAAACTGATACTGCAGACAGAACAACACCCCGTCACGGTGACGGGGTGTTGAGGGGGTGGCTGAACTAGCCGAGCTGGCTCTCGATGAAGTTCCGGCTGTTCTGCAGGACACCCTGGAAGGCGTCAGAGGCGTCAATGGCGGCAGTGTAGGCGCCGGCCAGAGTTGCCACGGCTGCGCCGCCGACGGCGAGGCTGACCAGGGCCTCGGTGGCCTTGCCGTAGTCGAACTGGTCACCGGTCCAGGAACCGAGGGCATCGGCGCCGGTGACGGATCCGAAGACGTCGCGCTCTGCGGAGAGTTCGGCGGAGCCTGCGGTCGGGGCGCTGCCGGAATCTTCGTTGGAGGCGGAGCTTCCGGTGCTGGCGTCGTCAGGCAGTTCCTCCTGTGCGGAGGCGACGCTGGTTCCGGCGATGGCGAGGGTGACGGCGGTTGCTGCGGTCAGAAAAGTCTTGCGGGTCTTCATGGCGATTCGCTCCTCTTGAGGATCGTTGGTGAGGGGTACGAATCAGAACTTAGCATGCCGGATGTGAGTCGGATACCGATATGTTCTTGCTGATCAGACGGTGAATACGGGGGAGGGTATCGGTTGTTTTGCGGTGTGCGCAGTGCGGCGCTGCCCGGACGCGGTACGGGGAGGGGTAATGGGAACAGCTGTGACAGGCGGCTGCGTGTGCGCCGGGATATTCAGAGAACGGTAACCGGGCGCGGATGGTCCGTGTGCACGCCGGTAGAGCTCAATCTGGAGTGTGTCCCACGAACGGGGGGTCCGGACACAGGAAACGGCCCCGACCATGTGGTCGGGGCCGCTTCTGGATGGCCCCGCAGGGGCCAGCATCATTGATGATGCGTCACATCAGAAGGGGAAGTTCGGGATCTTCCCGGCGATGTCGTCCACCATGTCCTGGAAGTCGTTCACGGCGTCGTTGATGTTCGGCAGGATGCTGATCGAGCCGGCCACAGCCTTGCCGAAGTCGTTGATGATGCCCAGGGTCTCGGTGGAGCCCTCCATGCTGCCGAGCAGCTCGGCGGAGGAGGAGGTCTCCTCGGTCGGCGGGGTCTCCGGGGTATCGTCCTGTGCGGAGGCGATGCCGGTGCCGGCGATGGCGACGGTGGTGGCGGTGGCTGCGGCGAGCAGGCCCTTCTTGAAGGTCATGTGTATATCCTCACTGAACTTGTGCGGCCGACCGGAGGTGCGGTTCTCCGGCCGGAGGCGGGGGTCCCGCCGTTCGTCGAAGAAGTTACCAGCGCTGCCGTGATCTGTCGTGGGGTAATTCCAAAGAAAATGCATCAGTGGGTAAAACCATCACTTGTGAGAGCCTTACCTGAGTAGGTCGAGGCAATCTCGTGGAGATGACTAGTTCATATGGATGTCACCTACGGGGCGGATTGCATGCGGTGTCTGGTGTTGTCATTCTTGATGGGCATTGGCGGCATCGTTCCAGATAGGGAGGTATATGCCCCGGCGGGTACTCGTGGTGACGCGTTGTGACGGCGGCTCTCCGGTGCAGTGCGCTTACACGAGGCGTGACGGGTGCGGGGATTGTGATGTAGTCAAAGTCGCAGTGTTACTGTGATATGTCGCACATCCCGCCGATCGGGGGTGGTGTGGCCTTTAGGCTCGCTCGTCATTCCGCCGATCGAGAGCCTGGAGAGACTCGGGCGGTGCCGGCTGCTCGTGGCGTTGACGGGATGGGTGATCGTCGGGTTTGGTCCGTGTCTCTGCCAGTGGCATACTTGAGCGGTTGCCTGTGGTCCACAGGTTCGTCCGCCGTGTCCTGTACGCCGGCGGGTGATCCTGAGTGGCCACGGAGAGGCACGGACCGCGCGCGTGAGGGTCGGTAATCCCACGCGCACAGAACTACTAGGTCTACAAGGAGACTAGAAGTGATTCAGCAGGAATCGCGTCTGAAGGTCGCCGATAACACCGGAGCCCGGGAAATCCTGGTCATCCGCGTGCTCGGCGGCTCCACCCGACGCTCCGGCGGCATCGGCGACGTCGTCGTCGCCACCGTCAAGGAAGCAGCCCCCGGTGGCGCCATCAAGTCCGGTGACATCGTCAAGGCCGTCATCGTGCGCACCAAGAAGGAGACCCGTCGTCCGGACGGCTCCTACATCAAGTTCGACGAGAACGCAGCCGTCCTGATCAAGGGCGTCGACAACAACGACCCGCGCGGCACCCGTATCTTCGGGCCGGTCGCCCGCGAGCTGCGTGACAAGCGCTTCATGCGCATCGTTTCTCTCGCTCCGGAGGTGCTGTAACTCATGAAGATCCGTAAGGGCGATACCGTCCTGGTCATCTCGGGCCCGGACAAGGGTGCCAAGGGCCGGGTCATCGAGGCCTACCCGCAGCGAGACAAGGTTCTTGTCGAGGGCGTCAACCGCATCAAGAAGCACGTCGTCAACTCCGCACCCGAGCGTGGCGCCGAGTCTGAGGGCATCGTCACCCAGGAGGCCCCCATCCACGTGTCCAACGTGATGGTCCTCGACGCTGACGGCGAGCCCACCCGCGTCGGCTACCGCTTCGATGAGGACGGCAAGAAGATCCGCATCTCCCGCCGCACCGGGAAGGACATCTGATGAGCGACAACTACACCCCCCGCCTCAAGACCCGCTACCGCGGCGAGATCCGGGAGACCCTGAACAACGAGTTCCAGTTCGACAACGTCATGCAGATCCCCGGCGTGACCAAGGTCGTCGTGAACATGGGTGTCGGCGAGGCAGCCCGCGACTCCAAGCTGATCAACGGTGCCATTAAGGACCTCACCCTGATCACCGGTCAGAAGCCGCAGATCCGCCAGGCCAAGAAGGCGATCTCGAACTTCAAGCTGCGTGAGGGCATGCCCATCGGCGCCCGCGTCACCCTGCGTGGCGACCGCATGTGGGAGTTCCTCGACCGTCTGCTGACCGTCGCCCTGCCCCGAATCCGCGACTTCCGCGGTCTCTCGGACCAGCAGTTCGACGGTAACGGCAACTACACCTTCGGTCTCAACGAGCAGTCCATGTTCTACGAGATCGACGTCGACTCCATCGACCGTCCCCGCGGTATGAACATCACCGTGGTGACCTCTGCGACCAACAACGACGAAGGCCGTGCGCTGCTGCGCGAGCTGGGCTTCCCGTTCAAGGCCGGCCAGAACGCCGAGAAGTAGTCTTCCGGCTGCGCCGAGATCATCTCGGCGGCACTGACGCCGTCCCACCCCGCTGACTCAGCGGAGTGGGACGGCGTTTTCTGTGCTGTGTGCAGGTCGTGTACCACTGATGTGCGAACGGGGCGGCGCAGTTTTTTTTACCTTCCGGATGGTAAAGTCAGCGGGCGTGAACAGCCAACGAACCAGCATTCTCGACGGTGCACTCCAGTTGCTGGATGAGTCCGCCGCGGGAGGGGGCCTGTCCCTCGACCGGGTCGCCAAACAGGTAGGAATCACGAAGCCGGGACTGATGTACCACTTCCCGTCCAAAGAAGCGCTGATGCTTGCCCTCGTCGACCATGTCGTCGACCGGTGGGAGAAGCAGCTCAACGACGCGCTCGGCGCTCCGGTGCAGGGGGCGGGACCTGTCGAGCGCATCACCGCCTATGCCGAGTTCACCCTGTCCTCCACCTTCGGCACGTCGGACATCGTGATGCTCGCCGACCCTCGGCTGCGCAAGCAGATGACCGCCCGGTGGCAGCAGCGCATCGCGCCCTGGGTCGTGATCGAGGAAGACACCCGTACCGGTCTCGACTCCTCGGCGCGTGCCCGGCTCAACGGTGTGCGGCTGATGGCGGACGGTGCATGGTTGGCGTCGGCCACCGGCGTCCTGGACCCCGGTGAGGAAGAACGCCTGGAGGTCCTCGAGGTCGCACGTGACATCCTGACGTCCTTGGAGGTGGACGGATGATCGGCTGGCTCACCCTGCTGGCGGCGATCTTCTCCGAGGTCGGCGCATCGCTCTCCCTGAAGGCGGCTGTGGACAACCCTGCCTGGTACATCACCGTCGTCCTCGGTTACACCTTCGCCTTCGTCATGCTCTTCCAGTCGCTGAAGGCGGGACTCGCGCTCGGCGTGGCCTACGGAGTCTGGGCGGCGTCCGGTGTGGCGTTGACGGCGATCCTCGCCTCGGCGGTCTTCGGCGAGCCGATGACCGCGATGAAGACCCTCGGTATCGTCCTGGTCATGGGCGGTGTGCTGCTCGTCGAGATCGGTTCGCAACGGGCGAACCAGCGTCGTCTCGACGAACAGGGGCAGCGAGGGGTGGCCTGATGGCGTGGGTCTTTCTCGTCGCCGCCGTCGTCTTCGAGGTGTCGGCGACCATCTGTCTACGCATGTCGGTCACAGGCACGAGGGCCTGGTACATTCCTGTCGGAGTGGGCTACGTCCTGGCGTTCACCGCACTGTCGTCTGCGCTTGTCCAGGGGATGGAACTGGGCGTGGCCTACGGGATCTGGGCAGCGACAGGGGTCGCGCTGACCGCGGTTCTCAGTCGTGCCTTCTTCAAGGAGCCGCTGACACTGTTGATGACCTGCGGCATCATCCTGATCATGGGCGGCGTGCTGCTCGTTGAACTCGGGAGTGTTTGACCAGGTGTTCCGCCGCCGCGGAGAGCTCGTCGCGGACGGCCGCCAGGTCTTCGGAGGAGGCGGTGTCCAGCATCGTCACGATGGTCTGGTGTGCTCTCGTCCGGTGCTCCCGGTCGTCGTCGTCCCATTCGCCGCTCACGTGGGCGGCGATCAGGTGCGCGTCATCATCCAGGGTGAGGGCAGCGTCCTGCGCCGTCGGTGCCGCGGTGGTCGTGGCGTCGATGTAGGTGCTGACGATGCCTCGCAGTTGCGGGGGAATGGATTCGGAGGACATGGAGTCCAGTGTTGCCGCGCAGCGGCGATGTTCGCAACCGCCCTACGTTGAAAGGTGCCCGAACCATGCCAGGGAGGCAAGAAGGTCGTTGGATGAACGACCAAACGCCATCCGCTCCGGAGTCGCACATGGCAGAGCCCTCAGGAGATCTACGGTAAAGCAGTACGAACAAGGGCATCGATCAGTCATGCAGGTGATGAGTGGCGCGCGACCGCCGGTAGCGCCAGAGGCTATCTTCCAGTTGTTAATCGCGCCTCCTTTCCTCGACGAGCCCGGTGAACCGCCGACCGCCGAATGTGTACAGACCCGATGATTCGGAACCGATCGGAATGGGAGACGTACGCTAATCGGACACGGTCACACCCGCAGTCAATTTTCGCGACTCTGCTGCATACATTCTGGTTACGGAGACATCTGTCTCCATGCAGTCGATAAGCTCGTCCAGTGACGCGAAATCCTGTTGACCACGGATGAAGCGTTCAAGATGAACCTCGAGATTCCTCTCGTACAGGTCGCCAGCGAAATCAAGAAGGAAAGCTTCTACTAGTAGTGGTCCCTGACGATCGTAGAATGTCGGACGTCTTCCCACAGACACGGTGCTGACGAAGCTGTTTCCGGTGGCCGAGTCTTCGACCCGGCCTGCCCACACACCGGTCAGATCTGTCTCCCTGGACCGAGAAACATCGGAGATGTCGATGTTCGCGGTCGGGAAACCGAGCTCCCGCCCGCGGCGATCACCGTGCTCCACAGTTCCGTGAATAACATGGATGCTACTCATACCGGATCCTCCTCAGCTCTCCTACTGGAAGTTCGGGACTACTTCGTCGATGAACAACTGCAGGGACTTCTTCTTCTCTTCGTGTGACATCGAGTTGTCCGTCCAGAAGGCGTACTCGTCGTATCCCATCTCTTCGTAAGATTTCAGGCGCCCGGTGATCTCCGCCGGAGTTCCGATCATTGCGCTGTGGTGCAGTGAGTCGACATCGAACTCCGGCCGGTCCTCAACCGTGGACAGCGGCTGTGGTTCAAGGAAGCCGTCCTCTGGAGATTCTTTTCCGAACGCCCACGAGCTGAAGGTGCGGTAGAAGCGGCTGACAGCATCGGCCCCGGGACGCCATCCCTCCGGATCGTCCGGCGAGTGGACGTAGGTGTGCCGCAGGACCATGATCTCGGGATTGTGGTCGGCTTCTGGGTGGGCTTCCACGGCCGCGTCGAATTTGTTCTTGAGGTCCTGCACTTCCGAGTCGTCCTTCATCAGAGGCGTGACCTGGACGTGACAGCCGTTGGCGATGGCGAATTCATGGGTTTCAGGTGTACGCGCAGCGACCCATGTTTTCGGTCCGGGCTGCTGCATCGGCTTCGGTACCGAGGTTGAAACCGGGAAGGACCAGTGCGCACCATCGTGGGCGTAGTCGCCTTCCCAGAGCTTCTTCACCGCTGGGATAAGTTCGCGGAGGTAAGTGCCTCCGTCCTTGGCCGACAGTCCGCCAGCCATGCGATCGAACTCAAACTGGTAGGCGCCGCGGGCGACACCAAGTTCTGCGCGACCGTCGCTGATGACGTCGAGGAGGGCCGTCTCGCCGGCAGCACGGATCGGATTCCAGAATGGAGCGATGATGGTGCCTGCACCCAGGCGGATGATGCTGGTCTGCGCTGCGAGAGATGCGAGAGCCACCATCGGGTTGGGGGCGACGGTGTACTCCATTGAGTGGTGTTCGCCGGTCCAGACAGTGCCGAAGCCTCCTTCTTCAGCCATTTTCACCAGCTCGACGAGGTTGTTCCAGTGCTCCTCGTGGCTGATGGAGTCATCCCAACGCTCCATGTGGATGAATAGTGAGAATCGCATGTCATTTCCTTTCTGTGATGGTGGTGTTTGTTCTCGCCCAAAGGTCAGGGGGGACCTCGCGGACGATTACGGTGATGTTTTCCGGAGCCGCGTCGACGGTGGACTCTGCTACACGGTGGAGACCGTCGATAAGATTCCGAAGTTGCTCGGGTGTTCTGCCTTGAGCGATGGATACGTCGATCAGTGGCACGGTGGTCTATCCCCTCATCACGAATGGATCAGCGACGGGGGCTTCGTCGGTGTTGATCCAGACGGACTTCAGTCGCGTGTACTCGCTCATTGATTCGATGCCGTGCTCGATACCGACCCCGGACTGCTTGAATCCCTGGCGCGGTGACATCGGTGACATCGCCCGGTAGGTGTTCACCCACACGGTCCCCGCCTCGAGACGCTGGGACATGCGCATGGCCCGTTGAAGGTTGGACGTCCAGACACCGGCCGCCAGGCCGTAGTCGGTATCATTCGCCAGGCGGAGAGCCTCATCTTCAGTGTCGAACGGGATGACCGCAGCCACCGGTCCGAAGATCTCCTCCTGACACACCCTCATGTCGTTGGTTGCGTCGGTGAGAACAGTGGGGGAGAGGAAGTAACCGGGAAGGTCCAAGCCTTCAGGACGGGTGCCTCCATAGTGCAGTGTGGCTCCCTCATTGACCCCGATGTCGACGTAGGACTTCACCTTGTTCAACTGGTCCTCGAACGCAAGCGGGCCGAGCTCGGTCTCGTCGGACAACGGGTCGCCGATCTTGATGGTGGAGGCACGGTGAGTGATCTTCTCCACCAATTCATCGTGAATGCTTCGGTGCGCGAAGATCCGTGAACCCGCGATGCAGGTCTGGCCGGCTGCGGCGAAGATGCCGGCCACTGCACCCATGGCGGCATTGTCGACATCTGCGTCTTCGAAGACGATGTTCGGGCTCTTGCCACCCAGCTCCAGGGTGCAGCCGATGAAGCGGGCCGCAGCACTGGCGGCGATGTTCGACCCGGTGCCCGTTGAACCGGTGAATGAGATCTTCGCCAGTTCCGGGGAATCGACCAGTGCGGCACCGGCTTCTCCACCGTATCCGGTGACGACGTTGACGACCCCGGCGGGAAAACCAGCTTCAACAGCGAGCTCTGCGAGACGAAGGATCGTCCGGGAAGTGTACTCACTCGGCTTGATCACAAGAGTGTTACCTGCGGCAAGAGCTGGTGCGAGCTTGGAGATTGTCAGCGTAAGCGGGGAGTTCCACGGTGTGATTGCTCCGACTACGCCCAAAGGCTCGCGCATGGTGAAGTTGATGATGTCCAGTGAGGATGCCGGGATCTGTGAGCCCTGCACCTTGTCCGCCAGCCCGGCGTAGTAGTAGAGATACTCCGGAACGTTCTTGAGCTGGCCGGTCATTTCGCGCAGCAGTTTGCCGTTGTCTAGGCTCTCGTACCGCGCGAGCTCGGGGCCGTTCTCGCCAATCAGGTCGCCGAGCCGCCGCAACAGATGGCCACGTTTCGTCGCTGTAAGACCGGCCCATGAAGGATTCCGGAAGGCTTTGTCGGCGGCTGCCACCGCGACGGCTACGTCTTCGGCTGTTCCGCGTGCGGCCTCGTACAGGGGTTCGAGTGTGGCAGGGTTCGTCGAGGTGAAGTATTCCCTGTCTGCCGGGCTGTGGTGTTCCCCGTTGATGAAGTGGGCGAGGCGTTCAGTCATGTGGTGCTCCTCTCGGTGGTGAAAATCAGTGGTGAAGCTCGATGGCGCGGCCCACGTTCTGCCGGATCAGTGCCGCCAGGTGGTCCGGATGGGTATCAGGGATCATGTGCCGGGCGTCGCTGATGATGTGGACGGGTGTGCCGGGGATCCGCTCAGCGATACGTCTGCTCATCTCAGGTGTCGACCCGGGATCGAATTCGCCGGTGACCGCGAGGACGGGTATCCCTATCCGGTGGAGCTCCGGCTCCAGCTCTTTGTCGCCTTCGGCGAAGACACGGTAGGCGTGCAGGTAAGAACTGACGTCGTTCGCTAGCAGTATCTGTCGTGTCCGCGTTCGAAGCGCCGGGGCATCCGGAATGCCGGGCTCATCTGGGAACCAGCGTTCCAGTGCTTTCTGTGCGCTCTGCGGAAAGTCCATGGCTGCTGTGTCCAGGCGTTGCAACACGGCGGCTGTTTCCTCGTCTGTTCTGGCACAGACGGAACTGACGCAGGTAAGGGAAGCGACTCGTGCCGGGTAGTGTACGGCGATGTACTGCGCTATGAGGGACCCTAGTGAGAAACCGACCAGATGGGCTGGTTCATCGGGATCCCCGGGAAGCCGCCCCACGACGTCGGCGGCCAATTCCGCCAAGCTGGTGGGAGCTGTCAGCGGGGGCTGACCGCCGTGCCCGGGCAGGTCGAGAGCGATGACCGTGCCGACGGCATCCCCTTCGCTGTCGGTCAGCGTGGAAATAACGGCGTTCCAGATGCTGGCGTCGAGGCCGACGCCGTGGAGTAGAACGATGGGATATCCCATGGGAACGACCCGCTACTTCGTTTCCGTCGAGAGATCCGCGAGACGCTGCTGGGGCCGCCCGGTACCCGTACCTCCGAGAGCGATGACGATCTCGTCAGGATGGGGGGCGTCCGCGACCCGGCACTCCACAGTCTGGTGGTGAGAGCGGATCGTGGCATCAGTGAAGTGCTTCAGCGGCATGTCGAAGGAAGCTCCCGAAACACCTCGGCGCTCGACGGCGGGCAGGAGTGTGGAGGCGTCGGCGGCGTCCCGGAAGTGGTTGCCGAACTTCAACGTATGGATCAGAGCGGAGCCGTGTTCGATCTCGCCGTTGGTACCGACGATTGCGGCTTTGCCGTAAGCCTCGAGGGGGACCCCCAGTGCTTCCATCACTCGGGGAGCCAGGAGAGCCCCAAGATCTGAAGCGTTGGCGTCGATGCCAGGCGCTAGGTCGTCGACGAAGCCTTGGCCCGCCCACGGGTTCTTGATGACCGCCGCAACGACGACGACTCGTTTCACCGGGTCGACGTCGCGGCCGCCCTCGGAGAAGATCTCGTCGACGGTGGTGGTGAGTTTACGGAGTTCCATTAGATGAGTCCTTTCAGGATGTCAGTGGTGACCGGCTGATCGGTGCGCCGGTCACCGATACGGGGGAACGGCCGGGGTCCGGTGGATGCCGCAGCGATCACGCAGATCTCATCGGCGTGAGGTGCATCAGCGAGGTTCACGTCGATCGTCTGGTAATGGTCGCGGTTGGCGGCGTGGGTCTTGTGCCACATCGGCACGTGTACCGATGTGCCCTCCGGCACCCTCCCGTCGGTGAAGCAGATGATGGACGTACCGCCCAGCAACTCGCGGACGAGGTTGCCGAAGTACGGGGTGTGGACGAGCGCTCCAGCGTGCTCGAGCTCGCCGTCGGTGCCGACAAGCGCGGCTTTTCCGAAGGCCTCGATGTTGTCTGCCCCGCCAAGCGAATCAGTCAAACGCTGTGCCAGGAGTGCCGCCAGGACCGGGGCCACGGTGCGAGTCTCTGTGGACAGGTCCCTCTCTGGCCCGCTGCCGACCCAGGGATTGCGAAGTACCGCGATAGCCGCGGCCTTGTGTACAGGCTGGGCCAGGCTTCTACCAGTCTCGGCGACGACTTCCTCATGTGCCAGCGATAGTCTTCGCACACCGAGACTGGCTCCCAGTTCCTCGAAGGTAGTTGGTTTGTCTGTCATCTTTTCTCCTCTGTGTGGTGGTCGGCTGGGACGCCCGGTCCGAAGTCATCACCGAAACTCTGGTAGAGCGCAGCACGGCTCGACGCCCCGACATGCGCCCGCATCGCCATCTCTGCGCCGTAGGGATCCTTGTCCCGGATTGCCGCAAGTACGTCGTGATGCTCCCGGTCTGACTCGCTCAGGCGTTTGGGATCGGTCACGGTCTTCTTGACGAGGTGGTCGTATGCCAGCTGATTCATGAGCCAGCCGTAGGTTTCGTAGAGCTTTTCGTTGTCTGCGCCGCGGACAAGTGTCCAGTGGAACTCGCTGACCAGCTGTGCGTACCGGGCACTGTCACCCTGCTGGGCGGCGTCGTCGGATTCGAGGACGTTTCGCTCGAGAACATCAAGTTCGGGTACTCGACCGCGCTGTGCCATAAGGCTTGCGGCCAGCCCTTCGAGGGATTCCTTGAGTTGGAAGAGCTCGATGATCTCGCGTCGGGTCGGCTCTCTGACGAACGTCCCTACTCGCGGCCGGATCTCGACCAGCCCGATCATCTGCAGGGCCTTGAGCGCTTCACGGACAGGCGTTCGGCTGACTCCGTATTCCTCAGCGAGCGAGGTCTCCGGGATCTGCTCTCCTGGGGCGAATTCTCCGGTGACGATCCGAGCTCTGATTCGCTCGTGGAGTGTCAGTTCAGGTGCGGGAGCCGACGTGCTCGAAGTCGTATGTTGCATACAAGGAATGTAACCCGAGAGTGCGATGTAATGCAAGGTTCCGATTGGATCGACGCAGAAGTCATGCTCCTATGCAGTTCAAAGCCACTTGCTCTGAACGCTTGACGTGATGCTCGACACTCTCTATCGTTTGTTGTGTGCAACGTAACGCTAATGTTGCATACAAGAGACGCGTTGTGTCCGGCAGGTTGGACGACGCCGGGCACCTGCATAAGAGAGAGGTGGGCATGAGCCACGATCTGAAGAAGGCCATCACCGAGGCATGGCACGCGGCATGGGACAAAGGTGACGTCTCGGTCTTCGATCAACTCACGGACGACAACTTCCGTCGCAAGAGTGCGCACTCGGGAGGTCTGATCGATCTGGAGGCAATCAAGACCGACATCCTGGGGATCCGTGCAGCGTTCCCCGATTTGACGACCGTCGTCGATCACATCGTCATCGACGGCGACGACCGTGACTGTAAAGCTGCGGTGTACTGGCATTCCACGGGTACGTTCACTGAACCCCTAGGCGACGTGCCACCCACTGGAACCAGCGTTGTGACACATGGTTCCAACCTTCTCACCTTCGATGCAGGCAGGATCATCCTCGAGGAAGCTACCTGGGACCCCAGTGCTCTGCTTGCCGATCTCGGTCTCAAGTCTCTTGCCTCGGCATTCGATCAAGAGAATGAGTCAGTAAGCGACAATTTGGATGGGGAACCGACCAAGGATGCCTTGAAGGCGTTCAACCGTCAGTTCATTACGGGCGTCACCGTGGTGACTGCCATGGACGCGGAAGGTAAACCGCGGGGTCTCGCCGTGAATTCCTACAATTCCGTGTCCTTGGAGCCCCCTTTGGTCATGGTCTGTGTACAGAAGTCCTCATCGACCTACGCATCTCTGTTCCAGGCGAGCCACATGGGGATCAACATTCTCGGTGGTAGCCAACGTGACACCTTGCGAACATTCGCGTCGAAGGGGGCCGACAAGTTTGCTGACCTCGACTGGCATCAGGGGCCCAACGGATCCCCACTGCTGGATGGATCATCGGCGTCCATCGAGGTCGAGATCAAAGAGCGGTTCCAGGCACATACTCACACGATCTTTGTCGGACGGGTGCGCTCAGCTGAAGCCACTGAGGACGACCCGATCATCTACAAGGCGGGGCAGTTCTTCGACAGCTCCGATCTCACTCCGCTCGACTGAGCTGGCTAGTTTCCCGAAAGGCGAACCACCGTATGTCACTGCCCACCGCTGTACCCACTGGCGTTCTCATAAACGGAGAATGGCGCGAGTCCTCCGACCGCACCAGCTTCGAGGTCCATAATCCCGCTACTGGCGAGACTATCGCTACGTTGTCGTCGGCTACCTCGGAGGATGCTGTGGCTGCTCTTGACGCCGCCTGTGCAGTGCAGGACCAGTGGGCCCGGACCTCCCCGCGGACACGCTCTGAGATCCTGCGCCGCGCTTTCGACCTGGTCCGCGCCCGTGCCGAGACATTCGCGACCCTGATGACCCTGGAAATGGGCAAACCCCTTACCGAAGCCCGCGGAGAAGTCACCTACGGTGCCGAATACCTGCGCTGGTTCGCCGAAGAAACCGTCCGCCACTACGGCCGGCACACCGAGGTCCCTGAAGGCACGCTGCGCATGACCACCCGGCATAAACCCGTCGGCCCGTGTCTGTTGATCACTCCCTGGAACTTCCCGTTGGCGATGGCGACCCGCAAGATCGCCCCGGCGATCGCCGCCGGCTGCACGATGGTGCTCAAACCCGCCAAACTCACTCCACTGACCGCCCAGTACTTCGCACAGACACTCCTCGACGCCGGGCTTCCCGCCGGGGTGCTCAACGTCGTGTCCTCGGCAAGTGCTTCGCAGATCTCGGAGCCGTTGATGGCTGACCCGCGGCTGCGGAAAATCTCGTTCACAGGATCGACCCCGGTGGGGGTGACGCTGCTGAAAGCAGCGGCGGACAATGTGCTGCGCACCTCCATGGAACTCGGTGGCAACGCTCCGGTCATCGTCTTCGACGATGCGGATATCGACGCTGCTGTTGATGGGGCGTTGGCAGCCAAGACTCGTAACGGCGGGGAAGCATGCACCGCGGGTAACCGCATCCTGGTTCACGAGGCGATCGCCGCGGAGTTCACCGACAAGTTTGCTGCGAAGATGACTGCCCTGTCTGTCGGCAACGGGATGCACGAGGACACCGACATCGGCCCGATGGTCGAGCCCAAAGCGGTGACGAACCTGGAGTCACTGGTCAGCGATGCGTTGGCCCGTGGTGGTAGGGCGATCACCGGGGATGCGCCGATCACCGAGCCGGGGTACTTCTTCCGTCCGACGGTGATCGTGGATGCGCCGAGGGATGCGCGGGTGTTTCGTGAGGAGATCTTCGGGCCGATCGCTCCGATCTTCACTTTCAGTTCGGAGGCGGAGGCTGTTGCGATGGCTAATGACACCGAGTTCGGTTTGGCATCGTATGTGTTTTCGCAGGATCCGGGGCGGATGTACCGGTTGGCTGATGGGTTGGAGTTCGGGTTGATGGGGTTCAATTCCGGGGTGATCTCGAATGCGGCGGCACCGTTCGGTGGGGTGAAGCAGTCCGGGATGGGTCGTGAGGGCGGCGCTGAGGGCATCGAGGAGTACTCCACCGTGCAGTACATCGGACAACCCGACCCGTATCGGCCATAACAAGGCCCCAGAACCAGCTCAATCAACCGCAGAGACAGGATCACCGACATGAGCGACAAACCAGAAGACACAGATCATCGTAATGAACATCGTAAACGCGTGTGGAACAGACCGTCGCTGAACCCCGTTGACGCGCTCCGGACTTCGACGACCCACAGCTCTGTCGGGCTGTACCCCCACGACCTCCATCCGGGACTGGTTCCTGGCATCAGCGTTGAAGAGCAGCGCAACAGGTTCGGCCTCGACAAAGTGGTCTTCGGAATCACCGCTGCCCTCATGGTCTCGTTCATTACATGGGGGATCACGAGCCCAGAGTCAGTGGGGTCTGTGTCCTCGACAATGTTCACCTGGGCTCTGGAGCACTTCGGGTGGCTGTTGAACACAACGATGATGCTCGGTGTAATCGTGATGGCGTACCTGGCCTTTTCCCGTTTCGGGAAGATCAAGCTCGGCAAGGACGACGAGAAACCGGAGTTCTCACGTTTCGCGTGGATCGCCATGATGTTCGGCGCCGGAATCGGCGTCGGTATCTTCTTCTTCGGCCCCTCGGAACCGCTGTCGTACTACTTGAGCCCCCCGCCTGAAACCGTCGATGCCGAGAGTCCAGCGGCGCTGCACCGTGCCATGGCGCAGTCGCACTTCCACTGGGGCCTGTTCATCTGGGGTCTGTACGCGATGGTCGGCGGAGCATTGGCTTATAGTTCGTATCGTCGAGGTCGTGTGACCCTGATCAGTTCGATTTTTCGGTCGCTTTTCGGCCGACGACAGACCGAGGGCGTTGCGGGGCGGCTCGTTGACATCATGGCGATTATCGCCACGCTCTTCGGCACCGCCGCCACTCTCGGGCTGTCTGCCATCCAGATCGGACAGGGTGTGCAGATCATCTCTGGTGCTAGCGAGGTGACCAACACCATCCTCGTCGCTATCATCACCATCCTGACCATATGTTTCATCATCAGTGCAGTGTCCGGCGTCGCCCGCGGCATCCGCTACCTGTCGAACATCAACATCACGTTAACCCTCGGGCTGGTCCTCTTCGTTTTCCTGCTGGGGCCCACCCTGTTCCTCCTGAACCTGGTGCCCGCGGGAATCCTCAGCTACTTCGACAACATGCTCGACATGATGAGTCGAGGGCTGTCCTGGGGTGAGGAGACGGTTGAGTTCCAGTCGGTATGGACCGCGTTCTACTGGGCATGGTGGATTGCATGGACCCCGTTCGTCGGTATGTTCATCGCCAGGATCTCGCGTGGTCGGACGATCCGAGAATTCGCAATCGCGACGACGATCGCGCCGACTTTCATCCTCATCCTGGCATTCACTATCTTCGGCGGCACCGCCATCAGCTTCAGCAGGGAGGGCAAGGAAGGGTTCGACGGTTCAGCGTCGCCCGAGAACGTTCTGTTCTCACTGTTCAATGACCTGCCTCTCGGGGCAATTACCCCATTCCTCCTGATGTTGGTTCTCGCGATCTTCTTCATCACCTCCGCAGACTCCGCGTCCGTGGTGATGGGCACCTTGTCAGAAAGGGGGAATCCGGAACCACGCAAGGTCATCGTGGTGTTCTGGGGCCTGTGCATGATGGGGATAGCCGTGGTGATGCTCCTCGTCGGAGGAGAAACCGCGCTCACAGGACTGCAGAACCTGACCATCCTCGTCGCCATGCCGTTCGCGCTGGTACTTGTAGGTATCGCGGTGGCGTTTATCAAGGATCTGTCCACCGATCCCGCGGCGATCAGGAGGACATACGCGCAGAACGTCATTCAGAATGCCGTCATCAAGGGCCTGGAAGAGCACGGTGACGACTTCGAACTTGAAGTCTCGGCGTCATCGGATGGACGTGGAGCCGGTGCAGATTTCGACTCGACTGACCAGAGCCTCACCGACTGGTATAGGCGTACAGACGAGGAAGGTAATGAGATCGCCTATGACTATGAGTCTCGCGTTTGGGCGGATAGTGATGAACCGGTCGAAGGTAGTCATACCGGGCCTGAGGGGAATGAACCCGGGCGATAGCCGAACAACTGCCGAGAACCTGCGGTGGTGGGGTGGCATATAGGGGTGTCCCACCCGCCGTGAGACTCTCAGCAGCTTAAGGTGGTCAGCTTATTTCCGCGTCGGCCGTGCCGGTCGGTTCCATCGTCCGGTCGTAAGCCCGCTCATCGTGCAGCACGGCGTCGATGCCCCTGCCCTCGTCTTCCTCGGTGATACGGATCGGATGGATCCTGTCCATCACCCAGGCGATGATGTAGGTGATGATGAACGAGAACCCGACAGTCACCACGATCGCTACGATCTCTCGCCAGATCAGGTCTGATGAACCTCCAAAGAACACACCGGCACGTTCCGCTGGTGCTGCGGCGGCACCGAAGAATACAACGAACATCGCACCGGCCATCCCGCCGACACCGTGCACCGCGAAGACGTCCGCCGAATCATCGATCCCGTAACGCCGGGCCAGCTTGATCGCTCCGAACGCCGCCGCTGAAGCCAGCATCCCGACGAATATCGCGCCGACCGGGTGCACCGCGTCGGCGACTGGGGTGATGCCCACCAGCCCTGCGACCATGCCGGTGCCCAGGCCCATCAGCGTGTAGTGGCCGTTGACGATCCGCTGCATGATGATGAAGCCCAGCATGCCACCGGCCAGGGACAGGAGTGAGGTCAGGATGACGTACTGGGCCAGGAAGTTTGCTCCACCGGCGGTGCCGCCGTTGAAACCCATCCAGCCCATCGCGATCATCCCGGCGCCGATGAGCATCAGCGGGAGGTTGTGGGGGCGGTCGTCCTTCGTGGCGCGACGCCCGAGGAAGATCGCTAGGGCGAGGCCTGCCGCACCTGCGTTCATGTGCACCGCAGTTCCGCCGGCGTAGTCGTGCAGTCCGAGTACGTTGATCATCCATCCGCCGGTCGTCCCGGCTTCGGCGTCGTCGGCGGCGAACACCCAGTGTGCCATCGGGGCGTAGACCAGCAGCACCCAGATCGCGGCGAAGATCATCCAGGCATCGAATTTCATGCGGCCGGCGGCCCCGGAGGACACCAGGGCCACGCTGATGGCGGCGAAGAGGGTGAAAAATGCGGCGTTCAGGGTGCTGCCATTGCCGTCGTCGGTCATCAGGTCGTTGAAGAAAGCGAACTCGAAGGGGTCGCCGATCAGGCGGAGTCCGGCGACGGTGTCGCCGATGACCAGGCCATGGCCGACGAGGATGTAGACCACGGTGGTGACCGCGAGCGAGGACATCACCATCATCATCATGTTGAGGACGCTTCGTCCGTTGAGCATTCCTCCATACAGCATCGCTAACCCCGGGAACATGAGCAGGACCAGGGAGAATGCGGCGAGGATCCAGGCTACGTCTGCAGCAGGCATGAGCACTCCTTGTCAGGAATCAGTCGTAAAAGTCAGACAGTCAAGTAGATGCGAAATGTGGCGACGCAGATACCGGGCATGGACGTGGCGAAGCCGTTGTTTTCGGCCCCCGGCTTTTGCGGTGCGGTCAGGTGTTGGTACTGGCAATGGCGCTCTGGCGTGGCGGTTATGCGAGTTCGGGTTTGTCCCACAGGTTCAGGACGGTACCGATGTTCTTCTCCTCGGCAGTGGAGTACAGGTCCGTCGCCCAGGCGACATCCTCCACCGGCATACCGCCGACCGAGTACACGGTCACTGTCTCCGGATCCCAGCCGGGGGCCTTTCCTTCAGCGATGTCGGCGACGACCTCGATCTTCGACTTGTCGATCTTTCCCTCCCGAGCGAGGTCATACCATTTGGTGCCCGGGATGCCGAGCAGCACGAATGCCTGGTCGCCGTACTCTTCCTCCCACGCCTCGTACAGGCCATAGGCATCAAGCACCAGCCGGGCATCCAGGGCGAGGAACTCGTCGTCGAACCGTGCCGCAGCAGGGGCAGCCACGAGACACCCTGGCTTGAGCCACTCTTGCTTGAAGTAGGGGAAGGCTTCCGGCCCGGCGGCATCGGTGGTGGTCGAGGCCATGACGATGTCGGCGTCGGCGACCGCTTCTTCGATGGAGTTACAGCCGATGACCGTGACCTCGGGGTACTTCCCGCTGACGTAGCCGGCGAAGCCGTCGATGCCGTGCTGACTGCGGCCCTTGACCTTGATCGTGGTGATGCCAGGGCGCAGCGCCATGATCGCGTCGGTGTTGGTCCGTGCCATCACTCCCGGTCCGATGACCGCCAGGGTGGTGGAGTCCGGGTTGGACAGGTACTTCACCCCGACCCCGGGCACTGCCCCGGTGCGCACCGCTGAGAGGATGTTGGCGCTCATGATCGCCTTCGGAGCCCCGGTGGCCGTGTCGTTGAGGACGAAGACGTGGATCGAGCGCGGAAGGTCGCTCTTCCGATTCTCCGCGTTGGAGCCGTACCACTTGACCCCGGTGTTGTTGAACCGGCCGCCGAGGTAGGCGGGCATCGCCATGAAGCGGCGGTCTGGGCCGTCGTGCGGCATACCGGGGAACTGGGGATCCTCGGGGAAGGAGATCATCGCACCGTGGGAGTTGTGGTTGAGCCCGGCCATCATGTAGTCACCCTGGTTGAGCAGGATCAGGGTCTCCTCCATCACCTCGACGCAGCGGGCGATGTCGCGGACCCCGGCGGCGATCATGTCAGGTTCGCTGAGGTAGCGGAAGTTGATGGCGGTGGCTGAGTCGGCGGTGGTGGGGGTGGCGTCCGCCTGGGTTGCTGCGGTCATGTCGACAGTCTCCTAGGGTCGATGTCCATGAGTTTGATACTCACAGTATTCAATGTTGAACACTAGGAAACTTACGAGCTGGGGTTTTCCCGTCGGTGTCGACTCTGTTACCGACCCATTAACCTTGTTGTGAACCCGTTGACCACTATTGACGTCATCCTCGGCGGATCAGTTCAGCCAACGAGCGCACCAGTGCTCGTAGCCCCGCCAGGACATCCTCATTGGCAGCATCTTCGCGTGGTGAATGCGAGATCCCGTGTGGTGAGCGGATGAAGAGCATCGAGGTAGGTACCCGAGGTGCCAGAATTCCAGAGTCGTGACCGGCCTGCGTGGGAAGCTCCGGCAGGTACTCTCCAGCATCAGCGGCGAGTTTTGCGTGCATGTCTCTCAAATCGGCATCAAACTCAACGACCGGAGCGTAGGACAGTCTCGTCACCGTACAAGCGACGCCGTGGTTGTCCGCCGCTGACCGAGCTGCTTCAGTGATCGTCTCGACCAGAGTGTCAAGCGTGTCATCGTCAGCGGCGCGGGCGTCCAGTAACGCCACCACGCGGGACGGGACAACATTCGGCCCGGACGGTTCGACATGAAACCGTCCGAACGTTGCTCTGGCTTCACCTAGTGACTCCGCTGTTGAGCGCGCTGCCAATACGGTGGCCGCGAAAGGGAGCGCAGCATCATGCCGGTCAGCCAGCCGGGCAGTACCGGCATGGTCAGCTACCCCATCGAAGGTAAACTCCCAGCGGCCGTGCGGCCAGATGGCCGTCGCCACCCCAACCGGCGCCCCGTCCGCACTCCCGGGGAGAGCGCCGGCGAGATTACGGCCCTGCTCGATGTGGACTTCCACTTGGGCCCCAGTTCGGGCGAGCTCTACGGCATCTTCACCGATCGCCTGAGGGTCAGCCCCGTAGGCCTGCATTGCCTCGGCAAGGCTGACCCCGTCGACGTCGGTGAGCTGCCGTGCGGTCTCTGGCGCGATTGCGCCACTCATCAACTTCGAGCCCAGGCAGGCCACGCCGAAGCGGGCGCCCTCCTCGTCCATGTAGTCCACCACTGCCAGTGACCGGTGGGTCTCGAGCTGGCCGGTCTGCTGCGCAGCCCGAAGAACGTCGACGGCGAGGAACCCGAGAACGACACCGAGAGGGCCATCCCACAGTCCACCGTCAGGTACTGAGTCCAGATGCGAACCAGTGACAACCGAGTCCGGCTCGGGCTGTCCCCACCATGCCCTGAGGTTGCCGTTGCGGTCCATGTGGACCTCCATGCCCCGGGACGAAGCCTGGTCGGCGAACCAGTCACGCAACTGCCGATCCTCGTCGGTCCAGGAGTAGCGACGCACACCCGTGTCAGTGACCCCAATCTCAGCCAGCTCAGCCCACATTCTGCGGAAACGCTGCAGTGCGGTCTCGGTGTCGAGGTCGGCAGCAAGGTCGGCGGCAGTTCTTGCCGGATCAGTCATATCGGGCTCCTGTTCTGAGAAATGCAACGCCGCTGTTACATGGGCGTCACATCCGTTGTGTTTCATGTCAGTACACATCGATTCACAGAGAGAATCATCTTCACGATAACCGACCTTCCTCCCTGCCACAACAGCACCACGCAGGACAGGCACCATCAGTAGAAAGACACAGGATTCATGATGACCACAGCCCCGACTGGACTGCAGACCGACGTCCTCGTCATCGGCGCGGGGCTTTCCGGCTCCGCCGCCGCGTGGAAGCTCGCCGAGCTCGGCTACGACGTCATCGTCGCCGAACGCGACATCGCTGCCTCACCACAGGGCAGCTCACACGGCTCAGCCCGCATCTTCCGCTATTCCTACCCGGACCCGCTCTACACACAACTCACTGTGGAGGCGAAGAAAGGATGGGACGACCTGGAACGGCGCAACGGACGCCGACTGATCACACCGTCCGGCTCATTGGACTTCGGGAGCATTCGCAATCCTGCCGTTCTGGCGAACATCCTCGACGGTACCGGGGTCGAACACGAACTACTCAGCGCGCATCAGGCGGGGGAGAAGTGGCCCGGACTCTCCTTCGATCCCTTATGCACCGGCAGTGACCTGGTGCTCTGGCAGCCCGGTGCCGGTGTGATCAACGCTGAAGCGACAGTCAACGCCCAACTTGCCGAGGCCAAAAAGAGCGGTGCGGCAGTTCTCGAACACTGGGAGGCCGTTTCAGTCCGCCGATCGGGGAGGCGCCAGCCAGGCTACACAGTCACCTCCACCACCGGCGAGACGATTGAGGCCGGGCAGGTCGTTCTCGCTGCCGGCGGATGGGTCGCTGACCTCCTCGCGGCCGCGGACCTTCCCGACGCTTTTCTCCGCCACCTTCCCCCCGTCGAAGTCAGCCAAGAGAACGCCTACCATTTCCCCTACCGGGACGACGCCGACTGCGGCCCGGTACCCGAGGGGCATTCGACAAGCTGGCCCACATTGATCAACAAATCCCCGGATATCCAGGTCTACAGCCTGCCTGGAGGGATGGACGCTGACTTCCGTGGCCAGAAGCTCGCCGAGTACAATGCCGGACGCAAGATGTCCTCGGCTGCAGCGCAAGACGGGCGTATCGACGGCGCCAACCGCGAACGAGTCATCGAGTATGTTCGCACCATGATGCCCGGTCTTGTTCCAGAGCCCTATGCCGAGACCACCTGCCTGTTCACGAACCTGCCCGGCGAAGACTTTCTCATCGACCGCGCCGACGGCATCACCGTGGTCTCCCCGTGCTCAGGGCACGGAGCGAAATTCGCCCCACTGATCGGTGACTTCACTGCCGCACTGGTCGCAGGGGCATCGCGGGGAGACGTCAATGTGCCAACACGCTTCCGAGGCGTCTCTACCGCGTTGAAAACCGCCGTCTCATGATGACCGTGACGACTACTCCTGTGCGGGTGGCTATAGCGCACCCCAGCTCGGCTGACGCGGTGACGCTAGTATCTGTGACCATGGCCCACCGTGACAATAGTCCTGCCAAGGCAGCTGATATCTCCGACCACGAGCTTGCACCGGCGACCGAGCCCGGGGCCGATAGCCATGGAGACGGCGGAGTCGAGGATCGGTCGATCGAGGCAAGCCTCGGGCGCCGGGTACGCACACTGCGGACGTCCAGGGGCATGTCGGTCTCCGGCCTGGCAGAACGTGCCGGCCTGTCACGAGCAATGATGTCGAAGATCGAGAACGCTCAGACGTCCTGCTCGTTAACCTCAATCGCCCAGATTGCTGAGGCCCTGGATGTCCCTGTGTCCACGCTGTTTCGCGACGCTCAAGTGGAACGACCCGCTGCGTACACCCCATCAGGTACCGGCACCCGCATCAATGGTCGCGGAACCCGTCACAATCACATCTACGAGTTGCTCGGCTCCTTCCGTGGTCAGGGCGACGTGGCGTCAGGACCGCACATTGAGCCGGTGCTGGTTACTCTGCATGATCGCTCGGAAATCCATCCGCGGTTTCAGCATCCCGGCACTGAGCTTCTTTACATGCTTGAAGGTGAGATGACTTATCGTCACCAGGACACTGATTACCATATGCGGCCGGGGGACGCTTTACTGCTCGACGGCGAGGCAGTCCACGGTCCCGTGGAGCTTACTGAACTGCCCATCCGGTTCCTTGCAATTACCGCCTACCCACAGG
>NZ_MKKI01000023.1 GCF_001942345.1 Corynebacterium sp. CNJ-954
AGAAGATGGAGTGGTTGGTGTGGCCGCCCAGGTTGAACGCGAGGTTCTTGGACAGGGCGCGGATCTGGTCGGGGTTGGTGCCTTCCTCGCGGGCCTTCTCCAGGGCGTCGAGGGCGGTGTTGGCGCCGGCGACGTAGGTGGCGTGGTGCTTGTCGTGGTGCAGCTGCATGATCTCGGCGGAGATGTGCGGCTCGAGGGCGTCGTAGTCGTAGGGGAGGTCGGGAAGCTCGTACACGGCCATGGATGGTGCTCCTTACTCGTCGTTGTGGTGACCATCGGTGACGGTCTGCCGACGAGGCTAATACCTCAAGCGCACTTGAGGTCAAGGGGGATGCGGAGCTGGCCTGTGGTGCGTCACGAGAGTCGACGCGCGCCTTGACCCGTCTCACCCAGGGCATCCTGAGGATTGAGCAGTGCACAGGCCTTCAATGACAGACAGCCGCATCCGATGCAGCTGGTGAGTTCACTCTCGAGGCGTTCGATACCGCGCCGACGCTCCTCAAGCTCCCGCTTCCAGCGTCGGGACGCCACCTGCCACTCCTTGTGGGTCGGAGCCCGGTCGAGTGGCACGGTGCTGAAAGCGTCCTGCACACTCTTCAGCGGAATGCCGAGATTCTTCGCGACACTGATCAGGGAGATCCGCCGTAGCATGTGCCGTGCGTAGAGACGGTGGTTGCCGGATGTGCGAACCGAAGCGATGAGTCCCAGATCCTCGTAGTACCGCAGTGCGGAGACTGCGGCGCCGGTCCGTCGGCTGGTCTCGCCGATACTCAGCAGTTCATTGGCGTCTGACGTATCGGGGCTGTCGGGGGAGGAACGGATGCAAGGGGATACCTGCCTCTCGGTGCGAGCGCGGACACAACCTCATGAATACTTGAGGTTTCGTCTTCTGCCGCATAGTACGCGCTCACTTCAGGGCACCGCTCCCATTCAGTTGGTACTATCCCCGAATGACATGGTTGCTGATCTTCGCCGCCCTTGTGGTCCTGCTTGTCAGCGGGGCCGTAATTCCGCGCCGCACCGAGTACCGGGGAGAGGCTGGCGCACCAGGGTTTCCGTGGTTCTGGATCGTCTTCCCGCTGACGGCACTGGCCGTCGCTCTGGCATTCGCGTCCTGGCTTCCCGGCAGTCCGTCGGACGGATTCGACTTCGGGTGGGGAATGCCAGCGCGGTACGTCTCGGTGGAGGGAGCCTTCGACGAAGGAGGTTTCCTCTCCGACGATGCTGCGTCTCACCTCATCATGAGTCCGTGGGCGAGGGTCGGGTATCCGTTGTCTGCGGTCATCGGCGCGGCGTTGAGTGCGTGGGGTTGGCGGAAGCGACGCATATGAGCTGGGTGTTCCTTGTTTCCGTTCTGGCAGTCGCCGTGACCGGGGCCGTCATGCTGCCACGGCGCAGACGGCGGGAGTCTCACGGTTTCCCGTGGTTCTGGGTGGTGTTCCCGGCGGCCGTATTCGGTGTGATGTCGACGCTCGGCATGGTTCTGGCGGGACTGAGGACGAAGATCTACCCGACGTACGATGATCCGGTCGGGTTGTCGATGCCCTATCCCGCGGCGGGAGGATTTCCCGGCCTGGAGTTCCTTCCGGACGGACAGTTCCAGCGGATATTCGGACCATTGCCCTATGAGGTCTATCTGTGGTTCTTTCCGGTGGCCGGCATTGCCTGCACCGTGGCCTCCGTGATCGCATGGCGGAAAGGCCGGATCTAACGCCGAGTATCATTCGGTGATCAGATAGTATCCCGGAATGACATGGTTGCTGATTTTCGCTGCGCTTGTCGTCTTACTCGTCGCAGGTGCTGTTCTTCCACGCCGCGCCGAGTACCGGGTAAGGGGCGGCACACCAGGGTTTCCGTGGTTCTGGATCGTCTTCCCGCTGACGGCACTGGCCGTCGCTCTGGCATTCGCGTCCTGGCTTCCCGGCGTCCTGTCTAGTGGGGCGTACTCCGGTTGGACGATGTACGCCCCGCTGGCGGACGCCGATGAAAACCCGACGTCGACCTTCTTCTCCGATTCTGCGGCGTTGTACCTGCTCGGTGGCTGGTGGGCACGTGTCGGGTATCCGGTACTGGCGATCGTCGGTATCGGCCTGAGCACCTGGGCGTGGCGGAGGAACCGAGTATGACATGGACCCTTCTCGCTTCTGCTTTACTGACCGTGTTGGTCGGAGCTGTCGTTCTGCCGCGACGTGCAGGACATGAACGCGTTGGCTTTCCCTGGTTCTGGGTGACGTTCCCGGTGTCCGTGTTTGCATGGGTCTGCACTATTGGTGTCTTTCTCTCTCGCTACGCCCACGTGATGACATCCGAGACAGACAGAGTGGGCCTGTCACTGCCTTATCCGGAGTTTGGTCAGACAGTCCAGTTCCTGTCCAATGAGCAGTCCCGGCAGATGTATGGTCCGATAGAACCCACTGCCTACCTGTTCTTCTTTCCGGTCCTCGGAGTGGTCTGCACGCTGGTCTCTGTGATCGCCTGGCGGAAAGGCCGGATGTAGGTCAGCCCTCAGCTGTCCTCCGTTCCCGGCGAAGCAGCAGTGTCAGGGGGACGATGTACAGGGCCGCGACAAAGGTCCCCACCGCTACCGGGCCACCGGCACCCAGGGAGGTTGCGAGTGCCTTACCGGCGATCCAGGATCCGACGGCGGTACCGACGTTGAAGGCAGCTGTCGCCATGGCGGATGCCAGCGTCGGGGCCCGGTCTGCGTAACGGACGGCCATCCCGATCAGCACGGGGTTGGTGGACATCCCGAACAGGCCCAGGAGGACCACCAGGACAACGGTGACGACAGCGTTCTGCGAGAACAGCAGCAGGCCGACGAGCACCAGGAACGTCGCGGTCGCCGAGGAGAACAGCAGCGCGAAGGGCCGGCGTGCTCCGATGCTGCCACCGGTGTTCGACCCGATGAACGCTCCGATGCCATAACCGACGAGGACGAGCGGGACGGTAGAGGCCGGCAGCCCGCTGTGGTCGGTCAACAACGGGGAAATGAAGCTGTACACGGCGAGGGAGGAACCGCAGACGGCGGCACAGCCGGCGAGGACGAGCCAGACACGACCGTCCAGGAGGCTGCGGACCTCTGCCCGCAGGGACGGAGTCGGCCGGTCCGCCGGATCATCCGGAACCTGTCGGAAGATGACCAGTGCCGCGCCGAGTGCGAGCAGTGCAAGGATCCAGAAGGGCCCCCGCCAGCCGATCGTCTGGCCGGCGAATGCTCCCAACGGAACACCGACGACATTGGCGAGCATGCCTCCTCCGAGCACAATTCCCAGGGCCTTCGACGCCAGATCGCGTCCGGCGGCCCGGGCGCCGACCACGGCGGCGACCGCCCAGAAGGCACCTGTGGCCAGTGCGGTGAGGAACCGGGCGGCAAGAATCACCGGGAGCAGGGACGACAGCGCCACAATGACATGCCCCACGGCGAACACCACAAGTGCCAGCGTCAGCGTCACCCGGCGGGGTAGCCGCAGCGTCAGCACTGCCATGGCAGGCGTCCCGACGATCATGCCCACCGCGAAGACGGTGATCAGCAGGCCTGCGTCGGATACAGGCACAGCCACATCATCCGCGATCTCCGGCAGGATTCCGGCGACGATGAACTCCGTGGTGCCCATGAGGAAGACGCCCGCAGCGAGGACGTAGGTGATGAACGGCAGCCGGGCCCTGCTGCTGCGCTGTGCTGTGCCCGCAGCACTACCTCCGGAATCCGTCACGGCGTCAGCATGACCTTGACTGCACGGCGCTCAGCCATTGCGGCGTACCCCTCGGCGGCACGGTCCAGGGGAAGTGTCAGATCAAAGACCTTGCCGGGGTCGATCTGCCCGTCCCAGATCCTCCGGATCAGCTCCGGCAGGTAACGACGCACCGGGGCCGGCCCGCCGTGCAGGTGGACCTCGGAGAAGAAGATCTCGTCCATCGGCAGTGTCACACCCCCGTGGGCGACACCGACGAAACCGATGTGCCCACCCGCGCGGCAGGAGCGGACAGCCTGCATCAGGGATTCCCGGGTACCGACCGCCTCGATCACACTGTGTGCGCCCAGGCCTCCCGTGAGTTCCCTGACACGCTCGACTCCGGCGTCGCCACGCTCTTCGACGATGTCGGTCGCACCGAAGTCACGGGCGAGTGCCTGCCGGTCGGCATGCCGGGACATCGCGATGATTCGTTCGGCTCCCATCTCCCTGGCGGCGAGGACGCCCATGAGCCCGACGGCACCGTCGCCGACCACGGCGGCGGTCTTGCCGGGGCCGACCCCGGCGGCGTCCGCCGCGAACCAGCCCGTCCCGAGGACGTCGGACGCCGCCAACAGTGACGGCACGAGATCGTCCTCCGGCTCGCCGGGCGTCGCCACGAGCGTTCCGTCGGCGAACGGGATCCGGGCTTTCTGTGCCTGCGTACCGATACCGGCATGGACGAATTCGGCGTGGATGCATTTCGACGGGTACCCGGACCGGCAGATCTCGCACTCACCGCAGGAGATCACGAATGACCCGACGACGTGGTCGCCGGGTTTCACGGTGCGGACTGCACGACCGGTGTCCTCGACCACACCGACGTACTCGTGTCCCATGTGGAGGTGGTCGGCGGGCTCGACACCGCGGTAGGGCCACAGGTCGGAGCCGCAGATGCAGGTGGCGGTGATCCGGATGACGGCATCCGTGGGCTCGATGACCTGCGGGTCTTCGCGGTCGCCGACACGGATCTGTCCTGGGGCGTCCATGATGACTGCACGCATGGGGCGTCCTTTCCTGACGAGGGATGATGGATTACATCCGTTATTGTCGCCCCGGGTCCGTCCCGCGGGGAGTCCCTCCTGAGGGAGGTACCGGCGGTACCTCCCTCGCCGCCATGCCCCGTTCTATCGTGGGTGTATGGACAACAGGGCCGATGTCAGGGAGTTTCTCACCACCAGGCGCGCCAAGATCAGTCCCGGCGATGTCGGCTTGCCGGACGGCACCAACCGCCGCGTACCGGGCCTGCGCCGCAGTGAGGTGGCGGCACTGGCGGGCGTAAGTGTGGAGTACTACACCAAACTGGAGCGCGGCGCTGTCGCCGGGGCGTCTCCCGAGGTCCTGGACAACCTGGCCCGGGCACTCCGCCTGGACGACGCCGAGCGCGCGCACCTGTTCGACCTCGCCCACGCGGCCAGCCCCGTGGCACGTCCACCGAGGAAACGGAACGGGGCAACCTGGGCTCCGTCCCCGGGACTGCAGTGGGCGCTGGAGGCGGTCACCGCCGGACCGGCCTTCGTCCGCAACGGCAGAATGGACCTGTTGGCGACGAACACGCTGGCCAGGGCGTTCTACACGGAACTCTACGATATGCCGGGGCGTCCTCCCGGCCCGCCGAACATCGCCAGACACGCATTCCTCGATGAGCGCGCCCTGAACTTCTACCCGGACTGGGACGGGTTCGCAGACATCACGGTGGCGATCCTGCGTACCGAAGCAGCCCGTGACCCCCACAACAAGTCCCTGCATGACCTCGTCGGTGAACTGTGCACCCGCAGTGATGAATTCCGGACCAGATGGGGAGCGCACAACGTGCGGCACCACGGCAGCGGATTCAAGACCTTCAACCATCCGGAGGTCGGAGAGATGACCCTGGCCTACGAAGGCATGCAGATGGAGGAGGAGCGCGGCCTGACCTGGACGATCTATGCGGCAGAACCAGGGTCGCCGTCAGAGGACGCGATGAAGGTGCTGGCCTCGTGGGCTGCCACCGGGCCGAGCGTCACCCCGCACGGCGACGTGACGGGCGGCACATCGCACCAGGGGGCGCCTACCCTGGGCCGTGCACACCGTAACCAAGCCACTGAGGAGTGACCTACGTGTTCACAGGCGTACTGATCGAAAACGACGACGGCGACTACCGCGCAACGCTCCAGGAGCTGGACGAACAGCAGCTTCCTGACGGTGACGTGACCGTGCGCGTCAGCCACTCCGGGATGAACTACAAGGATGCCCTGGCCATCACGGGCAGCGGCACAATCGTCCGCAATTTCCCCATGGTCCCCGGCATTGACCTTGCAGGGGAGGTGGAGCACAGCGACAACCCCGACTACCAGGTCGGGGACAAGGTCGTCCTCAACGGCTGGGGTGTCGGGGAGAAGCACTGGGGAGGTATGGCGCAGAAGGCGCGGGTGAACGGCGACTGGCTGGTACCTCTGCCCGACAACTTCACCCCGGCCCAGGCCATGTCGATCGGCACCGCCGGATACACGGCGATGCTCTGCGTCCTGGCACTGGAACGCCACGGTGTGACACCCGGCCAGGGGGAGATCGCCGTCACCGGAGCGTCCGGCGGAGTCGGCAGCGTGGCCGTCGCCCTGCTCGGCAAGCTCGGATATACCGTGGTCGCGATCACCGGTCGACCAGAGGAAAACCGGTACCTGGAGGACCTCGGGGCCACCGAGATCCTCGACCGGTCCGGGTTCTCTGACGCCGGGAAACCGCTGCAGAAGGCGAGGTGGGCCGGTGCCGTCGATGTGGCGGGCAGTCACACGCTGGCGAACGTCCTGGCGGGGACGAAGTACCGCGGTGTCGTGACCGCCTGCGGGCTGGCCGCGGGCATGGACCTGCCTGCCTCGGTCGCACCGTTCATCCTGCGTGGCGTCACACTCGCCGGGATCGACAGCGTGATGTGCCCCCGCGAGGACCGTCTGGAGGCGTGGCGTCGTCTCGGTGAGGACCTCGACCCGGCCAAGCTCGACATGATCACGGCCGAGATCGGTCTGGACGAGGCCGTCCCCACCGCACAGAAGCTCCTCGACGGCAATGTGCGCGGACGCGTCGTCGTCGACGTCAACCGGTTCTGACCCCTGAGCTGATCTCGCCAGAGTTGATCTCATCGAGAGGGACACGTGCCCGGTCGTGGAAGAGCAGCAACATCGGGATGCCGGCTAGCAGAATGATGGCGACCGCGTACCAGGCAGGTGCATAGGGAGACCCGGTCACGTTCATCAACCAGGTGGCCACGAAGGGGGACAGGCCGCCGAAGAGGACGGTCGCGGTGTTGTAGCCGATCGCCATGCCGGAGAACCTGCCCACGGCAGTGAACTGTTCCGGAACGGCAGATGCCGCGACTGCGCTCCATCCGGCGGCGGGCACCGCCAGCAAGGCCCCGCCGAGCAGAGCGGTGGACCCCGTCCCGCCGCCGAGCAACATGTAGGCGGGGATCGTCGTCGCCAGAATGACGATCCCGAGCAGGATGAAGACCGGACGCCGACCGAAGCGGTCAGAGGCCACGCCGGCAAACGGGGTGACCACGATGGCGACGACGGCGGCCACGGTGCCGAGCCACAGGGACGTCGAACTGTCGATCGATGCCGCGGTCTCCAGGTACGTCGGAACATTGGTGATGTTCAGGAAGTACGCCGCCGACCCCACGGACGAGACCAGGAAAGCGACCAGGACGGCACGTGGGTGCGAGCGCAGCACCGTGACCAGAGGGGACCGTTCGGTATTCTCCGCGGTGTCCTTGACCTCGGTGAAGGTCTCGGTTTCATCCATCAACCGGCGCAGTGGCACCATTGCCGCGGCGAGAAGGGCGCCGACCAGGAAGAGTATCCGCCAGCCCCATGCGTCGAGGTCCTCGGGGCTGAGGTACCTGGCCATCAGGTACCCACCGCCGACCGCCAACAGGGAACCGACCTCGGAGTTCGCAGCCGCCCAGCTGGCGGCCAGCCCCCGGCGTCCGTCGCGTGCGGATTCCACCAGGTACACCATGATGCCGGTGTACTCCGCGCCTACGGCAAAGCCCGCCAGACAGCGCAACACCAGCACACCGACGCCGCCCCAGATGCCGATGGTGTCGAAGCCCGGCATCACAGCGATGCCCAGCAGTGCCACCGCCATCAATGACGCGGACACGATGAGGGAGGACTTGCGTCCGATCCGGTCACCCAGGTGGCCGAACACCATCGCACCCAGCGGGCGGAAGATGAATCCTGCGGCACCGAGCGCCAGGGTCAACAGCAGTGATCCGTCGTCACCGTTGAAGAACGTGTTGGCGAGGCTCGCCGAGACGTAGAAGAAGATGGAGAAGTCGTACCACTCGACGATGGTCCCGAAGGCGGCGACGAACATCGACTGGCGGCGTCGGGAGGTAGGCACGGGGAAAGGCCTTCCGGTCGGAGAGGACGTGGACAGCAGGGGGATCTGGCAGCGCGTCGTGCCGACACTACGCTTAAGTGCTCTATGTGTGTCGGGCCTGTGGCGGTGGCCGGCTCTTCATACCTGGGTATGAGACAGCGGGGTGTCGTACGGTCCATGGAGATCAGTCTGTGGGTCGATGTGTGCGGTGGTGGTGGGGGAGAAGACTGGTAGTCATGATCACAGTTGAGAGTTTGTCGAAGAGGTACGGGCGGTTTCAGGCCGTCGAGGATGTGTCGTTCAGGGTT
>NZ_MKKI01000024.1 GCF_001942345.1 Corynebacterium sp. CNJ-954
GGACACTCCGTAGCGGCAGTACAAGCGCACTGCCCACAGGATGATCTCTTGAGGGAAGTGGCGACCGGAGAAGATGCTCATGCTGTCTGATGCTGGTTGACCGACCCCAACTTTGCAACAGCATCCTCAACACCACCCACATCATCGACGGACGCTTGTGCCGACACGAAGCCACCACCGCCTACACCGACCTATTGTCCGGCATCGCTGCACCCCTGCTGGTCACCACCGACGTCGGCCAAGGAGCCCAGTCCGCCATCAAGACCGTCTGGCCCATCACGAAAGTGCAACACTGCCTGGTACACCTCCCACGCGTCGCGCGCCGCCACACCACCAGCAGACCTCGCACACCTGCCAGCACCACGCTCTATCGCCTTGCGCTGAAGCTGACCCGCATCCCTGTTCTGGGCGCCGCCGGTACGATCGGCATCGGATTATTCCTGCTCCTGGGTGCGGTGCGAGCAGTTCTGCTCGGCCGCTTGAAACCAACTCAAGGGACGATGACGACCCCGGAGATTTCTGAAACCACGTAGCAGGTGTCGTCAGCCACGCCCATCTCGACATCAGACACCTCACCGGAAGCGGCCGCAGAAACCAGTCTGCAGCCGCTGCGTCACGCCCGCACACGCGGCATCACCACACGGCGATGCCAACCCATCAATTTCGTTCACTAGTATTCAGCAGAATGATGCGATGGATTAGTCTTTCTTTGTGTCGTAACGTGGGTTTCGACCAGCGCATCGACCGCACTTCCCGACGAACCAGGAGATTTCATGTCATCCCTCCCCACCCCCTCGCTCCATTCGCTCTCTATCGACGGAGACCGCCTATGGACATCGCTGATGGATCTGGCTCAAATCGGGGCTTACTCTGATCTCGCAACCGGGTTGACCGGGGTGAACCGACAGTCGCTGACCGACCAGGATGCTGAAGGTCGCCGCCTCGTGATCGGTTGGATGAAGGAAGCCGGACTCGAGGTGACCATCGACGAGATAGGAACGATCTTCGGCCGTCGAGAAGGTAGCGACCCGAGCCTCTCTCCGGTGATGGCGGGGTCGCACATCGACTCTGTCGGCACCGCAGGTGCTTTCGACGGCTGCCTGGGTGTACTCGGCGCCCTGGAGGTGGTCCGATCACTTAACGATGCCGGAATCACCACACGGCGCCCACTGGTCATCGCGGCGTGGACGGAAGAGGAGGGCGTGCGTTTCGGCACGGATATGCTCGGCTCCGCTGTCGCCGCCGGACGTCTCGTCCTGGACTACGCTTATGACCTCACCGATGAAACCGGCTTGAGGTTCGGCGACGAGCTGGTTCGGATCGGGTTCAAGGGTGACCGCGGCGTGCGTCTAGATCCACCGTATGCTTATATCGAGTGCCACATCGAGCAGGGGCCGGTCCTGTTGGACGGGGGATACGCGGTGGGTGTTGTGACGGGTGTCCAGGCTATTTCATGGCAGAAAATCACCCTGCGTGGACGGGCGGCACACGCCGGGGCTACCCCGACCGAGTTGCGCATCGACGCGGGTCTCGCTGCGGCGCAGATCGTCGTCAAGGTCAGGGAAATGGTCGACTCCGGAAAGTACGGACGGCTGCGGGCGACGGTCGGGCACATCACCACCTCCCCGGGGCTGCCCAGCGTCGTTCCAGACCTGGCCGAACTCACGGTCGATCTGCGCAATCCCGACGATGACCACATGGCAGCAGCCGAGGCTGACCTCGCCGCGTTCCTGACGTCCCTCCCCGACCTTCAACCCACTACGGGCCTGAAGGTGGAGACCATGCGGATGGCCAAGACACGTCAGGTGCCCTTCGACGAACGCATTCAGAGCACCATCGTCGACGTCGCTGACGCACTCGGGCACGAGACAGTCCGGCTCATGTCCGGTGCCGGGCATGATGCGCAGGAGGTGGCTGCGATCGCACCGACAGCCATGATCTTCGTGCGCGGCCAGTACGACGGCATCAGCCACAATCCCCGCGAATACTCGACACCCGAGGACTGTGCTGCCGGCATCACGGTGCTCGCCAACAGCCTGCTGCGCCTGGCCGACGAAGAGATTTGACTACCACGTCGTCCTGATTCCTCCACCACAGGCCCCGCACCTGCCCATCGCCGGTGGGGGTCACCTGGATCAGGAGACTTGGGCCGACACAATGGATGATTTCGCCCTTTACAGAATCGGCGGACCAGAAGGCTACATTCCCTCCGCCACAAGTTTCAGAGAGCGAACTACTTCGTCTACTGCCGACTCGCTTCGTCCCGTGTCCCGATGCGCTGCGAGAACATTCCTCACCTCAGGTCTTCCACCGGCTGAAAACTGACGCAAATCCCGATGCTGCCCAGTCAGTGCAAGTCCCGGAAGAAGCGCGACTGCGTGCCCTGACGCGACAAAATTGGCCTGGACAGCAAGGTCTTCGGACGTACAGACGATACGCGGTTCGAAACCGGCACGACGACACTGATTGGTGACCCAGGTGCGTGGCGGGGTATTCGCATTCTCCACCGCCCAGCCTTCCGTTTTTAACTGACCGATGAGATCCTGACTACCGTCCAACCGGTCCGCGACGGAGGATGCCATGGTCAACCACAGTGGATCCGACATCAGATGGGTGATTGTAATCCCGGGAAGCTGCTGGATCGGGACGCCAGGGTAGCTTTCGGTGATCACGACGTCGACGTCTGCAGACAACAGTGCCGGAATGGTCTCGCGCGGTTCGCCCTGACGGAAAACGACGTTCACCGCCGGGTATCGCTCATTCAGGTCGATGATCATTCGAGGAATGAGGGTCAGTGCCGCTGACTGGAATCCCGCCACCGTCACCGACCCTCGCGGTTGTCCGGTGGAGGCCAGAACATCCGCCTCAGCATGCTTTATCTGTGCGAGGATGACCTCGGCATGTTCGGCGAGAATCCTCCCCTGCGGGGTGAGCGCCAGTCGACGGCCAACCGGCTCGACCAGTGCGACACCGATGTCTTTCTCCAGCTGTCGAAGTTGTTGTGACACGGCTGATGTGCTGTATGACAGGGCCTCAGCGACGGCCACCAGGGTCTGGCGGCGGTGAAGTTCCCTTAAGACACGTAGCCAGGGCACTTTGAGCACGGTTAGGCGTACTCCAGCACTAGTTCAACCTCGACCGGGGCATCGAGCGGCAGCTCAGCGACACCGACAGCGGACCGGGCGTGCTGCCCGGCCGCGCCAAACGCGCTAGCCATCAGCTCACTTGCTCCATTGATGACGGTCGGCTGGCCGGTGAAACCAATGGCGGAGGCAACGAATCCGACAACTTTGCCGACACGGACGACGCGGTCGAGGTCGATGACGCTACCGGCGGCAGCCAAGGCATTGAGGGCACAGGCGCGGGCCAACAACGTGGCCTCGTTAGCATCGATCTGCTCACCGACTTTGCCGGTCGCCGCTAGTGCACCCTCGACGAGGGGCAGCTGCCCCGAGGTGCACACGTGGAACCCGGTCACCAGGGCGGGGACGTATGCGCCCGCAGGGGCTGGAATTTCCGGCAGTTGCAGCCCTACGTCGCGGAGTCGTCGGCGGGTCTGTTCGTGTGGTGTCGTGTTGTTCTCGGTCATGGTCAGCTCCAGACTAGGGTGGTTAAGAGCAAGGGCCAGCAATGACGGCAATTAGTTCTGTTTACCTATAAAGATAGCGCCTGTCAGATCGACCGGGGGGGCACCTCGTCGGGGTTCACGGCTCGGGCAGCGGATTGGCCGCCGTTCCTTCTGTACTCACGAGCACGACGATGGAGTCCGGGCCCAGCTCGATCGCGTCACGAGAGGCCCCAGGTGTGACCAACACTCGGACGCCCGCCAGGGACGCGGCACCGCAGGGCCCGGAGTCTTGTCCCCGCTCACGGAAGTCGAGGACAGCCTGACGACACGAATCCTCGTCCACCGCGACAGCGGCAGTCAAGCCTTCCCTGAGGGACGGCCATCCGATATCAGTCGGCGTTCCACAGTTCAGTCCCGCCATCATGGTCGGCGAGGACGTGTCGACCGAGACTGCCGAACCCGCGTGGAGGGACTGCAGGATACAGGCGGCTGTGGCTGGCTCGACGCTCAGAAGGTTTACGGAGCTGTCCGCCACACCGCGGTAGTACTCGACCATGGCCTGCGCCAGCGAACCGACCCCCACAGGGCAGGCGACGAGATCCGGTCCGGTCACGCCGGCTGCGTTCAGCTGGTCAGCGATCTCGTCAAACATCGTCATATAGCCTTCGATAATCCATCGTGGAACATCCACGTAGCCGGACCACGAGGTGTCCTGAATGAGAAGTTCTCCGCGATGTCCCGCGACGGAGTCTGCGGCAGCCTCCACCACATCGTCATAGGTGAGGTCAAGGGGAATCAGCTGGGCTCCCTCCGCAGAAATGGCGTCTGCGGCGGCCTGACTGATGCCTTTGGGGATGTAGATTCTCGCGTCGACCCCCAGGAGTCGCGCCATGTGCGATACGGCGCGTCCATGGTTACCGTCCGTTGCCGTCACCAACCTGACCTCGCCATTTCTGCTCTCCTCGAGAAGTACCCTGAGCCGGTCAACCGTCAAACCTACAGGTTCGACGCCGAGGTGTTGTGCGATCGCGCAGCACACGGCCCATGAGGCACCGAGAATTTTGAACGCCGGCAACCCCAGTCGATCAGATTCGTCCTTGACGAATACGCGGGCGACGTTCAGTTCGGCGGCTAGTTCCGGAATCTCCCGCAGTGTCGTGGAGCGGTATCCGTCCATGCTCTCGTGGAACGAACGTGCCGCCACAGGGCCAATGCTCGTCCGCCAGTCGGCGGCCGCTGGATTGAGGTAGCTCGCAATGCTGTTGTCCGGAAGAGTCATGGATGTCAGCGTACGTCCCTTGGCCGTTCACGAAAAGCGTATCTTTGCGGACATTATATTCCACCTCTACTTCACTAAGTGGACCTTCGGGCCAGCGAGGTCGGTGCGACACCCCAGCAACCCGTGCGGCCATGGAAAATTCCGGCATCGACTCACACTGGACCGACGTCGGCGGGGCAGGTGCCAAAGCGCCTCATGCTGGACTTGACGTACCAGTCAGGGGGTGGACGCTCCCGCACACCCCTTACGTCCAGGTTTCCTTAACTATAACGTCTGAAAAAGATCGCTTTACGTGACTTGTTCACCTTGCCACAATACCTAGTGATCCAGGACACATCCTGGTCGCTCGTCCACACCGTAACCTTTTCGTCACCGCCGTGACAGACGGACACTGCACACCACCGAGATCACAACGAGGATCCGGTCCCCGCGAGAGGCCGGAGCGCTGGACGCTGAGATTCTTCAACAGAGACTGACCACCGAAAGGCGCCCCGATGAACTTCTTCCCACCTTCCAGAACAGCAGCCACCCGCCGTGTACCGAATGCACATCGCACGCCATTGTCCTGATGCTGGGGTCTCGTTCACTCCAGGCCCGGCACAACAGGGAGTTAAACCAATGGACGTGATCGTCAGCATCAGTGACTTCCTCTGGGGAAACTTCATCGGCTACGCCCTGCTCGTCCTGGGCCTACTTTTTTCCATCTTGCTCGTATTTCCCCAGATCCGGTACTTCGGCCACGCGCTCAGCGTCGTCCGCAACAGTCTCAGCGGCGATGGCGGAAAGATCTCCGGATTCTCGACACTCATGGCCTCGATAGGTAGCCAGGTCGGCACCGGCAGCCTGGTCGGCGTGTCAAGCGCTCTCGCCGCCGGAGGTCCGGGTGCGATCTTCTGGATGTGGGTGACCGCAGCATTCGGGATGGTGATCACCTTCTGCGAGACAGTGCTGGGACAATTATTCCGCGAGCGGCAGGAGGATGGGACATACCGCGGTGGGGCGGCCTATTACATCGAAAAAGGCCTCCGTAACAGGGCCGTCGCCATCGTCATCGCTGTCCTGTACATTCTCGGCGTCGGCATCGCGATCGCCTCCGTGCAAACGAGCTCGATCGCCAACGCCGTCACCGGTGTCACGGACATCAACCCCCTCATCCCGGGGCTCATCGTCATCGCCCTCGCTGGACTGGTGACCATCGGTGGCGCGAAGAGGTTGGCCAGCGTGTCCAACCTGATCGTTCCCTTCATGGCCGTGGGATACATCTCCATCGTGACGTTCATCGTATTGATCAACATCACCAACCTCCCAGCGGTCATAATCTTAATCGCGGAGTCCGCCTTCAGCCCCGCTGCCACCCTCGGAGGCGTCGGCGGGTGGACCATCATGGAAGCGTTCCGCCACGGTATGACCAGAGGCCTGTTCTCTAACGACGCAGGCAATGGAGCGGCAGCCATGATGCACGCGGCAGCTGACGTCAAGCATCCAGTCCAGCAGGGACTGCTCGGCATGATCGGAACTTTCGTCACAACGATCCTGATCTGCTCCGCGACCGCTTTCGCAATTCTGATGACCGGCGTGATCTCAACCGGAGAAGATGGGATCAACCTACTCCAGGAGGCCTTCAACTCCGGCATCGGTGACACAGGCCGCTGGATGATCCTTGGGGCGATGTTCCTCTTCGGTTTCACAACGCTCTTGGCAGACCTCTTCTACGGAGAAACCAATATTCGTTTCATATTCAGAGACAAAGCCAAGTGGCCCATCTGGGTGTACCGTCTCGTTGGCGCGATCATACTTGCCATTGCGGCCGTTGTCCCGCTCAACTTCATTTGGGCGTTCGTCGACTTCTTCATGGCATTCATCGTCTTCATCAACCTGTGCGCCATCATCCTCCTGTTCAAGTATGTGAAGAGGGTATTCGACGACTACGTCAGGCAGCGGAAAGCGGGCGTGTCCCAGCCCGTGTGGGATTACAGTGAGGAACAAGAAATGAAAGAATGACGTGCTTGTGGTCGGCACGCCCGCTGCGACAGCCGTCGCGCAGCAGGTCCCCCTGATGCTCACCACCAGCAATGCGCACTGAATATCCGTGCCGCAATCCACCCTACAAGGAGTATTCATGACAATCTCTCTGAGCCCAGAGCTCGTCTACAACGTTCAGCAGTGGCGACACCACATCCACCGCCATCCTGAACTCGCATTCGACGAGAAAACGACCGCACGGTACATCGCCGAACACATCAGCAATCTTCCCGGTGTCGAGGTGGCCACCGGTATTGGAGACACCGGCGTGGTCGGCACCTTGAGCAAGGGCGAGGGGGGTGCTGTTGCAAAGTGGTGTGGACTCGCGTCCCGATACGACAAGTTTGCGGTGGTGTACCGGGCGGCGGCGGTGCTGTCGGAGGTCGTCGCCTGGACCTCACCTTTAAGAGACACGGCCCTAGGTCATGACGGCCGCTCTGGGGTACGTGGAGTCTTTCCGCAGTGGCGGAGGTGTCGTTGATGCGTTCCTTGAGACGGGAGAGCGTCATACCCAGTCGGCGCACCGGCGCCTAGTCTGACGAGGAGGAGCTCCGAAGCGCCACATGGCGGATAAAGTCACAGACTTAGACATCATCCACTGCAACCAGAGGCTTTTTCTACGTCAACGATTCAGTGATCCTGTCACCAATACGCTGGCCGGGTACATCTAGCGGGCGGAGTGCCGTCCGCCGGTGTTCTCAGCGGAGTCGTCGATCTCTCCGGCAATGCCGTTGGAGGCTGAGGTGATGCCGTTCTGGTTCGCGAGCAGGTCGCGGATCTCGACGAGAAGGTCGAC
>NZ_MKKI01000025.1 GCF_001942345.1 Corynebacterium sp. CNJ-954
GTGTGATCCACCGGCACACCACGCTCGGTGATTATCTCCGCGAGATCCCGGTAGGACACCCCATACCGGCAGTACCACCGCACCGCCCAGAGGATCACGTCTTTGGGGTAGTGGCGACCGGAGAAGACGCCCATGAGCACTGATCCTCACCTGCCATCCACAACTCTGCAACAGCACCGTTCGCCGGGCTGATCGCGCTACTCCTCCTTCTGGCTATCGGCTGCATCCCGGGCGCATACTTCGACAACAGACTGCCGAGTGCATACAAGCAGCATATCGATAGCACCACCCAGTCATCCGCTGTCTAGCATCGCCAGAGGTAAACGCACGGCCATCCAGCGCATCTACTGGGGTTTTCCTGATGGAAGGAAACAACGTGAGCTTCAGAGTATTCGGTGCACCTGTGACTCTCCTGGTCATAGGATGTCTGCTAATCGCAATGTCCGAAGGGCCGTCATCGTGGCGTGCTGTAGTCGGCTTCGCCTACCTTGCCCTTGCACTTGTCGCGACTGTCCTCGGCTTGATGAGGCGACGGGATACCGATCGGCCCATAGATAGCCACCCAGACGGCGAGAAGGGGTCGCAGCGAATCGAGTGAGCGACGAGGGCCAAAAGAAGCGATGCGGAGGTGTGCTGGCACCGGAAAACGTGGCTGACCTTCTGTCGGGACCAGCCGATGCAGAATACCGCGCCACAGAGTCATCAAGATTCCACGCCATATAGCGATCACATTCACACCCATGAGGTTACCGACTGAGCGCTATCACGCCCGTAGACTGAGTTGCATGCACATAGATCGCGTGGACGTCGAGAGGCTCTTGGGATTCGAAAAACTGTCCATCGAGGTGGACCCCCAGCTGCAGCTCATCGCCGGGCCGAACAACGCCGGCAAGTCTTCAATGCTCCGCGTGCTCGAGGCCTTCTTCTCCGACCCGACCGGCGGAGATATCCAGTGTATGAAGCCTATGCATGACTACTACGTCGAAGGCGGTCCACGGATGAAGTCGAGCATCCAGGTGCAGTTTGGCGGGCTCAGCGAGGAGGAGGCCACTTTCTTCGCCGACGCGGTCACGCAGAACGGGACCTTCTGGGTCAAGGTTTCATGCACGCGCCGCGGGATAATCAGCTATCACGCTAGCCGGAATTCGGCCCGGGGTCGAGAGTTCTACGACCGAGTGCTCGAGTCCTTCAGCTTCGTGAAAATCCCCTCGGTCCGTGTGAGCGAATCGGAACAGGCCGAGAATGACCAGTCCCTCGTCCGTCTGTACGAGACCCTCGAAGGCGTCCTCGTCCGTTCGGGTGGTTCCCGGAAGACTCAGCTCCAGCAAGATTTCGAGAATGGAATCGAGCCGGTCGAGGAACTCGTGCACCAGGTGTTGACTGAGTCCGTCAAGGCTGTATCCACGGAACTGCCGTTCCGCGAGCGAGAACTCGGCATCAAGCTGCCCGACTCGCGGCACGCACTGCGGGGCATGATCGAGCAAGCGGTTATTACCAGCAAGGATGAGATCGAGGTATCGATAGCCGAGCGCGGCACCGGGTTCCAGTCCGCGATGGTGCTCGGCATCCTGCGGTATGTTGCCTCGCGCAGCAACCAGTCCGCGGGCAAGGTCGTGTTCGTGATCGAGGAACCCGAAGCGTTCCTCCACCCCCAGACCCAGCGGGCGATGGCAAAGATCCTCCGAGAGATCTCAAGCGATGCGCAGCTGCTAGTGACTACGCATAGCCCTGTTCTCGTGGATTCGTTCTCGGTCCGCCGCATCGTCCGCCTCCCGTTGAGCCCGTCTGGTGTGCACTTCGTCGCGCGACGGCAAGAGCTGTCGGAGGCAGAGGAGGGGCGATTGACCAGGTACTGCGATGCCACGAACAGTGAGCTCGTGTTCGCGAACGCTATCATTCTCGTCGAGGGACACGGCGACAAGCTCCTCATTGACTACTTGCTGGGGCGGATTACTGGCGGTGCAGGCGGCCACTACGCTCTGGGCATCACCGTCATCGAAGCGTCAAGCATTGACAACATTCCATACCTCGTCCAGCTCGCCGGATTCTTCGGGGTGCGGGCTTACGTCATCACCGACAAGGACGGAATCCATAAGTCCGGCACTACAAAGCGTAAGTTGCTAGAGATTCTAAAAGCACGGAAGGACGGTCCTTCCCAAAAAACGATTCAAGAGCTTTGCAAAGTCGCGGACACCACGATCCCGACCCTGGCAAAAGCGTTGGAACAGCAGCGCAAGATCAACGAGATACTCGATCCCTGGGACACATTCGTACTCGCATCTGATCTCGAAGGGCTGTTACTCGACACCGTCGGGCAGAAGAAGCTCTCCGAGATTCTGGGGCCGGATGGGCATAAGATACTGGACCGCGCGGCATCTGAACGCTTCGCCAAAGGCTCCAAGGGCAAGGCCGAGTTGGCCTCCTGGCTCGGCTCCAAAGGGTGGAATTCCGAAGGTACGAAGTCTAACAAGGCGAAGCCTCATCTACCGTCGCAGATTCTCCGTGAGCGCTTAGACAAGAGTAAATCAGTTCATCGGGCGGTCCTCCCGCTCGATGATTGGCTCAGCAGCATCGTCGAAGAACACGAGCGCTCGCCACTCTGACACCCCAGGCATTGCCCCCCCCCACAAGGAAAAACGGCCCCAGGGTTTACCCCTAGGACCAGGATTTCTTTAGATCTAGATGCAGGTGCTGCCTGCTCAATGACTACATACTAGCTCTTCCTACGCCGTAGCACAAGCACAGGTGGATCACGGGCTAGAGTTGGCACCACCATGAAGAGAACCACCCTGCACAAGCTAATCGCTTGCATCCCCCCGCCCCGGTTCCAAACGTATCTGGCCGCCGCCGACGGTGACGAGTACCGAGCCTTGGAGCTGTACCGTTGGAACATCGATGCTGCTGCAGCAGTCACGAGCACCCTGTCAGTAGTAGAGATCGCACTACGGGACACCTTCGACCAGCAACTTCGAGCATGGAACGTTGAGCAGGGTGGCAGCGAAGAGTGGATCGTCGATCCCCGGGGCATCCTCGCCCATATCGTACGCAGAACACCGAAGAGCAAGGGTGATAATGGTTCCCACCATCGTCCTGGTGGCCTTGATCATCGCTGGTGGGAGTACAAAGCTCGACAGAACATGAAAGACCATCTGGGAGAGACGACTCTGCACACCCCGCAGCATGATGATCTCGTTGCAAGCCTTAGTTTTGGTTCTTGGACTTCGCTGATCCCCCGGCCTACCAGTATCGGAGGACGAAAAAAGGCACCGCAAACAACGTTATACGACCGTGCCCTGTCTGCCTGGACCAATACCTGCAATCCTGGGTCGGGATTCAGCGCTTCCCCGGAGGTAGCCTTCTACAGGTGTGCTCACCTGCGCTACGCCCGCAACCGAGCTGCTCATCTTGAGCCGCTGCTCGATCAGGAGAAACTGTTGAGCTGGCACCGAACGGCTTGCAGGGTGACTCTGGAACTGTCGTCGGGAGCAGCGGAATGGATCACCGGGCCTGCCCGCATTCCACGCATCATCGACAAGATGCCCTGACTGCTGATCAGTGGGACTGAGAAGTAGGCGATCAATCAGCCACGGCGTCGCGCACGGCTGCCGACTGATTGCTGCCCAACCCGCCCAAGCGCCGGTTGTCGGCGATGCTGTTGGCCTCCAGAAAGTTGTCCACGCTGACCTTGCCCCACCCCGGCAACGCGCGCAGGAAACTGGTCAGCCGCATCTTCACCAACACCGGATCCCCCAGGGCCTCATCCAGCCCAGCGGAACTGGTGGTCTCCCCGGTGCGTAAACGGGCAGTGAAATCCGCCCGCTTCGCTCGTGCCTCGGCGGCCTTCTGCAGCGATGCTGCCCTCTGTTCCGGGGTGAAGTTGGGAGGACTGGGGGACATGAGATGATCACACGCTTTCACTGATCGAGGGAAGGTCACCAGGTGCCTGCGGCCTGGTGTGAGCAGAAAGATAGCAGCTGACGGAAGCCAGGTGTGCCGAAATGGTGATCATGGTGACCTCGCCGCGACGATCGTAGAACACGACGGACGCACAGCTTTGATACTCCCGCGGCTACTCCACTTACCCACCAAGCCAGTACAGAGCCTTGTCGACATCCCTCGCTGTCCATTGATATCCCCGAGCGTTCACCTGGTCGGCCAGCGTCTCAACCAGTGTGATGTATCGAACGTACACGCGGCTCGTACCGACGAGTGGACAGTCGATCCTGGCCAACCCCGCCCGAGCGCGACGGTCATAGACAGCCATGCGATCCGGAGCAGCCGCCAGCAACACCGCAGATGCTAAAGGCCCACGTGCCTTAAAACCGGGAAGCACAGCAAGAAGCTCCAGCGCTGCGGAAGCAGCGTCTGGAGTGGGCACCGAACGGTCACGAGCCGCAGCGACAACCCGTGCAGTGACAGCATGAACCTCCGCATCAGGCCTAACCAGCAGGGCACTCGCCCATCGAGTGTTCGCGTTGAGTCGCTTCCAGAACGACAGCGCGGCGATCTCAGCCTTACCCAAACTCCCCGAACTGTCGACCCGGCGGATCACCTGCTCAAGAAGCTCGTCATAATGGTCCGACACCTTCTTCCCGTACGTCTCGTGGCCGGTGACGAGCTGCTGTACCTGCGAGTCCGAAAGGTTATTCATGATGCAAATGTATCAGTATCGCCTGGTCATGAGGAGGAAGATTCGTGTCCCAGGCGCACTCTAGGATCGTAGCCATGGTGGACACCAAGCAATCCAAAACAGCCGGCGAGTACCACGTCGCCGCCGAACTGGCACGCCGTGACTGGGCACCCGCACTCACCCGTGATGGGCTTGCACGTACAGACATTCTGGCGGTGAACACCGTGCGCCCGGATCGCCGACAGATCGAGATCCAAGTCAAGGCCTCACGGGGGCCGGTCACAAAAAACACCAGTTGGGCGCTGGGATTGAAAGACCAAGGCCCCAGTGCCCATGAGCGTGAGTACTACGTTCTCGTAGCACTTCCCGATGATCTGTTAGCCCCGCCGCGCAACTTCATCGTTCCCCGGGTTCATCTGTCAGCAGCGACGTTCATCTCTCACCGGGATTGGCTCACAGAGCCAGGGATCGAACCCGGCATACGCAATGCCGGTCATGACCGTGCCCGTGTCAAGCTCCCCGTGTTCGCGGCATACGAAGACCGCTGGGACCTGCTCAACTACGATCAAAGCCAAGTCCCGGTACTTCTTCCACATCACTACCAGGCACTAGCGACCGATCCGCGGGTCGGGTTGCCTGCCGGCCATGAGTGGAACCACCACTTCCCCGAGTGGTGCTGAAACCGCGGTGAAAACCAGTAGTTGTGTCTACTACAGGCTGCAGATGATAATTGAACTAACCTGCCCGGGGGTCGGCCTGGGAGGATGATCCACATCACCAAACACTGGCCCCCCGAAGTTTCACGACGTAACTCACGAGGAGCCACTGCAGGGAATCCACACGGCGATCATAATTTCACGCCATAAAGCGAGGAAGTAGGGAACGTGTCGCTCATTCAGCGTGGACCATCACCTATGCAATATAAAAGCAATCTCTATACAGGCAGGGTTGTTCCAAATACCAGCCACTGCCTAATCCAGTCCACAAATACGGCCCATTGTCCACTAACGAGGAGAATTCCTACGATAATGAGCATCGCCCCACCTGCGATCTGAATCGAACGAGAGTGTCGCATCAACCACCCGACGCCCTTCAGCGCTTTAGCTGATCCGAGGGCCACCAGAATAAACGGCACGCCCAACCCGAGACAGTAAGCCACGATGAGCACCGCTCCACGTGCTGCTGTCATTCCTTCAGTGCCCACAGATATAGAGATTATTCCCGTGAGTGTGGGGCCAAGGCAGGGGGTCCATCCCAATGCAAAAACTGCCCCAAGCAGGGGGGCTCCAGCAACTGTGGACCAACGCCGGGGGGCCATTCTAGTGTCATTCTGCAACGGGCGAATAAATCCCATAAACACCAGGCCCATCAGGATGGTCACCACACCGCCGACGCGCATGAGGATGCCCTGATTAACCTGAACAGTTTGCATTACACCAAAGACAGTGACAGTCGCAAGGCTGAATACCACGGTGAAACCAGCGACGAAGAGCAGTGCAGCACCGCCGACCCTGCCACGGTACTGCTTGACGAGTGCACCGTCAGACGTGTGCTCGGTTGTGGCCCCCACAACCCCGGCAAGATAGGAGATGTATCCCGGTACCAGTGGAATGACACACGGCGAAGCAAACGAGACAAGACCCGCCACAGCAGCCGCAAGAAGGCCAAGAAGCAGCGGCCCGCTAACAACAACCTCGGAAAAAGCAGAACCTAGGTCAGAGATACCTAATCCCCTCTTTTCAAATATTAACTGAGCAGCAGAGCTACAGCGCTCCACAGATCATCATCTGCCGATTCGAGAAGTAATGTCTACGCCAAACAGTCTCTCAATCCGGTTCGATCATAATCGAAAAACTACAGCAGAGGAAACTCCGAGCGTCATGTCAGATTTGAATCTCAGGTCGTGACGCGACGGGCACACGAGTCCATGATTGGCGATCAATAGCGTGGGCATCTCCCACACCGCGTCACGAACGTTCAACTCTGACAGGATTCCCCTTCGGTGAGGCTCCTGTCAAGGCGCCGAAGTGGCAGAGCCGATGCTGTTGCAAAGTTGGGGTCGGTCAACCAGCATCAGACAGCATGAGCATCTTCTCCGGCCGCCACTTCCCTCAAGAAATCATCCTGTGGGCTGTGCGATGGTACTGCCGCTACGGAGTGTCCTACAGGGATCTCGAGGAGATGCTGACCGAACGCGGCGCACCGGTGGATCACACCACGATTCTCACCGGTGGGTACAGAAGTACGGCCCCGAAATGGATAAACGTACCCGCTGGTACCGTCAAACCTCGCCGTGGCTCTCCGACTCCTGGCGAGTGGATGAGACCTACATCCGGGTCGGCGGGAAATGGTGCTACCTCTACCGGGCGGTGACCAAGGATGGCCGGA
>NZ_MKKI01000026.1 GCF_001942345.1 Corynebacterium sp. CNJ-954
TGTGTGCGTGTGTTGTTTGAGAACTCAATAGCGTAACAAACCAAGTATTTTTTGTCGCACCGGTTGTGTGGCGCGGTGGTTTGGGATGGTACCGGCAAGCGTGATTGCTTGTTAAATATTGTTCTTTTCTTATTGTGCTGCTGATTGGTGTTGATGTGTTGGCTCGTGCCACCCCCGTGGTGCGGGTTGATGTTGATTGACATTTTTTGTCAGTAGTTCAGTATTTTTTGTTTGCCAGTATGTTCAGGCTTTTTGTAGGGCTGATATGCTTTTATGGAGAGTTTGATCCTGGCTCAGGACGAACGCTGGCGGCGTGCTTAACACATGCAAGTCGAACGGAAAGGCCCTGCTTGCAGGGTACTCGAGTGGCGAACGGGTGAGTAACACGTGGGTGATCTGCCCTGCACTTCGGGATAAGCCTGGGAACTGGGTCTAATACCGGATAGGACCATCGTTTAGTGTCGGTGGTGGAAAGTTTTTCGGTGCAGGATGAGCCCGCGGCCTATCAGCTTGTTGGTGGGGTAATGGCCTACCAAGGCGTCGACGGGTAGCCGGCCTGAGAGGGTGGACGGCCACATTGGGACTGAGACACGGCCCAGACTCCTACGGGAGGCAGCAGTGGGGAATATTGCACAATGGGCGCAAGCCTGATGCAGCGACGCCGCGTGGGGGATGAAGGCCTTCGGGTTGTAAACTCCTTTCAGCCATGACGAAGCTGGCCTTGTTGGGTCAGTGACGGTAGTGGTAGAAGAAGCACCGGCTAACTACGTGCCAGCAGCCGCGGTAATACGTAGGGTGCGAGCGTTGTCCGGAATTACTGGGCGTAAAGAGCTCGTAGGTGGTTTGTCACGTCGTCTGTGAAATTCCGGGGCTTAACTCCGGGCGTGCAGGCGATACGGGCATAACTTGAGTACTGTAGGGGAGACTGGAATTCCTGGTGTAGCGGTGAAATGCGCAGATATCAGGAGGAACACCGATGGCGAAGGCAGGTCTCTGGGCAGTTACTGACGCTGAGGAGCGAAAGCATGGGTAGCGAACAGGATTAGATACCCTGGTAGTCCATGCCGTAAACGGTGGGCGCTAGGTGTGGGGGTCTTCCACGACTTCCGTGCCGTAGCTAACGCATTAAGCGCCCCGCCTGGGGAGTACGGCCGCAAGGCTAAAACTCAAAGGAATTGACGGGGGCCCGCACAAGCGGCGGAGCATGTGGATTAATTCGATGCAACGCGAAGAACCTTACCTGGGCTTGACATATGCAGGATCGGCACAGAGATGTGTTTTCCCTTGTGGTCTGTATACAGGTGGTGCATGGTTGTCGTCAGCTCGTGTCGTGAGATGTTGGGTTAAGTCCCGCAACGAGCGCAACCCTTGTCTTGTGTTGCCAGCACGTTATGGTGGGGACTCGCGAGAGACTGCCGGGGTTAACTCGGAGGAAGGTGGGGATGACGTCAAATCATCATGCCCCTTATGTCCAGGGCTTCACACATGCTACAATGGTCGGTACAGTGGGTTGCGATGCCGTGAGGTGGAGCTAATCCCTTAAAGCCGGTCTCAGTTCGGATTGGAGTCTGCAACTCGACTCCATGAAGTCGGAGTCGCTAGTAATCGCAGATCAGCAACGCTGCGGTGAATACGTTCCCGGGCCTTGTACACACCGCCCGTCACGTCATGAAAGTTGGTAACACCCGAAGCCAGTGGCCCAAACTCGTTAGGGAGCTGTCGAAGGTGGGATCGGCGATTGGGACGAAGTCGTAACAAGGTAGCCGTACCGGAAGGTGCGGCTGGATCACCTCCTTTCTAAGGAGCTTTTTGGTTGCAGGCCTTACTTGCCTTGCCCTGCGCGTTCATGCGTGTGTGGGTGGGGGGTTTGCGTAGTCTGCGTGTTGAATCCGGGTGGAGATCATGTCTGGATCATCGTTTGTTTGTCGCATGGCTTTATGTGGTGTTGGCGAAAAGTGTGGTTTGTTGCGGTGTTGGGTGTCTGGGGCAGCATGCTCCTGTTTTGTTGGGCATCTTCTTGATTGTGCGTGTGCTTCTGGTGTGCGTGTGGTTGTGGGTGTCGTGTTGTTTGAGAACTGTATAGTGGACGCGAGTATCTTCTTTATTTTATGCAATTTTGTAGAGTCATCTTTGTTTGTTTTAGTGTTGTCTGTGAAGGGCGCACGGTGGATGCCTTGGCACAATGAGCCGATGAAGGACGTGAGAGGCTGCGAAATGCCTCGGGGAGTTGCCAACTGAGCGTTGATCCGAGGATGTCCGAATGGGGAAACCCGGCCGTGGTTATGCGCGGTCACCCGCTGGTGAATATATAGCTGGTGTGGAGGGAACGCGGGGAAGTGAAACATCTCAGTACCCGTAGGAGAAGAAAACAATAGTGATTCCGTGAGTAGCGGCGAGCGAAATCGGATTTTTGGCTAAACCTTATGTGTGTGATACCTGGCAGGGGTTGCATGTGGGGTGTTGTGGGGTCTTGTGTGGTGGGTCTGTCAGCCTGCCGCCTGTGTGTGTGGTGTTAGCGGAAGTGGTTTGGAATGGCCTGCCGTAGACGGTGAGAGTCCGGTACGTGAAAGCATCATGCATGTGGGTTGCAAGTGTCCCCGAGTAGCAGCGGGCTCGTGGAATCTGCTGTGAATCTGCCGGGACCACCCGGTAAGCCTGAATACTTGTTGTGACCGATAGCGGATTAGTACCGTGAGGGAATGGTGAAAAGTACCCCGGGAGGGGAGTGAAATAGTACCTGAAACCGTGTGCCTACAATCCGTCAGAGCCTCCTTGTGGGGTGATGGCGTGCCTTTTGAAGAATGAGCCTGCGAGTCAGCGGCACGTCGCGAGGTTAACCCGTGTGGGGTAGCCGTAGCGAAAGCGAATACTAACTAGTGTGTTGTTAGTGGCGTGTCCTGGACCCGAAGCGGGGTGATCTACCCATGGCCAGTGTGAAGCGACGGTAAGACGTCGTGGAGGCGCGAACCCACTTAGGTTGAAAACTGAGGGGATGAGTTGTGGGTAGGGGTGAAAGGCCAATCAAACTCCGTGATAGCTGGTTCTCCCCGAAATGCATTTAGGTGCAGCGTCGTGTGTTTCTTGCCGGAGGTAGAGCTACTGGTTGGTTTAGCGGGACTACCATCTTAGCGACATCAGCCAAACTCCGAATGCCGGTAAGTGAGAGCGCGGCAGTGAGACTGCGGGGGATAAGCTTCGTAGTCGAGAGGGAAACAGCCCAGATCGCCGGCTAAGGCCCCTAAGGGTGTACTAAGTGGAAAAGGATGTGGGATCGCGAAGACAGCCAGGAGGTTGGCTTAGAAGCAGCCATCCTTGAAAGAGTGCGTAATAGCTCACTGGTCGAGTGGTTCTGCGCCGACAATGTAGTGGGGCTCAAGTACACCGCCGAAGCCGCGGAACTCACACTGTTGTGTGGGTTGGTAGGGGAGCGTCGTGTGGCGAGTGAAGGTGCGGGGTGACCCAGTGCTGGACGCTATGCGAGTGAGAATGCAGGCATGAGTAGCGAATGATGAGTGAGAACCTCATCCGCCGGATGACCAAGGGTTCCTGGGTCAAGTTAATCTTCCCAGGGTGAGTCGGGGCCTAAGGCGAGGCCGACAGGCGTAGTCGATGGATAACGGGTTGATATTCCCGTACCCGTGTGTGTGCGACCATGGTGAATCAGCGATACTAACCGCCCTGAAGCTTTCTTGCTGGGTCTACTTTGTGGGCTTGGCGTTGGTGGATGCGCGGGACCTGAGCTGGTAGTAGCCAAGTGATGGGGTGACGCAGGAAGGTAGCCGAGCCACTTATTGGATTGTGGTGTAAGCGTGTGGCCCGAGTCCTAGGTAAATCCGGGGCTCATGATGGGTGAGGCGTGATGCGTACCCGTTTGCGGGGATGTCGGTGATCCTATGCTGTCGAGAAAAGCCTCTAGCGATGTGCACATTCGGCCCGTACCCCAAACCGACACAGGTGGTCAGGTAGAGAATACTAAGGCGATCGGGTGAACTGTGGTTAAGGAACTCGGCAAAATGCCCCCGTAACTTCGGGAGAAGGGGGGCCCGTGCTGGTGAAGGCTTTTTCGGCTGGAGCTGGTGTGGGTCGCAGAGGATAGAGGGAAGCGACTGTTTACTAAAAACACAGGTCCGTGCGAAGACGGTAAGTCGATGTATACGGACTGACGCCTGCCCGGTGCTGGAAGGTTAAGAGGACCTGTTAGGTGTTTTCACCGAAGCGGAGAATTTAAGCCCCAGTAAACGGCGGTGGTAACTATAACCATCCTAAGGTAGCGAAATTCCTTGTCGGGTAAGTTCCGACCTGCACGAATGGCGTAACGACTTCCCTGCTGTCTCAACCACAGGCCCGGCGAAATTGCAGTACGAGTAAAGATGCTCGTTACGCGCGGCAGGACGAAAAGACCCCGGGACCTTCACTATAGCTTGGTATTGGTGTTCGGTTCGGTTTGTGTAGGATAGGTGGGAGACTGTGAAGCGGCCACGCTAGTGGTTGTGGAGTCGTTGTTGAAATACCACTCTGATCGTGCTGGATATCTGAACCTCGGCCCATGATCTGGGTTAGGGACAGTGCCTGGTGGGTAGTTTAACTGGGGCGGTTGCCTCCCAAAGAGTAACGGAGGCGCCCAAAGGTTCCCTCAGCCTGGTTGGTAATCAGGTGTTGAGTGTAAGTGCACAAGGGAGCTTGACTGTGAGACTGACAGGTCGAGCAGGTACGAAAGTAGGGACTAGTGATCCGGCACCGGCTTGTGGAAGCGGTGTCGCTCAACGGATAAAAGGTACCCCGGGGATAACAGGCTGATCTTCCCCAAGAGTCCATATCGACGGGATGGTTTGGCACCTCGATGTCGGCTCGTCGCATCCTGGGGCTGGAGTTGGTCCCAAGGGTTGGGCTGTTCGCCCATTAAAGCGGCACGCGAGCTGGGTTTAGAACGTCGTGAGACAGTTCGGTCTCTATCCGCCGTGCGCGTTGAAACTTGAGAAAGGCTGACCCTAGTACGAGAGGACCGGGTTGGACATACCTCTGGTGGGCCAGTTGTCACGCCCGTGGCATGGCTGGTTGGCTACGTATGGGAGGGATAACCGCTGAAAGCATCTAAGCGGGAAGCCTGTTTCGAGATGAGGTTTCGTTTGAGGTTCCCTGTAGACGACGGGGTTGATAGGCCGGATCTGGACAGCATGTGAGTGTTGGAGGTGACCGGTACTAATTGACCGAGGATAACATTATTTGTGTAACGAGTGATTCTGCTGTGTAGAAGTGTGAAGATGTTCGCGTTCATTGTGCAGTGTCTGGAACGGCACAGCACACCAACTGTGTGACCCCTGTTGTTGTGGGGGTTGTGGTTGGGTGTGTGTTTGTTTCGTGTGTGTTTGTCGGTGGTTTTAGCGGCGGGGTCACGCCCGGTCCCTTTCCGAACCCGGAAGCTAAGCCTGCCTGCGCCGATGGTACTGCACCCGGGAGGGTGTGGGAGAGTAGGACGCCGCCGGCATC
>NZ_MKKI01000027.1 GCF_001942345.1 Corynebacterium sp. CNJ-954
CGGCCTACCGGACACTGCAGGGCATGGAGGCGATGCACGCGCTACGCAAAGGCCAAGGAGCGGTGTTCGCCTTCGGGTATCCGAACCCGGATGCGGTGATCGTCACCAAGGCCTTCGCCGGCGCCTGGGAGATCAGGGCTACGGGGGTGAACCTCCTCCTCGATCAGCTCCCGGGCACTGCCCGCACCACTTTGCAACAGCACCAATAACGGCTGCTACGGCGCCAAGCAGATCGACGCCGAGATCGACGACCCCGATGACGACGCCTCGGGCACTTCCCGTTCAGCTCCGGTGAACCACAAGCACGTCGCCCGCCTGATGCGGACCAACGAGCTGGTCGGCTACACGAAGAAGCGCCGCGTGAAGACCACTATCGTAGATAGGCGTCGGCGGGTGTTCTCTGATCTGCTGCGCCGCCAGTTCACCGCCAGGGCAGTCAACGACACCTATGTCCGCGACATTACCTACGTGCCGATCGCTGACGGGTCGAATATGTACCTGGCCACGGTCATCGACTGCTTCTCGCGCCGGCTCGTCGGCTTCGCGATCGCTGATCACGTGCATACTTGCCTGGTGCAGGAGGCCTTAGTGATGGCCGAGAAACAGCGCGGTAGTTTGGCCGGGGAACGTTTCCACTGAAGACCATGGCAGCGTGTACACCTCTGGGGCGTTCCGGGACACCTGCCGCTCCAGGGGAGTGCGCCAGTCTAAGGGCGCAATCGGCACGAGCGCGGACAACTCACTGGCCGAGTCGTTCAAGGCCGCACTGAACTAACATACTTGAACCACTAGCAATCAAGACTCCTGCCCGAATCTGTCCTCATAAAACGCCCCTAGCGGAGGAATCGGGCGAGCTGGGCCGCGTTACCGTTGAAGCGGTTCAAATCAACGGGGTTGTTGATCCCCGCTACTCGACCGGTGCTGCTGTATTGATGGATCGTGACATACTCCCACCCGCCGGGGATGTCAGGAGTGTTCGTGCCATAGTGGGCGATCCACAGTGGGTGATCAGAGAACTCAGTGGTGTTACCCATCGCCGTACGCCAAAAGTTGGGGTAGGTGTAGATCATTGCATCGCGGCCCGTACGAAGCTTCACCACCTGAAGGTACTCGCGGACCCAGGCCTGTAGCTGGGTAGGGTTCAGACCACCGGAATCCTCAATGTCCAGCACCGGCGGCAAGGTAGGGAAATGGCTGACTATGGAGGTATTAGCGAAAAAGTGAGCCTGCGACACGGCGGAGCCAGGAGCCAAACTGGGCCGGGCATAGTGGTAGGAGCCAACGGCCATGCCGACGTACTTGGGGATGTTGGAATCGGCCAGGTAGGTGGGGTTGATGTAGCCCGTACCTTCGGTGGCCTTAACATAGGCGAAGCGTTGCCCGGATAGCGAGGTCTCGATCCAGCGGATCGGCCCGTCGGTGTTCTGGTGACTGGAGACATCAACACCGTTAACGCTGTTGAGCGCGTGTGCTGCCGGGCCAAGGGCAGCACCGATAAGGCAGGCAGTGAGTAAGGCTGCGGGGGCTTTTTTGATGGTCAACAATGGTGTCCTCTGCTTAATCGTCGAGCGCACGACGGATCGATCGTACACGGGATACCACTTCAACGAAGGGGATTGTGCTTCACGTCGCTGCTGTCAGTCTTCAGGACCTAGGTCTCTGATTACAAGATGACCGAGACTGAAACCAACACCGCTCTGACTTCTCTTAGAATGCTGCAACCGGGAAGGTACGGATACCAACATCGGCAAAGTTCTTCATCGCCCGAGGAAGGTGGTCTTGGCTGCTAATCAGCACGCTAGGGGTGTCCGGGATGATGCGGTCAACGTTGCGGGCGTTCTCCACCGTCGAGCTTGAGGCTCCTTCCTGGATGATTGGGTTAACCACCAGTCGAGCACGCAGCAAAGAGTCCATGGTCTGAGCTTCAGTAAAGCAACCACCCTGGGTAGCACCGCCAGTGACGATAACCCGATTAGCTGGGTGCAGGCGGACGAAAGCGGCAGCGCGGTCGAGTCTGGAGTTCAGCACACCGGCCGGTGCACAATCCGGATTGAGTCGAGCGCCTAGAATCACAATAGGTGCTCCCGCAAACGCTGAGGCGTGGGCGGTTGTGAGAGTGCTGTCTTTCGGCGAGGCGCTGATCTCGGAAGCAATGTCGCCGATCGGATTGGTGGAGCTAAGCGCTTGGGCAGCGGCAATGCCAGTAGCAATGATCGCTTGGATGGTCAGGGGCATGAGCACTGGTCCTCTCGGAGTCTGTTATCGAAATGTAACCATACAGCAATCCGGACCGGGCTTCAGGGTCGGCGATTCCAGAGCTCGACCGACATGGATACCGCGATCGCCCGCCCGCCACCGGATGTAGATCTCATCGTTCTGCCAAGGGTGTGCGAACCATGGGGGCGTCTGCGCGGTGCAGGACCAGTCGCGGACGTCCATCCCCTCGTCCTGCAGCAGACGCGGCCAGTTGTCGGGTGCCTGCAGGCATTCCTTGCCCGACTCCAGCTGCCCGGTGCGCGGGTAGTCGGTGAGGAACGGCTTGAGCTCCTCATACTGATTCGCCATGCCGACAAGCTGACTGGGGTTGGCAGTGTAGGAGTCACCGTAGGTCACCACCGTCGTGGTGGCGGGCGACGCCACCCCCGCAGTGGCGGTGGCGGAACAGATCGTCGCCGACAACAGCAGACAGGTGGCGAAAACACGGGTTGCCTTATTCCAGCATGCCTCTGCGGAGGAACCTAATTCGCCGCAGCATCTTCATAGGCCCACGATTCCAGGTCACGGAGGTTCTGATGTGCCCACTGACTGTTTGCTTCAGAAGCGGCAGTCGCCGCTCCGGTCACGGCACCTGAGATCGCACCTGTGGTACTGCCCAATGCTGCCCCGACAGGCGCTCCAACGGCCGCGCCCACACCGGCGCCTGTCACAGCGCCAGCTGGAGCTCCGATTACTGTTCCGGCACCCATCCCCCATATGCCACCGACAGGAGCACCGATAGCTCCGCCAATGACCGCACCGGGGATACAACCCACCACAAGCGCAGGCAGTCCAGCGAGGCAACCCATACCCATTCCCGAAAGGCCACCAGCAAAAGTGCCAGCAACACCTCCGCCGAACCCTCCTATTGCCGCGCCGGTTAGGGCGCCCGGTGCGACGCCGATCGCCGCCCCCGTGGCCGCACCGAGGGCGCCTCCACTGACAGCTCCATTGCCACCACCGATAGCAGCACCATCCGCAGCGCCATCCAATGTTTGCGCAATCAGTTGTTCCTGCCTCCTATCCTGGACAAGACCGTTGTTTTCGGCAGGGATGAACGGCTTGTCTCCCGCAATTATCCGATCTGGGGAAAAACCAGGCCTTCCGGCTGAAATATTATCGGCTGGTCCAGCAGGCGCCGGAATAGAGGGAAGAAGACTCGGGGCAATACTCTGCGTGTGGCTGATCGAGGTGTTTGCAGCAGCGGGAACTTCTTCAGCTGAAGAAGTTCCTGCAGTGACTCCGGCAGTGACACAAATAGCCAAGCTCGCGACCGCGAATCTGGTTGTTGTCCTTTTCAGTCTCATGAATAGTTCTCCTCGTGAACTACGGGCATCACCAGACGTTCTGATGATACTGAGGCAGTATATACCGGGGGTATCCTAAATCTCTGATCATTGTCAAACCAACAGTTGCGGGCGCATTTTAATTACCCCCAATAAATGTCACCTATGCGAATGTCCTGGCGTATATAACGATGATTTAATATACGCGCGAATGATGGTTAATAGCTGGCGCCATGTCACGCGCAAATAGGGCGCCACGATATGTAATATGGCATCGCTAACGACTAGGCGGGGCACTTATTCTCGAAGGTATATAATTGGATATCTACGGTTAATCCCGCCTGTCGCATGCGGTGGTCGTGAAGTATTAGAGAAGTAAATACGGGAACCCCGAATGGGGGGAATAATTCCCAATCTTGACAGCGACGATGATCAAGGGGGATAATTCTTTACCTGCACTTGACCTAAATGAAGTTGGACATGATTCCATGGTGGCCAGACTCACACTCGAATCCCTGCGCTACGCCGACGCGGTGGCGGACACGGGGTCATTCGTCTCGGCCGCGCGTCGTTTCGGGGTCACCCAGCCGGCATTGTCCATCAGCATCGCCAAGCTTGAGGAACATCTCGGCGGGCGCATCTTCCTCCGTAACCCCCGGGGGACGTCGCCGACGGCGTTCGGGGCTGCGATGCTGCCCCGCATCAAGCAGATCATCACCGACGTGACCCGGATGGAAGTCGAGGCGGAGTCCTTCACCTCCAGCCGTTCCGGCACCGTGCGGGTGGGAATCTCCCCGAAGATCGACAAGACCATCGTCGGGCAGCTCAAAGACGCCATCCACGGCCCGAATGCCCTGGCCACCGGTCACGACGTGATGCTGTTGGAGGCTGAGCTGGAACCACTGGAGGAGTTCCTGCAGGCGGGGAGCCTCGACATGATCATCGTGCCGGCACTCGGGTCCCTGCCCGGGTACAGTCACCGCCTGATCGATTCCGACTACCTGGTGCTAGTGGACCCGACGGACGAGGGGGCGGGCGAGACGATCACCGTCGACGAACTCGCCGAACGCGAGTTGATCCTGTGCCGTCACGGCTGTGGAATCACCCGCATGGTGTCCGACATGTTCGCCGAGGCCGGACGGTCGATGAAACGTGCGGAGATGGAGGTCACCCACTGCAGTGCCTTGCCCGGCTGGGCCGACAAGGGAATGGGTTCAGTCGTCCTTCCGGAGCGGCACGTCAAGGAGGGAATGGCCTCACGTCGCATCGTCCGGGAGGACGGGACGCAGGTCGAGATGTTCTACGAGCTGGTGTGGGATCCGGGGTCGGCGAGTGCGGTGTACCTCGACTCCCTCGCGAAGGGTGCTGTTGCAAAGTGGAGCGGGGAGTGCCCGGACGCCGATCGAGGAGGAGGTTCACCCCCGTAGCCCTGATCTCTCAGGCGCCGGCGAAGGCCTTGGCGACGATCACCGCATCCGGGTTCGGATACCCGAAGGCGAACACCGCTCCTTGGCCTTTGCGTAGCGCGTGCATCGCCTCCATGCCCTGCAGTGTCCGGTAGGCCGACACCGGTTTCTTGAAGCCGCCG
>NZ_MKKI01000028.1 GCF_001942345.1 Corynebacterium sp. CNJ-954
GGTAGTCGGCGGGCTGCTGGTGACGCTCTCGAGAGGTTAGCGGGGCTAACTTCACTGCGATACCTCTAGGTGAGTCACTGCCCGGGGGTGTTACCCCCTGTTTCTGTGTGCTGTGAGGTGGTTGAACGCTGTTTTGCTGGGTTTTTGCTGTCAGTGAACGTGACTGCGGTGATTGCTGTGCACTACCCCCGTGACCTCAAGCGGAGGTCGAGGGTTCGCATCGTGTTGTGAAGTGCCTGGGTGGCTGTAGCGTTCGGCAGGCGCACTACCGTGACTAGCGCGGATGTGCCGATGTGGGTTCACTCTGCGCAGTACAGCAAGTGGAATCGAGGGCTCCGCGATGGAGGGGAAGATTCTGCGGCCCTTGTAGGGTCGCCACTACCTTGCTATGGTCCGAAATGCACTTACTGGTTAGCTTTCGGTAAGCGTTATTGGACCCCTCTGTTCCGAAATGGAGGGTTGACGTTTTGGACGATCTCCACTGAGAGGATGCTCAATGAAGAAGAAAATCGGGTTCGCGGCAAGCGTCGCCGTGGCCGCGTCACTGTTGTTTGCTCCCGCTGCGCAGGCCGCCCCGGGCTGGCACGGGCCGTACCGCAATGTCGTGACGTGCAATGCATCTTGGATGACGATCAAGTTCAAGCCGACCAGCGTTCCGTTGGAGCAGACGCGCCCGTGCTCGAAGCATGCTGACGGAAAATGGTGGTACCGCTGGTAGTGGGCGGGATTTAGGCAGCTAATCGCGCCGTTGTTATGGCGTGGCTAGCTGTTTATTGCTAGCACTGCACCGACCAGGATGAGTAGAACAGAGGTCACTAAGCTTGTCATCCTGGGGCTGATTCTTATGCTGGCCAACCTGCCTTTCAGTGCGATTCCTGCAGCAAGAATGACCAGGCTTGTAGATATTGCAATAAGTGAATAGATGATCATCGACGCGGTAAAGCTGGAACCGTTTTCTGAATTAATAAGTGAAAGAACCCCTCCGATGAATGGTACAGATGTTAGCGACTGTACGAATCCTAACGCTACCCCGCCGCCCACTATGCGGGTCCGGGACCGGAATATTTTATTCGAAAAATCGATAGACCTAGTTACTATACTACCACTTTTATTGATGGTCAGTAATCCTAGTACTCCTAATATGGCAAGTAGGATCCCTAGCCACGGAGACTCGGTTGTTTGTGGGGCATTGATACCAAGTGTATTGAATGCCAGGAGAATTAGGTACGCGGCTGATAGGATCCCTGCCCAGTCTGAGGTGACCAGAAGTGTTAACTTTTTGGCGCTCTGGTTTCGTATCGTACCGAATATGATGATCGCCCATAAGAGTAGGTTGAAAGAATCGGCGAACCCAAGTAGGGCAACTTCGGTACTGATCATATGAACCTTCTGCTCATTACTTCATTTCGGGTATATTCTTCATCTGTCGTCATTATATCTAGTTGATATAGTGAGGTTCAGCGTAAGATCGATGATATCATTGTTCTCTATATTGAATACACTGACGAGCGGTCGGTAATGGGGGAACTAGAGATTAGGATTGTTGGGGATGCTGGCTCGCCGGGGCGCTATAGACCGTGCCTGCGGCGTGTCCTAGTGTGCAAGCATAGAGATGCGCTGCGGTTTACACGAACAGACTGCGTCACGCCGTACACTGTAGATGCGCAGTATCGATCATCGTCGGGGTGGCTGTACGTCACAGTGCTTGCGCAGGGGCATTTGCGTGGGCGTCCAAAACTAGGGCAGATCCTCTGAAGTGTCATAATATCAATTATCGGCGATCCCGTGAGATGGCCGAAGTGTGGCGGGTCGAAGATCGCTGTCGTTCACTAGCTTAGGTTGTGTTCGTAAGCGAACGTAGACCTTCAGGGGTGGGTGGTGGTGCTGTATGGTCAGCATCATCACTGTGCTCGGAACGATGGACTTATTCTCCACGGTGGCGTTTTCGACTTCAATCGCTCCAGTTCAAGTGGCTAATCGTGCCATTTGTTCTACATCTACTTCATATATCGAAAAGCAGATACCGCGTGCCTCGGCCGCGGCCCATGAGGGTACGAACGCCTGTTCAATTACGTCACAGTGACGTAATTGAACAGGCGTTCTTGCCTGATTGAATGTCGAAAAGAACTTACATCTTCCCGAGCACTGGATATTCGCACACCCTAGCAACACTGCTTAGACTATATCGATGGTACTGGTACGAACTATCCACTCGTAAATCCCTGTGGATCAACGCTCATCAAGTTGTGGTGACTGGTTGGAAGTCCTCGGGCGCTGTTCCCCCGCTCGGGGACAAGAAGATCCGCTCCGTACTGCCGGGTTGTCGCGGATCAAAGACGAGGGGCCGCCTATCCCCCACGGTCGGCATGCTTTGAGGTGCTAGCAATACGAAGCAGCGCACCCACCGGTCATGGTTCTCGGCATCTTTAAACTTCACCACCAGCGATGCTGCCATACGAGAGGCATCCGGAATCGGCAGCGGAGCATCAACAACCTCGGCCTCGACGAGGCTCCCGGTGCGCAACAGGTCTGTGACGAGACGGTTTCTGGCTCCAAGACGCCGACGTGCTACGATGCGGCCCGCATAGCTGACGACCGCGAGTGTGGCAAACATGCCGGGAAGCCACCACTGGGCAGCATAGAGGCACCATGCTCCCCACCCCCAGAGCTCATCCCGAAAGAACACCGGGTCCACCGCAGTGCCCACAGCGTCAGGTTCAACCCACATTGTCGTGGCTATCCACGTACCACCTGCCAGCCCGACGAGGATCAGAGTCAGCGGACCAGCCACAGTATACGATCTGTTGTCTCCTGTGTATCGATGGTTCCATTTTCCATACTGCCCGACAGTAAAGATCGAGGCGAGGATGCCGAGCGGCAGAGCCACACCCCGCACAGCTAGCGGGATGTTGGTGTCCCAGGTTGAGAAGACGCTGTTGAGGCTGACGATCCTGAACTGGTCAAACACTCCGCCGATGGCGAAACCGACCATCCCTGTCGTCAGCAGGGCGACTAGGCCCCACAGCAGCAGTGCGCTGAGCGCTTTCGAACCCCCTTCGAACTGCGCTTCTCTGCTTCTATCATCATGTAGTGGATTAATCAGGCTCACAGGACGATAATAGCCACTGCAGAATCCGGTGCTGCTGATAGGCGCGGCCAGTGACGGGCGTGCCGTGTGCAGCCGAGGGGAAACACCCGTTCATAGACCGCAGATCAAAACCCATCAGAAGAGCAGCCTGCAGGAACACGTGTAGTTCCCTTAAGCCTCTGTTCCCGTGTACGAAAACCGCAGATGAGCCCCTGCAGAAAGTGAACCATCGACCAGATGCAGATGCTCGACACCAGAGGAGACAATAGCTTAGTCGTCAGTACCGGATCACCATGCGACCATCAACCTTGCCAGCCTCCAAGTCCCCAAGCACAACGTTGATGCCATCAAGACCGCACTCATGCACCGTCGGATGAATCAAACCACGAGCATAGAAATCCAGAGCCTCCACCAAATCCTGGCGGGTACCGACCAACGACCCCCGGATGGTCAGCCCCTTAAGCACAATGTCGAAGATCGGCGCCGGGAACTCCCCCGGCGGCAAACCGTTGAACACAATCGTCCCACCACGGCGAGCCATATTAATCGCCTGACCGAACGCTTGCGGATGCACAGCAGTAACCAGCACCCCGTGCGCTCCCCCACCGGTACACTCCTGCACCGCAGTGATCGGGTCAACATCTGCAGCATTGACGGTGAACTCAGCACCATGCTTCTTAGCCAGCGCAAGCTTGTCATCGGCAATATCCACAGCGATGACACGCATCCCCATCGCAGCAGCGTACTGGACTGCCACATGCCCAAGTCCACCCACCCCCGAGACCACCATGAACTGCCCCGGCTTGGTTTCCGAGACCTTCAACGATGCTGTTGCAAAGTTGGGGTCGGTCAACCAGCATCAGACAGCATGAGCATCTTCTCCGGTCGCCACTTCCCTCAAGAGATCATCCTGTGGGCAGTGCGCTTGTACTGCCGCTACGGAGTGTCCTACAGGGATCTCGAGGAGATGCTGACCGAACGCGGCGCACCGGTGGATCACACCACGATTCTCACCGGTGGGTACAGAAGTACGGCCCCGAACTGGACAAACGGGTGCTGTTGCAATTTGGGGTGGTGGTGTCGGAAAGCTGATCATGCTAGGAGTTCCCGACCCCGCGTGCTGGTATCTCAGGCGCCGGCGAAGGCCTTGGCCACGATCACCGTATCCGCGTTCGCACACCCGAAGGCGAACACCACTCCTTCACCTTTGCGTAGCGCGTGCATCGCCTCCATGCCCTGCAGTGTCCGGTAGGCCGACACCGGTTTCTTGAAGCCGCCGCCTTTGGGACCCAGGATCCGCTTCAACCTGCCGTGATCACCTTCAATCACGT
>NZ_MKKI01000029.1 GCF_001942345.1 Corynebacterium sp. CNJ-954
GCAATCGAACCCGGATGCAGTGATCGTGGCCAAGGCCTTCACAGGCGCTTAAACCAGGGCCGAGAGGTCAGATAGCCCTGTCGAGATCGGTTTCCCGACGCTACCAACACCACTTTGCAACAACACCAAGCAAACTGTAGGACGCCGGCTACATCACCAGTCACTGGCAAACCCCGGAGACCGGTCCTGCCCGGAAGATCCTCACCATCACCGATGAGGGCAAAGAGCACTACCGGCGCCTGTAGGCCCAGTGGTCAGATGTTAGCGACATCCTCACTGGCGCTACGCCGGTAACCACGAACCCAAGCTAGGAGCGCTGCACAATGAGCTACCACCATGACCTCGTGGCCCAAACACCGCGACTGTCACCTATTCGTTCGACAGTCCCAGTATGTGTGCGACAACGGTAGCTTTAGGACGAATGTCGTGTCGGGGAGGGCGGCATAGTGTGGGTCTCGCTCATCAATAGGTTGAGGGCCTCGTGAGAGGAGGTTCCGGGTTCCGTGGTGTAGATGTACAGGGTTTGGTGCTGGTCGCCCGGCAGTGAGAGGGTCTCGAAGTGGATTTCGAGGTTCCCGACGATGGGGTGGTCGAGGTGTTTGGTGCCATGGGTACGTTGGTGAACGCGGTGTTGTGACCACCAGTTGCGGAACTCAGGGCTGATCATAGAGAGTTCGCCGACGAGTTGTTGCGTGCCCTGGTCGTCAGGATTGGCAGCCGCGTCGAGGCGTAGGGCCTCGACCGCGTTGCGCGCTTGTTCTTCCCAGTCGATGAAGAGGCTGTGAGCCTCGTCGCTGAGGAGCATCCAGCGGGCGTAGTTGCGGTGTTTAGCGGGCATCGCTTCAAAGTCCGCGAACAGGGTGCGAGCGAGTGTGTTCGTCGCGAGGATGTCCGTGCGGTGGCCGAGGATCAGTGCTGGTTGTGCGGAGAGGGAGTCGAGGAGTTGCCTCAGTGCGGGCCGCACTCTTTGCACTGCGGCGCGGCGGCGCGGCGCAGGGGCGTCCGATGTGCGAGCGAGCTGATGGAGGTAGGCACGCTCCGCGTCGTCGAGGGTGAGCGCTTTGGCGATCGCGTCGAGCACTTGCCGGGATGGGACGATGCGACGTCCCTGCTCGAGGCGCGTGTAGTAGTCGGTGGATACACCGGCGAGGAGCGCGACTTCTTCGCGTCGCAGTCCTGCTACCCGGCGGACTCGGTCGTCTGGGAGCAGTCCGGTCTCCTGCGGGTTGCGATCTGCACGGGCGCGACGCAGGAACTGTCCAAGTTCTTTATGCGGATTGCTCATGACACGTATTCTCCCAGGTGTCGTGGTCAGATCGGGCGTGCGTCCGGGTCTGGGTGACGGAGTTCGTCGAGGCTGATCGTGCTGCCGAACACTCCCCCGTTGGTGGGCTGGATGTCACGGAAGAGTATGTAGACCGGCGCGGGAGCGTCATCGGGCATATTGGCGGCGTGCTTGATGGCGTGGGTGAAGTCACTGATGATGTGCTCTTTCGCCATGTCGTCGAGTCCTCCTGCGAACGCGTTCACTTCTACGGTAGTCACCGATGCCCTGGCGGTCTGTCCGCCGTGATAGACGTGTGTAGGGGTGAGGTCATGCATGTAGATCCACACGGTACTCCGCACGAAAGCGGTCAGCGGCAGGCCTTCGTGCGTGAGAGCGATGGTCGTCAGCTGCTCAGCGAGCTCGTCGCGAGTGTGATTGTTGAACGTCCCGGCGGGGGCGGTGATGTGGATGATGGGCATGGGCGTGCTTCCTCCGAAGGATGAGTGCGCGTGACCTGCAGGCAGCGGCCGAATCGGATCAGCCGAACACGGATCTAATTCGCCCGCCGCGGGCGTGTCCGAGCGATCTGTTAGCGCACGTAATCGGTGCTGTGTGCGAGGTCGCGCCCAGCGAGGATATCGGCCTTGAGGGAATCAGCCTTCCCCTCGGCTAGGCCGGAGGAATCGGATCCGAGCTGCTGACGCAGCGGTCCGGTCTGCTGCTGCGCGATCGTCACGAACGCCGCAGCCGCCTTGACGGGGTCACCGAGCTGACTACCCGGCATCGCCTGGTGCACGGAGATCATCTCACGGATCGCGGGGTACGCATCTGACACGTTCGTAGCCAGCGCGAGAGAGTTGTCGGTCAGGAAATCGGTGTTGAAGTAGCCCGGCTCGACGATCGAAACCCGGATACCGTGATCGGTGACTTCGGCAGCCAGCGACTCCGAAAGACCTTCGACCGCGTACTTCGCCGCGCAGTACAGTCCCCAGCCGGGGAAAGACAGCACGCCGAGAATCGAGGAGACGTTGATGATGTGTCCCGAGCGGGCAGCACGCATCTGTGGCAGGACCGCACGGATCACGTTCCACGTGCCGTTCACCTGCACATCGAGCATGGCGCGGACATCAGCTTCGCTGGTTTCCTCGACGGCGCCGAGGTGCCCGTAGCCGGCGTTGTTGACGACAACATCGATGCTTCCAAAGCGCGCGGTCGCCTCAGTGATCGCGTCGACGACCTGCGCCTGATCGGTCAGGGACACCTGCAAGGGCAGCAAGTGGGTGGTGTCGGTTCCTTCCAGCCCGGTGAGGAGCCGCTCGGCGGAACGCGTGGTCGCCGCCACACGGTCGCCACGGTTCAAGAGGTGCTTCACAAGCTCGCGTCCCAGGCCGCGGGAAGTGCCGGTGATGAACCAGACGGCGGGGCGATCAGTGGGGTAAGTCATTCGAGGCTTCCTTTCTCAGTGGGTACTCCCCTATTTTCCCCACGAGGCGAACGAAAAAACGGCCATACCTGGGCCTGTTTAACCTAGGACGCGCATGCCTACCTTATGAGAGTCAGCCCATCTGCGTTTCCGGGACGCTCTCAGGGCATCGCCTGAGCTTGTCGAAGAGTATGCGCTGTGAATGTGATCGATATATGGCGTGGTTCTGCGATCACTCTGTGACGTGCACGCTCGGCCGGAAATCGCATCAGGGTCGCACCGAGCGACTGGTGGAAGCGACACTGAACACGTTTCTGCTTCAAGCCCTGCGAAAGACCCAGAAGTTCTGCAGTAGGAAGTTCAGTGTCGTCGCCACACCTTGCGACACGAACCAGGACCAAAAGACAAGGTTCGGCAGCGAGGGAAGGGAGTGCCGCATGACGCCGTTGACCAGCACCGCAACAATGAAACACGCCACATACGATACGGCAGCCCGGAGCTTTTCTGACCTCGTTCGCTTGCCATTGAACGTCACGTAGCTGTTCACGAAGTACGCCATCGTACTGCCGATGATGTAGCTGCTACCCCTGGCAACGGCAGAGGGGGAGCCGAAGAACAGTAGAAGCGCCATAGTCGTGAAGTCGACGACCGCGCCGACGACCCCAACGAGACCGAAGCGCATGATCTTCCGGAACACGGGCCTCCTCGGCTGATAGCGGGGCTCCTCCGGCGTCACCGGCGACGCCGGCGACGTTGACTGGATCACCGTACCCAAAATACTGCCACGAAACCGGAGGCCACAACAGCTACCACGGCAACATCTACAACGGCCGCAGAAGATGCCGACGATGAAACAGAACCTTCCGTGAAGTGGAAGACATCTCCCAGTCCGACACCCTAGAGCCCGGCGACATTGCCGAGGAGATCATTCAGATCCTTAGATGGTGACCCTTGCACTGCCGCCGCCCTAACAGAAAGCAACAGATAGTTATATTAATATCAAGAGAACTCATGCCTCATCAAACTAAAGGTTTACAAGACACCGGCGGCGAGCGTTCCGAGAACCGTGACTCCTGCGGGAACAGGCAGGAAAACGGTGCTGCTGCAAAGTGGTGCGGGCAGTGCCCGGGAGCTGATCGAGGAGGAGGTTCACCCCCGTAGCCCTGATCTCTCAGGCGCCGGCGAAGGCCTTGGTGACGATCACCGCATCCGGGTTCGGATACCCGAAGG
>NZ_MKKI01000030.1 GCF_001942345.1 Corynebacterium sp. CNJ-954
GCTACGGCTTCCTATCCGAAAACGCGCACCTGGCCCGACGCTGCGCCGACAACAACATCACCTTCATCGGCCCCGACCCCGACACCCTCGACCTCACCGGCGACAAAGCCGCCGCCGTCGAGGCTGCCAAAAAAGCCGGCCTGCCCATCCTGGATGACTCACCACCCAGCGCCGACATCGAACAACTCGTCTCCTACGCCGACGGGCGGACCTACCCCCTGTTCCTCAAAGCCGTCGCCGGCGGCGGCGGCCGCGGCATGCGCTTTGTCGCCACCGCCGACGAACTCGCCGACCGGGCTGCTGAAGCCTCCCGCGAAGCCGAAGCCGCCTTCGGTGACCCGAGGGTCTACATCGAACGTGCGGTGATCAACCCCCAGCACATCGAAGTCCAGATCCTCGGCGACGGCGACGGCAACGTCATCCACCTCTACGAGCGCGACTGCTCCCTGCAACGCCGCCACCAGAAAGTCGTGGAAATCGCCCCCGCCCAGCACCTCGACCCCACCCTGCGCGAGACAATCTGCGCCGACGCGGTGCGCTTCTGCGAATCCATCAACTACCGCGGCGCCGGCACCGTCGAATTCCTCGTCGACGAGGACGGCAACCACGTGTTCATCGAAATGAACCCACGCATCCAGGTCGAGCACACCGTCACCGAGGAAGTCACCTCCGTCGACCTGGTCAAATCCCAGATGCACATCGCCGCCGGCGCGACCCTGGATGATCTGGGCCTGCACCAGGACACCATCGTCACCCGCGGAGCGGCCCTGCAGTGCCGCATCACCACCGAGGACCCCTCCAACGGTTTCAGGCCCGACACCGGCACGATCACCGCCTACCGCTCCCCGGGCGGGGCCGGGGTCCGCCTCGACGGGGCCGCCTCACTGGGCGGGGAGATCACCGCCCACTTCGACTCCATGCTGGTGAAAATGACCTGCCGTGGCGCCGACTTCGCCCAGGCCGTCACCCGGGCCGAACGCGCCCTCAACGAGTTCACCGTCTCCGGGGTCGCCACCAACATCGGCTTCCTGCGCGCAATGCTGCGCGAAGACGACTTCCGCCACCACCGCATCGCCACCTCCTTCATCACCGACCACCCACACCTGCTCACCGCCCCACCGGCCGACGACGAACCCGGCCGGATCCTGGACTACCTCGCCGACGTCACCGTCAACAAGCCCAACGGGACCCGTCCCACCGACGTGGTCCCCCACCGCAAGCTACCCGACGCCGTGCCGGACAGGGACGCCCGCCACACCGGCGACAACACCGACGACACCGCCCTTCCCCGCGGCAACCGCGACCTGCTGCTGCAGCTCGGCCCGAAAGAATTCGCCCGCCAACTGCGCACCCAGTCCGCACTCGGTGTCACCGACACCACCTTCCGCGACGCCCACCAGTCCCTGCTGGCCACCCGGGTGCGCACCAACCCGCTGGTCGACGCCGCCGAGGCTGTGGCCCACCTGACCCCCGAACTACTCAGTGTCGAAGCCTGGGGCGGGGCGACCTACGATGTCGCCCTGCAGTTCCTCCACGAAGACCCCTGGGAACGCCTCGACCAGCTGCGCGCGGCGATGCCGAACACCAACATCCAGATGCTGCTGCGCGGACGCAACACCGTCGGCTACACCCCCTACCCCGACATCGTCGCCACCAAGTTCGTCGCCGAAGCCGCCACCAGTGGTGTGGACATCTTCCGCATCTTCGACGCACTCAACGACATCGACCAGATGCGTGTGGCCATCGACGCGGTACTGGACACCAACACCGCCGTCGCCGAAGTCGCGATGGCCTACTCCGGGGACCTGTCCAACCCGAACGAGGACCTCTACACCCTGGACTACTACCTGCGCCTGGCCGAACAGATCGTAGCCTCCGGCGCCCACATCCTGGCCATCAAGGACATGGCCGGACTACTACGCCCCGCCGCGGCGAAGACCCTGGTCACCGCACTACGGGAAAACTTCGATGTGCCGGTGCACCTGCACACCCACGACACCGCCGGCGGCCAGCTGGCGACCTACCTCGCCGCCGCGTCCGCCGGCGTCGACGCCGTCGACGGTGCCTCCGCCGCACTGGCGGGGACAACCTCGCAGCCGTCGCTGTCGGGCATTGTCGCCGCTTTCGCGCACACCGAGCGTGACACCGGTGTGTCACTGGACGCGGTGAACTCGCTGGAACCCTACTGGGAGGCCGTGCGTGCCCTCTACGGCCCGTTCGAGTCCGGCCTGGCCGGGCCCACTGGCCGGGTGTACACCCACGAGATCCCCGGTGGACAATTGTCCAACCTGCGCACCCAGGCCACCGCCCTGGGGTTGGGGGATCGTTTCGAACTGATCGAAAACGCCTACGCCGGGGTCAACGAACTGCTGGGCCGTCCCACCAAGGTCACCCCCTCATCCAAGGTCGTCGGGGACCTGGCGCTGCACCTGGTCGGCGCCGGGGTGAGTGTGGCCGACTTCGCTGCCGATCCGCAGCGCTACGACATCCCCGCCAGTGTCATCGCTTTCCTACGCGGTGAGCTGGGTACTCCGCCGGGTGGCTGGCCCGAACCGCTGCGCAGCCGGGCACTGCAGGGACGCGACGACAACACCGCCACCCGAACCGTGTCGGTGCCGGCCGAGGAGGAACAACACCTCGACGGGGAGTCAGCCCAGCGTCGGGGTGCGTTGAGCCGGTTGCTGTTCCCCAAGGAGACCGCCGGGTTTGATGAGCACCGTCGTAGTTTCGGTGACGTGTCGATCCTGACTGACCGTCAGTTCCTCTACGGGTTGGTCGAGGGTGAGGAGACTGTGGTGCGGATCAAGGGCAACCCGCCGATGGTGGTGCGCCTGGATGCTGTCGGTGAGCCCGACGAGAAGGGTATGCGCCAGGTGGTGTGCACCGTCAACGGGCAGATCCGTCCGATGCGGGTGCGTGACCGCTCGGTCGAGTCGGTCACCGCGACCGCGGAGAAGGCCGATCCGAGCGTGGCCGGGCAGGTGTCCGCACCGTTCGCCGGTGTGGTCACCGTCAACGCTGCGGTGGGTGACACCGTGGAGGCCGGGGATGCGGTCGCGGTGATCGAGGCGATGAAGATGGAAGCGTCGATCACCGCCCCGATCGCCGGGACCATCGCCCGGGTGGTGATGAGCCAACCGACGAAGGTGGA
>NZ_MKKI01000031.1 GCF_001942345.1 Corynebacterium sp. CNJ-954
GGGACGCCTCGCCGAGGCATGGCGGCGGGTGGTGCAGCGTCACGGGACATTACGCACCGTCCTGCGGAAGGAGGGCGCGCAGGTACGGGTTCACCCCGTGGAGATCACCGGGGGACGGTGGGAGCGTTTTCTCGATCGGGGCCACGCCGTCCTCTGTGCGTTGTATGGTGATGCCGGGTCGTTCGTCATGACGGCCCGTTCGGAGCTGTAGAGTTCCGGTTTCATGGGCTGCCCCCTTGCGTCAGACTGGTCTCCGGCGTGAGGGGGCTTTCCCGTTTCTTGCGTAAAACGCTGCGGTGGGGCCGGTGTACGGGCTAGCGTGGCGCGGTGAGGGGCAGTCTACGGCCCCTCAGTGGTGGGTGGACCTTCTAGGTCAGGTCCGCGCTAGGCCCTCTCTGTTTTGAGTCCGGAGAGGGCCTTTCCTCGTGTTTCGAGTTGGCCGTTGTGGCTTGCTGGTCGTGAGGGGCCGTAGGTTGGTACTTAGGTCCCTGCCCGCACTGTTGAAGACGGCGATCGTTTACAGTCCGCTTTCAGTCCGCTACAGGTTTAGTTGACCGTGTTGCAGTGTCACGCCGTTAGCTGGTTGACCTGCTGTTATGTCACTTGGTGCGTTGTTGCTGTTCGGCTGTAACGCCTGGTGCGCGTGTTTTGCAAGCAGAAGGTCAGGGGTTCGATTCCCCTCAGCTCCACAAGATGCTAGATCCCCACCCTGTTCTTCCAGGGTGGGGATCTTTCGTTTGGGCTGCATCGGGGCGAGTCATGGTCTTGTTCGTTCGTGCTACCTGTGGCATCGATTATGACCAGGCAGGGGAGTGGAGGCAGCTCTCCCGTCATCTTCTGACGGAGTGTGGGATGTGTGTGGCGCGCCTGTGGGGGCGGGGCAGCTCTCGTCTGTTTCCTGCTCCTGGAGCTGCTGTACCCGCTGGTGATGTGGCCGAAAAGACCCGGGGATAGGGCGCGAGTAGCGGTTGTCGTCATCTCGCACTGCCCGAGCCGTTCCACGTGAAACCTCGTTCCTATGAGTAGGCGGTAGCTGCCTCCGCCCGGCCGGGGACGGCCTCATTCGCGCTGCATGGACCAGACCACAGGCCCGCCGAACGGATGTGTCTCAGCGTGAGTTGCGAAGCCGAGGCGCGAGTAGAGTTCTACGTTTCTCGCATCGGAGGTTTCCAGGTGGACCGGAGTCCGAGCTCCCGAAACAGCATCCAGTGCATCAAGTGCGTGGCGGATAAGTGCCGTACCGAGTCCGTTCCCCCGGTGCCGGGGGTTCACCCCGACGGTGGCCAGTTCCCAGCTTCCTGCGATGGGAGGTGCCGGGAGTGATACCTCAGCGCCGTGAGCCGGCGCGTTGCCGGCGGCTGATTGGATGCGGCTCCATATGTCCGTGGAGACACGTCCGTGAGCTTCGGGACCGACGAGAGCGATGACAGCGACAACGGTGTCCTCGACGTAGACAAGTCCGTGTGGCAGGGCGATGTGTTCCAGGCACACTCGTTGAATGTCACGGAGCCGGTCCACGTGTCTGTCTGGCGCGACGGTCCAGTTGGTCCAGGCATAGTCAGAGAAGGCGAGCGAGAGTGTCTCTGCGGCGTCGGGAATGTCGTCGAGTGTGGCCTCACGTAGGTGGATCATGTGGCTGAGACTACAGCGTGGGGCGAGCCCCACGGCTAGGCGAATGACGGGGTCCGGGTGTACGATCTTCTGTGTTGTCTCCACGAGAGACTACGGGGCTATAGCTCAGTTGGTAGAGCGTCGCGTTCGCAATGCGAAGGTCTGGGGTTCGATTCCCCATAGCTCCACTATCATGGAATCCGTTGGTCGTTCAGACCAGCGGGTTCCGGTCTTTGTGCAGGTCACATGCTAGACAGTAGCACACCCTGTAGGGGCAGGGAACCGCATCATGGGGCAGCCGTTTCCTACGGTTCCCCTACAGCGACAGGACGTAGGAGACCATGCCGAACAACAGCGGAGAGCGACGGTCCTTCGGGGAAAGCCCTGGAACAACGGCAAGCCCAAGGGGAAGGGCCGCCGATGGTTCGGGAAGTTCACCGGGCCTGACGGGAAACGACACACCCCGGGTGGGCAGAGCTTTGAGACGGCGGGGGCTGTAGAGGCGTGGTATCGGGCGGAGCGCAACCTGATCGACCGTATGACTGAAGACGGGACACTTGCTGAGTGGCTCCCTCCGAAGGAGAGGAACAGGGCGGCTCGTGAAGCGAGGGCGGCTAAGGGGGTTACAGTTGCGGACGTGCTGGGGCAGTGGATCGACTACAAGACCGCAACGTCTTGGGAGGAGTCCACCCGGCAGACCAACGTGCGGCAGTTGAACCTACGGCTATTAGAAGTCGACGGGGAAGCCGGGGCGTTTCGCGCTATGCCTGCGTCTCAGGTGACCCGTAGGGACGCTAACGCCTGGTGGGAGGCTGTGTGGGCGCAGTTCCCGGACACCGCGCCGACGAACAATGGAACGAAGAAGCACCTCACGGCAGCGTTTAGGTGGGCGGCTAGGCAAGAGATAATCCCGGCCAACCCCGTCGATCTGGAAACCCGTAGGCCCAAGGTGGGTGAGGGCGGGACCCGTAAGAGTCTGCCTGAGCTGTGGGAGATTAAAGCGCTGCTGGCACAGGTTCCCGAGCGGTACAGGTTCCCCACCGCCCTAGCGCTGGTGCACGGTCTGCGGACGCAAGAGGTCCTGGGCCTACGCAGGTGGCAGGTGAAGCGTTCTGTGGAATCAGACGGGACGGTGGGCTACGTGATCGACCTGTCCGACCGGGGCCGTGTGCGGGCTGCTGTGCGCCTGACTGTGGACGGGAAGCAGACGATGGTGGACAAGGGCCTGAAAACTGAGGCTAGCTACCGTGTGGTGCCTGTGTTCCCCGATTTCGTGGACATGTGCGAGGCCCATTTGGACCTGTATGCCGGTGAGGGTGACGATGGGCTGCTGGCTCTCACGAACAGGGGCACGCGGGTGATGGATACGTCTTGGAATACGACGGTGAAGCGGGCGGCTAAGCGGGCCGGTCTGCGCGACGACATCCACAAGCATGATGGCAGGCGGTTCGCTGCGACAGCTCTCAGCGAGGTGGGGGTGTCTGAGACTGCCAAGGCAGC
>NZ_MKKI01000032.1 GCF_001942345.1 Corynebacterium sp. CNJ-954
CGGTTAATCCCATAGGGTGGTTGAAGTCCTCGTCGGCGACGGAGGGCACGAACGGCATCTTGCCGTCGACGTCCCATAGGGCGGTGTCGCTTAGTTCGCCGTACAACGGATCCGACACAATCGGTGTGGCAGCTGGACCGTCTACTGGTCGGTCAGGTCCGTGCCTGTAGCTGTCGAGTTGAACTCGTCCGGCAGTTCATATGGAGTACCTCGGGGGTGCGAACGCTTGAACTCCATCATGTCGTGGAAGATCTCGGCTGATGCACGATTGTCGCGGGTATTCGCAGTGGCCGTCAGTGTACCGGCGGCGATCTGATCGGCCGGGTGGACCGCGGGGCGTAGGGTCTGCGCGAGATACGACGGGTCGACCGTGGCCGCGCCGACGTAGCGGGCGGCATGAGCCCGTTCAGCGTTTACCTGGGTCCAGTTCACCGCCCACCCGGCTGCCCGGAGCATCTGATCGAAGAAGAATCTTTGGGTACGGCTGTTGCCGTCCTGAAACGGATGGACCATGGTCATTTCGGACCAGTGACCGGCCACGGTGTCCACTGCGGCGTCGATGTCGGTGGTCGACGGTGACTTGCGGCTGATATCACGGATAACCCGGTCGAGTTCACCGTCGACGAACCGGGCACGACACATCGCCATGCCCATTGCCCCGACCTCGGTAGTACGGATCTGCCCGGCCCACGGGTAGATGTCCTGCATCAGGTGTGTGTGAACCCTGACGAGATCCTCACGGGTGAAGCTGGTCAGAGGATCGCCACTCTCCAGTTCATAGAGTCGCTGGGCGGCGGACCTTCCGGCGACATGCTCCAGCTTTGAGGAGTCGGAGATTCCGTAGAAGTTCTCTGGTGCCGTGGCGCCGTCCGAGGCCATGGCCTATGCCGCGGCGGCGATCCGACGGCGCAGCTCGGCGGCGCGGGCACTGTCCGCCAGGCCCTCTTCCTCCAGAACCTCCAGGACAGCCTGGTCACCGGAGATCTCCCCGCGCAGGATACGGCGACCACGAGCCTCATCTTCGGCGGTTACGGGCTGGCCGGCCATCGTCATTGACGCGGCGACAGCGGCGACCTTCTGGTCCTCGGTGCGGTAGTCTTTCACGATCTTTCCAGCCTTCCCTCGGTCTCATCGACCTCAATATTCTACCACGGAGCGTACCCCCGCTGAAGCGAAGAACGAGGGAGTTACCTGCACATTCGCCGGATGTCTCGGCAGTACATGCTCTTGTGGACGCTGTCGGTGATCGGGTTCTTAGACCGCCACAAGCAGATCTCAACACAGGTGGAGGGCGGAACGAGCTGTTGATGGCGATGCCGTGATTGATCTGCGTGACTACAAATCGGGACGACCTGTGTTGTGCGGTATTCAGACATGTGTCGGGAGAGGCATTTCCTGTGCTTGTATACCTGGGGTGCCGGGGGAGTGAGCGAGTGCCTTGTAGCGGGCAGCTGTGCAGGGGACGGAAGTTCTGGGCGTCACCATCATCCAGGGCGGAGATAAACATGACCAGCGACAGGACTATTGCGTTGTGGCCCACTTCCCGAACGGGTCCGACGACGCGAAGGAATGTTGTCTGTCAGCTAACCTGGCCGGTGGTGGCATTGTCCGGCAGTGCCAGCTGTCAGTGGCGGTCATGCAGTAAGGATGGACAGGGTTGTCTCCTACAGTCATCACGATCATGGTCGTCGGGTCTCTTGTTGCGGGTTGGGTCGACGCGGTCGTCGGTGGCGGGGGACTGATTCTTATTCCGCTGGTGATGATCGTGAATCCTGGAATGTCCAATGCCCAGGCACTCGGGGTGAATAAGGTTGCTGCGATCTTCGGTACCGCGAGCTCGGCCGCCGTGCTGGTACGCAGAGTTCCTGCGGCAGTCAGAGCGCTCCGATATGCACCGCTGGCGGTTGCCGGTTCGGCCGGTGGAGCGATTATCGCCTCATCGGTCGACAAGGAGCTCATGCGGCCGGTAATTATCGTGCTTCTTGTCGCTGTCGGCCTGTTTATCCTGTTCCGGCCGTCCTTTGGTCAGGTTGACACTCCGAGCAGGACTCGGTCAGCACCCCGCGCTGTCTTTGCCCTCCTGGCACTCGTGGCTGCCGTCAGCGTCTATGACGGCACCTTTGGACCGGGCACCGGACTGTTCCTGATGATGGGCTTCACCAGCCTACTTGGTGGCGACTTCATCACGAGCGCCGCCTGGGCGAAGGTTATTAACGTCTTCACCAACCTCGGGGCTCTCGTCACCTTTGCGGTGCAGGGAGAAGTGCTGTGGCTGCTTGGTCTCGGGCTGGCTGTCACTAACGTCATCGGAGCACAGATCGGTGCCCGGATGGTCCTCGGACGAGGGGCGGGCTTCTTACGCGGGGTCATACTTGTGGTGGTCGTGCTGATGTCGGCCAAGCTCGCCTATGACCAGTTCGTCGGCGCAGGAGGATGAACTGGCAGTCACGATGTGCCGCGGGACTGCGGCTCCCGGTACCTGGACGTCTTGTGACCAACACCGGCGTCGACAACCACGGAGACAGGTCGGCTCAGCCGGACGTATCCCTGCATCCCGCGAGTAACGGTGCGCTCATCTACCCCAGGGGTGTCGTCGATGCGCCTGGAACGTGATCTTTCATGGACTTACGGGCGTGCGACCGTGACGCTTCGGAGTGCTTCGACCCAGTGGTCTCTTCCGGATCTCCACCAAGCGGGAAAGCCGACGGTTCAACACATCGAGGCGGCCAGCTCGCCGCATCTGCTGACAGCGGGGCACAACAACCTTTGACGCCGAGCAGGTCCGGTCTACGTCTGACGCGGGATCCAGGTGGTGTGGCTCGCCGCGCGCCAAGTTCCAAGGACGTGCATGGGTTGGTCGTACGGCCGTCCGACACCCGGTTCGTTCCGCCGGTGACGTTGTGACCTGGTGTTTTGTGTCGTGTGTGTGGGGTGTGTAGATTAATGCGAGTCAGAGCGACCGACACCGCACAGAGTGCGGCAGGAGAACGGCGCTGGCGGACTACTTGAGCTTCGTT
>NZ_MKKI01000033.1 GCF_001942345.1 Corynebacterium sp. CNJ-954
AGAAGATGGAGTGGTTGGTGTGGCCGCCCAGGTTGAACGCGAGGTTCTTGGACAGGGCGCGGATCTGGTCGGGGTTGGTGCCTTCCTCGCGGGCCTTCTCCAGGGCGTCGAGGGCGGTGTTGGCGCCAGCGACGTAGGTGGCGTGGTGCTTGTCGTGGTGCAGCTGCATGATCTCGGCGGAGATGTGCGGCTCGAGGGCGTCGTAGTCGTAGGGGAGGTCGGGAAGCTCGTAGACAGCCATGTTCTCGATCCTTTCATTGTCGGTAATCGTTTGTCCGTCCACCAGTGTGGTCAGTTTCCGTGCACCTCGCAATGATTTGCCTATTGAATTAGTAAGTTCAATGGGTTGAACATATGAATGCACCCGTTAAATCCCATCCCACCTGCAGTGTTCCACCTCTCGGGGTACGCTGGGGATTGATTCACCGTGGCCCACGCACGCCGACCGACACCCACAGGAGCAGCCATGAGAGCCAGCGCAGGTACGAGGATCGTTCTGATCGGGGCGGGGGACGTGGGCGTGGCCTACGCCTACGCACTGGTGAACCAGGGACTCTGTGACCATCTCGTCATCATCGACGTGGACGAGCGTAAGACCTGGGGTCACGTCCAGGATCTCAACCATGCGGTGCCCTGGTCCGGTCACGGGACACGGGTCACCCAGGGCGACTACTCCGACTGTGCCGACGCGTCCATCGTCTGCATCTGCGCCGGGGCCGCACAGAAGCCCGGGGAGACCCGCCTGGATCTCGTCGGTAAGAATGTGTCCATTTTCCGGGACATCGTCGGTAAAGTCCGCGACTCCGGCTTCGACGGCATCTACCTGGTGGCGTCCAACCCGGTCGACATTCTCTCTTACGCCACGTGGAGGATCTCCGGGGTTCCCTCGAACCAGGTCATCGGTTCGGGCACCATTCTCGACACAGCCCGTTTCCGGTCCGCTCTCGGGGAGTACTTCCAGGTGTCCCCGACCTCGGTCCACGCCTACGTCATCGGCGAGCACGGGGACACCGAGCTTCCGGTCCTGTCCGCCGGTTCCGTCGCGGGTGTACCGTTGCCCGTCCGCTTGGCGCAGTCGCCCGACGGTGGGGAGAGCGTCAGTGAGATCTTCCGACGCACCCGCGACGCCGCCTACGAGATCATCAACGCGAAAGGGTCCACGAGTTTCGGTATCGGCGTCGGGATGGCCAGGATCAGTCGGGCCGTCCTGCGCAACGAGGATGTCGTTCTGCCGGTGTCGGCACTGGTCGACGGCCAGTACGGTAGGGATGACGACCCGGCGATCTACATCGGGACCCCGGCCGTGATCAACCGTCGGGGTATCCGGGAGGTCATCGAGCTCGGTCTGGACGACACAGAGCAGGGGCAGTTCGACACCTCTGCGGACACGCTGCAGCAGGTCATGGATGATGCGGGAGTCTTCCGGCTCTGACGCGGCGCATAGTCGGGTGCGGAGCTCAGACCCGCAGGAAGCGCCGGATCAGCGGCATCTCCTCGCGAGCCTGGGCCAGTCCCGCCTCATAGGTCTCCGCCAGCTCGTTGAGCTTGCGGGTGCCGTTACCCAGGGGCATCCGGTGCGGGGCGAAGATGTACGCCTTGCCCCGCCTCTCCTGCTCGAAAATCCAGTCCCGGGTCCGGTTGTACCGGGCGTGACGGTCCAGCATCGACTGTGCCAGGGCCGGGTACTGGGGAAACGCCCGCTTCACGAACCAGGTGAACTTCGAGGCGCTCTTACGGTAGGACCGGGTGCGCGTCATCACCACGAGGAATCGGTCGAAGCCTTCCATCTCGATCGCGGAATCCACCGGGATGCCTCCGGTGGAACCGAACGCGCCGTCGAAGTAGACCTCGGTGCCGATCTTCGTCGGCGGCATGACGATCGGCAGCGATGCGGAGGCACGCGCATGGCGCAGGAAATCATCCAGGCCGTGCATGTCCTCACGTGACCAGTGCACCGTCTCGCCGCTGCGGCCGTTGAAGCCGGAGATACGGAAGTTCCCCGGGCTGGCGGTGATCGCATCCCAGTCCGGCACCATGCTCCGGTCCTCGACCTGGGCGTCGGGGCCGAAGATGTAGCGCGCGTTGAAGAATCCGTCGCCACGGAGGAACGGCCGGATCCCGCCGAAGAGGGGGTCCCCGGGGAAGACGGTGAAGTAGTCGCGTGCCAGCCGGGTGTCATTCGAGAGGTACGTGGCCACGTGCACGGCCGACGCCGAGTTGCCGTAGGTCCAGTCGAACTGGATGCCTTCCTCGAGCAGGGCCTGGACCATCGCAGAGGAGAATGCGGCACGCATGGCCCCACCCTCGAACACCAGCGCGGTGTCGCTGACCGACCTGCTCGGGACGTCCCGTGCCGGGCCCCCGTGCAGAGGGGGTCGGACACCTGCCGGAAAATCTGCCACGGGGAGTCATACTACAGTGCGGCGGTCCGCACCATCGGCCGGATCGGGTAACAATGGGGGACGTGAAGATCATCGCGCACCGCGGGGCGAGCGGTTACCGGCCTGAACTGACCCTCGACGCCTATGAACTCGCCGTTGAGCAGCGGGCGGACGGGGTCGAGTGTGATATTCGACTCACCGCCGACGGAGTCCCCGTCGTGATCCACGACGCCACGGTCGACCGCACGTCCGACGGGACCGGGACCGTCGCGGCGATGTCGTTGGCGCAGCTCCGGGAGTTCAACGTGGGAACAGCGGAACGCCCCCAGCGTGTCCTGACGCTGCAGGAGCTGCTCGGGTTCATCCAGGACGCACAGACCAGTGACTACCGGCCCGAGCTCTTCGTCGAGACTAAACGGTTGGGCAGCGCCGGTGAGCGTGACGGACGTCTCGAGGCGGCGATGAACCGCGAACTGCATGCCGCCGGCCTGGCGGACGGTGGCCCGGACGGCCTTGTCCACCTGATCTCCTTCGACCACGGCTCCCTGGCCCGATTCTCCGCCCTGAATCCGAAGATTCACCGGATCTACCTGCGGAAGGAGTACGTCCTGTGGCGCCTGCTGAAACACGTCGAGCCGATGGACGTCGCCCCGTCGCAGGGATTCTCGGTGTACCGCGCACGGCAGGCGCCGCAGCAGGTCGTCGGCGCCGGTGACCGTACCTACGTCTTCACCGCCAACCGGCGGGACGATCTCCTCTGGCTGCATCGCCACGGTGTCAGGTGGGCCGCCACCGACTACCCCGACCACGCCCGACGGGTGCTCGACGGCGCCGTGAGACTTCCCTGACCGCTAGACTGTGGGCCGTGGCTAAGAAGAACAGGAAGAACAAGAACCAGGACGATCTGCCGGAGGGCATGAGCCGTCGTCAGGCGAAGCTCGCCAAGCGTGCCGCCGAGCGTGCCGCGCTGGAGCGCGACCCCCGCCCCTACGACGGGTTCGCCGCCGAGGCCGACCTGATTGCGCTGCAGGAGTTCGTCCCCTCCGCGTACTTCACCGCGGAGACGGAGAAGGACGCCGGTTTCACCCGCACGGTGACGATCTGCACCGTCCTCCCCGGGGCCGCGGCAGCACTGGTCCGGGCCGACGAGGAGGGCGGCGAAGCACTGGTCGCCCTGCAGACCCAGCACCGCGGTGACAACCCCAACCGGGACCTGGCCTTCGCCCTGGACTGGGCCAGGGACGCGGCACCGGGCAGCAGCCTGGAGGTCGCCGTCGCAGACGGTTCGGAGCCGGCCCTGTCCTCCCTCCTCGTCGCCGACCAGAAGCCGACGATCCAGGTGCGGGACGACTTCAACTGGTGGCTCACCGAGGACCAGCGTGACAACCCGCAGGTTGTCGCCTCCCTCGACCAGGCCAACGCCTCGGTCCTGCCGAGCACGCGTGTGGATGCGGAGATCACCGGATCCGCCTGGTGGATCGACCCGGGGGAGAAGGCGCACATCCGCTGGGTCCGGCCGGAGACGGAGGCGCAGCTGCTCCCCGCGCTCGCCCGCGTCCACGCCGCAGGCCAGCTGAACCTCGGCGAGGACACACGCTTCGCCGGCGTCTTCCGCACCCACGGCATCCTCGTCCCCGTATTCGACCTGGACAACACCATGGACGCCAGCGAGTTCGCGGCACCGTTGCAGGAACTGGACGCCCGGATCGCCACCGCGCTGTCCGAGATCGCGGATGGTGGCTCCCTCACCGCGGAGGAGCAGAAGTCGCGTCAGACGATCATCGCCCGCGAGGTCACGATCCGCTGATCGGCAATCTGTGCCACCATGGGTGGCATGGCTGATACCGCATTCCAAGGAACCCCCGCCCACACCGTCGGTGACCTGCCCGCAGTCGGCGAGCAGGCACCCAACTTCACCACCGTGTCCGCCGAGCTCAAGGACGTCAACGGCGACTCGCTCCGCGGCAAGCGCGTGGTGCTGAACATCTTCCCCTCGGTCGACACCGGCGTCTGTGCCGCGTCCGAGCGGGAGTTCAACAAACGGGCCACCGACCTGGAGAACACCGCCGTCGTCTCCGTCTCGAAGGACCTCCCTTTCGCACTGGGACGGTTCTGTGCCGCAGAAGGCATCGAGAACGTGGAGGCCACCTCCGCCTTCCGATCCTCCTTCGGTGAGGACTTCGGTGTGACTCTCACCGACTCCCCGCTCGCCGGCCTGCTGGGCCGCTCGGTGGTCGTCCTGGACACCGACGGCACCGTCCTGCACTCACAGCTGGTCCCGGAGATCACCACCGAGCCCGACTACGACGCCGCGCTCGCCGTCCTGAACTGACAGCAACCGGTTGGCGCCCGTCAGCGCCGGTCAGCGCAGTTCGCTGAAGAGCTCCTCGGCGGCACCGTCGTCCCAGAGGACCACACTTCCCGCGTCGGTGTCGGCGAATCCGCCGACCGGGACGGTCTGCTGCTCCGCGCCGCGGATCATGCCGAGCGCGAGGCGTGCGAGGTGCCAGACGTGATCGCCCTCGTCCACGGTCAGTGCGTCGGAGAATGCGTTGATCAGGGGAAGGGCCCGGAAAGGGTTGGCGAGGGTGCCGAACGACCCGACCTTCGAGACCACGGCGTTGAGGAACTCGCGCTGGCGTTCCACCCGGTCCAGGTCACCGTTGGCTGAGGTGTACCGCGTGCGTACGTAGCCCAGAGCCGTCGGCCCGTCCATCTCCTGGCAGCCTGCCTCGACATTCAGTCCGGCCATCGGGTCGTCGATGGCTTCGGTCGGGCACAGTTCCACTCCACCGACCGCGTCGACGATCTTCCCGAAGCCACCGAACCCGATCTCCATGTAGTGGTCCATGCGCATCCCCGTGGCGCCCTCGACGGTCTGCTGCAGGAGCTGCGGGCCACCGAAGGAGAACGCGGAGTTGATCTTGCCCTCGCCGTAACCGGGGATCGACACATAGGAGTCGCGGGGGATGGACACCATGGTCGGCTTGCCGCCGAAAGAGGGGACGTGGACGACGATGATCGTGTCCGTCCTGGCCCCACCGTCGGAAAGGTCACCGGCGGCGTACCGTTCGCCGTCCTCTTCACTCATCCCTGCCCTGGAATCGGAGCCCACGAGCAGCCAGTTCGTTCCTGACGTATTGCCGATGCGGCCCTCGTAGTTGGTCAGTGCGTCGACCCGGTTGAGGTTCGAGTCGACCCACCATGCGGTGCCGCCGGCGACCAGGATGATCACCAGGAGCAGTGCTCCGATGATCCGTAGGGGACGGATCCGCCGACGCTTGCGTGGTCGTCGGGACCGTGGTGGCGGACCGGACGGTTGCCCGGACGGTTGCTCAGGCGGCGGCTGCTGCCGGTACTGCCGTTGCGGCTCGTACTCCTGCCGCGGCGGCTGGTAAGGGACGGCCTGTGGCGGCTGTTCCGGCTGCCGACGGTACTGCGGCGGCTGGGCCTGATTCTGCGACCGGGCCTGGCCCTCGCCTGCCGCCCGGTGCCGTGGTTCCGCCCGGTGTTCCCCTCCGTAGGCGCGGGTGGCGTCCTGTGGCGGCGGAACCGCGCCCGAGGAACGACGGGGTACGGGACGCCCGTAACGGTCGAGGATCGGCCGACCGTGCCTGTCGCGGGCGACAGGATCTCCGGAGCGGCCGTCGTTGTCGGGCGGGGTTGGTGACATGGGGACATACTACGGGCTGGACGGGTGGAAAACGGAGTCCCGTAGGATGCTGCTCATGAGTGATGCATTGATGGCAGTGGCGTTTCCGGCGGTCATGGCGGTGGTTCTGTCCATGGTCATCTCGCAGGTGACGAAGGCTGCTGCCCGAGGCGACCTGCCACGATCCGGAGCGGTGGGGATCCGGACGTCCGCCACGAAAGCCAGTGACGACGCGTGGACGGCGGGCCACGAGGCGGCGGCCCCGATGGCCAGGACGGTGACGTTGGGAACGTCCGTGCTGGCGGTGCTGATCATCATCCTGTCGTTCATCTTCGATGGTGCATGGGTGACCGCACTGGGGGTTGTCCCCTTTGTGGTTGTCATCGTCAGCCTCGTCCCCCTGGTACGTGCCGCGAACCGTGCCGCCCGCGCTGCAGAGGCGGCGAAGAAGACAGGGGAGACGGCAACGAAGCGGAAGCGCTGAGAAGGACTCCATCGTCAGCCAGGGGAGCCTTTCCTGGGTGTACGATAAGTCGGTCGACGTTTCCCTGACCGAGGAGAAGTATCCCCATGGCTGTCACGATGGTCCACGGACGTGCTGTCGGGTGGGGTGGAGACCGGCCGGCCCGGGTGCGGTCAACACTTGTTGCTCTCGTAGCCACCGTGTCGTTGGTGTCCGCCGCCTGTTCCTCCGGTGACGGGGGAGGTGACGCCTCGTCCACCGCCGATGAGGATTTCACTCCGGTGACGTTCAGCTCGCCCTGGGGTGACAGCACGCTGGAGGCTCGTCCGGAACGCATTGCCGCGGTGGGGTACAAGGACACCGACATCGTCGCTTCGATGGGTGAGACTCCGGTGATTGTGCCCGAGAACACCGTCAAACAGGAGACCTGGACCCTTGACGCGTTGAGCAAGGATCCGGCGGCGACCTTCGAGTACACGGAGAATGGGATGCCTCCGATGGAGGAGCTTGCGGCGGCCGACCCCGACCTGATCATCGCCAGTCAGCTTGACCTGAAGGATGTCTACGACCAGTTGTCGGACATCGCGCCGGTCATTGCCGCGGAGACCCAGGACGACATCGTGGGCAACTGGCAGCAGACCCTCATCAACCTGGGCGAGGCGCTCGGCGAGGAGGAGCGGGCCGACGAGGTCGTCCAACAGACCGAGGACGCCGTGGTCGCCGTCCGCAAGAAGCACCCGGAGTTCGCCGGTAAGACCGTGTCATTGATCCAGTACTTCGGGCTCGACGAGATGAGACTGCTCAACCCTGCCGGTGGCGATGCGGCGGCATTGTTCAGTGAGATGGGTTTCGATGAAGACCCGGAGACCACGGAGCTTCAGGGCGTGCAGCTCGGCGGGGAACGGGTCGACGACCTGGCCGCCGATGTCGTCATCGTCCTCGACAATTCCGACGGACGGATCGGCGAGCTCGAGGACAGTGCGGTGTTCCGTAGCATCCCCGCCGTCCGGGACGGACACAGCCTGGTGATCACCAACAACGCTTTCACGGAGGGGAACGACCCCTCGTTCGAGGCCAACGGCAAACATTACGAGGGCAACCTCGCCTGGGCCGTCGCCTACCCCGGGCCACTCTGGACGCAGTGGGCGGTGGAGACGCTGACGCCGTTGTTGGCGGACACCGCCCGCTGACGGGGCCTATTCTCCGACGACCGGAGTAAGTTCTCCGCTGCCGCTATCGGTCCACCGTCGAGTACCACTGGTGAACGGACCTGCCTCGTGCTCCCGGAACCAGTAGGTCTCGTCCGGCGACCAACCGGCCATCATCGTCTCCGCAGGTTCCGGATACTGCGTGCCGTCGGGAGGGGCACCCACCGGAACTGCGCGGGTGGCTGTTCGCAGGTATCCGGCGACCGTCAGGTGGACGGCATCCCACTTCTCCGCGACCGCGGACCAGTCCGGCACTGTCCATCGGCCGTCGCGTCCGGTGACTTTGAACCACTCTCTCCGTAGCGTGTACGTCTGATCGAGTGGGAATTCGTCGCACAGTCTGACCCAGTCCTCAGGCTCATTGACTTCGTAGATACGGGGATTCGGCGGCGGTGCGTACGGGAAAGCATGGGCTGTACTGCCGAACCGGTCCTCCTGGAGCGGAACTCCCACCGGCATCTCTGTACCGGGGAAGGTCCTGGTCGAGGGGAGTGCCGGCGCGGGAGGTGTTGTCCACCATGCTCCCCCGGAGCCGGAGAGGGGTGCTTTGGTTGCCGACCGACGGTACTTCTCTTCCGTCGATTTCTGTTCGATTCGCCAGGTCGTGAGCTTCTCGAGGATGTCGCAGTCACTGAGTCCACGGCGTTGTGTGCTCGGGGTACGCTCACTGCGTTTGCCCCAGTAGACGAACCACTGGTCGGCAAGATCGGCCGGGCTGGACCACCAGCGGGTGTGTGGGGATTCCGCGATGAGGGCGGCAGTATTCTTCAGCGCCCCGTGCACGGGGGCTGTGCCGGCGAGGACATCCTGGCCCACGGGGTGCTGCCAGTACACAGCGGATTCGACAGACGTGGTGAGCGCGGCCAGGAGCAGGTCGGGGTCCGGGGGAAGCAAGGTTGTCCGGAGGATCTGCTCGGCAACCTGTTCCGGGGTGATCCTGGAATCCGGGTCCGGTGGGGAACCAGGGTCCTCGTAGATTCGTGACGGGCTGTCGGGGGCAGCAGACGACCGGAACGCGTATCTCCGAGCCTCGGGAACAGGGACCAGGTACTCGGCGGCCTGGCGGACCATACCCCACAGGGAATGTGCAGTTCCCTGGTTGTCGCGGCCATGGCGGTCCTCGCAGGCGATAACGTACTCCAGCACCATCCGTCGGCCTCGGGGACCCTCCAGCAACGTCGTTCCGTCCAGATCCATGTGTCCCAGCGTAAGCAACCGGGGCCCGACGGTCAGAAGAAGACCGTCGGGCCCCGGTTGCGGGGACACGGGGACGTGTCAGGCGTTCGCGGCGGCGCGTCCCATGGCACGCAGACCGGTGTCGGTCATGTGCAGCGGGAGGTTACGACGCTCGGAGGTGGTGTCGATCAGGCCGACGACCCACCGGTCGTTCGAGCACATCTCGTGGCCGCGGCTCGGCCCCTTGAGGTCGACGAAGCTGCCACCGGCGCCGGTGGCTCCGTCACGCAAGGCACGTTCCAGAGCCCACTCGACGTCGGAGACCTGAATCAGGGCGCTCGGCACCTGCACGTTCGGGATGACGTTGATCGGGCAGACCTGGCCGGCGCCGTTGGTGATGTGCGGGAAGCCCAGCACCTTCACATTGGCGTTGGGGGCGAGGCGCTTGACGTGGGAGACGGTGCGGTTCACCGAGTCGCGCAGCTGGCGCTCGATCTGCGAGACCGGCAGCTTGTCGCCGAGGATGTAGGGGTAGGTGTCGTTGGCGCCTGCCCAGATGACGACCTCGTTGGTGCCGGCGTTCAGGGCACCTCCGCGGTTGGCCCGGTCTGCCTGCTCGGTGACGTGCATGCCACCGGTGCGGTAGGAGCCGCCGGCACAGGAGTAGTTGTCGACGTGCTTGCCGGACGCCTGGCCGTAGGAGTTGGCGAACCGGTTGTCCGTGCCGCAACCCGAACCGCTGAGGATCGGGTCGGGCAGGGGGAGGCCCTTGCCGGCAGCCCAGTTGTAGATGTCCGGGTTGGCGACGATGGAGTCGCCGAGGACGACGGTGTTTCCGGGGGCGGCCTGGCTTTCCGGTGCTGACAGCAGCGTCCCGGACAGGGCGGCGACCGTGGCTACGGCGGCGGCTGCGATTCCGGCGATGCGGCGGCCTGCCCGCGATGCCGTGCGGTGTCGTGCGCTCATTACTGAGGTTCCTCTCCTGAAACGTGTCATGTGTCCCGACGTGTCCCCGACAAGCCGTAGACGGATTCGGTCTCCTGAACCGTTTCCTGGGACAACGACGTTACATTAGCGTGACTTTATCCACTAATCATCCAAAATGTAACCCCTGTGGCTAAAGTTGCAATTGTTACGTATGTGGCTGAAGGTGTCAGCCCGGGTTCGGAGCCGCCAGGTAACGCCAGGCGGCCTCGGCCCGGTATGGTAGACGAAAGTAATTTGACGACCCCGGCCCTGGCGCGCCGCCCCGACGTCCGCCCCCTCGTCATGCCGCGCGTACGTTTCACGGGGGAGCGCGAGACGACCACGTACGAGACCACCGAGACGACCGAGACCACCAACCACAGACTCAGAAAAGGAGCGACAGTGTTTGAACAGCTGTCCTATGACCTCAAAGGTGCCGTAAAAGGTGCCAAGGCCTTCGTGAACACAGGATTCCTCAAGGGATCCACCCCTGCCGGCGGTCTCGGGGTGGCTAAGGCGCTGGGACGCTACGGCACCAGTCTCGCCGGCCTCCTCGAGGGGACCACCGCCCGGTTCCCCTCCCGACTGGCGCTCGTCGACGATGACGGCGAACTGACCTACCAGGAGCTGACCAACTACTCCCGGCTCACCGCCCACACCCTGGCCAGCCACGGCATCACCTCGGACAGCCGTGTCGGCATCATGGCCCGCAACGGTCGCGGATTCCTCTTCCCCCTGGCAGCCAAGGGGTACCTCGGGTACACCGTCTTCCTGCTGAATGTCGGTGCCAGCAAGCACCAGATCGCTGAGATCGTCAAGGAGCACAAGCTCGACGTCATCTTCTACGACTCCGAGTTCGACGACCGGTTCCCCGATGACCTCACCGACTTCGGCGCCACCCTCGTCCACGCGGACGCCGCCGAGGGGCACCGCACGGACATCGACTATCCGACGATCGAGGACTTCTGGGCCAACCCCGGTCCCGACAACGACGCATTCCCGGCCCGTCCCACCCAGGGCGGGGTCATCCTGATGTCCTCCGGTACCAGCGGCACCCCCAAGGCTGTCTCCCACACCGAGCCCAGTTTCCCGGTGGGCGTCCTCGGCCCCGTCCTCAAGGGCCTGGACGTCAAGGCCGGGGACCGGCTCCAGCTGACCGCGAGCCTCTTCCACGTCCTCGGCTGGGGTGCCGCAGTCCTGGCCATCACCGCGGGGTGCACGCTGGTGACCCAGCGTGTGTTCAAGCCCGAGGTCGTGCTGCAGCAGGTGCAGGACTACAGGTGCACCGGCATGCTCAGCTCCGCTGTCTTCCTCAAGGACGTCCTGGCCGTGGATGACGGGTCCTACGACCTGTCGACAATGACGTGGATCCTCAACGCCGGCAACGCGATGAGCGAAGACCTCGTGCGTGGCCTGCAGGAGCGCTACGGCAACATCCTGTCCAGCGGCTACGGTTCTACCGAAGGCCTGCTCGTGGCCTACGCCACCCCGGAGGACCTCGCAGAGGATCCGCTCACCGCCGGACACCGGGTGTGGAACGGCCGCCTGGAACTGCTCGACCCGGAGACCGGTAAGCAGGTGGCTCCCGGTGAGGTCGGCATCATCCACGCCCACAACGCCATGTCCATGAAGGGATACCTCGGTAACCGGGACAAGCCTGACTACCGTGACGGCATGCTGGACCTCGGTGACAAGGGTGTCATCGACCCGAAGACCGGTCGTCTGCGCGTGCTGGGGCGCAACAACGACATGATCATCGTCGGCGGCGAGAACATCTGGCCGACCTCGGTGTCCGACATCATCGACCGGGTGGACGGCGTTGCCGAGTCCTACTGTGTCGGGGTGGAGGACGACGAGAAGTTCCAGCGCGTCAAGGCCTATGTCGTCACCGACGGGTCCACCGAGCTGAGTGAGGACGACATCCGCACCCACGTGCGGGAGAACTTCATGGCCCCGGCTGTGCCGCGCGACGTGGTTCTGATGAATCAGCCGCTGCCGCGCAACCCGATCGGCAAGGTCGTCAAGCGCGAGCTGGAGGCCTTCGGCTGAGCGACGTCGTCCGGTTCCGGTGTTGTCGTCTGAGTCACCGCCCAGAACGCTTCGGAGCCGTTTTCTGTTCTGTGCGGTGACTCAGATCGTGTGAGCGGCATGGGGCCACAGGACACACGGGCACAGGGGCACAGGGGCACAGGGGCACAGGGGCACACTGACGTCACAGCCCCGGTGTGGACCCCAGCACCTGGTAGCCCACGAACGCCACGGTGTCGATCAGGCCGTGCGCGATGATCAACGGCCAGACACGGCCTGTGCGGTAGAAGAACCAGACGAAGACCAGCCCCATCACCATGTTGCCCAGTCCGGCGGAATACCCCTGGTAAAGGTGGTAACTTCCGCGAAGCACCGCCGACGCCAGGAAGACCCAGATCCACGGCACCCGGAGTTGGCGTAGTCGGCAGCACAGCCACGCCACCACGAGGATCTCCTCGGCGAAGCCGTTCGCCCACGAGTTCAGGATCAGCAGCAGCAGATCCTGGACGCTGCGGTCCAGTCCGGTCGGGATGACCTCCTTGGACAGCCCCAGCTGTACTGCTCCGACATAGAAGGCCAGTCCCGGCACGCCGATCAGCGCTGCCAGACCCGCGCCGGGAAGAGTGTCGCGCCACCGGGGGCTGAGGTGCACCCCGGACGCGCCGGGCCGCCCCGCCAGTGTCGGCGGCACATGCCGCAGCAGCAGGAACAGCGCCAGCCCACCCCAGGCGACGAGCACGCCGGTGGAGACCAGCTGGAATGCAGGATCGAGCCAGGTCAGTGTCGACTGACGGGCGTTGAGGGTGGTGCTCTGCTCATTGAGGTCCTCCGGCATCGTGGCGGCCTCGAGAAGCCGCAACGCCGAGCGGACCCCGGAGGCGCCGAATGTGACGGCGAGGGCGATGACCAGCTCCCACCGGAGAGCACGTCGGTCGGACCGGTTCATCGCCTGTCCCTGGAAGCGTCCTCGATCAACGCCTCGAGGTCGCCGGGGTCGGCGACGGTCACGGCATCGAGCACGGACGGGTCAGCGTCCACCATCCGTGCCACAGTCTCCTGCAGATGCTGTGCCAGGCCGAGGAGCTCGGCGGCGGAGACCCGGTCAGCGACGGCGCCCAGGTGGACCGAGACCGGCCACCGCCCGGGTGCGGCGTCGGGTGTCACCAGGGGCACGGAGAGTCCCGCCCATCCGGTGAGGTTCCAGAGCGTGGCCCACGGCGTCCAGGCGGTCTGCGCCAGGAAATCCGCGGCGGGGTCAACGACACCAGGTGCCTCCTGCCGGGACATCCGGGCGAAAGCGCCGATGCCGGGCGGCGCGCATGCCAGCATCGGAGTCACGACCACGTCCACGGGACCGGCCGGGTCGCCGTCCCATGCCCTGAGGACGTCCCCCGGGAGCGCTGAGACCGCGTCGGTGGCGTCCGCGATCTCAGCGGGGGTGAGGGCCCGGCCCCGCCGTCTCAACCAGGTGGGCATCATCGTCACAGGATCAGGCAGGTCACGGCACCGGGCTGCCATGATCCGCGAGTACACGTCGAAGCGCTCCACCGGGTACGGGGCCGCCACCGGGCGGACACCGCTGACGGCGGGGTGGGTGACAAGCAGGGACGCGGCAGCCGCCGTGGCGTTGGCCACCGTCGGCTCCACTGCGGTGGCGGTGTGGAACGGACGGTTGGTGTGCCCCAGCCGTAGCGGCCGTGTCGGCGCGGACGGCGTTGACGGTGCGGAGATTCCGTAGGCGCGGGCCGTGAGGTCGAGGTCGCGGGCGATGAATCCCTGCGCCGCCGGATTCGGCAGACCACCGTTGTCCACGGTGTGTGCGGGTTTCAGCCCGGGCAGGCCCACCGCCGCTGCAGGCACGCGGATCGACCCGCCACCGTCGCTGGCGTGGGCGACGTCGACGATGCCGCGTGCCACGGCCACCGCAGCGCCGGACGAGGAACCACCGGACGTCATCCGTCGGTCGACCGGGTTCACCGGACCGGGACCGTGGGCGGGTTCGGTGTAGACCGTCGCCCCGAATTCTGCGGTGACACTGGCCCCGACCAGCCTGGCGCCTTCCTCCAGAAGTCGTGTCACGGCGGTGTCGTCGGCCTTCGCGACCACGGCATGTCCGACAGAACCGAAGGTCGTGACCTCGCCGGCCACGCGGTTGAGGTCCTTGACCAGGACGTCCAGTCCCCGTAGCGGGCCGTGCTCCCGACGATCCTCGTGAGCCCCGTCGTAGATCCTGGCCACACCCAGTTCTTCGGGGGACAACCCGGTGCGCGCGCTCAGTCGGGTGAGTCGCAGCGACACGGCCTCGGTGCTGTTGGAGCTGCCGGTACTGCGGGTGTCTGCAGTGCCTTCCCTGGGTGGTGGGGGATTCATGTCGGACACACTACCGGCGCCCGGTAGATTGGTGTCATGAGTGACATCGAGACGGTGGCCTATCTCGGCCCACGTGGAACCTTCACCGAACAGGCCGTCCTGAATATGACGGCCGCCGGTCACCTGCCGGAGGATGTCGCCCACCGCACGGTGGCCTCCCCTGCGGAGGCTCTGGACCTGGTCCGGCAGGGTGAGGTCGACCGGGCCGTCGTCGCCCTGGAGAGCAGCGTGGACGGGCCGGTCACGCAGACCTTCGACTCGCTGGCCGACGGAGCACCGGTGCAGATCCTGCGGGAACATGACGTCCCCGTCGTTTTCTCGATCCTCGTACGCCCCGGCACCCGGCTCGAGGACGTCCGGACCTTCACCACCCACCCCGTCGCACAGGCTCAGGTGCGGCGGTGGGCCGCCGAACATCTGCCCCACGCGGAGTTCATCCCCGCAAGTTCCAATGGTGCCGCCGCTGCCGCTGTCGCCGCCGGGGAGGCGGACGCTGCGGCGGCGCCGGCACGTGCCGGCGTGCTCCACGAGCTGGAGACCGTTGCGGAGGGTATCGCCGACGTGGCCGGGGCCCACACCCGGTTCGTCCTGGTGGGCCTGCCTCAGGAGCCCACCGCCCGCACCGGGCACGACCGCACCGCCATTGTCCTGCAGGTTCCCAATGTGCCGGCGTCACTGGTGATGGCACTGATGGAACTGGCCACCCGCAGGGTCGACATGTCACGCATCGAGTCGCGTCCGACCCGGGAGAAGGCGGGAACCTACAACTTCCACGTGGAACTTGTCGGACACCTGCAGGACGACGCCGTCGCCGAGGCCCTGGCGGGCCTGCACCGCTACTGCGACCGCATCCGGTTCCTCGGATCCTGGCCACAGGAAGGGTGGGTCGGCGGTGTCGACGGTCCCGACGGCTCCGTGCCGCCCGACTACGCCGCCTCCTGGGAGTGGATCCGGGGGCTGAGAGGGCTGAGCGGTCGGGGTGGACAGCCGTGAGCCGACTGCTGCTGATCCGACACGGGCAGACCACCTCGAATGTCAGCCACGCCCTCGACACCAACCTGCCCGGGGCTGCGCTGACCGACCTAGGCTGGTCACAGGCCCGGGCCGCGGGGGAACGGCTCGCCAGAGAACGAACCGGGGAAGGGGCCGAGGACGGGGACGGACAGGACGCCCCCTTGGCGATGGTGTCCTCACAGGCGTTGCGTGCCCGCCAGACCGCGGCCGGAATCGCCCTCGGCGGCAGCGGCCGTGGTCTGCAACTGGAACGCACCGCGCCGGGCAGTGATTTCGCCGACGCCCTGGCACAACTGGCGGAGCTCGAGGTCACCGACGGTCTCGACCACGTGGACGTGGGACCGGAGGAGTCCGCGACGGCGGGGGCCCCGGCAGCTCTCGGTGGCGGTACCACGACTCATCCCACGGCGTCCGGATCACTCACTCCGTCCGATGTGTCCTCGGTGTCCTCGGCGCTGCACCGCCCGCTTCCCCTGGTGATGCCGGGTGCGGTGCCCGGGATCTCGGAGATCCCCGCCGGACAGTACGAGATGCGGGTGGATCCGGACGCGCACTACGGATACCACCGCACCTTCGCCGAATGGTTGGGTGGGTCGATGGACCTGCCCGTGCCCGGCGCATCCACCGGACGTGAGGTTGTCGGACGGTACCTCGGCACACTGCTGCCGGTGCTGTCCACCGCTCAACGCGCCGGGTCGGATCTGGCGGTCGTCAGCCACGGTGCGGTGATCCGCCTGATTGCCGCCTACCTGGGAAGGGTGGATCCCGAGTTCGCGGTACGGACGCTGCTGCCCAATACCCTGCGGGTTGATCTGGAGGTCCCCGACCTGGGTGGTTCCCTTGCACCGGAGGACCTCAGTGAGGCAGTCGCCGAGGGGTGGAAGGTCACGGACTGGGCCGGGCACGGTGAACCGCCGCGGGCAGGGAGGGGCTGACCAGGACGGTCTAGCCCCACCCGAGTTCGTGCAGGCGGGCGTCGTCGATGCCGAAATGGTGGCCGATCTCGTGGACCACGGTGACCGCCACTTCCTCGACGAGCTGTTCGTGGGTTGAGCAGTACCGGCAGAGGGCGTCCTTGTAGATGCTGATCTTGTCCGGGAGGAACGTGGGCCACTCCACGGAGCGTTCCGTCAACGCCACGCCATGGTAGAGCCCCAGGATCGACGGATCCTCGTCGTTGTGGTCCTCGATGACGATGGCGACGTTGTCGAGGGAGTCGAGCAGCTGCCGGGGGATCAGGCGGAGTCCGCGGTCGACCAGGTCCTCGAAGTCGTCGTCGCTGACCTCGATCACGGCGCCTCGCTGCCGGAAGCCGAGTCGGAGTTGTTGTCATTGTCGCGGCGCGGGTTACGTTCCGGCTGCTTCTCCGGCGGATTGCCGTCGATGGTGAAGTCGCCGCGGACATCTCCCTGCAGGTCGGCGAAGCCGCCACCGTCCCGCGCCTTGGTCAGTGCGCAGTTGACGGTCCGTGACCCGGCGTTCCAGGACTCCTGCGGCAGCGTCGTCCAGAAAGGGGTCAACGTGGACTGGTAGAGGTTCTCGTCGTCTCCGCCACCGAGGAACTCGATGGCCGCGGCGGTGCACACGTCGTCGAGATGGTCGTTCTGCTGCTCGATCGTCGGCCATGCGCCGTCGAAGGTGTCGCCGAGGTTCACCACCGAGGTCACCTGCCAGGAATAGGGCCGGTCACAGTCGGCGACGTCCACCGCATCGCCCTGGGCGCGCATGCACGTCTCCGCCGGTTCAGCGGGCGACTGGTCGGTCTCTGCGGCACGGCCGGTGGCCTCGGCGTAGTTCCCGTCGGCCTGGGGCACGGCCACCCCGCACAGCATCGTGCGGTCACCACCGTCCCACGCGGCCTCCGGGGGCAGGATCGGGACAATGGAGTAGCGGCCCTGCGGGTCGAGGCGCCCGTCGAGGTAGGTGCGGGTGGGACCTTCACACAGCTCGGAGGTCAGCTGCCCCTGCCGCTCCAGGTCGGGTTGCGGGGCGTCCGGCCCGAACTCGCTGGTCGGGTACTGGGACAGGTCCTCGCGGGTGGCGACCTCGAAACGGTGGGGGGAGGCGCAGTCGACCACGGCGAAGTCGGTGGCGATGTCGCCGTCCTGCGACCAGTTCACGCAGTCGGCGGTGTCGGCGTCGGTGAACGCGACCAGTTCCGGGGCTTCTTCAGTGCGGTCCGCGCCACGCTGGGCGACCACCGACGCGCCCTGCGGGGCGAAGTACTCGTAGGCACCTGCCCCGACCGCTCCGGCGAGGGCCGCCGTGAGCAGCACGGTGACCGTCCTGCGGCGGCCTTTGTTCGGGCGTGCGTCGACAGGACGGTCGGATGCTGAGGACGGGGTGCTGGACGACATAACACGCATTCTCTCACGGGGAGTGGACATCGTTAGACATCACTGGACATCTCAGGCAGTGGCGGACAGCGCTGCACACGGTTGGTTCCACTGTAGCTAAACTACGGGGCATGATTGATCTCAAGTTCCTGCGGGAGAACCCTGACGTCGTCCGTGAATCCCAGCGCACCCGTGGCGAGGACCCGGCACTCGTCGACCGGCTCCTGGAGGCCGACCAGCGTCGCCGCGAGGCCATCGCCGCAGCTGACACGGCCCGGGCTGAGCAGAAGGCGTTCTCGAAGACCATGGGTAAGGCCATGAAGGACGCCTCGGACGAGGAACGCGAGTCACTGCGTGCGGAGGGCAAGACCCGTTCCGCCGCGGTGAAGGAACTCGAGGACACGCAGTCGGCCGCGGAGTCGGACGTGCAGGACCTGCAGATGGCGTTGTCGAACGTCGTCAGCGGCGCCCCCGCTGGTGGGGAGGACGATTTCGTGGTGCTGGAGCATATCGGTGAGCCCCGTGAATTCGACTTCACCCCGAAGGACCACCTGGAACTGGGGGAGTCGCTGGGCCTGATCGACATGGAACGGGGCGCGAAGGTCTCCGGCGCCCGTTTCTACTTCCTCACCGGCGACGGGGCGTTGCTCCAGCTCGGCATGCTGCAGCTGGCGGCGCAGAAGGCGCGTGACCACGGCTTCCAGCTGATGATCCCACCGGTGCTGGTGCGGCCGGAAATCATGGCCGGCACCGGGTTCCTCGGCGCCCACGCCGACGAGATCTACCGGCTCGAGGCGGACGACATGTACCTCGTCGGCACCAGTGAGGTCGCGCTGGCCGGCTACCACAAGGACGAGATCATCGACCTGTCGGACGGTCCGGTGCGCTACGCCGGCTGGTCGTCCTGCTTCCGCCGCGAGGCCGGCTCCTACGGCAAGGACACCCGCGGGATCCTGCGCGTGCACCAGTTCGACAAGGTCGAGATGTTCGTCTACTGCCGTCCGGAGGACGCCGAGCAGCAGCACCAGGAGCTCCTGGCGATGGAGAAGGACATGCTCGCCGCCGTGCAGGTCCCGTACCGTGTCATCGACGTGGCCGGTGGCGACCTCGGTTCATCGGCGTCCCGCAAGTTCGACACGGAGGCCTGGGTCCCGACCCAGAGCGCCTACCGCGAGCTGACCTCCACGTCCAACTGCACCACTTTCCAGGCGCGGCGTCTCAAGACCCGTTACCGTGATGAGGACGGCAAGGCACAGACGGCCGCCACCCTCAACGGCACCCTGGCCACCACCCGGTGGCTTGTCGCCATCCTGGAGAACAACCAGCAGGCGGACGGATCGGTCGTCGTGCCCGAGGCCCTGCGACCCTTCGTGGGCAAGGACGTCCTGACCCCGAAGTGAGCCGCGCAACACAACAAGGAGACATAACACGGCATGTGGATTCCCAAAGGCTTCGAGATCCCCACGGGTGTGCCTGACACACCCGCCCACCCGGAATCGAAGGAGCTGTTCTACGGGCGGTTGATCATCCCCCTCGCGAAGTTCTGGATGCGTTATGTCCAGCGGCTGAAGGTCGAGATCTACCACCCGGAGCGCATCCCCACCGACGGCGGGGCGGTGCTCGCGGTGAACCACACCGGCTACTGGGACTTCGTCTTCGGCGGTATCCCCTCCGCGATGAACGGGGGGCGCCTGGTGCGGTTCATGGCGAAGAAGGAGATCTGGGACAACCCGGTCGCCGGCCCAGCCATGTCGGGGTGCCACCACATCCCGGTGGACCGTGCCGACGGGGCCGGATCGGTCCGTGAGGCGACCCGCCGTGCCGCGGGTGGTGAGCTCATCGGGATCTTCCCGGAGGCCACCATCTCCCGGTCGTTCGAGATCAAGGAATTCAAGGACGGTGCAGCACGGATCGCCCAGGACGCCGGGGTGCCGTTGATCCCGGTGGTGCTGTGGGGATCGCAGCGTATCTGGACGAAGGGGCGCAAGCCGATCTGGCGTCCCAAGGACGCCTCGCTGATCCTGTCTGTCGGTGAGCCGGTGGACCTCAGCGGCTCGTCGCGGGAGGCCACTGACCGTCTCCACGAGTCGATGGTCGAGATCCTCGACACGTCCCGCGCGCGTTACGCGGAGGCGTTCGGACCGTTCGAGGACGGCGAGTACTGGATGCCCGCCTCCCTGGGAGGATCGGCGCCCTCATTAGAGGAGGCCACGACCCGGGACCGTGAGGACGCGGCGAAACGCAAGGAGGAGCGGATCCGGCAGGACGCGGAGAAAGCGGCAGGCGTGACCCCGGAGAAGAAGTCCCTGCTGGGACGTCTGCGTGGGAAGCTGGGACGCTAAGTGACTGAGTCGGCTGTACCGGCCGCCCCCACGTTGGTCGTCAGCGACCTCGACGGCACGTTGGTCACCTCCGCCGAGCGGGTGTCGCCACGTGCGTGTGCGGTGATCAACCGCCTGGTGGCTGCCGGGGCGACGTTCATTCCCGCCTCCGGCAGGCCCGCCCGGTGGATGCTCCCGGTGATTGAGCAGCTGGGACTGCGGCCGGTGTGCGTGTGTGCCAACGGGGCAGTGGTCTACGATTCGGCGTCCGACCGGATCACCTACGCCGCTGAGCTACCGGCGGACGTTCTGACCCGCGTCACCGCCACCATTTCAGAGGCGACGGGGCCTTGGCTGGCTGACCGGGGCCTGCCGCCGGTGACGTTCGCTGCGGAGCGCGCCGGGCGCAGCGCCTTTGACCGCGCCGACGAACTTTTCGCCGTGCAGCCGGAGTATCCGCACGCCTGGGACACGGAGGAGCACTCGGTGGAGCCTCTCGACGCCCTGTGCTCGGTGCCGGCGGTGAAGCTGCTCGTGCGGCACGAGGCGATGGAGAGTTCGGAGCTTTTCGACCTGGTCAACCCGGTTGTTGATCCGACAGTTGCGCACGTCACCTGGTCCTTCAGTGGCGGGCTGCTGGAGGTCAACGTCCCGGGTGTCTCGAAGCTGTCCGGTGTGGCGCACGCGTTGGGGGGCGTGGCCGACCATGCGGCGGCACCGGGGGAACGGATGATCCCCGCGCTGGACCCGTCGCGTGTCGTGGCGTTCGGGGACATGCCCAACGATGTGGCGATGCTGCAGTGGGCGGGGACAGGTGTGGCGATGGGCAACGCCGTGGATGAGGTGGTGGCGATCGCCGACCAGTGCACATCCTCGAACGACGACGACGGTGTCGCCGAAGTGCTGGAGCAGTGGTTCTGACAGGTCGAACGCGTGGTTCGAACACTGGCTCGCGGTGTCCGTGGGGGTGAGTAGAACTTGGGGGACCAGCTCAGCGCCCCGACACCAGAGGAGCACCCCACCATGAATGATCTCGACCGTATCTCCGGTATCTCCGGCTCCGTCCCAATCGCGATCCTCGAACCCCTGTCGCGCCGTCGCGTGATGGAGACACTGGAGCGACTGGGCTTCGCCTACCGTGTCGACCGGGAGGCGGAGGTCAGCACGGAATGGGAACACGCCACATACTGGTTCTCCATTGCGGGGAAGGACAACAACGTCCTCTCGGTCACCGGCTACTGGAACGGGTGGATACCCGCTGAGTACCGGGAAGGTCTGCTGGAGGACTGCAACCGGTGGAACAGGGACCACTACATGCCGAAAGCCCATCTCGACGTCGACAGTGACGGTGACCAGCACATTCTGGTCGAGCACGCCGTGGGCTACGAGTTCGGCGTCACCGACGAACAGCTCTACCAGCACATCGGGGTGACGATTAATCCCGGCAACGTCTTCTTCGACGAGTTGAGTGAGACGTATCCCGGCTGGGTCCGCTGACCTCCGTCGGAGGGAGCCGTACTCACACTTGTACTGAGGTGCTTTCCCACAGACATCATGGCAGATGACCGGCAGGTGGGGCGGACCCAGGAATCTTGCCGTTCTCACGCCCGCACGGCCATGATTCTTAGTAGTATCCTTGGTGGAAGGCATCGGCGGAGCTTCTCGTCTCCGTTCCGGTGAACACCACGACAACCACGTCACCATGAAGGAGTCCATATGTCCCAACGCACAGCAATCGTCACCGGCGCCGCCCGCGGCATCGGTGCGGAGGTGGCCGCACGTCTGGCCGACGACGGTATGGCCGTCGCCGTCCTCGACCTCGATGAAAACGCATGCCAGAAGGTCGTTGACCGCATCACCTCCGCCGGAGGGAAGGCACTCGCCGTCGGCGCGGACGTCTCCGACGAGGACGCGGTCAAGGCCGCCGTCGACCGGGTCGCCGACGAACTCGGCGCTCCCACCGTCCTGGTCAACAATGCCGGAATCATCCGAGACAATCTCCTGTTCAAGATGGGTACGGATGACTGGGACGCGGTGATGTCCGTGCATCTGCGCGGCGCGTTCCTCATGTCCCGCGCGGTGCAGGCCTACCAGACCAAGGAAAAGTGGGGCCGCATCATCAACCTGTCGTCGACCTCAGCTCTGGGCAACCGCGGACAGGTCAACTACTCGGCGGCGAAAGCGGGTATGCAGGGCTTCACCAAGACCCTCGCCATCGAACTCGGCAAGTTCGGTGTCACGGCGAACGCCGTCGCCCCCGGTTTCATCGCCACCGAAATGACCCAGGCGACCGCAGAGCGGGTGGGTGTGAGCTTCGAGGACTTCAAGGCCGCCGCGGCCAAGGAGGTTCCCGTCCAGCGCGCCGGTGTTCCGGCCGACATTGCCCATGCCATCAGCTTCTTTGCCAGTGAAGGCGCCGGATATGTGTCCGGACAAGTGCTGTACGTCGCCGGCGGACCGAAGGACTAGAACAATGCGTGTACTCAATGGACTTGATGAACTGCAGGCCGCTGTCGGCGAGCACCTCGGCTACAGTGACTGGCTTGAGATCGACCAGGAACGGATCAACCAGTTCGCCGACGCTACCGGCGACCACCAGTGGATCCACGTCGACCCGGAGCGCGCCAAGGAAGGCCCGTTCGGCTCGACCATCGCCCACGGTTACCTGACGCTGTCGCTGGTCTCGATGCTGGTGTGGCAGATCTACACCGTCAAGGGGACGACGATGGGAGTGAACTACGGTACGGAGAAGGTGCGTTTCCCCGCTCCGGTCCCCGTGGGCTCACGGATCCGGGCGGGGGCGGAACTCCTCTCCGTCGAACCCGGTGGCGGCGGACAGCGTGCGGTGACCCGCGTGACGATCGAACGTGAGGGCGGCGACCGCCCGGTATGCGTCGCCGACGTCCTCTCCGTCCTGAGGTTCTGAGACGACGGGGGACTGGACCTAGATCCGCACCACGATCTTGCCGGTCACGTGCCCACGCTCGATCTCACTGTGGGCCTCGGCCAGGGTGGCGGCGTTCATGCCGATCATCGTCTCGCCGACGGTGGGGATCAGCCGGCCGTCATCGACCATCCCGGCGATGCGGTCCAGGATCACACCCTGCTCATCGACGTCCTCGGTGTCGAACACGGTGCGGGTGAACATCGACTCCCAGTGGATCGAGATCGACTTCTGCTTGAACGGCGCGATCTGGAAATCCTCCGGGTCGTCGATCAGACACAGACGCGACTGCGGTGTCATGATCTCGGCCAGCTCCTCGGCGTGGCCGGAGGAGTTGGAGGTGAAGACCAGGTCGATGCCGTCCGGCTCGAGGTCGAGTACCTGCGGGGCCAGATTGCGGCGGTGGTCGACGACCTCGTGGGCACCCATCTCGACGACCCAGTCGCGCGATTCCTCACGGGAGGCGGTGGCGATCACCGTGAGGCCGGTGAGCGCACGCGCGAGCTGGATCATCACGCTGGGTACACCGCCTGCACCGCCGAGGACCAGCAGCGAACCGTTCGAGTCGATCGACGCGCCGAGCCGTTCGAACAGGGCCTCCCAGGCGGTCAACGCCGTCAGCGGGAGCGAGGCGGCCTCGGTCGCCGAACAGGTGGTGGGGCGGTGGCCGACGATGCGCTCGTCGACCGCGTGGAACCGGGCGTTCGTACCGTCGCGCAGCTGGCTTCCGGCGTAGAACACCCGGTCGCCGATCTCGAAACGTTCGACCTCGCCGCCGACCTTACGGACGACGCCGGCAGCATCGTAGCCGAGGATCGGCTGCTCGCCCCGCGCGAGGGCGTCACCCGAGCGGCGACGCATCTTCGTGTCGATCGGGTTCACCGACACCGCCTGGATCTCGACCAGGAGATCGCGGGGGCCGATCTCCGGCAGGGGGACGGTCACGTCGGTCAGGCACCGGGGGTCATCCACGGGAAACTCACCTGTGACTGCGACGGCCGACATGGTGGTGGGCAGCTCGATTGCGCGGGAACTCATGGCGCCCCATAGTAGGGCCACCGGCATGGCGCCGCACCCGGGCAGGCCACGGGCTGTATCGTTACTGTTCATGAGTGACCGGAACAGTGAATATGATCTGATCGTCGTCGGGAGCGGGTTCTTCGGGTTGACGGTCGCGGAGCGCGCCGCCAGCCAGCTGGACAAGAAGGTGCTCGTGCTCGAGCGCCGCAGCCACATCGGCGGCAACGCCTACTCCGAAGCGGAGCCGGAGACGGGCATTGAGATCCACAAGTACGGTGCGCACCTGTTCCACACCTCGAACAAGAGGGTCTGGGACTACGTCAACCAGTTCACCGACTTCACCGACTACCAGCACCGCGTGTTCGCCATGCACGACGGCACCGCCTACCAGTTCCCCATGGGCCTGGGCCTGATCAACCAGTTCTTCGGGAAGTACTACAGCCCGGACGAGGCCCGGGAACTGATCAAGGAGCAGACCGACGGGCTCAACCCCGAGGACGCCGCCAACCTCGAGGAGAAGGGCATCTCCCTGATCGGCCGCCCGCTCTACGAGGCTTTCGTCCGTGACTACACCGCCAAGCAGTGGCAGACCGACCCCAAGGAGCTTCCGGCGGCGAACATCTCCCGCCTGCCGGTGCGTTACACGTTCAACAACCGGTACTTCAACGACACCTACGAAGGACTGCCGGTCGAGGGGTACACCGCGTGGTTGGAGAACATGGCGAAGAACGCCAATATCGAGGTCCGTCTGGACACCGACTGGTTCGAGGTCCGGGATGAGCTGCGCGCCTCCAGCCCGGACGCACCCGTGGTCTACACCGGCCCGTTGGACCTGTACTTCGACTACGCCGAAGGCCACCTGGGGTGGCGCACCCTCGACTTCGAGACCGAGGTGCTGGAGACCGGTGACTTCCAGGGCACCCCGGTGATGAACTACAACGACGCGGACGTCCCCTACACCCGTATCCACGAGTTCCGTCACTTCCACCCGGAGCGCAAGAACTACCCGGAGGACAAGACCGTGATCATGAAGGAGTTCAGCCGCTTCGCCGAAGGCGAGGACGAGCCGTACTACCCGATCAACACCCCCGAGGACCGGGAGAAGCTGCTACGTTACCGCGAACTCGCCGATGCCGAGACCGCGGACAACAAGGTCTTCTTCGGCGGACGCCTGGGCACCTACCAGTACCTGGACATGCACATGGCCATCGGTGCCGCGCTGAGCATGTTCGACAATAAGGTTTCCCCGCTGCTGGAAGGGTAGCGGCGCGAGGGGCGCGGCCCTTCTGAGAAACAGGCACCATCCTGTGCACGCGATAGCTCTGTTCCACGTGTCCGGGATGGTGCCTTCTTGTGCTCTGAGGTACGGGTGCCGGTCGGTCGTCAGTCGTCTGTCAGTCGTCGAGGTCGGTGGCCACCACGGAGAAGTCGTCGGCCAGGTCGACATCGACCTCGCGTCCGTCCTGCCCCTGGACACTGACCTCGTAGGTCACACCCCGGTCATCGGAGGAGGACACGGAGTCCACGACGCCGTCCCGGACGCCGGCCTCACCGGACGCTGTCAGGGCCGCGTCGATCACGTCGTCGAGCGCATCCAGGTCAAGGACCGGATCCTGCCGGTCGGACTTGTCGGCTTCCTCGGTCTCGACGCGCATGGCACCGTCGGCGGCGACATGAACCTCAGCGGACCCGCCGTCGTCGAGTTCAACCTCGACCTCGTGACCGCTCCCCTCGATGTCGACGGAGCTGGCTCCGTTGCCACCGGCTTCGGCGACGGCCTGTTCCGCAGCGTCCCGGAATGAGGCGGCGTCCGTCCCGGCGGTGGTCGGTGCGCCGTCAGTGTCAGCCCGGTTCTCGGCGGCGACGGTACGCACGCTGTTGTTGCTGTCATTGCCGTCATCGTCGGAGTTCTCCGAGACACCGTAGGCGACGCCTCCGGCCAGGAGCAGGGCGGCGACCGCGCCAGCTCCGATGACGATGCCCTTACGCTTCTTACGCGGCACCGTGGCCGTGTCGGTGGTTTCTGTGTGTGCTGTGTTTCCTGTGTTTCCTGTGTTTTCTGACATGCACCCACCATGTCTGACAGGTACTGAACCCTTTCTGAAACTTGCTGAAAGCCTCTTTATCTCGGCAGGGCAACCGTGAAAACTGCGCCTCCGTGCGTCGCGTCGTCCGTACTCTCGCCAACCACCACCTGCCCGTGGTGGGCCTGGACGATCTCCTTGACGATGGCGAGTCCGAGACCGCTCCCTCCGGCGTCGCGGGCGCGTCCCTCGTCCAGGCGGGCGAACCTGTCGAAGATGCGCTCCCGGTCGTTCTTTGGGACACCGGCACCGTCGTCCGCGACGGTCAGCACGACAGCGGAAGTGGTCCGGTCGGTGATTCGGAGACCGAGAACGACCCGTGACTCCGCATGGCGGGCGGCATTGTCGACGAGGTTGCGCACCGCCCGGCCAAGCAGTCGGGGATTACCCTCCACCTGGGCTGCATCCACACCGGAGGTATCCACAGTGAGTGCACTGATCCGCTTCAGCCGGTCCGCCTCCGCCAACAGCAGGTCGTCGAGGTCCACGGGCTCCGTGGGAGGACGGTGGTTCTCGTCGAGCCGCGCCAACAGCAGCAGCCCCTCCACCAGGTTCTGCATCCGCTCCCCTTCGTCGAGGACGACCTCACTGAGTTCGTGCAGGGAGGTGGCGTCCGGGTAGGACGCCCCGAGCTCCGCGTGCTGGCGCATGGTCGCCAACGGTGAGCGGAGCTCGTGGGAGGCGTCGCTGACGAACCTGCGTTGTACCGCCTGTGAATGCTCGAGTCGTGCAAGCATGCGGTTCATGGTTGTCGCCAGCGCCCCGAGCTCGTCGTCCCCGGCGTCCACTCGGCGGGAGAGCTCGTCGGCGGTGATGCTGTCGACCTGACGGCGGAGGCGTTCGACCGGACGCAGCGCACGCCCGGTCACGATCCACACCACCGCCCCCACCAGCACGATGACCAGTGGGACGGCCACGGCCAGCAGGATCGTCGTCGCGCTGACCGTCTCGTCGACGTGCTCGGTCGTCCGGGCGACGGTGAACGTCCCGGCGTCGGTGTCCTCGGAGACCACCAGGTAGGGTTCGTCGTCCACGGTGACCTGTCGGGACGACTCGCCGGGCTCCGGGAGCTGGTCAGCCTCGTCGTCATTGACCACGGTGCCGGTGTCGCCGGCAGCGTTGAACCGGACGAGCTGGTCATCATCGACTCCGGTAATGATGCTCTCTGCCCGCGAGGGGTCGTTCTCGACCTGGGAACTGAGGGAGTCGAGGTCCTGCTCCGCGGACTCTTCGACGGACGCCGTGAGCACCCGTCCGAGCACCAGTACGGCGACCACCGCGCTGACGACGAGGATCAACGTGACGATGGCGGTCGCCCCTGCCGTGACCCGGGTACGGATCGAGTGGCGTGTCCCGTGACGTGTGGTGGGTTGTGTGCCGGGCACGACTTATCCACCCGTCCCGGACAACCGGTAACCCACGCCCCGCACCGTCTCGATCGCGTGCCGTCCGAAAGGCCGGTCGACTTTGGCACGCAGGTGCCCGATGTAGACCTCGATGATGTTGGCGTCCCCGGTGAAGGAGTCGCCCCAGATATTGGCGATGATCTCCTGACGGGTCACGACCTCCCCGCGGCGGCGCAGCAGGAAGTCCAGCACCGCCATCTCGCGCGCAGTGAGCGTGATCTCCTGATCGCCGCGGAACGCCTGCCGCGCAGCCGGATCGAGGGTCAGGTCACCGGCCTCGAGGACGGCGGGACGTTCCCGGGCCCCGCGCCGGGCGAGAGCCCGGAGACGGGCAATGAGCACCGGGAACGAGAAGGGTTTGGTCAGCCAGTCGTCGCCACCGGTGTCGAGGCCCTCGACCTCGTCCCATTCGCCGTCTTTCGCGGTGAGAAACAAGACAGGGGTGTGGTCGCCGTCGGCGCGCAGTGCCTGGCAGACGCGGTAGCCGTTCAGTCCGGGCATCATCACGTCGAGGACGATGACGTCGTAGTCTGCGTCGGACGCCATGTCGAGTCCGGTGGCGCCGTCATGGGCGACATCGACGACCATGCCTTCGGCCTCCAGGCCGCGGCGTACGCCGTCGGCGAGACGCTTCTCATCATCCACCAGCAGAATCCGCATGGAGTCCAGTCTTGCACGACCCGGCTGAACCGTTGCTGAAGGACAGTGGCCTCGCGGGGGTGGGGTGTGCAGTCGTGAGATCCTCACGAACAGTCCGGCCGCGACTGTGGAAGCCGCTTTTCGGGAACCGGAGGCTGATCAGCAGTGGGGGAGTTATTGGAGCTGATAGCAGGTGTTATTCAGGCCGAACTCCTGCATATTGCAACAGATGAATCATCTGACGCTACCCTGCTCCGGTGGCGGATATCCGGCTCCTAGCTGGGAAGATGTGCGTCTTGGGATCGGCTTGGATGGCCGATTCCTGGTGGACTGTCATCGCTGGCGTTATGCCTTGCACTTTTCTGACCTCAGGTTATTGCGCCACGTCTCATCGGGTGCAGCTTGTGTACGATCGGCCGGTCCTCCGGCCTGTGGAAGAGGTCGTTGAGACCGTGCTGGATGGCTGGCGCAATCAGCAACTCTCACGCAGCCTGCAGTTCGACATGATCCTGGCCTTCCCCGCAAATTGTGGACAGGTAACTAAGCTGCTTCGGGTAACTCAGCAGCAGGTTTGTTGAACAGAATCATTTCAGACTCCACTGGTGGAACGTAGTCAAGCGCGGAGTGAAGCCGCCGACGGTTGTAGACCACCTCAAACCAGCGGGCGACAGCCTGTCGAGCCTCATCCCGGGTCGGCCAGGCGTATCGGTTATAGAACTGAAGTTTTCAACGTGGCCCAACACGCTCGGCCATCGCATTGTCCCAGCACACTCCGGTACGGCCCATCGACTGCAACACCTGCAGGTCCCGGCACACGTTATGCATCTGTTCGCTGGTGAACTGGCACTCGCGATCGGCATGGAACACCAGGTCAGAAGGCCGTTCGCGGCGTAGGGTGTGCGCCATGCGCAGGGTCGTTCCACCAGGTCAGTGTGCATGCGTGTCTATCTCCCAGCCGATGATCCGCCGGGAATGCGCATCGGTGACCGCTGCCAGTTACACCTAGTCTTCACCGTTACACAGGTAGGTGATGTCAGAAACCCAGCAGCGATCCAGCACGCCCTGGTCCCAGCTGCATTTAACCAGGTCGGAGATTACGTGGGCGTCGACGCAAGGCAACGTGGGCACCGGGGAGAACTTCTTCGGGCTGATGCCCTCGAAGGCCCCGGTGGGCCATTGACTCCGCCACGGTCTTCACATCCACGGCGGTGCCTTCACGGGCCGGCTGGGCATGCACCCGGGGAGCGGCGTAGACCTTGTCGGACTCCGCAAACACGGTGAGGACCTTCGCGTCGAGAAGGTCACTCCCACGGCGCTGTGGGCAGGGATGCTCGGCCTGCCGTGCAGACCAGGCGTAGAACCCGGAGCGGGACACTCCCAGCAGGTGTGCATGCGGGTGAGCTCGTAGTTCGCCTTCTTCCGTAGCCATCAGTTCGAACCGACCGTCGGTTGTTGGCAAGGCTTGCGAAGAAGGCTGCTGCTTCTCCCAGAAAATCATTACCTTTGTGCAGATCAACGACCTGACGGCGTACCCGTTTGAGTCCGGCGCGTCCATCCAGGTCCAACTTGCAGGTGGGCTCACCGGCACGGTCGGCGTGTTCGGTGGCGACCCAGTTGCCCAGCGTCTAGGCGCCGACATTGAGCTCACGGGCGACTTCGGCGATACTCCGCCCGGTGTCGATGAGCAGTCGGGCTGCTTTGTGCTTGTACTCGCGGCTGAAGCTGCGCCGTGGTCGCTTGCCGACAGTATTGTCGGTCATGGTGACATCCTCTCGTGCGGGACAGGTCCCGCTAAATCGGGTGTCCACTCAACGAGGGTAGGGCCAACACTAGGAACTTTGCGCCGCCGTATCTGTACGTGTTGCGGCATTCCCGGCCGTCGTATCGATACGTTCGACATGTGCTGGCCAAAATCCGTCCGGCACTTCCGTGTCGCGCGGTTTCGGCGAGCAGGAGCCACGTTGGGAAGGGTGCTTGCGTCGACATGCCGGTACGGTTCGGTCTGAGACGATCCGTCGAAACGCGGTTGCTAGTGGGAGCGCTGGCGTAGTCCGGTTTCGATGATGGTGATCGCGGCGGTGACCAGCGAGTCAGGTGCGACAGTTTCTGGGCGCATGGCGTCGTTGCGTAGCGCGACTGACAACATGCCGTTGAGCATTCCCCACAGGGCGGTGGCGGCGGACTCGGGGTGCAGGCCCGCGGTGAGCTCGCCGGCGTCCATACCCTCGCGTAGGAGGTCGGTCAGTTGTTGATGCTGCTCGGTAGCCAACGCGGCGATTTGCTCGATGGCCCCGGGGTCCTCGGGAGGGTTGACGAAGATCTTGAATGCTTGTGGCCGGTCGAAAGCCAGACGGATGTAGGTCTCGCCGACTCGGCGTAACCGCTCGTCTGCGGACCCCTTGCCATCGTAGGCGGACCGCATGAACTCGCGGGTCTGTTCGAGGGCGCGTTCGGCCACCGCGACGAGCAGCGCCTTCTGTCCACCGATCCGGTTGTAGACGGTCTGCAGGGACACGTCGGCGCGTTGGGCGACCATTTCCGCGGTCACGGCCGGGGCGCCGCCCTCGAAAAGCAAGTTCTCGGCGACGTCGACAAGGCGGGCACGCATTTCTGCGACGCGGCGCTGCGTACGGGTCGATGTGGTCTCGGAGTTCGACGGTGTAACCATGCCTTGACTATAAACGAATACACCATTAGAGTCAGATCAATCAATAGAGTTCACTCCATTTGGGAAGGTTTGGCCATGGCGACACGCACCACCATCCAATTCACCTCGCACGGCGAGCAGTGCACTGGGTGGCTGTACCTTCCCGACCTTCCCGCCTCCGCAGCGCCGCCGCCGGTTATCGTGATGGGCCACGGCCTGGGCAGTGTGCGCACGATGCGTCTGGATGCGTACGCCGAGCGGTTCGCTGCCGCCGGATATGCCTGCCTGGTGTTCGACTACCGCTACTGGGGTGACAGTGGGGGGCGGCCTCGACAGGTGATCGACATCACCAAGCAGCGCGAGGATTTCGCCGCGGCGCTTGCGTACGCCCGCAGCCTGTCGTCCGTGGACGGGAACCGCGTGGTGGTGTGGGGTACGTCGTTCGGGGGTGGGCACGTCATTGCCGTTGCTGCCGACGACGGCCACGTCAGCGCCGTGATCGCGCAGTGCCCGTTCACCAGTGGTCTGGCCTCTGGCTTGGCGATTCCGGCCCGGACCTCGATCCGGCTGATGGCGCTGGCCATCGTCGACCAGATCCGCGGGGCCGTGGGTGCGGCGCCGCTGTTGATTCCCACCGCCGGCCCTCCCGGCACGGTCGCGCTGATGACCGCCCCCGACGCCGAAAAGGGCTTTCTCAGCCAAGTGCCCGTCGGCGGTGCTGGTGGCTTTGAGAACAAATCGGCCGCCCGGATCTCACTCCACCTCATGCGCAACTTTCCTGGCCGCCGTGCGGCCGAGATCACCGTCCCGATCCTGTTTGCGGTGTGCAAGACCGATTCCGTCGCCCCGGCCGGTCCCACCCTCAAGTACGCCCTCACTGCACCCGCTGGCGAGATCAAGCTCTATCCCGAGGGTCACTTCGACATCTACCTCGGGGAACCGTTCGAGAGGGTCGTCGCCGACCAAATCGACTTCCTGGCCCGCAACGTCCCTGTCGAGGAGCCGTAAGCTTCTAACCGGGTAGCTTCAACCAGCCCGCCATCACTGTCACGGAGGCTCCTATGAGAGTGCTAGTGCCGTTGCCTGACAACGATTTTGACGTCACCGAAGTCGCCGTACCGTGGCGCCTGATCACCGATGCCGGGCATCAGGTTGTGTTCGCCACCGAGCACGCAGGCGTAGTACCCCAGGCTGATCCGCGTCTCCTCGCCGGTGTGCTGTTCGGGCAACTGGGCGCCGAGCCCGAACCGAAAGCGTTCTACCGAGAACTCGAGGCCTCTCCCGAGTTTCGGGCCACCCAGGCTTGGTCCGAACTGGATATGACGCAATTCGACGGGTTGATCCTTCCAGGCGGCCACGCGCCCGGCATGCGACAGTACCTAGGATCAATCGAGCTTCAGCAGCAGATCGCCCGCTTCTGGGCTCTCAACCGGCCCGTCGGCGCAATCTGCCACGGCGTCCTGGTCCTCGCGCGCACTCAGGACCAAGACACCAGTTTGAGTGTGCTGGCGAGGCGCAACACCACCTGCCTGCCGAAGTGCATGGAGCGTGCTGGGTACCTCCTGACCGCCTGGCGTCTCGGCCGCTACTACCGCACATATCCAGCGTATGTAGAAGACGAAGTCCGATCAGCGCTCATCGACCCTGGATCACAATTCCACCGAGGCCCCCTCGAGATCGCGAGGCGAGGAACCGCCACGGACCACACCCACGCATTCACCGTCGCGGACGGCAACTACCTTTCCGCACGATGGCCCGGCGATGCGTACCTGTTTGCCGATCGCTTTTTGGAACTCCTCACTTCGAAGTCATAGATGTGAGAACCAGACTCACTCCTGTCGTGCTGCACCATCGCGACGGTCGAGTGGTAGCTGGACTCAACCTGACGCTGCGATCGTGGTTGCGACCCTGAAAACTACAGCCGAGAGCACGAGCACAGTCGACGTGTGCAACATTCCGGCCCCATTACGCGATAATCGTTGACTGACTGTGGTACCCGACTCTGCGCCAAGACCCTCCCCATCACTGCCATACGCGCGTATTTCGCGTTCGGCCGGGGTAGAGTGTGAAGTCCGGTCGTGAATGTGCAGTGATCGACTATGCAGGGTCTCCAGTTAGTGGCCCAGATGTCAATATGAGTCAAACCGCTAACACGAAGTACGTGGCACACCCTTTCGTCATCAAAGTGGATCGGTATGACACCATCATGACGAATCTAGAGAACTGCATCTACTGCCCAGGGACCTGTACGAGACAGTTGGCCATACCAGTGGGTATGGCCAACTGGGGTGGAGGAGAAAAAACATAAATCAGTGAAGAACAGTACGGATTCCGCCGGAATATGCTTCTCCCATCCAGGGCAAGCCTGTGATGACAACAGGGTCCTCGAGATCGAAATCGCGCAAGGTCGTCGCCTACCACACTCCTACCGAGCCGCCCTCAAAGATACCGGTTGTGGCATCGTGGATAGATCTAACAGTTTCATACCCTTCCCCGATTCCCAACGCGACAACGAGCACGTGCGCATGGCCCTGGACGCCGCACTGGCGGGTATCGGCGGGTGGGGTTCCACTGGAACGGCTATGACCTGGACGTGACGATTGTGCATGACCTGCTGCTGGTCGAGACCGGGGTGTACATCGGTGGACTGGATCGGCCGGAGCTGGAATCCATGGCCAGTGCTGTTGCCGCGCACAATGACAATGTCACCGGCACTGCTGCGGCGTTGGTGAATCTGGGTAGTCAGGAGCAGCCGGACTGGGTGGTGTGGGCGTTGAACCATCGGACGGCCAGTGCGATGGATGACGGGCAGTTGGAGTTGACGGTCATGAGTAGTGCGGCAATGGTGTCCACGACCGTCGCTGATCTGCTGGGGCGACCCGCACCAGCTGCCTGATGCGCGTCGTGCAGTGCACACGCGCCGGGGTGCCGCCCTTCCTACCCCAGCCCCGTCAACCGGAGCGCGGTGGCGATCTGGTCGCGGATAAACTCGTCCTTGGCATTGTCGTCTGCTTCGGACAGCCGCATGGAGCCGGAATGGATACCGTCCCTGAGGATGTGGGCCAGTCGTTCAGGCGGCACCGCCAGATCCGCCTCACCGGCACTGAGATTGCCGAGGAAACGGCTGTACCGCCTCACCGTGAGTTCCGGCGCGCGTGACCAGACTGCATTGACCTCAGGATCGACTTTGGCGGCGAGTTCGATTGTCCCCACCAGGCCACCGTTGGCGAAGATCGCGTCGATGTAGGCGCGGGTCGTGGCTGCGATGATGACCGCAGCACTTTCCCCTTCGAGTCCGTCGAGGAACTGCGCCTCGATCAGCTCGGTCCCGACTTGCTCCACCAGCGCCAGGAAGACTTCGTCCTTGGACTTGAAGTAGACGTAGAACGTCGGGCGGGAGGTTCCCGCCCGACGGGCGATCATCTCGATCGTCACGGAGGCGTAGCCGACGTCGTTGAAACACTCCGCAGCAGCGGCGAGGAGTTCCTGGCGACGGAGGTTTCCGGACGCCTGGTGGCTGGCCCGCTGTCGGCTCTCGATGGTCATGGTGTGGTGTCCCCTTTGGCAAAGTCATCCGACAGGGGCAAGCTTACAGTCGGCTATCGCGCTGCCGGAGATGCCGTCGGTGTCTCGGGGGCACCGGATTCGGCGGGAGCTTCGGTGCGGCCGCCGGTATCTGACATACGGGTGTGCTCGATACCGGGGACGGCGTGGGGGTCGTCGCGGACGAACTTCGGGTTCGTCTCCGGGAGATACCAGGCGCAGAAGACGTTGATTGCCGCCATGGCGATCATGTAGATCGACACGCCCCAGGTTCCGCCGTTGGCCGTGGCGATCAACCAGGTCATCACCAGGGGAGCTACGCCGGAGACCGCGACGGCGGCGATCTGGTAGGCCAGGGACGCTCCGGAGTAGCGGATGCGGGGCTCGAAGAGCTCGGCCATGAACGCTGCTAACGGCCCGAAGATCAGGGCCTGTCCCACCGAACTGATGAACATGGCCACGACGAGCAACGGTGCAGAGGTCGTTTCCGCGAGCCAGAAGAAGGGGAAAGCCCATACAACCAGCAGCGTGGCGCCGGCGATGATGAGAGGGCGGCGTCCGATGGAGTCGGACAGTTTGCCGGTGTACATGATCAGCAGCGGCATGAGTACCGACGCGACCATAATCGCGGTCAGTACCGTGTTGCGATCCATGCCCAGGCCGTTGTCCTCGGGTGAGGCGGTACCGAAAGACAGGAAACCGGCGATAGACACGTAGAACGCTGAGTTTGTTCCGGCGAGCAGGCCGGCACCGAGCAGAATCTTGCGCCAGTGCTTCGTGATGGCCTCGCGCAGCGGGGCCTGGGCGACTGTGGCCTGTCCGGATTCCGCCCGGACATCGGCGACCTCTTCCTTGAGCTCCCTGAACTCCGGGGAGTCCTCGACCTTGAGATGGATGTAGGCGACGATCGGGATGAGTAATGCGGAGCACAGGAACGGGATGCGCCAGCCCCAGCTGATGAAAGCCTCGTCGGACATCGCCAGGCTGCAGCCGATCATCATGAGGTTGCCTAGGAACAGTCCGAGCGGGACGCCCATCTGGCCGAACGTTCCCGAGAACCCGCGCTTCTTGGGTCCTGCGGATTCGGTTAGGAGGAGGACGATACCGCCCCACTGTCCGCCGCATGCCAGGCCCTGGATGAGACGCATCGTGACCAGAAGGATCGGTGCCGCTGCTCCGATAGCTGCCTGGGATGGGAGGCAACCGATGAGGAAGGTGGCCAGTGCCATCGCGCTGAGCGTGATGATAACCATGGGCTTGCGTCCGACCTTGTCGCCGTAGTGGCCGGCGAGAATGCCGCCGACGGGGCGGGCGATGAAGCCGACGGCGAAGGTGCTGAAGGACAGCAGGGTGCCAACCAGAGGTGAGACTTCAGGGAAGAAGACCTTGGGGAAGACCAGTGCTGCGGCCGTTCCGTAGATGAAGAAGTCGTACCACTCGATGGAACTGCCGGCCAGGCCGGCGGCAAGCAGTTTGGAGTGGGCCTTCCGGTTGGGTTCCGCTGTGGACTGTTCCGCGGAGGAATGTCGTGTCATGAGGTGACCTTTACAGGTGGGGTGTGCGGTGGGTCACATCGATTCCACTTTACATTGACGTCAATGTCAAGAGTTTCGAAAACAAATCTTCCGACGGATACGAAAAGACGCCCTGCCAGCGACAGGGCGTCCTTTTTCTGACGTGCTCAGGCCTGGTAGACCACACGTCCGACGGTCGTGCCGTCCGCCAGGCGCTGCAGTCCGTCCGGCACCTCGTCGAAGCTGAGATGCTCGCTGACCAGGGGGGCGACCTTGCCTTCGTTCGCCAGCGCCGTCAGCTCCTCATGGCAGTGGCGCACGGCGGCGGGGTCGAACTTGTTGTACAGGCCCCAGTGCAGGCCGAGGATCGAGTAGTTCTTGATCAGGGCGTGGTTCAGTGCGACCTCCTGGATCTCACCGCCGGCGAACCCGATCAGGACGATGCGGCCCTCGAAGGCGATGCATTTGGTGGAACGGCGGTAGGTGTCCCCGCCCACCGGATCGAAGACGACGTCAGCGCCGCGTCCACCGGTCTCCTCCTTCACCACCGCCACGAAGTCCTCGGAGTGGCGGTCGACCACGACGTCCGCACCCAGCTGGCGGGCGATCTCCGCCTTGTCCGGGCCGCCGACCACACCGATGACGCGTGCGCCGGCAGCTTTGCCGATCTGGATCGCCGCACTGCCCACGCCGCCGGCCGCGGCGTGGACGAGCAGTGTCTCACCGGCCTTCAGCTGGGTGCGTCGGTTCAGGGCGAACCATGCCGTCTGGTAGCCGATGAACAGCGATGCAGCCTGACCGTCCTCAAGTGACTCGGGCGCGGGGAAACACGTTGCGGCACTCAGGACGGCGTACTCGGCGAAGCGCCGTAGGGAAGTTCCGAGGTGCCGTAGACGCGGTCACCTAGAGCGAGCCCCTCAACGCCCTCGCCGACGGCGGTGACGTCACCGCAGAGTTCGACACCGGGGGTGAAGGGTAGGTCGGGGCGTACCTGGTACTTGCCCCGACACATCAGGACGTCGGGGAAATTGGAGGCCGTGGCACGCGTCTTGACCACCACCTGCCCGGGACCGGGCTCCGGGATGTCCGTCTCGACGGCGGTGAGGACCTGCGACGGCTCACCGAGTTCGGGTACCTGCCATGCTCTCATTACTGCTCCTTGCTCTCGATAGTCCGTGCGATCTTGTTCATGCCTTTGAGCCACCGGTCAGGTGTGGTGGCCCGCTTCGCGTAGTAGTCGGCCACTTCCGGGTGGGGGAGGATGTAGAAGGTGTCACCCTGGAGGGCGTCCATGACGGTGTCCGCCACCTGCTGCGGCGTGAGGGCTGTGTCCCGGCCGAGCAGCTCCTGGTACGGGCCGGTGCCGGCGAGCATGCGGGTCTGAACCCCCTGCGGGCAGATGGCCTGGACCACGACACCCTGGTGGCGGTAGGTGGCCGAGAGCCACTCGGCGAAGGCCACGGCACCGTGCTTCGTCGCTGAGTACGCCGGAGCACCCAGCATGGTCAGCAGGCCCGCCGCTGACGCGGTCACCACGAAACGTCCCCGACCGCGTTCTGCCCAACCCGGCACCAGCAGCCGTGCCGCGCGGACGTGGGCCATCATGTTGACCTGGACGGAGGTGTCCCAGTCTGCCTCGGCGGCGTCGAGGCCGTGTCCCCGGTCGACTCCCGCGTTGGCGAACCACGCGTCGATCTCGCCGTAGGCGGCGCGGGCCCGTTCCACGAGGGACGCCACGCCTTCCTCAGAGGCGGCGTCGCCGACGACGACCAGGCTCTCGCCGCCGGCGTCGATGATCTCCTGGCCGGTCCGTTCCGCGCCGGCTTCGTCGAGGTCGGAGACGACGACCCGGGCACCGTTCCGGGCGAGGTTGCGGGCGATCGCTGCCCCGATACCGTTACCGGCCCCGGTCACGACGACCGCCGAGCCTTCTGTGGTGAACGCCGTCGTCTGTCCGGCGTTGTGTGCTTCTGTCATCCTGAGTGGTGTCCTTTCGGGTGCTGTCCGTTCTCGCCGGGACGTGGCCCGAGTGGTGTCCCGGCGGACAGCGGAGTGGTGACCGGGGCAGGTGACCCGCGCGGGGTACCTACTAAGCAGTCGCTTAGGTACACTCTACTGTGCACTGTGATGTCGACCACGTCAACCGTGTACTCATGAGGTGCCCCACTCCATGCCGGAGTTGCCCGCCAGCGTTGCAGGAAGAACCGACAATGACGCCGTCCGAGGGAGAAGACGACAGTGACTGAAGGCAAGAGCGACGACAATCCGACTGCCCGTACCGCCGGTGCCAGGGACCGGCTTCTGTCGGCCGCCGCGGAAGCGTTCGCCGACCGTGGCTTTCACGGCACCACCACCCGCGACATCGCGGGGGCCGCGGGGATGAGCCCGGCAGCGGTCTACGTCCACTTCCCGTCGAAGGAGGAGTTGCTGTACCAGCTCATGCACGACGGGCACCTGCAGACACTGGAGGTGATGGACGATGCGGATCTCCCGGAGGCCCCGGCCCCGCAGCGGTTGGCGTCGGTGATGTCCGCCTTCGCCCGCTACCACGCGCTCGAACACACCGGGGCGAGGGTGGTGAACTACGAACTGGCGTCACTGTCAGCCGAGCATGCTGTGGTGGTGTCCGCCTTGCGGCGCGAGGTCACGGCACGTCTACGGGACATCGTGGATGCCGGTGTCGCAGAGGGCGAGTTCCGCACACCGGACTCGCGGACCTGCACGGAAGCGCTGTTGTCGATGGGGGTCGACATCGCGCGGTGGTACCGTGACGGCGTCTACATCAGCCCGGACGAGATCGCGGACTTCTACGCGCAGCTGGCGCTGCGCTGTGTGGGGCGCGACCTCGAGTGACACCCGGACGAGGGCGGGCAGCGGGTCAGGGCTGGTCGCCGGAGGAGACGTTCACCATCCAGGAGACCCCGAACTTGTCGCGGACCTGGCCGAACCAGTCGCCCCACATCTGCTTCTCGAGAGGGAGTACGACGGTGCCGCCGGCGGACAGTCCCTCGAACCAGCCGGCGACCTTGTCGTACTCACCGGCATCGCCGCCGATGCAGAGGTCGACCGGAGGCGCGTCGAATTCACGCGGATCGGTGTCTGCGGTGTCACAGGCCATGAACGTCCACCCGTCAGGGGTCTCCAGGTGGCCGTGCATCAACAGGGGCTCACGTTCCGGCGTGTCGGCAGCTCCTGCCTGGCCGAAGGTGAGGGTGTCTGCCTTGCCGCCGAAGACCTCGGCATAGAAGGCCAGGGCATCCGCGGCAGTGTCGCGGAACTTAAGGTAGGGGTTGAGCCAGGTGGACATGACGGTGACCTCTCGGTGGTGGTGTCTGCGTCGTGGGGCTGTGGGCACCACGAGCACCACGAGCACAGGGGGTGACCTATGTTACAGGCGTAACCTGACACAGTATGGACGACAGCAACAGCCACAGGACCTGGCGGCAGTACTACCCCGAATGGACCAGCCCGGAACTGGAGTACGACGGGGCCGGGGAGCGTACTCTCGCGGCCGTCTTCGACCACGCGGTGACGACATGGCCGGACCGTGCCGCCATGACGTTCTTCGGCTCCACCCTCACGTACGCCGACTATGGACGACAGGTCCGCAAGGCGGCGTCGATGCTGCACAACCGCGGTGTCCGGAAGGGTGACCGCGTGGCGATCGCGCTGCCGAACTGTCCGCAGGCGCTGATCAGCTTCTACGCCGTGCTGTCGTTGGGGGCGACCGCCACGCTGCACAACCCGCTCTACACCGCCCGCGAACTCGCCGTCGCGTTCAAGGACCACGGTGCGAAGGTCGGCATCTTCTGGGACAAGGCTGTGGAGGTCGCCCGCGAACTGCGTACTGTCGCCCCGCTCGAGCAGATCATCCCGGTCACCGTCACCCGCGCGATGCCGGTCTACCTGCGCGTGGCGCTGAAGCTTCCGGTCAAGCCCGTCAGGGCCATGCGTGACAAACTGCAGGGCAGTACCGACGGGCTCACCGAATGGTCCGACCTGGTCAAGGACGCCTCCGAATCCGAGGGCCGTGCGTTGATCGAGACGGCGGAGGTGGAGCCCTCCGATCCGGCCATCGTGCTGTACACCTCGGGCACCACAGGGACGCCGAAGGGTGCGGCGCTGTCGCACGCCAACCTCTGCGCCAACATCATCCAGGGGGTCGCCTGGGTTCCGGAGCTGGGGCAGAGAGCGGAGCCTGAGCGGATGCTCGCCGCGCTGCCGATCTTCCACGCCTACGGGCTGACGATGAACATCACCCTCGCTCCGCTGATCGGCGGCACCGTGGTGCTGTTGCCGGCACCGGAGAAGCCCCTGCTGGCCTCGGCGATGAAGAAACAGAAGCCACCTGGGTCCCGGGGGTACCTGCCCTCTACCAGACGATCATGGACATCGCGGAGAAGCAGAAGATCGACATCTCCGGGGTCAAGGCCAGCTTCTCCGGTGCCTCCGGGTTGCCGGTGGAACTGGTGAAACGCTGGGAGAACATGACCGGTGGACTCCTGGTCGAAGGGTACGGACTCACGGAGACCTCACCGATCGTGATCGGCAACCCGATGAGTACCGACCGTCGGCCCGGATACGTGGGCATCCCGTTCCCGGACACCGATGTGCGGGTGGTCGACCAGGACGACCCCACCCGCGAACTCCCCGACGGTGAGGCCGGCGAGCTGGTGGTGAAGGGACCGCAGGTCTTCGGCGGCTACCTCAACCGTCCGGACGCCAATGAGAAGGCCTTCGTGGACGGTTGGTTCCGTACCGGGGACATGGCGGTGAAGGAGTCCGACGGTTTCGTCAAGATCGTCTCGCGCATCAAGGAGATGATCGTGACCGGCGGGTTCAACGTCTACCCGGCAGAGGTGGAGGAGGTGCTCACCGAGCACCCGTCCATCGCCCAGGCCAGTGTCGTGGGCCTACCGCGTGACGACGGTTCGGAGACCGTCGCCGCCGGCATCGTCCTGGAGGACGGTGCCCGGTTGGACGAGGAGGTGCTCAAGGAGCACTGCAGGGAGGGGTTGGCCCGCTACAAGGTGCCACGGGTCTTCCAGGTGTTCGATGAACTGCCCTCCGACCAGTTGGGGAAGGTCCGCCGGGTGGAGGTGCGGGAGCAGATGCTGGGGTAGCAGGGACATCTCCGGTCCCGGGCTCCTTCTCACCCGCTGACGCAGCAACCCCAGAGGTTGGTCCCACCGACCTGCGGGGTTGCTGGGCGCCGCAGGAGTCGTTGCAGTCATTCCGGCGGGTGCATACTCCTCCCGAAGGCTCCGGGAGGGGTGTGGCCCGCCACACGGTGTCACGGAGTCACGGAGCCTGCATCTGCCACGCATCCCACAGCCGTGAGTAGTGGCCGTCGCGGGCCAGGAGATCGGTGTGCGTCCCGGACTCGGCGATCGCTCCGTCGTCGAGCACCACCACCAGGTCAGCGTCGCGGGCCTGGGAGAGTTGGTGGGCGACGATGACGGATGTCCTCCCGGCCGTGACCGCGTTCACCGCAGCGTCCAGCAGGGAGAGGGCGTCGCCGGCCCCGGCATGGGCGGTGGCTTCGTCGAGGACGATGACCGGCGGATCGGCGAGAAGCACGCGGGCCAGCGCCAGCAGCTGGATCACCGACTCGTCGAGTGGACCGGTGTCATCGAGGGTGACCCTCTCTCCACGGTCCGGTGCCACGGCCCTCAGCGCCGCGAGGAGTTCGGCGTCCGTCGCGTCCGGCGCGGCGAGCCGCAGGTTGTCCGCCACCGACTGCGAGAACTGGTGGAGTTCCTGGGTGACCAGCGCACAGGCAGGCGACCCCTCCACAGTGACAGCATTGTCGGCGGGAACATCGCCAACGGTGACGCTGCCCTGGTCGGGTCGTAATGCACCGGCGATGAGGCGCGCGAGCGTCGACTTCCCGGACCCGGAGGCACCGACCAACACAACCCGCCGTCCGGCGGGGATTGAGAGCGAGACCCGGTCGAGGACCACGCCGGTGCCGTTGTACCGGAACGAGATGTCCCTGATCTCCACTGGTAGAGGCAGCCTTCCGGCGCAGTCCGCGACGGTCTGTGGTTCGTGGACGGAGCGGGGAGCCACCAGAACGCCGACGAGCCGGGCCAGTCCCACCTCCGCCCGCTGAAGATCGTCGATGCCGGCCAGCAGGACACTCACCGGGGTGAAAATCCGCTGGAAGAATAGCGCTCCAGCCGTTGCCGCCCCCACAGTGAGTGCCCCGGCGTCGACCCGCCAGAACCCCACGCAGAGGACGGCGGCGAGACCGAGGAACTCCGCGGTATTCAGGCCGCCGTTGAAGACGTTGCGCACCTTCGTCGCCGCACGGCCGATCTCCACGGCGGCGAGACTCCGCGCGGCGATGAGGCCCAGGCGTGCGTCTTCCTCGGCGTGCGCGCACACCGTCTGCGCGCCGTTGACAGTCTCGATCAGTGCCTGGCCGCGTTCGGCGTCCATCCGTTGTTGACGGACGTACAACGGCCGCGACCTCCGCAGAAAGACCACACCGGAGAGAAGTTGGACGGGGACGGCCACCAGTGCCGCCAGCGCCAGCCACGGATCCAGTACGGCGAACCCCAGTGCGGTGACCAGCAGAGTGAACAGCGACTGGGTGGTGCGTGGAAGGACCTCGGTGACTGCGGTGGTCACGGATTCGACGTCGCCGGTAATGCGCGAGACCACATCCGAGCTACCTGCGTTCTCCACGTCGGTGGTGTCCAGATTCACCGCGGCCTCGAGGACGTCTTCCCGCAACCCTGCCAACACCGCCTGCAACGTGCGTACCAGAAGACGCCCACCCCACAGGACGAGTATGGCGGCGACAACGCCGGCCACCACGATCCCGCTGACAGTGAACGCGACACGTCCCAGGCCACGCCCGTCGATGACGTCGTCGACGATGCGTCCCTGCAGGACGGGGACCACGAGAGCAGCGGCGGAGCCGACGGTGAAAGCTGCGACTGCGACGGCCAGCGCCCCCAGCCGGCCACCCAGCAACGAGCCGACCGTGCGGAGTGTCTGCCGGACGGTGGCCTCGGGGAGGCAGGACCCCACCGCGCTCACAGGTCCACCACCGTGTCACAGTGGCCGAGGACCATACGGTCGGACGACACCATCAGCACGGCCCGGGATCCGTCGCGACGGGCGTGCGAGACAATCCCGGCAGCCACGTTCCGGGACGTCACCGGGTCCAGGGATATCGTCGGCTCGTCGAGGACGAGGACGGGGCCGGCCGTATGGAGGGCGCGCGCCAATACGACCCGCTGGCGTTGTCCCCCGGAGAGTCGGCGGCCGTCTTCCCCGATGGCGGCCTCGGCGGACCCCAGGTGACCGATCACGTCGTCGAGCGCGGTGGCGGCCACGATGTCAGGATCTGCCGCGTCGTCCGTGAAGGTCACGTTTTCCCGGAGGGAGCCGGTGAACAGGGTCGCGCCCCGAGGCGGCACGGTGACCGTGTGCCGCCACGCCTCCGGGCCCAGATCGAGGGCGTCCACTCCGCCGAGGAAGAGTTCGCCACGGCGCGGGGCGGTACGGAATCCGAGGAGATCCGTCACCCGCCGCGCGTCTGTGGCGTCCGTGACGTGCAGGCCGACAACATCGCCGGGAACCACCGTCATTGTGGTGCCCGAGTCCGTCATCCAGGTCAGTTCAGTACCGGTGGGGGCGAGAGCGCCCGACGTGTCCCTCGCGCCGGGAAGCAGGAACTCCCCGGAGAGGAACTCCTGCAGTCGTGCCGCCGAGGCGCGTTTATAGGCCCAGTTCGCGCCGAACGTCCCGATGTGCGCCAGCGAGGCCTTGAGGAACTGTGCCAACCCGATCACCGTCACCAGTTCGCCGGGGGTGATAACCCCGTTGACGGTCATCCATCCGGCGGCGAAGGTCAGCAGTGCCAGATAGAGCAGTGACACGATGTCACTGACCGCGTCGTAGCTGCGGAGTGAGACCGCCGAGGCGACCGCGGCGTTGCGAGACCGTGTGCTGGCCTGCCGGTAACGCCGTACGATCTCGCCCTGTGCCCGCAGCCCACGGAGGATGCGGAGGCCCACCATGCGTCGGTGGCGACGTCACTGGCTGCGGCGACGGCGCGTTGTTCGCTCCGCCCGCGGTAGAACATCGGTCGGGCGAGTCGCTGCATGAGGAACAGGACCGCGACAGCACCACCGAGGACCCCGATGCCCAACGGGACGGAGATGACCAGCAGGGCGCCGGTGGCGGCGACGAGCCCGGCCACCGTGGCGAGTTGCTGGGCGATGCTCCAGGCGACACCGGCCACCTGGAACGTGTCGTTCGTGGTGATGGAGAGTGTCTCGCCAGTGGGACGGGGAACGTGGCGACGGGCGTGGAGGACCCGGCCCACCGCGAGTTGTCGCAGGTCGTGCTCGGCGTGGCCGTAGACCCGCACCATGCCGAGCATCGCCCGCTGGTAGGCCAGCGACATCAGCAGGAAGGCTCCGGCCAGGACACCGAGCCAGGTGACCAGGGCATGGAGGTCGCCGGGCATGACCGCCCGGTCGATGATGACACCGATGAGCACGGGGACGGCCGCCTCGCCGAGATCGTGGACGATCAGTCCGCCGGTGCAGAGCGCGAGGCGCCCGGCGCGTCTGTCACGTGTCAGCGCGATGCGCAGAATCTGCCTGGTGGTGACGGTGCTGGGGTCCTCCGGCAGGTGGGTGTTCGGTGGGGTCCGCATGACAGTTCACGCTAGGGACGCCGGGAAAGTCCGGGAGGACGAGAGTTGTCGTGCAGCGGACACTGCGTCGGCAGCATTGTCTTGTCCCGCCGTTCTGTCCGTTCAGCGACCCAGACTGACCGAACCGCAAAGGGTACCCTCAGTAAAATTCGCCGCATATGCCGGATATCCGGTAGATCCGTGAACGAGAGGAACAGCGATGCAGTCAGTCCGTACCACAGGCCGCCGTGCGGTCGTAGCCCTGCTGACCGGAGCCGCCGTCCTGACGGCCGCGGCTTGTGGGACGTCCGCCGACGGGCAGGACGCCGACGGACGTCGCACAGTCGACAGCGCGTACGGTCAGGTCGAGGTTCCGGACGACCCCGAGCGTGTCGTCGCCGTCTCGTACGACACCCCGTGGCAACTCAAATCCCTGGACGTCACACCGGTGGGTGCCCAGGACTACGGTGACTACTCCCAGGGTTTCACCGACGAGCAGATGGAGTTCGTGGAGCAGGCTGACCCGGTCGGGAAGTTCTTCGACCTGGATATCGAGGCGGTGGCGGCCGCTGAACCCGACGTGATCGTCGGTGATGTCCTCGAGATCGACGAGGACATCTACACGAAGCTCTCCGAGATTGCCCCGACCGTCATTGTTGAAGGGGAGACCCGGGGGGACTGGAAGACCATCGTCGGTGAGATCGCTGCCGCGGTCGGCGCCGAGGACGCTCTCGCGGAGACGACGGCGGCCTATGAGAAACGGCTGGGGGAACTACAGGACGAGTACCGTGACGTGCTCGACACGTACTCCTTCGCCTCGATCGGGCCGATGGCGGATTCCGCGAACTTCTACATCAACTACCCTTCCGGGATCCTGGGCGCGGTGTACGAGGAGATCGGCATGCGCACGGCGCCCTCGGTCCCGACCGGTGAGTTCCCTAAAGGCTGGGAGGAATACTCCACCGAGAAGATCGGCGAACTGCTCGGCGAGGCCGACGTTGTCCTCGTCCCCGTCCTCGCGGACGGGACAGTGGACCCGGTCATGCAGGAGATCATCGACAGTCCGCTGTTCCGGCAGCTGAAGGCTGCACAGGACGACCATGTCGTCCGCATTGACGGGCTTGTCACCGACTACGAGTCTGCGACGGCGTATCTCGACGTCATCGATGACAAGGTCCTCGCGCCGCTGCAGGACTGATCCCCACCACCCTCCCCGATCGGAGCAATCATGTCCCCAGTGACATCCCCAGTGACATCCCCAGTGACCAGATCCCGTCGTACCGTGGCCACCGTAGCCCTGGCACTGGCGGTCGTGCCGACCCTGCTTGCCGGATGCTCGGCCGCGGATGAATCGACACCGGATGGTTCGTCCACCGCACGTGACGGAGACACACGGGTCTTCGCCGAACCGGATGACGGGGCGTTCCCGGTCACGCTGGACCACGCCTACGGTGAAACGACGATCGAGGAGCAGGCAGAGCGCGTGGTCGTCGTCGGCTGGGCGGGAGCGGACCTCGCGGTCCAGCTCGGTACGGTCCCGGTGGCGCAGGGAGTAGCCGGGGGAGAGGGCGACAGCGCGGACTACCACCCTGGTTCCGGGAGGCGGTCGAGGAACTCGGGGCTCCACTGCCGGCCACCGATCCATCCTGGAACGGGGAGAGGTCGACGTCGAGTTCGTCGCGACACAGGAGCCCGACCTCATCCTCGCCATCAGCTCAGGAATTAGTGCCGACGAGTACGACCGTCTCTCCGACGTCGCGCCGACCGTCGCTTTCCCGGACGAGGCCTGGGGGACGTCCGCAGAGGACCACCTGACGATGGTCGGCGATGCCTTGGGGCGTTCCTCCGAGGCAGAGAAGATCACCCGGGAGCTCGACGAGAAAATCAGTGAGGTGGGTGCCGGGCACCCCGAGCTGTCGGATGTCTCGTTCCTCTACGGGTTCCTCCCCACGGACGGGCAGACGGTGATCTTCTCCGAGGCAGACCCGCGTGTCACGACACTGGAGCAGTTGGGGCTGGTGCCCTCGTCCGATCTGGACGAGCTCGCCCGGGAGGCGGACGGGGTGTCGAGCTTCAACGTCGCCGTCGAACGACTGATCACCACGGACACGGACATCTACGTGACCACCGTCGACCGCGCGGAGTGGGACGCCGCCGTGGCAGAGGACCGTGCCTTCGCCGCGTGGGGCCCGGTCGCCGCGGGGAATGCGGCGGTCATCGACGACCCGGACGTCGGCCTGGCGCTGGCGACCTCCACTCCGCTGAGTCTGGCCTGGGCCGTCGAGGATATCGCGGACGATCTCTCCGCAGCGGTGGACTGACCTTCAGTGCACTGAACCGTGCAGGTCAGGCGGAGAGCTGTTCGACGACGTACTCGGCGAAATCCGCTCCGACCTTCGAATAGCCGGCACGGTGGTTGTAGAGGAGTTGAGGGGTCTTCCCGTCCATCACGGCCGGCAACCGCTTCCAGAGTGCGTCATCGGCGACGGGGGAGTCTGGATTCTGTACCAGGATGACGTCCGCCTCCGTGAGAATGTTGAGGTTCTCCTTGCTGTACAGCCGCAGTGATCCGTCGGGCTCGCGGGAACCGCTGTCGGTGAGCAGTGAGAGGCCCAGGTCCGTGAGAACCTCAGGGGCAAGGTTCTCGTCCTCGAGAACGAACTGGTCGTCCTGCAGCGCCACCACGGCGACGGTCTTCCCTTCGTAGGCGGACAGCGTGCTGCGTCCCTCGTCAATCACGTGGTGGTAGTCGGCGATGCTCTGTTCCGCGTCGTCCCGTCTGCCCATTTGTTCGGCCTGGTCCAGCAGGGGCTGCAACCACGCGTCGGAATTCTCGGCTCCCTCTGCCTCTGATTCGGACGTCAGGTCACCGTCAAGCCCCAGCACCGGCGCGATGCCTTCCAGGCGTTCCTGTTGTTCACTGTCGTAGGTGTCGAACCATGCTGCAGTCGTGATGATCAGGTCAGGCTCCATGTCCGCCACCACCTCGGCATCGGGGGCGGTCGTGTCGAAGGGGTACCTGGTCACCGAGTCGGGTAGATCATCGTTGACCACGTTGTCCTCCGCGGATTCTGCTGTGATCTCGGGCGTCGCCACGAGGTTGAGCCCGGTGATCTCCGCGAACTCGGGGCAGAGGCGGGTCTCGATACACACCACCCGCTGGGGGTCGGCGGGAATCTCCACCTGTCGGCCCGCGTAGTCGAAGGTGATGGTGTCGGCGGCGTCGGTACCACTGGTGCCGCTGTGTCCGTCTCCGTCCGTCGCACAGGCGGTGAGGACGGTAAGGACGGTAAGGGATGTCAGGGATACAGCGTACACACCGGTGAGCAGGCGCCCGGTGAAACGTCTTCTGGGTGTCATGGCGTTGACGCTAACCGCAGGAGGGTGTGTGAAACGGACAGATTCTGTCTGCCGTACGACAGTGCCGCACGGTCCGGTCGCTGCGCGGGTGACATCTCCGCGAGGTGAGCTGTCCGTTCCGCGAAGACATGAACACGTAGGGTTGCCTTAGCAAATATATCGGGAGTAGGGGCCGGGTGGGCCTCACTCTGACGGCAGGAGACTGATATGAGTGCAGGTCAGGTAGACCCGCAACCTCGGATCCACCGCGCGGACGTGACTGCGGTGACACGGGTAGGCAAAGCGATGGTCCGGGTCACCCTTGGTGGACCGGACATGGTGGACTATCCGACCACCGGTGTCGGCGACGAATGGGTACGGGTCTTCTTCCCCGACGTGCCGGGGGAAGCAGTGCGTCTACCGCGGCTGGAGGGGCGTGGCTGGGTCTACGACGACGGCGTCGAGCCGTCTGAGATGCGCACCTACACCATCCGTGACTGGCGTCCCGGTGAGGTGGACGTCGACTTCGTCGTCCACGGCACGGGCGTCGCCACAAACTGGGCGACGTCGGTGGACGTCGGCGGACAGGCCGGTCTGACGGAGCCCGTCGCCGTGTACCGGCGGGCGGAGGACGCCGGCCACCAGTTCCTCTTCTGCGATGAGCCGGGGCTTCCGGCTGCCTTGCGGATCTGTGAGGAGGCGCCGGAAGGGCTGGCGTCCACCCTCGTGTGTGAGGTCCGGGACAGTGGCTACGAGATTCAGCCTGCCCGGGACGACATCGACTGCATCTGGTTGGCAGGTGCGGGCAACGGTGTGGCACCCTCCCGACTACCGGACGTCCTGTCCGGGATGGACATCCCGCAGGGAGCCGCGGTGTGGGTGGGTACGGAGTCACGTGTGTCACGGACCCTGCGCCGTCAGCTCCGGGAGGAAAAGGGGCTCGCACGAACTGCGGCGACCACGATGGGGTACTGGGTCCATGACAAGGAAGGATGGATCGCCGCCTATGACGCATTGGGCGAGGAGTTCGCCGACAAGGTCCGCACCCTGTACGACAGTGACCGGGACCCGGACGAGGTCGCAGACATCGTCGACGGGCTCTACGAGAAGAACGGCCTGTGACCGTCCTGCAGGGGGCTCCCGCGGAACTGGCCACCGACGCATTGACACCCGACGCCTGATACCCGGGGACTACCTGTTGACCATGCGCGAACTCCGTTACCCGAGCCCTCTCGAGCCGGAGATCTGTTCCTCCGTAGACCATCGGCACGACCGGCATCACGTGGTGTTCTGGCCGATGCGGGGTAGTGCTCACGTCGACGTGGACGGATACCGCCACCACCTGCCGCTCGGGCACGGGATCTTCGTGCCGGCGGGGACGGTCCACCGCGCAGACACGAGCCCGTCGACGACATTGACGGCCGTGTACATCAGACCGTCGGCGTGGGAGGGGCAGGACGACCGTGTCCGGGACGTGACCGTGAACTCCGCGACGCGGGAGATGCTCGTGCTCCTGGCATATCAGGGGTTGAGCCGTGACCAACGGTTCCGGGCGCAGCGGCTGTGCCTGGAGTTCATGTCGGAACCGTCCCTGCCGGGCCTGGAGCTCCCGCTGCCGGACAGTCACCTGATCCAGCCGATCACCCGTCATATCCTGGAGCGACCGGACGACGCGCGTTCCCTGGACGACTGGGCGTGGATCCTGAACACCAGCGGTCGGACGATCGCGCGTGCGTTCCGGGCGGACACCGGGCTGACCTTCAGCGAGTGGCGGACCGTCGCGAGGATGTCGGCGGCGGTTCGGCTGCTGGCGGACGGGGTGCCGGTGGGCGCCGTGTCCCGGAAGGTCGGTTACACCTCCGCCAGTGCCTTCAGTACGGCAATGAAGCGTGTCACCGGCCGGGGGCCGCAGTACTTCCGGGCGGTACGGTGACCCGCTACCTCCTCACCACGGTTGAATTCCCGACGTCGCGTCTGCGAACGTGGCGGGACGAGGTCCACCGTCGAGACGAACTGATCTGGGTGACGTCCGGGGCGGTCACCGTGCACACCCCGTCGGGCGTATGGGACTGTTCGCCGGGACGTGCGATCTGGGTCCCGCAGGGGGTGCCGCACACCATTGACGCAGCGGCGGACAGTGTCGTGCAGGCCACGTTCTTCGCTCCGGGAGCGGTGGCTGGAGCCGCCACCGAGGGGGCCGCACGGCTGTCCCTGGACGAAGCCGTCGTCGTCGAACTCCTGCCCGCCGTACGCGAGCTGCTGGTCCTCAACGCCGGGCGTGACATGCCCGACGCCAGTCGACTGCGCCTGCAGCACCTGGTGCTGGACCTGCTCTGCCCGGCGACGGAGATCATGGTCGGGCCCCGATGCCGGAGTCACCCCGGTTGCGCACCGTGGCCCTCCGTATCCTTTCCCGGTTGGACGCGAAGGACTCCACCGCCGACTGGTCCGAACTGGTCGGGGTGTCCCAACGTGAACTCGTCCGTTCCTTCGTCCGGGAAACCGGGGTGTCCCCCATCCAGTGGCGTATCCGTGCCCGTGTGAGGGCGTCGCTGCCGCTCCTGTACTCCGGGATTCCGGTGGCGTCCACGGCGAGACGTCTGGGTTACCGGAGCGCCGGGACCTTCTCCGAGCATTTCCGCGACGTGATGGGAAGAACCCCGGGAGCCTACGCCCGTAACCGGATGAAAACCGGGGAAACCGGGCCGGATACCGGTGCCGTTGCCGGTTAGCATCATCCCCGTGAAAACAACCAGGTCAATGCGTTCGTCGTCTTCGTCGTCTTCGTCCCGTCGTTCTGCCGCCAGTGCTCTCCTTCTCGCGGTCACGGTCGCCCTTGCCGGGTGTTCCGGTGCCGAGGAAGGTTCCGGTTCTCACACCGGTGACACCAGGACGGTCACCGACGCCCTCGGCGAGGTCACCGTCCCCGCTGATCCACAGCGTGTGGTGTCCACCGACTTCTTCTCGTCGAGTGTGCTCATCGACGTCGGGATAACCCCCGTCGGCGTGATGGAGGGAGTCGCGGAGCCGGACAGTCGTCCCGCCCGTTACGTGGAGGCGTTGGACGGGGTGGAGCAGCTGAGCACCTACGCCGAGATCGACGTCGAGAAAGTCGCACAGCTCGATCCGGATCTGATTGTCGTCGACGCTGAATTTCCGGAACCGGAGACCCTTGAGCGGCTGGAGAGGATCGCCCCGCTGTTCCACGTGGATCTCACCGGGGACTGGGCTGACCGGGCCCTCAGCATCGCCGACGGCGTCGGACGTCTGGACGAGGCAGAAGCGCAGCAGCGGGATTACCGTGGCCGGGTAGAGGCGGTCTCCGAGGAGTACCGCGATGTCCTGGACTCCACGCCGCTGGCCATCGTGTCGATCAACACCACGGAGAACACCTGGGCGTCCTACGCGCCGGGTGGGTGGCCGACGCCGGTCTGGATGGACGTGGGTGCAACCTTCCGCACCCCGACCCCGGGGGAGGCGGACAGCGCCGATGACTGGGTATGGGTCTCGGACGAGGAACTGTCGAAGCTAAGCAACGCAGGGATGATCATCGTGCTCGAGAAAGAGCAGCTGGTCCGGTACGCGGACAACCCGATCTGGAAGCAGCTGCCTGCCGTGCGGAAGAACCGGGTATTCACCGACTTCCCCTCGCCGGCGACATCGTCTTTCCGATGGGGGATGGACAACCTCGACTCTGTCGAGTCGATCCTGTCGGAGGTCCGTGACGCCTGATTCTGCGTGCGCGACGGGGAGTGCGACCGGACGAGTGTTGACAATGATTACATTGATGTTTACAGTGTCATCATAGTGAAACAGGGCAGTCGACGAAAGGCACGATCCATGCAGACCATCCTCGGTGCGAACGGGCAGATCGGAACCGAGCTCGCCCGCGAGCTCCATGACAACTACACCACCGATATCCGGCTCGTCAGCCGTCATCCGAAGAAGTTGCACGACACCGACGAACTGGTCGCGGCTGACCTCATGAATGCCGGGGAGACCGACTCCGCGGTCGCCGGCAGTGACATCGCCTACCTCACCGTCGGGCTGCCCCCGGACAGTGAACTCTGGGCCGAGCAGCTCCCCACGATGATGAAGAACACCATCGACGCCTGCGAGAAGCACGGCACCAAGCTCGTCTTCTTCGACAACACCTACATGTACCCGATGACCAGCGAAGCGCAGACGGAGAACACACCGTTCACCCCGAACGGCAGTAAGGGCCGCACCAGGGCCACCATGACCACGATGCTCCTGGAGGTCATGGAGCAGGGCAGGGTCGAGGCAGTCATCTGCCGCGCCCCGGAGTTCTACGGCCCAGGCAAGACCCAGAGTTTCACCAACTCCCTGGTGTTCGACGCCGTCGCGGAGGGGAAGAAGGCCCGGGTGCCGTTGAGCGCCGACGCCCGTCGTAGTCTCATCTGGACCCCGGACGCCAGCAGGGCCATGGCCCTGATCGGCAACACCGACTCCGCCTACGGCCAGACATGGCATCTCCCCGTCGACAAGGAACGCATCACGTACAAGGACCTTGTCCGTCTGGCGTCACGGGAGTGGGGACGTGAGGTCGGCTACTCCGTCGTGCCGAAGGTCGCGTTCGCCGTCGGGCGCCTGTTCAGCAAGAACGTCCGCGAGCTCTGGGAGCTCCTGCCGCGCTATGCGGTGGACAACATCTTCGTCTCCGACAAGTTCGCCGAGGCATTCCCGGACTTCCGGGTCACCACCTACGCCGAAGGTGTCGCCGCACTCCACCGGGAGCGGGCGACGTCCTGACCCCTGTCTGGCGGAGTTCGGTCAGAAGACGCTCTCGTCCAGGTCGTTGAAGAGCGAGTCGGGGTTCCCCAGTCGGTCGAGGACCGGGTCGACCTTGGGGAGCTCGCGGGTGAAGAAGTACTCTGCGGCAGCCAGTTTGCCGGCCGCCAACGGCGACCCGGCCGCGTCGGCGGCGCGCGCCATGTCCAGCCAGATCCAGGCGACGACGATGTGGCCGGTGGCCTCCAGGTAGTCCGTGGCATGTGCCAGTGCGGCTGCGGCGTCGCCGTCCTTCCACAGGGCCTGGGTGACGCTGACGAGGTGCTGCAGCCGGTCGGCGAGCGCAGACGAGTACTCCGGGAACCGGTCGGCTGTGGCCGTGACCGTTTCCGTGATGGTGTCGACGAGCAGTTGCAGGCCCGCACCGTTCTTCATCACGACTTTGCGTCCCAGCAGGTCCTGACCTTGAATGCCGTGCGTTCCCTCATGGATGGGGTTCAGACGGTTGTCACGGTAGTACTGCTCGACGTTGTAGTCGCGGGTGTAGCCGGCGCCGCCGAGCACCTGGATCGCCAGGTCATTGGCTGCGGGGCCGTACTGGGAGGGGAAGCTCTTCACGATGGGGGTGAGGACGTCCAGAAGCAGTTCCAGACGGTCACGTTCATCGCCGGAGGCGACGGACGCCAGGTCCACCAGGTGGGCGGCGTAGAGACACAGCGCCATGGAACCTTCGGCGTAGGCCTTCTGTGCCAGCAGCATACGGCGAACATCGGCATGCTCGATGATCGGTACCTGGGGTTGTGCCGGATCCTTCGCCCCGACCGGCCGTCCCTGGGGGCGGCTCCGGGCGTAGTCCAGTGACTCGAGGTACCCGGTCATCGCCAACGCGGCGGCACCGGCACCGACGCCGATCCGGGCCTCGTTCATCATGTGGAACATGTACTGCAGGCCGCGGTTCTCCTCGCCGACGAGGTAGCCCACGGCGCCTGCAGAACCACCGGGGGTGTGGGCGCCTTCGCCGAAGTTCAGGAGGGTGTTGGTGGTCCCGCGGTAGCCCATCTTGTGGTTCAGGCCGGCGAGGACGACGTCGTTGCGTTCCCCGGACTTCAGGAACTTCGGGACGATGAAGAGACTGAGGCCCTTCACCCCGGACTCTGCCGGGCCGGTGCGGGTGAGCACGAGGTGAATGATGTTGTCGGTCATCTCGTGGTCGCCACCGGAGATCCACATCTTCGTGCCGGTGATCCTCCAGACGTCGTCCGGGTCCCCGTCAATTTTCCGTGCGCGGGTCTTCACGTCCGACAGGGACGATCCGGCGTGCGGCTCGGAGAGGCACATCGTTCCGCTGAAATCCCCGGCGAGCTGGGGGTCTGCGTAGTCGGCGATCTGTTCCGGCGTGCCGTGCGCGATCAGCAGCGCGGCGTTCCCCATCGTCAGCATCGGGTAGGCGGCGGAGGAGATGTTGGCCGCCTGGGGCCAGGCGAAGCACGCGCGGGAGACGGTGAACGGAAGGTCGACCCCACCGTGCTCCTCGCCGAAGGAGGCGGCGGCGAGCCCGGACTCGGCGAAGGCCTTGAGTGCCGGAGTAATCGCCTCGTGGGTGTGGACCCCTGAAGCGTCGAACGTCGGCTCGTCCATGTCGGAGGCGCGCAGGTGGGGACGGAACCACGTTGCCGCGAGGTCGCGTGAGGCGTCCAGCATGGCGTCGAAGGTCTCCCGCGAATGGTCGGAGAACCTGTCGTGCTCGGTCAGCGCCTCGACGTTGAGCCAGTCGTAGAGGAGGAAGGAGAGGTCGTCCTGGGAAAGGATGTCAGCTGTCATGCTTTCCAATGGTAAACGACCGGGCATACTCCCGCGTAGTTTTCAGGTTCGGGGCTGTCGGAGCCTGGGTGGCAGACCCGTCTGTCAGCCGGGCAGGGGTACGGTACGTTCTGAGGGCTGAAATCGACCGTATCCTCTGCCGTCTCACCGGAAGATCTGCCACCTCGCCGCACTGCTGAGCCCGAATCTGCGTCCTGTCACGCGTTCCACTCTGCACCCGCCCCGCCGCACCTCGCAGGCGATTCACAGGTGGATTCAGCGTGCCCGACTACGTCCGGACCGCCATGATGGGGAATAATCGTCGGCGTACAACTGTCTAACGGAGGCCGGCGTAGAACTTCATGAGCGCAACCACTGAGATGAGCGACGATCGCCGTGACGATCGCTACGACCCGCGGCGCCTTGCCCGGGTCATTCTGCCGAAGAGGGGAGAGCCCAGGGACGTCCGCTCCCTCTACATCGTGGAGAATGAGCAGACCCCGGGGCGTGTCACCGCACTCTCCCGCACGTCCGCGCGGATTCCCGCCGGGGAAGAGGTCAGCTTCGAGAGCTACTTCAACGGATTCCCGGCGTCCTACTGGCGCCGATGGAGCCAGCTCGACGAGGTGCAGCTGCGGGTCGATCTGACCGGTGACGCCCGCATCGACATCTACCGTTCCAAGATCGACGGATCGCGTATCGCCGTGACCGGCGGCATCGTCGACGTCGACGAGGACGGCCACGGGGTCGCGGAGTTCACCATGTCGCTGGCTCCCTTCGAGGACGGCGGCTGGATCTGGTTCGACATCACCTGTGAGTCCGAGACCACGATCCACAGCGCCGGATGGTTCGCCACCGTGGACGCCGCCGACCAGCGCGTCGTCTCCGACACCGTGGTGACCGACCCGGTCACGGGGGAGAAGAAGACCCTCAAGGAGGGCGACCTTCTCACCGCCCCGGAGCCGCGGGTGACCATCGGCATCCCCACGTTCAACCGTCCGGCCGACGCCGTCGCAGCCCTGGAGGCGCTGTCCTCCGACCCGGTGGTCGACTCCGTCGTGGACGCGCTGATCATGCCCGACCAGGGGACGAAGCACCCGAAGGACGAGCCGGGCTTCCCGGCCGTCGAGCAGCACTACGGTGACCGGTTGCGCATGCCGGTGCAGGGCAACCTCGGCGGTTCCGGTGGTTACTCGCGCATCATGTACGAGGCGCGTCACCCCGAGCGCGGCACCGACAGCCCGTTCATCCTCTACATGGACGACGACATCGCCATCGAGCCGGACAGCGTGCTGCGGTCACTGGCGGCGTCGCGGTACGCGTCCTCCCCGATGCTCGTCGGTGGGCAGATGCTGAACCTGCAGGAGCGCAGTCACCTGCACACCATGGGCGAGATCATCGACCGTGGCAGCTTCATGTGGACCGCTGCACCGCACACCCACTACGACCACGACTTCTACAACCACCCGCTGCGCGACCGCGGGGAGTACGGCACGAACGCCTCGGGCGAGAAGATCGACTCCAAGGACCTGCACCGTCGCATCGACGCCGACTACAACGGCTGGTGGATGTGCATGATCCCGCGCGTCGTCGCCGACACCGTCGGTCAGCCGCTGCCGCTGTTCATCAAGTGGGACGACGGTGAGTTCGGTCTGCGTGCCCGTGACCACGGTTTCCCCACGGCGTCGTGGCCGGGCATCGCCATCTGGCACATGGCCTGGTCCGACAAGGATGACGCGATCGACTGGCAGGCGTACTTCCACCTGCGCAACCGGCTCATCGTCGCCGCCCTGCAGCACGAGGGCAGCCCGACGGGCATCATCACCTCGATGACGAAGGCGACCGCCAAGCACCTGATGTGCCTGGAGTACTCCACCGTGGCGATCCAGAACGAGGCGATGAAGGACTTCCTCGCCGGTCCCGACCAGCTCTTCGAGATCCTGGAGACCGCCCTGCCGCGCATCAACGCCCTGCGCAAGCAGTACCCGGACGCCGTGGTCATCCCGTCGTCCTCCGTCCTTCCTCACGCGGACGGCGGCCCGGCGAAGCTGACCGACATCCCGTTGACCCCGGTGGCCAAGGTGACCCGGCTGGCCAAGGTCGTGGCGAACAACCTCCGCCAGGCCGATCCCCACCACCATGAGGTTCCGCAGGTGAACCTGCCTCCGATCGAGGCCCGCTGGTTCTCGCTCGGTCGGCTCGACGGCGTCACCGTGACCACGGCCGACGGCACCGGAGTGGTCTACCGCAAACGTGACCGGGACAAGGCCCGGGAACTGGCGCGGGAGTCCGCCCGTCTGCAGAAGGAGGTGGCGACGCGCTTCGACGAGATGCGGCAGCGCTACCGTGTCGCGCACCCCGAACTGACCAGCGTGGACGCCTGGGCCCAGATCTTCGAGCCGGGGGAGAGCTGATGAGTGGGACGGAGGCGGATGTCCTCGTCGCCCTGCAGGACGCTCTCCTCACGGACTCCTCCGGCCGGGCCGTGCTGGGTGCGGCCCGGGGGCTGAGCCACTTCGGTGAGCACGCGCTCGGCTGGTTCGCGCTGGCCGGCGCCGGCGCCGCGGTCTCGGCCGCCCGTGGCAGGACGGCTGCACCGTGGGTGGAACTCGGGGTGTCCGCATTCACCGCCCACGCCGCCTCCGTCGTCCTGAAGAGGATCGTGCGACGCCGACGCCCGTCAGATCCGCGGATCCGTGTCGGTGTCGGCACTCCGTCGCGTCTGAGTTTCCCCTCGTCCCACGCGACGTCGACGGCCGCCGCGCTGACGGCGCTGAGCCGGATCACCGGCTCCCGTCTGCCGCTCGCCGGCGTGCCGGTGATGATGGCCTCCCGCCTCGTCCTCGGCGTGCATTACCCCACCGACGTCCTCGCCGGAGTTGCCCTCGGTGTGGCGACGGAGAAGACCGTCCACCGAACTGCGAAGGAGATCAAGCGATGACTCGTCCCGGGACGGATCCGGAATTCGACCCCACCGAAACCCACGACACCAATGAGCGTCCGGGTGAACGCCAGGCGTTCATCGGGTCGGAACCGCACACCTCAGGGCTGGAGGAGCCGGCGGCGTGGGAGGACCAGACCTACGCCCGGCAGGAATCCGAGGAGGCTGCTGCAGGGTCGGGTCACCGTGCGCCCCGGAATCTTCCCGAGGCGATGATCAAGGCGCTCCGTCCCAAGCAGTGGGTCAAGAACGTCCTGGTGGTCGCGGCGCCGGCGGCTGCCGGTGGCGACCTGCTCTTCCAGGGGCGGGTGATCACCGACATCATCATCGCCTTCGTCGTGTTCTGTCTCGGTGCATCGTCGATCTACCTGGTCAACGACGCCAAGGACGTGGAGTCCGACCGTCAGCACCCCACGAAGCGGTTCCGTCCGATCGCGGCGGGTGTCCTGCCGGTGGGGCTGGCCTACGCCATGGCGGTCATCCTCATCGTTGCCGCGGTGGGCCTGAGTTTCCTGGCTTCCAACGGCGGGTCTCTGGCGATCGTTATCGGCGTGTACATCATCCTGCAGCTGGGGTACTGCTTCGGGTGGAAGCACCAGCCGGTGATCGACATCGCACTGGTCTCGTCGGGGTTCATGCTGCGTGCCATGGCCGGCGGTGTGGCGGCGAGCATCGACCTCTCGCAGTGGTTCCTGCTGGTCGCGGCTTTCGGTTCGCTCTTCATGGCGGCCGGTAAGCGGTACGCGGAACTGAAGCTCTCGTTGCGGTCGGGTGCGAAGATCCGTAAGTCGCTGGAGAGCTACACGCCGACCTACCTGCGGTTCGTGTGGACGCTGTCCGCCACGGCCGTGGTACTGGCCTACGCGCTGTGGGGCTTCGACATGAGCCAGCAGCATCCCGGCCACGCCTCGGTCTGGTACCAGGTCTCGATGGTTCCGTTCACCGTCGCGATCCTGCGTTACGCCGCCGACGTCGACCGCGGTGAAGGCGGTGCGCCGGACGAGATCGCCCTGAGCGACCGGACGCTGCAGGCCCTGGCCCTGATCTGGGTGGCGACGATTGCGGTCGCTGTCTACGTGATTCCGGCTGTCACCTAGCTGGATGAACCCTGGCGTAACGCTTGGTGTCGGCTTGACGATATTCTTGGCGGAAAAGATCACTGTTTGGTAACGTTCCGAACACTGTAGGCACCGACGGCACAGAAGGCGCCGTCTGACAAAAGCACGTAAAGGAAAACATGACGACTGCCACCGGAAAGCACCGGTCCGCGACCGGCTCGCTGGGCCGCAAGATCATGGCCCTGATTGTCGCGATCGGCACCGCCTTCGGGTTGGCCAGTGTCGTGGCTCCGAGCGCCTCCGCCGACGACCGCGGGATTCTCGGTCCCCGTTGCAGCTGGGCGAACTACAACTTCTACGTCCAGAACTGCTGGTTCTACTCCGCAGCGATGGGCCAGGATATCCAGGTCCAGATCAAGCGCTCCAACAGCGACTCGGCGATCTACCTGCTCGACGGGCTGCGTGCCCGGGACGACTGGAACGCCTGGACCTACCTGGGCCACGGCGTCGACCAGTTCGTGAACGACGACGTCAACGTCGTCATGCCGGTCGGCGGCGCCTCCCAGTTCTACGCGGACTGGATCGGACCGTTCAACGGCTCCACCACCCCGAAGAAGCCGCGGTGGGAGACCTTCCTGACCAGCGAGCTGCCGGCGCAGCTGGCGCAGAACTTCGGCATCAGCCAGAACAAGAACGCCCTGGTCGGTCTGTCGATGGGCGGTACCGCCGCGATCAACCTCGCGTCCCGCCACCGTAACCAGTTCAAGCAGGTCACCTCGCTCTCGGGCTACCTGAACACCACGGCGCCGGGCATGTACATGGCCCTGCAGTTCGCCATGAACGAAGGTTCCCCGGGTGCGAACATCTGGGACATGTGGGGCCACCCGGTGCACCCGACCCGCTTCGCCAATGACCCGCTGCTGAACGCCCCCAAGCTGGCTGGCATGCCGGTGTACCTCTCCGCGGCGGCCGGAATCCCCGGCCCGCGGGACGACTTCATGGCCAACCCGGTCGGTGGTATCGCCGGTATCGGCCTGGAGTGGGCGTCGCGCGGTTCCACGGCGACCTTCGAGCTGGCCGCCCGTGCCTCCGGTGCGAACGTGACCGCCAGCTACCCCGCCGTCGGCGTGCACAACTGGACACTGTGGACCCCGGAGCTGCAGAAGGCGCGTCCGAAGATCCTCGACGCACTGAACGTGTGCTACCGCGCAGGGAAGCCGGTCTGCTGATCAGCAGGTAGCTGACGACACGGACCGTCACGGCCCGGGAGATGACTGACATCTCCTGGGCCGCACGCATACACTGCACAAGTATGGAAACAGAAGCGAACGGTTCAGGGGAGCGTCGCCGGTTGCGGCCGGTGGACCGGGGAGCGCGACCCTACTTACGTGGACGGCTCCACGAGAATGCGGCCTGGTATTTCGGTGGGACGGGCACCGCACTGACCGCGACGGCCTTCATCCTGCACGGCAATACGACGCTGGCGTGGATCACCGCGCTGTACTCACTCTGCCTCCTCGGGCTGTTCGCGGTCTCGGCGCTGTACCACCGTGCACCGTGGCGCAGTGAAGCTACCGTGCAGGCGTGGCGGCGTGCAGACCACTCGATGATCGCCATCTTCATCGCGGGTACCTACGGGCCCATCGCGGTGTACGCCTTCGACTCATGGTCGGACGGCCTGTGGATACTCCCGGTCTGCTGGGTGCTGGCCATCGCTGCGGTGGCGATGAACATCTTCTGGATCGGACACCCGCGGTGGCTGGACGTCATCGTCTACCTGGCGCTCGGATGGCTGGCGATTTTGAAGCTGGGGGGTTTCATCGGGGCGATTCCCGTGGTTCCCGGCATACTCATCGTGCTGGGGGGCGTCATCTACTCCCTGGGGGCGGTGGTCTACGGCCGTCAACGGCCGAATCCGTCGGCCCGGTGGTTCGGCTTCCACGAGGTGTTCCACGCTGCGACGATCGTGGCCGGTGGACTGCACCACGTGGCGATCTGGATACTCGTTCTGGCGTAGACGGGGGTGCTACACTTCCGGTAGAAACTAAGTCTCAAGTAAAACTTCAAGGTTTTGGCGTGTTGTCCCGGGAAACCGGCGACCTGATTGCCATAATTGCCGGTGTTGCCGTCACGGTTGGCCGTGGCGGACACCGGTTCCGACCGGACGTCGGCAGTGGGAGGGGAACCCGTTGCCGGGGCCCGGTGGGGACGGTGGGGCATGTCGCGCCACCGTCGCCGACACTGCCGATGCCGTCGAGACGTACCTACGAAGGAAGAACGCCACCACCATGAGAATCGCTGCGAATACCCGCACCGGGAAGTCCCCCGCCAGCCGTCCGTCCCGACGGACGTCACGGCGCGTCGGTGCCGCCGTCCTGGCGCTGCCGCTCTCGGTGGCGCTCGCCCTCCCTCTCGCGGCCCCGGCCGCTGCGCAGGGAGGCAGTCTCGGCAATTATCTCGACCCGGACGATGTTCCTGAGCGTCCCACGCAGGACGTCACGGAGCAGGATCTCCCCGGACTTCCCGACGGAGTGGACGTCGACCGCGTGGAGTGGCTCTCCGACCGGTGGGCGAACGTCTACATCAACACCCCCTCCATGCCGGAAGGGCCGGTGCTGGTCCAGATCCTCCTGGCACGCGACTGGTACAGCCAGCCCGACCGCGACTTCCCGTCGGTCTGGGCCCTGGACGGTCTGCGGGCACGTGACGATGAGTCGGGATGGACGCTGTCGACGAATATCCAGCAGTTCTACGCGGACAAGAATGTCAACGTGATCATGCCCGTGGGCGGTAACTCGTCCTTCTACACGGACTGGGACCAGCAGCCCGAGGAGGGCAAGACCTACAAGTGGGAGACCTTCCTGACCCAGGAGCTCCCGGCGGTGCTCCGTGAGGGGTGGCGTACCAGCGAGCAGCGCGCCATCACAGGGATCTCCATGGGTGGTACCGCTGCAGTGAACCTGGCGCAGCGGCATCCCGAGCTCTTCCAGTTCGTCGGTTCCTTCTCCGGCTACCTGGACACCACCTCGCCCGGCGTCCCGCAGGCGATCAACTACGCCACGAACGACGGTGCCGGTTACGACGCACAGCGCATGTGGGGCCCGTACGGGTCTGAGCGGTGGAATGAGAATGATCCGAAACAGCATGTGGATGCCCTCAAGGACATGACGGTGTACCTGTCTGCGGGCAACGGCAACGCTGGCCCGTACGACGAGCAGGGACCGATTCCGGGGTACCCGGCGAATCCTGCGGCGTTCGGGTTGGAGGCGATGTCGCGGATGACGACGCAGACATTCGCCAATGCCGCCAAGCGCGCAGATGTCGACGTCGTTACCAAGTACCGCAGCTCGGGGACGCATGACTGGCCGTACTGGCAGTACGAGATGACCCAGGCGTGGCCGTACATCGCCCAGACTTTCGGCCTGTCCGAGGAAGATCGTGGGGCGAAGTGTGCCGCCGTGGGCAAGATCGCCGAGGCAGAGAAGCGTCAGCGCAGCCAGAACCTCGGGGCCTGCACCACCAACGAATATGACGCAGCCAACGGCGGCAAGGTCCAGGACTTCCGTAACGGTCGTGTCTACTGGAAGAAGGACGCCGACAAGGCATGGGCGACCTGGGGTCGTATCGGCGCCCGCTACTCGGAGATGGGCGGGTCCAACAGCTGGCTGGGCTACCCGACCGGGGAAGAGCAGACCGGTCTGAAGAATGGCGGCATCCTGCAGCGTTTCGAGAACGGCATCATCTACTGGACCCCGCAGACGGGTGCGGTCGCGGTGAAGTCCGACATCGTCGACGCGTGGGGCAAGAGCAAGTGGGAGACCGGGCCTTTCGGCTACCCGACGTCCGCGGTACAGCAGGTTGCCGGCGGCGGCGCCGTCCAGCAGTTCCAGAACGGTGTCGCCGTGCGGGACAAGGACGGCAAGGTACGCATGATCGAGGGCAAGATCGGCGAGAAGTACATCGAGGCCGGCGGCCCCGCGGACTCCTCGCTGGGCTTCCCCCGTTCTGAAGAGATCAAGGTCAAGGGTGGTGCATTCACCCAGTTCGAGCACGGGAACATCTACTGGTCGGCCTCCACCGGTGCCCACGTCATCAGGTACGGCAAGATCTTCGACGCCTGGGGCGAGGACAAGTGGGAGCAGGGCCGCTTCGGCTGGCCGGTCGAGGACCAGCAGGGCATCCCCGCCGGTGGCGAGGTCGTGAAGTTCCAGAACGGTGAGATCCGCGAGATCAACGGCGACATCCAGAAGGACCCGCGATGAGTATCCGTACATCCACGGTGACGAAGATCGGCTCGGTGGCAGCCGCTCTGGTGCTCGCCGGTTCCGTGGCGGCCTGTGGTGGCGACTCCACCGTGGACAGCGACAATGACGCACAGGGCAGCAGTGTCCCCAGTGTGAGCTCATCACCGACGGGTTCGGAGACCTCTTCGACCTCTTCGCCGACCTCGACCCCGGCACCGGACACCGGGTCGGACGGGGATGCTCCGCGCGACGGAGAGGTCAACGAGGTCGAGGAGCCCGGGGGAGAGGCCGCGCCCCGTACCAGCGAGGACGACGCCTTCCTTGCCGAGCTCAAGGACAAGGACATCGACCTGGAGGATTCCGCGATCCAGGACCAGGTCATCGCCGCCGCGCGGGAGCAGTGTCTGGCCAACGAGGAAGGTCGCGACGGTTTCGCCGTCCCGATGATCGCCGGTCAGCTCGAGGTGCAGGAGCTCACGAAGGTTTCTGCGGAGGATGCTGAGCGCATCATCGTCGAGGCAGCGGAGAGCAACTACTGCGGCTGATCCGGCTGCTTATCCACCCACCTCGGATGTGCCACCACCTCCGAGGTGGTTTTTCTGTCGCTGGTGGTGCTTCCGGTGCCTGTGCACTCGTACAGGACCCGGACGGGACGGTCCGTCAGTCCTGACCGGAGGCTGCCAGATCACTGCCAGGAACACCGGGTACTCTGACTGGCCATGAGAAAGTTCCTCACCATCGTCGCGGCCCTGGTTCTCGCCGTCGTCCTTGTCATCGGTATCGGCCAGTGGGTCAACCGTGGCACGGGCCCGGACGAGCCGGCTCCCGGCCCGGGGCCCACGCGCACCACGGACGCGCAGCAGCCGGACTCCTGCCCGGACTACCAGCTGTTCGCAGCACCGGGTACGTGGGAGTCCACCGCCGACGATGATCCGATCCATCCGTCGTCGCGTCCGCAGTCTCTGCTGCTCAATGTCACGCAGCCACTGCAGGAGGAGTTCGGCGACGGGGTCGACGGCGGCCAGCTGAAGAGCTGGACGCTGCCGTACACCGCCCAGTTCCGCAACATCCAGGCGTTGCGTGAGATGTCGTACGACGACTCCCGCAACGAGGGCTACGCCAAGCTCGAGAACGAGATGATCTCCGTCAACGAGATGTGCCCGGCAACCCGCATGATCATCGTCGGCTTCAGCCAGGGTGCAGTACTCGCCGGTGACCTGGCCACCGCGATCGGCAACGGCCAGTCAGCCGTCCCCGCCGACGCGATCGCCGGAGTGTCGCTGATCGCCGACGGACGCCGTGAGGACGGCAAGGGTGACCTGGTGGGCAGCCCCGACGCCACGGGCATCGGCGCGGAGATCGCCCTGAGTTCGGTGGGGCCGCTGGTGGCACCGATCGTGCCGGGGGCGTCGATGCGTGGTCCACGCCCGCAGGACTTCGGTGCGCTGGGGGACCGGACGCTGCAGTTCTGTGCGCCGGCGGACCTGGTGTGCAGTGCGCCGCGGGACATCGGCAACGCCATCCAGCGTGCCCATGACCTCATCGACGCCAACAAGGTGCATGCCGAGTACTCCAGCAACGGCACCGTCGTCGACGGTGGCACCGTCCCGGAGTGGATCAACAACTGGGTCCGCGACATCATCGCCGAAGGGCGCTAATACCCGCATACCGGTGGTCGAGACGATAGAGTTCGTTAGAGTCTTTGCAGAAAGCAACACGATGAACGCTACGCACACAGTAATGAGGGATACCTGATGGACATCAGCGCCGCGATGGCACAGTTCTACGACGACAAGGGCGAGATCGCGATCCCGGATCAGCTCTCGCTCTCCGCCATGTGCGAGATGCTGTACTCGATGGCACAGATGGAGGGCGCGGTGGACACCCCGCTGATCACCTTCCACGATTTCAGCGGCAGCCCCGAAGGCGAGACGGTCACCTGGACCCGCGCCGAGGTCAACACCCGCATCAAGGCGGTGTGTGTCCGGCTCCAGCAGGTCACCGAGCGCGGTGACCGGGTCGCCATCCTCGCCAACAACAGCCCCGAGTACCTCTTCGGGTTCATGGGTGCCCTGTACGCGGGCACCGTCCCGGTGCCGCTGTACGACCCCACTGAGCCGGGCCACGCCGACCACCTGTCCGCCGTCCTGGGCTCCTCCACCCCCACGGTCGTGCTGACGAACAAGACGTCCGCAGGGCACGTCCGTAGCCACTTCTCCTCCCTCCCCTCCGCCGAACGCCCCCGCGTGCTCACGATCGACGCGCTGCCGGACTCGCTCGCCGAGGAGTGGCAGAACCCGATGATGGCGATGATGGAGAACCCGGAGCTGGCCCCGAAGTCCAGCGACCCGGCGTTCCTGCAGTACACCTCCGGTTCGACCCGCACGCCTGCCGGTGTGGTGCTGACGCACCGCAGCATCGTGACCAATGTGCTGCAGGTCTTCCAGGCGGCGCAGCTGAAGACCCCGCTGCGTCTGGTGAACTGGCTGCCCCTCCACCACGACATGGGGATCATCCTGTCGGCGTTCGTGCTGATCCTGGGTATTCCGCAGGACCTCATGGCCCCGCGTGACTTCATCCAGGACCCGGGACGCTGGATCGGCCAGCTCGGTGACCGCGGCGACGATCTCAACGTGTACACCGCCGTGCCGAACTTCGCCCTGGAACTCGCCTCCCGCTACGCCGACCCGGCGAAGCGTGCCGACCTCGCCGACGTCGACCTCAGCCACGTCGAGGGCATCATCAACGGTGCGGAGGCCGTCAGCCTGCAGTCCGTGGACCGGTTCTGCGACGTCTTCGGTCCGTACGGGTTCCGTCGGTCCACGATGCGCCCGTCCTACGGTCTGGCCGAGGCGACAGTCTTCGTCACCACCCCGCAGACCGAGGAGCGGCCGAAGCTGCGGGTCTTCGACCGGGAGAAGCTCGCCGGGGGACAGGCCGTGGAGGTGTCCGCGGACGCCGAGAACGCCGTGCCGATCATGAGTGTCGGTGAGCCCGGACCCTCACTGTTCATGCCGATCGTCGACCCCTCCTCCGGTGAGGAACTCGCCGAGGGGACCGTCGGCGAGGTGTGGCTCAACGGCGGCAACATCGCCGCCGGCTACCTCGACCGCGAGGACGACACCACCGAAGCATTCCGCAACTCCCTGCCCGCCGACAAGCGACTCTCGCAGGGCTCGGCCGCAGAGGGAGCACCGGAGGACAACTGGCTGCGTACCGGCGACCTCGCCGTCGTGGTCGACGGCCAGCTCTACATCACCGGCCGTATCAAGGACCTCGTCGTCGTCGCGGGTCGTAACCACTACCCCCAGGACATCGAGGCCACCGCCGCAGACGCCACCGGGGGCCACGTCCTGCCGGGTGTGCTCGCCGCCTTCGCCGTGAACGGTGAGCTCATCGAGAACGCGGCCGGGGGTGACTCCGGCTCCGAGCAGCTGGTGATCGTCGCCGAGCGTGACCCGGAGGCGTCCGCCGAGGGCGACGCTGAGGCCGTCACGGCCATCCGGTCGGCCGTCACCGCCACCCACGGCGTCCAGCCCGCCGACATCCGCATCGTCGACGAGGGCACGATCCCCCGGTCGTCGGCCAACAAGATCGCCCGCCGTGTCTGCGCCAAGGCGTATCTCGACGGTCGGTTCGACCGGTAGTCGACTAGAGTGGACGACGTCCTTTTTGTAGCGTGGCGACGGCCACCGTCGATATCACGTTGACGGTGGCCGTCGCGCCCGTTCTGGTCACCTCTCCTCTTCTGTCCGTCATGAAATAAGGATGATCTTCTCCGAAATGTCTGAAACGTCTGGAACGTCTGGAACGTCTGCAACCCCCGGGAACGAGAACGCCCGTGCCGCTGAGCCGGCGCCCACCACGGCCGCCGGTATGCGTGGCTGGTTGCGTGACTGGGTGCAGTCCACGACCGGTCTTGACGTCGCCGAGATCACCGACGACAGGCCCATGGAGGAGTTCGGACTGTCCAGTCGGGATGTCGTGGTGCTCTCCGGGGAGCTGGAACGGCTCACCGGAGTCTCCCTCGACGCCACCGTGGCCTACGAGTACAACACCATCGCCGCACTCGCCGGCTTCGTCCTCGCCGGCGGAACGCGCGCTGCCCGGGGTGTCGCCGGTGGCCACCGCACACAGCGGCAGGGCGGTGCCCGAGGCGGCGGACTGGACCCGGAGGACCGGCAGATCGCCGTGGTCGGCATGGCGGGCCGCTACCCGGGCGCGGACGACGTGGACGCCATGTGGCGCATGTTCGAGCAGGGCCGCAGCGGCGTCGGTGAGCTGCCGGAGGGGCGCTGGAGCGAATACGGCGACGACCCGGAGATGTCCCGTCGGATGGCTGAAGCCGTCCTCACCGGCGGCTACATCGACGACATCGCCTCCTTCGACGCGGAGTTCTTCGGACTCTCGCCGGTCGAGGCCGCGAACATGGACCCGCAGCAGCGCATCCTGCTGTCGCTGACCTGGGAGGCGCTGGAGGATGCCGGCATTCCGGCGAACAGCCTCCGCGGCAGCGACGTCGGGGTCTTCATGGGAACCACGAACAACGACTACGGCATGCTCATCAGTGCGGACCCCACCGAGGCGCACCCGTACGCGCTGACCGGTAACTCGAGCGCGATCGTCGCCAACCGCATCTCCTACGCCTTCGACTTCCGCGGCCCGTCGGTCGCCATGGACACCGCCTGCTCATCGTCGCTGGTGGCCATTCACCAGGCGGTGCGGGCACTGCGGGACGGCGACGCCTCGGTCGCGGTCACCGGCGGAGTGAACCTGCTGGCGAGCCCGTTCGCCACGATCGCGTTCTCGGAACTCGGCGTCCTGAGCCCCACCGGTGGAATCCGGGCGTTCTCCGACGACGCCGACGGCATCGTCCGGTCCGACGGCGCCGGTGTCGTCATCCTCAAGCGTCTCTCGGACGCCCGACGTGACGGTGACGACGTGCTCGCCGTCATCGCGGGCTCGGCCGTGAACCAGGACGGGCGGTCCAACGGACTGACCGCCCCGAACCCGGAGGCACAGGCAGCGGTCCTCGACGCCGCATACGCCGACGCCGACATCGACCCGTCCGTGGTCGACTACGTCGAAGCCCACGGCACCGGAACCATCCTCGGTGACCCCATCGAGGCGGGGGCGCTGGGTCAGGTGCTCGGCGCCGACCGTGACGTGGCGTCGCCACTGCTCCTCGGCTCGGCGAAGACGAACTTCGGACACACCGAGGCGGCCGCCGGCGTCGCCGGTGTCATCAAGGTGGTCTCAGCGATGCGCCGCGGCGTCCTGCCCCCGACCATCAACTTCACCGGCCCGAACCCCTACATCGACTTCGACCGGGAACGGCTCGAAGTCGTCGAGGACCCGCGTGAATGGCCCGAATACTCCGGTGCGCCGGTCGCGGGGGTCTCCGGCTTCGGTTTCGGCGGCACCAACGCCCACGTCGTCCTCGTCGCACCCGAGGGCGCGGCACCGGCGGAGGACGCTGCGGCGCCCCTCCCGGACGTGATCGACTGGGCAGGGGTCCAAGACAGTACAGAGAGCACAGAGGGCGCCGACGGGTCCGGTGAGGGTCGTCCGCTGCCCCGACTGATCCCGGTGTCCGGGCTGCTGCCCTCCCGCCGCCGGACCGCTGCCGCCGACCTGGCCTCCTGGCTGGAAGGTAAGTCGGGTACGTCGGGCAATGCCGTACTCGCCGGCACCGCAGCGGTCCAGGGCGACCGCAACCACGGGCGTTCCCGGGGAGTGGTGGTGGCACACGACACCGCCGAGGCGGTCGCCGGGCTGGGCCGGTTGGCCGAGGGCAAGAAGGGTGCCGGAATCTCCGTCGCCGACAGCCCCGAACGCGAGGGTGCGGTGTGGGTCTTCTCCGGCTTCGGATCACAGCACCGCAAGATGGGCAAGGAGCTCCACGCCCTGTCACCGCAGTTCGCGGCACGGCTCGACGAGATCGACGAGGTCGTGAAGCGCGAGTCCGGTTTCTCCGTGGTCGAGATGATCCTCGACGACGCACAGAACTTCGGCACCGAGACCGCCCAGGTCGGTATCACCGCGATCCAGATCGCCCTGACGGACCTGATGACCGGGATCGGCCTGCGCCCCGCGGCGATCGTCGGTCAGTCCATGGGTGAGATCGCCGGTGCCTACGCCGCGGGCGGGCTGTCCATGGAGGATGCCGTCACCGTCGCCTGCCACCGCGCCCGCCTCATGGGTGAGGGCGAGACCCTCCTGCCGGAGGACAAGCAGGGGGCCATGGCCGTCGTGGAACTCGGTGTCGAGGACCTCGTGGAGTTCCAGAAGGAGCATCCGCAGTTCGCCGCCGTGGAACCCGCCGTGTACGCCGCACCGGGTATGACCACCGTCGGCGGACCGGCGCAGCCCGTCGCCGATCTCGTCGAGCACCTGGACGGTCAGGGCAAGTTCGCCCGCATGCTCAAGGTGAAGGGTGCCGGGCACACCAGTATGCTCGACCCCATCCTCGGCGAACTCCACGCCGAGATCAGCGGCATCACACCACTGCCGATCCATACCCCGGTGTACAGCAGTGTCGACCGTGGCGTGGTGTACCGCCCGGGTGCCGTCCTGCACGACGCGGACTACTTCCTGCGCTGCACCCGTTACTCGGTGTGGCTCTCGGACGCCACCGGCCTGCTCTTCGACGAGGGGTTCCGCACTTTCGTGGAGTTCTCCCCGAACCCGGTCGCCCTGATGCCGATGATGAACACGGCCTTCGCCCACAACGCCGGTGAATCCAGCCTGATGTACCTGCTCAAGCGCAAGGAACCGAGCATCGACACCCTGCTGGCCACGGTCGGCGAACTCTATGTGCGTGGTGCCGACGTCGATTTCCGTCGTCTCAACTCCGTGGACGGTGAGCCCGCGCGGCCCGGGCGCGCCGTCTCCGGCATTCCGGGTGTGCACTGGAACCTGCAGCGTTACTGGACTGCGGCACGTCCCGGTGGCGGCTCGGTCCGTGGCATCCCGGGGCGTCGTGTCGCGCTGCCGGACGGGCGCACAGCGTTCGCCGTCGCGGCAGCGGAAGTGCCCAGTGTCGACGCTGTCGCCGAGGCCGCCGCGCGTGCGGTGGTCCCGGATGCGGTGGTCGCCGCGGTGGAGACCTACGGGACCCTGCCGACCGACGGAGAGGTGACCACCCTGGTCGCCCGCACGCTCGGTGGGTTGAGCGTGCACGTCTACGCGATGGACGGCGCAGCCGCTGCCGCCGGTGCAGAGGGCGCCGGTGAGTCCCGCCTGGCCGGTGAGGCCTTCGCCGCGTCACCCACCACGGGTGTCGCCGCAGCGGCCTCCCGTGCCGTCCAGGAGGCGCAGGACGGGCAGAACACCGGTAACCCGGTGCATCCGACTGGTCCGGCCGGGCCGTCGGCGCCGTCGTCGGCCAGGAACTCCCTGCCGTCGGTGGACACGGATGCCGAACGCTGGAGCCCGGAATCCGGCGAGAGCGTCGCCGACCGCCTGCGCAGCATCGTCTCCGAATCGATGGGTTATGACATCGACGACCTGCCCGGGGAACTGCCGCTGATCGACCTCGGACTGGACTCCCTGATGGGTATGCGCATCAAGAACCGGGTCGAGTACGACTTCGCCCTGCCGCCGCTGAATGTGCAGGCGCTGCGCGACGGGTCCGTCGACGAGGTCATCGCCCTGGTCGAGCAGATGGTGCAGGAGAGCAACGCTGAGACTGCCGGTGATTCCGCCGGTGCCGTGGATGCACCCGCAGCCCGCTCCGCAGAGCGCACCGGGAACGGTGAGGGGGTCGGTGTGGCTCCCCGTGACGCCTCCGAGCGCATGGTCTTCGGCACCTGGGCGTCGCTCACCGGAGCGGCCCCGGCCGGCGTGACCAGCACCCTGGCGGAGATCGACGGCGAGACCGCCGCCGCGATCGCCGCACGGTTGAGCGAGCGCTCGGGCGCCGACATCACCGCCGGGCAGGTCAGTGCGGCACGGACCCTGGAGCCGCTGGCCAACCTCGTGCGCGACGTCTTCGAGACATCCGTGGACGGCAACATCCGTGTCCTGCGGGCCCGCCCCGAGGGCTCGGAGAGCCCGGCGGTCTTCGTGTTCCACCCCGCCGGTGGATCCAGCGTGGTCTACGAGCCCCTGACCCGTAGGCTGCCCTCCGACGTTCCCGTCTACGGTGTCGAGCGTCTGGAAGGTTCACTCGACGAGCGGGCCGACGCCTACGTCGCCGACATCACCGCACTGGCGGACGGTCGTCCCGTGGTGCTCGGTGGCTGGAGCTTCGGCGGCGCCCTGGCGTTCGAGGTCGCCCACCGTCTGGAGAAGTCCGGCGAGGTGAGCGTCGGGCATCTCGAACTGCTCGACCTGGTCCGTCCGGCGAACCCGGCCCCGGACACGACCGAGGAGATGCACGCCCGCTGGGACCGGTACTCCGCCTTCGCCAAGAAGACCTACGGTATCGACATGCCGGTGCCGCACGACCTGCTCGAGAGCCAGGGTGAGGAAGCGCTCATCGGGATGATGAGCATGTTCCTGCAGAACACCGACGCCTCCTCGCACGGCCTCGCCGCCGGCGTACTGGAACACCAGCGGGCCAGCTTCGTCGACACCCGCATCCTCAACACCCTGGACTTCGAGCGGTGGGCCGAGGTGACCGCCCCGGTGACCCTCTACAAGTCGGAGGGCATGCACGAAGGCGCGATCGAACTGGAACCGTCCTTCGCCGAGATCCCCGCCGACGGGGGCTGGGACGGCGTCGTCGACGACCTGGAACTCGTCCAGCTCGCCGGTGACCACCTGGCCGTGCCCGATGAGCCCTCGATCGGCATCGTGGGCGCCCGGATCACCGAGCACCTGCGCGACATCTCCGAGCGGAACTGAGTGCGATAGCGTGGAACCCATGACAGGAACACCGGAACACCCCTGGTTCGGCGACGAGACCGTCGCCGCGGAACGCACCGCACCGGGCACAGGAAGGTCCACCGCCGAAAAGCTGGAGGACCTGCACTCCCGGTTGGAGGAGGCCCAGGACCCCGGTAGTGAACGCGCACGGCAGAAGCGCGATGAGGCGGGCGGAACGACACCGCGTCAGCGTATCGACGCGTTGTTGGACGCGGGGTCGTTCACCGAGATCGGTGCGCTCGGGCGTACCCCGGGAGAGCCGGAGGCACCCTACGGCGACGGCGTCGTCACCGGGTACGGCAGGGTCGACGGTCGCCCCGTCGCCGTCTACGCCCATGACAAGACCGTGTACGGTGGCTCGGTCGGCGAGACCTTCGGCAAGAAGGTCTGCGAGGTCATGGACATGGCCACCCGCATCGGCTGCCCGGTCATCGGCATCAACGATTCCGGCGGCGCCAGGATCCAGGACGCGGTGATGTCCCTGGCGATGTACTCCGAGTTGTCCCGGCGCCAGCTCCCGTTGTCGGGACAGTCGCCCCAGATCTCGATCCTGCTCGGGAACTGCGCCGGCGGTGCCGTGTACGCCCCGGCGACCACCGACTTCCTGGTGGCGGTGGAGGACCAGACGACGATGTTCGTCACCGGCCCCCAGATCATCGAGTCCGTCACCGGTGAGAAGATCAGCATGCAGGACCTCGGCGGTGCCCGCGTCCAGGCGGCCAACGGGAACATCAGCTACGTCGGCAGTGACGAGGACGACGCCTTCAGCTACGTCCGCGAACTCCTCGCACACCTGCCGAGCAGTGCCTTCGAGGCGACCCCCTACACTCCCGCGCCGCCGGACACCCTCAACGAGCGTGACGCCGAACTCGTCGATCTGATTCCGGACGACCCGAACTCCGGTTACGACATGATGGACGTGCTCACCCGGATCTTCGATGACGAGGACGTGCTGGAGGTCCAGCCGGACTACGGTCAGAACGTGATCACGGCCTTCGCCCGTATCGACGGACGTTCCGTCGGTGTGGTCGCCAACCAGCCGATGTCGCTGGCGGGCTGCCTCGACGCCGAGGCAGCGGACAAGGCTCCCGGTTCATCCGGATCTGCGACGCCTACAACATCCCGCTGGTGTTCGTGGTGGACACCCCCGGCTACCTGCCGGGCGCGGAGCAGGAGAAGCTCGGCCTGATCCACCGCGGCGCGCGGCTGGGCTTCGCCATGGTGGAGGCCACGGTGCCGAAGATGACCGTGGTGGTGCGCAAGGCGTTCGGCGGAGGTTACGCGGTGATGGGGTCGAAGAACCTCGGCGCCGACGTGAACCTGGCCTGGCCGACCGCCCAGATCGCGGTGATGGGTGCCGAGGGCGCGGCCGTGATGATCCAGGGCCGTCAGCTCGCCGCGATGCCGGAGGAGCAGCGTCCCGCGGCGAAGAAGATGTTCATGGACTTCTACAACGCCAACATGACCAGCCCGTACGTCGCTGCGGAGCGCGGTTACGTCGACGAGATCATCGATCCGTCGCAGACGAGGCTGCGGCTGCGTCAGTCGTTGCGGCTGCTGCGGGACAAGCAGGTGCTGGAGCCGGAGAAGAAGCACACCATCATGCCGATGTGACCCGTGCGCCCGGATCACGGGAGACAGCACATGCCCCCGGACTCACGGAGTCCGGGGGCATGTGCGTCAGGCGGGCCGGTTCTAGCTGTCGACCCAGTCCTTGATCTGTGCATTGGGGAACGCCATGGAGTCTGAGCTCACATGGTAGGTCTCCATGCGGGCGTCGAGGACCCGGGTCTTCCCGGAGAGGAGGTCAGGTAGCCCCAGTCCGATCTTCGACAGCTCCTTGGCGATGTCGTCCGGTGCCCAGTCGGCGTTGATGGTGATCGGCAGGGCCGTGTTCACGCCCAGCAACTCCAGCGTCATGGTCACTTCCTGGACGAAGATGTGGAAGTTTCCCGTCAGGGTACTGGTGTTGTTCAGGGTGTCCATCATTTTGTCGGGCACGCCCAGATTATTCGGCCCGAACTGTACCCGGAGGTTCTCCAGGACGGTCTTGTCGGCGTCAATGCGAAGGGCCTTCTTCGGGCCCTGCATGGTGTCGATGGTGACGTAGGAGAGCTTCATCCCCGGCGTCATCGCCGCCGCATCCGCCTTGATCGTGAACGTGTTGCCGTTCGGCGGGATCATTCCTGGCACCGGCTCGGGAGGGGCCACGTTGAGTCCCGGGATCTCCACCCCGAGGGAATCGAGCGTGTTGTCCAGGTCGTCCTGCAGCTGATTGCCGTCGGGAAGACGGAACTGCGGGAGGTTCAGGTCCGGGGTCTCTGGCAGGTTCGGGAGGTCAGGCAGGTTGGGCAGGCGGGGGCTGGTGTTGTCACCGTTGCCGCCGTCGGTGTCCCCGGCGCCGTCATCGCCGTTGTTGCCGTTGCCCTGGCCAGGGATCTGGAGGTCCGGAAGCTGGATATCGGGCAGGCCGGGAATCTGTGCGCGGGCGTCGGGGGTCTGGATACCGACACCGACCGTCACTGCAGCGAGGACGGCGACGACCGACTTGGCGGTTCCGGCACCCGTCGCCGACTTCTTGCCGGCTTTCTCCGCTTTCCGGGCTTTCTTGGCTTCCTTCTTCGCGGACTTCTCCGCTTTCGCGTCCTGCCGGGACTGGGGGTCCCAGGCCAGGGCGAGGGCGCCGCCGATCAGACCGAGGATCAGGCCGATGCCGAAACCACCGAAATTGGACTGCCAGAGCGCCAGGATCGACAGGATGATGGCGGCGACCCCGGCGAGGATCCGTCCTTCACCGCGGAACCAGCACATCAGACCACAGGTGATCAGCAGAATGCCGATGACCGCCGTGGAGACCCCGCCCATGGTGGAGATCTGGATCTGGATGTTGGACACGGAGAATGACAGGTAGGCCGGCGCCATGATGACGATGCCGGCCAGCATCATCAGCAGTCCGGCGCCGAAGGGACGCCCCTTGCGCCAGCGGCTGAAGCGACGGTTCTGCTTCTCGAGCTTCTCTGAACGGGAATCCGCCGTACCCGAGGTCGCGGACGTGTCGGTACCGTCCGCAGACGTGTCAGCGTCGGTGACACTCTCGTCGACGGCGTCGATGGACCGGGTGGTCTCGTTGACGTTCTCCTCGGATCCGTCGGCCCCGTTCACGCCCGAAGGCGTGGTGGAGTCGTCAGGCATCAGCACTCAGCCTCGTCGACGGAGACAACTCCCACCTTTGCTCCGGCAGCAGTCAGTTTGTCCGCAGCGATGGAGCTGGCCTTGATGACCTGGTCCCAACCGTTGAGGGCTTCGGCGTGCAGGCCCCACGAGCCGGCGGGGGCCTCATCGTCGAGCTGGCTGGCGTCCACGCCGATCTGGGCACCTTCGAGGGTCATGCCGCCGACGAGGCCGGGCGCGCCGAGCACGAGGTGCTCGGCGGTGGTGTTGTCACCGGGCACCAGCATCTGGAAGCGCTTCTCGCCCAGGCCGGGGAGCTTCAACGGTGCGGTCATGCACATGTCGGAGATGCTGGCGTCCTCGAAGATCAGCCGGGCGACACCGGTGTCGCCGTCGTGCTGGCTGTCAGTGCCGCCGAAGATCGACACGTCGGTCGCGTCGAGGTTGCTGACCTCCTGGTTGAAGATGGTGTTGGACAAGGCCAGGTTGGCGGACAGACCGCCCTGGGCCATGGCCACACCGACACCGGCCGTGGCCAGGAGCCCGACTGCCATGACCCCGGCGAACCGCTTTCCCTTGATATGTCCCATGTTCGTTCCTCCGTTGGTGAGGGACGCGGACCGCGGACCCTCGGTTAGTAAATATGAAGCCGACTGCCGATCATCGTATCGCTGTCGTACTTGTTTCTGTGAAGAATTCGTAAATTGTAGTGCGCTGTGTCACGGTCGTCCAGTCGTCCTGGTGCTGAACAGGCATAATACCAGGGCGGATATCTGTAGTGCGGCGAGTGCCAGGACCAGTGTCGCCCACCCGATCTGGAAGAAGTACCCGGAGAGCCAGCCGATCACCGAGGAGCCGAGGTAGTAGCTCATGACGTAGGTGGAGGACGCTTCTGCACGGTCCCGGTCGGCGATCTGACCCACCAGTGTCGACGCGGTCGAGTGGACGGCGAAGAAGCTGGCGGTGAACACGAGAACACCGACTACCGTGACCACCACGTTCGGCACGAGGGCCAGGAGAAGCCCTGCGGTCGCGAGGGTGACACCGGTGACCAGGACCCGCGCCGCCCCGTACCTGGTGACGAGTGCTCCGGCGCGTGCGGAGGACCACGTGCCGGACAGGTAGAGGATGAACACCGCCCCGGCCACGGCCTCAGGGAGACCAAACTGGCCGGTCAGACGGAAGCCGAGGTAGTTGTACAGCGAGACGAAGACGCCCATCATCAGGAACGGGAGGATGAACAGGGCGACGAGCCGCCGGTCGTGCCAGTGCCGTCGGAAGGCGTCGAGTTCATGGCGCAGGGTGATCTTCTTCGCCACGAAGTTCCTCTGTGGCGGGAGCGCCCACGCACACACCACGCCGAGGAGGAAGGCGACGGCACCACCGGCGAGGACGGCACCACGCCAGTCGGTGAACTCCAGCACGCTGGACGGGACGAGCCGTCCCAGCAGACCACCGAGAGTCGTCCCGGCGATGTAGAGACCCATGACACGTCCCAGGTGGTCCGGGCGGATCTCCTCGGAGAGGAAGCTCATCATCACCGCCGGCACTCCGGCGACGGCGAGGCCCTGGAGTGCGCGCAGTCCGACCAGCGTGCCGATGCCGGGTGCTGCGGCGAGGAGCAGGCTGAGCGCGGTGGCCACGAGGACGGACACCTGCAGGACCCGGCGCCGTCCGACCCTCTCGGACAGGATGCTGACGGGGATGACCGCCACGGCGAGCATGCCGGTGGTGGCGGACACGGTGAGCGCAGCGGTGGTGGGGGAGACGCCCAGCCCGTCGTGGATCGCCGGGAGGACGGACTGGGTGAGGTACATGGCGTTGAAGCTCGCCAGGCCTGCGGTGGCGGCGGCGATCATGATCCGGCGGTAACCGGGGTCGCCGGGGGAGAGTCCTGCAGTGGGTTCGGGGTCCGTCACGTCCATGTTTTCCATGGTGCTCACTCAGGGCTGACGATCATAATGCATTAACATGTCCTTTGTGTCCCGCTCAACGCATAGGTGGAGGAGAGGATTGAGGCCATGGCCGCGCCGGTGGATCTCGACTGGTTCCTGGATCTCGTGGAGACAGGGAACATGGTGGACACGGCGTTGGCGACGGGGGTGAGCCAGTCGACGCTGTCACGGAGGCTTGCCGCGCTTGAACGCGGCGTGGGTGCCGAGCTCTTCGACCGCCACGGCCGTCACCTCGTCCTCAACCGGCGGGGAGAGACACTTGCGGCGTCGGCCCGGGCCGCAACCGCGACCTGGCGTGCTGGCGTGGAGGAGGTGCGGCGTCTGGTGGACCCGGAGCGTGGCACCGTCCGTCTCGGCTTCATGCACTCGCTGGGGACGTGGTTGGTGCCTGATCTGCTCCGTGAGTTCCGTACCCACCGGCCTGCCGTGGATTTCGACCTGGTGCAGGGGGCCGCGCTCGACCTGGTGGACCAGGTGACGGCGGGCGCCGTCGACCTGGCGATCGTCGGCCCGTGCCCGACCAGCCAGGTCGCCGCCGGTCAGGTCGGCTGGGAGGAACTGGCGGAGCAGCGACTCGGCCTTGCCGTGCCGTCCGGTCACCGGTGGGCGGGACGGGCGACGATCGACCTCGCCGATGCGGCCGAGGAGCCGTTCGTGGCCATGCTGGAGGGCTACGGGACGAGGCTCCTGCTCGACACATTGGCCGCCGACAGCGGCTTCCGTCCCCGCCTGGTCTTCGAGTCGATGGAGTTGACCACGGTGGCGGGCCTGGTCACCGCTGGTCTCGGCGTCGCGCTTCTTCCGTTGGGTGACCCGAACCTGCAGATGGAGGGCATGTCCGTCATCCCCCTCGCCACGGACCGGGTGCGCGAACTCGGCATCGTCTGGGCGACGCCCACCGCGCAGCCGGCGGCGGAACTGGTGTCGCCGGTCGCCGGATTCCTCGAGTTCGTCAGGACGTGGGCTGTCGCCGGGTGACGAAGGAGGCGACGGCGCGCCAGCCGATCAGCAGGATCCCCAGGAAGATCAGTGACGTCAGGACAAAACCCCACGCCACCGAGACGTGCACGATACTGCGCACCACGATGCCGATGAACCAGGTGACTATCAGGATCCCCAGCCCCGTCCCCGGCGCCGGACGGACGACGCCGGTCATCAGAAGGGCCCAGGCGACCGCCAACCCGAGGAGGAAGGGCCACGCGGTCCCCAGCCACCCCAGGATGCTAAAGCCGTCCGTGCTGTGGAAGAGTCTACCCAGCAGTGCGAAAAGCAGGACGGCGATGGCATCGATGGCCAGTGCCATCGTCGTTGCGGTACCGGCGGTGGCGGAGAGCGGACCGGTGTGCCCGGACGTCGCATCGGGGGAGTTCGTCATGGCGTCCATTCTAGGTCGTCGTCGAGACATGGCGCTGCCGCTCCGTCATCCGTTCTCCGAGACACCGCACATGAGGGTAGAGTCAGCTCCCTCTTAGGTCCCGTACATCCCCACGGCCACCCGGGCGACCATAGCGTTGCCGACATGACCATCACTGACGACGTGCGCCGGCACCGGTTGTCCCTGCTTCCGGTCCTGTTCGCGGCTTTCGCCACCTTTTCCCTGCTTCTGGCTGTCCGTACGACACAGGAACCACACCGCGTCTGGGCTGCCTGTGGTCTGGTCACCTACTCGGCGGCGGCAGTCGTGACAGGCGTCAGCGCCGGGACCCGTGCCGGAAGACGCGTGGAGCCCACGGTGTTGTGGTCTGTCGTCCTGGGTGCTCTGGTGGCGCCCACCGGGATCCTGACGGCCAACGGACGTGGGCAACTGGAGGTCCGGGTGGTTGCCGAGTCCGCGCGACGGCTGATGGATGAAGGGACGCCGTACACCGCGGCTCCGGCAGACGTCGGCGACTACAACCCGTATTCACCGATGATGGCGCTCTTCGGCATGCCACGGGCATGGTGGGGCGACGGTATGGTCACTGACCCCCGGCTGTGGTGTGCAGTCGCACTGCTCGTGTGCATGGTGTGTGCGCGTGTCCTGCTGGGGACACCGCGTACGCCAGGACACCGTCTTCTGCTGGTGGCGGTCGGGTCGCCGCTGGTGGCGCTGACGGTGGCAGGCAGTGGCGTTGATCTGCCGGTGACTGGTGCGGTGATTCTCGCGTTGGCGGCGGCTGTCAGCGGCAGACCCGTTGTGGCAGGGGTGGCCGTCGGTGTCGCTGTCGCGATGAAATGGACGGCGCTTCCGGTCGCCGCCGTTGTGGTCATCGTGTTGTGGCGTCGACATTCGCGACATTCGCGACATTCGCGACGGACGGCAGGCACCTCTGCGGTCGTGGCAGGTGGCGTGGCAGCCGTAGCCGCCGTGTGTGGGACAGGCGGTGATCTCGGTGGGTTCGTGCACCACACGATCGGATTCCCGCTCGGACACGGAGCGGTGCCGACCCTGCGGGGAGTCCCGTGGTGGGTGGGCTGCTGCACGGTGTACCGGTGTTGTCCTGGATTCCTACGGGGTTCTCGCAGGTGTGGCGGTCGGGTTGTTGAGGGTACTGACCGCCCGACCACCGGACGTCACCACGGTGGCGTCGTGTACGGCGGCGGGATACGCCGCCCTGTTCCTGCTTGCGCCGTCCGCCCGGGAGGGTTACTTCATCCTGCCGCTTCTGATCGTCGCTGCTGCGTACGCATATCGTGGTCCGGGACAGAGCCGCGTCCCCGGACGACGGGTGGGGGCTCCGGTGGCGGACTCAGCGTCCGATCAGGGGCAGCGGATCGAGCATCTCCACGGCCGCCAGCAGGCTGCGTGGGATGAACTCGGCAGCCGTGAGCCCGACGACGTCAACGACCGACGACACGTCGGCGACGATCCGTTGCACCTGCGCCCGGGACAGTCCGCCCGCTACCGCACCGAGACCGAGCACGATGTCGTCACTGTCCACCACATCGACGTCGAGATGGACCGCCACCTTCGAGCATCCTGTCGCACGCAACCACTCCAGCAGAGGCGCGGATGATTCGCGCAGGTCATCAGGAGCGAAGGACTCCAGGCCCCACTCACCGACGTGCGCGTAGGCGTCTTCTGTCCAGTCGTGCAGACCCGCCAACGCGATACGCGACGGGTCCACGGTGGACGGGAGCAGCGCGCCGATCTCGGGATCACCGTGGCCGGTCAGGTGGCTCACCGCCATCGCATGGTAGCCGTCGTAGTCGGTGTCGGGGGTGTCGACATCGGGGTGGGCGTCGATCCACACGACGGCGAGATCATCGCCGTACTTCTCCGCGAGCGAGGAAAATGGGGCGACGCTGACCGAACACTCGCCACCCAGCGTGAGGATACGGTCGGGGCGGTGCCGACCGATGAGCTCGAGGGCGGACGACAGTGACCGGGTGACAGCCTGACACGATTCAATACCGTCGGTCGTTCCTTCATCGTCGACGGCAGGTGCCGGAACAACCTCGGTCGGGCCGGTGTGGTCGGGGAGGAAGGCGTCGAGAGCCCTGGCACCGACGGCGTAGCCTTTCCTCGCCGTGGCGTAGTCGAGTTCGGGGAGGAGCTGTGCGACATTCTCCCGCGTGGCTCCGTGGAACTGGGGCCAGACGAGCCTGAGAGTGGTGGCGGTGGTAGCAGCATTCTGTTCAGCCATGCACCAATTCTCACATCCGGCGACGGGTCAGTCGGTCTCCGGCTCCGGGTCGTCGACATGCCGGGGCCGTGTTTTACGGTCCCTTCGGTCATTACCGTCCTGACGGTCTGGGTAACGGGGAAGGCGGTCAAGGGCATCGTCGTCTGGAGCTTTGCCGTGCCGGTGCCCCTTGCCGCGGAGCCACCGGTGATCTGCCGGACGGTCAGCCCCCTGCCGGAACGTTGCCGGGACGTGGCGGACGTCTCGGCATCCTCGGCATTGTCCTCCTCTTCCGGACGGACGAACGTCCAGAGGAACACCAGCCAACCGACCAGGGTCAGCAGGGCGAAACTGATCATGCGGAAGACGATCACCGCGGCCACAGCCTGGCCGGACCCCAGTCCTGCGGTGCCCACCAGCATGGTCGTCAGCGTGATGTCGACCGGGCCGAGACCACCCGGGGTGATCTGCGCCTGGCCGATCAACTTCGCGGTGATGAAGGCGAGGACGGCTCCGGCGACGCTGGGTTCTGCACCGATGGCGAGGATGCAGAGGAAGAGACAGATGATCTCGAGCACCCAGTTGAGCAGCGAGACCGAGACGGCGTACCCGAGCCACTTCGGTGACAGGTCGACGGCCCGGAGCTGGTCGGAGAAGCTGCGGATCTGGTCATGGAACCGGTCGAGCGGCTTCTTCCGCTTCCGGTTGAACCAGGTCATGGCCGACAGCAGGCCGGCCTGGACCCTGTCAGGGTGACGGGCGACCCAGTTCGCCGCCAGGGTCAGGGCGATGAGGGCGATGAGGGAGGCCGTCAGGGAGAAGACGTGCACATTCGCCTGCAGGAAGAACACCGCACCGAATCCGAGGATCGCCATGCTCGCCCCGGACAGCGCCCCGGAGATCACCAGGTACCAACTGGCGATCACGCCGGTGGCGCCCCACTTCATCTGCTCGCGGAAGATCATCGCAGCAGAGATCGCAGGACCACCGGGGAACGTGGACGACCAGGCGTTGGCAGACAGGCCCAGGGCATTGGCGCTGGTGCGTTTCACCGGGACCCCGGCGGGACGTAACAGGGCCACCATCACCTCGGCCTGCGCCAGCATGGACAGGCTCATCGCCGCGACGGCCGCGAGGATGTACCAGTTGTTGGCCTGCAGCATCGCCGCCCACCCTTCTTCGAGGAAGTGGTAGTGGTCGCGGGCCAGGAAGATGATGGCACCCAGCAGCATGAGCGTGAGCAACGCCCGCACGCGCGGATCCTTCAGCCAGTGGAGGATCATGCGCCACCGGCGTCGGAGGGGGCTGGTCGTGTGCTCTTCTGCTGCCATGGTGTCCGTCAGCGCTCCCGGTTCCCGGGACGCTGCTCCTCCTGCAGGCGACGCATGAGCTCGCTGAAGGGGATCGCGTCGTCCGAGGTCGAGTGTGCACCGTAGGAGTCGGCGTCGTCGGCGTTGTCGGCGCTGTCGTCGACGGCGTGGGCCTCGGGGATGGGCGAGCGTGAGATCACCGCACCGCCGGAACGGGGGACGTCCGCCGGTGATTCGGAGGCGACACCGACGGTGACCGGCTCAACCGGAGCAGTGGCCGTGGGCGGGCCGCTGTCGTGGCTGAAGCCCTCGAGGCGTTCGTTGTGCCCGATCCGCTTCGACAATGCGGTGACCCACTTCGGAGCCCACCAGCAGTCCTCGCGCAACAGGTACATCACGGCCGGGACAAGCAGCATGCGGATCACCGTGGCGTCGATGACCAGCGCGGCGATCATGCCGAAGGCGATGTACTTCATCATCACGATGTCGGAGAACGCGAACGCCCCGGCGACGACGATCATGATCAACGCCGCCGCGGTGATGATGCCGCCGGTCGTGGCGGTGCCGAATCTGATGGCCTGCGGTGTCGAAGCGCCGTGCGCCCGGGCCTCGACCATCCTGGACACCAGGAACACCTCGTAGTCCGTCGACAGTCCGTAGATGATCGCCACGATGAGGACCAGCACCGGACTCATCAGCGGGCCCGGTGAGAAGTTGAACAGATCCGCACCCACGCCGTCGACGAACAGCGCGGTCAGGATGCCGAGGGTGGCACCGGTGCCGAGGATGTTCATGATCACCGCCTTGGCGGGCAGGATCACCGAACCGAACACCAGGGACAGCAGGATGAACGTGGCGGCGATGATGTACACCAGCATCCACGGCAGTTTGTCGAAGAGAGCCTCGATCGACTCGACCTCCATCGCCGGGGTCCCGGCGACGAGAACCTTGCCGTCGGCGCTGAGACCGTCGCCGATGTCGCGGAGTTCGTTGACGATCCGGTCGTTGTCGTCCCGGTCGGTGATACCGGCCGACAGGACTGTCACGCCGTCCTGCGTCGGACGGGTGACCTGGAAGTTGCCGGTCAGACCCTCCACGGCGTTGGCTTTCTGGAAGACCTCGCCCACCGTGGAGTTGTCACCTTCGATGATCAGCTTCACCGGGTCGGTACGGAACTCCGGGAAGTTCTCGTCGAAGTGGGACTGGGCGACGCGGGTGGTGTTGTCCGGCGGCAGGTAGGTCTCGTTGATGCCGCCGAACTTCACCCCGCTGAGCGGGATGGTCAGCAGGATCAGCAGGGCGACGATCCCCACGGTCATCAGCTTCGCGTGCTTCATCGCGAAGGCCGGGATCTTGCCCCACCAGGACTGCACGGTCGCCTCACGGGTCCGTCCGCGGTGGATGATCGTCCATTTGTCGATCCGGTGCCCCAGCATCGAGAAGATGCTCGGCAGTACCGCCACACTGATCAGGGCGGCCAGCCCGACCGCGGAGATCGCACCGTAGGCCACCGACTTCAGGAAGGCCTGCGGGAACATCAGCAGGCTCGACAGTGCCACCGCCACCATCAGTGCGGAGAACACCACCGTCTTGCCTGCCGAGGCGGTGGTGTTGCGCACCGCGGTCCGGGTGTCGTTGCCCTCGGCGAGTTCCTCACGGAACCGGGAGACCATGAACAGGCCGTAGTCGATCGCCAACCCGAGGCCCAGCAGTGTCACCACCGACTGCGAGAACGTGTTGACCTGGGTGATGCCGGCCAGGATCGACAGGATCCCCATCGACCCGAGGATCGACAGGACCCCGACGATCAACGGCATACAGGCCGCGACGACGCTACCGAAGATGACCAGCAGGAGCAGCGCGACGACCGGGAGGCCGATCAGTTCGGCGCGCTGGATGTCGTCGCCCATACCCGAATCCAGCGCACCGGCGACGGCGGTGGCACCACCGATCTCGACCGTCGCGCCGTCGACGCTGATGTTGTTCAGGTCGTCCTCGATGTCCCGGAAGTTCTTGAGGACCTCGTCCTCGGTGCCGTGCAGGCTGATCGCGGCGAAGGCGGAGGAACCGTCCTCGGCGAGCATCTGCTGCGGACCGTTGTCGAAGTAGCTCGTCATCCCGGCGACGGCGTCCTGGTGTCCGACAGCGATCGCGTTGAGCTGGCTGGTGACGTTCTCCTGCAGCGCCGGGTCGGTCAGGTCGGTGTCAGCGTCGTTACCGGTGACCAGGACGATCACATCGCCGGAGGCGTCGCGGCCGAAGGTCTCCTGCTCGATCTGCGCGGCGCGGGTGGACTCACTGCCCGGATCGTCCCAGCCCTCCTGGCTCATCCGGTCGTCCAGCTGGGTGCCGATGCCCAGGTAGAGCACACCGATCAGCACGATGATGACGGCGGGGATGATCCGACGGAAGCGGAAGGCGATGTCTCCCCATCTCGTGAACACTTAAGAAGGCTCCTTTCAGCGAACCAGCGCGGAGAGAGGCCGGTACGGCTGGAGCCATGCACCGTCGTCCGGCAGGGAGTCGAGGTTGACGCGCGGCAGGGGCGCGCGGAAGACCCCGGGAATGTCCTCCAGGTCGAGGAAGTCCAGGGTCTCATGTTCGACGGCCCAGTGCGCGTGCTCGTGGAAGCCGAGGACGGTCACCGGGATCTCTTCGGCGAGCTCTTCGAGGAGTTCGCGGAAGTTCTGCCCGTCGGCGCTGGCGACCACCAGGCCGTCGAGCACACCTTCGTCGCGTCGGCGCCGGATGTGGTCGAGCATGTCCGGGTCGACGTCGGAGTCCTCGGTCAGTTTCGGCTTCGCGAAGACGGCGAAGCCGACGTTGCGCAGTGCGTCGACCCAGCCACGGATCTGTTCGGCCGACCCCGGAGCGACGTTGGTGAACACCGTCGCCTCCGGTGCCGGTGTCGTGCCGGCGTGCGCGGTGTCACCGGCCGCACCTGCGACGTCGATCAGCCAGCGACCGACCGCGTCGAAGCGGGGACGGTGCACGGCGTCCGGGCGTCCCCCCAGCAGGGAGCCCAGACCCATGTCGATGTTCGGAGCATCCCAGACCAGCAGGTACACCGGATTCTGCTCCGGCTGTCCGCTGTAGGACAGGGATTCTTTGCTCGCTGTGTTCGCTGTGTTCGCAGTGTTCGAGCCGCTCATCGTCGTCTCCAAAGGTACTCGCGGATGGTGTGGTCCTTGTCCAGTCCCTTGCCCTCGAACTTCGTGATGATCTGGCGGTCAGTCAGGACCGGGACGGTACGGCTGCGTTCCGCCTCGTCCTCCGGCCATCCGAGGTACTCCAGATCGGGTTCTGCCTCGACAAGCTCGTCGATCCACCCGGCGTAGTCGGCATGGTCGGTGGCGACGTGCAGGATCCCGCCGGGACGCAGGCGCGAGGCAATGAGGTGCAGCGTACCCGTCTGGATGATCCGACGCTTGTGATGGCGGGCCTTCGGCCACGGGTCGGGGAAGTAGATACGCACCCCGGCCAGGCTGCCCGGGGCGAAGAGCCGCTGCAGAACCTCGACACCGTCCCCCTTGACCATGCGGACGTTCCCGATCCCGCCACGCACCACGGCCCCGAGGAGTTTCGCCAGCCCGGGTCGGTAGATCTCCACGGCGACCACGTTGGTGTCCTCCTCCAGCGGTGCCATGGCCGCGGTGGAGGTGCCGGTGCCGGACCCGACCTCGACGATGGTGTCGTGGCCGGTGCGCCCGAACCAGTCGTCGATGTCGACCGGGTCGGTGAGGTCGTCGGTGAGTTCGATGCCCAGCGACGGCCAGTTGTCCTCCCAGAGGGTCTCCTGGTTGTCGGTGAGGGTGCCGCGTCGGAAACTGAAGCTACCCAGTCGCGGATAGTCGCGTCCGTCGTTAAACTCGGTCTGCAGGGGGCGGCCGCGGCCACCCGAACGCGGTGCTGGGGGATTATCGGGAATAGACATCCCCCACATTGTGGCAGAACACAGCGGTACAGGGAACTAGGGGGAAGTGTGACGGTCATTTCTGTGATCGGCCCGGACGCGCGGGCCGTCGAGCAGGTTACGGCAGGTGTCAGGACGGCTGTGGGGCATCCGGGGCACCCGGGACGACGGTTCATCGCCGGTGCCGGGCCCGGGGAGGCTGACGGCGTCGTCGCCGTGGTCACCTCGCCGGTGGTCACGGCCGACGACATGGAGGTCGTCCGTGCGGTACGGGACGCGATGGGTGTGGTGGTCGTGTACACGGGGGACGGGACGGATCTCGCCGACGAGGCCGGTGTGGTGCACTGCGCCTGGGGCGGTGACGGACACGCCGGCCCGTCGTCGTTGGCGGGATTGGTCGACGTCATCGACGGGATGTGGGTGGACCTGGACCGGTGGGAGGCGGATGCCCGACGTGCCGACGCCGACCGGCTCGACCGGGTACGTATCGCCGTGCGCCTCGCGGCCGACCGCATCGCCACCGACCTGTTGGACGAGGACCGGGCAGGTGTCACCGGCACTGTCGGCGCTGATGGTGCTGGTGGGGCCGACGAGATGGACAGGGTGTTCCGCGCCCGGCTGAGCGTCGCCGTCCTGCAGCAGGGCGTGGAGATGCCGCATCTCGCGCCGGTCGGCGTCGGGGATGCGGAGGAGGCGCCGGCTGTGCCGAGGTCGCCCCGGGAAACGGTGTCCCGGGCGGTGACCGGCGTCGCCGCGGTCGGTGCCGGTCTCGCCGCGTCCGCGGCTGCACTACGCGTGACCGACTCTGTGGCGATCGGGGTGACGGTCGGGCTGGTGGTCATGATGGCGACGGCGACGGTGCGGTGGTGGACGGGACGTGTGGCGCGCCGGGAACAGGACAGGGCGCGGCTGACGGCCACCCTCCGCCGACGCTGGGCGGCGACGGTGACCGACGTCATCGCACGTATCGACGTGCCGACGGTGGCGGGACACCTGCCCGGAGGTGCGTCATGACCGGGTGGGACGATATCGGGTTGCCCGGGGCCGCCGGGGTGGACCCGGTGACGGTCGGCGCAGACGGACCGGGTACGACCGGCTCGGGGCTGCTCCTGGACCTCGGGGACGAGACGTTCGGGCTGCCGGGGTCCTGTGTCCTGCCGGGGGAGGAGTCGGTCACCCTGGCTGACGAGACCGGGATGACCATCTGTGCTGACACGGACGGGGACGGGCGCGTCGACACCCTGTCGGTGGTGACGTTCGACGGTGGGTGGTCCTCGTGGCGTCGCCAGGACTGTATGGACGGCTCGGCAGCGGCGACGGAGATGGACGCAGATGTGTCTTCTGTCACAGCGGAGGGTCCGGGTACCGGGGAGTGTATGCTCGACGGAGAGTCGGACGAACAGGGTGAATGCGCCGGTGAACTGGGGCGACAAGGTGACGGCACGCACCACGTCCCCCCGTCTACCCCCGGAAACGGACGTGGATCGTGGGACGCGCGCGGGTGGGAATGTGTGGACAGGGGGAACTGGGGTTAGTCTTGTGAGACGCAGAAGACCTCATCAACTCTCAGAACAGTTCTGAAACACATCTCGTCAGGAGTTTTCATGACCATCCCCGGGCTCGTCGGCCAGCCACCCACCCAGCACGAGGAGCTCCTCGCCTGGATTACCGAGGCAGTCGAACTTTTTCAGCCGGAGAACGTGGTCTTCGTCGACGGGTCCCGGGAAGAGTGGGACCGTCTGACCGGTGAGCTCGTCGAGGCAGGCACACTGACCAAGCTCAACGAGGAGAAGCGTCCGAACAGCTTCCTCGCCCGCTCGAACCCGGCGGACGTCGCCCGTGTCGAGTCCCGTACCTTCATCTGCTCCGAGAAGCAGGAAGGCGCCGGCCCCACGAACAACTGGGCACCGCCGGCGGCGATGAAGGAGGAGATGACCGAGCACTTCGCCGGTTCGATGCGCGGGCGCACCATGTACGTCGTGCCGTTCTGCATGGGCCCGATCAGCGACCCGGAGCCCAAGCTGGGCGTGCAGCTCACCGACTCCGCCTACGTCGTGCTCTCCATGGGTGTCATGACCCGTATGGGCCAGGAGGCCCTCGACAAGCTCGGTACCGACGGCGCCTTCGTCCGGTGCCTGCACTCCGTCGGTGCACCCCTGGCTCCCGGTGAGCAGGACGTGCCCTGGCCCTGCAACGACACCAAGTACATCACCCAGTTCCCGGACACCAAGGAGATCTGGTCCTTCGGTTCCGGTTACGGCGGAAACGCCATCCTCGCCAAGAAGTGCTACGCCCTGCGCATCGCCTCGGTCATGGCCAAGGAAGAGGGCTGGCTCGCCGAGCACATGCTGATCCTCAAGCTGACCAGCCCGGAAGGCAAGGACTACCACATCCTCGGTGCGTTCCCGTCCGCCTGCGGCAAGACCAACCTGGCGATGATCACCCCGACCATCCCGGGCTGGAAGGCGCAGGTCGTCGGCGACGACATCGCCTGGCTGAAGTTCGGCGAGGACGGACATCTCTACGCCGTGAACCCGGAGAACGGTTTCTTCGGCGTCGCGCCGGGTACCAGCTACGGCTCCAACCCGATCGCCATGGAGACCATGGAGGCCGGGAATACCCTGTTCACCAACGTCGCGCTCACCGACGACGGCGACGTCTGGTGGGAGGGCATCGGCGGAGACGCCCCCGAGCACCTCATCGACTGGAAGGGCAACGACTGGACGCCCGACTCCGACGAGAAGGCCGCACACCCGAACTCCCGCTACTGCGTGCCGCTGGCCCAGTGCCCGGTCGCTGCACCGGAGTTCGACGACTGGAAGGGCGTCAAGGTCGACGCCATCCTGTTCGGTGGTCGCCGCGCAGACACCGTGCCGCTGGTCTCCCAGACCTACGACTGGGAGCACGCCACCATGGTCGGTGCGCTGATGGCCTCGGGCCAGACCGCAGCCCAGGAGGGTGCCGTCGGCACCCTGCGCCACGACCCGATGGCGATGCTGCCCTTCATCGGCTACAACGCCGGCGAGTACCTGCAGCACTGGATCGACATGGGCAAGCGCGGCGGCGACAAGATGCCGGACGTCTTCCTGGTCAACTGGTTCCGTCGTGGCGATGACGGCCGTTTCCTGTGGCCCGGTTTCGGCGAGAACAGCCGTGTGCTCAAGTGGATCGTGGAGCGCATCGAGGGCAAGGTCGGTGCCGACGAGACCGTGGTCGGGCACACCGCGCGCTACGAGGACCTTGACCTGGACGGTGTCACCGAGCCGGAGGAGGACATCCGTACCGCGCTGACCGCACCGCCGGAGCAGTGGGCCAGCGACATCGAGGACAACGACGAGTACCTCACCTTCCTGGGCCCCAAGGTCCCCGAGGAGGTCTGGGAGCAGTTCCGCGCCCTGAAGCAGCGTGTCTCGGACGCCAAGGCCGCCAACGCGTAGAGCAGCCTGAGGCCCACTGCGGGGGACGCCGATGCCGACCGTCTTGATCTGTTGCGACAAGTTCAAGGGGTCGGCATCGTCGCGTGCGGTGGCGGCTGCCCTCGGACGGGGGCTGGAGTCCTCGGGCTGCCGCGTGGTCGCTCTGCCGTTGGCCGACGGTGGTGACGGTACGCTCGAGGTCTTCGACGACCTGGGCTACCACCGCAGGTCTGTCGCGGTCCGTGGTGCTGACGGGGAGCGGATGCCGGCGGAGTACGCCCTGGAGGATGCTTCTGTCGACGGCGGACGGACGGCGGTGATCGAGATCGCCCGCGCTGCGGACTGGACATGGTCTCGGCCGGCGGCGAGGCGCCTGGGCGCGGGTCCGCCCGTCAGGCGGGGTCCTGGGGTGTCGGGGACCTCATTACCGCCGCGCTCGACGAGGGCGTCGGACGGATCATCCTCGGACTCGGCGGGAGCGCCACCACGGACGCGGGGTTCGGCATGGCCGGAGCACTGGGTGCGGTCTTTGTGGATTCCGCCGGGGCACCTGTCACCCGGGTCGGGATCTCGCTGACGTCGCCGCCGTCGATCTGGACGGGCTGGATCCCCGGCTAAGGGAGGTGGAGGTCGTTATCGCTTCCGACGTCCGCAACCCACTGTGCGGCCCGGACGGTGCGGCGGCAGTCTACGGCCCGCAGAAAGGTCTGGCACCGGAGGACGTTGACGAGGTGGACAGCGCCGTCCGTGATTTTGCTGCGGTGGTCGAGGACGTGCTCGGTACATCCGGGACGGCCGAGCTTCCTGGCGCGGGTGCGGCCGGTGGTCTCGGATTCATGGCGCTGGGGTTACTTGGCGCGCAGATGCGCTCCGGTGTCGGTCTTGTTCTGGAGGAGACCGGCTTTGCCGGTGCGCTCGGCACCGCTGACCTGGTCGTCACCGGCGAGGGGCGGCTGGACGCACAGACGCTCAGCGGGAAAGCCCGGCCGGGGTCGCCGAGCGTGCCCGGGAAGCTGGTGTTCCCGTCGTCGCTGTTTGTGGACAGAACCAGCTCGACGCCGTCTCGGCCAGCGACCTCTTCGCCGCCGTATACAGCCTCACGGACCACGAGCCGGACGTGGATAAGTGCCTCCGCGATCCGCTGCCGATCCTGGAGCGTATCGGGTCCGAGATCGGTGCCGGGCTCAACCGGTGAATCGCGGTTATGCTGGGCGGCATGACTGACCGTCCTGTCACCCGCCACACGATCTTCCAGAACTCCCTGATGACCGCTCTGCTGGACGGCATCTACGACGGTGAGATGACTGTCGGCGAACTGCTCGGCAAGGGGAACTTCGGGCTGGGAACCTTCGACGCCCTCGATGGCGAGATGGTGATCATCGACGGCACCTGCTACCAGCTGCGGCATGACGGCAGCGCGGTGCGTGCCGACCTGGAGGCGAGGAGCCCGTACGCGGTGGCGACGAACTTCGTGCCGCGGATCCGTCGCCGCGCCCCGCAGGACATCCGGCGTTCCGAACTGTCCGACTTCATCGACGACATGACGCCCTCAGCGAACTACATGTATGCCGTGCGCATCACCGGGCGGTTCAGCGACGTGACCACCCGCACCGTCGTCCGGCAGTCGAAGCCGTACCCGCCGATGACCGAAGCGGTGGGGGATGACGCCGAACAGCACTTCACCGACGTGTCCGGGGTGATCGCGGGGTTCCGCACACCGATCTTCGAGAAGGGGATCTCGGTGCCCGGGTGCCATGTCCACTTCATCGACGACGGTCGGACCGTGGGCGGGCACGTCCTGGACTTCACTCTCGCCGAGGGCAAGATCGAACTGTGCCCGGGCACGGACCTCGACCTCCGCCTGCCGCTGACGTCGACGTTCTCTTCGGCGAACCTCGACCCCGAAGACCTGGACGACCAGTTGCACGCCACCGAGGTCAAGGACTGAGGATCAGCCCACCGGTCGCGACGGAGCGGCGGTGACGGCGGTGGTTCCGGTGCGGAGGTAATCCACCACGGCATCGTCCACAACCGTGTTGCCCACGCCGACCTGGGCGTGACCCGGCCCGTCCACGGTGATGACGTGGCTGTTCATCGCCTCCGCCATCGGGCGGTGGGTGCGGTAGAGGGTCTGCGGATCACCAGTTCCCTGGATCTGCAGTGGGCGGACGTCCAGGGCATCACCGTTGATGTCTACGTCCGGGGCGTTCGGTTCGATGCCTGCGCAGTTGATTCCTGCTGCGGCAGTGTCACCGGGGAGGGAGAACACGTCCTGTTCGATGAAGTTGTTCCACAGTGCACCGGGAACTCTCAGGGGGTCAGCAGCGACGCGGTTCTCGTTGCAGATCACCATGGACTGCATTGCCTGAGTCGCCTTCATCTGGTTTAGCGCTTCTGGATCAGCGTCGGCCTGGGCTTCGATCTGCTCCTCAGGGGAGGGGAGCTGTGTGGTGCCGTTGATGATCGCAGCCAATTCTCCCCAGAACTGTGGTTGTGGCAGTACCTGGTGCGTAGCCACCAGGGTCGTTGATGCAGCTTGGCTTGCACCGGGGGCGCTGACCATGCGGAAGAGGTTCTCCAGCTGTGCCTGCGGCTGGCCCGTTGCGGTGAGAATGTCCGCCGCGGGTTGGCCTGCCCACTGCAGACCCTCAGGCAGATCGCCGATCTGCGCGGGCGGTGGGACGACCGTCGGATTCGTGCCGGATTCCTCGACGATCACCCGTGACCACGCCTGGTACACCTCCAGCGGCGTCTCACCGAGTCCGTAGATGTCGTTGTTGTCCGCGGTCCATTCAAGGAAGTCGTGGAGCGCACCGGTGTAGCCGTCGGTCTGGTCATCGAGCGTGCCTGCCCATGTTCTGTTCTGGTCCGACCCGGAATCGAGGACGAGTTTGTCGGTGTGCTCCGGGAACAAGGTCGCGTAGGTGGAACCGAGGTGGGTCCCGTAGCTCACCCCCATGACGGAGACGGTGTCCTCGCCGAGGGCAGCACGGACATCGTCGAGATCGTGTGCGATTTCTGAGGTATTGACCGAATCGGTGTAGCCGGGCGTGCCGATCTCACACGCAGCCTGAAAATGGCCTGCCGGTTCCGTGAGGTTCGCGCGCAACGGGTCCCAGCCTGTCGGCTCGTGGTCGCAGTCCAGAGGTGTGGAGCCGACAAGGCCACGGGGTTGGACGGCGACCATGTCCCACTCGTTCTTCATGTCCTGCGGCCACTGGAGCAGGTGGTCCTGAGTGCCAATGTGCGTGTACGCATCATCGCCGGGGCCACCGGGGACGGCGAACAGCGTCCCCCGGTGTGCGTCAGGATCAGCGGCAGGGATGCGGACGAAGCCGACGGAGATCTGTTCGCCGTCCGGTTCGGCGTGGTACATCGGGACGTCGATGCGTCCGCACTCCGCGGTGTCCACAGTGACCTGGATGGGGCATGCCTCCCAGGTGATGTTGCTGGAGGAGGCGGGCTGTGGGATGCCGCCTTCCACAGCGGTCCCGGCCGTTGCTGCAGGTAGTCCACCGGCAGCGACGACGATAGCGGCCAGGATGGCGGGCATAGATGTGCGAGCTCGCAATGGTACTGATTCTCCTGAAACGTCGTGGGAGGATTCTGAATCAAATGTATATGAAGACTCAGATGTGATGAGGTTCGGGGCCCGGGACGGGGCTGGCTAGTGCGAGCGTGCCGGATTCCGGCTTCCCTTGGCGGCGCACCGCGGATCTCGGCACGCTCCCACTGATCTGGCAGAGCAGGGGGACGTCACGTGGGACCCCTTGTCCGGTGCCGCTACTCCGTGTAGCGTCCACAGACGCAAACAGACCGATCTGTCCATCAGCAGATCTCACGGGAGGATCTCATGCTCATCACCGGACTGGCCGTCGGCGCCGTCCTCGGCTTCGTCATGCAACGTGGCCGGTTCTGCGTCACCGGCTTCCTGCGCGACATCTTCACCCAGCGGACCTGGCGCGGTGTGACTGCGCTGCTGGTCGTCATCGCCGTCCACGCCGTCGGCCTCACCGCGCTGATGAGTACCGGGGTCATCGACCCGGTCGTCAGCGATTTCGCGCCCGCAGCCGTGGTCATCGGTGGCTTCGTCTTCGGTCTCGGCATCGTCCTGGCCGGCGGGTGCGCGTCCGGAACGTGGTACCGCTCCGGCGAGGGCCTGGTCGGTTCATGGATCGCCCTGGCGATGTACGCGCTGTCCTCGGCGGCGATGAACTACGGCCCGCTGTCCGGTTTGAACGAGTGGCTCGGCGGCTACACCGTCGAGGCCACGACCGTCCCGGAGACCCTCGGTGTGACGCCGTGGGTATTCGTGGTGCTCATCGTCGCAGTCACCGCACTGATGGTGCGGCGTTACGTCGCCCGCGACCGTGCCGTGCCGAAGCCGGCCACCCTCGCCCCGAAGAAGACGGGTATCGCGCACCTGCTCACCGAGAAGCCGTGGCACTTCTACGTGACCGCCGCGATTATCGGTGTCATCGGCGTGATCGCATGGCCGCTGTCCGCGGCAACCGGCCGTAACTCCGGACTCGGCATCACGACCCCGTCGGCAGACCTGGCATCCTGGCTGACCACCGCGAACCCGGCGAACTGGAACTGGGGCGTGCTGCTGGTGCTCGGCATCCTCGTGGGTTCCTACATCGCGGCCAAGGCGTCGGGGGAGTTCCGTGTGCGGGTACCGGACGGTCGGCAGGCGGTCCGGTCGGTTGTCGGTGGAGTGATGATGGGCGTCGGCGCCGTCTGGGCCGGCGGCTGCACCGTGGGTAACGGCATGGTCCAGACCTCCTTGTTCAGTTACCAGGGTTGGGTGGCGATCGTGGCGATCGCCCTCGGCGTCGGCGCAGCGGCCAAGATCTGGCTGAAGCCGGATCAGCCCTACAATCCGCAGGACGACGGCCCGTCCGCGGTGGCCGACGACGATCCTGCGCCCGCCGTGACCATCGTGCCCGAGACCGCAGCAACCACCGGGACGTCCGGCAACGCCGTGCTCACCGCACCGGCGCTGACGGCGTCCGCGCTGGGGATCGTCGGGTCCACGGCCCGTGATAAGGGAAATCTCACTGATCTGGGCAACGGTCGGTGGAAGATGGACACCCTGGGTGCGGTGTGCCCTTTCCCGCTGATCGAGGCGAAGGACGCGATCAAGCGCATCGACGTCGGCGAGGAGCTGGTCATTGAATTCGACTGCACGCAGGCGACGGACGCGCTGCCGCGCTGGGCGGCGACGGACGGTCACGAGGTGACACAGTTCGAGACCGCCGGGGACGCAGGTTGGGTGATCGCGGTGAAGCGCGGCGCATAGTTGTCCCGGCGGGCCGAGCGTGGCCCCTGGTTACCCCCGGTGAACGAGGTTTCGCTAGCCTGTCACCATCGACGTTTCTACACATTCCTCGCCACCGGCCTGGCGGTACATCCCCGGTCGGTCGTTTCGGCGGTTCCTGTTGTGTGGATGCATCGACCTTGCGGGGAGTCTGACGTTCCGGACGTTGCTGGCACTGTTCCCGGCACTCATCGCCCTGGTGTCGATTCTTGGGTTGTTCGGACAGAGTGAAGAGTCTGTCGTGTCCCTGCTCAACGAGGCAGAGGACATTGTCCCGGATTCCGCGTGGGGAGCAGTGGAACCGGTTCTGTCGGAGATCCTGAATACCCCGTCCGCGGGCCTGGGGCTTGTCCTCGGTCTGGCGACGACCTTGTGGACCGCGTCCGGATACGTCAAGACCTTCGGCCGGGCGATGAACAGCATCTATGACACCACCGAGGGGCGGGGGCTGATCAAGTACAACCTCCAGATGTACCTGCTGACCGCATTCCTGCTGGTGCTGATCGCCCTCGGGATTGTCGCGTTCAGTATCTCCGGGCCGATCGCCGAGATGATCGGCTCCGCGGTCGGGCTCGAGCAGACGACGCTGCGGATCTGGGGAGTCGCACGCTGGATCGTGATCGCCGTGGTGGTGATCCTACTTGTCGGACTGTTGTACCGGACGACGCCGAACATCCGGGTCCGCGGTATGCGGTGGGTCAGTGCCGGTGCCGTGCTGGCGATCGGGGGAGCGGTCCTGGCGTCACTGGTCTTCTTCTTCTACGTGTCCAATTTCGGCAACTACAACGCCACCTACGGCACCCTCGCAGGTGTCGTGATCCTGATGCTGTGGTTGTTCATCGTCAACATCGTGCTGTTGTTCGGGGCAGTGGTCGACAGCGAGGTTGAACGGGTCCGGCAGCTGAAGGCGGGGATGCCTGCGGAGGAGAGTCTGCAGCTGGAGGCCCGCGACACCGTGGCCATCGAGAAAGCGGAGGACCAGCTGGCACGCGACGTGGAGCGTGCCCGCACGGTGCGTGAGGCTGCCGAGGCTGACACTGCAGAGTAGGCGTGACGCACGACACAGTATTTCACCGTTTTCGCTTCCTCAACAGTTCTGTTTCGGGTAGTGTTCTGTGACGCATACTACATTTCCACAGCGACTTAATGGAGGACACCATGGCTTGCCCGTACTCCGGCCATGAGGGCGATCTCGCCGATCTGACGAAAGAGACGTCATCGGACGCCTCACTGACCAGCACTGACACCGCCGCCGAGAAACCGAAGAAGCAGCCTCGTCGCGGGACGAAGGGCGACAAGCTCGCCCGGGCGGACGAAGGATTCTTTGGTCCCGGGTCGGTGGCATGGAAGGTCTGGGGCTTCCCCGGCTCCGCACTGCACGGTTTCGCACGCGCGGTGACCATCGAGCACCTCGACCCGGACCTGGTCGCTGCAGTCGACGAGTCGGGGCAGGTCATCAAGCGCACGCCGATCCGCTATGACCGTACGATGGAGTACTTTGCGGCGATTCTCGTCGCCGACGCCCAGACCGTCACCCGTATGTCGGACATCCTGATGAAGGTCCATGACCGCTCCTACGGTGTGAACCCAGTGACCGGGAATAACTACGAGGCCAACCGGCCGTCTTCCCAACTCTGGATCCACATCACCGCCTGGCATTCCATCCTGTACGTCTACGAGAAGTTCGGCCCCGGCAAGCTCTCCCGTGACGAGGAGAACGAGTACTGGGCGCAGTGTGCGATTTCGGCGAAGTTCCAGCCGATCAACCAGGAGGAGATCCCGACGACGCGTGGCGAGGTGCAGGCGTACCTGGACAGCTGGCGTGAGAAGCTCTCGGCCTCTGAGGCTGCGGTCTACAACATCAACCACATCCTCAACGGGTTCGAGACGATTGAGCCGGACCTGCCGAAGTGGCTGCAGAAGATCGGTCGCCCATTGCTCCGGCGCAGCGTTATCGCGACATATCCCCGGTGGATGCGCAAGATGATGGGGCTGTCTCCGCAGTCCAAGTTGATGGATACGCTGTCCATTGCCGTGTGGAAGCCGATCTTCAAGGCTATGCAGGTCGAGCCGCGGCTGATGATGTGGATGGTCAAGAGGATCTGCCCCCGGGCGACCCGCTTCTATGAGCCGATTCTCTTCAATACGCCGGCAGAGTCCCCCAAGGTGTACACCCCGGAAGTGGCTCGTCGGATGTTCGGCAACCCGCTGACTCCGCTTGAGCAGCGCGAAGAACTGCTGAAGAAACGAGAGGAGGGGACGGGGCAGAAGGCTTACAGCCACAACCACGAGGACACCATCCTCGAGTTCAAGAACGCAGAGTCTGAAGAGACCACTAAGGAGACATTGACGGCTGGCGGCTACAAGGTGGGTTAACCTGCTCGGCATCATCTAGGAGGCCACTTCCAGGCCTGACAGGGCGACTACAGTGCACGCGGTCGCCCCTTGGTGTCGGGGTCACGGTGACCTATGCCACAGATTTTTCCCGTTTTTACTTCCGGAATGATTCTGTTTCGGGTAGTGTTCTGTGACACGTACTACATTTCCACGACGATTTAATGGAGGACACCATGGCTTGCCCGATTTCCGGCCATGAGAACGATGCTGTGGATACGGCAGACAACACCCCGAAGCAGAAGTTCCGCCGGGGTGGCAAGGGAGACACGATCACCCGTGCAGACGAGGGGTTCTTCGGCCCCGGTTCTGTGGCGTGGAAGGTCTGGACCTACCCGGCCTCCGCTCTGCAGGGCTTCTTCCGTGCGGTGACCATCGAGCACCTCGATCCGGATCTCGTCGCCGCTGTCGACGCCTCCGGCCAGGTCATCAAGCGTATGCCTACCCGGTACGACCGGACGATGGAGTACTTCGCGGCCGTCACCTTCGCCGATGCGCAGACGGTCACCCGGATGTCAGACATCCTGATGAAGGTCCATGACCGCTCCTACGGTGTGAACCCGGTGACGGGAAACAACTACGAGGCGAACAAGCCGTCCTCGCAGCTGTGGATCCTGGTCACCGCCTGGCACTCGATCCTGTACGTCTACGAGAAGTTCGGCCCCGGCAAGCTCTCCCGTGACGAGGAGAACGAGTACTGGGCACAGATGTCGATCGCTGCCCAGTTCCAGCCGATCGACCTGGATGATGTGCCGAAGACCCGCGGCGAGGTGCAGGCGTACCTGGACAGCTGGCGTGAGAAGCTGTCGGCGTCCGAGGCTGCGGTCTACAACATCTCCGAGATCCTCGATGCCTTCGAGAACGCATTCGTCGATCTTCCGAAGCCGCTGCGTGTGGTTGCCCGCCCGCTGTTCCGTCGCAGTGTCATCGCGACCTACCCGCACTGGATGCGCGGCATGGCAGGGCTGAAGCAGTCCAAGGCCATGGATGCTGCGATGTTCGCACTGTGGAAGCCCATCCTCCTGGGATTCCAGCGTTCACCGAGTGCGCTGATGTGGGTCGTTCACCGGATCTGCCCGCGTGCTGAGCGCTACATCGAGCCGGCCATCCGGAAGATCCCGGCAGAGTCGCCGAAGGTCTACACCCCGGAGGTGGCCCGCCGGATGTTCGGTAACCCGAAGACCCCGCGTGAGCAGCGTGAGGAACTGCTGAAGCTGCGTGCCGAAGGTAAGGGTCAGAAGGCTTACGGCCACAACCACGAGGACACGATCCTCGAGTTCAAGAACGCGGAATCTGTCGAGTCGACCGATGAGGTCGTCAACAGTGAAGAGTTCAAGGTCGGATAGTCCCGACCCGGGTTCCTGGTACTACGGCCGATCGTGCTCTGCACGGTCGGCCGAGGTGTTGTCGGAGCCGCTCAACGAACCCTGTCGACCGGACGACTGGCGCTTCCGTCGCCGGTCCCGCACCACGAGATACCCCACGAACGCCACTACGGCCACGACCAGGGCTACGTAGACCCAGGTGGAGTAGCGGTCCATCACGTCGGACACCGTGGTCCAGTTCTCGCCGAGAGCCACGCCCAGCCAGATCAGTACACCGTTCCACACCCCCGAACCAACCAGGGTGAGCAACGAGAACTTCAGCAGGCCCGTGCGGTGCACCCCGGCCGGGATGGACACGAGACTCCGGACGCCGGGTACCAGACGTCCGAAGAGGATCGACGCCTCGCCGTACCTGCTGAACCAGTGCAGTGCCTTGTCCACGTCCTCACCCTCGGTGAGCCACATCCTGTCCGCGATGGCGCGGAGCCGTTCCGCGCCGACGACCGCCCCCAACCAGTACAGCAGCCATGCGCCGAGCATGGACCCCGTCGTCGCCCCGATGAACGCGGCCCACACGTTCAGCTCACCCAGTGTGGAGCTGAAGCCGGCGAGAGGGAGGACGAGCTCGCTGGGGATCGGCGGGAACACGGTCTCGATGAGGATCGCGAGGCCGACGCCCAGGGCGCCGAGGGTGTCCATGAGGGAGACAACCCAGTCGACGAGAGAATCAAACACGCGGGTCCTCCGGAACGGTCAGACGAAAACAGGCCATAGTTCCGGTAAATATAGCGTCCGTAACTGGCAGGGCACTGGCAGGCGCCTGGGAACGCAGAACGACGGTCACCGTCAGAGACAGTGACCGTCGTCAACCCTCGCCGGGGCGTCGGGTGCTGTTAGCCCTTCAGGGAGTCCAGCGGGGCGAACCGGTCGCCGTAGGCGGCCGCGAGCTCCTCGGCACGGGCGACGAACCCGGTGACACCGCTGGTCGGGTAGTCGTCACCGGCGTCTGTCGGCAGTGCGGCAGCGGCCGGACGGGCGTAGTTGCTGATGAACTGGCGGCTGCCACCGGTCCACGCCGGGTAGCCGATGCCCAGGATCGAGCCAATGTTGGCGTCGGCATCCGAGGTCAGCACGTTCTCGTCGATGCAGCGCTGGGTCTCGAGGGCCTCGATGAACAGCATGCGCTCGATGAGGTCGTTGAGCGTCGGGGCACCGTCAGCGGAACCGCTGGTGGACTCCAGGTCAGCGCCGGCGGTGGCGGCTTCGCCGTCGGGGACGGTGACCGGGGTGATGCCCAGCTTGTCGCGGACCTCACCGCGCAGGCCGGACCACAGGCCGGCACGACGGCCGTTCTCGTCGTACTCGTAGAATCCCTTGCCCTCGAGCTTGCCGGGACGGTCGAACTCGTCCAGCATCGCGTCGACCAGCGCATTGACGCCGCCGTCGTCGACGGTGACGCCGGCTGCTTCGGCGGCCGCGGCCGTCTCGGCACCGATCTTGCGGGCCAGCTTCAGGTTCAGCTCGTCCTGCAGCTGCAGCTGCGGGGCGGGGTAGCCGGCCTGGCGTCCGGCCGCTTCGATCACGGCGGGGTCGACGCCCTCGACGAGCATACGCATCGCCTCGTTGAGCACGGTCCCGATCACGCGGGAGGTGAAGAAGCCGCGGGAGTCGTTGACCACGATCGGGGTCTTGCGGATCTGGCGCGCGAAGTCCAGCGCCTTGGCCAGGACGGCCGGGTCGGTCTTCTCGCCGGAGATGATCTCGATCAGGGGCATCTTGTCCACGGGGGAGAAGAAGTGCAGGCCGATGAAGTCGGCGGCGCGGTCGACGCCCTCAGCCAGTCCGGTGATCGGCAGGGTGGAGGTGTTCGACCCCAGGACGGCCGTGGACGGCACGGCGGCCTCGATCTCGGCGAAGACCTTGTGCTTGAGCTCGGTGTTCTCGAAGACGGCCTCGATCACCAGGTCGACGTCGGAGAGGTCCGCGTAGTCGGCGGTCGGGGTGATGCGTCCCAGCAGAGCGGCGGACTTCTCCTCGGTGGTCTTGCCACGCTTGAGGGCCTTGGCCTCCAGACCCTCGGAGTAGGCCTTGCCCTTCTGGGCGTTCTCCTCGGAGATGTCCTTGAGGACGACCTCGATGCCGGCCTTCGCGGCGACGTAGGCGATGCCGGCGCCCATCATGCCGGCACCGATGACACCGACCTTCTTGAAGGTCGTGGCGGGGTACGGCGTGCCGTCCTCCTGCACGGGACGGGAGCCGCCGCCGTTGCAGTGGTTCAGGTCGAAGAAGAAGGCCTGCATCATGTTCTTGGACGTGGGGCCGGTGACCAGCGAGACGAACCAGCGGGTCTCCACGGCTGTGGCGTCCTCGAGGCGCTTGAGCTGCGCACCCTCCACGGCGGCGGACAGGATCGCCTGCGGGGCGGGCATCGGTGCGCCCTTGATCTGCTTGGTGACGTTGGCGGGGAAGCTCGGCAGCATCGCGGCGAGCGCCGGGGTGGTCGGGGTGCCGCCGGGCATGCGGTAGCTCTTGCGGTCCCAGGGCTGGGAGGCTTCCGGCTCCGAGGCGATCCAGCCTTGGCCGCGTCGATGAGTTGGTCGGCGGGGACGATCTCGTCGATCAGGCCGGTGTCCTTGGCGGCGTCGGCGCTGAACTGGCGGCCGGTGGTCAGGACCTTCATCAGGGCGTCCTGGATACCGAGCATGCGGGTGACACGGGCCACGCCGCCGCCACCGGGGAGCAGGCCCAGGGTGACCTCGGGGAGGCCGAACTTGGCGCCCCTGGTGTCCGCGGCGATGCGGTGGTGGGTGGCCAGCGCGATTTCGAGCCCACCGCCGAGGGCGGTGCCGTTCAGGGCGGCGACGACCGGGACGCCGAGCGTCTCGATGGTGCGCATGTCGGCCTTCATCTGGTCGAGCTGTTTCTGGAAGCCCTCGGCGTCGGCCGGGGTGGACCTGATCATGGACTTGATGTCGCCACCGGCGAAGAAGGTCTTCTTCGCGCTGGTGACCACCACGCCCTTGACCTCGCCGGCCTCGACACCGGCCTTCAGCTTCTCCGCCGTCTCCGTGAGGGAGGACTGGAAGGCGTCGTTCATGGTGTTGACGGACGAGCTGGGGTCGTCGATGGTGAGGGTGACCACGCCGTTGCCGTCGGTCTCCCAGGCGATGATGTTGTCGCTCATGAGGTGTATCTCCTAGAGAAAATCGGTGTTCAGCAGTGGTTAGACGCGCTCGATGATGGTGGCCACACCCATGCCCGCGGCGACGCAGAGGGTGATCAGGGCGTAGCGTCCGCCCGTGCGGTGCAGCTCGTCGACGGCGGTGCCGGTGATCATCGCACCGGTGGCACCCAGCGGGTGGCCCATGGCGATGGCGCCACCGTTGATGTTGAGCTTCTCGTCCGGGATGTTCAGGTCGCGCTGGGCACGCAGGACGACGGAGGAGAAGGCCTCGTTGATCTCCCAGACGTCGATGTCGTCGGCGGTCAGGCCGGCCTGCTCCAGGGCGGCGCGAGCTGCCGGCGCGGGGGCGGTGAGCATGATCGTGGGCTCGACACCGGTGGTCACCGCAGCGACGACGCGTGCACGCGGGGTGAGGTCGTTCTTCTTGCCGGCGGCCTCGGAACCGATCATCAGCAGTGAGGCGCCGTCGACGATGCCGGAGGAGTTACCGCCGTGGTGCACGTGGTTGATGGTCTCGAGCTGCGGGTACTTCGTCAGGGCCACGGCGTCGAAACCGCCCTGCTCGCCGATCGCGGCGAAGGCGGGACGCAGACCGGCGAGCTTCTCCGGGGTCGTCCCGGGACGGATGGTCTCATCGCGGTCCAGGACGGTCACGCCGTTGCGGTCCTTGACCGGCACGACGGAGTTGGCGAACCGGTTCTCGTCCCAGGCCTTCGCGGCACGCTCGTGGGAGCGGGAGGCGTAGGCGTCGAGCTCCTCGCGGCCGACGCCGTCGAGCGTGGCGATCAGGTCGGCGGAGATGCCCTGCGGGATGAAGTCGTTGGCGAAGGAGGTCTCCGGGTCCATGGCCAGGGCGCCACCGTCGGAGCCCATGGGGACGCGGGACATCGACTCCACGCCACCGGCGAGGACGAGGTCCTCCCAGCCGGAACGGACCTTCATCGCACCCAGGTTCAGGGCGGTCAGGCCGGAGGCGCAGTAACGGTTGATCTGCACACCGGTCGCCGAGTAGGGCAGACCCGCGTTCAGCGCGGCGGTCCGGGCAATGTCCATTCCCTGGTCGCCGAGCGGGGTGACCACGCCGGAGATGACGTCGCCGACCGCTGCCGGGTCGAGGCCCGGGTTACGGTCGAGGATCTCGGTGATAAGCCCACTGAGCAGGTCAACGGGTTTGACGGTGTGGAGGCTGCCGCCGGGCTTGCCTTTACCGCGCGGGGTTCGTACGGCTTCGTAGATGAAAGCCTCGGGGATGCTGTTGTTTGTCATGACGGTCCTCACTTGCCTCACTTGTTGGTGCGACGACATCGGTGTGCAACATGTGTCGCCGATCACTCTATCCCCATATGTGGTTGCATGCGGCATTCGGGCGAGGTTCGGGGGTGCCGTTTTCCTGCGGTTTTGTGTCGTGAAGCTACACGGTGACCTGTTTCCGCAACACCAGAACCAGGTTCGAGACCGCCAGTTCCCGCACTCCCGGGACGTTGACCATCCACCACGCCCACCACGGGTGGTAGCGGGGGAAGGCGGCGAGGAACTCGGCGTCCTCCGCACGTTGTCCGGACGCGGCGTCCTGCGCATAGCGCAGTCCGTCGGCACAGGAGACGTTGAACAGGCTCTCGCCCCAGCGGTTCTTGGGCGGATGGCCGTTCTTCCTCTCATACCGGCGCGCCGCGTACTCCCCGCCCACGTAGTGCTGCCACAGGCCGGTCTCATGCCCACCGAAGGGTCCCAGCCAGCAGGTGTACGAGAAGATCATCAGCCCGCCAGGTCGGGTGACACGCAGCATCTCGTCGGCCATCCGCCACGGGTCGGAGACGTGCTCGGCGACATTGGAGGAGTAGGTGATGTCGAAGGCCCCGTCGGCGAACGGAAGGTCCATGCCGGACCCACGCACGGAGGACTGCAGATGGATCCCGGCCGCAGCCATCTCGCCGACATCCGGCTCGCAGGTGACGTAGTCACCGGGCCCGACCCCTGCCGCAGCAAACGCCCGGCCGAAGTAGCCGGGGCCGCCGCCGACATCGAGGATGCGGCATCCGTGGAGGGGGGCGCCGGACGCATCGTTCCAGAGGTCGGTGAGGAGACCGACCGTGTCCTCGGCGAGGTGACCGTAGAACCGGTCGGGGTCGCTCTGCTCGAAGCGGAAGTCGCCGAGCAGGCCGAGGGAGCGGCGCAGTGTCGCGCGTCGGCGGAGAGTGGGGAGTCCGGGACGGGAGGAGGGGCCGGAAGAATCCGAGGGCATGTGCTGATGATCCCACTACGGGTTCTGTGCAGGCAATACGGGACTGCGCAGCGGCTCGTCTGCCATTGCTCCAGTGCACCATGTCCCCCCATGTACAGAACGATAACTACAGGAGAGCACGTTGATATGCGCAGTGCGACGGGGCGCCGATGCCGTGCCTGTATCGTGAGAACGGTCATGAAGGTTCTGTTGCTGTGTTGGCGCGACTCCGGCCACCCGGAAGGCGGTGGTAGTGAGGTCTATCTCGAGCGCGTCGCGGAATACCTCGCGCGGCAGGGGCATACGGTGACGTTCCGCACCGCCCGCTATCCCGGATCGGCACCGTCGGAGGAGCGCAACGGGGTCCGCTACAGCCGTGGCGGCGGAGCCCTGACCGTGTATCCGCGGGCATGGTGGTACATGCTGCGTAGCGAGCGTCCGGACGTGGTCGTCGACACGCAGAACGGTGTGCCGTTCTTCGCGCGCATGATCGCCGGGGCAGGACGCGACGGTGCACGCGCCGTCCTGCTGACCCACCACTGCCACCGTGAGCAGTGGCCGGTCGCCGGGCCCGTGCTGTCGCGGATCGGCTGGTTCCTCGAATCGCGTCTGTCGCCGTGGGTGCATCGGCGGACGCCTTATGTGACCGTGTCGGAGCCGAGTGCCGAGGAACTCGTGGATCTCGGGGTGGACCGTCGACGGATCACCGTGATCCGCAACGGCGTAGACATCCCTGACTCCGTCACCACCGGTGACACGGGGGGTCAGGGACGGTCAGGACGGTCAGGACGGTTCCGCCTGGTCACGCTGTCACGGCTGGTGCCGCACAAGCAGATCGAGCATGCCATGGACGCGCTGGCCAGCGTCCTTCCCCGCCACCCGGAGACGTATCTCGACATCATCGGTGACGGGTGGTGGTCTGAACGGTTACGACGGCACGCCGAGGACCTCGGGGTGTCAGGGCACGTGATCTTCCACGGTCATGTCAGCGAGGAGGTCAAGCACCGCGTCCTGGCGCGGGCGGACCTGCATGTCCTGCCCAGCAGGAAGGAGGGCTGGGGTCTGGCGGTCATCGAGGCGGGCCTGCACGGGGTGCCCACGCTGGGCTACCGCTCGTCGGCCGGGTTGCGCGACAGCGTCGTGGACGGTGTCACCGGAGTCCTGGTCAACTCGGAGGGTGGGCTGATCAACATGCTGGGCCAGTTGATGGAGGACCCGTCCCGCCTGTCGAGGCTGGGGGAGGCTGCACGGGAACGTGCGGGGACGTTCTCCTGGCAGCGGACCGGCGCGGCCTGGGAGGAACTGCTCACCGGTCTCAGGAAGTAGCGCCCGGACGGCCCCGGAACAGCCTCCGGGCCACGCGGAACACGAGAACGAGCAGGCACGCCAGGCCCAGCGCACGTCCGAGGGGATGGAGGATGCTGAGCGAGAAGATGACCGGGAGGTTCTGGTCTGCCCGTGACGTGGGGTAGGCGAGAGCCGCAATGATGAAACACGCCGCCGTCACCAGCGCCAGGGCCTTGTCCGGCCACCGGAAACTCACGGCCGCGACGCCGACAACGAGGATGAGCAGGATACCGCCCGCCACCAGTGAGCTGATGAGCGGATACAGGTCATCGGCGGTGTCGCGGGGGAGGAGCTGTGCCAGGGCGGCGGCAAACCCGAAGAGGGCGACGGCTGTCAAGAGGCCGACGACATAGGGGCCCGGACGGCGCTCGCGTCGCGGGGGTTTCTGGAAGGGGACAACGTCTCCCCAGTACTCGTCCATGAGGTCTCCTGCGGTACTGCCGACGGGGAAACCAGTTTACCCCAGGTGCTCGACCAGGATGCTCACTCCGATGGCGACGAGTACGAGCCCACCGATGAATGTGGCGGGCCTGCCGAGCTTCCGGCCGCCGTGGTGACCGAGCCAGCCACCCGCCAGGGATGCCAGGAAGGTGATCACGCCGATCAGCCCGACGGCACAGAGAATGTTGATCGGCACGAGCGCGAAGCCGATGCCCACGGCGAGGGCGTCGATGCTCGTCGCGATGCCGAGAGTGAGGACGGAGCGGACGGTGAATGCCGTCGCCGTCGTGTCGGACGGGCCGGCGGTGACACTGTCGATGACCATCTTCGCCCCGATGCCGCCAAGCAGTGCGAAGGCGATCCAGTGGTCGACGCTGGTGACCAGGTCGGCGACGGACGATCCCACTGCCCAGCCGATCAACGGCATCACCGCCTGAAAGGCACCGAAGACCAGGGACAGCAGCAGTATCCGGCGCATCACGTGCTCGCGGATCGTCGTTCCCTGGACGACGGAGACCGCGAAGGCGTCGGCGGACACCCCGAGGGCGATGAGGAGAAGTTGGGTGGTTGTCATGGTGTCGGCGACCTCTTTTTCGGCTGTTCCGGCATGGGTGCTGGGCCGAAGGTCTCGTTCGCCTGCGGTGCTGTCGCGGTGCGGAAAACAGCGCAGGTGCGGTGCCGGGCCGGGCGGGACGGCCGGTATGTCGACACAACGCCGGCCGGGGTGGCCGGGAACTACTCCCCTTCTCGTAGGGTGACGCGCGGGACGGGCCGTGCGTCGGGAGTGGACTGTATCAGCAGGTCAGAGAGTGCGAAAGCACGTTTTTGAGAGTTCGACCCGAGAAACTCCGGAGAGTTCGGCCATTGACAAGAGCACTTCGCCGTGTCAGTGTATTAGGTACCTAATACAGAGAGACAAGATGGCGGAAACGCAGTGAGGAGGTGGCCGTGGAATTCGACAACTCGTCCCCGATCTGGAGTCAGCTGCTCGTGGAGTTCTCACGGCGCATCGTGACCGGTCAATGGACACCGGGGGCACGTCTTCCCGGCGTCCGCGAGCTTGCCGCCGAACTGGGGGTGAACCCCAACACCGTCCAACGGTCGCTGAGTGAACTCGAACGGGCCGGTCTGTGCCGCACCGAGCGGACGGTGGGACGGTTCGTCACCGAGGACGGCGACCGGATCAACGAGGAACGCCAGAACCTGGCGCGGGGTGCCGTCGACGATTTCGTCCGACGCGTCCGCGGACTGGCACTGAGCCGGAGCGAGGCGGAGACCCTCGTCGCGACCAGGTGGGGAAAGACAGATACAGACACAGAAACGGAGGAGTCATGATGGACACCCCACACACCACGGGCCTGATCCACGCCCGCGCGCTCAGCAAGAACTACGGCCGTCGGACGGCGCTCGCCAGCATCGACCTGGACCTGCAGCCCGGCCAGATCGTGGGCCTGCTCGGCGAGAACGGCTGCGGGAAGACGACCCTGCTCAAGACGCTCGCCGGCGTCCTGACCGGATACGACGGCGAGGTGGCCATCGCCGGGCATGCCCCGGGCCCGGAATCCAAGGCGCTGGTGTCCTTCCTGCCGGACGTGGGATTCCTCATCCCGTCCCACAAGGTCAGCTTCTGCCTGGCGATGTGGAGCGACTTCTTCGCCGACTTCGACATCGACAAGGCCCGCGCGATGATCGCCGACTTCGGGATCGACGAGGGGCTCCGCATCAAACAACTTTCCAAGGGCATGCGGGAGAAGGTGCAGGTGGCGATCGCCATGTCACGTCGCACACCGGTCTACCTGCTCGATGAACCGATCTCCGGGGTGGACCCGTCCGCCCGTGACTCGATCCTCAGGAGCATCATGGCGAACCTCTCGGAGGACTCGCTGCTGCTGATTTCCACGCACCTCGTCCACGACCTCGAGCCGATGCTCGATGCGGTGGTGATGATGCGCTACGGCCAGGTGATGCTCCAGGGCAGTGCCGATGACCTGCGCGCCCACCACGGCACCAGCCTGGACGGCATCTTCCGGGAGGAGTACCGATGACTACCGCAACGACACCGACGACACCGACGACACCGACACGCACTCTTTTCCGCTATGAGTGGCTGCGCACCCGCAGCATGCTCGCCGTCGTCCTCGGCCTGGCGGTGCTGGCGATCCTGCTCTGCACGGCGTTGATCGCCGTCGACTGGACGGTTTTCAGCACCCTCGCCGCGGGCGTCGGGATCATGGTGGTCATGGGCTTCACCCCGGTCATGCAGATCGTGCTCGCCGTGGACTACTGGCGCTCCAGCTACGGTGCCTCCGGCTACCTCACACAGACCATCCCGGTGAAGGGCAGCCGAATCTTCACGGTGAAGATGCTGTGGGCCGTGGTCGTGACCACGGTGAGCCTGATGGTGACCGTGCTCCTCGGCTGCCTGCTCTGGGTCGGGTTCTCCGCCGGTAACGAGCAGGTCACCGGCCTCGGCGAGATGTTCCGGGAGCTCCGGACGGCAGTCTCTGACTCCGGCGTGCCGGCGTGGCTGATGGTCAGCGTGCTGGTCGGTGGCTACCTGGCCACCCTGACCGGGCCGGTCCAGTACTACTTCTCGATCTCCCTGGGCAAGGAGCGGTGGCTGCAGACCCTGGGCGCCGGTGGTCCGGTGCTGGTGTTCTTCCTGCTGGGCATGGTCAGCCAGGTGGTGGCGCTGATCGGACTGTTCGCCATCCCGGTGGGCATCACCGGCGACACATCAGGGTGGACCCTGGGTGGCTACAGCCTGCTGGACGAGATCGGACGCGATCCGGGTACGACGTCCTCCTATGATTCGATGATGCCGCTGGGCTTCATCCCGCCGATGGTCATCCTCATGCTGCTGTGCCTGTGGCGGACCGTGTACTCCTGGAACCGCAAGGTGGAGCTGGAGTAGGGGGCCTGATCATCCCGCCCCGATTCACCTGTCGACGGCGTAGAGGGTCCACCGTCCGGACGACCAGAGCTCATCGTGCTCCCGCAGGACGTCGGCCATGCCGCGGGTGTCGACGCCACCGTTCCCACCGGCTCCACCGTCCTCGACGACGACCAGGTCGATACCCCGGTCCGCCAGCGTGTCCTCCCCGGACGCCAGCTCGTTGAGGGCGGCGACCGTGTCCGGATCACCGTCGACCAGGGCACCGTCGACGATCAGGTAGCCCGGGTCGAGGGGCCGGCCGGGCAGCATCTTGAGTGCCGGGTCCAATGCGGGACGGTCCCCGATCATCCGGTAGTTACCGGGCGGCCACAACAGGGTCCGGGTAGTTATCCCGTGATCGTCCTGCCAGGTAGTGACCTGGTCGGCGAGTTCCTCGTAGACGCCGTCGAGTTGCACGGGGGCGAGGTCGGCGAGATCCCGCGGCAACACGGGTACCGCGACCCACACCAGGGCGAGGACGGCGGTGGAGCATGCGGCGGCCGTGCGCCGTCCTGCCTGCACCACGGGTGTCACCGCCGAGGCGAGGAGGACAATCAGCCCGGGAAGCGCGAGGACCACGAACTTCTGGGAGTCGCGGACCAGACCAGCTCCCGGCACGTATTCGAGGAACCACCCGGTCACAGTGATCCCCGGGGCAGTGGACATCAGGGCCGGGACCACGACGGACGCCAGGGCCAGCCAGACCAGGGGGGCACCCCGTAGCCGACCGCGACGCGACAGCAGGACCGCAGCCACGACGGCCGCGAGCGCCAGGACCACTCCGGCACCGGTGCTCACCGGTGCGAGTGCTTCGCGGGAAGCGGGGATCGCGTCAGCATTCCAGATCCCGCCGAGCCCGGCCAACGCCCCCAGCGCGCCGACGCCCGGTTCTGCCCCGGCAGCGAACAACGCAGCCCCGGCGGCATCGGTCCGTGTCGCGTCAGCACCCGCGGTGACCAGCGTGGGGATGACCCAGGGGAGGGACAGGACCGTGCCGACGGTGCCGATGCAGACGACGGTGAACACCCGTCGCCGCGGCGCTGCGCCGACGAGAGCCGCCACTGCCGCGGTCAGGGTGGCCAGGATCAGGCCGGTCGGGGTCAGGGCACTGACCAGGAGGAGTACGACGAGGGCGACCAGCGATGCCGGCGAGCGTCGCATCGCGCTGACGGCCACGGCGGGCAGCAGCACCCCGGCGAGGACGACCGACCAATGTCCCTGCAGTAGTCGTTCGGCGACGTAGGGATTCCACAGGGTGACTGCCGCGGCGAGCGCGCCGGCGACCCAGGCCCCCCGACGGCTGTCACCGCTGTCGCCATCGCGACCGACGACCTGCCGGACGAGTGCTGCCGCCCCGAGGGCACCGACGTAGCCTCCCGCCAGCATGAGCACGCTGACCGTCACCGGTGGTGGGCAGAGCGGGGACAACCAGGCCAGCACCGTGTCCTGGGGGACGGCGCGCGGAAGCCCGTCGCGGGCGGTGGCCAGGTCGTTCAGGGCCATGGAGTGGGGGACGACCATGTCCCGGAGGATCAGGGACGGGGTCGCGGAACCCGGGCCCGCATAGCTGAACAGCGTGGAGAGGAACGGCCAGAAGACGATGCCGACCAGCAGTGCGCACCAGAGGTGGAGCAGGAGCGGCGGGCGCACCGTGAGCGGTCGCGACGGGCTCTGGTCCTGCGTGGTCATCGTCTCATCGTAGGCAGGTGCGGCATAGTACGCCTCGCTGGGAAACCCCACCGGTAAAACAGCAGGTCGCCACGGGGTGGAGGTGTCAGTTGCGGTGGCGACCGGCGGCCCGGGAGAGCAGGAAGCCGATGATGAGCAGGATGACACCGATGATCCCGGCGCCCCACGGCACGTAGGTGCCGATGAGGTCCATGGTCTTCAGACCGTCCTTCGCGCGTGCCATCTGGTTGTCGTGTGTCTCGTCGTTGAACTCACCGGGGTAGTACAGGGCGGTGCGGGTCGGGTTCTCCAGCTCGCGCTCCCGGTTCTCCGGCTTGGCCATCTCCTCGGCTTCCGCATCGTCGCGGGCGTAGAACATCCAGACTTCCTCGGCGCCGTGGACGATCACGCCGGTGTCGGGCTGGACTCGCAGGACGCGGTTGACGGTGTAGTACCGGCTCATCTCGACCTCCGGGCCCAGGTCGGCGTCCGCCGCGTCGTCCGAGCCCTCTGCGTCGTCGGCGCCCTCATCGGAGTCTTCGTCGTTCGTCGCGGCGGGGTCGTCCTCCGGATCCCATCCGTCGACCTCGTCGGGGGTCAGCCCCCACTTCGCGGCCGGGAACGACAGCTTCAGCGAACCGAGGGACTGCCGGTCGGCGGCGCTGAGCTCACCGTCACCCTTGAGCATGGCCTCCACGTTGGGGTACATCTCCGACGGGCCGATCTCCTGCTCGAAGCGGTAGACCGTCTCGCCGTCCATCTTCTCCTGGTCGACGAAGTCGATGTCGTTGGTCTCCATCAACCGGTGGTCGAAGAACGGGTAGGCTTTCTTCTCCGTGTTGAAGGGGAACTGGAACTGCAGGCCGGTCCGGGTGAACTGCGGGACGTCCTCCTGGACGTTGCCGCCGTCGGCCCCGGGGGCGGTGATGTTCAGTGACGAGGTCGGCTCGTCGACGGGGAAGGCGGTCTTGCGGTCCAGCGTGACCCGGTCGATCTCGGCGGAGAGCAGGTTCTCCGGCTCCGGCAGGTCGGCCTGGTAGACGGTACCGCCGGCCTCCAGGGTGACCTCGTCGTCGTCGGTGGGGTCCTGGGCCATGACGAACCGCTGGGACTGAATGTCGGTCTCCGGCCAGATGAAGCAGCTGACCACCTTGTTCTCCCCGCGGCACTCCGGCAGTGAGTCCTTCCCGGCCACCGGCTTGTCGGCGGCGAGTGCCCCGGCATCGGTCAGGATCCCCGGCGTGACCTTGGTGACCGTCGCCGACTCGATGTCCTTCGGGATGACCTTGCCTTTGGGGAGGACGTAGATCGGCAAAGCCAGTGCGATGACCAGCAGTGCGGCGCCGAGGATGATGGCGAGGTGGGAGAAGACCTTCTTCATGGTGGCCTGGTTCCTGTCCTGGTGTACGTCAGAGAGCGGGGTGTTCACGGCTACTTTACCGGCTGAAACTACGATGCCGGGGAGGAACGCGCTGCGAAAAACAATAATGGTGAGAGACGTTCACCCGTGGGAGGCTCGGAGAGTAGCGTCACCACGGTATCCTGATCGTCGATGAGCACGCCGAGCCGGTCCCCGAAAGCTTTCCTCCCCGCCCTGGAGGGGTTGCGTGCGGTCGCGGCGTTGGGGATCATCGTCGCCCATGTAGCCTTCCAGACCGGCAACGACACCGGCGCGCTGGTCAACCGGATGATGGCACGGCTGGACTTCTTCGTTCCCGTCTTCTTCGCACTGTCCGGCTTCCTGTTGTGGCGCCGTCACGCTGCAGAGACGGGGTGGATGTCCTACTACGTGAAACGCCTCGGCCGAATCATGCCGGCCTACTGGGTGACAGTGGTCGTCGTGCTGCTGTTGTTCCCGGTGGCGTCGGAGGGCGGCGCGCCGGGGCCGGTGGCCACAGTGGCGAATCTGCTGCTGCTGCAGAACTACGTGCCGGACGGTCTGGTCGGTGGGCTGACGCACCTGTGGTCGCTGTGTGTGGAAATGTTCTTCTATCTGCTGATGCCGCTGCTGGCGCTTGCGGTGGGACGGCGGAGTCGGCGGATGAGGGTGACTGCGATCCTCGCCGTGGGGTGCCTGAGCTACGTGTGGCCGTTCATCGCGTGGCATGACGCGGAGGTGAACGCGCACATCATGCCGTGGGCCTTCCTGTCCTGGTTCGGGGCGGGACTGCTCGCCGCCGAGCTCGAGGGCTGGTTGGCGGACACCGGGGCTCCGGGACGGGAAGGTGCCGCCCGTGCCGTCCGGCGATGGGCGGGGCGACGGTGGATATGGATTCTGCTGGCGGTGCTGGCGGTGTTCGTCGCCGCCGTGGACGGACCTGAGGGGCTGGTCACTGCGGGGGACGGTGAGTTCGCCCGGCGCACTTTCTACGGCATGGTCTTCGCTGCCAGCCTGATTGTCCCGTGGGCGGTGCAACCGGAGTCCCGGGTGCTGGACTCGGCGGTGATGCAGGCGTTGGGGCGGTGGTCGTACTCCATCTTCCTGTGGCACATGGCGATGTTGTCGCTGGTGTTCCCGCTGCTGGGGATCGGACTGTTCCAGGGGCAGACGGTGCTCGTACTGGTGGCGACGGTGGTGTTGACCATCCCGGTCGCGGCGCTGAGTTACGCGCTGGTGGAGGACCCTGCACGCCGGGCGGTGAACCGGTGGTGGAAGGGCCGTCTACTTGATAGATCTATCAAGTAGCTATCAAGTAGCGTGCGTTTGAGATGTATGCTGCCGATCTGAACGCTGGCTATGGCTCTCGGTCGTGACGCCCGAAGTGTTGTTCCGACACTTTGACGGAGATCTCGCAGAGAGCTTCGGCGGCGGGGCTGTTGCTGTCGTTTCGGACAGCGAGAGCGAGGAAACTCTCTGCCCGGGTGTCCGAGAGTTTCACGAAGTCGACGCCGAGGTAGGGGATGAGGGAAAACTGGTGGGACACGAGTGTCACCCCGATATGACTGGCCACCAGACTCATGAGCATCGGGGTGCTGCTCGCGTAGTCGACGAAGTTCGGTGCGAAACCCGCGGCAGCGCATGCCTGGGCAGTGGATCCGCTGATGCCACCGCCGAGAGCCTGCGAGTACGTCAGGAACTTCTCATCGGCGAGTTCGGCGAGTGCGATGGTGGACCGCCCGGACAGTGGGTGGCCGCTCGGCAGGGCGGCAATGAGGGGATCGGGGTGCAGCATGGTCAGATCGACGGTCTGTGACTCCACCGGGGGTCGAAGATAGGCGACGTCCACTCCGCGTTGTTCGAGGTGGTCGACTGATTCGAAGGAGTTCATCTCCCGCAGCTGGAGCTGGACTTCAGGGAACTCCTGCCGGAACTGCTGGAGGACGTGGGGGAGAAAATCGAAGGCCACTGGTTCGGTGTAGCCGACGGACAGGGAGCCCGTCTTCCCGGCTGCGGCATCGGCCGCCACACGTCGGGCGCGGTCATTGACCTCGAGGAGGACCCTGGCCTCGGCGAGGAAGGCGGTACCGGCAGTGCTGAGTTCGACTCCGCGTCCCGCCCGGTTGAACAGCCGCACACCGAGTGCGGACTCCAACGACTGAACCTGTCTGGTCAGGGGGGACTGGCTGACGCGAAGACGGAGCGCTGCACGCCGGAAATTGGATTCCTCGGCCACTGCAATGAACGAGCGCAGTTGGTGAAACGTGAAATCTGATGCCATGAACAGCAACCATATCCGAGATAATTGCAATAGACAGCAAATATGACCTGCGTTACTGTTTTCCCTACGAAGTAATCCACACCACACACCGCCACACTGAGGAGGACCCTGATGATCACTCTGGAGGCTGTTGACGTCGAATTTCCCAAGCCGGGAGCTGAGTCGGAACGAGTACATGCCCTGGCGAATCTGGACCTGACCGTTGAAGACCAGGAGTTTGTCTGTCTGCTGGGCCCGAGCGGTTGCGGTAAATCGACGGCACTCAACCTGATCGCAGGGTTCACCACCCCGAGCCGCGGACACGTCGAGGTCGACGGTCAGCCACTGGAAGGCCCCTCACCGGAACGGGGTGTTGTCTTTCAGGAGGCCACGTTGTTCCCCTGGATGACTGTCCGGTCCAACGTGGCGTTCGGCCCGAAGATGCGGAAGTCGGAGTCATCCGAGACGATCGAGAAGAACGTCGACCAGTACCTGGAGAACGTCGGTCTCGCGGGGTTCGACAAACACCTGCCCAAAGAGCTGTCCGGTGGTATGCGGCAACGCGTCGGTCTGGCCCGCGTCCTGGTCAACGATCCACCGATCCTGCTCATGGATGAGCCTTTCGGTGCCCTTGACGCGCAGACACGGATCACGATGCAGGAACTCCTCCTGGAGCTGTGGGAGAGAGACCGGAAGACGGTCCTCTTCGTCACCCACGACATCGATGAAGCGCTGATTCTCAGCGACCGGATCTTGGTCATGTCGCCGCGCCCGGGGCGGATCAGCAAGGAAATTCGCGTGGATCTTCCCCGCCCCCGGACCCATGAGCTGATCACGGACCCGGACTACGTCCGGCTCCGTCAGGAACTGTTCGAGGAGCTGCGGCACGAGACCCATCGCGCCGATGAGCTCATCGAGCAGGAAATGTCGAAAGGACGCTGAGTCATGAGTACATCACTGACCAGAAACTGGGTATTCCGGCTTGTCGTGGCGATCATCCTGTTGGCAGCCGTTGTCGTGGCTGGTCGTACCTATGCCGCGAAATCCGGGACGGCCGACGAGAACAGGGTGAGGATCGGCTGGGTCTCGGCCGCGACCTGGGTCCCGTGGGCCACGCTTGACGAGGAGCTCGACGACGGCACCAATGTCGAACTCACCCCGTTCAAGAGCTCGAATGATGCTTTGACAGCCCTCGCCAACGGCTCCGTGGACATGGCACCGGTGGGATACAACAACCTCGCGTCGTTGCTGACGTCCGGAAATCCACGTGTCTCCTTCGTGTCCGGTATCAGCTCCAACGGTTCAGTGTTCCTCGCCAGAGAAGGCAGCGGCATTGATTCCTGGGACGACCTGAAAGGCAAACGCATCGGCTCCGTCCGCGGCTCGACCCAGTACATCAACCTGGCTGCCGCCATGGAGACCCGTGGCATGGACATTGACCGGGACACCCAGTACATGAACATGCAGTCCTTCCCGGACCTGAATCTTGCGCTTCAGCGCGGTGACGTCGACGGTATCGTCACGTTCCCTCCGCTGTCCGGGGAAGCAGAGGAAGCCGGCTACGGTCACATCGTTCCCGACATCCAGGACAGTCTCTATGACGGGTCGTTCAGCGTCGCCAGCGGGATCCTCGCCAATGACGCGTTCCTGGAGAATAACCGGGACGAAGCGGTGGAGGTGATGCGGGCCTTCAGCAAACGGCTGGAAACGCTGGCGGACGACCCGGAGACCTGGGAGCGCGAGTACCAGGACATCACGGGAAGCTCCGGTACGGGGATCAGCACCGCACTGGAGAAGAAGTACATCGTCCCGATCCTGGAGATGCCCGAAGACGAGATCAACGGCGTTCCTCCGGTCCTCACCAGGCTCGGAATCATCGACGACGACGACAACACTGCACTGGCCGAGCACCTCGACTACTCGATCCTTGAGGACGTCACGGGGAGAACCGCGACGGACCTCGGCAAGAACGGGGACAATTCATGACTGACACAGCATCAGCACACACCGTGAAGAACACCGCTGCGGAAAAACGTAAGCCACGGCAGAGGCGTCGGTCCTCGTCGCACTCGAAAGTGCAGTCGATTTCCCTGGCCCTGATCATCCCCGTGATCATCGCAGTCGTCTGGGAAGTCGCAGGACGGGCCGGCTGGATCGCCGACGGGTTGTTCCCTCCGTTGAGCGTCTGTGTCGCCGCATTCGTCGACTGGGTCTCAGGGATCGGGCTGTTCACCTCCGACTTCACCCCGTCGGAGGCGTACTCCACAACGTGGTTGGCTCACGTGGGAGCTTCCGTGGGGCGTGTCCTGATGGGATTCGTCCTCGGCTCCGTCCTGGCCATCGTCTTCGGCATACTGGCCGGGATCAGCTGGCACGCCAAGCGCATGATCGACCCGACGATCAACGCCATCCGACCGATCTCGGTGACCGGCTGGGTCCCGATTGCGTTGATCATCTTCGGTATCGGCGACCAGCCTGCCGTCTTCCTCACGGCGCTCGCGACGTTCTTCCCCGTGTACGTCAACACCCTGTCGGGGGTGCAGCGGGTCGACCGTGGCCTGATCCGGGCGGGCAGGATGCTCGGCGCACCTCAGTACAAGGTCGTGATGAGCATCGTGCTGCCGGCCGCGTCGCCGAACATCATCACCGGCCTCCGGGTATCGCTCGGTATCGCCTGGACCACCGTCGTCGTGGCCGAGATTCTCGGTGCGAAGTCGGGCGTCGGTTACGTCCTCATCGACTCGTACAACCAGTTCCGCTTCGATTACGTCATCGCCGCCATGGCGACGCTCGGCATCTGCGGAATTGTCACCGACAAACTCCTGCAGTGGATCTTCGCGGATGCGCTGCGGTGGTCAGACAACTGACCCCACCTCCACAACACACCACCACCTCCGCGGCCGTCACTGACACGGCCCGGCAAAGAGAAAGGATCCACATGGACCGCAACGACGTTGACTGGAAGGGCTACTTCACCGCCCCGGTCACACCCTTCACCGCCGATGGTGACCTCGATGAGAAAGCCTTCGGTGACATCATCGGAAGCTCTGTGGATGCCGGTGTGCACGGTATCCTCGTCAACGGCAGCACCGGCGAATGGTTCAGCCAGCGGGATCCGGAGCGACGGCGTCTGGCTGAGATCGCCGTCGCAGAGGCCGGTGGCCGGGTACCCGTCATCGTGGGTGTCACCTGTACCCGCCCCGACGACACGGTCAGCCTCGTGGAGCATGCTGAACGCGCTGGTGCCGACGCGGTGATGGCTTCGCCGCCACCGATGGCACGCCCGACCGCGGTCGAACTGGACACCTACTACCGCACGGTGTTCGGTGCCACCGGCCTCCCCGCGTGGATCTACAATTTTCCGCAGGACAACGGCCACTACATCGATCTCGACACGGTGGAACGTCTGGCGGAGATCCCGAACGTGGTAGCCATCAAACAGAGCGCCCCGGGTGAAGACACACTCATCCAGACCATCGAGCGGGTCAGCGACCGCCTGATCGTCTTCGGACACATGCTCAGCAGGCTCGGGTTGGCGTTCATTCGGTCAGACTTCGGAGGAGACGGACATTTCGGCAGTGGTCTTCTCCTGGGGTCGGACATGCCGGGGTTCTTCGAACACGCCTGGGCCGGCAACTATGACGCAGCCGGCGAGATCGCGGACCGGTTCAGCGAACTGATGGCGGTGATGCACGGTGATCGGGCGGACGGCTACAACTGGGCGTTCGGCGGCATGCAGCCGACACTCAAGGCCGCCATGAACCTCCTCGGTCAGCCGGGCGGGTATCCCCGTGCCCCCAAACTTCCGGTTACCGATCCCGACTCGCTGGACCGTATGGCCCAGGCACTCCGAACTGCCGGTCTCACGGTGAACTGATGTCGACCGTCGTTCCTCCGCGGGCCATCGTCGACAGGTCGGAACTCATCGCCGGTTCACCACTGGCAGCGGTGAAGGATCAGGCGTTGGGGCTTCTTCCTGCGTTGACGGCCGGCTACCTGGAGACCGGGGCGGGGGACCAGAAGACGGTGCGGCTCAACACCGGTGATTTTGACCGGGTCCGGCTGGCACCCCACGTCCTCCGGGACGTCACGGAGCTGTCGACTGCGACGACGCTGTTCGGTCGCCACCTGTCGTCCCCGCTCGTGGTGGCGCCCGTCGGATCGCACGGCCTCTTCCACCCTGCCGCCGAGTGCGGGACGGCGTCCGGCGCCGATGCGGCCGGCCTCCCCATGGTTCTCAGTGCGTACTCCAACACACCGATCGAACGGGTCGCCGGGCACACCGGCGCCGGCGTCTGGGCTCAGATCAATGTTCCGCCCGACAGACAGTATCTCCGGCGTTTTCTCGACCGGGTGCAGCACTGCGCCGAGGCCGTCGTCATCACCGTGGATACCCCGGTCGTCGGTGCACGCGAATCGCAGGTGTGGGACGGTCTCACACTCCCTGACGGGCTGACGTACCCCATGCAGGACGGCCTCGACCCCCGGCCTGAACGGGGCGACAGCATCTACCGGAGTGCGCTGGACGCAGGATTCACGCTGTCGGTACTGGAAGACGTGATGGAGCGCAGCCCGCTCCCGGTCATCGTGAAAGTCTCCTGAGAGGAGACGATGCGCGTGCGGTGGTACAGGCTGGAGCAGCTGCCGTGATCGTCTCCAATCACGGTGGCCGAAACCTGGATTCCGGGTTGTCGACGATCCGCGCGCTTCCTGCAGTGTCTGCCGCCGTGGACGGCCAGGTGCCCGTCTTGATCGACGGGGGCATCCGCCGGGGCACCGACATTCTGAAGGCTCTGGCACTGGGCGCCAGCGGAGTGCTTGTCGGGCGACCGGTGATGTGGGGGCTGACGGTCGCGGGCGCCGCCGGAGTCCGGCATGTGCTGAGCACGTTGAAGCGTGAGTTCGCGATGGCGATGGCGCTCTGCGGCGTGCGTACGGTGCACGACATCACTCCGGACCTCATTCATGACCAGCAGTGGAACAGCCACTGAGAAGCACAACGGAAAGAGACGGTACACACCATGTGGATCCTGAAACAGCCGGGCCCCTGCGAGTTCACCCGTTATGACGTGGACGTGCCGACGTCAGCGGATCTCGGTGACGGCGATGTGCTCCTGGAGTTCCTGTTCGGTTCGATCTGCGGCAGTGACATCCCCAAGTACCGCGGGATCATGGATCCGGACAATCCGTACACCGGGAATCCAGGCGTCCCTCTCCACGAGATTGTCGGTCGCGTCGCACTGAGCCGGTCGTCCAGGTTTCGCACCGGGGACCGCGTTGTGGGCATCGTCGAAGAGTCCCGCGGGCTCTCGGAGTACATCGTGGATCCGGACAAGTACCTGGCGTCCGTCCCCGACTCGTTGACTGACCGGGAAGCGGTGATCATGCAGCCGGTCGCGACGGTGCTGAGCTCGTATTCACGGGTGGGCCCGCTGACAGGGAAGCGGGTGGCTGTTCTCGGACTCGGGCCGCTGGGAGTGCTCTTCACACACATCGCCAGGTCACTCGGAGCGGCACACGTGGTCGGGGTCGACCGTATCGACAGGACGGACGTCGGTGAAACGTTCGGTATGGACGAGACGGTCACGGGTGACAGCCGGCAGTGGGCGCAGTCGCTGGTGGACGCCGAGCGACCGGACCTGGTGGTCGATGCGATCGGTCACCGTGAAGAGATCGTGGCTGATGCGGTCACCGCCGCTCGTCCTGGCGGGGAAGTACTAGTCTACGGGCTTCCCGAAGACTGGTACGCCTTCCCGATGCGGGCGTTCTTCCGGAAGGGGTTGACCATGGCGGCGGGAGCAACCCAGTCCTGGGACACCTATCTGGCAGCGGCGGGCGACTACGTCGTTGCACACGGTGACCTGCGGCGGAGCTACATTACCCATGCTTTTCCCATCACACAGGTCAGCGAAGCATTCGAGCTCTACGCGTCGCCTGCGAGAGGCAGGCTGAAAGTCGGGCTTGTCCCGGACAGTGCTGAAGCGTAGCTGCCAGATCAGGACTATCTGCCGCTGACGTCGGCAGCGAGGAGGAAGACACCGCGATGGAGTCCACGTCGATGATCGAGACGAAGTTACGTACTGACCGGGCAACGCGCGGGGCGTATGTGTCCGACGCCAGCATCTTCCGACGAGTTCCCGCCGCCGTCCTCGAACCGGAGTCGGTTGACGACATCGTCGCCGCGGTCGCTTACGCCGACGAACAGGGCTGGGACGTGACGGTTCGCGGCGGCGGAACGTCGGTGGCAGGTAACGCCATCGGCGAAGGTCTTGTCATCGACCTGTCGCGGAGGTTCAACCGCATCCTCGAGATCGACACCGACAGTCGCACCGCGAGAATCCAGCCCGGTGTGATCTGCGACGATCTCCGGAATGCTCTGGCACCCTACGGTCTGACCTACGGCCCGGACCCGTCCACCCACAGCAGGTGCACCGTGGGTGGGATGATCGCCAACAACGCCTGCGGCTCGCATTCTCTGGCCTGGGGAACGGCCGCCGACAACCTGGTGGAACTCACCGTTCTCCGGGCAGACGGCTCGCTGGTCACCCTGCAACGCGGTGGTACATCGGACAGTGCCCTCACCGCGGAACTCCGCGGTCTGCGCGACGAGTGGATCCGTGAATTCAGACTGGAACTGGGCCGGTTCCCACGTCAGGTGTCCGGTTACGGCCTGCACTACCTGCTGGATGAGAACGGCTTCGACACCGCCAAAGCTTTCGCCGGTAGCGAGGGCACGTTGGGGATCATCGTGGAAGCGGTGGTGACGTGCGTCCCTGTACCGTCGCACACGGTACTCGCCGTGCTCGCGTTCACCGACATCTTCTCCGCCGCAGCTGCTGCCCCGTCGACGAGGCGACGGGGCATAGCGACGAGCGAGGGGATGGGTGGCGATCTCCTCGACGCTTTACGGCAGTCGCAAGGGCAGGACGCCGGGACGTTGCTGCCCGGCGGGGCGGCTGCCGGCGGCTGGCTCTACTGCGAGGCGACCGGAGACACGCAGGAGGAGGCATGCACAAGGGCGACGGAGCTGATCACCGAATTTGAGTCCGATCCCGGCTGTCCCGTGGTTGACGCCGTCGTCGTGGAGGATCCGCGCGAGATGCGCGAACTGTGGAAGATCCGTGAGTCGGCCGCGGGTCTGGTCACCCGGCTGCCGGACGGGGGTGAGGCGTGGCCGAGTTGGGAGGATTCCTCGGTACCCCCAGGGAATCTCGCCGACTATCTGCGGGATCTGTACGCGCTCCTTGACTCGCACGGACTCCGGGGCATTCCGTTCGGGCACTTCGGGGAGGGGTGCGTCCATATCCGGATCTCTTTCGACCTGGGTACAGAGGCGGGGCTGGAGACCTTCCGTGCCTTCATGACGGATGCGGCGGCTGTGGTGGCACGACACGGCGGGTCGTTGTCCGGGGAACATGGTGACGGACGTGCCCGGTCCGAACTCCTCCCACTGATGTACAGTGACCGCGCTCTCTCGGCCTTCCGCCGCGTCAAGGAAATCTATGATCCGGGGACGAGGATGAACCCGGGGCTGCTCGTCGACCCCGAGCCCTTCGACCGTGGGGTTCGCCCGGGGCCGGGTCAGCGGGCGCACGAGTTCCTGCCGATTCACAGTTTCCCGGATGACCGTGGATCCATGGTGAATGCTGTCAACCGGTGCGTAGGTGTGGGCCTGTGCCGGTCACAGGACGGTGCGATGTGCCCGTCATTCCAGGTCACCGGTGATGAGGTGCATTCCACCCGCGGGCGCGCCCGGATCCTCTCGGAAATGTTCCGGGGTGAGGTGTACCCCGAGGCACTCAGCTCGGACGACGTGAAGGAGTCGCTTGACCTGTGCCTGTCATGCCATGCCTGCGCCTCAGAATGTCCGGTCAACGTCGACATGTCGGTCTACAAGTCCGAGTTCCTCCACCAGCACTACCAGGGCAGACGTCGACCTCGGGCACACTACTCCATGGGGTGGCTCCCACTGACGAGCTTCCTGCTGCATGCGGTGCCTGGTGCGGCACGGATGGTGAACGCTCTGCTGGGCATCGACGTCGTGGGGAGGCTCGTCATGAAGATCGGTGGGCTGGACACCTCCCGGTCGATGATCACATTCGCGGACGCCAGTTTCCAGAGCGTCCGTCGACGCCAACGTCAGTCGTGGACCGGGGCCGTTGGCTCCTCTGGGTCCCCCGGCACCCTTCGGGACGCGGGGCCCGGACGGATCGTCCTGTGGCCCGACAGCTTCACCAACCACATGGACTCCGGCGTGGCCCAGGACGCCTATGCCGTTCTGACGGCCATGGGGTACGAGGTGAACGTGCCGTCCGGCTTCATGTGTTGCGGGCTCACCTGGCACTCGACCGGGCAGCTGACGACGGCGAAGAAGGTCATCCGCCGTACTCTCGACCGCATGGAACCGTGGCTCGACGGCAAGACCCACGTCGTCGTCCTCGAACCGTCCTGCGCATCAATGCTGACCGACGAGGCCCCACGCCTTGTGCCGGAGGACCCCCGTGCCTCCGCGCTGGCGGAACAGGTCGTCACCCTCGGGGACGTTGTGTCGGAACACCACCGGGCATGGATGCGTGACCAACGGTTGACGTGGCCGTTCGACGAGATCCACGGGTCGGCGTTGGCGCAGGTGCACTGTCATGAACGGTCCCGACGCGCCCACGGTGGAACCACGAATGCCCTCAGGTTGTTGGGAGTGGATGAATCAACCGTGGAGACCGGCTGCTGCGGGCTTGCCGGGAACTGGGGTTTCGAACCCGGACACGCGGAACTGTCGAGGGATCTGGCGGAGCGGGAGTTGTTTCCGCGGATCCGGGAACTCGACGAGGACACCTACGTCCTCGCTGACGGGTTCTCGTGCCGGACACAGATCCGGGAAGGGTTCGGTGACCGGAAGACCGGCATGCATCTCGCGCAGGTGCTCCGCCGCGCGTTGACCGGTACAGCTACGGGTCGCTGACCCGTGTCGGCCCTACCGGGTCAGCCCTGCCGTGTTGCCGTGTGCGTCTCCGCATCCGGGGGAGGGGGTCCGGTGGATACAGCGCCGCACGCCGTGGCCACCACGCAACCGAGGAACAGCAGCTCCGGGATCCACGAGTAGCCCGCGTAGTCTCCGCCGCCCCACGGCCCACGCACCATCATCACCGCGCCTGCGCCGCCCAGGATCATCGCCAGGGTGGCCGGCCTGGTCAGATAACGGAGGATCCGGACACCCCGCGAGGCGGCGATCCGCCCAGGGAGACGGCGGACACCAGCAGGTACACCGAGGACGAGTGCCATCGTCGCCGCACCGACGATCCCGCCGGGAAGACCGGCAACTCCGACCGACAACGCGAGCATGCCTGCACCGGAAAGCACACGCCGGGGTGCACCAGGCCGACCGTCGGACGCCTCCACCACCTGGTCCGTCCCGGCGGAACGCCGGCCGGGCCACCGTGCGTACCGTGTGGTCCGTGCGCTCCACGCGCTCCACGCGCACAGCCATCCGAGCAGCAGCACCAGCGCGCCGAGCAGCCCCGCGCCCAGCCACCGTTGGTAGGTGTCCGTCGCCGTGAAGCTGACCTCAAGTGCCGACGTGATCTCGTCGTCCGACATCCCGTCGCCCGCGCCCGCCGGGACGACCCACCCCTGCTGCCAGCCGTTGACCGTCACCGACTCCAGGGCGGTCCCGTCGAGTTCGGCGGCGCGTCCGCTGTTCACGGCGGTCGAGGTCACGACGATCCGGTCGTCGGACGCCGTCCCGTCGCCGTCGGCCGCTGTCGCCGAGACTGCCTCCTGCGTCTCGCCGTCCTGCACATCGAGGGAGACCCACCGGTCGCGGCTGCGGACCTCGTGCTCGCCGGGGTCCAGTGTCACCGTGTCACCACAGTTCACCGGCTCCCCGTCGAGGGTGCTGGCAGTGTCCCCGCCCGCGGCACAGCGGTCGGATGTCAGTGCCACCCTGACCGGTTCCGCTCCCTCGGGCACGGTGATGACACGTCTCATCTCAAACTCGTAGATCTCCTGCCCCAGGACCCACCGACGCGGCGTCTCATCCCCAGCCGGCACGACGATGTCGCGGCGCGGGGTCACGTCTTGACCGCTGGCCAACTCGGTGAGGGTGATCTCGCTGAGCCCCGGGTCCCCCCAGGAACCGACGATGCGCAGTTCGACCCGGTCCGCCTCCCCGCTGGGCAGGACGATGGGCCGGTCAGTGCTGTCGGCCTCGCGGTAGCCCGGTACCAGCGTGGTCGTGGAGGCCACGGTCTCGCCGTCGAGGTACGTGGTGGCCTGCACACGTACCGGGCTCCCGGCGGCGCGTGCCGACAGTGACATCTGGGAGCGGGGTTCGTCCAGGTCTACGGTGAGGGTCTGGTTGATCGGGGATCCGGTTCCCGGCCGCCAGGCCGTCTCCGTGACACCGTCGACCGCGGCGGACGGGCCGGAATACGGTTCCGCCCCGTTGAGGGATGTCGGGTCGGCGGCGGAGGAGCTTGCGGTGATCCTGCCGCCGCGCTCCTTGACCTGGGTGAGCTCGGCGTCATCGAGTCCGGTGGGGTAGTCGCGGACCGGGTTCCGGGTGTCGCGCGCGTCATCGACGGCGCGGATGTCGGATTCGGCCCCGGTGACGTTGCCGTAGTTGTGCTCCCTCAGGGTCGGGGTGTCGGTCACCGTGTCGGGGACAGGAGCCCTGTCAGCACCGGTACCGTCAGGAAGATCTTGGACGAGGATCCGGTCGCGGGGCGACCGTCCTGTCGCGGCATCGGCGGCGGCAAGACGGGGCAGTACCTCCGGACCCCCGGCGGTGACCTCCAGGTCGGCGGCGTCGACCACGTGTGAGTGTCCCCCTGCATAGTCGCCGTCCACCCGGAAGATCCGGATATCTCCGTCGCCGATGTCGGCGACCTCGGTGAATCCGTCCGCTGCCGCGGAGTCGGTGAGCGTGCGCAGGACGGCCCGGGCGCCGGGCGTGTCGGCGGTGCGTGCCAGGTCAGTACGCACCAGCAGGTACCCCACACCCTGCTGCAGCAGAGCGTCCGCCAGCGCCGGGTTCGCGCCGGCCGCGCCGTCGGCGACGAACTCACGTTGGAGTCCGTCGAGCCCACGGATCGCCTCCGGTGGCACCAGGGGGACGGCGTCGCGCACCACCCACGGCACGTCCAGCAGCGCCTGCGCCGGCTCATCCCGCGTATTTCCCCACGTCTGCCGGGCGGTACGCGCCTCCGGCAGGATCATGGTGCGGGTCTCGTCGGCCCCGTTGGCAGGATCGTTGAGCCAGTCCGCGGCCTCCTGCCAGGACGACGGCACACTACGGTAGCCGTCCTCGGGCACCAGCCGCCCGGTCCACGCCGGCGCGGTGGCGACTGCCACGACCAGGACAACCGCGGTCGTCGTCACCACCGACCGGTTCTTCTCCGGATGCAGCCACGTCGTGGCGTCCCGGGGCGCAGTGAGTCCGCCGAGGACGTGGGCCACCCCGACGACCAGCGGGAGGTGGATCAGGGGGTCGAACTTGTGCAGGTTGCGCAGCGGCGCCCCGGCACCGTCGAGGAACGCCTGGACCTGCTCGGCGACCGGGGAGAACGGTGTGGCGGCCACACCGAAGACGGCCACACCGACACCGAGGATGACCAGCCACGACCCCGCGAACGGCGCAGGACGGCGCAGCCGCCTCGTCCCCGCCAGCCCTGCCAGCCCCAGCAGGGCGACCACCAGTGTCGCGGCCACGAACACCGCTTCGGTGGCCACGGCGAACCCGGCCTGGCGCTCGGTCGACAGGAACGCCGTCCAACTCGTCGCCCCCGCAGCACCTCGCCCAGGTTGAACCAGTGGTGGTCAGCCCGGCGGCCTCGATGTAGTCGGTGAACGGTGGGGAGTACCGCCCCAGGATCACCAGTGGCCCGATCCACCAGAAACAGGCGAGTACCCCGCCCGGGACCCACCAGAGGGCGAACCGCCATGCCGTGCGGCGGCGCACCGCTGCGTCGCCGCCGGTCGCGAAGACCCCCTGTGTCAACCACCACACCACCGCGGGCACCACCGCCGCCAGCGTCGCGACCGCATTGACCGCCCCCAGGCAGAGCACCGCGACGGCGGAACCCAGCCCGGCGACGGCGAGCCGTCGGGTCGTCGGACGCGGCCCCGGCAGCAGAACGCGTACGACCGGCAGCATGATCCACGGCACGAGCGCCACTGTCCACGCCTCCGAGGAGATCGCCCCGAGTGTGGTGAGGATGCGTGGACTCAGGGCGAACAGGACCGCCGCCACCAGCCGCGACAGCCGTGACCCGGTCCCCGTCGCCTCCAGGAGCCTGACCACCCCGGCGAAAGCGAGGAACAGCAGCAGCGCCCACCACAACCGCTGGGTCAACCAGTCGGGGAGCGGGTCGAGCAGGGCGAAGAACAGGCCCTGGGGGAAGAGGTAGCCGTAGGCCTGGTTCTGGAGCTGTCCCAGGGGGAAGACATCCGTCCAGGGGGACAGGGCCTGCGTGAGGAAACCCCACGGGTTCGCCGTGAGGTCGTGTTTGGTGTCGGCGACGGTCAGTCCGGGCCCCTGGACCAGGGCCAGGAGAAGCCAGAGGAGGCCGGCCAGGCCCCAGCCGCGACGGGAGAGTGTCACACCTGTCAGTTACCGGCGGGGGTCACCGGCGCTCGCCGTACTGGATCGAACCCATCACCGCATCATCCACGGCGATCTGGTTCGTCGGCAAGTCTGAGGAGTCGGCCATGCTGCCTGCGAACAACGCCGCAGCCCCACCGAGGACGATGCCGACGACCGCGGAGGCGACGGCGGGGCCGAGCGTACGGCGGGGCTGAGAGTCAGTCTCGGTGGGCATGGTCATTCCCGTCAGTGGAGGAAAGGTGGATGAGATTCACCAGATGATACTACCTGGTCTCCGTATCCGCGACGTTTTCCCCGGCCGTGTCGGTCTCACCGGCGTCATTGGTGTTATTGGCGTCGTCGTTATCGTCGTCGACCGACGGGACGATCAGCACCGGGCGTCCCGCATGCTTGACCAGACTGTCGGACACACTGGACTGCAGCAGCGACCGCCACCCGCTCAGTGCGCGGGACCCGGCGACGATGATGCTGACGTCGAGTTCACGCGAGGCGTCGACGATCGCGCTCCAGATCGCGGTGGCGGACTCCACGAGGAAGGGCTCGGTGGAGAAACCGTGTCCTTCGGCGAGGCTCACACCTTCCCTGCAGATCGCCACCGCATCGGCGTAGGCGGGGTCCTCGGTGTCGTCGGTGACGGCCGACCAGTCGTGCTGCATCATGCCGCTCATACCCGCGGTACGTGCCGCCTGCCGGTGGATCGGCTCCCACACGGTGAGGATGTAGGCGTTCCTGGTCGACAGGAAACGACCTGCGTAGTCAATGGCGCCACGGGCCTCGTCGGAGCCGTCGAAGGCGATGAGGACGGTGTCCCCGTCGAAGGAGCCGACGTGGGCTGCCGGGTTCTCGGGGCTCTCGGATGTCTCATTCCTGGATTCGCTAGCCATGCCCATGAGCGTAGTACGGTCGGGGAGTGATGCGACGGCAAGGTCGAGAAGTCACCCCGAATTTTCCGAACTTTTTTGGTGAGAGCCTCACCGCACCACCGTCCGGTGCCGGAGGAGAGCCCCCGAGAGACTCTAGAAAGCAGGAGGTCACGCGTGGTCACTGTTCAACGACGCACCCCCGTCACCATGCTCGCCGCCGCGGCAGCGGGTGCCCTGGCGTTCAGCCTGGTGGCGTGTTCCTCTCAGGACGACGCCGCGGAGGACTCCGCGGGCGGCGCAACGTCGTCCGCGTCTTCCTCTCCGTCGTCCCCCTCGTCTCCGTCCTCCTCCGACACCCCGGAAGACGAGTCCACCTCCTGCGTGGACGGCGAGCAGGACCTGGCGACACTTGCCGCGTCGACCCTGGCGGTCGGGGTGGTCGGCTTCGACGACGCCGCGGAGGCCGTCGACGCCGGTGTGCGCCACATTTTCATCGGGTCGTCCACTGACCTGTCGATCCTCGACGGTCAGGGAGACCCGGAACGCAGCATCACCGCGCTGAAGGAGCGCGCCGCTGACGCCGGCGGGGAACTGACCGTCTCCGTCGACGAGGAAGGGGGCCAGGTCCAGCGGCTCGGCGAGATCATCGGGGACCTGCCGTCCGCCCGGGAACTGGCGGACACGCTGTCCCCGGAGGAGGTACGCGGTGTCTTCGCCGAGCACGGTCGCAAGATGCACGACCTGGGCATCACCATGGACTTTGCGCCGGTGGTTGACCTCGCCGGCGGGGAGTCGATCAGCGACAACGCCATCGGGGACCGGGCGTTCTCGGACGACCCCGGTGTGGTCACCGACTATGGCCGGGCCGCGGTCGAGGGGCTGCTCGACGCCGAGGTCACCCCGGTGATCAAGCACTTCCCGGGACATGGCCACGCCACCGGCGACTCGCACGAAGGCACCGTCACCACGCCGCCGATCGGGGAAATGGGGGCGGACCTGGCTCCGTTCGCTGAGCTGTGGCAGATCCCGGGTGTGGCGGTGATGGTCGGTCATATGCAGACACCGGGGCTCGACAGTGAAGGTACCGGCGACGTCGTCGGTGCGGAGACCCCCTCCTCGCTGAACCCGGAGGCCTATGCGTTGCTGCGCGGCGGTCTTGAGGGCGACGGCCCCGGTTTCGACGGCATCGTGTTCACCGACGACCTCACCGGCATGCAGGCCATCACCGACCTGCATGACGGACCGCAGGCGGTGGTGCAGGCACTGCGTGCGGGGGCGGACGCGCCGCTGACCTCCACAGCCGCAGACGTGCCTGCGACAGTGGACGGCCTCGTGGCCGCGGTGGAGAACGGTGATCTGGACCGTGACCGGCTGACGGAGGCGGCGGACCGGCTCTGCGCCGTGTGAGCCTCGGGTACCGCCGGGGGATAATCACCGGTTATTGTGAGGAGCGTGAGCAGTAGCAACCCCAACGCCAGCAACCCCACAGGACCGACTGACCCGTCGGACGACCAGTGGGGCTCCCAGGGCAGCAAGCACCGGCGGAAGCGTCGTCTGTGGCCGGTGTGGACGGTCGCGGGCATCGTCGGACTCGGGGGAATCCTCTACGCCACCGACATCATCATGACCGAGGGCAACGTCCCCCGCGGTGTGACGGTCGGTGGCATCGACGTGGGGTCGATGTCGAAGTCCCAGGCTGAGGCGCGGCTGAAGAACCAGCTGTCGGACGGTGCCCGTGCCGAGGTCGAGGTCGCCGCCGGCGACATGTCGACCACGCTCGACCCGGCGCAGTCGGGCCTGTCCATCGACTGGGCGGCGACGATCGACCAGGCCGGCCAGCAGCCGTTGAATCCCGTCACCCGGGTCATGAGCTTCTTCCAGCAGCGTGAGGTCGGCACGGTCAGTGCCTTCAACGACGAGTTGCTGGACAAGATCCTGACCCGCGTCGAGCAGGACCTCACCCGTGACCCGGAGAACGCTGAACTCTCCATCGACGACGCCGGTGCGGCGGACGTCGTCGACGATGTCGCCGGACAGACCGTCGACACCGACGATGTGCGCACCGCGGTCAAGGACCACTGGCTCAACGACCAACGACGGGTGAGCGTGGACGCGGACGTCACTGAGGCGGATGTCCGTCGTGACGCCGCCGATGACGCCGTCGAGGAGGTCGTCGACAAGGTCACCGACGGTGACGTCATCTTCGCCGGACGCGACGACACCGACGGGGTGCTGCGTCCCGCCGACATGGGACGTATCGTCACCTTCGTCCCGGAGGACGGTGCTTTCCGGGTGGACTGGAACCGCGACGCGGCCCAGGAGATCCTCGACGCGCAGCTCGGTGACACCGAGGTGGAACTGCGTAACGCCGGATTCACCGGCACCGGGCGCAACCTCGACGTCACCCCGTCCCAGGACGGTGTGCTCATCGACTGGGAGAAGACCCTCGACCCGATCGAGGAGAAGCTGCTGGACACCACCGAACGCCGTCACGAGGTGACCTACGAGGAGAAGAAGGCGACGTACACCACGGAGATGGCGGAGAAGGCCAGCTTCGACGACGTCGTCGGGTCCTTCACCACCGGTGGCTTCGCGGACGACTCGGGTGTGAACATCCGCCGGGTCGCTGAACAGGTGGACGGGGCGATCGTCCTGCCCGGCGAGACGTTCAGCCTCAACGGTCACACCGGACCGCGTGGCGAGGCGCAGGGGTACGTCGACGCCGGCATCATCCAGGACGGGCACGCCGACAAGGCTGTCGGCGGCGGCATCAGCCAGTTCGCCACCACCCTGTACAACGCCTCCTACTTCGCCGGTATGGAGGACGTGGCACACACGCCGCACTCCTACTACATCGACCGGTACCCGGCCGGTCGTGAGGCGACCGTCTTCGAGGGGGCCATCGACCTGCAGTTCAAGAACACCTTCGACACTCCGGTGCTGATCGAGACGCAGGCGGACTCCAGTTCGCTGACGGTGGACCTGCGCGGGGTGAAACAGGTCGAGGTCGAGTCCGACACCGGTGCCCGGACGAACTACACCGATCCGGAGCGGATCGAGCTCTCCGGTGACACCTGTTCGCCGTCCTCGGGTGCCCGCGGCTTCACCGTGACCGACACCAGGACCGTGCGTGATCTCAACGGTGGTGTGCTGTCGCGGGACACCACGACCACGGTGTACGACCCGGCCCCCATCGTGAGCTGCAGCGACTGATCTGGAACGGCCCTTACGGAACTGTAGTGCGCGTGAAACTGGCCGGTTACACGGCGGTCCTAACGTAGTGACCAGTTCCCGGGAATGCCGGGGACCCACCCCTCATAAGGAGAATCACCATGGGTCTTGTTGCTGGTCTCGTTGCTATCGTCGGCGATCTTCTTCACCTGCTGCTCGGCGGTCTGTGACCTGACGCTCCGCTCCGCCGGGGCCTGTACGTGACGTTCTGTCGCGTACGGGCCCCTTTTTCTGTGCTTGATCTGCCTGATCGGCCTGATCTGCCTGATCTGCCCGGGTGCGGCGCGGGACAGAGGTCACAGGGTGGAACTCCCCGCCGATTCCAACCCACGGTTGTCGTCTGGCCGTGGGGACGCTCCGCGTACACAGTCGGGCCCGCTACCGGAGGGTGCTCCGGCGGCGGGCCCGACTGTTCTCATGTGTCGCGCCACCGGGTTCGTGAGGAGAGAGGCTCCGGACGTTTTCCACGCGGTGCACCGTCAAGAGAGGAGAGGAGGACGGTGCATCGTGGGCGTTGAGGGGTGTGTTGCCCGGAGGGGCCGATGGCGAACTGTTGAGTTGTGTGCCAGGGGCGGAGACCGGGGCGAGGAGAGAACCGAGGATCACCGGTAGCTCGTTGCTGGCGTGCCATGAAGATAGGCAGGCCAACTGGTCATCTGCAACGGCGGAAAAAGCGCTGTGGGGGTGGCCAGGTGGCCACCCGTACACCGTCCCCCGAGGAAATTGACAGCGTTCTTCCAGTACAGGTGCACCATCGTTTTCCTGCCACGTTCGTTACGCTCCCGGCAGACAATTTCTTCCGGGGGTAGAACATCACCAAGTATATGCTTAGCTCATATTCCTGACATGATCTGTCAAGTTCGGGGAAACACCTCGGTAACCGTGGCGCGGGGGCCGGTCCGGACGGGCAGGGTGTTCGCCCCCTCGCCCGGCCACGGGGCGATGAACAGGCCGGGCACCGGACGTAGGATCCTCCAGACAGCCAGCGTCCCGCCGACCGTGAGCACGGTCAGGACCAGGGTGCCTGCAGTCGCCGTCACCGGAGAGGACGTGAGCCCCGGGTCGTAGGCCAACAGCACGCCGAGGACGGGGAGGTGGAGCAGATAGACCGGAAGGGTGTTGCGGCCGAACCAGTCCAGGTGCAGCCAGGGCATGTGACGGGCGATGAGGGTGGCCGTGATGATCCCGGTGGACATCCCCAGCGCGGTCAACGGCAGCCAGCACACCGAGGACAGCCCGATGCCGGTCACGGTCACCCCGGCGATCCCCGCCGCCCAGCTCCCCCCGGTCACCAGCAGGGACAGCACCGACGCCCGCTCGGCGACGGCGGCGATGATCCGGTGCCCGTACACCCCGAACTGGAACACCACGAGGTGTGTCAGCGTGCGCTCCCAGGCGAAGTTCTCGACGGTGACCCAGTCGAACGCCACTGGCAGTGAGACGACCGCACCGATGCTGAACTGCAGCCACAGCGGCAGGGGACGCATCAGCTTCACCACGGCGTAGTAGATCGCCAGGGCGTAGATGAACCACGGTCCGTAACTCGGGTCGAGCGGGACGCCGATCAGGTGCATCAGGGTGTAGTCGGCGTCGTTCCAGGGGAACACCTGGGCAGACAACGTCCACATGGCACTCCACAGGAGGAAGAGCCAGAGGAACGGTCCGAGACGGTTCTGCACCTGCCAGGGCCACGGGCGGTCGATCCTGCGGAGGAAGAAATAGCCGGCCATGGCGAAGAACAACGGCATGCGCACGGTGCGGAGTGGTGACATGGCGTCGAGGACACGAGGGTCGTACCAGGATTGGTCCACTGCCGCCGTGGCGACGTGCATCAGGACGACCAGCAGGATCGCGGCCCCCTTGACGGTGTCGATCCAGGCGACGCGCATCGTCGGCGTGCCGGTGGCGGTGGTCTGATGTGTGCGTACGGGCATGGGGCCTCCTTGGAGAGTGGGGAGGGGCAGGGCAGGGGTCAGCAGTCGAGGGTGGTCATGGCGCGGGCCCATCCGGCGGTCTGGTAGCCGGCCTGTTTGACGTGGGTGAGGAGCGACCGGGAGCTGGCAGGCCGGTTGACGGACAACTCACCGTCCCAGCACCGGCTGAAGTACAGCCGGACCCGCTCGACGTGTTCGCGTCCGGTCGCCAGCACCATGGCAGAGGTCCAGTGGTGCTCGGCGGCCAGGCGGGCGAACTCCTGTGCTTCCCCACGGGTGGTCGACGGGTCGGGTGCGAAACAGTGCACCCGGACGCCATCCAGTGGGGCGCACCAGGTGTCGTGGAAACGCTGCACCCCTGTGGGATCAGAGATCACCAGGTCGGGGATGCCGTTGTCCTGTGCCAGTTCCCTGGCGCGGAGCATATCGGCGGGTGCTGCGCCGCCGACCTGCATCAGGACGTCCACGTCGGAGGGGAGGGGGTCGAGGCGCGGGAGATAGATTTTCGTCAGCGCGAACCAGCCCCACAGGCACAGCGAGAACACCAGGAGCAGGATGCACAGGCGTCGGAGTATGAGCATCTAGCCGTTCCCCACGTGGATCCGCCCGTCAGCGTCCCTGTCGTCCCTGTTGTCCCTGTCGGCACGGGTCGGTGCTGTGGGGGCGTTTCGGGTGTTCGCCCCGTCGCCGGTCCAGGGGGCGGTGTAGATTCCCGGGATCCGGCGGGTCACCCGCCAGATCAGCAGTGCCGCGGCGACCGCGAGGACGGTGGACAGTACCGGTACACCGACGGCGACCACGGCCGTCGAGGGAAGCCCCAGGTCGAGGCTGTAGAGGGCACCCAGCAGCGGGACGTGCAGCAGGTAGATCGGCAGGGTGTTCTTTCCGACCCATGCGAGTTTCAGGAACGGAGCATGTCGGTCGATCAGGACGGCGGCGGTGATCCCCATTGCCATACCCAGCAGCGTCACCGGAATCCGTGCCGGATTGTCCAGGCCCAGTCCGAGGAAGAACAGGGCCGCGGTGGCCGCGCCCCACAGGCGCCGTACCCGAGCAGCCACCACAGCGACGCGCGGTCGGCGATCGTGGCGAGGGTGCGGTGGGCCAGAGCGCCGATCTGGAAGGCGATGAAATGGGACAGGAGCGAGGTCCACACCCACGAGTCGATGGTCAGGAGACCACACGCGACCGGCAGTGAGACGGCGGCACCGACGAGGAACTGCAGCCATACCGGCAGGGGGCGCATCAGCTTCACGGCGACGGTGTAGATCGCCAGGGCGTAGATGTACCAGGGGCCGACGGACGGGTCGACGAACAGCCGGACGATGTCCTGCAGCGACGTCGTCCCGGAGTCGCCTGCGCGGTGCCAGGGCAGGACGTCGAAGACGAGCAGCCACACCGCGGTCCAGAGGATGAACAACCACAGGAAGGGGCCGATGCGGTTGCGCAACTGCCATGGCCAGGGTCGATCGACACGTCGCAGGATGAAGAACCCGGACATGGCGAAGAACAGGGGCATGCGTACTGTCAGCAGCGCCGAGGTGAGCATGGACAGCTGGTCACCGGACCAGGACTTGTCCTGGGCCAGGCTGACCGCGTGGTAGAGGACGACCAGGATCACGGCGACACCTTTCACCGTGTCGATCCAGGTGAGCCGGGGTGTGGACGGCATGGGGAGCTCCAGTCGAAGGTCAGTGCCAGGGGTCAGTGTGACACCAGGGCGGCAAGCGCGCGGACATCCTCGGCGACAGCGTCGAGCAGGGCGGTGTACTCCTCGGCGGCGGTGAAACCGACCGGGTCCGCATGGTCGTGGAGGATCCGGGGCAGACGGTGGCGCAGATGAGGTAGCTGGGTCAGTGAGGTGAGGTCGCCGCTGCGGTGCCATTCGGCGAGCTGGTGCAGTCGGAAGGTTCGTTTCAACAGTGCCGGTGCGAGACGTAGGCAGTGGTCGACATGGGTTTTCTCGAGTCCGACGACGAGGTCGGCGTCCTGCAGGATCCGTCGGTTCACCCGGCGTGCGGTGAAGCCGGTGCCGTCGATCCCCTGCCGGGACAGGTAGTTCAGGGAGCGCGGGTCCATCGGGTATCCGCTCATCCCGGCAGTGCCGGCGCTGGCCACGGTGACGGTGCCGGTCGGTACGCCGGGCTCCGTGGGGATCGCGTCACGCAGCAGGTATTCGGCGGCGGGGGAGCGGCAGATGTTGCCGGTGCAGACAATGAGGATCTTCATCGGGGGCTCCGTCCTGTCCGCGCTGTCCGTCCTGCCCGACCTGTCTGACGTCCCCGGGGTTTCTCTCCGAGGACGACCTGTCCGGCCCGGAACCGACGCAGGACGGTCACGCCGAGCACCGACAGTCCCACGCCGCCGATCGTGAGGGCGACGGACACCATCGCGCCCGCTCCGTCGGTTCCGCCAGTCAGCTCAGATATGCCGGTGGCAGAGAGGACCACCCGCACTGCGCCGATGGCGAAGGAATGCAGCAGGAAGATACCGGATGAGTAGCCGCCGATCCAGGCCAGTACCCGGTTGGACAGTCGCCATCCGAGGAAGACCATGGGAAAGAGGATCCCGAGACCGATGCCGACCAGACTGTGCCGTGAGTCGAAGGCACCGTCCACCCCGGGCATGTGCCCGGTCAGAGAGAGCTGGACGGCCACAACGACCGTGATCAGCACTGCGGTGCAGCCCCAGCGGGTGGCACGGGTGGACGGGATCAGAGAGAACCGGCTCATGGCGATACCGCCGAGGAAGAACGGTGCGAGGGTGAGGGCCTGGCCGACCTGGAGGAACCGGAACTGTTCGGTGTGGGCCACCAGGACGATGATCAGGGACAGGCAGAACACCAGGCCGACGGAGAGGCGGGAGGACAACAGGGACCGTGAATCCAGCAGGGCGACCACGGCGAAGAGCCAGAACGTGGTCAACAGGAACCAGTACGGGCTCAGCGAGTAGAGCAGCCAGTGGACCGGTTCGAGCTCGCGGGTGGTGTTCGTGCCGTCCAGGTAGACCTGGGTGACGCCGATGGCGGGGACGAAGATCACGTAGGGCACCAGCAGGCGACGGACCTTCTTGCCCATGAAGCTGAGGTAGCCCGACGGGGCATGCAACGGACGCCAGGCGTACACCAGACCGGAGAGCAGGGTGAACAACGGCATGCGCAGGTAGTCCACGGAGTCGGTGTAGTAGCGCAGGGCGCTGTCGTCGGCGACGTGGAGACCGTCGGTGGAGCTGTACCCGATGACGTGGAAGCTCACCAGGAGCAGGCAGGCGACGCCGCGGAGGGTGTCGACGGCGAGGTCGCGTGACGGGGGACTGGAGGCGTGGCCGGGTGCCACGGCAGTCTCCTGCCGGATCTTGTTGGAGGTCATCAAACCGTCCTACGGGGTGTGAGGGGTGAATCGGAGGGGCTGGCTGGGAGGGAGCGAGAGGAGAGAGTGAGGAGAGATAGGAGAGACAGGAGAGAGAAGCACGAGGGCGGAGAGTGCCCCGAAGTTCCTCTCATCCTAGGCAGGCTCCACGAGGCGGGCAACGCGAACACCCCCTACAATGTCTTCCATGACCAACGTCGACAGGTCCCTCACCCTGCCGTCGGAAGCCAGGACACTCTGGGTTCACTGGGGTCGCACCGGTGGCGGCCCCCGATTCCTCGCCGATCTTGTCGAAGGGGACCGGAACCGAGAGTCTCTCCAGGTCGGCGACGCCGACCAGCATGTCCAGGCTTCCGTCACGTCCGCAGTGTCTCAGGCGCCGTACTTTCCGTCCTCTCCGTACCCTCTGGCTTTCCTCTCCTACAATCCGGACGCCGAGATCGCGCCGCGTTTCGCCGCCCAGGCCCGTGGCGGCGTCCCGGCGTTCCCGGTACCGACCTACACCTCGATGGCCGGGGTCATCCTCGGCCTGCCCCGACTGGTGTGGAACTCCCTCCGGTTGCGTCGGTGGATCCGGCGGCACCGCATCGAGCGGGTGGTGTGCGTGATGGAGAGCGTCTACCAGTCGCTCGCCCTGCCCGTGCTGGTCCCCGGTGACGTGGAGTACGTCTCCTGCATCCACGACGGGTCCGCGCATCCCGGGGAAGGCAGCCTGGTCCAGGCCGTCGGTCGGCGCAATGAGCTGCGCCGCGCCGACCGGGTGGTGACCTTCTCGGAGGCGGTGACCGGGATCCTCGCCGACCAGGTGACGGTGCCGATCACGACCGGCGATCACCCGCCGTTCGATCTGGAGGATGCGGCGACCGAGCCGCGCGACCTGCCGGACGGCTCAGGGCGGGTACCGGTGATCGGCCTGTTCGGACGCCTGCAGAAGTACAAGGGCATCGATGTCGCCCTGGCAGCGATGCGTGTCCTGGAGGAACGGGGTGCTCCGGCTTGCGAGCTGCGGATCATCGGCTCCGGGCCGGAGGAACGGCTGCGCGAGACTCCGCTCGGAAACTACGCCACCTGGGACAACCGGTGGGTCCCCGAGGACGAGGTCACCGACGTCGTCCGTGGCTTCGACATCATGCTGCTGCCCTACACCGAGGCCAGCCAGTCCGGACCGGTGACCCTGGCACTGGCACATGCGGTGCCGTGCGTGGCGACCCCGGTCGGGGCGATCCCCGACCAGGTGGACGGGTTCGGCATAGTCACCGATGACATCACCCCGGAGGCCGTCGCCGACGGGATCGAGAGTTTGCTCACCGACCCCGCCCTCTACCGCGCGTTGTCGTCCGGCGCGATACGTCGGGTGGCCGAGCAGCCCGACTGGTCGGATCTGGCGTCCCTGATCCGCAGTGGTGCACAGACCCACCCTGCCCAGGCGCCGTCCACCGATCCGGTGCCCTCGCGCCGGGAACAGGCCGTGGCCCAGGTCAAGTGGGCGGGCCAGCGCCTCGTCGGACTGATCAACTCGCACCTCCCGTTGCCCCGTGCGCGCCCCGCCACCGGTGGGTCCGCGACCGGGCGGGTGAGGGTGGTGCTCCCGGCGTCCCACGGCTCCTTCGGCGACGAGGCCATGGGGCTCGTCGCTGCGTCGTCCCTGCAGCACCTGCTGGCAGACGCGGGTGTCGACGCCGGTGTGGACCTCGTGGTCCCCGGCGACGCCGCTCCGTGGCGGCGCCTGGTACCCGTGGACGTCGGTGTTACCCCACTGAGCGATCTGACCGTTGGACGCGGTACCGTCCCGACCGCCACGACGGTACGGGAACTCGCGTCGGGACCGTTGGTGGTCATCGGTGCGGACACCCTCGCCGGCGACTATGAACTGGCGTTGCTGGCGACCCGGGTGCGGATGCTGAACGTCGCTGCTGCGGCGGGCCACCCGGCGGCGTTGGTGAATTTCAGCCTGCCGACGACGGTCCACCCCGCTGCCGCCCGTATCCTCCGGAGCCTGGATGCGGAGGTGGTGGTGCGCGCCCGCGACCGTCTGTCGGCGCAGCGTGCCACGGAGATCCTCGGGAGGACGGTGTCGAGCACCCCCGACATCGCGGCACTGCTTCCGCCCACCCCAAGGCCTGTGGACGCAACGGCGCCCGTCGTCTTCGTACCGAATGCCCACCTCGGCGGCATGTACGGCGTCGGCACGGAGCACCTCGTCACACTGTGGCGCGACCTCGGCCTCAGGATGCGGGAGCAGGGCGACGACCGCCCGATCGAGGTCGTGGTGCACGACGTCCGCGACAGCGTGGGCGATGTCGCTCTCGGGCGCCGCGTCGTCGACGCCCTCGCGGCGACGGGTGTGGATGCGACGCTGACCGTCCCCACCACCGCCGCGGAGGCGAAGGCGGCCATCGCCGCCGCAGACCACTGTGTGTCGGCACGGATGCACGCCTGCGTGGCCGCGTTGAGCAGTGGAGTCCCCACCGTCGGGATCGGCTACGTGGGGAAGTTCAGTGGTCAGTTCGACTGGTACGGGGACCTGGGCTCGGTGCTGGAGTACCGTCCCGACCTCACTGCCGACGAGATCCTCGAGCGGGTCCGGATCATCCGGGGAGGCGCGGTGACCGCATGCGACTCCGTGGTCGACCTGGTCCGCGACGACTACGGGGCCCTGGTCGGCGCGACTGTTGGGTGATACCGCATTAGTGCGCTTCAAGGGTGCGTGCTGGGCACACGGTGCTTTGTGCTTTCCACGAACATGGCCCTGCCCCAGAATACCAGTATCAACGATATCTATATGTCCATCGGGCGGTCGAACCTGGGCTTCGGCGACATCGTTCCGGCCCTTACTCTTGCCCCCTGCATCCGAATAGACAGTGTCGATAGCGGGCAGGGGAGCTGTGCAGGTGGGCGGTCTGAATCCGTAGCAGCGCCCTGGGGCGGTGAATGAGTGGTTGAATGAGTGGTATGACTCCCCGCCCCATCGATTCAGAAACTATCACTTCGGGTACTCCCCGCGGTACCACAGTGCTGGTCGACTCGCTGCAAGCACGGATAGTCAGGCTGATCCGCGACAAAGGATGGGAAGCAGGAACACGTCTGGTGGAGCGGTCCTTAGCCTCGCAGTTACGAGTCTCGCGCACCCCTGTGCGCGCGGCCCTTGCTGAATTGGAGGAATCGGGCGTTGTCGCGCGCGCTCAGCGGGGGTATGTCGTTGCGCAGGTCCCAAGTGAGCCCGATATTGATCAGCCAGAAGACCGAGTCTCTCGAGCGTACTTCGCTATCGCGCAGGATAGGCTTGACGGCACTCTGGAAGAACAGGTCACCGAGCGTGCGCTGATGCGACGGTATGCTCTCTCCGCTCCTGAACTGTCGGATATTCTTCGCCGGATCTCTTCGGAAGGGTGGATCGAGCCCAATCCAGGCTACGGTTGGCGGTTTCTGCCGACGTTGACGTCGGCGAAATCCTATGCAGACAGTTACCGATTCCGGCAGTTGGTTGAACCGGCCGCGTTGCTGGAACCGGGCTACCGGGTGGATCGTGAGGCCTTGATGGCGTGCCGTGCCGAGCAACAGGCCTTAGTTGAGGGTCGAGTCCAACGTATTTCCGGTCCGGAGCTCTTCGATCTCAATTCTCGGTTGCACGAGACTATCACTGCAGGGTCAAACAACGAGTTCTTCATTGAGTCACTGTCACGCATCAACAAGCTGCGTCGCCTGATCGAGTACCGCAGGACCCTGGTCCCCAAGAGAGCAGCGATCAGATGTGCCGAACATGTCCATCTGGCGGACTTGGTGCTCGCTGGACGTTTGCAGGATGCCTCAGTTTTCCTTGCAAGCCATCTGCGCACCGTGGGGGTCGAGAAAACATCGCCGCGCCGTTAGAAACAGCTCGATGCTCTGGTCTGCTGTCCACCGGTGGTGAACAGCAGACCAGAGCATCGTTCACATAGCTCAGGGGTTCAGCGCTTCCCTAGAAGGCCGCGTGCACGTGGGAGTAATGGGTGGCCTGAGGTGGTGCAGACAAGTGAGGCATCACCAGTTCCCGCCAGGTCGAGAAGTCATCGGAGGCACGGAAACCCTCTGTGTGATCCTCGATAGTGGTCCACCGGATATGCAACCGGTAGAGCTGCGGATCTTCGACCTGGCGCACCAGATCGAAGGTGCGGGCGCCGGTGGCTCGCTGGAAGACAGCGGCGGCTTCATCCACTGCGGCTTCGAATGCCGCCTCGGATCCTGGGATGACGTGCAGATCCACGACCTCGGTGACCGATGAGGTGGCGCCGGCGGTGCTGACGGAGGTGGATTCTCCGTCGATGCGGCCGTGCTCGCCGGAATCCATCAAGGTACGCGTCGCGTCGACCGAAGCATAGGTCCAGAGGATGCGCATCTCTTCGGTGTCGGAGGCGTTCTCGAAGTGATGCGGCACGTTGGCCGGCACGAAGGTCGTGTCAAACGTCGACAGTTCGGTACGTTGCCCGTCAATGTCGACGATTGCGGTGCCGGCGATGACCACGACTAATTCGACGACGTTGTGGGTGTGATTGCCGATCTGTGCGCCGGGTTCGAAGATGGTCGTGCCGTTGAGGAATGCCGTCGCACCGCGGGCGTAGGTCACCAGGGGTACAGTGCGTGCTCCGCCGCCCCTGTTCTTGGAGGGCAGTTCGCTGGGACGCAGAACCAGGTTGTCGAAGGAAGAGGTGTTGGTCATGATCTACTGTCCAATCCAGATGGTCTTGGTGTTGGTGAACTCGCGGATACCGAGGTGGGACAGCTCACGTCCGTAGCCTGAACGTTTGATCCCTCCGAAGGGGAGCCGGGGGTCGGAGGCGACCTTGCCGTTGATGAACACCGCTCCGGCATCGATCTGACCCGCCAGTGAGCGGGCCTTGTGCACGTCAGCGGAGAAGATCGTCGCGCCCAACCCGTACTCGCTGGTGTTGGCCAGCTCGATGGCTTCCTTATCGCCAGAGACTCGGGTGATCGCGGCGACTGGGCCGAAAGTCTCCTCATCGAATGCTGCCTGCCCCGGGAGAACGTGGTCGAGGATCGTCGGCGGGTAGTAGGCTCCGGGGCCGTCAGGGAGCTCGCCGCCGAGGAGTAGGTCGGCTCCCTGGGCCACGCTGCGCTCTACCTGTTCGTGCAGGGTGTCGCGAAGATCAGGTCGTGCCAGCGGGCCGATCTGTGTGGAGTCCTGGGCAGGATCACCGGTGACAAGTTCACGGGCCTTGTCCACAAAGAGCTTGGTGAACTCATCGGCCACCGAGTCGACGACAATAAAGCGTTTGGCGTTGACGCAGGACTGCCCGGTGGTGTTGAACCGGGAAGCCACTGCGGTAGAAGCGGCATGTTCCAGATCAGCATCGGCCAGCACAATAAATGGGTCGGAACCGCCGAGTTCCAGGACCTGCTTTTTGAGCACGTTGCCCGCTTGACTGGCCACAATTGCGCCGACCTCGGTGGACCCGGTGAGGGTGACTGCGGCGATGCGTGAATCCTCGATGATCGCCCGCACTGAGGAGGAAGACACCACCAATGAGTTGAACAGGCCTTCTGGGGCGGAGACTTTCGCGATGGCGGTGTCGACGATTTCCTGGATTGCCCGGGCGCACCCGGTGACATTGGCGGCGTGCTTCAGGACCGCAGCGTTGCCGGCGGCGAGTGCTGGGGCGGCGAAGCGGAAGAACTGCCAGAAGGGGTAGTTCCACGGCATGATCGCCAGCACCACCCCGAGCGGGTCGTACTGCACGCCGCTGACCGCGGCGTCGGACTCGATCGACTCAAACGCCAGGAAGTGTTCGGCGTTGTCAGCGTAGTAGTCCAGTGTCAGAGCTGACTTAGCGACTTCTGCCCTGGCTTCGGTGATCGGTTTGCCCATCTCGTCGGTGATCAGTCGAGCGTAGGTTTCCTGATTGTCGCGCAGCACGGCAGCTAGGGCAGTGAGTAGCCCGGTGCGTTCGGCGACTGGGGTCTGGCGCCAGGTCTGGAAGGCCTGATGGCTTGCAGACAGCCGTGCTTCGATCTCGTCTGCAGTGTGGTTCGGGTACTCGGCGAGCACGGTGCCGGTAGCGGGATTGATGGAAGAAGGCATTACTTATCCTTTCTTGTGGGGCACGGGGCCGCGTGGCCGCCGGGAGTTTTCGTGTGGGTGAGAGGTGCGTTGCTAGCTTGTCGGTGCATTCTGCAGCTCTTGGAGGACGCGATTCGAGAACTCCTCTGTACTGGAGCTCCCGCCGATATCCCGCGTGCGTGCGGAGGGGTCGTCGAGGGCGCTTTCGACTGCTGCTTCAATCTCTTGAGCCGCGGTGATCAGGCGGGCATCGTCAGACCGGTGGCCATACCAGTCAAGAAGCATCGCTGCTGAGAGGATGAGTGAGGTGGGGTTGGCGATGCCCTGCCCTTGGATGTCCGGAGCCGACCCATGCTGTGCCTGTGCGACAGCCGTATCGGTACCGGCGTTGAGTGAACCGCCGAGTCCCAGGCTTCCGGAGAGCTCCGATGCTTCGTCAGAGAGGATATCGCCGAACATGTTGGTGGTGACCAGGACGTCGAAGGTCTGGGGTCGGCGGATCATATGGGCGGCTGCGGCATCGACGATGAGTTCTTCGAGCTCTATATCGGGGAACTCTGTAGCGACCTTGCGGACTTCGCGGAGGAACAGGTTATCGGAGAGCTTCAACACGTTGGCCTTGTGCACCGCCGTGACCTTCTTGCGGCGAGACGAGGCAAGCTCGAAGGCTGTGCGAGCGACCCGTTGGCTGGCGTGAGCGGTGATTTTCCTGATGCTGAACGCGGAATCCGGGTCTGGCATGAATTCGCCGGAACCAGCGTACATATTCCGGTCGGAGTAGAAGCCTTCGGTGTTCTCCCTGACGATCACGAGATCCATGGGGTCGCGCAGAATGCTCAAGTCATCCCGGGACCGACACGGCCGGATGTTGGCGTGGAGTTTGAACACGGTGCGCAGCTCCGCCGATGGGTTGATCCCGCCTTCGGATCGAGGCGGGTAGTCGTAGTGGGAAACTGGCCCCAGAATGACCCCGTCGACGTCGGGGATTCGATCGAGGATGCGCTGGGGCAGGGTGGTCGACTCGTTGTGCAGAGAGGCCAGCCCGATCTCGGCGGTCTCGAATTCCAGGCCGAGGTCGCGTGCGGTGTTCAGGTACTCGAGTACCTGCAGGGTTGCCGAGGAGATTTCCGGTCCGATGCCGTCGCCGGGAAGAACGAGGATTTTCATGATGTTTCGAGCCTTTCGTGTTGTTGAGTGGTTGTCTACGCCCTGCAGGGGGTAGGGGACAGGGGTAGTATCTGTTATGAGCAGCTATCCGATCACCGAGTACAGGATCAGCGCGAGAGCGACGGTAATGCCGCCGCCGATACGGGTGGCGATCTGCGCGAATGGCATCAGTTGCATTCGGCCACCGGCGGTGAGGATGGCGATGTCGCCGGCGCCGCCCATGCCACTGTGGGTGGCTGTGACCATGGCAGCTTCGACCTGGTGGAGTTTGACGAAGCGTGCGGCGAAGAAGCCTCCGGTGACCATGCCGAGTACTGTCACAACAATGGTTACGAGATTGGCCGGGGCAAATCCGGCGATCAGGCTCTCCCAGGGGGTCTGGGTCAGACTGAAGATGAACAGGACGGGGAATGCCAGGGTGGTGATGGCGAACTTGTAGACGAAGGAAGCACCAGCTTTCAGACGGGGCGAGACCAGGTGGGCGAGCGTGAATGCCACGGCCAGGAAAAGCATGACGACCGGAGCGGGCCACGAAAGCAGTTCGTTGAACAGGATCCCGACGAGGTAGAGAGAGACGGCGACCATGAATGCCGCGGCGATCGCCTTGATCAGGTCTGCTCCTTGCAGTTTGGCCTCGGGGTCTTCGTCAACGTGGATGGGAGTGGGGGCGAGCTCGCCGTCGCCGCTGAACTTCGGGTAGCGGCGGCCTAGCAGGTTCAGCAGTCCTGCGCTGATCACTGCGGTGAGGTTACCGACCATGATCGGGGGCAGTACTCGAGCGAGGAGTTCGCCCTGTTCGATTCCGTTAATCTGGGCATAGCCCAGAGTCAGTGGTATCGCTCCCTCGCCGACGCCTCCTGCCATAATCGGGACGAGGACATAGAAGAAAGTGTCATGCGGTCCGATCCCGAAGATAAGCCCGGAGATCATCCCCAGCGTAATTGCCAGGGCCGTGCCGGCGAGGAGAGGGACAAAGATCTTGACGAACCCTTTAATCAGTACAGAGCGGTTCATCGACAGGATGCTGCCGACGATGACTGCGGCGATGAAGAGGTTGAGGATCTTGCTGGTGGAGAAGAAGTCTCCGACGGCGGTGACCATCGGTTCCGGGATCAGGTCGAGATAGCCCAACAGGGAGGGAAAGAATGTCACCAGGATCGCTCCGCCACCGATGTGGCGAAGGCCTGGTACACGATTGCCGATTTCACCGAGGGTGAAGGCGAAGACTGCGGCGATGCCGATGACGAAGGCGAGCTCGCCGCTGACTCCATTGATGGCGGTGAAGATGATCATCAACGCGATCATGAGAATGTAAACCGGCAGCGGGATGATGCCGACATCGAAGTCCATGAGCTTCCACCAGCGAGTCCGCCAGCTGTTGTCGTGCGACAGGTTATCGGGGCTTGGTGGAGCCGCCGGTGGTGCCTCGTTGTCTGACGATTTGTTGTGGGACATCATTACTCCAACTGGCTTTCGGGTGTGTGGTGGGCCTCGGCGGTGGGCGAGGGGTCTGTGGTGGGGAAGTCGTACAGGGAGGCGGGGTTGTGGGTGAACACGTCTGCGACAGCTTGGGGGGTGGGAAGCCAGTCAGAGATGTCCTCGACTGATGTGGTGGCGTTGTAGTTGCGGAACGGCTCGATGGCGTCAAGGCTGCGTGTGGCACGGTCGCGTCCGCCACCGGTATGTGGCCAGTCCGATGCCCACAGCAGACGTTTCGGGGAGATGCTGGCGAGATCGCTGACAAACGGGGGGAGACCATGCGCAATGTCTGCCGGATCACCGAGTCGGTACGGTGCCGAGAGCTTGATCCAGACGTGGGGGTGGGAATATAGGTGGAGCACGGTGGCGGCTCCGTCGAGTGTGCCGGCGGTCGTGGCGTGTACACCGCCGAAGTGGTCGAGGAGGATCGGAACGGGGGAGTCTTCAATGAGTGTCCGTGCTTGCTCGAGCATGGAGTGTGCAGCGAAGATTTCCACAAAGAGGTTGTGTGTGGCAGCCCGTTGGATAAGGGCAGCCAGTTCATTGGTGAAGTTGGTGGTGGTACCACGTGGGTCGGAACTGACGTTGAGTCGAAGTCCGCGGACGCCAGTGGCGACCATTTCATCGAGTTCCCCTGGCGTTGTCGCGGAATCGACGACGGCGACGCCCCGGCATATCGCTGGTCCCAGCTCTGCCATTGCTGCGAGCATGGCTCGGTTATCTGAACCGTAGACACTGGGTTGAACGAGGACGACACGTTCAGTGCCTACGCGTTGCAAGTGCTCTCGTAGCTCCGTGGTGGTCGCCGGCCCGGGGGTGTATGAGCGTGCTGGTTGGTAGGGGGACGTCGCGGGGCTGAAGACGTGCACGTGGCAGTCGGTTGCTCCAGGGGATCTGATCATCATCAACTCTGGCTCCTAGCTCGTGTGATCGCTGACACAATGACGATATCTGGAGATTTGGTATTTTACAACGCAAAATACCAAAACGGTTCCGGTTTAGGTTCGTTAAAATTGATGCTTAGGTCTCTGACCTGCCGTTACCCTATCCGCAACACGCCGGTGTGCTTCTCCTATACGCCTAGCCAGGTCAGGATCGCTGCAAGCACAACTCCAGCCCAGCAGGTGAGTGTAAGTTGGTCGTACGTGGTCGCAGCCGACGCAATTGCTACATCAAGTTGAATGCCCGCTCGACCACGTTGCAGCGCTTGCACTTGTCGGTATCGAAGTTCGTTGACCTTCCGCCCCGCTGTCTTTGCGTTCGTGCGAACTGATCTCGGTGCGGTTCTTTGGGGTGACTGCAGCAATCCGTCGCGGACAGAGATCGTCACGGTTCATCCCGGTGGTGTAGGCGTTGTCCGCGAACCCTATCCGGCCTCATGTGTGGGGGCACCACAGGTCAGTCGTGGTGCACGGAGGCTTTCGAGCATGTTCTGGAGTATGACCCCGTCATTACGCTGCCCGCCAGCGACTGCCACCGAGGGCGGTCGGTAGCTCGCCTCGATGGCATAGTGCACTTTCGTAGACAGCCCGTCACGCGAACGGCCGATCCCTTGACCGTCAGGCTCGGCTTAGTGGACCGGCAGATTTTCTTGTAACTCGAAGCATCCCGCTGCGTACTGGTCCGGGCGCGGCACAGTCGTACCTTGCTGGTGAGCACGATTGATCGTCGCCTCGACCAGCGCATTCCGATCGATCACGCCGGAGGCGTCAGTTTCGGCGAGATTCAGCGCGGACATGCGATCCCAGGTACCATCAGCGGCTTACTGGCGCTGTTGCCTCCAGATCGATTGTCGGGGACCGGGTCATTCGGGGAGATTGAGCCGCGGGATTCCGGTCCAGTATTGGTAGATCATGCCTGCGACCGCACGTCGATTGCCCTCGAATAGGTGTTCTTTCTTGCCCTCGCTCTGCGGCGACAGCGGCTCGCTATGCTCCCTCTGCTCGTTCATGAAATTCGACTGATGTGCCACATAACCCAGCTTGCCGCAAGGCCACCCACGCATATAGGAGACGCAACACTATCTCATACGCCGTTGCCGTGATCCTGCGGGGAGAATTTCTGTGTATCGATCCGGTTCTCCAGTCATCATGACTGGTAAGATCACCGGTCCGTGGGAAAGGCACTGGAACGTAAAAGAATGCATAGAGGACCCGCTTGTTTTTCTCAGAGGAGCACCTCACCGCACCGGCCGCAACGCAATCACCAGGAAAGCTACCGCGGCAAGGGTCTGCACCACCACGATGCCGCCCAGCAGGACGGCGCCCGAGGTCGCCAACAGGACGACGAGAGGGACGAGGCGTCCGACCGACCACAGGAGGAACCCCCTGTCGTGGCCTTTCATCAGGGGGATCTTCACCGACAGGTTCGTCGCCAGCGACGCCACGCAGAACACGGCGGTCGCGGCGAGGACCAGGGGGGTCAGGGCATCGTCCTCCGGCAGGGAAAAGACCAGCGCCCCGGTCTGGATCGCGGCGCACACCGCGCCGAGCAGCAGGCCGCCGACGGCACAGACCCGGCACCAGCGTCGGGTGACGGCGGCGTCACCCTCCCGGATCGACGCAGCGATCTTCGCCTCCAGCGACGGGGCGATGACCTGCTGGGCGAGGGACCCGAAACCACCGGTGAGGCGCACGACGACCGCCCAGATCTCCTGGTACTGGCCCAGGAACGGGGTGAGGAACCCCTGGATCTGGAAACCGCACTCCGACAGCAGCGTCGCACCCGTGGCCCGCGACGAGACGACGAGATAGCCGCGGTGTTCCCGGTCCAGGAGCCGCGGTAGGTCGCGGACGAACACCGTGACCACCCGGTTACGGGTACGGGTCACGATCAACACGGCACCCACGAGCGGGTTCACGATCGCAGCGACGATGAGGCCGGCCTGGAACGGGGCGACGAACACCACCACGACGGTCACCAGGACGTTGACCACCCCGTAGACCAGCCGGGCAGTGGAGTAGACGTCCATCCGCTGTTCCTGGGTCGCCACGGCGACGGCCATGAGGTAGACCCCGTTCGAGATGACGAGCAGCGCCGTCCACCCGGCCACGGCCGCTGTTCCGGGCACACCGACGGTGGTCAGGATGCCGGCGACACCCGCGCACACCAGTGTGGTCGACAGCAGTGCACCCAGGGACACCGAGGTCGCGGTGCGCCGCACCGGGTCCGCCAGCGTGAGATACCGGCTGTGGAACCCGAGGACCGAGGTCCGGGACAGCACCGTGGCGAGCGCCAACGGCAGCATCAGGTAGGCCAGTTGTCCGGTCTCCTGCCCGATGATCGGCAGGAGCATCGCCAGGAAGTTCAGGCCCTGGCCGATCAGTGCGGGGCCCATGCGTACCACCGACGACAGCCGACCGGTCAGGGACGGACGGGACGGGCGGGAAGGACTCAGCGGTCCGCTCCCACCGTCTCCCTGGAGGCGGCGTCCGATGAGTCGGCAGCGTCGACCCCGTGCCGCGCCGGCTGGGCCGCAGGCTCCGACGCCGTCGCTGCCTGCGAGGAGCGCTGGACGGCGGCCGCGGTGTTTCCGTAGCCGTAGCCGTTGCGGTAGTAGCCCTTGCCCTCGGACTTCGGGGTCATGGTGAACACGGTGCCCAGGACGTGGGCGCCGACCTGGGTGAGGTTACTGGTGGTCCGGGTGAGCTGGTCGACGGTGGTGTCACCGTGGCTCACGGCCAGGATCAGACCGTCGACGGCGGAGGACACCAGGGCGGCGTCGGTCACCGGGATCACCGGAGAGGCGTCGACGATGACGTAGTCGTACCGGGCGTCCAGATCGGTCAGCACGTCGCGGAAACGCCGGGAACCGAGGAGCTCGGCGGGGTTCGGCGGCTGAGGACCGGAGGTGACCACGGTCAGCCCGTCGCGACCGGACTCCTGCACGATGTCGTCCACGCCGGCGGCACCGGACAGGACGGTCGACAGCCCGACCTCGGACTGCAGGTCCCCACCGAGGTAGTCGGCGACGCGGGGGCGACGCAGGTCCGCGTCGACGAGGCACACCCGTTCACCGTCGTCCGCCAGGGCGAGGGCGAGGTTCGTGGCCAGTGTGGACTTGCCTTCACCAGGCATGCCGCTGGTGACGGCGATGACCGTCGGCGGGTTGTCGACGTCGAGGAATCGCAGGTTCGTGCGCAGCTCGCGGAACTGTTCAGCGGCGATCACCGGTGCCGCGGCGAAGTCGAGGACATGGGAGCCCGCGGACCCGGAGAGGTTGTCACTGGTGCTGATCGTGCCGATCGCCGGTGCACCGACGATGTCGGCGATCTGACGACGGTCACGGATCCGGTTGTCGGTCATGCCGCGTACGACGGCCGCGACGAGGCCAAGGATCAGCCGGCGCCGGCACCGATACCCACGTTCTGCAGGATCTTCGGTGAGGACGGCGCATCGGGGGTCAGCGCATCGTTCAACGGTGCCAGCTGGGGTGCGCTGGACGGCCCGTCGGGTGCGGTGGTGGTGTTGAGCTCGGCGACCATGGCGGTCAGCTGGGCGGCCGCGGAGTTGGCGAGGTCACGGGCCTCCTCGGCGTCCCCCGCCACGGCGTTGATGTTGAGGATCACCGTGTCGCGGTTGGCTCCGGCGGTGAGCATCGAGGCGACCTCCGCCGGGCTCTGGTCGAGCCCGAGGTCCCGGGCGACGCGCTCACCGAGCGCGCGGCTGGTGGCTATCTCGGCGTAGGTGCCGACCTGGCTCTGGCTCAGCAGCGTGCCGCGGTAGGCGTCGGTGGAGTTGCCGGTGTTCGCCGCGCCGACGTACAGCTGCGAGGTTGCGGTGTACTGCTTGGTCATCAGGGCGGACGCGCCCCAGCCGAGGAGGCCGCCGATGACGGCACCCACGATGAGCATCCAGAACGACGTGCGCAGGTACCCCAGGTAGGTGGCCAGATGGTTCTGTTCTGAAGGGGAGGAGGGGGTGGTCATGGGGATCCTTTTCTGGTTGGTGTGTTCTGTCTGTTGCGTCCGGTACTTCTCCATGAGCGCGACGGCACCCACGATCAGCGGCACCATCGGGGTGGCGTGGCGTAGCGCTGACCCCCAGTCCGGCTCGAAGAGCCCCTGGACCACGAGGAAGGACAGGGGCACCGCGGCGAAGCGGGCCATCATCCGGCGGTCACGGGCCGGGATACGGTGGCGGTCAGTGCCGTGGGCGCGTGTGGTGGCCGTCGCCGCAGCCACCGCGCTGATCCAGATCAGGGCGAAGAGGAGACCGATCACCAGGTAGTACGGGGAGAACTTCGCGGCCATCGGCAGCGGGACGATGAAGAACATCGTGGTCAGCACAACATTCACCACACCGCCGAAGGGCTCAGGCAGATCAATGAACCGCCCGATGATCGACCCGGTCACGGCCTGCCGGGCCTCACCCTCGTTCACCGCGGTACGGAAGTAGTCGGCCGGATCGCCGGTACCGATCCAGACCGCCAGCCCGGCGAGGGCGCTCAACAGGGCCAGGATGCGCAGCACCCGCCAGGGCGTGGCGGTGATGCGGCGTCCCGAGACGGTGGTCCGTCGGGCCAGCAGGAGCCGCAGGACGACGTAGATGACCGCGACGATGGACCAGTACGTCCGGTACTCGGTGCCGAGCAGGGCGAGCGCGGCGACGACCACGATCTCCCCGGCCAGGTTCACCGGCATCAGCACGATCACGATCATGCCCAGGGAGATCAGGATCTCCTTGGTGTAGGTCGCCTGGTACAGGCCGATGAGTACCGGGGTTGCCAACGCCAGGACCAGCGATATCCTGCCGGCGTGCACCCCGCCGACACGCACGAGCACGATACCCAGTGCTGTCGATCCGATCACCGCACCGAACACCGAGGCCGCGGTCGGTGCGTCCTCCATGCCGAGGGCGGTGTAGAAGTGCGCGATCACCGAGTACGAGCCGTAGCCCAGGTCCATCGCACTGAACGGGGAGGTCATGATCTCCCGGATGGTGCCGGCGTCATTACCGAAACCACCGAAGCGTCCGGTGATCGTGGCACGGGCCACCAGACCCACGACCACCGCCACCGTGCCGAGCAGCACCGCGACGAGCAGTGGCGAGTTCAATGGCGAGTTCCGGGGCGAATTCCGGGCGGTGGTCAGCGGGCTACGCCCGGCGTCTGAGCTTCTGCGCATATGTCCTCCTTCCTGTGATTTCGAGCGCCAGCGAGTAGGCCTCCGTGAGTGCCGCATGCTGGCGTTCGGGGGTGTGGGATTCGTCGAGACCGGCCCAGTGCGACGGGTCGCGGCGGTCCCGCAGGATCGCCACCGCCTTCGCCGCCGCGTCCTGCGGAGAGTCGAACCGGGCGGTGGCGGGGCACTCCCGCAACGCGGGGATGTCGCGCACCAGCAGCGGGACGCCGACCCGGCGAGCTTCGAGCACCGCCATGGGGAATCCGTCCCACCGGGTGGTGTGCAGGACCAGGGAGAGCCCGGCGACCTGTCGGCGTAACTCCTCTCCGGACAGCCATCCGGTCACCTCCACACCGGCGGCGGTGAGTACGTCGACCAACGAGGTGCCCTTGCCGTCCCCGGCGCCGACCCACACGAACCGTGCCTCGGGGATCTGCCGACGGATCAGTCGCGCGGTCTCGGCGAAGAACGCCGGGTCACGTTGCGGCGTCACCCGGGAGACCACGCCGACGACCGGGCGCGACACGTCCTGCGGGGGCGACCAGCTTCCCGGCACCGCCGGGTGGTCGTCCATCAGGGCGTTGGGCACGACGACGACAGGTGTCCGGCCCAGGCCGACCATCAGCTCGCCCTCCCACTGCGCGCAGGACGCGCCGACGGTGGTCAACGGGTGCAGGGAGCGCTCCATCGCACGAAACGCCCGGCGCTTCCACCGGGGGATGTCGGCACGTTCGAAAGCGAAGCTGTGCGGGGTGTAGACCACGGGCCGTGCCGGGCGTCCCGGGGTGACCAGGTCGAGTGACCGGGCGACCCGGGTGTAGGCCCCGGCGAAACTCGAGTGGGCGTGCACCACGTCGGGACGGTGGTCGGCGACGGCCCGGCGGACAGCCGTCACCGCGGAGGCGGGGGAGGACGGAAGTTGCTCGTCCACGGCGAAGGCGCCGGGGGAGCGGACCGCGGTCGGTGCGGTGCTGCGGGCGTTGTTGGCCAGCAGCAGGTGGCGGTACTCCGGGGTCAGCCTGGCGTACTGGTTGACCGCGGTGGCCACCCCACCGTCGAAGCAGTCGGTGACATGCAGGATGGTGGTCATCTAGTAAGCCCCCCTCGACAGGACGACCGCGCGGACGGTCTGCAGGATGGTGCGGATGTCCAGCATGAGCGACCAGTTGTCCACGTAGTACAGGTCCAGTTTCTCCGCCTGGGCGGGGGTCAGGTCTGAGCGGCCCGAGACCTGCCACAGTCCGGTGATGCCGGGCCGGACCTCCATGCGCATGCGCATGTCGTCGCCGAAGGCGTCGACCTCGTGCTGCAGGTGGGGACGGGGCCCCACGACGCTCATCGTGCCGAACAGGGCGTTGACGAACTGCGGGAGCTCGTCGATGCTGGTCTTCCTGATGAACTTGCCGACCTTGGTGACCCGCGGGTCGTCCTTCATCTTGAACAGGCCGTCGGCGCCGACCTCCTCGCGGAGCTTCTGCAATCGTTCCTCGGCGTCGGTGTGCATGCTGCGGAACTTGAAGATCCGGAACGACTGACCGCGGTAGCCGATGCGGTCACTGACGTAGAACACCGGGCCGCGGTCCTCCAGTTTGATCGCCAGTGCCGTGACCGCCAGGATCGGTGAGACCGCCACCAGGGCGAATGCCGAGACGGCGATGTCGAAGAGCCGCTTGGACAACCCGTTGGCCGCGTTGAACCGGGGTCGGTCCACGTACAGGGTGTGGCTGGGGCCGAACGGGACCACGTTCAGCCGGGTGCCGGCGATGCCCTCGATCATCGGATCGAGGTAGAGACGCATGTTCAGCCGGTCCAGGTGCCAGGAGAGCCGACGCAGGTTGCGGTGGCCGAAGTCCGCCAGGGAGGCGACCCACACCGCGTCACAGTTGTAGCCGGCGGCGGTGGCCACGAAATCCTCGTTGGAGAAGGACTCGTCGATGCAGATGGAGTTGATCGGGACGTCGCCGGTGTCGGCCAGTTTGTCTCGGTTGTGCGGGTCGGTCACCAGGATCGCGTGGATCCAGCCTGGATCGCCGGCGCGTCCTGTCTTTCCTGTGCCCGTGGCGTCCCGTGGTGTGTTGTTCTCGTGCCACGAGGTGCACAGCAGTTTGTTGATGTCGGCGACATTGCCGATCACCAGGAACTGGCGCTGCAGGTCCGTCCGGAACCGGGAGGTGTACCGGCGTGACAGGTGACGGGTGACGGTCATCAGCACCAGGCCGGCCGGCAGCGCCATCAACGCGAACTGGCGGAACAGGCCGTAGTTCGACAGGGCGTCCACGCACGCCAGGACCGCGAAGTAGAACAACGACCCCTTGAGCACGTACTCCCGTCCGATCGACGGGAACGCCCGTGCCTGGTGGCTGTACCCACGGCAGACGGCGATCGCGACCACCCAGCACATCGTCAGCAGTGAGGTCATGCCGAGGCTGCGCAGGGAGAAGAACTCCTCCACCAGTGCCCAGCCCAGAGGCTTCCACAGGTAGAGGCTCAGTGCATTGGCCAGGAATGTCGCCGCGAAGACCGCGAGCGCGTCGGACACGATGAAGTACCACTTGCGCTGCAGGTGACGGTCCTGACGTCGGTCCAAGGCATGCGAGATGCGCTGGACGCTGGTGCCCCCGCCGTGGTGGCGGGAGGAACCGGCGGATGTATCCGGAGACGTGTCGGGGGACGGAGGTGAGGGGTCAGTTGATGCTTTTCCGAGGATCACGGTGAATCACTTTGTTCGGCCCGAAGCAACGGCGACGGGCAGTGGAGAGAGGGGAGAGGGTGAGGGGTGAGTGAGAATCTGAGGGAGGAGAAGAGGGAGGGAGGAGAGCGAGAGGAGAGCGAGGGGAGAGACGGGGAGAGGGGAGAGGTCGGAGGAGAGGTGTATGTGTTGCTCGTTGGTCATGCTAACCACTAATGGTCGGTCTGGCTACCGGAGAGGCTCTCAGGGAGATCCGACAGGGGTGACGATTTCTCCTCCGATACAGTTAGGGGATGACTGCGAACTCCCCGGCGCCCTCTGCAGTGGACCTCCGAACGAATCTCCGACGTTCCGCAGGCCGACACCGGCTGCCAGCCCCGCGTCCCGTGGGCTGGAGCCTGACCGTGGCGGCACTGTCGACGGTGATGATGACCATTGACATCACCATCGTCCTGGTGGCTCTGCCGGCGATCACCACGGACCTGGGCCTGTCACTGTCCGGAGCCCAGTGGGTCATCAACGCCTACAGCCTGACCTTCGCCTCCCTCATGCTCGCCGCCGCGAGCCTGTCGGACATCATCGGACGACGACGGATCTTCCTCATCGGCCACGTCCTGTTCCTCGGCGCCTCGGTCGGTTGCGTCCTGACCGGGACGGAAGCAGGGATCATCGCCTTCCGCGCGCTACAGGGTGCCGGCGGCGCGCTGGTATTCGGGACGTGTACCCCACTGCTCGCCGACGCCTTCGACCCTGCCGACCCGGGGTCCTCGGCGAAACGCACCCGGTCGGTCGCGGCGATGATGGGCATCGGTGGTGCCGCCAGCGCCTTCGGCCCCCTGGTCGGCGGTGCACTGGTGGAGACCGGCACCTGGGAGTGGATCTTCGCGATCAACATCCCCATCGGCATCTTCGTCATGGTCGCCACCATCGTGTTCATCCCCGACCTGCACCGCGAGGAGCGGGAAGCCCGTCGTGCTGTCCGGCAGAGCAGTGCTGACGGGGGCACCGGGACGTCCGGGGCACTGCGGGGTGCGCGGATATCGCCGTGGGCGATGGTACTCATCATCGTCTCGCTGGTGCTGGTCAACTACGGCATCATCGACGGGCAGGAGCAGGGGTGGACCAGCGAGATCATCATCGCCTCACTGGCCGCCGGTGTGCTGCTGTTCGCCGCGCTGATCCTCTTCGAGCTGTCCAAGCGGGACCGGGCGATGGTCGACTTCCGGCTCTTCCGGATCCCCTCTTTCGCGACGGTCACCTTCAACGCCTTCGCCTCGCGCATGTTCAGCTTCGGCATGATGCCCTTCATCATCCTGTGGCTCGCCGGGCAGCTGGAACTGTCCGCCCTGGAGATCGGCTACGTCTCCAGTGCCCTGGCGGTACCGATGGTGGTGTTCTCCGCGGTGGGGATCGCTCTGGTGCGGTGGGTGCCGGTCGGTGTGGTCCAGGCGGTGGGCATGCTGGTCGTCGCCGGCGGGCTGATGCTTGGCCTGGTGATGGACGTCGACTCCGGCTGGGCGGACCTGCTGCCGATGTACCTGGTGCTGGGTGCCGGCACCGGGCTGATGCTGCCGCACGTGATGTCCCTGGCGGTGGCGGTCGTGCCGTCCGAACGCACCGGCATGGCCACCGGACTGGCGAACACTGCCCTGCCGTTGGGTACCGCGTTCGGTGTGGCGGTCTACGGGGCCTACCTCTCCGACCGCGTCAATGCGGGTATCGACGGCATGCAGTTCCCGCCCGGGATGCCACCGGCGATGGAGAGTCAGCTCCGCGACGCCGCCGAGGGCGGCCTGTTCCAGCAGATTGCGCAACGCTCGCCGGAGTTCGCCCGCGAGGCACTCGGTTTCTTCATCGACGGACTGCACGGCATCTTCATCATCGCCGCTGTCCTCGCGGTGATCGGCGCGCTCGCCAGCCTGATCTTCATCCGCGGCAAGGACGGCACCGGACGCAAGAAGCAGGAGCAGGCGTAGTCCCGAGCTACAGCTGGCAGCCGTCCGGGCCGCAGGATGCGTCGTCCCGGGCACCGGAGACAGTCGGGAGGGAGGTCGGTGCGGGGTGCGAGCGTTCCCATTGCTGTTCCAGCGCGCGGCTGAACACCTCGACCGGTTGCGCGCCGGGCACGGCGAGCTCCATGTCGAGTACGAAGGTGGGGACGGAGTTCAGTCCGAGGGACGCAGCCCGTCGGACGTCCGCCTCCACGGCGGGGATCCATGATCCGCTCTGCAGCTCGGCGGCGATGTCGTCGGCGTCCAACCCTGCGGCGACGCCGATGCGCGTCAGGACGTCCGTCGAACCGATGTCCTCACCGTCCTCGAAGTGGGCCCGGAACAGGGCCTCCTCCACGGTGTCCACGGTGTCGGTGGCGCCGGTGGCGGCCTTCTCCTCTGATTCCTTCGCCAGCTGGATCAGCTGGTGGGCCTTCATGGAGTTGGCGACGACCAGAGTGTCGAAGTCGTAGTCCAGTCCCTCTGCGGCGGCCTGTTCGGTCACGTGGCCGAACATCTGCCGGACCTGGTCGACCGGCATTCCCTTGGAGGCGGCGAGATACTCGGCCTCGGAGCGGTCGTCATGCTCCGGCAGCGACGGGTCGAGCTGGTAAGAGTGCCAGGTGACTGTCACGTCGTCACGGTGCGGGAAGGCTGCGAGGGCGGACTCGAACCGGCGCTTGCCGATATAGCACCAGGGGCAGGCGACGTCAGACCAGATATCGATGTTCACTGCCTGTTCAACGCGGATGTCCGGGCGGCTATTCCGCGGTGGTGTGGTGGTGCGGTGGTGTCGACGGCGCAATGGCGCGACCGTCGGTCGGTCATCTGGTCGGTCATCGCACCCCATAATCAGCTTATTCTGAAAAAGCCCCAGGTCAGCTTTGGAGAAGCTGCTTCTGGGGTGCGAAAAGTGCGCGGACCGGGGGTAAGCCAGGGATCAGCCCCCGGGCCGGTGACGCAACGGTCTACCCGCGCCGGATCTCGTCGGCGAGCGCGTGGAACTCGGTGCTCGGGTTACCGAAGCGGTGCAGCGTCATGGACACGGCCTGCTCCTTGAGCCACAGGCGCAGCTCGACCCGTCCGGACGCGGTGACCTCGTCGTTGAGCAGGCACACCTCGGGACGGTCCGCCAGCTTCTCCAGCGTCTCCGGGTTCCGCGTGCCGATCACACGCACCCGGGCACCGACGCCGTCGTCCAGCACACCGGCCGACAGGCGGGTGGCGAAGGAGTCGTCGTCTGCCGTGACGACGGGGGTCGGCTGTCCGCCGACGCCGAGACGCACCGAGGCGGCCAGCACGTCGGAGACCTCGGAGCTCACGGCGGGGTCGACGACCACCCGCACCGGGGATCCGGCGCGGTGGGCGGCGAGGACAGCCCGGGCGACCTCGACGGGGCGGGCGTCCGCGCTGATCCGCAGCACCATGTGGGCGGGGCGGTAACGGAAGATGTTCGCCTCGGCGGTCAGGCCGGTGACGTCCCGAGGGGTACCGAACTCGGCCTCCCAGGCGGCGATGTCGGAGCGGGCCGCCTCAGCGAGCCATGCGGCGTCGGCGTCGGACAGGGCACCGTTGCGCTGCAGCTCGGCGATGTACCCGTCGACGGGGCCGGACCCGGTGGGGGTAGCAGCCGAGGAGGATGCGGGTGCGGTGGTGTCGTCGGACCAGTTGCCCATGAGCATCACGTAGTTCGGGCCACCGGCCTTGGAACCCAGACCCACGGAGGACTGCTTCCAGCCGCCGAAGGACTGGCGCTGCACGATCGCGCCGGTGATGCCGCGGTTGACGTAGGCGTTACCGACCTCGATGCGCTCCACCCAGGTACGGACCTCGGCGGGGTCCAGGCTCTGGATACCGCCGGTCAGACCGAAGTCGGTGGCGTTCTGCAGGGTGATGGCCTCGTCCAGGTTCTCGGCCTTCATCAGGCCCAGGACGGGGCCGAAGACCTCGGTGAGGTGGAAGAACGAGCCGGGCTTCACGCCGTCCTTGATGCCGGGGGACCACAGTCGACCGGAGTCGTCGAGCTGGCGCGGCTTGAGCAGCCAGCTTTCACCGTCCTCCAGGGTGGTCAGGGCGCGCTCGAGTTTGTCGCTGGGCAGCTCGGTGAGCGGGCCCATGTCGGCGCGCATGTTGGTGGGCCAGTCGATGATCATCGACGACGCGGCGTCGACGAGCTGACGACGGAAGCGCTCGGAGGAGTACACGCTGCCGACGAGGATGCCCAGGGAGGCGGCCGAGCATTTCTGGCCGGCGTGGCCGAAGGCGGAGTACACCATGTCGGCCACGGCGAGGTCGCGGTCGGCGGCGGGGGTGACGATGATGCCGTTCTTGCCGGACGTCTCGGCGTTGATCTTGAGCTCGGGACGCCAGGACTCGAACATCGCGGCGGTCTCGGAGGCACCGGTGAGGATCACGCGGTCCACCGACGGGTGGCTGACGAGGGTGCGTCCGGCCGTGCGGTCGGCGGGGTAGACGCCGCGGAGGACCTCGCGTGGCACGCCGGCGTCCCACAATGCGTCCAGGATGGCCATGGAGCAGTGCGGGGTGGGCTTCGACGGCTTGTGGATCACCGCGGCACCTGCGGCGAGGGCGGCGAAGGTGGAGCCGGCGGGGATGGCCAGCGGGAAGTTCCACGGCGGGGTGACGAGGACGACCTTGTCCGGGGTGAAGCGGGCGTTGTTGACCTCCTCGAGCTCCAGTGCGTAGTGCGCGTAGTAGCGGGCGAAGTCGATGGCCTCGGAGATCTCGGTGTCCGCCTGGGAGACGGCCTTGCCGACCTCGGCGGCGGCGATGGAGATCAGGTGGCCGCGTCGGGCGGCGAGCAGGTCCGCGGTGCGGTAGAGGATGGCGGCGCGTTCGGCGGCGGGCAGGGCGGCCCATTCGGCGGAGGCGTCGCGGGTGGAGGTGACCAGGGAGTCGATCTGCTCGTCGGCGACGATCTCCGGGGCGGTCTGGGCATCCAGCCAACCGTCCTTGGCCGAGGTGGCGATGGCGTCCACGGCCCACTGCTGGTTCGCAGGCAGGGACGGGTCGGTGTCGGGTTCGTTGTCGAAGACCGGGAGGCCGTCGGTGTAGGACGCGGCGAGTTCGTCGGAGGACGGCTCGACCTCGGCGCCGCGGTCCTGGCGGTGGTTCGGCAGCGGGGCGGTGTAGCCGTCGGCGCCGAGGATCTCGGACAGGTCACCGAGGGACGAACGGAAGCGGGCCTCCTCGCGCCGGAAGATGTCGTTGCCGGGTTCCAGGTCGAAGATGCCGGACATGAAGTTGGCGCTGGCGGCGTTCTCCTCGAGACGACGCACCAGGTAGGAGATGGCGACGTCGAACTCCTGGGGGCGCACGGCCGGGACGTAGAGCAGCAGCTGTCCCACGTCGGAGCTCACGGCGTCGGCCTGCTCGGTGGCCATTCCCTGCAGCATCTCGAACTCGACGCGGTCGGTCACGCCGCGCTTGACGGAGAGCAGGTGGGCGAAGGCGATGTCGAAGAGGTTGTGTCCGGCGACACCGAGGCGCAGCCGCGCATGTTCTCGGGGTGCATCGTCCAGTCCAGGACGAGCTTGTAGTTGGCGTCGGTGGCCTGCTTCGAGCCGCAGGTGGTGACGGGCCAGTCGGCGACCTCCGCGTGCACGGTCTCCATGGCCAGGTTGGCGCCCTTGACCAGGCGGACCTTGATGCCGGCGCCACCGTCGGCGACGCGCTGGTCGGCGAAGGCGGAGAGCTCCTGGATCGCGCCGAGGGCGTCGGGCAGGTAGGCCTGCAGGACGATGCCCGCCTCGAGGTTCTTCGTCTCCGGCAGGCTGAGCAGGCGACGGAAGACGGCGATGGTCAGGGCGAGGTCGCGGTACTCCTCCATGTCCAGGTTGATGAACTTGGAGCCCTCGGGGGCGCGGGCGGCTTCGATGTAGAGCGGGGTCAGACGCTCGACGATGTAGTCGACGGTCTCGTCGAAGCCCCAGAGGCTGATCCGGGAGGCGATGGAGGACGCCTTGATCGAGACGTAGTCGACGTCCTCGCGGGCGAGCAGGCGGCGGGTCTCTTCGAGGTGGTGGTCGGCTTCCTTCTCGCCGAGCACGGCCTCGCCGAGGAGGTTGATGTTGAGGCGGTGGCCACCGGCGGTGAGCTCGGCGACGGCCTTACCGAGCTTGTTGTCGCGGGCGTCGACGATCATGTGGCCGACCATCGAGCGGATACGCTGGCGGGCGGCAGGCACCACGACCTGTGGGATGACAGGAGCCAGAGCGGAGCCCATCTTGATCTGGGCCTTGTCCAGGGCGCTGAGCGTGTCGGGCATGATGGCGCCGAGCTCGGAGAGTGCGCGACCGGCGGCGCGCTGGTCCTCGGTGCGGACGACACGGTCGACGAAGCCGACGGTGAAGTCGAGGCCGTTGGGGTCCGAGAGGACCGCGGAAAGACGCTCGGCGGACGGGTTCGCCTTGACCTTCGAGTTCTTGCTCGCGTTGAGCCAGGCGGTGACCTTGGCGACGGCGGCGTCGGCGAGGGATCCGAGGTGGTCGGCGGAGACACCGGTGCTTCCGGCTGCTGCGCTCGCCTGGGAGCCTGTCGTGGTGGTCGTTCCCTTGTCAGCTGCGGGTTTCGCGGTCGTCATGGTTGTCCTCCTCGGATGCTTTCTTGATCGATGTTGTTCATGGTGACGTGCCTGTGCTGCCACTGATACTGGTCGAGTATCGGCGTATCGCCCCCATCGTCGGCAGTGCCAGTTACGGCAGGAGAGACACTTTGAGTCAAAAATCGGTAAACGGCGGTGAAGGTGTGGCAGGATGTGCTTATGGGTACCGGTTCCCCCGCTGAGATTCAGGAGACGTCGCCGCCCCGGGGGAGGCCCCGGGTTCAGGAGGTGGCGGACGAGGTCGTCGCCGGTGTTCTGGCGACGGCGGGGCCGCGGGTCGGTGGCCGTGACTACTCCACCCGCCGCATCGCGTTGATGACGGGGCTGAGTCAGCCGGTGGTCAGTCGTGCGATGCGCCGGATCCGGGCGGGCTCGGATGACACGACGGCGGTGGTGGTGCCGACCTCCGGTGACTTGTGGATCGTCGGTTTCCGGGTCGAGTACCCGCGCGTGACCCTGCTTTTCGAGGAACGCGATGGTGTGGGTGAGGGCGATGGTGAGGCTGCTCAGGACGGTGTCCGTAGTGGTGAGCGGCAGGCGTCGGAGCGCCGTGCGACGTCGTTGATGGCTGCGCTGCGGGTGGCGGGTGTGTCGGGGTGGCCGCAGAGTCAGGCGACGTTCGATGCCGGTGATGAGAGCCTGCCGGCCGGGGTTGTCCGCGTTATGTGGGAGCCGGGCGGTCAGAGTTGGGACGGCTTCCTCGGTCAACTCTCCGCGGTCCTGGACGCGTGTGTTCCGACTGTGGATGCGATCCCCGGCGACCTGCTGGCGCAGTTGTCCGTCGCCGTCGGGCACGGGCTGCACGGGTTGCAGTGGGAACGTACCCGGGGAGGTACTGCCGGGGGCCGTCGGACGAAAAATGACCCGGATTTTGACTCGAATTACTTATCTCTTGCGGAGTATCCCCCGCCCTCCAACGCCCGGACGGAGGCGACACCGAGACATCTTCAGAATGAAATATCGGTCACCGAGCAGATCGCCATCGCCCTGCGCAAGGAGATCATGAACGCCGGATTCCGTCCCGGCGACCGGGTGACGAGTACCCGCTTGGCGAACCACCTGGAGATCCCGCGGTCGGCAGTGCGGTCGGCCATGCGACGTCTGGTGGATGACGGGCTGCTCACCGCGACCGGGGGGACGTTCGCGCTTCCACTGGTTACCGGCAGCGACATCATTGACCTGTATGCGGCGCGACTGCAGGTCGGGCGCGTCCTGCTGCGTGCGTGCTCGGGGCGATCCCGCCAGCAGATGTTGGCCCCGCAGCTGGCACTGCGGGCGGTGGTGGCTGCCGCGGAGCACGGTTCGGCGTCCGACGTGGACCAGGCGGACCTGCATTTCCAGCAGACGCTGGCCGATGCCAGTGGTCTGCCGCAGTCGTCCCGCGTCTTCCATGCGCTCACCCTGCGGTTGCGCATGTTCATCTCGGTGCTGCAGTTGGACTACACCCCTGCGGTGCAGCGCATCGTGGGGGACGACCGGTACATCCTCAATGCCCTGTTGTCGGGCAACGTCGACGGTGCGCTGCGGGTGTGGCGGGCGAAACTGGACAATGCGGTGCGGCACATGGTCCATGTGTCGCCCACGACGTTCGACCCGGCGCTGTGGGAACGGCTGGTGGGGGAGGCGTAGCGGGGCTCCGTGCCCCCGGCGATAAGTTAGAGGGCACCTCCGGACTTTCCGGAGGTGCCCTCTGAACTGCTGTGGAGCCGATGACGGGAATCGAACCCGCGTATTCAGCTTGGGAAGCTGATGTTCTACCATTGAACTACATCGGCGCTTGTGCTTCGGCGGTCGCGCTTTCGCACTGCCGATGACTTTAACACAGTCCAGCGGCGGGGTGAGACAACGGGGTGGCAGCTGGTCCGCTAGGGTAAGTGACGTGCTTCTTTCCGATCGAGACATCCGCGCAGCCCTCGGTTCAGGTGACCTCGCCCTGGACCCGTTCGACCCGACCCTGATCCAGCCGTCGAGTATCGACGTGCGTCTCGACCGGTACTTCCGGGTGTTCAACAACTCCCGTTACACACACATTGATCCGCGCCTGCCGCAGGAGGATCTCACCACCCTCGTCGAGGTCGGCGACGGAACCGGTGAGGACGGAACCGCCGTCAGCGACGGTGGCGTCGCCGCCGAGGCGTTCATTCTGCACCCCGGCGAGTTTGTCCTCGGGTCCACGCTGGAGTTGGTGACGGTGCCGGACAACCTCGCCGCACGTCTGGAGGGCAAGTCCTCGCTGGGGCGTCTCGGGCTCCTCACCCACTCGACGGCCGGCTTCGTGGACCCGGGGTTCACCGGTCACATCACCCTGGAACTGTCGAATACGGCGAACCTGCCGATCGCCCTCTACCCGGGCATGAAGATCGGACAGCTCGCATTGTTCAACCTCTCCAGCCCGGCCGAGGCACCTTACGGTTCCGGCCCGTTGGGCTCGAAGTACCAGGGCCAGCGCGGGCCGACGCCGTCGAAGGCCTACCTGAACTTCCGGAAGTAGCCCGGGCAGGAGAGCTGAGGGGCGGTTCGCGTCGTCCCCCGTCCGACGACGGTGGTCGGTGACCGGGCAGAGCAGACTCTCCACACACACCTCGCCCGGCGAGCATCGCTGCTGCCGGGGGCGGGGGCGTGACGTTTCAAGAGGAGAATGCTCAGCTGCCGTATACGGGTCCTTTCGCCGGGTGCCGTCGTTGCGACGGTCGGTTCACGTGCGTTGGCTCCGGTGACCACCGTGATCTCGGTGTCTCAGTGGCCTCCGAAGGCGCTGACATTCAATCTACGAACCGAGGATTAAAGATCCATGGGAACGCGGTGCGGTGTCGCTGGGGGGTCACTGGCGTGATGGTACCGATGGCGCCGCTGTCTTCGCTGTCGCTCCTGTGGCGAAATCCAGGGCCTGGGGCAGGCCGTCCGTCCATCCGGCGTGCCCGGCGGGATCCCTGTCCACCCGGTAGGTCACGTCCTGGCCGTTCGCTCTGGCCTTCCCCACGAGGTTATTCGTGTACGGCATCGGTGAAACGGTGTCGAATGCCTGCTGGTAGATGAAGACGGGTGCATCCCACCCGGAGGTCGGGAGGTTGAGATGGCGGACAAGCGCACCGCGGAGTGGTCCGTCCGAGAGCGGTTTCGTGACCATGTCACCGAGGGTGGTGGAGCCGATTTCTTCTGCCATCTCAAAGTAGTTGAGTTCTTCGGCGGAGTTGACGATCTCCCGTCCTCTGTCAGTGAGGTAGTCGTCGAGGGGGAAGTCGGGATCGGCGGCGCGGAAACCAGCCAGCACGTATCCGACGTACGTCATCAGGTCGGGTTGGCTGATCTGCATCCACGGCGCAACCCTGGTGATTTCGTCGGCGACACCGGCAGGGACGCCACCAGCAGTGGCGGCGGCGAGATGGAGTTCGGGGGCGTAATCACTGACCATCGATGCGGCGGCCACTGACGCATGACCCCCCTGGGAGTACCCGTTGGTGACGAACGTGGTGGAGACGTCGGAGGTGATAGTGTTCGCCGCCCGCACAACGTCGATCATCGCAGCCCCGGCACTGTGCGTGTTCAGGTACGGGTGGACCCCGTCGGTGCCCAGCCCCACGTACTCAGGGGCGGCGACAGCGAATCCGGCATCCAGCCATTCGGCGAGATACTGGTCACCGGAATTCCCCTCACCGACCCATCCGGTGTAACTGACGTTCTTGTCTCCTAATCCCTGGGTACCGTGGCCGTAGGCGACGACCGGCCATCCGCCGTCCGGCGCGGGGCCGTCGGGCAGGTAGAGGGTGCCGAGGCTGGTCGCCGCCCCACCGTCGGGACCGGACGTCGTGTACTCGAACACCCACCCGCGGGAGGCGTGGGTGAGAACGAGCTCCTCGGGAAGATCGTCGACCCTGACGATGCTGCCGGTCCTGCCCTCCACACCAGGCTGCCCGGGGTCAGGGAATGCGGCCCCTGCTGTTGCGGGCGCTGCTCCTGCGGTCCCCAGGAACACGGCAAGGATCAGCGCGGCAGGTGCGGTAGCGATACGGCCCCGTGGGCGGTGGTGGGACGTCATAGGACGGATATTAGCCCGCACACCGCCCTGGGGTTACCGGACGTCGTCGGGACGGAAGCCAGCCTCGACCGCCAACACCGCGAGCTGCACGCGGGTGGACGCACCGAACTTGCCGAGCAGCTGGGAGACCTGCTTCTTCACCATGCTCGACGATCGTCCGGTCTTCCGGCTGATCTCGGCATTGGACAGGCCGATGCACAGCAGCGACAGGATCTTCTCCTCCGAGGCGGAAAGACGGGGCAGCTCCGGTGACACCGTCCGGCCCAGTGGCGGTTCCGGTGCGGTTGAAGGACGGGCTTCGTGCACCTCCGGCGTGAGATGCCGCACCAGGTTCGATGCCGGTTGTGGACTGACCACAGTTCCGCCGCTGGCGGTGGCGAGCACGGTGTCGATGATGAACTCGGGACGCGAACTCTTGAGAATGTAGCCCCGACCGCCCTGCGCGAGCACCGAGAGCATCGTCTCCTCCTCGTCGAGCGCTGTCATCGCCACGAACACCGGGGGATCCGGGAGTGCGCGGACGTGGTTGAGCAACTCCACACCGTCCATACCGGGCAGGTGGATGTCGGCCAGGACGACGTCAACGGGGGTGTCCCCGGCGCAGTTCGTCAGGATCTCGAGCGCTTCGGGACCGGTGGATGCTTCGCCCGCCACCTCGATGGGCTCACCTGCAGGCGATCCGAAGTAGAGGCGTAGGGAAGAAAGGACGAGAGGATCATCGTCCACGATCAGCAGGCGGACACGGGGAGAGGGCATATCAGGCAGGGTGCTGGTGGAGTCTCTCAGCGTTTACGGCACCACGGAAGGTTGGGCTGGTACTTGCAGCTGAAGATGTCGGAGATCGACCGTTTGGAGTCGACCCAGGAGGATGAGAGGGGCGCGGAGACGGACGACGGGGCCGGCGATGATCCAGAGGCGTTCGTCGTGACGGACTCCGCGGAGGAGACCCCGGTCGACAGCCCTGCAGTGAGCGCGACAGTGGTGGCCGCCAGGAGAAGACGACGGCCGTGAGCAGGCAAAATTGACATAGGTGCTCCTAGGATTGGCGTGAGGGGTGATTATCAAGATTTGATAACAACTATAGGCAGTCGGAGGGTGGTACGCCAGAAGAGGGCGTCCGATCCCCCCACCGTCGCCGTGCCCTCAGGCGTCACGCTGCCCGTTCGCTCACTGGGGGTGGCCACGCCAGCCTCCACCGTACCCCCGGCCTTCGCGGCCCTCGTCCGCATGGAGTCCAGACCCATCCCGCTGGACAGCACGTCGTCCCGGATCACCCCGTCGCGAGAGTGGACAGGGTTGGTCATGGTGATCACGACGTCGTCGTCCTGCACGTGGCAGCCCAGGTAGACCGTCGAGTGAGGGAGGGCGTGCTTCGCCGCATTCGACGTCATCTCGGTGAGCACCTTGACCGCGGTATCCCGGTCGATCCAGGGGCCCGCCGAGGCGTCATGCATCTCTCCGGGGTCGGGCGCATTCACCATCGCGGTGACATCCGGTGGCAGGTCGATGGTCGAGCACACCTTCAGCGAGTGTGCCTCGAGTTCCTGTGCCGCCCTGGCGACGGCGACGTCGAGGGGTGGGCCGGCGACCCGGGTCCGGAAACAGGCGCGGGTCGGATTCTCGTTGAGCAGTTGCAGCATCGTGCGCAGGTTGGACAGGGCCTCTCTCGACGACTCCGAGATGTGCTCGAGCCCCTGACGGTGGTTCGTTCCACCGTCCGGCGGGAGCAGGGTGAGAGCCTGGGCCTGCATCACCACACTGGTCAAGGACGTGGCGACAGAGTCGTGCAGTTCGCGGGCGAGTTCCAGGCGTTGCTGACGCTCCTGGGCGGCGAGAGAGCGCCGGAGCTTCTCGCGTTGGCGGCCGTGGTTCGCCCGTGACCAACCGATCATGTAGGCCGCGACGAGGACCAGGGCGACGATGGTCAGTGCCGCCACATCGGTGGTCAGTGACATGTCCTGGGCGTCGACCGCGGACAGGACCCAGTGCGTGAACGCCAGAGACCCGCCGAGCAGGATCTGCCCACTGGCAGTCACGATCTCCACGATGAGCATGGTGAAGAAGATGGAGTACACGGGTACGACGTCGTCGAAGACGAACGTCGCCAGGACGAGCAGGAGCGAGAGCATCGAGGCGGCGACGGGGAATTTCGCGGCACCGCCGACGAGCACCAGTGTCAGGCAGGCGACCACGGCCGTGCCGACAGGAACGGTGTCCGGGATCTCCAGCAGCTCGAACAGGGTGAGGGCCGCGGCCAGGACCGTCTCGATCACGCCCAGCTGCGTGAGCCGACGGGTCCGGAGGAAGGAGAGCAGCCGGCGGGGACGGTGAGGCGTCCGGGAACTGGCGTTCACGTCAGGGGCGTCCTACTGCCTGTAGGAGGACAGGAAGTTCCCCAGCCGGTCGATCGCCTCGGCGAGGTCCTGCTTCCACGGCAGGGTGACCACGCGGAAGTGGTCGGGGGACGGCCAGTTCATGCCTGTGCCCTGCACCATCTGGATCTTCTCGGAACGCAGCAGGTCGAACATGAACTGCTCGTCGTCGTGGATCTCATGGACCTCGGGGTCGATCTTCGGGAAGGCGTACAACGCGCCCATCGGTTTGACCACACTGATGCCGGGGATCTCGTTCAGCTTCGTGTACGCGGTGTTGCGCTGCTCCAGCAGCCGTCCTCCCGGCAGGACGAGGTCGTCGATCGACTGCCGCCCCGACAGCGCGACCTGGATGCCGTACTGGGCGGGAACATTGGCGCACAGACGGGTCGACGCCAGCAACGTCAGCCCCTCGATGAAGCCCTTCGCGTGTTCCTTCGGCCCTGTGATCACCGCCCACCCGGCCCGGTAGCCGGCGACCCGGTAGGCCTTGGACAGGCCGTTGAAGGTAATGCAGAGCAGGTCGGGGGCCAGCGACGCAGTATTCACGTGCACGGCGTCGTCGTAGAGGATCTTGTCGTAGATCTCGTCGGACAGCAGCAGCAGGGAATGTTCGCGGGCGATGTCGACGATCTTCTGCACGACCTCGCGGCTGTACACCGCGCCCGTGGGGTTGTTCGGGTTGATGATCACGATCGCCTTGGTGCGCTCGGTGATCTTCGACTCGATGTCCTCGATCGACGGGGCCCAGTCGTCTTCCTCGTCGCAGAGGTAGTGCACCGGCTTCCCGCCGGACAGGGTGGTCGCCGCCGTCCACAACGGGTAGTCCGGCGCAGGGATGAGCACCTCGTCGCCGTCGTTGAGCAGGGCCTGGGTGGTCATGGTGATCAGCTCGGAGACGCCGTTCCCGATGAACACGTCGTCCATGTCGAACGCCGGGAAGTCCGGGACGACCTCGTACCGGGCGACGATCGCACGACGGGCGGAGGGGATGCCCTTCGACTGGGAGTACCCCTGCGCGTACGGCAGGGCGGCGATCATGTCCTGCACGATCGTGTCGGGGGCGTCGAAGCCGAAGGCTGCAGGGTTGCCGGTGTTGAGCTTGAGGATGCGGTGACCGTCCGCCTCCATCCGCTCGGCCTCGGAGTTGACCGGGCCGCGGATCTCGTAGAGGACGTTCTGGAGCTTCGTCGACTGGTCCAACGGGCGTGGCTGCCGGGGCGCGCTGTGCCCGGCGAGTCCGCTATGACCACCGTGACCGTCGGGCTCCTGCGCGTTCTTTTCTTCAGTGCTCATTCCAGCAATTGTGCCAGTCGCCCTGCCGCCGTGACAGTCGACCGTCCGAACTCGCCGGAATCAACCGTGTAGGTCAACCCTGATTCGGGTGGTCACTCCCCGGCGCCGTCTCCTTCACCGGTTCCGGGTCCGGTGTCACCGCCCTCGGTGCCGCCTTCGTTACCACCGGTATTGCCGCCGTTGTTGCCGCCGGTGCCGTTGCCGCCGCCGTTGTTACCGTCGCCGCCAGTCCCGCCACCCGGGGTGGTCTGGTTGCCGCCGCCGGTGTTGCCGTTACCGCCGTTGTTCCCACCGTTGCCGTTGTTGCCGGAGTTTCCACTGTTTCCACTGTTTCCACTGTTCCCGCCGTTACCGGGGTTCTGCTCACTCGGGGCCGGTGACTGGGAGGAGGGGGCGGACTCCTCCGACTCCTCCGGGGTGGCGGGGGTGTACTCCTCGGGCTCGTTGTACTCCGGCTCGTAGTAGTAGTCGCTGCCCGCGCTGTTGTCGGGCTCTGCGGTGGGGATCGACTTGTTCGAATCCCAGGCCTCTGGGCGATGGTAACTGGGGACGACGCTGGAGTAGGGGGAATGCCGCTCTTCACCGTCGCCGGTGCGCATCAGTGCGACAGCCGTGGCTGCGCCGATGACGGACAGTCCCAGCCCGATGACGAGGATCCAACCCCACGTGGGGAACCGTGCGAACCAGGGATGCGAGCCGTTGCCCGGCGGTGGGCCGTCGGAATCCCCTCCACCACCGGTGGCGGGGGTGGACGCCGAGGAGGCTCCGTCTCCACCTGCACCTGCGCTGGCACCGGCGTCAGCGCCGACTGCCTCGGAGGCGCCGGCGGTCGGGATGACGGTGGTGGCGGTATCTTCCTTGCTTTCGCTGAGCTTCTGCTCGTGTTCGGAAATGCGGTCGTCGTTGACGATCGGGATGATGCCGGTGACCTCAGGATCGCGGGCGGAGCCCAGCGGTTCCCCGTCGTCGGTCACCTCTGTCGATTCGGCGTCGATGACCTCCCGGTCACCGTCGGGCCCGGTGGTGCCGTGTGTGTCGCCGGAGGAGTCGACCTCGGCGTCGTATCCCTCGGCCCCGTCGAGGCCGCCGGAGCTGCCCGCCGGTGCTCCCGTGGAACTGCCGTCGGCTCCCGCCGTGGCGTCCTTGGAACCCATGGAGAACTCGGTGTCCTCGAACGCGTCAGTATCGCGCGGGAGGTCATCGCCATGGTGGCGGTGGGGGTCTGAGGGGTTGCTCATCTGGTCTCTTCGTCTCGTCACACGGTTCTGCGCCGTGCTGTATGGCACCGGCGCACGGAACGGTCCGGTCTATTCTAGCCCCCGAGGACTATCACACTAATCCGCGGCGACGTCGGACGTGTCGTCCTGCTCACTCCGCGAGTCGGGAGATGATCTCACCGCGTGTGGTTCTCCCCTCTGGTGTGCGCAGCAACGGGAAGTTGTGGAGCGCACCGTCGACAACGGTCATGCCGCATCCGCTACGTCGGGCGAGGAGTGTCGCGTCGGCGTGCAGCACGTCCCGTGTGCCGCTCCAGATATGCACGGGCGGCAGGGACGCGAGGGCCGCATCCGACGCCTTCAGCGGGCTGACCAGCACCGAATCGACGCCGACGAGCCGTCCCCACGCCTCCCCTGCGATGCGGAGTCCGTCCGGGTGCAGCCAGGGGTCCTCGGCGGCGAGTTCGTCGGTGCCGGGGCTGCTGCAGGTCGCGTCGAGCCAGGGGGAGCTGAGGACGACCCGGTCGATTCTGCTGGTCCGGTTGCTCCTGTCGGTCCGGTCGAGCATCCAGCCCAGTGCGAGGCCGGCACCGGCGGAGTCGGCGGCGAGTCGGACACCCAGACCTGATGCGTCGGCTTCGGCGACGGCGCGGTCGAGCACCGTGTCAAGCAGTCGGGCGGCGGCGGTGGCCTCGTACTCCGGTGCCAGCCCGTAGTCGGGGACGATGACCTTCATCCCGGCCCCGGCGATGTCGCTGATGAAGTTCCAGTGGGCGGTGCTCAGGCCGTGGACGTAACCGCCGCCGTGGACGTAGATGCAGATGTCCAGCGGTGTGTCCCGCGGGTCGTCGGTGGCGGGCACGAGACTGTGCGTGGTGAACTCGCCGTCCGCGGTGGTGACTGTGTCCGTGACCACGTGGTTGACCTGGTAGAGCTCATGGGGCACGGGAGCGGACGGATGTGCTCGTCCCATGAGGTCGCGCACTTTCTCCGCAGAGGACCAGGATGACCGTCCGGATCGTCCGGGGAGGGCGGCGAGGAGGCGCATCTGCAGGCTCATGGAGGTTGATTCTAGGGGAGTGCGCTGCGCTCCAGAAAGCTCCGGAGAAAGCTCCGAAAAAAAGTTGAGTGAACCGGGAACAACTTTGACGCGCCGTGAGTTGTACAGGATGTCAGACATTGAGTCGCAAGCACTCAACTCAGGTTGACACCTCGGAACGGCAGGTGCAGACTTGAGCGCGGCTCACTTAACAAGCTCAAGAACAGCAGGAGGAAGTCAACATGGGACGTGCAGTCGGAATCGACCTGGGAACCACCAACTCGGTCGTCAGCGTGCTGGAAGGTGGCGAGGCCACCGTCATCGCCAACTCCGAGGGCGCCCGGACCACCCCGTCGATCGTCGCCTTCGCCAAGAACGGTGAGGTGCTCGTCGGACAGTCCGCGAAGAACCAGGCGGTCACCAACGTCGACCGCACCATCCGCTCCGTCAAGCGCCACATCGGCGACGACAGCTGGACCACCGGCGAGATCGACGGCAAGAAGTACACCGCCCAGGAAATCTCCGCCCGTACCCTCCAGAAGCTCAAGAGGGACGCCGAGTCCTACCTCGGTGAGGACGTCACCGACGCCGTCATCACCGTGCCGGCCTACTTCAACGACGCACAGCGTCAGGCCACCAAGGACGCCGGCCAGATCGCCGGCATGAACGTCCTGCGTATCGTCAACGAGCCGACCGCCGCTGCCCTGGCCTACGGCCTGGAGAAGGGCGACAAGGAGCAGACCATCCTGGTCTTCGACCTCGGTGGCGGTACCTTCGACGTCTCCCTGCTGGAGATCGGCGACGGCGTCGTCGAAGTGCGTGCCACCTCCGGCGACAACTCCCTCGGCGGCGACGACTGGGACCAGCGCATCGTCGACTGGCTCGTCGAGAAGTTCAAGACCGCCAACGGTGTTGACCTGTCCAAGGACAAGATGGCCCTGCAGCGTCTGCGTGAGGCGGCGGAGAAGGCCAAGATCGAGCTGTCCAGCTCCCAGCAGGCCAGCATCAACCTGCCGTACATCACCGTCGACCAGGACAAGAATCCGCTGTTCCTCGACGAGACGCTGTCGCGTACCGAGTTCCAGCGCATCACCCAGGACCTGCTTGACCGGACGAAGAAGCCCTTCGAGTCCGTCCTGAAGGACGCCGACTTCAAGGTCGCCGACATCGACCACGTGGTGCTCGTCGGTGGTTCGACCCGCATGCCCGCCGTCTCCGACCTGGTCAAGGAACTGACCGGCGGTAAGGAGCCGAACAAGGGTGTCAACCCGGACGAGGTCGTCGCCGTCGGCGCCGCCCTGCAGGCAGGTGTGCTGCGCGGAGACGTCAAGGACGTCCTGCTGCTCGACGTCACCCCGCTGTCCCTCGGTATCGAGACCAAGGGTGGCGTGATGACCAAGCTCATCGAGCGCAACACCACCATCCCGACCAAGCGGTCGGAGACCTTCACCACTGCCGAGGACTCCCAGCCCTCCGTGCAGATCCAGGTCTTCCAGGGTGAGCGCGAGATGGCTCAGCAGAACAAGCTGCTCGGCTCCTTCGAGCTCGGTGGCATCGCCCCCGCTCCGCGTGGCGTGCCGCAGATCGAGGTCACCTTCGACATCGACGCCAACGGCATCGTGCACGTCACCGCCAAGGACAAGGGCACCGGCAAGGAAACCTCGATCACCATCCAGGACGGCTCCGGCCTGACGCAGGAGGAGATCGACCAGATGGTCAAGGACGCCGAGGCCCACGCCGACGAGGACAAGAAGCGTCGCGAGGAGCAGGAGGTCCGTAACTCCGCCGAGTCGATGGCCTACCAGACCCGCAAGTTCCTCTCCGACAGCGAGGACAAGGTCTCCGAGGAGACCAAGACCAAGGTCGAGGACGCTGCGACCGCCGTCGACGAGGCGCTGAAGGGCGACGACATCGAAGCGATCAAGGACGCCGTCGAGAAGCTGTCCGCCGAGAGCCAGGAGATGGGTAAGGCCATCTACGAGGCCGAGGCCGCCAACGCTGAAGGTGGCGAAGGTGCCGGCGAGGGTGCCGCTGACGACGACGTCGTCGACGCCGAGGTCGTTGACGAGGACGACAACAAGTCCGGAGATGATTCCAAGTGACCATGCCCGACAACCCCGGTGACCCGGACGTGACCGACGAGGAGTACACCTCGCCGGACCTGGCCGAGACCACCCCGGAAGAGGACGCAGTCATCGACGCCGAAGCTGCTGACGGTGCGGTCGACGCCGAGACCGTCGAGGCCGAGGAAGCTGCCGAGGAGACCACCGAGGCGCTTGCCGGTGATGTCGAGGACGGGGTCCCCGAGACCGCGGACGCCGACATCGACGGTTCCGGCGAACTCTCCGACGCGGAGGCCCAGCTCGCCGAGCGCACCGCCGACCTTCAACGGGTCAGCGCCGAGTACGCGAACTACCGTCGCCGTACCGAGCGGGACCGGGTGGGCATCGGTGAGGCAGCGAAGGCGGACGTCGCCGCCTCCCTGCTGCCGATCCGGGACGACCTGGATCTCGCTGAGCAGCACGGTGACCTCAACGGTCCGCTCAAGGCCGTGGCCGACAAGCTGGACTCCGTGCTCAACGGTCTGAAGGTCGAGACCTTCGGCGCCGAGGGCGATGAGTTCGACCCGTCGAAGCACGAGGCTGTGCAGGACACCTCCAGTGGCGACGACAAGGCCGTCGGCACCGTCCTGCGCAGGGGCTACCGCCTGGGCGACCGCGTGCTGCGCACCGCCATGGTGGTCATCGCAGACCGCTAGCCGACTCCCCCATCCCGGAGTCTCCCCGAATACGTCTCCGCCCGTGCGCTGTTCCCCGGACAGCGTGCACGGGCGGAGACTTTTTCAGCAGTTCAGGACTCGATGCGTGACGCGAGATAGGCGTCCGGGTGGATCGCGACGACCTGCTGCCCGTCAGCATTGGTGGAGATGTCGGTGAAGGCGGTGGTCTCACCCTCGTGCCAGAGGTGCAGTCGGGCGCTGAGCGGACCCGGATTGCTCCGGTGCTGGGTCAGGGCCTCGGTACTCATGGCCTTGATACCGTTCAGCAGGTCCTGGCCGGTGCTGACCTCGCGGATCAGCAGCAGGTGGCGGTGGGGAGTCGCGACGAGGACACCGTGGGTCAGGTCGAGGTCGGGAAGCCACCGGGGGAGCAGGTCGTCGAGGAACAGGGTTGCGCTGGACAGGAAGAACGAGTCAGACTCCACCGTCCAGAACCGTGCTGCGGTGTCGGCCTCCAGGACCTCCCCCTGAGCAGTTCCCCGCACGATCTCCTGGACCGGCGTCACACTGACGTGGCAGTCGACCAGTTCCTGCCAGGTGTTGCGGTAACCGACCCGGTACAGGTCGCTGAGTTCCTCGGTGGTCGCCGAACCGTGGGCGGCCAGCGCGTCGTCATCGAGCACCATCACCGTGTCCGGTGTGTCGAGCACCAGGCAGACGTGGAGGTCACCGGTGAACTCCCGGGAGGCGTCGTCGACGGTGCCCGACATGGCGGCGAGCGTCTCTGTCGTCGCGAGCCGGATACGGAGTTGTCGCAGGAAGTCGGCGTCGGGCAGGTCTGCGAGGGAGTGACGGGGAGACTCACCGGTGCCGGTGGTGACGGCGTGGATGTGGCTGCGGATCAGTTCGAGGAGTTCAGAGAGGTTGGCGTGGGCTCCCGTATCGGCGAACTGCAGCGAGAGGGTCTCCAGGCTGATGAACAGCGTCGCCGGTTCCGGGGAATCTGAGGGGTGCTCGGGCGGAGCGACGTACCGGGCCTCGATGACGGCGTCAGGGCGCAGGGTGGTGTCGTAGCCCTCGTCGTCGAGCAGGCGCAGGGTCTGTTGACGCAGGAAGTCGGCTCGGTGACGCGGAAGGTGGGGGAACATCCCGTCCGGCGCGGTGGGGTCGGAGTCCCGCCGTGTGGCGCGGCGTTTCCTGCCGTTTCGGAAGAACATGCCTGTCTACATTATCGGCCGGTCACACAGTGCGGTAGTACTCCGCCCGGTAGGCCTGTTCCTCGGCAGCGGAGGCGGTGACCTTCTCACGACGCTGCGCCATGATCCGGACCTGGGGACGCCCGGACCCTGCGCCGACGGCCCCGCCGGCCGCGGCTGCACTGTCGGACGGAGAGTCCGTGCCCTCCGTGCCCTCCGTACCCTCCGGCATGGCATCACCCATCTCCACGGTCTCGGTGAACCTGCCCTCGGCGACGACCAGTGAGGTCTCGTTGATGACACCGCGGACCTGCCGTCCCATGATCCGGATGCCGAGTCGTCCCCCGGTGTCGTTGACGCCCTCGACGACGAGCGTGCCGGGGCTGTCGCCGCGGCGGGCGGTGACGTCGGTCAGGGCGACACTCATTTCCCCGGTGACGACGTCGGGGCCGGGGAGCCCGGCGCCGAGATCCCCGGAGTCCCCGGTCACCACCACCGGGGAACCGGTCACGGTGACGCTCTCGCCGTCGGTGTCGAGGTCGCGGCCGAGCACGTCCTGGCACCGGGTCGCACCGGGGACCGTGACCTGCAGGGACGATCCCTCGGGCGGGATCCACGGTTCGGGGTGCGGGAAGTAGCTGTCGGTGCCGTGGGCGGCGTTGTTGAGGTAGCCGTCCTGCCTGCTCCAGAGCACCCAGAACGCCGAACCGTCACGGGTGAACCGTAAACCCCGCAGGTCGGGGTGAGGGGACTCGATCCAGCCGAGGAACTCCGCACCGTCGAGCATCTCCGCGGCGAACGCGAAGGCGGGGAGAGACGGTTTGGGTGAGCGGTCCGCGTGCAGGAGTCCGTAGTGGTACTCGGATTCGGTGGGGTTCACGCCGTACTTGTCGTGCCAGAGTCCGTCGGCGAGTTGGAACCAGTGCACCCCGCTGACCCCTTCCGCCTTCGCGAGCATGAGGGTCAGCAGGACGGAGTCTGCGGCGGTGCGTTCGTCGTCGTACCACCAGGCGTTGGGGCGGGTGCAGGCGTAGGTCTCGGTGAGCCACAACTCGGTGGGCGAGTCGGCGTCGGTGGTATGGCCGTCGAGATAGGCGCGGGCGGTGCGCACCTGCCCGAGGAAGTTCCATTTCCCGCCGTCGTAGTCGGGCACGTAGTTGCCACGGCCGGCGTGTTCGGCGATGCCGTCGAGCAGTTTCCAGCCGTCGCGGTCGCGGATGGTGTCGAGGAACTGGGCGTCCCATCCCGCCAGGGGCATGGCGAGCAGTTTGGCGTCGGTGCCCCGACGGTCCATCTCGGCGCGGAAGGGGATGAGCCACTGGTCGGTGTACTCGGTGGCGAGCTCCACGGTGTCGGCGCCGGCGAGACTCCATTCGTTGAGGAGTTCGTAGTGCGCGGCACCGGCGTTCTCCCCGCGGTCGAGAGCTTTCTCCGCCCACTCGCTGAAACTCTCACCACCGGAGGCGTCATCGAACTTACCGGGCGATCCTCCGGGCTGTGCGGCGGTGCTGATGCCGAGTTCACTGGATTCCTCGGCGGTCAGCCAGGGGTTACGCAGGTGCCGGACACCGAGACGACGCCACAGGGCGCGTTCTGCACTGCGTGACTCCAGCCCAGGACTCTGTGCGCTGCCGGGGGACGGTGTGGAGGCGAAGCCGCCGAGTCCGATGATGGACTGGTCGGACGGCCCGAAGTCATGGTCGGGCCAGACGGCGGCGGCGGTGCGGGCGAAGGAGTCGGCGCTGGTGGCCTCGATGGAGCACCAGGACCGGGGACCGGGCAGGTTGATGGTGACGTCGGTGTCGACGTAAGCGGCGGAGCCGGCGGAGTCAGCGGAGTCACCGTCCCGCGGGACGGCCACCTCATGGTGGGAACGGTGGATCTCGGTGCCGTCGAAGTCACGGGCGATGACCTCGATACTCGTGCTGGATCGGGACTGCGTGGACTGTGCGGACCGTCCGGCGAGACCGACGGTGAAGGTTCGCGGGCCACTTCCGGCGACGACGTTGTAGGTGGCTGCACTGGTGATGTCGACGGTGGGGTCGGGCAGTCCCGTGCTCCCGAGCACGGCGCCGGCGAGCAGTGTCCGTCCGTCGTCGACGAGACTGCGGGCCGTACCGACGGTCGTGTCGGCGCGGAACTCGATACGGGAGCGCCAGACACCGTCGTCGTCGCGGGACGGTGCGGCGTGCAGCATCGTGTCGCTACGGGAGGTGCTGGTGGCGGTGGTGATACAGCCGTAGAGCCGGGCTGCACCGTCGTCAGCTTCGTCACCGTCGCCCCCCTCGCTGTCCGGCATGTCCCAGTCGATGAAGTTGAGTTCGGCGACACGCTCCTGGACCGGCACTCCGCCGCGGGAGTCGCGCACCCACCGGCTGGCGGGGACGTGGAGTTCGGAGGTGTCACGGGCGTCCACGAGGGTGCGGTAGACCCGTCCGCCGCGCAGCAGCGCCCGTCCCGCGGAATCAAGGCCGTCGCCCGGAGCGGTGAACTCCCAGTCGGCGGTGACCCGGCCCCCGTCGGCACGGTAGGTGACCGAGGCGGTGTAGTCCGGATCGGTGACCTCGAAGTTGATGCGGACGGGGCCGGAACCGGGACGGCCGTTGCCGGGGTCGTCGACGGTGGCGCCGCGGGTGCCGGTGGAGGTGGTCAACCGGTACCCGTCGAAATGGACCAGACGGCGCCCTGTCGTGGTCAGGACGGTGACGCGTCCAGGATGGTCGTCCCCGCCGACCTGCAGCTGCAGCGGGCCGGGATCGACGGCACGGGGGAGCCCGTCCGACCCGTCGTCCTCGTCGCGGCTGCGGAGCAGTGCCCCGCCACCGAGGACGGCACCCGCCCCGAGGACGCCGACACCGCCACCGATGAGGAAAGCCCGCCGACTGAGCCCGCCGGATACACGTCCGGTGTTCGCCTTCTTCTTCACCGTGGTCAGTTCTCGCTCTCGAGCCGGGACAGCAGGTAGTTGTCGGGGTCGACCTCGAGGATTCTCTGGCCGTCCTCGCCGGTGGTGATGTCGGTGAAGACGCGCACGTCGCCGTCGTGCGCGAGGTGGAGCCGGGCGGTGAGCGGGCCGGGGTTGGTGGTGAGCTGGGCGAGCGCGACCGAGGTCATGGTGTTGATCCCGTCGAGCAGGTCCTGTCCGGTGGTGACCTCCCGGACGAGCATCAGGTGACGGTGTGGCACGGCGACCATCACCCCGGCGGAGGTATCCAGGTCGGGGAGCCAGCGGGGCAGCAGTTCATCGAGGAACAGCGGGGCGCTGGCGAGGAAGAAGGAGTCGGACTCCACGACGTGGAAGTGTGCGCCGGGGGCGTCACCGTGTACATCGCCGTGGACCTCGTTGACGTCGACGGTGGCGTCGTGGAGCTCCTGCCAGGTGTTGCGGTACCCGACGCGGTAGAGGTCGGCGAGTTGCTCCCGGGTCGCGGTGCCGTGGGCGGCGAGTGCCTCGTCGTTGAGCGTCATGATGGCGTCCGGCGTGTCCAGGACGAGGGAGACGTGCAGGTCGCCGGTGAAATCGCGGGAGGCGTCGTCCACCGCGCCGGACGCGGCGTCGAGGGCGCTGTGTGCGGTGAGCCGCACGTGAAGGTGCCGGAGGAAATCGGCGTCCGGCAGTGCGTCGACGTCGATCTCGGTGAGCACCGTGGCCAGGAAGTACCGGATCAACTCGATGATCTCGGACACCGGTGCATGTGGCGCTGCGGCGATCTGGAGGGAGAGGTTGTCCAGGCCGATGAGTCGGCGGGGCTGCGGGGGCCGGGCGTCCTGCTCCGTCTTCCTGTCCTCCCCCTCTTCCCGATCCTCCCGATCCTCCTCGGGGGCGGGTGTGGCGACGATGTACCCGTCCGGGCGCCAGGTGGTGTCGAACCCCTCGGCGTGGAGGTACCGCATCGTCTCCTCCCGCAGCAGGTCAGCGCGCTGGCGGGGGAGGTGGGGGAACATCGCGTCGGGTGCCTCCGGGTCGACGACCCGCCGTGGGGTGGGCCGCTTCCGACCGTCTCTGGAGAACATGGGAACCTACCCTAACAGCCGGGAATGTCTGCCGCTCGACGTGCGTTACAGGAGATAGACCTTAGCGTGATAGGCTCAAGTTTCATGAGAGGGTTCCGGGCTCTGCGGCCAGTGGCTGCGGCCCCCGGAGACACAGCAGAAGACCGGAGACCCCGGCACAACCGGGACTGTTCAGGAAGAGAGGAACCAGGTGGCCCAGAAGGAGTGGATCGACAAGGACTACTACGCCGACCTCGGCGTGTCGTCCACCGCGGAGGCCGACGAAATCAAGAAGGCCTACCGCAAGATCGCGCGGGAGAACCACCCCGACGCACACCCGGGGGACACCGCGGCCGAGAACCGGTTCAAGACCGCCTCGGAGGCCTACTCGGTACTCGGTGACAAGGACAAGCGCGCCGAGTACGACGAACTGAAGCAGATGGTCGCCAGCGGTGGCTACGGTGCTCCGGGCGGCGGTTTCGGTGGGTTCGGAGGCGCGCCCGGCGGTGCCGGGGGCACTGGCCGCCCTGGAGGCGCCGGCGGTTTCGACGGTTTCGACCTGGGGGACCTCTTCAACCGTGCCGGTGGTGGTGGCGGTGCCGGTGGAGGTTTCAGTGACGTCTTCGGCGACATGTTCGGCGGCGGTTCCCGCGGGTCCGGCACCCGCACCCAGCGACGGACCCGTGGTGCGGACGTCGAGACGGAGATCACCCTGGACTTCCGCGAGGCGACCAAGGGTGTCACCGTCCCGATCCGTCTGACCAGCCCGGCAGCATGTACGACCTGCCACGGCTCCGGTGCGACTCCGGGGACGTCGAGCTCCCGGTGCGGCACCTGTTCCGGGACCGGTGTGGTGTCGGAGAACCGTGGTGCGTTCGGCTTCTCCCGCCCCTGCTCCGACTGCAACGGCACCGGCACCCGGATCGAGGACCCGTGCCACGACTGCTCGGGGACCGGCCGGATCACCCGCACCCGGACGATCACCGTGCGCGTGCCCGCCGGTGTCGTCGACGGACAGAAGGTCCGCCTCGCCGGCCAGGGTGAGGCGGGCGAGCGCGGGCGTCCCGCCGGTGACCTGTTCGTCACCGTTCACGTCCGGCCCGATGACCTCTTCACCCGCAACGGTGACGACCTGAAGATGACCGTGCCGGTCAGCTTCACCGAACTCGCGCTCGGTGGGGCGGTCACTGTGCCGACGCTGGACACCCGCGTGCGGGTGAAGATCCCGGCGGGAACCGCGGACGGGACGACGCTGCGTATCCGTGGCCGCGGTGTCACCAAGCGCAACGGTGCGTCCGGTGACCTGCTGGTGACGGTGAAGGTCGCGGTGCCGAAGAATCTCGACGAGGGCGCGGCGAGTGCGTTGCGTCACTACGCTGAGGAAGAGAAACGAACCGGTTTCGACCCCCGTGCGGGCTGGTCCGGCAACTGACAGACAGCTGGTGATTGAAGATGAGTGACAGGAACGGAGACGTTCCGGGCGAATCCCGGGAGGTGTTCGTGATCTCCGTCGCCGCGGAGATCACGGGGATGCACGCACAGACCCTGCGCACCTATGACAGGTTGGGGCTGGTCTCACCCGAGCGGACCAGCGGCGGCGGTCGCCGCTATTCCCGTGACGACATCGAGCAGCTGCTGGAGATCCAGCGGCTCAGCCACGACGAGGGGGTGAACCTCGCCGGGATCAAGGCGATCATCGACCTCCAGAACCAGGTCCGGGATCTGAAGGACGAGGTGGACGTGCTGCAGTTGAGGCTAGCAAACGCCGAGCAGAACTCCGGTCAGGCGGCGCGGGGTGGTCGCCGCGGCGAGATCGTCCACGTCCCACGCTCCACCGCTGTGGTGCTGTGGGAGCAGCGTCGCCGCCGGGGGCGGGGATCCTCGTCGTCCGGGTCGTCGGGATCGCCGGACGACCCGAAGCGCTGAGCGGGCCGCTGGTTCTTCACTGAGGTTGTCGCCGGCACTGCTGTGTCAGATATCGCACTCCATCATCAACTTCAGAAAATCTGACCTGGCGTTTTGGCATGTTAAGCACCTTATGGAGTGCGAATGTTAACTGCCCTCTGGCCGGAGGAATTCTCCGGGGGCGTTCGTCCGTGAGTCTCATGTGTGCGGCGGAAGGTGCGCAGTGCGATCGAAGATCGCGGGGTTGTCGCTGAACCTGGCTTCACGCTCGATCAACTCCAGGAGATACGCCTGGACACTCTTCCCCTGCCGTCGCGCCTGTTCGGCGATGCGGTCGCGGGTGTCTTCCGGGACGTCGCGAATCTGGAGCGAGACGGTCATGCATGTATTATATATGCGCCTGCGAGCGAGTGGCTCCTACAGGCTCAGCGTCCCCTGGACGATCAGCACCACCGCAATGACCGCCGCCACGGTGACGCCGACGGCTATGACCCATTCGAAGGCGTTGAACACGCGTCCGCCGGCGCGGCGGCGCGTGACGATGTAGGCCACCATGCCCGGGACGATCAGCACCATGCCCATCAGGACGTACTTCACGTCCGCGGCGTAGAACAGCCACAGGGAGTACACGAACGCCAGGACACCGATCAGCAGGTGCCGACGGTTGGTCGAGCCTCCCACCGTCGGGCCGGAGAGGTCGAACTTCGTGCCGGCATCCGGGTGGGATATTCCTTCACCCCGGGTGCACAGGAAGATCAGGTACAGCGCCGAGAACAGGTAGGGGATCAGGTACAGCGACGTCGCCAGCTGGACCATCGTGGTGTAGGCGGACTCGTTGAGGTAGAAGATCACGATGAACAGCTGGATCACGATCGCCGAGAACAGCTGGGCGACGACCGGGGCACCACGACCGTTGACGTACCCCAGCTTGCGGGGGAGCAGACCGTCCTGCGCCATCAGGGTGATCGGCTCGGCGCACAGCATCTGCCAGGAGACGTAGGCGCCCAGCACGGAGATGCACAGGCCGATGGAGACCAGCCCGGCGCCCCAGGGGCCGACGACGATCTCGAGGACCTCCGCCATGGAGTTGTCACCCATCGCGGCGAGTTCTTCGCGGGGCGCCACCCCGTAGGACAGGAAACTGACCATGACCAGCAGCAGGAAGACGGTGAGGAAGCCCAGCAGAGTCGCCATCGAGACGTCCTTGCGGCGGCGTGCCCGGCGTGAGTACGTGGATGCGCCCTCCACACCGATGAATGCCCACACCGTGAACAACATCATGCCCTTGACCTGGTCGGACAGGCTGGCTGCCTCATCGGCGTTGTCGCCGAAGGTGTTCGCCGACCCCCAGAAGTCGGCGGTGAAGATCTCGGTGTGGAACCCGGCGAAGACCAGGATCCCGAGGAACGCGAGAATCGGCAGGAGTTTCGCCGCGGTCGTGACGACGTTCAGGACGGCTGCCTGGCGTACTCCCCGTGACAGTGCCAGGAAGATCACCCAGTTCAGTCCCGACACGAAGAACGCCTGGACGAGTGACTGGCCGTCGGCGAAGAGGGGGAGGAAGTGGCCGAGCGAGCCGAAGAACAGGGTGGCGTAGCCGACCTGGGCGATGATGCTGCCCAGCCAGTACCCCCAGCCGGAGGCGAACCCGACGAAGTCGCCGAGACCGCCCCGCACGTAGCTGTACACCCCGGAGTCCAGGTTCGGCTTGCGCTGCGCCAACGCCTGGAAGACGAAGGCCACGCACAACATACCGATACCGGTGATCAGCCAGCCGATGACCGCGGCACCCGGCGAGGCTACCGCGGAGATGTTCTGCGGCAGGGCGAAGATGCCCGCGCCGACGCAGGATCCGACGATGAGGGAGACCAGGGTCGGCAGCCGGACAGTGTCCCGTCGGGGCAGTGTGCCGGGGTCTGAGGTGGTGTCAGTCACGGGGAGACAGAGTATCCCGGATCAGTGATCTTTCACCAGCGCGCGCAGATGGCGCAGGATAGCGGCACCGTCCTGGCTGATTCCGTTGTGTTCCCAGCGGTTGGTGACGTGGGGACGCAGCCCCCGGATCGTCGAGGCGGTGTCCATCGACAGTTCGAAGGGGACGAAGATGTCGTCGAGGTAGACGGCGGCGGCGGTCGGGACGCTGGTCTGCTGCAGCTGGTCGGCGTCGTAGAGGGGCGTCCAGTCGTCCTTTGCCGCGAGCAGGTCGGCGACTGCCTTCCACGGGCGCAGCGCCGGATCTTCCTCGAACTGCCAGGGGAAGAAGTGCTCTGCGGTGAGGTACAGGGGGCTGTCGGCGCTTGCGGTGTTCTCCGCGAAACCGGGGATCTGTTCGCGGATGCGGTGGGCCGACCAGTTCGTGGCGGCGTCGATGCCGTAGATCGACTCGTGCATCACCCCGTACAGCGGGGCGTCCGACACGCTGAGGTGGTCGGCCAGTTCGCTGAGGAACGGAGTGCGTAGGCGACGGCGTCCCACCGCACCCGGGCTGCCGGGGACCGTACGGAAGGGATCTTCCAGCAGGTAGGACAGCATGTCGAACCCTCCCGTCCGGCCGAGGTTCATGCCGACGGTACGGAACCTACGCGACGTCAGCCGTTCGCCGGTCGGCAGCGTCTCCTCGGTGTCGTCCAGGTGACGGCAGATCTCGGCCACGCGGTGTTCCGCCCAGGGGAAGCGCGCATAGAAGCGGTCGTTTCGTATGGCGGTCTTCGCGAATGTGGCGCGGTAGATGTCGTCCACCCGGGTGTGCGGGTCGTTGACATAGCCGGGCAGTCCACCGGTGAAGAAGGCCTCACGGACGCCTTCGGGGCGGAGGGAAAGGTAGGAGGTGATGCAGAACCCGCCGAAGGACTGGCCCAACAGCGTCCAGGGATCTTCGCCGAGCGCCCGGCGAAGCAGTTCGGCGTCCTCCACGATGCTGTCGGCACGCAGGTGGGTGAGGTACTCGGCCTGGTCCTGGGGCGTGGGGCCGAGCGCTTCGGGAGCTGCGACATCGACGGGTGTCGAGCGGCCTGTGCCGCGCTGGTCGAACAGGATCACCCGGTAGTGGTTGAGTGCCTCGCCGAGCCACCCCGACAGGGATCCGCCGTCACCGGGCGCCACGGGGCGGGGCGCTCCGTGGCCGGGACCGCCCTGGAGGAACAGCAGCACGGGACGGCCCTCGCCGCCGTCCGGTACGTACTCGCGGGCGTAGACCTCGATGGTGCGGGGGTCCGGGGAGCGGTGGACCAGCGGCGCGGTGAGGACGTGTTCCCGGACGGAGTGTCCGTGGCGGCGGGTCGAGGTCGACCGGAGATCGGGGGAGGCAGTGGAGGCGGTGGAGACGCTGGGTGTCATGCTCTCCAGTCTTACCGGAGCGGGTGGACCTGGAGTGGTCCCGGGGACGGTTCCCCGGCGGGGCTCTGGGCGATCGCTCCCGTCCTGTCAGCCCTGTCCGACGGGAAATTGTTCTTACCCAGTGCACGCATTCTCCCCGGGAGTGTGCACCGGCCTAGAACTATTAGTTCGGGGCGAGCACCCCGTCGGAATCGAAGAGGAACTCCCCGCCGACCATGGTCGCGCGCACCTGGATGTCCTTGATGTGGCTCGGTTCGACCTCGTCGATCGGGTCGGACAGGACGACGAGATCCGCCAGTTTCCCCGGCTCCAGCGTCCCCTTGGTGTCCTCCTCATGTACCGCGTAGGCCGATCCGTGGGTGTAGGCACGGAGGGCCTGATGTGCGGTCAGCGACTCCTGCGGCCCGATATGTACGCCCCCCGCGGACCGACGGTTCACCATGTCGTGGATGCTCAGGATCGCCTCACCGGGTACCACAGGTGCATCGGTGGATCCTGGTAGTTCGACGCCTGCATCCACGAAGCTCCGCATCCGGTAGGCGAGGTCGAGGCGGTCTGCGCCCAGTGCGGCTTCGAAGCCGTCACCGAGTTCAGAGAGGAACCTGCCCTGCGGGACGGGGATGTGACCGCCGGTGATGATGCGGGAGACCTGTTCGTCGGATGCCACTGCGACATGCTCGAGGCGGTGCCTCACATCCGTCCGGGGATGCAGGCGTTGGGCTTCGGCGTAGGCATCGAGTACTTCGTCGAGGGCCCGGTCGCCGATGGCGTGCGCCGCAATCTGCCAACCGTTGCGGTGCGCGGTGATCAGCAGACGCCGCATCTCGTCCTCGTCCCACTGAAGGAGCCCCGCGTTGCCGGGTGTGTCGTGGTAGTCGCAGCACATCGCGGCAGTGCGCCCGATCAGGGAGCCGTCGCTCATGATCTTGACCGGGCCGAGTCGTAGCCGGTCGTCGCCGAGGCCGGACCGGATTCCGAGGTCGATTCCCCAGCCTTCCTCGAGCCCGTCGACCCCGATGTCGCCGAGGTCGTGGAGGGCGTCGATGTACGGCATGAGAGTCAGGCGGGTGGTCAGCAGACCCCGGTCCCTGACTTCCTGGTAAGCGCGGATGTCGGCGGGACCGTGTCCGATCATCGTCCCGGAGACACCCGGTTCGGTCACGCTGGTGATCCCGTTCTGAAGACACCAGCGGGACGCGGCGGCGAGCCCGTCGATCAGGTCCTCCTGGGGGACCGGGCGCAGGACGTGCGTGACCAGTGTCATCGCCTGTTCCTGCAGGAGGCCGTTGAAGGTGCCGTCGTCCCGCCGTCCGAGTGCGCCGCCGTTCGGGCACGTCAGTTCTACGGCTGGATCGTGACCTGCCCGCCGCAACGCCTCTGAATTGACCACGGCCATGTGGTGGGAGTTGTGGAGCAGGTAGACAGGCCGCCCGCCGGCGATCTTGTCCAAGACCTCCAGGTCAGGATGCCGGTCGCCGAGTTTGTTCTGGTCGTACCCCTGCGCCATGACCCATGCGTCCTCCGGACGACGGGCGGCGTATTCCTTCACCCGTCGGTAGAGCGTGTCCAGGTCGGGTGTCGTGGCCGGGGTGAGGTCAAGCTGGACCATTTCGAGTCCGAGCATGGAGAAGTGGAGATGTGCGTCATTGAAACCCGGGACGACAGGGGCGCCGTTGAGATCGATGCGTGTGTGTGCGTCGACGCCGGTGAGATCGTCGTCGAGGCCGACCACCCGCCCGTGCAGGATGCCGATCGTGTGGGCATGTGGCCTGGTCGCCGAAACCGTGGTGATGTTCGCATTCTCGATAATGGTGTCGATGTACATTCTCATGCCTCCATGGGGGAGTGTGGGGTGTCGGAGTTGGTGGAGTCGGTGGCTTTGGCGGCTTCGGCGGCACTGGCAGCATTGTCGACGTGCCGCTGCTGTCGCTCGGTGGCGGCGCTGAAGCCCGTGATCGCCGCGAGGGCCGCAACTCCGATGATGGTCACCAGGATCAGCACGATGTTGAATCCGGCGACGCCCTGCCAACCGACGGAGTTCAGGAACAACTGCGCGAGCATGGGCGTCGTCCCGCCGATGAGCGTCGACGACGCCTGGTAGGCGAAGGAGACGCCGGTGTAGCGGACCTCAGGAGGGAACGCCTGAGCCAGGAACCCGGCGAGGACCGCGTAGTAACCCGCGCCCGCCATGTAGGACAGGTAGATGCCGACCGCAATCAGGACGAGGTTGCCCGTGTTCGCCATGAGGAACATCGGGATGACGAAGATCGCCTGTGCGACCAGGGAGACCACCATGAACCGGCTGCTTCCGATGCGCTCAGCGATACGTGTCGCCAGCGGTTGCCAGAGGAACTGGAGGACGGCCGCGCCCAGCAGGATGTTGAGCATGTGCTGTCGGTCGATGCTGAGACTGTTGGTGGCGTAGGAGAGCATGAAGGTGCTCACGAAGTAGGCCATGGCGATTCCGATCGCGCTGGCGAACACGGCCGCAACCGTCGGTTTCCAGTGGTCGCGGAGCAGTACAGCCAGGGGGATCTTGACCTGTGCGTTCTCTTCCTTTGCCCGGATGAACTCGGGGGACTCCTCCAGCCTGGTGCGGATGACAAGACCGATGATCACCAGGACGGCGGAGAGCAGGAAAGGAACCCGCCAGCCCCAGGCGATGAACTGGTCATTGGGAAGAAGCGCGATGAGGGAGAAGGCGGCAGTTGCGAGAATATTGCCGGCGGGAGATCCCTGCTGCACCCACATCCCGCCCCGGACCGTCTTGCTCTTTGCGTCGGATTCGGAGGCGAGCAGGACGGCGCCGCCCCATTCCCCTCCCACACCGAATCCCTGGAGGGCACGGAAGAACACCAGGAGGACCGGAGCCCAGACGCCGATGGTGTCGGCGCCAGGCAGGATTCCGATGCAGAATGTCGCTGTTCCCATGATCAGCAGTGTCGCGACCAGGGTGTTCTTTCTGCCGACCTTGTCGCCGAGGTGGCCGAAGACGATCGCGCCGACGGGGCGGGCGAGGAACCCGGACCAGAAGGTCGCGAACGACAGGAGGAGGGCGGTGCCTTGAGTCTGATGGGGGAAGAAGACCGGGCCGAATGCGAGTGCGGCGGCCGTGCTGTAGATGAAGAAGTCGTACCACTCCACGGTGGTCCCGAGAAACGCCGCGAAGCGTGCTTTCCCGGCCTGACTGCGGTGTCCGGTTGGGTCGCTTAGTCGTTGATCGTCGATGACGTGGGACATCAGGTGCTCTCTTGTGAGTGAGGATAAACAGATTAACCAATTGTGAACCAGGTAACTCATGCAGTCGAATGCTATTTTTGTACTGATCCCATGCATTGGAGGCATATACCCGTGGAACTCAGGACAGTGAAGTACTTCCTTGCCGTTGCCGAGGAAGAATCGGTGACCCGCGGTGCCGCTCGGATGCACATATCCCAGCCTGCGGTGTCCCGTCAGATCGCCGCGCTCGAGAAGGAACTGGGGACGGAGCTCTTCGAGCGTTCTCACGGCCGACTGAACCTGACCCACGCTGGCCGACGGTTACGGGTGATGGCCAACGATCTCGTCCGCCGCGAGGAGATGATGGCGGCAGCCACACGAGCTGAGCGTCCGACGGAGATGACGTTGAGGATCGTCGCGCAGGAGACCACCGTCCTGCGGACGTTGACCCCCTTCACTGCGCAGCGTGGAGCAGAGCACCCTCTGGTGGACGCGGTCGAGAGCCGTCCTGCCGAGGTCTATGCGACTGTTCAGGAAACAGGCGCCGACCTCGGGGTGACCACGATCGCCCCTCCGGCAGACTGGGACTCCCGGAAGCTGTGTGACATCGGACTCACCGCCCAGGTCTGCAGTGGTCACCGGCTGTACGGGCAGAGCACCGTCGAGGTCGCTGACCTCGTCGATTACCAGTTGATCCTCATGGAGGATGCCTACGTGTCAAGGACACGGTTCGATGCGGCGGTGGTTGGTGTCGGGGCCCGGGTCAGGCAGCCGATCGTCATGCGGTCGGCTCCGATCGCCCAGGCGCATGCGGCGTCGGGACGGGGAGTCGCTGTCCTCACGGACGCTCCGGCACACGGACTGCATGCCGTCCACATTGTTCTCGACGGCGAACCGGTGACGATGAGCTTGTACGCAGGGTGGGATCCGGAGCACTACGCGAGGAACGTGATCTCGGCGTGGGCTGATGACTTCGGCTCATGGTTGCCGACGGCTGCGGAGAACGTCTACGCCGGGCGCTGAGCCGCAGGCGGTAACGGAACACGGTCACGACAGGTCATAGTCGACGACCACGGGGGAGTGGTCGGAAAGGCGCACGCCATGGTGGTCCCGGTCGACCGTGGTATCCACCGCCGTACGTGCCAGACGGGGAGTGGCGAGGTGGTAGTCCAGCCGCCACCCCGAGTCATTCGCGAAGGACTGTCCGAGCCACGACCACCACGAGTACGGGCCGTCCTCGTCAGGACGCACGTGCCGGACGACGTCGACCAGTGTCCGGGTGGACAACTGGGCACCGAACCACTCGCGTTCCTCCGGAAGGAAGCCGTCATTCTTCTGGTTGCGGCGCCATGCCGCGAGATCCCGGCGGGTGTGGGCGATATTGAAGTCGCCCATCAGGAGGAACTCGCGGCCCGATGCGGCGGCTGCCCGGCGGGTGCGTGTGAGATAACGCGAGAACCCGGCCATGAAGCTCATCTTTCGGTCGTAGCGTGCTCCCCCGTCGGGGGCGTCGCGCATACGCTCCGGTCGTTGGAGCTCGGCCGGGAGCCCGCCTTTCGGCAGGTAGAGACTCGCGATGGTGACGGGTTCGTCGGCGAGGTCAACCTCAACGTAGCGGCCCTGGCCGGCGAATGCCCGGAGTTCCCGGGCAAGCCCCACGTGATCGGGGGCCGGTACCTGCCGGAGATCGTCGGGGCCGGCATCGGGGCCACCGAGCAACGCGGTGCCGCTCCAGGACCGTACTGCTGCAGGCTGGTACCGGGTGAGGACGGCGACGCCGTTGCGCCCGGGGATGTCACCGGTCTCCAGGGCCACGTGGTAGTTGCCGAAGGCTCCTTCCGGAAGCTTGTGGGCCTGGGCCCGTACCTCCTGCAGGGCGACGACATCGCAGTCTCGGGTGGCAAGCCAATCGGCGAATCCTCTGCGGTGCGTGGCACGGATCCCGTTGATGTTGGCAGTTGCGACGCGGAGCATCCCCTGAGGCTACATCTCACCCGGACAGTTCAGGTGACCAGGCAGCCGCCTTCGACGGGCAGGGTGATGCCGCTGATGTAACTGCTGGCGTCGCTGGCAAGGAACAGCAGGGCCGCGGAGAGTTCATCGTGCTCGCCGAGGCGTTTGAAGAGCGTGCGGGGGATGACGACGTCCTCGAAGTACTGGGGGTCAATCTGGTCTGTCATCTCGGAATGGAAGTACCCCGGGGCGAGGGTGTTCACCCGGATCCCCTTCCGGGGCGTCCACTGCTGTGCAAGGTCGCGTGTGAGGCCGATGATCCCCGCCTTGCTGGCCGAGTACGCGGCCTGCGGCATACCCAGCGTGGTGAGGCCGAGCATGCTGCCGACATTGACAATGGATCCGCCGGACACCATCGCCGGCCCAGCGGCCTGCGCCATCCAGTAACACGAGTTCAGGTTCAGCTCGATGGTCCCGCGGAACTGCTCAGGAGTGTCACGGCTGACTGGAGCCATGTAGGCGGTGCCGGCGTTGTTGACGAGAATGTCGACCCGTCCGAACTCTTCGACCGCCCGGTCGGCCAGCGCCCGGCAATCGTCGGGGTCGGTGACGTCAGCACGTACCGCGACGGCTCTGCGGCCCTGTTTCTCGACCAGTCGGACGGTCTCGGCGAGCCTGTCCTCCCGTCGCGCACCCAGTACGAGGTCGGCACCCGCCTCCGCCAGGGCGGTGGCGAACGATACACCGAGTCCGCTCGAGGCGCCGGTGATGATCGCGACTTTTCCTTCCAGGTTGAATCTGTCGAGAATTCCCATGTGAGTCCTTCCGTGAAAAGGCGGCAGTCGCGACTCCAACGTCATCCGCACCGGCCTACGGTGCGGTATCGGCGGACGTGACAGTTCTCTTGTCTCCGAGACGTTAGACCAATGAGGTTAACCTTGCAAAATGAAAGTAGTCGTCTGTCGTCTGCGCCGAGGCGTGCGTTGTCTCGGGCGCGTGGCTAAAGGAGGGTGCCGGTAGTGGTGGTGGGGGCGGGAACGCCGGATCAGATCGGGTAACCGGTCACCGGGCCTGCGGTGTTCGGCTCCCATCCCAGCTCGGGTGCGACATGTTCGGCGAAGGCGGAGAGGATCCTCAGGTTGGCGTCCACTCCGAGCTGACTGGGGATCGTCAGCATCAGGGTGTCCGCTTCCATGACCGCCGCATCCTTCTTCAGCTCCTCGATGAGCTTGTCGGGTTCGTCGGCGTAGGTGCGGCCGAAAGTGGCGGTGCTGTCGTCGATGTAGCCGACCCCGCCGTCGTCGCCTGAGCCGAACATGCGGCGGTCGGTGTCCGAGAGGATCGGGAAGATCGACCGGGACACCGATGTCCGCGGTGTCCACGAGTGGCCTGCTTCCTTCCACGCCCGGCGGAACAGTCGGAGCTGGTCAGCCTGGAGATCGGCGAACTGGTCGCCGTTGGCCTCGGTCAGCAGCGTGGAACTCATCAGGTTCACACCCTTCTGCGCGGCCCATACGGCGGTGTCGCGGGAGCCTGCGCCCCACCAGACATGCTTGCGTAGCGACAGTGAGGTGGGCATGACAGGCACCTGCGCATTCGGCTGGTACATCCGTGGATACTGCTCGTCGAGGGGGAGCGCGGTGGCGATCCCCTCCCCGTCGACGGCGGACATGAAGCGGTCGAACTTCTGCCGTGCCATCTCCGCACCCTTCGGATCGTCGGGCTCCGGGTGGTAACCGAACTCGGCGTAGCCGCGGTCCACCGGTTCGGGCGATCCGCGGGAGACGCCGAGGGCCACTCTGCCGTCGGAGAGCAGGTCCAGCTGGGCGGCCTCTTCTGCAAGGTGAAGGGGGTTTTCGTAACGCAGGTCGATGACGCCGGTACCGACCTCGATGTGCGTGGTCCTGGCCGCGGCAGCGGAGAGGATCGGCATGGGTGCGGCGTGCTGCGGAGCGAAGTGGTGTACGCGCCAGTAGGCCCCGTTCACGCCGATCTCGTCGGCGCCGACGGCAATGTCCACGGCGTTCCTGATGTTCTCTTTCGCGCCGGGCATGGTGCGTCCCGGGGTGGAGCGTCCGGATGCGCCGAGGTCGTAGTGGCCGAAACTGAGGAAGCCGAAAGCCTTCATGACATCTCCTGGAGATCTAAAGTAGTTGACACGTCAACTATATGGCAGAAAAGGCACCACCACAAGGGCGCTTGACGAGGAGGCGGCAGGACACGATCAGTCGTTCCCCGCCAGTCGTCGGGCCGCCACCTGACCGGCAAGACGCCCGGCGCGGTTCGCCCCCACCGTGGATGCCGTGGACCCGTAACCGGCCAACAGGACGCGGTCGTCCCGAACCACCTCGACCTCGTTGACCACGGTGATTCCGCCTCCGGGCTCACGCAGGCGCAACGGCGACAGATGGTTGAGGGCCGGACGGAAACCGGTGTTCCAGAAGATCACGTCCACCGGCTCCCGGTGGCCCCGGGCGAAAGGACGCCAGCTGTCTGGTTGGACCAGATCCTGTCCTGTGCCCGGTAGGTCGGTACTGCCGAAGGTCACCGAGCTGTCGTTGATGCGGGTGAACATGCCGCGGGAGACGAGTGTCCCGTCGGCTACGCCGTCGAGGTACCGGGGCAGGGCCGGTATGCCGGTGTTGCGCACCACCGAGGCCGGCCGCCGCCCATGCTCGGTGTCTGCACGGACCCGGCGTTCCACCTCCCGTCCCCAGTTGCCGTCGTCATTGTCGAACGTCCGGTCCACGAAATTCGGCGGTCGGCGTGTGGCCCAGACCGTGGACGCGGCACCACCGGGTTCGTGGAGTTCCAGCAGGAACTGGACGGCGCTCAGCCCTCCACCGACGACGAGTACCCTGTCACCGGCGAAGTCCTCCTTCCTCGTGTAGTCGGCGGTGTGCAGCTGGCGTCCGGTGAAAAGGTCGATGCCGGGAATGTACGGGATGTACGGGTGCGTCCAGGTGCCGGTGGCGTTGATCAGCATGCTCGTCTGCAGCCGGGAACACTGCCCGTCCATCACGACCGTCACGGTGAGCGGCCCCGGGGCCTCCCCGTCGACCCGGATGACGCGGGCGGGCCGCTTGACCCGCAGGTCGAAGGTGTCCTCGTAGGAGCCGTAGTAGTCGGCCACCAGGTCGGACGCGGGGATACCGGGGTCAGGCCGGGGCATCGGCAGACCCGGGAGGTCGGCGATGCCGTGGGCGCTCCCCAGGGTCAACGAGTCCCACCGGTGTCGCCACGCCCCGCCGGGACCGTCGTTGCCGTCGAGGACAAGCATCTTCTCTCCCGGGGTGATGCCCTTGCGTGCCAACGCGTGGGCGGCGGCGAGCCCGGCCTGCCCGGCGCCGATGATGATCACCGAGTACATCAGCGCACCTGTTCCAGAACATGGTCGTCGGACAGGTAGCTGCTGTGGGAGTCCCATTCGCCCCGGAACCACAGGTAACCGTCGGTCATACGGCCCAGGATACGTCCGACGACACCGCCCTGCTGCCCGGACGGGAGGCCGTTGGACGTGTCCGCGCCGAAGCCTGCGGAGGTCGGGTCAACCCCGTGCACACCTCCCGATGCTCCGGTCGTCGCACCGATGAGATCACCCGGTGCCCGCCAGGAGTGGATCTCCGCCCCACCGTCCGGGGCTCCGACATGCATCTGATCCGCACGTTGTACTCCGGTGCCCGGGCTCCCGAGCAGGTGGACGGTGTCCGCGTCCAGCGGGGTGGACGGGTCCCGTGCTGCCGCACCGACGAGCGTTGTGCCGTAACTGTGGGCCACGATCTGCAGCTCGGCGCCCTCAACCGAGCGGTTTCTCAGGGTCGACTGCACGCGACGCAACGCCGGCGCCCCGGCTCCCGCGTAGGCGGGGTTCATTCCGTGACCCACGTTCCCCGGCGCGTTGTAGCCATGCCAGGCGATGACGGCGTGCCCGGCACCGGCGATACGTCCCGCACCACCGGCAGATCCCACCAACGCACCGTCCGCCGAGGAACCGACACCGCTGACCAGTGTGGTGATCTTGTCCGCTGTCCGGATGTTGCCGACCACGACCACCGCCTCCCCGTCGATCTGCTCCACCGTGACCCCGACGGCGTTCGGGTCGAGTCCCCGGAGGGCAAGTTCCTGGCGGGCGGCGACGACGGCCGTGCGCAGTGCCGCCTCCCGGGAGTCGTCCAGCGGAGCAGTCAACCCCGTCGGCATGGTCACTGCCGCGGAGGTTGCAGCAGAGTCGGCGATGAATTCGGCGGCAGCATCCCGGGCGTCCGGTGTTCCACGGTCGACCGCAGATACCGGCGGTGCCTCACGCACTGAACACAACGCGGCGATCACCGCTGCCGCCGCATCGTCCAGAGCAGTGGCGAAGGTGCGGCAGGCGTGCAGGGCCAGCGACCACGCTGCAGCCAGAGCTGACAGCGGTGGCAGGGAGACCGGTGGCGTCACCGTGCCACCCGGCGACACCTGCATCCCCGTCCTCCGGGCCAGTGCCAGGACCGGCGCAACCTGGGACCTCACCTGCGACAGCACCGTGGCATGGTGTCCCAGCACGGTGCCCACCCACCGGGCGGAGACGGTGGCCGCGAGAAGCCGGTTGGCGGAACTGTCGATGCGGTGGCGCATGGCCTCGGACGCGGTACCGGTCCAGCCCACCAGTTTCCCGTGCTCCCGCAGTTCCGTGCCCGTGGACTCCAGGTCCCGTGCCGTGGCGGACCACCGACCGGCGACGGCGGCGGCGTCCTCCAGCGGTGCGTCGGCGAGCGCGCGCACGTCCATCAGCGCACACCTGCCGGTGATTCCGACAACGATGCCGCGGCGTCCCGCTCGGCGGTCTCCACCACGTCAGCGAAGGACCTCAGGTCAGTACCGAGCACCTCGAGCACCCGGGCCTCCCCGTCGACGGCGTGGGAGACCCGGTCGGCACCCTCGACCAGCGCAGCGAGCGTCTGCCCGCCCGGCACGGCAGAGGACGCCGGAACACCCGCGGCGAGAACGTCCGCCGCAGCCGTCACCGCCGACGCTTCCCTGTCCAACTCTCGGGCTGTCGTCCTGACCTGTGACGGACGGACACCGAACACGGCGGTCATACTGCCTCCTGGAATAACCGGTGAACTGCGGTCCCCGGAGACTACGACAGCCGCGCACCAGGACGGAAGGACGCCGCCCCGGGCCGGCGGCACTGTGCATAACTTTCGTCGAATTCAGCGCCACGTCCCGGCATCCTGTGCATAACCCGCCGACCCGGGGCGTCAGTCCAACCGGCCCTCAAGCCGGTCGATATAGCCCCTGCTCGTGGCGTCCAGGCCGGTGAACGTCACCGACTTCCCCCGCCGCGCGTACTGCTCGCGCACCCCCTGAAGTGCCGCCACCGTCGACGAATCCCATACCGTCGCATCCGAGAAATCGACCGTGACCTCATCCGGGTCACCCACGTAGTCGAACTGGTACACCAGGTCATTCGACGAGGCGAAGAACAACTGACCGTCCACCCGGTACCGCCCGCTGCCCTCGCCTCCGACCCGGTCCACCCGGGTCAGGTGAGCCACGCGCCGGGCGAACGCCACCATCGCCGTGATGACCCCCAGAATCACCCCGACCGCCAGATTGTCCGTGACCACCGTGGAGACCACCGTCACCAGCAGCACGATCGTCTCGGACACCGGCATCACCCGCAGCGTGCGCACGCTGTTCCAGTCGAAGGTGGTGAAGGCGACCACCAGCATCACCGCCACCAACGCGGCCATCGGAATCTGCCCCACCAGATCCGACAAAGACACCGACAACACGATCAGGAACACCCCGGCCAGGAAGGAACTCACCCGGGTCCGCGCACCGGCCTGCTTGACGTTGATCATCGTCTGCCCGATCATCGCGCAGCCGCCCATGCCCCCGAAGAACCCCGTCACCAGGTTCGCCGCGCCCTGTCCCAGAGACTCGCGGGTCTTGTCCGAATGCGTGTCCGTCAGGTCGTCGACCAGTTTCGCCGTCAGCAGGGACTCCATCAGCCCCACCAGGGCCAGAGCGACCGCATAGGGGGCGATGATCCCCAACGTCTCCGCCGAGAACGGCACCGAGGGCACCCCGAACCCCGGGAACGACGACGGTAACGCACCCTGGTCTCCCACCGTCGGAACATCCCAGCTGAAGACCGTCACCGCCAGGGTGATCAACAGGATCGACGCCAACGGCGCCGGGAAATTCGTCGTCAAGCGGGGGAACAGGACGATCACCAGCAGCCCGGCCGCCGTCAACGGATACACCAGCCACGGCACCCCGAACAGATGCTGCAGCTGCGCCGAGAAGATCAGGATCGCCAGGGCATCGACGAACCCCACCATCACCGAGCGGGGGATGAAGCGCATCAGCTTCGCGACGCCCAGCGCACCCAGCACCATCTGCAGCACGCCGCCGAGAATCACCGTGGCGAGCAGATACTCCACACCGTGGTCGCGGGCGACGGGGAAGATCACCAGGGCAATCGACCCCGCCGCACCCGACACCATGCCGGGACGCCCGCCCAGCACCGCTGTCACACAGGCCATCGTGAACGCCGCGTACAAGCCCATCATCGGGTCCAGTCCTGCCACGATCGCGAAGCTCAAGGACTCCGGGATCAGCGCGAACGCCGTCACCAGACCGCCGAGGACCTCGACGGTGAGGAGGCGGGGGCTGCGGAGGGCGGTTAACACACTGGCCGGGGAACGTTCGGCGGCAGAAGAACTCACCCGACAATCCTAAGCCGGTCACGTACCCTTGGCAGCATGCGCATCGCCGTCATCCAGATGAACTCCGTGCCGGACGTCGACAAGAACCTCGAGAAAATCAGATCCTATATCGCCGGATCCGCCGAAAACGGCGCCGACCTGGTGGTCTTCCCTGAGGCTGCGATGTTCCCCTTCGACGCCGGACGCCTCGACGTCATCGCCCAACCGCTCGACGGCCCCTTCGCCCGCGCCGTCGAGAAAGCGGCGAAGGACGCCGGCACGACCGCCGTCGTCGGCATGTTCACCCCTGCCGACACCGTCTACCGGTTGCCGTCGGGGGAACTGCAGACCGAGCCGGTGGAGGGCTCCGGACAGGCGAACAAGTTCCGACGCGTCCACAACACCCTGCTGATCACCGGTCCACAGGGCACCGAGCACTACCACAAGATCCACACCTTCGACGCGTTCGGTTACCGGGAATCCGACACCGTCAAGCCCGGCACCCGCCGGGTCACCTACGACATCAACGGCGTGACCATCGGCTTGGCGACCTGCTACGACATCCGTTTCCCCGGACACTTCTACGCGCTGGCGGAAGAGGGCGCCACAGTCATGGTCGTCCCCACCGCCTGGACCGACGGCCCCGGCAAACTCGACCAGTGGCGCACACTCACCGCCGCCCGGGCACTCGACACCACCAGCTACGTTGTCGCCGCCGGGCAGGCACGGCCCGGCTCCCCGGACCGCTACGGGCAGAATGACGGACCGACGGGCATCGGCCACTCCGTGATCGTCAGCCCGGGCGGGGCCCGGCTGGCGGAGACCGGGTACGTCGCCCAGATCCTCATGGTCGACATCGACCCGAACCATGTGGAGAAGGTCCGCAAGGGGCTTCCCGTCCTCAAGGGGCACCGGCAGGACCTGGAAATCGGCAAGAAAGGCGCGTAGTAGGGAACCCGGGTCACGTCCTGCGCAGCAGCCACACGAAGTACGGCGCACCGACCAGGGCGATCATCAGCCCTGCGGGCACCTGCGCCGGGGCGATCAGGGAACGACCCAGCCCGTCGGCCAGGCCCACCATCGCCGCGCCGAGCACCATCGCCACCGGCAGTACGCGGGCGTGCCGTCCTCCGACCAGTGCCCGGGCGAGGTGAGGGGCGACCAGACCGACGAATCCGACCACACCGACGGCCACCACGCTCACCGCGGCCAACACGGCAGCGAGCGTCAGCAGTCCCAGCCTCGTGCGTTCCACCGGCACGCCGAGGACCCGTGGGGTGTCTTCGTCCATCGACATCAGGTCCAGGTGTCGCCGCAGCATGACCAGCACCGGCAGGGACGTCAGCAGGACCACGGCCACGGGGATGACGTCGGGGAACGTCCTGCCGTAGGTCGTCCCGGACAGCCAGGTGAAGATCCTTGGTGTGTCGTAGGGGTTCGCCCGCAGCAGCAGGAAAGTCGTCATGGCGGAGATGCCGTAGCCGCAGCCGATACCGATGAGCACGAAGCGGTCCGGAAGCAGACCGCCCCGCCAGGCCAGCAGCGTGACCAGCGCGAAGGTCGCCAGACCTGTCGCCACCGCCAGGGCGACGAGGACGGGGCGACCGCCGTCGGGGAGCAGGGTGGTGGCGATGACGGCCCCGAGGCCCGCACCGGCGGTGATGCCGAGCAGCCCGGGTTCGGCCAGGGGGTTGCGGACCGTCCCCTGCACCACCGTGCCGGCCACACCGAGCGCGGCGCCGGCCAGGACGGCGGCGACGACCCGGGGGACGCGGGTGTCGAGAGCTCCGCCGACCAGATCCGGCGCGGCGTCGCGGAGCCACAGTGCCACGTCGCCGAGCTTGAGCCACAGACTGCCGGCGAGCAGACCGTAGACGACAGCACCGACGAGCAGCAGGACGGCGATGAGAAGGACCAGGAGGAAGCGACGCCGGGCCTGGGCGGGGGTGAATGTTCCACGACGGGCACCGGCGTTGGCGCGGGCGGAACGCACCACACCCTGGTCGCGCATACGCATCGCCAGGACCACGATGACCACGGCGCCGAGCAGCGAGGTCGGGATGCCGGTGGGGATCGACGCCGCCTGTTCGGCACCGAGGACGGCGCGCAGCAGTGCGTCGGACAGCAGGACGAGCAGCGCGCCGACCAGGCCGGTCACGGGAATGAGCACGGCGTGGTGGCGCAGGCCGCGGATGCGGGTGGAGAGCAGCCGGGCGAGCACTGGAGCACCTAACCCGATGAAGCCCAACGGTCCGGCGACCGTCACGGACAGGGCGGTGAGCAGGACCGCGAGGATGACGGCGGTGGCGCGGGTGGCGCGGACCGGGATGCCGAGGGTGGTGGCGGTGTCGTCGTCGCCGAGCGAGAGGACGTCGAGGCGGCGGGACATCGCGACTGCGGCGACGAGCCCGAGCAGGATGACCGGTACGGCGCGGGCCGAGGCATCCACGCTGAGCTGGGACAGGGATCCGGATCCCCAGGCGAACAGTCCGGTGGTGTTCTGGCTGAACAGGATCAGCAGCATGCCGGTGACCGCGTCCAGTGCCATGGCGATCGCGGAGCCGGCGAGGATGAGCTTCGTCGTCCCGGTGGAACCGCCGCGGCCGGATCCCGCACCCGTGAGTGTCAGGACCAGGGTCGCGCTGGCCAGACCACCGGCGAAGGCGACCAGTCCGGATGCCCAGAACGGGACGCTGACGCCGAACGCCGCCACCGCGGTCAGGGTCACATAGGATCCGGCGGTCACCGCGAGGGTGTCGGGGGACGCCAGTTGGTTGCGTGTCACCGACTGCAGGAGGATGCCGGCGACGCCGAGCGCGAATCCGACCGTGACCCCGGCGAGGAGCCGCGGGATCCGTGATCCGGAGAGGATACTGTCGACGGGCACGCCGTTGACGTCCTGCGGCGCACCGGGGTGCCCCACGGCGTACAGGACAAGGTCGCGGATACCGAGGCCGGAGGTGCCCTGGGTCAGGTGCCACGCGCTGACGCAGACGATCCCCAGGATCAGGGCGACGATCAGCGCAAGTGGTGCGAGGGGTGTTCTGGTCGTCCTCACTTGGTGTCGGAGGATCCTTCTGAGCCTTCTGAGTCTGCCACAGCCTTGACCGCGTCGACGAAGGCGTCGATCAGCTGGATGCAGGAGCGCGGGCCACCGGCGGCCCAGAGGTCGTTGGGGAACTCGTGGGTGCGGTCGTCCTTGACGGCGGGCAGGTTCTTCCAGATCGGGTTGGAGGTCATGGCCTGGACGTAATCGTCGGCGCCACCCTGGGATCCGGTGTAGAACAGGTTCGCGTCGCCGACGGCGGTGAGGCCCTCGATATCGGTCTGGGCGAGACCGAAGGAGGGGTCGACCCCGCCGTCGCCGTAGGAGTCGTTGATGTCGTCGGTCCAGGCGGAGGTCATGCCCAGTTCTTCGCCGAGCTGTGTCATCAGTGCGCCGTCGGTGTAGGGGCGGATGGTCAGGTTACCGCTCTCAACCCAGCCGTCGAAGTAGAGGAAGTCGGATTCGTCGCGTTCCTTGAGGGTGGCCACGGTGTCGGCGAGGTCGTCGCGGGCGGCGGCGAGGTGGTCGTCGAATTCCTGGTTGACCTCCGCGGCGCGGGCGGAGCGGCCCGTGGCTTCACCGATCTTGGTGAGGACGTTCTTGACCGTGCCGATCTGGTCGGCGGCGTCGGCACCCTTCACCGCGAGTACGGGGACGTCGCGTTCCTCCAGCTGGGTGAGCACGGCGTCATCGGCGCTGAACGCCTCGACGATGATCAGGTCGGGGTCGGCGCCGTAGATGGCGTCGAGATCGGGCTCGCCACGTTCGCCGGCGTTGACGACGTCGTCGGGCAGGGCCTCGGCACTGACGTAGGTGCTGTAGTCGTCGGGGGACGCGACGGCGACCGGGTCGACGCAGAGACTGATCGCGTCCTCGATCTCCTGCCACTCCAGGACCGCGACACGGCTGGCGGGCTTGTCGAGCTCCACTGTGCGTCCGAGGTCGTCGGTCATGGAGACCGGGTCGGTGCTGGTCTCGATGTCACCGTCGCAGCCGGCGGCGCCGGAGGTCGGCACCTCGCCGGAGGCGTCGGCCGAGTCGGACGACCCGGTGTCGGTGGTGCCGCAGGCGGCGAGGGTGAGCGTCGCGGTGGCTACGGCCGCGGTGAGCGCCGTGGCGGCGGTGGGGAGCCGTCGGTGGATTCTGGACAGGTGCATGGATGGTCCTTTCAGGGGGTGTCCCGGACGCGTCCCCGGTCAGGGTGTCGTCCGATCGGGTCGATGCGTAGGCGGCCGGTGCGGGGGTCCACACCGACGTCGACGGGGATGTCATAGGCGGTGCTGATGTTCTCGGCGGTCAGGACGTCCTGGGGCGGCCCGGTGGCGAGGATGCGGCCCTCGGTGAGCAGGACGAGATTGTCGGCGACACGCAGGGCGTGGTCGAGGTCGTGCAGGACGACGCCGACCGCGACTGGGCTGGAGCTGTGCCCGTCGGCGAGGTCGCGGATGAGGTCGAGGATCTCGGTCTGGAAGCGCAGGTCGAGGTGGTTGGTGGGCTCGTCGAGCAGGATGACACCGGTGTCCTGGGCGAGGCAGGCGGCCAGCCAGGCACGTTGGACTTCGCCGCCGGAGAGCTCACCGGCGTTGCGGTCACCTTGTCCGCCATGCCGGTGACCTGCAGGGCATGGTCGATACTGGCGTGGTCGTCGGGGCCCAGCCCGGCGAAACGGCGGCGGTGGGGGTGGCGTCCGAAGCCGACGATCTCGCGCACGGTCAGTCCGTCGGGGGTGGGCCGGGACTGGGAGAAGAGGGTGAGTCGGGTGGCGACGTCGCGGGGTTGAGCAGGGAGATGTCGTCACCGTCGAGGCGGACGACACCCTCGTTGACGGGGTGCAGGCGGGCCAGGGAACGCAGCAACGTGGATTTCCCGGAACCGTTCGGGCCGACGAGTGCGGTGACGGTGCCCGGTTCGAGGGTGACGGAGACGCCGTGGACCACCGTGGACCTGCCGTAGCCGAGGGTGAGGTGCTCGCCCTCCAGGGTGCGGGCGGATGCGGTGGACATGGGTGTGCTGGTGATCCTTCGGGGAGAGTTGGCCGGGGAATGGCCGGGAGCCGGCCGGGAGATGGCATAGCCTAACCTCAAGAAGAGTAGGGCAGCATAACCCGTGTCCGCAATCTCGTTTTCAGGACATCCGATTCGGGTCAGCGGACATCCCTGAGGTGGTGGCTCGGCCGGTAGGTGCCGGGTGTCGTGCCCATCATCCGGCGGAAGGTATCGATGAAGGTACTGGTCTGGGCGTAGCCGAGGGCGCTGGCGACGTCCTGCACGGGTGTCCCTTCACTGAGCAGGGTGAGCGCACGCTGGATGCGCAGGGTCAGGCGCCACTGCCCGAAGGGAAGGCCGGTGGACTCCGGGAAGGCGCGGGTGACGGTGCGTTCGCTGGTGCCGAGCCGTCTGGCCCAGACCTCCAACCCACTGAGATTGCCGGGATCATCCAGCAGCGCTCGGACGACAGGGGCGATGCGGGGGTCGTCGGGGACGGGGAGGTCCAGCGGGGTGGCCACGGGATGCAGCACGTCGAAGACCACGGCTTTGGCGCGGCGTCGCTCGCCGTCCGACAGGGTGTCCTGTCCGAGGTGGGTGAGCAGGGATTCGAGGACGGGGTTCATGGCCACCACGGTCACCTCGTCCGGCGGGGTGAACCCCTCGGGAGAGTGGTCGGGGGCGAAGAGGGTGCCGTAGAGAGTAACTCCTGAGGACACCTCACCGGAGTGGGCGGTCTCGGCGGGGATCCAGATGCCGCGACCTTCGGGGACGGCGAAGATGCGGTCGTGTGCGCGGGTGGTCATCGCACCACGTCGGACCCACACCAGTTCATGGCAGTCGTGACGGTGTGTGGGCCAGCTGGTCGGCGGGTTCGTCGCCCCGGCGGTGACGATGGTGTGCGGGGTGGACGGTGTGACGGTCATGGCTCGGCGATGATCTGCTCAGGATCCACACCGGCGTCGGTGAGGGCATGCACCTGGTCGCGCACGGTGTCGGGGTCCTCTCCGGAGACCAGGACGAGGGTGCTGCCACGGTGGGCCGCTGTCAGTGTTGTCGCCAGGGCGGTCTCTGCGGCGGTGACGTGGTCCTCGTCGGTGACGACGGGGGTGAAGGTGAACCAGGGGAAGCCGCGCTCCAGTCCGCGGAGGTCGGTGAGTCCGTGCAGGTCGCGGGAGGTGTCGGCCCCCCAGAACAGGTGGACCGGTGGCGGGTCGTCTGCACCGGACACCTCCATTACCAGGGCGCGCAGCGCGGCCAGGCCGGAGTTGACGGCGATCATCACGACGTCGGACGGAGCGTCGTCGCCGGTGGGGATGCCGAGTCCACCGGTCGGATTGGCGACGACCCAGGTCTCGCCGACCTCGGGTTCGCCTGCGGACGCAGGGCAGTGGAACTCCAGGTAACCGGCCTGGTTCGGGGGCAGTGCCGAGGCGTACTGCTGCCACTCGTCCGGCGCAGCGGGGGTCCGGACCTCCAGCGTCTGCCCGGCCCACCCTGTCTCAGTGGACGACGCCTGCAGTCGCACGACGGTGGTCTGCGCGGTGCGGTGTGCGACCTCGAGCACCGTCGCGGACAGTGAGGCGGGGACGCCGGCCTCGTCGTCCTCGACCGCACCGAGTGCGACGATCCGCACGGCGTTGTCCACCGCCTGCAGGAGCTCCGTCAGGCCGTCGGGAATGCCCAGTTCGGCGGCGCGCCGGTAGGTCAGGTCGACTCCGGGGTAGGGGTGGCCGAATTCTTCGCACACAGCGCGGCCGGCAGCTTCGGCCGCTGCTTCGTAGTGCTGCATCGTCACCCCGAACTTGCGCAGGTCGCGGCCGAGGTAGGCGAGCTGTGCGGTGTGGTGCTCGCTGAACTCCGCCTGGTTCCCGGTGAGTCCGTTCGAGGCGTGCAGGACGGCCCGGCGCAGCATCTCGCGGGGGACAGGTGCCGCAGGGGCGGCGGCACCACCGGCGGTGGACGGGGAATGGTCGGGGGCGAGGGGAGTGGCCAGTGTGGTGAAGTGGGTGCGGGTGCGTGCGGTGATGCTGTCGATGCGCTCGCGTGCGACCTGCACTGTCGAGGCCAGGTCGTCGAGATCGGTGGTGCGTCCCCTCTCCTGTGTCATGGGGACCATTGTGGCATGTCGGCGGGCGTCGTCCGGGCCGACACGGGAAAGTGATGCAGATCACAGTATGACAGGTAGATTGAGTGGAACAGACTCAACCTTGGCGACGTTGGAATGGCCGTAAGCGAAAGTTGACACGAACGCGCTAAAGTAGACACCGGCACGCACACGCAGAAAAGGAGACTGACGATGAGCGGATTCACCCCCACTACCCGTACCCAGGAGGCGATGCAGGCGGCACTGCAGTCCGCCAGCGCCAACGGGAACCCGGACATCCGTCCGGCGCACCTCCTCGTGGCGATCCTCGACCAGGAGGATTCCATCGCCCGCCCCGTCCTGCAGGCCGCCGGCGTCGACGCCGACGACGTCCTGCGTGACGCCCGCGACCTTGTCGCCGGGTACCCGCAGGCGTCCGGATCCGGCATGGCCAACCCGAACTTCAACCGGGACGCCCTGAACGCGCTCACCGCCGCCCAGGAACTCGCCGAGGAGCTCGGCGACTCCTACGTCTCCACCGAGGTGCTGCTCGCCGGTATCGCCAAGGGTGACTCCGAGGCGGCCAAGGCCCTGCACACCCGGGGTGGCACCTTCGAGGCCGTCCGTGGCGCCTTCGAGTCGGTGCGTGGCAACCGCAAGGTCACCACTGAAGAGCCGGAGGGCCAGTTCCAGGCGTTGGAGAAGTACTCCACCGACCTCACCGCCCGGGCCCGCGAGGGCAAGATCGACCCGGTCATCGGACGCGACCAGGAGATCCGCCGCGTGGTCCAGGTGCTGTCCCGTCGCACGAAGAACAACCCCGTGCTCATCGGTGAGCCTGGTGTGGGCAAGACCGCCATCGTCGAGGGGCTGGCCCGGCGCATCGTCGCCGGAGACGTCCCGGAGTCCCTGCGCGGCAAGAAGCTGATCAGTCTCGACCTGGGATCCATGGTCGCCGGCGCGAAGTACCGCGGCGAGTTCGAGGAACGACTCAAGGCCGTCCTCGACGAGATCAAGGAGGCCGAGGGCGAGGTCGTCACCTTCATCGACGAACTGCACACCATCGTCGGCGCCGGTGCCACCGGTGAGTCCGCGATGGACGCCGGCAACATGATCAAGCCGCTGCTCGCCCGCGGTGAACTCCGCCTCGTCGGCGCGACCACCCTCGACGAGTACCGCAAGTACATCGAGAAGGACGCCGCTCTGGAACGTCGTTTCCAGCAGGTCTACGTCGGCGAGCCGACCGTGGAGGACACCGTCGGCATCCTGCGTGGGCTCAAGGAACGCTACGAGGTCCACCACGGCGTGCGCATCCAGGACTCTGCGCTGGTCAGTGCGGCGTCACTGTCGGACCGTTACATCACCAGCCGGTTCCTGCCGGACAAGGCCATCGACCTGGTCGACGAGGCCGCGTCCCGGTTGCGCATGGAGATCGACTCGCGACCCGAGGAGATCGACGACTCCGAACGTATCGTCCGCCGACTCGAGATCGAGGAGATGGCGCTCAGCCAGGAGACCGATGACGCCTCCAAGGACCGCCTGGTCAAGCTGCGTGCCGAGCTCGAGGACGAGCGCGAGAAGCTCAACGGGCTCATGGCCCGTTGGGAGAACGAGCGCGGTTCCATCGACCGGCTGCGTGAACTGAAGGAGGAACTCGACAACCTGCGCACCGAGTCCGAGATCGCCGAGCGCGACGGGGACTACGCCCGGGTCGCCGAACTGCGCTACGGCCGTATCCCGGAGTTGGAGAAGCAGGTCGGTGAGGCTGAGTACGAGGCTGCCCAGGCCGAGGAACAGCGCATGCTCACCGAGGAGGTCACCCCGGACACCATCGCCGAGGTCGTCTCCGCGTGGACCGGTGTGCCCGCCGGCAAGATGCTGGAGGGCGAGACCGAGAAGCTGCTGGCCATGGAGAAGGTCCTCGGCGGACGGGTCGTCGGACAGTCCGAGGCCGTGACCGCCGTGTCGGACGCGGTCCGCCGTGCCCGCGCGGGTGTCGCCGACCCGGACCGTCCGACCGGGTCCTTCCTCTTCCTCGGACCGACCGGTGTCGGCAAGACCGAGCTGGCGAAGTCCCTGGCGGAGTTCCTCTTCGACGACGAGCACGCCATGGTGCGTATCGACATGTCGGAGTACGGCGAGAAGCACTCCGTGGCCCGGCTGGTCGGTGCACCTCCCGGATACGTCGGCTACGACGCCGGTGGTCAGCTGACCGAGGCCGTGCGGCGCCGCCCGTACACGGTGGTGCTGTTCGACGAGGTGGAGAAGGCGCACCCGGATGTCTTCGACGTGCTGCTGCAGGTCCTGGACGAAGGTCGCCTGACCGACGGGCAGGGTAGGACGGTGGACTTCCGCAACACCATCCTGATCCTCACCTCGAACCTCGGTGCCGGTGGTTCGGACGAGCAGGTGATGAACGCGGTGAAAGCGGCGTTCAAGCCCGAGTTCATCAACCGGTTGGACGACGTGGTCATCTTCGACGCCCTGTCGCAGGAGCAGCTGACCTCCATCGTGGAGATCCAGGTCGCGCAGCTCGCCGAGCGGCTGGCGGCCCGGCGCCTGGAGCTGCAGGTCACCGAGGACGCCAAGGTGTGGCTCGCCGAGCGCGGCTACGAACCTGCCTACGGTGCCCGGCCGCTGCGCCGTCTGATCCAGAAGGCGATCGGCGATGCGCTGGCGAAGAAGCTGCTGGCCGGTGAGGTCCGTGACGGCGACACCGTGAAGGTGGACCTGCCGCGCAATGCCGACGGTGTCGCCGACCCGACCGCGGACGCGCTGTCCATCGAGTCGGTGGCGCACGAGGGGTAGTTCGCTGCCCCTCCCCGGGACGCGCAACGAGGAAACAGGCACCATCCTGTGCACGCAGATCACCCTGATCGCGTGCACAGGATGGTGCCGATTCGCGTCACCGGGTCCGGCGTAGGTGCAGGGCCGTGGCAACGGCATGGCGCACGTGCTCGAGCAACTCCTCCCGGTCCCTGATGAGGTCCTTGTTGATCCGGACCGCCTCCCACCCGAGGGTCTTGAGCTTCTGGTACAGACGGAAGTCGGTGTCCCGCTGTTCCGCGTTCGTGTGGTGCCTCCCGTCGTAGTAGAGCGCCACCCGCAGATCCGGGCAGACGAGATCCGGTGTGGTCCTCTTGCCGCGGAAGTGCCGTGCCTCGTGCTCGTCGAGCACCGCACCGTCCTCCAACGAGATCGTGACCTGCGAGGTCCAGGTGCAGCTGGAGGGAAGCTCGTCCCGGACGATGAGCCGCATGATCGTCTCCATGGGGGACTGGGCCCCTTCATCACTGAGTTCGAGGAGTCTCTTCACACGGCGTCGATCCACGATGTGCCTCGCCCCTGTCAGGACGTCGTCGGCGGTGACCAGAGTGCACTGGTAGAACGCGTCGATGAACTGGGTCGCACGGACCTCCACGTCCGTGAGACCCGGAACAACAGGAGTCCACCACGTCTTCTTTCCGGCGAGAATCGTGGCCACGCACTGGGCGGCGGCCGTCGGGGCATCGACGACACGGAGGTCGGGGAACCGGGGATCGACGTTCACCGTCGGCAGGCTGTCACGCAACCTGCGGAAGACGGCGCCACCTGGGATCGTCGGGTTTCGACGCAACCTGCGGGACAACAGGACGACGCTCTCGTTGTCCGCCCAGTACGGAAGTCCGTGTGCAGCGGCGGCGCACCAGCCTGCCCCCACGCAGTCCTGGGCCAGCAACCAGTGGCAGCGGAGCCGGGTGAGGACGTCCCACCGGTAGGGCTCAGGTTCACAGCCTGTCCAACCGTCAGGACCGAGGCGGTGCCCGGTCATCCACGCAGGTGTCGGACCCGCCGGCGGCAGCAGCACACTGCGCACCGGTGCCTCCCACCTGTCGGCTGTGCGCCTGGGCACACCGGAGCTGAGGGCGTCTTTCCGTAGCCGTGGCACCCGCGACGGGTAGACGCGACGTGTGAAGAGCGGTCCCCGTCCGGGCCTGATGCGCCCGTCTTTCTCCGCCCTGTTCCAGTGGTATCCCCCGAATTGTGTCCCCATGGGACTGATCTAACACCACTATCGAGGAAGAGGATCGGGCTTATCCACAGCCCTGCGAATGGGCACCGTCCTGTGCACACGATCCGGCCGGAACGTGTGCACAGGACGGTGCCCATTTCCACCCGTGCCAGCTACGACGCCCCCGGCGTGTCGAAGAACGTCGCCGCGTCGATCTCCTCCAGCGGGATCCAGGCCGTTGAGGTACCTGCATCGTCGGCCCAGGGCACCGCACCGTTGCTCCGGAGCTCGAGCGCGGTGACGGGCCGCTCGTCGATCTGCAGTACCAGGGCGTAGATCGCGGCGAGGATATGCGCGCACGGTCGCTTCCGTGCACGGCATGTGCACGTCGCCGTGACATCCGGTGTGTCGGGGGTGACCGACACACCGGCTCCGGTGAGTTGTGCGAGCAGGGCGTCGGGGAGGTCGCCGCTGGGGTCCGGACGATAGGCGGACAACACGTCGGCGGCGGCACCGGCTTCCTTCTCGGTCCATGGAGCCAGGTTCAGGACGACGGTGGCGGTGGAAGACCCGTCGCGTACCGTCGCCGCCGGTACTCCCGGTGTTCCCGGCCCTGTCAGATCAACCTTGTGGTTCCTGGCGAGACTGCGTGCCTTGGGGAGGTTGCTGCGCGGTGGTCCGTCGGTGCGTTCCACGGTGCGCAGCCAGGCCCTGCCCCAGAGCGTGGCCCCGAATTCCGTGTCAGCCATCAGTAGGTCTCCTTCAGTTCGAGGACGTCGCGCAGCTCCTCGTCGGACATGCTGGTCAGCTCGGCACGGTCATCGCCGGTGACGACGTCGGCCAGTCCCTTCTTCGCCCGGTGCATCTTCTCGATGTAGTCCTCGAATGTCCCGCCCACGACCAGGGTGTGGACGCTGAGCCTGTTCTTCTGTCCGATGCGGTGCGCCCGTGCCGTCGCCTGTTCCTCCACCGCCGGGTTCCACCAGCGGTCGTAGTGGATGACATGTGATGCGCGGGTCAGGTTCAGGCCGAAACCCGCGGCCCGCAGACTGAGGATCAGCACGGGCGGAGCGTCCTCGTCCTCCTGGAAACGACGGACCATCTCGTCCCGTTAGGCGGCGGGGAGGCCCCCGTGGAGGAACGGCAGGGTACCGCATCCGAGCTGTTCGGCGAGCCCGGTGGCCAGTATCTCGCCCATGGCCCGGTACTGGGTGAAGATCAGGGTGTACTCCCCGGCGGCGACGATTTCGTCCACCATCTCGGCGACCCGGTAGAACTTCGCGGAGCGGCCGGTGTGGTGGTCGGGGTGCTGGTTCGGGTCGTCCTTCCGCAGGTACTGGTCAGGGTGGTTGCAGATCTGCTTCAGAGAGGTCAGCAGGGTGAGGATCTGACCGCTGCGGCCGGTACCGGTGTGGAAACCGGTGGTGAACGCGGCGGTGACGGCGTCGCGGTAGAGGGTGCGTTGCGCCGGGGTGAGTCCGCAGATCACCGTGGAGTCCAGGCGCTCGGGGAGTTCGAGTGCGACCTCACCTTTGGTGCGCCGCAGCATGTAGGGCGCGACGGTGCCCGACAGACGCGCTGCCGCGGTGCGGGACTGCCGTTGCCGGATCGGTGTGGCGAAACGTGTCCGGAACCGTGCCCTGGTGCCCAGCACCTGGGGGACGGCCACGGAGAACAACGACCAGAGTTCGTCCAGGTTGTTCTCCACCGGCGTGCCCGTCATGATGATCCGCGCGGTGGCCTCCACGTCGACAGCGGCCCGGGTGACCTGTGACGTCGGGTTCTTGAGCTGCTGGGCTTCGTCGAAGACGGCCATGTCCACTGGCGGGATGTCAGGCCGGTCAGGTCGGACGGGCCGTCCTGTGCACCGTGGTCCGAGCGCAGGAGCGGGTAGCTGGTGAGCACGACTGCGCCGGCGGGCAGATCGTCGGGAAGTCGGCGGTCGGTACCGTGGTACCGCAGGACCGTCATGTGGGGTGCGAAGCGTTGCAGCTCGCGCGCCCAGTTCCCCAGCAGTGAGGTGGGGCAGACGACCAGGTGCGATCGCACTGCGGGATACGTCGCGAGCAGGGCGATGACCTGTAGCGTCTTACCGAGCCCCATGTCGTCGGCGAGTACCGCGCCTCCGTCGTCACGCACGCGCTCCCGTAGCCAGGACACCCCGTGTGCCTGGTAGGGGCGCAGGTCCGCCTGCACCTGTCCGGTGTGGAGCTGTTCGGCGGTGTCCAGGTCTGTCCGGAACCGGGCGATGAGTGTGTCTGCGGTCGGGATCGCCGTGCCGTCCGGGGTGGGGACGGCATGGCCGGCGGGTGGCAGAGTGGCGGCCACCTCAGCAAAGGCCTCGTCGGCGTCGCGCCCGCGTCGGGTGCGTGGACGGAGGGCGACGCGGCTCGCCGTGCGCCACGCTCTCGCGGAATCGTCGAGGTGACGCACCCGGGTCAGTGCCGACAGGCACTGGGCCGTCGTGGTGAGGTCGGTGACACAGACGTCGACGTCCTCGACGTTGAGCGTCTCCCCGTCAGGGACGACGAGACGCGTCGTCGTCATACGTCCGGCGGGTAGGCCTGCGGTGGCCATCGTGGACGGAATGTACGGGACACCCCACCACGCGAACCCGTATTCGTCGGGGAGATAGGTTCCTGCAGGCGTGGTGTGGGCTGAATGGCCAGGGGAATCATCTCTCCGGTCTTGCAGGGTGGGCAGGTGCGCCGGGCAAGGCTAAGGGAACTGCCGGGGGCGCGCATATGGGAGTGACTCCGGGGACAACACTTTCGGGTGTGGCGTGGTGACCGTCTACCTCGGCGCATCGTGCAGGACGTCAGACATCAGCAGCAGGTCGAATGGCCCGGACCAGGGGCGGGGAAAAAGGGAGGTGCCGTCGACGACAGGTGTGGAACTGTGCCCTGCGCGAACCGCGGCCTCGGCGAGTGGCCTGTAGTCACCGAGGGGGTAACGCGCCCGAGGGTCGCCGGGGGTCCACAGTGCACCGGCGACCCGGTAGACGCCGAGTTCTCCGCGGGCGAGATGCGCACCGAGGGAACCCTCGAGTGAGGGGTCGAGGTGTTAGGTCTGCTCGAACACAAGGATCCGCTCGTGGGGACGGTCGGCCGCGAACCGGCGGAGGTTGTTGAACTGGGCCCGGTCACGGACGGCGAGGTCCCGGTGGGCACCGCCGCTGTCTCCGTCGCCGAAGGCATCCAACCCGGAGAAGATCACCCGCCGTGAGGACGGGACAGCGGCGTTGTGTCCACGAACCCACCGCAGCAGCGCGGCATTGTGCGCCAGCGGGGTCCGGAACCAGGACCACATCGCGGTGACCACGTCGTCCGGCGGATCATCCGGGCCCTGCCCGGCAAGGTAGCGGTCGACCGACTGGGCCTGGTCCACATTGGTTTCTGCCGCGATCAGCCGAAACCAGCCGGCACGCACACCGTGGATGATCACCGCGTTGCGGGCCGACAGGTACTCGGCGCAGTTGTGCAGGCCTTCGGACCAGCCGACGACCCGAGCACCGGTGCTGAGGGCCTCGAGGGCGGGGATGCTGGCGGGGTCCAGGACAGGAAGGAGGTTCCCGTCGGTCACAGTGGCGACTCGCCTTCGGCTGCGGACTGCAGCAGCGGCAGGTAGTTGTCGAGCATCCACGGCAGGCTCAGGACCGAGATCGCACTGGTGGCATACACCATCGGCGGGTCAGTCAGCGGCACATAGCCGCCATGCTCCACGGCGGGGATGCGGGCGAACCCGGGGTCGGATTCCAGTGACTCCCGGATATCCTCGCTGAGGTACCAGGAGACCAGGACGTCGGAGTCTATCGACGCCCAGTTCTCCTTGCTGACCTGCACGGCGAAGGAGTCGCCGGTGGTCGGGACACTGGGTGCGACGGTGAAGCCGAGCTGTTCCAGCAGGCTGATCCGTGAGTCGGTGGCGAGGTAGGTGTTGAGGCCTTCACCGGTGGTGCCCGAGGCGAAGGCGATCGTCTTCCCCTCGAACTCGGGGTGTTCCGCCTTGGCGTCGGCGATGAGCTGGTGGGTGTCGTCGACGAGCTTCTCGGCCTGCTCACTGCGGCCGAGTGCTTCGCCGACGATGGTGGTCTGATCCTCCCAGCTGGTCTGCCACGCCTCGCCGGGGTAGGCGACGGTGGGCGCGATGTCGCTGAGCCGGGAGTACTGGTCGTCGGTGACCCCGGAGTTGACGGCCAGAATCACGTCCGGCTCCAGGTTGAGGATGTCCTCGTAGGGGAGATCGTCCGACGTGGCGTCGAGTAGTTCGGGCGTGGTGCCCCCGTCACCCCCGTCACCACTGTCGATGTGTTCGCGGTCCCACGGCAGGATGCCGGTGCCGTCGGTGGTGTCACTGCTCATGTCCGGCATACCCACGGGGGTGACGCCGAGGGCGAGGGCGATGTCCTGGCTACCCCAGCCGATGGTGACCACGCGCTCGGGTTCTTCCTCGATCGTCGCCGAGCCGAGGGCGGAGTCGATGGTGACGGGGAAAGAGGACGAGTTGGCACCGGAGTCGCCGGATGCACCGACGTCAGTGGAGCCATCGGAGTCGCTGGAGTCTCCGGAATCGCTGGAGCAGGAGACGAGCGCCACGGCGAGAGCGCTGGCACAGACGGCCGCCGAGAGACGGCGTACAGGTGCGGGGAGGGTGATGGTCATGGGGTTCCTCGGTGACGAACGGATGGAATTCTCAAAAGGATAGCCTAAACTACCTTCACTGAGACCGGTGGTGGTGACATCTGTCATCAAATCCACGTGACATCCGCGGCGCAGCTCATGACAAACCCCTCTACCTGCAACGTCGTCTGCCCGGCAGGATCGGTGTCATGACCACGACACCAGCCATCAGCGTTCATGACCTGACACGGACCTACCAGTCGAAAAAGAAGAAGGACGCCTCCACCGCCGTCAAGGGAGTCTCCTTCGACGTGCGACAGGGTGAGGTCTACGGACTGCTCGGCACCAACGGCGCCGGGAAGACCTCCACCCTCGAAATCGTCGAGGGCCTCGCCGCCCCGACGAACGGCACCGTCCGCGTCCTGGACAAGGATCCCGTCGCCGACCGCGCACAGATCCGTCCGGAGCTCGGCATCATGCTGCAGTCCGGCGGCCTGCCCAAGGAGCTGACCGTCGCCGAGACGATGCGCATGTGGGCCGGCACATGCTCGACCCCGCTGCCTGTCGACGACGTGCTCGGCGAAGTGGACCTCAACCACCGCACCGACGTCCGCGTCGGCTCGCTCTCCGGCGGTGAGCAGCGCCGGCTCGACCTCGCCTGTGCCCTGCTCAACGACCCCAGCATCATCATCCTCGACGAGCCGACGACCGGCCTCGATCCGGAGTCACGCAGCCGGACCTGGGAGCTGCTCTCCACACTGAAGAACCGTGGTGTGACGATGATCCTCACGACCCACTACCTCGAGGAAGCGGAGAAGCTCGCCGACCGGATCGCCATCATGAACAACGGTGTGATCGCCGTGGAAGGACGGTTGGACGAACTCGCCGCCACCGAGGGCGCCGAGATCAGCTTCACCCTTCCTCAGTCCGGGGCCGCCGGCCGCATGCAGGACATCTTCCCGTCCTTCCCCGGGGCACAGGTCACCAGGGACGGTGAACAGTTGCGGATCGAGACCTCGCGACTGCAGGAGGACACCCACCGGCTGCTGGACTGGGCCGCCACCAACAACGTCGCCCTGGAGCACTTCTCCGCCCGCCCGGCCAGCCTGGAACGGGTCTTCAGCAAGATCGCCGGCACCGACTCCTCCGTCTGAAAGGAACCATCATGAGCACCGCAACAGCCCCCACCACCACCGACCGCACACCCACCCGCACCGGCGGCTCGCCGGTCACACGTTTCATCGCGCTGGCCCGTGCCGAGACCCTGCAGTTCCTCCGGAACAAGACATTGCTGGTCAACGCCACCCTTGTTCCCATGGGTTTCGGCCTGGCGATGTACTTCATACTCTCCGGTGACGACGAGCAGTCGAAGATCGAGGCCAGCGCGATGGCGATGGAGTACTTCCTGCTCTTCGCGTTGATGTTCGTGCAGTTCTACACCGTGCTGTCGATGGTCACGACCAGACGCGACGAAGGCGTGCTGAAACGTCTGCGCACCGGTGAAGCACGGGACGCCGAGATTCTCGGAGCGTCGTCCTTCCCGGGAGCTGTCCTGACCATCCTGTTCACCGTCGTGATGTCCGGCCTGCTCATGGCGTTCGGCGCGCCCGGCCCGGCCAACGTGGTGCCGATCATCGTCGCCGTCTTGCTCGGGCTGGTTGTCACCAGTGGTTTGGCACTGGTGACGAGTGGATTCACCAAGAATCCTGAAGCTGCCCAGATCACGTCGATGCCGGTGATGCTCCTGATGTTCGCCACCATGGGCAACTTCCGCCAGCTCTACCCGGAGGGCGTCGACGACGTCCTTGCACGGACCCCGTTCGCGCTGATCTTCGATCTCGCCCAGTACGGGTGGGCAGGCAACACCACGGTGGACCGGATGAATGAGGTGGCTCCGCTGACCTCTGGCGAGGTCCTCGGTGAAACCTGGCAGATGATGCTCATCCTCGTCGTGTGGGCTGCAGTCTGCGTCTGGGCCGGGGCACGGTATGTCCGCTGGGATGTCCGGCACTGATTCTCCACTGATTAAATGGACCGCATGAATCCCACAGTGCTGCAGTCCGTCACCAGTCCGCGCCGGACATGGCGCGAACTGGGGGCGGGCGCGAAGCTCGCTGTGTACACCCGGTTGTCGATGCACTCCGCAATCATCGGCACCGGTGTCGTCGCGATTGTTCTGCCTCTGCTGAACCTCAATCCTGATGTGTCGCTCTCCGGGTGGCAGCAGTTGCTCATCATCGGCCTCGCCGTGGTGTTGATGGCGGTCACCGTGGTGATCACCGAATACCGTCCTGAGTTCAACACCCGGGCGAGACCTCAGACGCAGCGACTGCTGCTGGGTGCCGCGTTGGTGAGCTTTGCCGTGTGGGGCACGGGACTGCTCATGTACCTGCTGGGAAGCGGGTCCCTGGCGCTGACCGGCATCTTCCTGGTGTTCGTGGCCGTCACGGTGGCACCGTTGGGTGTATTGCCGTGGTTGAGGTGGCGTTGGCCTGTCACCCTCGTTCTGACCACTGTGACGGCGGTGCTGTTGTGGTCGGAGCTGATGTGGTGGCCGATGTTCTGGGGGACATTCCTGCTCTGCATGGCGACGTTGTCGGCCTGGACGGTCGGTGTCGCCAAGCAGTTGGACCGCGCCCGCCTCACGGAGTCGGCCCTGCAGGTCAGTGAGGAGCGACTGCGGTTCTCCCAGGAGCTGCACGACACCCTCGGGCAGCGACTGGCGGCCATGTCGGTCAAGGCGGAGTTGGCACGTGCCCTGGCGAAGCGGGGCGACGACCGGCTGGACGGTGAACTCGCGGAGTTGCAGGAGCTGGCCCGGACGTCGGTCACCGAGATGCATGAGGTGGTCGACGGCTACCGTGCGGTGAACCTGTCCACTGAGGTGGAGGGCGCCCGCCAGCTCCTCAACAGTGCGGGTGTCCACCTGGAGGTCGATGGCGACCCGACAGAACTCTCGGCGCCGATGCGGGAGCTGTCAGCGTGGCTGGTCCGTGAAGGAACCACCAACGTCGTCCGGCATTCCTCGGCAACGCGGGTGCGCCTGGCATTCGCCTCCGGTGACACCAAGTCGGTCTGCATGAGCAATGACGGCGTCACCAGAGGGATCGAACGGCTGTCGGGCCTGGCGGGGATCCGCCGTCGTGCGGAACCGCTCGGAGCCGAGCTTGTCGCCGAACGCGACGGTAGTCTCTTCCACGTCACCCTCACCCTCAAGGAGTAGGCCATGAGCGCAGACCCCGCCATCCGCATCGTCGTGGTGGACGATGAATCCCTGGTCGCCAGTTCCCTGTCGACCCTGCTGTCCCTGGAGGATGATCTCGATGTCGTCGCGACGCTCGGCTCCGGCGAGGAAGTGCTCGACTGGTGTCACCGCCACCCGGCCCCGGACGTGGTCGTCATGGACCTGCAGATGGGCGGCATCGACGGCATCGAGACCGCGGAATCCCTGCCGGACGGGGTGAAGGTCCTCATCGTCACCAGCCACGGCCGTCCCCGCCAGCTCAAACGCGCGCTGGCGGGTGGGGTGCTCGGATTCGTCCCGAAGACGTCCTCGGCGGAGGAGTTCGCGACGGCGGTGCGGACGGTGCGTGCCGGACGCCGCTACCTGGACCCTGAGCTCGCCGCGACGGCGATCGGAGTGGGGGAGTCGCCCCTGACTGAGCGCGAGGCCCAGGTACTCGAGGTCGCGGGGCAGGGCGGTTCGGTCGAGCAGATTGCCGCAGCGGTGCACCTGGCGGCAGGAACGACCCGTAACTACCTGTCGTCGGCCATGGGGAAGACCGGAGCGTCCACGCGCTTTGAGGCGTGGCGTATCGCCCGCGAGCGTGGTTGGTTGTGATCCCGGGCATGTACCGGACGCGCCGGGCAGCGCCTGGACGCTTTCCCTCGTAAACTGGCCGCCATGACGCAGAGCCAGACCGAACCATTCATTTCCGCCGTGGATCTCTTCGAGGCCAGTACCCGGGGCGAACCCGTGACCGTCCTCGACTCCGACTGGGAGTGGGGTGAGCACGCAGCCTGGAACCTCTACGTCACCCGGCACATCCCGGGTTCCTTCTTCTGTGACCCGGGCACCATGCTCTCCGGGTCCCCGTCCACGGAGGCGGGCCGTAATCCGCTGCCGAACAGGCACGTCCTGCAGCACTACGTGGATGACTGGGGGATTCAGCCGGGGCTGCCGGTGCGCATCTACGACCGTGGCGGGCTCATCTACGCCGCCCGCGCCTGGTGGATCCTGCGGTGGGCCGGGGTCACGGACGTCCGGATCCTGGACGGAGGGACGCCGGCCTGGCTCGCTGCCGGTGGCGACATCGCCGCCGGTATCGGCTGCCTGCGTGGACGCGGGACGTTCGAAGTGCTGGCGGGAGGTGCACCGACGATGCCCACGGCCACCCTGGACGAGGTCATGGAGATCTCCGCGACGGCGACGACCGGTGCCGCGGCACCACTGCTGATCGACACGCGTCCCGCAGACCGTTTCGAGGGGCGCCGCGAGCGGCTGGACCGCCGGGCCGGCCACATCCCCGGGGCGATCGGGGTTCCGGTCGCCGAGCTCCTCGACGAAGGGCGTGTCCCGCCGCCGGAGATCGTGCGCGAGCGCCTCGCCGGGCACGGCATCACCGGTGACGACGTCGCTGCCGAGGCTGTCGTCTACTCCGGGTCAGGTGTGAGCTCTGCGTTGTTTATCGCGCTGATGGAGCACGCCGGTCTGCCGGTGGCACGGCACTACGTGGGCGGATGGTCGCAGTGGGCGTCCGACCGCTCCCGTCCTGCGGCCCTGGGGTAGAACTTTTCTGGTCGAAATAATGCGGTTACGCCGCGCCGGAGGTTCCTGACGGTTTATCCTTTTGCCACCGCCACACATCACCGCAACAGGATACGGAGGTCCCATGAAGGACGTAGGGGACGCAGGGAAGTCGAGCGCGCCGGAGACCACGGGGACCACCGGTGCCGCTCGGCGTCCGGGAACCCTCGATGTCGTGACCCCCATGCCGGGCACCGTGGCACCGCTCTCCGCGGTGCCCGACCCGCTGTTCGCCGCCGGCACCGTGGGGCCGGGGATGGCCGTCGTCCCGGACCCCGGGGTGGAGTACGTGACCGTCTGTGCGCCGGTGGAGGGCGTGGTCACGCGCCTGATGCCGCACCTCTTCCTCATCCTCACCGATGACGGGCTCCCGGTGCTCGTGCACATCGGCATCGACACTGCGCAGTTGGACGGCCAGGGGTACTCGCTGCATGTCGAGCAGGGTCGGCGGGTCCAGGTCGGGGAGCGGATCACCACCTACGCCCCGTTGTCGATCGGCCGTCTGGGCTTCGACCCGATCGTGTCGGTGGTGATGATGCAGCAGGACGGTGGCGTCGAGGAGGGGCTGATGCCGGGGGAGCCGTCCGAGCCGGGGGACGTGTTGTTCCGGTTCTGACACCTGCAACGCCTATGCTGGTGCCATGCTCCGTCGATTCACTACCGTGGCGTGCGTCCTCCTGATGCTGCTGGGGGTCACGCGTCTCGGGGACCGGGTGGATCCGCAGTGGGGGGAGCTGATCTTCTACTCCTACTTCGGGGTGCTGATCCTGCTGATGCTCAGCGCGATCGTCTTCACTGAGCGGGGGTACTTCGGTCCGGCCCGGCACCCGGTCAACCGGGTGTTCACCGGCCTGAGCTGGGTGGGCACGATCGGTGCCGTCGTGCTGATGCTGGAGCTGGTACTGGGCAGTGGGATGCTGTTGTGGGTCAACGTCATCGCCAGTGCCTGCATGTTCACCGGCACGGTCGGTGCTGCGGTGGTGGCGCTGTCCGCCCGGCCGTGGCGTGACCTGTTCTACTCGCGACGGCCGTGAACTCCTGCTACAGCCCGTGTTTTGCGGCGATGATCCCGCCCATGGTGTCGCGGGGGAGAAGCCGTGCGGCAGGGAAGGCGAGATGTGAACTCGACCCTGTGGCGTAGAGCGGGCGGGGGCGCTTGTCGCCGACGGCTTTGAGGATCTCTGTGGCGACCTGTTCGGCGGAGATGCCGGTGGACTCGTTGTCGTTGAGGTGGCTGAGCATCGTGTGGAACTCATCGGCGTAGTGACCGTGGTCATCGATGTAGATGGTGCGGCGTTCCGACAGGCCGGTGTTGATGGCGCCGGGCTCCATCACGCAGACCCCGATCCCGAACCGGCTGACCTCGCGCCGCGCGGAGAATGCGAAGGCCTTGATTGCGGCCTTCGATGCACCGTAGCTTCCCCGGTAGGCCAGCGGGAAGCTGCCGAGCATGGATCCGACGAAGACGATGCGGCCGCGCCGCGCATCACGCATCTGCGGGAGCAGGAGCTGGGTGAGTTCGACATGGCCGATGACGTTCACCTGGAAGAGCCGTTCGAGGGCGTCGCGGGGGAGTTCCTCGAGCGGGCCGTTCTGGCTTTCGCCGGCGTTGTTGACCAGGACGGTCACTGGTCCGGCGCCGAGTTTCTCCAGTTCTGCCGGGACGGCTGCGATCGAGTCCGGATCACCGAGGTCCAGCGGGATGAGCTCGACGCCGTCCGGGGTGTTCGCCCGGGATGCGTCGGAGGTGGGGTTACGGGAGGTTCCGATCACCCGGAACTGGCGTTTGAGCAGTTCCTTCGCGGTGGCCTGCCCGATACCGGAGGTGGCTCCGGTGACGAGTGCGGTGTCCCCCTGCCGGGGGACGGGGAGCTTGGGGGTGCGGTACCGGGAGAGGAAGGATGTTTTCGTCATGCAACCAGTGATACCCGTTTCGCTGCCGTCCCGTGGACCAGATCCTGGTTTGGGTTACAAGAAGCCGGTTTCTGCGTCGGCAGAGTGTGGTTTCTGGCACCCAGACCAGGATCAGGTGGACGCCGGACGTCGGCGGGCTCGCGCGGCCAGGGCGAACAGTCCCGCAGCGAGACAGACAATCGCGCCGGAGACGGCGACCACGGCACCTGCGTCCTGCGTCGCAAGGACCACGCCGCCGAGCGCGCCGGCGACGGTGACGCCGAGATACGTTCCGGAGGTGTTCAGAGCGATCGCGGCATCCGCCCCGTCACCGGCGGTGTTGGAGAGCAGCGCCGTCAGTGCGGGCGACAGGGCGAACGCGCCGAGCGCCTGGACCGCGCCCAGCGCGACGAGCACAATGATCATGGTGGATTCCAGCGGTGCCAGGGACCAGAGGAGCCACGCTCCGAAGCACCCTGCGCCGAGGGTGAGCAGGGCCAGCACGATCGTCGGACGGGGGCCGATCTTGTCCGTCAGTACGCCGCCCACCCAGACACCGATGACGCCTCCGACGCCGGAGACGGCGAAGGCGACGGCGCGTAGTTCATGGCCGGGGGCGGCGCCGGCGAGAAACGGTGCGAGGTAGGTGAAGGCCATCATCGACCCGGACATCGCCACCACGTTCACCCCGAGGGTGAGTGCCACCGGTGGCGCGGTGAGGGCGCGGAGCTGGCGTGCCACGGGGACTTCCTCGTCGCCTTGTGCATCGGTGACCATGGTCATCCGGATGGCGAGCAGTGCCGTCAGGGCGCAGGCAGCGAGGACGAGGAAACTCCCCCGCCATGACCAGACGTGGGCGATCGTCGTACCGACGGGCACACCGAGCGCGATTGCCCCGGTCACGCCCATCGCGACGACGCCGATGTAGCGGCCGATGCTCTCCGGCGGGGCCTGCCGGGCGGTCCAGGAGAAGATCGCCGGCGTCGAGGCACCGGCACACAGCGCGGCCACCACGCGGAGGATCATGAGGATCCAGAAGGCCGAGGTGGCGGCCGCGGCGATGTTGGCCAGTGCGAACAGTGTCAGGGTCGTGGTGAAGAGCGTGCTGCGTCGGACGCGTATGAGACTCACGGCAGCGACCGGTGCGGAGAGCGCGACGGTCAGGGAGAACACGGTGACCAGTTGCCCGGCCTGGGGCTCGGACACTCCCAGGTCAGCGGCGAGGTCGGGGAGGACGCCGGCGATCACGTAGTCGTCGGTGTAGAAGACCAGCGCGGTGAACAGAAGGGCGAGGAGCCAGGGAGGGAACTTCATGACGAGGCACCGTCGATCATGTCGTGGAGCGTGTCGGTCAGGATGTTGATCATCTCGTCCGGGTGGAGATCGCCGTGGCCGGTGGTGACGTCGAAGGTCATACCCACCATCAGGGATTTGACCGTCGCCGCGCGCCGGGCGAGTTCATCGGCGGGGACGTCGAGTCCGGCGAGGACGCGCGCGACCACGGTCTCCATGGAGCGGGACATCTCGTCGGTGACGGCACGGAAGACCGCCTGCGTCCGGGAGGCGAGCATGAACTCGCCGAGCACGATATTCTCGCGTCGTCTGACGTCGTCCAGGGGGAGGAGTTCGGCGAGGGCGTCGACGGCGCTGCTGACGGTGTGGGTGCCGGCCTCTCCGGAGAGGTCGTGACGGGTGAGGCGCTCGTCCATCTGTCGTCCGACGTGGACGGCGGCGTCCGCCAGCAGGTCGTGCTGGGTGGGGTAGGTGTGCCGGATGCTCCCGATGTTCAGGCCGCTTTCGGTCGCGACGTTGCGGAAGGACAGTCCGTCGAGTCCGCGGGTGTCGACGAGTCGGAGGGCGGCGTCCAGGATCTGCGTTCGGCGCTGGTCGGGGTCCACTACTTTCGGCATGGGCGCTAATTTATCACATGTGTGATAAAAATTGTCCGGCCCCCGGTCCGCTGTGGGAGTGCATAATCGGTGGCTAGGATCCGCGCCCCCGAAGCAGAGCAGGGGGAGTGGCAAGGGGCACGCAATCCGCCGATCCAGGTGTGGCAGATCACTTCTCCGGTTATACTGACCCCGATCGACGCACCATCCACAACTGAATCCGCCGTTCGCAGCCACTGTGGGAGAGGCCAGGCCCAGCGCCGGCCGCCGTAGGAGCAACACCTCCCCGTCGACACTCTCAGGCACCAGCACCATTGTGGCGAGGCAGCTCTGGAAAGAGCCGGTCACCGTCGTCCGTGACCCGGCCGCCGAAGGAGAAAAAGCTCTCAGGCACCATCGACAGAGTGGGGAGGGAGTACACCCGTGTCCGCACGACAGCACACAGGAAGAGACCCCCTGACACATGGCAACGCCCCACGACGCATTCCCGAACCGTCATATCGGCCCTGACGCCGCCGCCACCTCGGAGATCCTCGCCACCCTCGGTTACGGCAGTTCCCAGGAACTCGCGGCCGCAGCCCTGCCCGCCAGCATCGCCCAGCAGGGTCCGATCGGCCTCGCCCCCGCGCTGGACGAGACCGAGGCCCTGGCGACGCTGCGTGGCTTCGCCGAGAAGAACACGGTGAAGAAGCAGCTCATCGGTGCCGGCTACTACGACACGGTCACCCCGGCGGTCATCCGTCGCAATGTGGTCGAGAACCCGGGCTGGTACACCGCCTACACCCCGTACCAGCCGGAGATCTCCCAGGGCCGCCTCGAGGCCCTGCTGAACTTCCAGACGATGGTCGAGGACCTCACCGGCCTGCCGATCGCCGGTGCCTCGCTGCTGGACGAAGCCACCGCCGTGGCGGAGGCCGTGCAGATGATGGCACGGCTGAACACGAAGGCAGAGAAGAAGGACGGTGTTGTGCTGCTGGATGCCGCACTGCACCCGTCGAGCATCAACATCACCCGCGCTCGCGCCGCTGCAGTGGATATCCCGGTGGAGATCGTGGACATCACCGCAGCAGAGCTCGCCGCCCGCGAGGACGCCCTCATCGGCGTCGTCGTCTCGAATCCGGGCACCACCGGCGGACTGCGTGACGACCTCGGCGAGGTCATCGCTGCCGTCCATGGGAAGGACGGCCTGGTCACGGTGGCCTGCGACCTGCTGGCACAGGTGCTGGTCACCTCGCCGGGTGAACTGGGCGCGGATATCGCGGTGGGCTCGGCGCAGCGTTTCGGCGTGCCGTTGTTCTTCGGTGGCCCGCACGCGGCGTTCCTGGCCTGCCGGGAGAACATGCAGCGCAAGCTGCCGGGCCGCATCGTGGGTGTGTCGGTGGACGCGGAGGGGACCCCGGCCTACCGGCTGTCGCTGCAGACCCGTGAGCAGCACATCCGTCGGGACAAGGCGACGTCGAACATCTGCACCGCACAGGCGCTGCTGGCGGTGGTGGCCAGCTTCTACGCTGTCTGGCACGGCCCGCAGGGGTTGCGCGAGATCGCCACGGCGGTGCACGGTCGCGCGACCGCCCTGGCCGTCGGCCTGTCCGAGGCGGGTCTGACCCTGGCGCACGACCGGTTCTTCGACACAGTCACCGTGCAGGTGCAGGACGCCGCGGCTACCGTCGCTGCGGCCTGTGACAAGGGTTTCAACCTGCGGCACGTCGACGACACCCACGTCGGTGTCTCCGTCGGCGAGTCGACGACAGACGACGACATCGCGGAACTGCTGCAGGTCATCGCGTCGGTGAACAGCTCGGTGACGACCACCTCCTTCACCGCGCAGGACGGCCCACTGTCCGACCTGCTGCGCACCGACGACATCCTGACTCACCCGGTGTTCCACTCGGTGTCCTCGGAGACGCAGATGATGCGCTACATGCGTCGCCTGGCGGACCGGGACCTGGCGCTGGACCGCACGATGATCCCGCTGGGCTCCTGCACCATGAAGCTCAATGCCGCGGTCTCGATGGAGCCGATCACCTGGCCCGAGTTCGCCGGGATCCACCCGATGGTCCCGGAGGACCAGGCCACCGGCTGGTGGGAGCTCATCGACGACCTGGAGGACCGGCTGGCGAAGATCACCGGCTACGCCGCGGTCTCCGTCCAGCCCAATGCGGGATCCCAGGGCGAGCTCGCCGGCCTGCTGGCGATCCGCCGGTACCACGTCGCCAACGGTGACGACCAGCGCACCCTCGTCCTGATCCCCGCGTCCGCCCACGGCACGAACGCCGCGTCCGCCGCCCTGGCAGGCCTGAAGGTCGTCGGTGTGAAGAACGCCGAGGACGGTTCGATCGACCTGGACGACCTCGACGCGAAGATCGACAAGTACGGCGAGCAGATCGCCGGCATCATGATCACCTACCCGTCCACCCACGGCGTCTTCGAGGAGCATGTCCGCGAGGTGTGCTCGAAGGTGCATGCCACCGGCGGGCAGGTCTACATCGACGGCGCGAACCTCAATGCCCTGGTCGGCCTGGCGCAGCCGGGCGAGTTCGGCGGCGACGTCAGCCACCTGAACCTGCACAAGACGTTCACCATCCCGCACGGTGGCGGCGGTCCGGGCGTCGGCCCGGTGTGCGTGGGTGAGCACCTGATCCCGTTCCTCCCGTCCGACCCGTGGGCCGACGTCACCGTTGAGCCGGGCGTCCAGGAGGGACGCCCGGTGTCTGCCGCGAACCAGGGGTCCGCCGGCGTGCTGCCGATCTCCTGGACCTACATCGCCATGATGGGCGACGAGGGCCTCACCGAGGCCTCCCGGATGGCGCTGGTGAACGCGAACTACATCTCCCGCCAGCTCGCCGACAGTTTCCCCACCCTGTACACCGGCGAGAACGGCCTGGTCGCCCACGAGTGCATCCTGGACCTGCGCGAGCTGACCAAGCAGTCCGGCGTCACCGCCGCGGACGTGACGAAGCGTCTCATGGACTTCGGTTTCCACGCCCCCACACTGGCCTTCCCGGTCGCGGGCACCCTGATGGTCGAGCCGACGGAGTCCGAGGACAAGCACGAGCTGGACCGGTTCATCACCGCCCTGCGCACCATCCGCGCCGAGATCGACGAGATCATCGCCGGGGACGTCGCTGTCGAGGACTCCGTCCTGCGCCACGCGCCGTTCACCGCGGAGTCCGTCATCCGCGACGACTTCGAGGACGCGGTGTCCCACGGCCACTTCTCCCGCGAGAAGGCGGCGTTCCCGGTGCGCACGTTGCGCCGCGACAAGTACTTCCCCGCCGTGCGCCGCATCGACGACGCCTACGGCGACCGCAACCTGATGTGCTCCTGCCCGCCGCTGGAGGACTTCGACATCGAAGCTGACACCGAGAGTGAGAACTGATGACCAAGCACACGGCCCTGCACCCGGTCCATGAGGCGCTCGGCGCGAAGTTCACCGACTTCGGCGGCTGGGACATGCCCCTGAAGTACGACAAGGAGCTCGAGGAGCACCGCGCCGTCCGTGAGGCCGTCGGAGTGTTCGACCTGTCGCACATGGGCGAAGTCCGGGTCACCGGGCCGGACGCCGCCGCTTTCCTCGATCACGCGTTGATCTCCCGGCTGTCGGCGGTGAAGATCGGCAAGGCGAAGTACTCGATGATCTGCACCGACGACGGCGGCATCATCGATGACCTGATCACCTACGTCCTGTCCGAGGACGAGTACCTGGTGATCCCCAACGCCGGCAACGCCCCCGCCGTCGCCGAGGCGCTGCGTGAGCGAGCCGCGGACTTCGACGTGACCCTGACCGACCAGACCGACGACATCTCGCTGATCGCCGTGCAGGGCCCGCAGGCCGCCGCGGTGATGCTGGAGATCGTCGACGCGGTCACCGACGCCCCTGAAGCGTCGGGGGCCTCGGGGGCCTCGAGTGCCGTCGGCACCGTGGAGGCCGCGGTCGCCGGACTCGGCTACTACGCAGCTTTCCAGGGCACCGTCGCCGGCGTCCCGGCGATCATCGCCCGTACCGGGTACACCGGCGAGGACGGTTTCGAGATCTTCGTCGAGAACGGGACCGACGGCGCACAGGCGACCGCCGTGTGGGACGCGGCCCTGGCTGCCGGCGAGCCCCACGGGGTACGCCCCTGCGGCCTGGCCGCCCGCGACACGTTGCGGCTGGAAGCAGGCATGCCGCTCTACGGCAATGAGCTCAGCCGGGAGCTCACCCCGGTGGACGCCGGGCTGGGGATCCTCGCGGCGACGAAGTCCAAGGACGAGTTCGTCGGACGTGACGCCATCGTCCGCGCCAAGGAGGAAGGCACCACCCAGACCCTCATCGGCCTCGTCGGCGAGGGTCGCCGTGCAGCACGCGGCGGCTACGAGATCCAGAACGCCGACGGCGTCCGGCTCGGCGAAGTCACCTCGGGTGCCCTGTCGCCGACGCTGGGGTACCCGGTGGCCATGGGCTACGTGTCCGCCGATGCTGCCGCTGAGGGCGGGGCCGCGGCCGTGGGCTCGACGGTGACCGTCGACATCCGCGGCAAGGCCCACCCCTATACCGTCGTTGCGCTGCCGTTCTACTCGCGCGAGAAGTAACATCCACCCTGACTGCACCATCCTGACCTGCCTGAGGAGAAAACCATGACTGCACTGCCTACCGACCGCCTGTACTCCGAGGAACATGAGTGGGTGAACTCCACCGAGGTCTCCGAGGGCGACACCGTCCGCGTGGGCATCACCCATGTCGCCGCCGAGGCCCTGGGTGAGATCGTCTTCGTCGAGCTGCCCGAGGTCGGCACCGAGATCGAGGCCGGCGAGCCCTACGGTGAGGTCGAGTCGACCAAGTCCGTCTCCGACATCTACGCCCCGGTGTCCGGCGAGATCACCGCGGTGAACGAGGACCTGGAGGACAACGCCGGTGTGATCAACGACGATCCTTACGGTGAAGGCTGGCTCTACGAGGTGGCGGTGTCGGCTGCTCCCGCAGACGGCGACCTGCTCGACCACGAGGCGTACGCCGCGGCCAACCAGTAGTTCCCGGCTCCCGGGCCGCCTCGTTTATGCTTGGCATGATGTCTGTCGCCGTTGTCGCTCTTGTGCTCGGGCTCGCGTTGCTGGTTTTCGCCGCGGCCCTGTTCTGGCGTGCGTCGAAACAGCCGTCGGCACGGAGGTCAGCACGGTCACCACAGGAGCCCGCCTCTCCGGAGGCGGAGGACACCCACGCATGGGGCCGTCCCGTGGACCAGAGCGACCAGGCTTCCCAATCCGCCAAACCCGCCCAGACTGACCGGCCTGACCAGCCTGCAGACCAGGTCGCGGAGCCGGTCGTCGAATCGGGGCCGGAAGCGCAGTCGGAGCCCGCATACGTACCCGAGCCCACACCGGCGTTGCAGGATACGGCTGGGGAGTCGGCTGGGGAGGCGGACGCCCCGGCGGATCCGGAGCCGGTCGGCGAGCCCATCCCGGAGTCCCGTCAGGACGGGTCAGGTGCCGTAGGCGACTCAGCTGACGCCGTGGCACCGACGTCCGAGGCGTCGTCCAACGGCCTGTTCGCCGGTCGCCGTGCACGTCGGCAGTGGGCCCAGGCCCACGGCTACGAGTACGCCAAGGAGGACCGCTACCTGCCGGGGGAGTGGCCGGACAGCCTGATGACCCTGATCAGGGCGGATGCTGCCGCGGGGTCGGCCACCACCGTCGCCCGTGACCTGGTCTCCGGGTTCACCGGCGGCCACCAGTTCCACCTTGCTGAGGTCAACGGCATCACCGTGGTGGCGCTGCGACGTGAGGTGTTCTCCCCGGTGCAGGTGCATCTGTCGGACGGGGCGGCGATGCCGGCGGGGATGCGTCATTCCGAACTGTGCGACCGGCCGCCGTACACGGGGTACTCCTCGGACAACCGGGCGCTGGACCGGATGCTCGACAGCAGGGTCGACGCGGCCCTGCACGCCCTGGCCGGTTCCGTGTCGGACATCGCGTTCAGCACGACGTGGGTCGCGATGAAGATGGCCCGGCGGACGGATCCTCCGATCTGGGACCACGTCATCGTCCAGGGACGTGCGCTGGTGGCGGCGTCGCGCGTGCTGCCTCCGCGGGTCACCTCGCACGAGCTGGACATGACCAACGCCGACCCGACCCGACCGCGTGTGCGCGGGACGGTGGACGCGGTTGTCGTTGAGGAGGGGCAGGACGACGCAAACGACACGAACGACACAAACGACACGGTCGACGCACCTGCCCACCGCGGGCATCTGCGCGCGGTGCCGGATGCGGAGCCACCGGAGACGACGTCCGATGACCTGGCCGAGGCCGGTGCCTCTGACGAGCGGGACGACCATGCCGGGCGTACCGAGGAGTCCCGACCGCGGATGGAGCGTTCCTCCACCCCTGTTGATTTCCCGACCCGCTCCGAAGGCCAGACGATGGGTGACATCTCCGGCTTCCCGGACGAGGACGGTGGGGAGACGGTCGAGGCTGACCCGATCCCGGCGGTCGGGGAGGACCCGGACCACAGTCGGACGATCTCGGGCGGCGGGCCGCGGGTGATCCGTTCGGCGGAACGGCGTTCCACCATCTTCGGCGACGGTGATGACGTCGCCACCACCTCCGCAGAGGTGGACGTCATCGGCGGGGCTGCGGGCCCGGCGTCCCGTGGACGGCACCGCGCGCCGTCGGCGCGTCACGCACGTCATGCGGGGGAGTCCGGCGAGCAGACCGACTACCCGGAGGTCGACGCCGAGGTCGTTGATCCCGAGGACAACTGAACCCCGTAAGATCCACATCAGAACCCGCCCCTAGAATCTGCCCCAGTCTGAGATACGCAAAGGACGCCTCCATGAGCACGCCCACCGTCAACGCCGACAAACTGCAGCGACTCGCCGAACTGGTCACCGACCTCGCCGTCGTCCACGGCCGGGTGACACTGTCGTCCGGCAAAGAGGCCGACTACTACGTGGACCTGCGCCGGGCCACATTGCACCGTGAGTCCTCGAGACTGATCGGCGAACTGCTGCGCGAACTCACCGCTGACTGGGACTACGTCGCCGTCGGTGGGTTGACCCTGGGCGCGGACCCGGTGGCCACCGCCGTGATGCATGCCGGTGAGGACGTCGACTCGTTCGTGGTGCGTAAGGAGACCAAGAAGCACGGCATGCAGCGCCGTATCGAAGGCCCGGACATCGAGGGCAGGCGGGTGCTCGTCGTCGAGGACACCACCACGACCGGGAATTCCCCGCTGACCGCTGTCGCCGCCGTGCGGGAGGCGGGCGCGACCGTGGTGGGTGTGGCCACCGTGGTGGACCGTGCCACCGGCGCGAAGGACGTCATCGAGGCCGAGGGTGTGGAGTACCGCAGCCTGCTCGGTCTGGAAGACCTGGGCCTGGCCTGATGCGGGTGTGGCGGGCGGCGTACCTCGCCGCTGGTGCGGTGTCGGTGGCGGCCGCTGCGGTGGGACGTCGCGGCGACCGGGTGACGCAGGTGGTCAAGCCCGCGCTGATGCCGCTGCTGGGTGCTCATGCGTGCGCCCGTGCCTCCCGCGGTGACCGTCTGCCCGTGGTGCTCGCCGGGCTCGCCGGTGGCCTGCTGGGCGACGTGATCCTCATGGGGAAGGACGGCCGAAGCGAGGACGCGTCCGTGCGCGCCCGCAACCTCAACCTGGGGTCCGCCGCGTTCAGCGTGAACCAGGTGGCCTACATCAGCGAGCTGTGGCACCGGGGCCACCGGCCATGCCGCTCGACACTGGTGCTGCGCGCGCCGGTGCTCGCCTCGGGGATCGTCACCGCAGCGACGGGCGCGCCGGCCGCTCTCCCTGCCGCCGCCGGCTACGGCACGGCGTTGGCGACGACGTCGGTGCTGGCCGCGGACCCGGAGGTCGGCGGCGGAGATTTTTCGGGCGCCGGTCTCGGCGGCAATCTGTTCGTCCTGTCCGACGGCCTGATCCTGGCGCGCCTGGCGTTCCTGCGTGGTGAGTCTCCGGTGGTGCAGCGGCTCGACGGGCTGGTGGACGGCCTGGTCATGGCGACGTATGTGGCGGCGCAGCTGCTGATCGTCGAGGGGCTGACGGGGCATACGGCGAAGACCGGGCAGGCGGGGCGGAAGAAGTGAGCGAGGAGCCGGCAGAGCAGTCACCCGGCCGGGGCCCGACGGAGTGGTTCGATCACCCGGTCGGCGTCGGCCCGTGGAGTGAGGAATACCCGGGCGTCCCGTTGCCCGAGGACGTCCACTTCGACCCAGAGTTGCTGGAGAACGGGGACCGGCGCAATGTCGTCGACGGGTACCGTTACTGGCGGTTGGAGTCGATCGTCGCGGACATCGACGCCCGGCGGCACAAGCTGCACATCGCGATCGAGAACTTCGAGAATGACTCGAACATCGGCACCGTGGTGCGCACGGCGAATGCGTTCGCGGTGGACACGGTGCACATTGTCGGGCGTAAGCGGTGGAACCGGCGCGGTGCGATGGTCACCGACCGCTACCAGCACCTGCTGCACCATGCGGACACGGCGTCGGTGACTGACTACGCGCGGGAGCATGAGCTGACGGTGGTGGCGGTGGACAACACCCCGGGGTCGGTGCCGCTGGAGACCGCTCGGCTGCCGGAGCGGTGCCTGCTGCTGTTCGGCCAGGAGGGCCCAGGCGTGACGGCCCAGGCGCAGGACGCTGCGGCGTTGACGGTGTCGATCGCCCAGTTCGGCTCGACGAGGTCGATCAATGCCGGGGTCGCTGCCGGCATCGCCATGCATGCCTGGGTCCGCCAGCACGCGGACCTGGGGGATGCATGGTGACCGGGGTTCTACTGAGCGGGCTTCTTCGACTGGGTTGAGGCGAATCCTGAGGGGAGCCGGTTGTCGACGAAAGCACCGACTACTACTCCAGCGAATACGCAGGGGATGATCAGGAACAAGGGGAAGAGCGGATAGTCGTTCCCGATGACGTTCGGCCAGATTGCATTGAGTGCCACCAGGAGCACGCCGATAGTCCCGAAGACACCGAGTGCCCTTTGACCAGGAGTCGACTTGCGCGGTCCTTCATACTGAGCGGCGTACTCCTTGGGTGTGCCGAATTCCTCCTGGGGTGAATTCCCTGCCGACGCGGCGTCATCGACGGTGTGGAGGACTTCTGCGACGGCATTTTCCTCGCATCCGCGGCGACGGAGTTCGTAGGCGAGGTCGTTGTAGTAGCTCATGGGGCTCCTACGGTGTGGTTCGTGGGTGTTGTTTCTGGTGGGGGCGGGGAGTCCAACGTGGTGTTCAAGGTCTGTTGCAGAGAGAGCCACTGACGTTGCAGCGTGTCACGGTGTCGCTGGCCCTCGCTCGTGATGGTCAAGATCTTCCTGGCGGGGCCGGTTTCCGGGGTCTGCCAGTGGCTGGATACGAGGTTCGCGTGCTGCAGTTTGGTGAGTTGCGGGTACACGGTCGTCCCGCGGACGTCGAACCCCAGTTCCCGGAGTTGTTCGATGAGCCCGTAACCGTGGCTCGGGGCGTGGGAAAGCATGTCAAGAAGCAGTAACGGCAACGCTGGCCGTATCCAGTCTCCGAAGCTGTGTTCCTCAGTCACAACTACAGGCTAACGCGACCTAGTTTCTGTAGAAAGTAGTTGTGCGATGGAGCGCCGCTGCACCATCCGGATCGCGCTGTTGGCATCGCTGCCATGAACTACTGGCAGTACCTCACCACTGGCGTTAAGTCGGATGACGTGCTGTACCGGAAGTCCCTGTACAACACAATGTTCATTGACGGAGCACTTGGCGTGGCGGACTACCGCACGTTTAGGTGACAGGTGGGTTCTCAGGCCGCGAGGCTCACGGCCGGGTTCATGATCGTCTCGTATTCGATGGGGTTTATCGGCCCAGACGGGCCTGCCGCCGACGGCGGTGGTAGGTCCACTCGATTCAAGTGATGATCGCGATGTGCAGTTCCTCTCGAGTCATGCCGACTCTTCACAGTTCGGAGTGCGTAGTTGGTGCGGGGTGAGGGCTCGGGCCGGCACAACATATAGAGGCCCTGGCCGGTACAAGATCAGAACTGCAGAGCTTCCACCTGACCGAACCAGGACCCTACTGGCAACCTCGTCGCTGACACCAAATGCCACACTGCCGTACTCGGCCTGACGAGCACCGATGCTGCCGACGCCGGTCCGCTCACCACCATCAGGGCCACCCCGGTATCCGTCACCGATTCCTGCCCGAACTGCGCGACCCCCCGGGGTGAAGCGGGACCATGTCACCCGCCGCCTGGTGGACCTGCCGGTGGTGAGGCTCCCCATCCGCCTGCACGTCCGGGTGCCCCGCTTCACCTGTGCCAAACCCACCTATGGTGAAAGAATCTTCCAGATCTCCCTGCCGTGCGTCTATGACGGGGCGAAGCTGAACCGGCGGGTGACTCGCTGGATCTTCCAGCGCCTCGCCGTCGTCGCCGATGAGCGTGGCGGCGACCGCCAAGGCTCTCGGGGTGGACTGAGAACTGGTCAACCGAGTTGCCGTCACCGCCGTACGGAACCTTGTCTATGCCGACCTCACCCACCTGGCCGGGTGCGAATCCTGGGAGCCGATGAGCATGTCTGGAAGCACACCCGCCACCCCGGCGAGCCGTCCTCGATGGTTACGGTACTGGTAGATCTGACCCCGCTGGCCGACGGGGTCGGGCCGGCACGTCTGGTTGACATGCGGCCGGGACGCAGTGCAGACGTCCTGAAGACCTGGCTGAGTGAACGCGACCCGGACTTCCGGGATGGGGTGCAGGTCGTGACGAGTGGCGCAGGTCCACCGCGTACGCCACCGCCTTGGACCACGCCCTACCTACTGCGCGCGATGTCATGGACCCGTTCCACGTCGTCCACATGGCCGCCGACAAGCTCACCAGATACCGGCAACGCATGCAACGGGAAATCACCGGTCGCCGCGGACAGAAGGACGACCCCGTGTACAAGCACCGCCGGACTCTGTTGACCAGGACGAACTTCCTCACTGACCGGTAGAAACAACACCTGGATCTGCTGTGGGACACTGATGACGACTACGTAGCACTGCACATCACCTGAGAGTTCTACCAGGACCTGGTCAGCGAGTACGGGCAGCCGGACAGATCGCAGGGGAAGAAGTTGATGGGCAGGGTGATCACCACGCTACGTAAGAGTCTGCCTGCGGGGCTGGAGGAACTGGCGCAGCTCGGGCGGACACTGTGGCGCCGGCGCGAAGAGGTCCTAGCCTACTTCGACATCGGTGTATCCAACGGGCCGGCGGAGGCAATCAACGGGAGGCTGGAGCACCCGCGGGGCGTCGCTCCGGGGTTCAGGAATCTGGACCACTTCATTTTGATGCCCCTTGATTCACTCATGCTAGCCGAGGGACCGGATCAACGCACTCTAGAACGCGAAGAACCGTTACGCCATGGCTTGAAATCGGGAATGCTATTCTAGGACAGTGCGAAGAACGATTTCATCGCAGTATTGGCCCCGGCAGCGCCGACTCGGCCTATCGATCCGATGAGGTGATGACGGCTCGGGGGCGTGGACGAACCTCCGTGATCTGAACTTCAGATCCCCTGTCCGAGTGCACGACGCAACCAGCGTCGCGGCGCCTGAATACCGCGTTGTCGAGAGTGTTCACCGAGAGGCGGGCCCGCATCCGGTCGCCGATGGAGTAGCTCACGATGCGGGGCGGAGAGCACGTCTTTGATGGCTCAGAGGTAGGCCTTGCCCTCGTCGGTCCAGTGCGCTGTGGTATCAGTGAGCCAGAGTTCGTTGGTGTCATCGGCTGTTGAGTCGGTCAAGTCCTGGGAAGTGGTGTATCTCCCTTCCGCTGAAACAGTGTGTTCGACTCCAGGTCGAGGACCGTCACGAGCCTGATAACGGGTCCGGCTCATGCAGCCTCCTGCGCAGTGGAATCGGCGTCGATGACGTTGACGGTCATCATGGTGCGCGTCTGCTCCAGGCTTACCAACGACATGTACCGCTTCTGCTGGATCCAATCGTCGTGCCGCTCGGCGAGCACCGCCCCGACCAACCGGACGACCGCGTCACGGTTCGCCGAAGATCCCCACGACGTCGGTCCGTCGACGGATCTCACGGTTGAGTCGTTCGGTGGGGTTGTTGGACCACACCTTCGTCCACACGGCCTTCGGGGTCTGGGTGAACGCCAGTAGTTCCTCGAGGGCCTCTTCCAGGTAATCGGCGACGTGGGGGAACCTGTGCTCGCAGAAGCTGACGACCTCCCGGGCCTGGGTCCACACCGTCGTGGGATCGGGCTGCTGGAAGATCGTCTGGAACATCGCCGACAGTGTCGGCCACTGCGTCTTCGACACCATCGACGAGAGGTTCTTGGCGAAGTGCGTTCGGCACCGCTGCCACGACGCGTTCGGGAGAACCTCACCAATGGCGTGCTGGATGCCCAGGTGGGCGTCGCTGGTGACCAGGAACACCTGGTCCAGCCCGCGGGCCTTGAGATCCCGGAAGAACCCGTTCCACGACGCCACTGATTCCGCCGTGGCGACCTGCATGCCCAACAACTCGCGGTACCCCTCGGCGTTGACCCCGGTCGCCAGCAGCACCGAGGTCTTCACCACTCGTCTACCCTCACGACTTTCATCGTCAGCGCGTCGCAGGACACGTACAGATATGGTCCGGTATCCAAGGGGCGGGTTCTGAAGTCTTCGACCATGGGGTCCAGGTCCTTGACCATGTCTTCACACCTGCGATTTCGACAGGTTGGTGATCCCCAGGCTGGCGACCAGGTCGTTCATCGAAGCGGGTGGAAACCCCCTTGAGGTAGCACGTTGCGATCACGGTCGTCAGAGCGCGTTCGGCGCGGCTACGGCGTTCCAGCAGCCAGTCGGGGAAGAACGAGCCGGAACGGAGTTTGGGAACGGCGACGTCGACGGTGCCGACGCGGGTGTCGAGGTCGCGGTGTCAGTAGCCGTTGCGGGTGTTGGTGCGTGACTCGCTGGTGGTGGCGTAGTCCGCGCCGCAGATCTGGTCGGCCTTGGTGGGCAGGATCTGGTTGATGAAGCTCTGAAGGATCTGACGCATCAGATCTGGTGACGCATCAGATCTGGCGATGCTTGGGTGAGCAGGTCGTCGAGGTAGGTCGACGGGTCGATATGATGGGGGCTGGTGGCCATCGTGGAGTGCCATTTCGAGGAGATGTAGGAGTTGAGTCGAAAGGTACCTGCGGTGGTCACCGTCGTCGTTGATGGGGTGGTCACCGGCAGTTACAGATACACCACGCTAGAGGACGTAACCGTTGAGTCGCACTTGATCAGGTCATCGCGGATTGGTGGGCTTGGTAGTTTCCTACTCTTGGCGCGCTTCTCTCCGAACACGGACCACCACTGATTGTCTTGGCAGATCCACCACGCACCCCGTTACCTTGATTCTGTCCCCGTAAGCTCGGGGGCAGGTCACTGGCCTCGGTATGGCTGATTCGCCCTGTTGTTCTACATCATGATCCGGGGGTGTTGCCGCCGAGGTACCAGGACACACGTAGACGGCTAATAGGGACGCGGCTCACCGCTCTTCAGGGGCGGTGAAGTCTCTTTGTAACGTGGGTGCCCGCACCGAGTGTCCGACCACCACCAGTGATCTTCCACCACAACCACACACCAACCTCCCCCAAGGAGGGGATGATCATGGAAGACACCACCTACGACGTCTACCTCGGACTCGACGTCGGAAAAACCGACCACTACGGCTGCGCCCTGACCAGCAGCGGGACCAAGATCTACGACAAGGCCCTGCCCCAGGACGAAGCCAGCCTGCGCGCCGTCTTCGACGAGCTCGCCACCCACGGCAGAGTCCTGCTGATCGTCGATCAACCCAACACCATCGGCGCCCTACCGATCGCCGTGGCGAGGGCCTGCGACTGCGGCGTGGCCTACCTTCCCGGCCTGGCGATGAGAAAAGCCGCTGACCTGTACCCCGGACAGGCCAAGACTGATCCGCGGGATGCGTTCATCATCGCCAATACCGCCCGCACCATGCCGCACACTCTACGTGCGGTGGACCGCAACGCTGAAGTGTTTTCCGCACTCAAGATGCTGTCCGGCCTGGATGACGACATCGCTCGTGATTGCACCCGCACGATCAACCGGCTTCGCAGCATCCTGGTGCAGATCTATCCGTCCCTGGAACGCGTCTTCGCCGGCGAGATCATCCAGCGAGCCTTCGTGCTGGATCTACTGATCCATTACGGCGGGCCGACCAAGCTCAAGCGTTCCGGTAAGAACCGGGTGCTGGCCTGGTCGCGTAAGCGTGCGAAGAAGGACCCAGAATCCCTGGTGGACGCCATCTTTCAGGCCCTGGCGGCACAGACGGTCACCGTACCCGGCACCGCCGCAGCCGAAGTGGCGATTCCGATGCTGGCGACCAACATCAAGGCGTTGAAAGCCCAGCGTGACTCCATCGCCGGGCAGGTTGAGGAGATGCTTGACGACTTCCCTCTTGCCGAGGTCTTGATGTCGATGCCGGGTGTGGGCATCAAGACCGCCGCGAATATCCTGCTGGCCGTGGGCGACTGTTCCGACTTCCCCGATGCCGCCCACCTGGCCGCCTACGCCGGCATCGCCCCGATCACCAGACGCTCAGGCACATCAATCAAAGGCGAGTTCCCTGCCCGATCCGGCAACAAACGGCTGAAAAACGCCCTGTTCAGGTCGGCCCGGGTCGCATCAAACTGCCACGAGGCGTTCCCGGTCGTACTACACCAAGAAGCGGGCCGAGGGTAAACGGCACAACGCCGCGGTGATGTGTCTTGCCCGGCGTCGGTGCAACGTCATCTTCGCGATGCTGACCCGCGGTGAGTTCTTCCGGGAGCTTCCGCCGAGACCGGCGAGGGAGGCTGCCGCAGCCTAGACTGACGAACTGGGCCCCGTCCCCGCAGAGACCTAAGGCGGTGCGCCCCAACAGCCGGGCGCACCGTCAACGTCCGCATGTTCGAAGCGTCGCCATCGGCAATCAGCCACACCAGGTCGAGAAACTTCGGTTGAAGGGTTGACAACCTACATAGGGACACCCCCCGTACATTGGTTCTCCGACCTCCGCGGATTCTTCGACGAGGAATCGGTAGCCGAACTCCTCGGCCGTCGAGGTGGGCGTCCAGCAGGCCGTTGGTGCGATAGGCTTCGACGAGTTCGGGCCTGGTAATCCGCCGTTTCCGCCAGCGGTAGTAGGGGTTGCGGGAGAGCTTCAAGATCCGGAGGGATACCACGACGCGGACGCCGAAGTCCTTCGCGATCTGCGCGATGGTGGCGCCGTCCTCGCGGGACCAAGCCACGCGTACGACGTCTTCGTGGAACCCCTGGGGGTAGAGGGCAGGCATGGCGCACATCCTTCCGGGCCGCGCAGCGGGCAAGCCACATCCGATGTCACCTAACTGTGCAAGAGTCCCCACTTCTGCACCCACCGGGGAGAATGATGGTGTGCTCCACCGGCACGCCGCACTCGTTCAGCATCTCCTGCAAATCGCGGTACCACAGTCCGTGGCGGTTTGTACCAGTGCACCGACCACAGGATCACGTCTTGAGATAACGGTAGCGGAACCCAAAGCAAGTTGATACTATAAGGTCCCAAGCAAGCTTCACTGGAAAGGAAAACAGCAATGAGAATCAACGCGGTAGCGACCTGTGGGATAGCGGTAGGAGCGCTGCTCTTCGTAGCTAATGCCATGGCACTAGGTAACATGTTACTAAGTGGAATTGGTATCGTACTGACTCTTGTTTCTGCCATAACTCTTATAATAGTAACCGTCCGCGGGGACAGGGATCTGCACGGTGCTGCCGAATAGCAAAAGCGAAATCAGGATCAGAGGGTTAGTCCTGAAGAGTTCAAACAAGAACGACATATCAATACCGGATTATACTTTCCGGTCCGGAACACTAACAGCAGTATCTGGAAAAAATGGCGCTGGGAAAACTAGCCTACTGTACGCTATATCTGGTGCCATTCGGCAAAAATCAGGGACAATTGAATTCGTCACCGACAGAAAAAAAAACCGTAGGAGAACGATATCCGCACATATGCCGGCCGTCTCCCTGTGTCAAAGCTCATCGATTAAGGGGATACTGGAAACGCGAAGAACATTCACCGACTTCTCGGAGAATAGATGTCGTGCAGTGTGGAATTCCCTGGGAGTTCAAGTAAGGGAGGGGTCAAGTATTGCATCCCTGTCGAGTGGAGAATACAATAAAATATCAATCGGTCTGACACTCGGACACAACTCAGATATTATTATACTCGACGAACCAGAAAAAGCCCTCGATAATGTATCTAGAGGAAAAGTGAACAAGCTGTTGGTAGAGGCAGCGACAAGAGGAACGATCGTTATCGCGACGACTCACTCTACTGAACTACTGCAGGAAGAATATGCTGAAAATCTGACCATACCTCAAGGTAACTAAAATACGCATGAATAATATACTCAGCACAATACTATACCTGATAAAGGTAAGATGCCGAGATCGGGTTTATGTAGGAATAATCGCGGGCTTCGCCGTAGCCTTGTCGCTCTTATCCTTTACGACAGCGCTAATAAATTCTAGGGGAAGTGAGGTGCCAGATTATATTTGGCAATATAGCCTCTCATACCCCGGGCGAACCGGTTATGTGTACTCCGCGATCGCAGGAGCACTCTTCATTATACGTTGTCTAAAATATGGAGACGACAGGTTTGTGAGGATGCGAGGGTACGAGAGTGCGACAACTCTATCCTTAATGGCAGCTTCTGCGCTATTGGTATCAGTTGCGGGCAGTATCACGCTGGCCGCGGCAAATCATCTGCTGGTCTCCGGAGCAGGGGCACTAAACGGCCACGAAGACATCTTGCTTTCATCAGAGGCCTTGGGGTTCGTTATAAAAAACTTACTGGTTTTGACTATATGGGGCATAATCGGTATAGGTATCTCCCTTGCATTAAAGACTATCACAAAAACAATCATCACGATTCTCGTATATGCACTGCTAGTCGAGCCTACACTGACTTCAGCATCTAACGAAGGTGGACGCTCTTCCGCTTGGCTCGACTACATGCCGGGCGCGTTGAACTGGACGATTGTCTGGAGCCCAGAAGAAAGCGGTAGTGAAACCATAGCTAATGTCGCATCAACTTCGTTAACCGTAAACCTCGCTATCCTATTGCTATCGTGCTATGCTTTCGCTATACTTACCATAGGTGGAACCGTTTACTTGAAAACGAGACGCCAGCGCTAAATTCCGAACCGGCATGCTCCTTCCAGTTGCGGCCATCTAGTGTCCACCAACCCCGTTCATGGCGACGCGCGCGGCGCGGAGAGGAAGAAGCCAAATGCACTTGAATCACAATCCGGAAAAATTCCGGGTACCGCTGGTCGAGCTCGACGATGCTGACATCGATGAGGTCAACGGCGGCACTACGTCCATTCCCTGCGGAACCATCGCGATTGCCTCGATAACACAGTGTTTCGGGGACAGCGCAATTTGGGGATCTTGCAAGCTTGGAACGAGAGCATGCTGCTAAGGATCAGAACAGACAGGAGAGTCCAATGAAAACTACTAATGTGCAGGTAGACCTCACCGAAGTGATCGACGAAGAGATCTCGGATGTAAACGGTGCAGCGTCAGGTATGTTTGGTACCATCGGATGCTGCTGGTGCGTCCCCTGGTACTCCGGTATCACCAAGTGTGGTATCGCATGCGGTCGACAAACTTGCTGATGGTGCGGTAGGGTAGAACGTCATCAAGAATACGGCAGCGCGGAATCACCTTGGCGTTGCCGTTTCTTGTGTCGTAAAATTATCGGTAATCTACTTTAAATAAATAAAACTCTAGAGCGAGAAAGACATTACAATGGCCACTACTTTACAGTCGCATATAGAAGGGCTACCGCCGCGATGGCGAGAGCTTGGGGTGCTAAAGGCAGTTAGTTCCGGAGAGCTAACAGTTGATGAAGCCCTCGCGCCGCTGGGTTATACGGCAAACGAACTCGCTATGGTACTAAGTTCGCCAGATAGCATGTGGAATCAGTATAGTACAATATGGTGGAAGAGTGGACTAGTGTACTATCATAAGGGGGGATCTGCCCGGGGCATTGTTACAGAGCTAGAAGAGTTCGGCCTCTTCGCTAAACCTATATTCCGAATAGTCTCCGGTTTCTGGCGCACTGCCTGTGAGCCCAGAATTATGGAACACCAAAATAGCCCCATTTTTGATCGAAACGTCCTCGATTCGTTGGTGCGGCAACTACCAATTGAACGCCTTGCGTCGGTTGTTCTTCCGAGCGTTTCAACGTTTCGTGAGGAGTTCTGTCGATCGATGTCACCGACGGAGTTTGAGTCATTTCTCGGAACGGAACTCGGTACTTGGGAACTTTTCGAGGAGTATCCCGAGGTCTTGCGAAGTGTAATCGTCGCTTTGGAAGATTGGCTTTCATATATCGTCGAGGTACTCGACCATATCGCTGAAGATGAATCCTCGCTAAGGGATGTATATTCACTTCATCGCAATGAGAGGATCAGTGGTATTTACTTCGCGGGTGGAGACGCCCATGGGGGCGGACGACGCGTCGTTCGCGTCGCGTTTGAATCACGCAATATCTTCTATAAGCCGACGGACGGAGAACTGCATAATCTCCTTCCTGAACTAAAGAAAATAATTCCTGAAGCGTTTGCCCATATTTTCATCCCCGAGGTTCTTCTACGAGATGGCTACTTCTGGGTCGCCGAGGTCGAAAGCAGGGTCAGACCTCACCAAGCAAGTAACTTGTCTAGTGGCTTGGGATCGCTGACAGCGATTTCTTACTTCTTAAGGTCAATCGACCTTCACCATGAAAACATCCGATTCGTAGACGGTAAGGTGTGCGTTACCGACGTCGAAACCCTAGTCCACGGCGCTATTCCGCAGCCTCCCGTGGATAATGAGTATGGTAACGCAGCTACGCAATGGTTTGCTAACAGCGTTGCATCTATCGGCATACTTCCCAATCCGGTAGCTGCAGCTCACGATCATCCCGACCGACTTACAGATATATCGACGTTGGGAGCTAAATCCGGCCAGGAAGGAGGACCGTCAGTTCCGCAACCGGTCGAGGGTGAGGACGGCCATGTACGGCTCGCGATGGTGAGTGGTGTATTTGATGATGAACAGGAGCTACCGGAGCGTCCTATCCTACTCCAGTATCGACAGGAGTTTTTGGAATCGTTTGAACATACTTTTAAGTTGATAGTAAAACGTAATAGGCTTATCGCACAAGTCGTTTCGGACCTATCCGACGTTAGAGCCCGGTTCCTTGCTCGGCCTACGATGGTTTATGGAAAAATAATTGCGGAAATGAACCACCCTGAATTCACTCGTGACTACATGGGGCGGGTACTCTGTTCTTCTAAACTGCTATCTCGATTCTACGGGAGAGATTACAGGGCGAGACTGGTTGCTTCTGAAATTTGTGACGTAATGGATGGTAACGTTCCACGGTTCGAAATGACGATAGGGCAAGGTGCGATATTTAATGATCGGGGAGAGCACATTGGTTATACCGATGCACCATTGCCCGATGTGATGCGCAGGTTAGAGTGCTGTTCAGATAAAGACCTTGTCGAACAGAAGGCCATCATCGAGCACTGCTGGGCGACAGCATACGTTGATAATACGAGCGATTCGTGTCCTTCGCAATCTTTTTCGATTTCGTCCTCATACCTGACATCCTCTTCTCTCGACAGGGAACTATTGGCAGATAGCCTATTGGGCAGCCTTCACATAAGCGACGATGGTTTTGCGGTTCCCCTGGCGCTGCGAGCGCAGTATCGTGGTCAATGGCGGCTCGGGACAGGAGGCGTCGACCTCTACGACGCGTTGCCGGTATACTACTAGCACTGAACTCGTTTTCGGAGGACGAAACGTCCCTCCGGCTTAAAGAGGCGAAGGAAGCGTGCGAGAAATCAATTGTCGCTGCTGCGCGGTTAGTGCAGAAGAAGGGCTTGAAACTTACTATTGGCTCGGAAGAGCCCGATTTGGGATTGACAGGAGTGCTGGGCGGACTTCTTAGGACGCTCCCGACTATATCGGATTCTGACGATCTGGGAAACATTGCCGATATTTGTAGGATAATCGGAGACGAGGCACATCTTCAAATCTATTCGACTCAGAACGTCGATGTTGTAGGGGGACTTTCTGGATTAATCATCGCGCTTCACCGCTGCGGAGAAAAGCTGAATATATCGTTTGACGAACAGATACGTGATACGGCAACGAGGATCTGCGACGTTGTCGTGGATCGTGCGTTATTTACGAATTCAAATGAATCTGGTGCTGGGCTGCTTGGGTTCGCCCACGGGTCTTCCGGAGTTGTTTACGCGTTGTCGATCGCTGTGGAAAAGGTCGGCTCGATTGACGATAGAAAGCGGATCTTCAGTTTACTGGAGCGTATTTCATATTGGGAGAGTGCGATTGTTGATCGGTTCGGGGGGACATGGCCGGACCTTAGGGAAGATCCGTCCAACCGGGGCGATGCCGGTTTTAATGCGTGGTGCCATGGGTCTGCTGGTGCTCTCATCTGCTGGTCTTACGTTGCATCGAAGACAGGATTTCCCGCTACGGTACTAGGACGGGCGAGAAGGCTTATGTCTAGTGCGCTCGAAGAGACGATTAACTCACTTGAAAATCTTTCATATGGATCAAACCACTCGCTTTGCCACGGTGCGAGTGGTAATATCGCCATTTTAAATGCATACTTTACGGGTGAGCTGGCGCAACCGAACGTGGGCACCGAGGCTCCGGAGACATCTCGTACTCTCGCGAGCATTGCGCTAGCACACCGCTCGTTTCTTAGACCATGGTGTTCTGGAGCGATGCCTGGGGTTCGTAACCAGGGTCTTTTTATGGGAATGTCAGGTACCTTGCTTTCGATTGCATCAGTTTCGGATCCTGAACTGCTACGTGGAGTCTTGTGGTGAACAGGTTTAGTCCCGGAATTCGCCCCCGCCTTGTGAAGAAGAACGGACCGACTCGTCAATTAAAGGCAACCGATTGTGGAATTGCCTGTTCGCATTGGTTGCTTTGCGCTATGGGTGGTCGAATTTCGTATAGCGAAGTGGCGAGGGTCGTTGACACGGGCAGGAGCGGGATTTCGTTATTAGATATCAAGAGGATTATCTCCGGATTTGGTGTTGGCGTTAAAGCTTATAAAGGAAGTATTGTCGAGGCTGTTAATCTGGGGCCGCTCGTTGTAGGCTGGAATGGTGACCACTTTCTTTGTGTGTACGGAGTCAATGATGACGGGGATGCTCTACTGGTTATGGACCCCGCCTCGGGCTATCGGGAGATAAGCATTGCTGAGGTGGAGTTGACATCTACTGGCCCCTTTCTCTGCCTTGCAGAAGGATCTGACGCACATCGTTCTAAGCGTTTTCGAAAGAGAACAGCAATCTTATGGCGTTATGCTCAGCCGCGAAGGTTCGAACTCGTTGCGATCGCTCTTATAGCGATGTGTTCATCGGCTATATTGACCTTCCCTCCGCGAATGGTTGGCTCTGTAGTGGACGAGGTATCGCGGTCAGGGATTATCTTGAGTCGAGAGACCTACATTCAATTCGCGCTTATAATGGGGTTAGTTGTTGCCTATTCTGTTTTGAGCCTCATACGAGCGGAACTTGCCAATTATGTAGAGCGATCGTTTGAGCGTGAGTTGGGAAAGTCAATTGGACTTAAGGTTTATGATCTCTCCCTTGCAGAGATGGGAAGAGTCGGCATTGGAAATCTATTGACTAAGTTCGCGTCCCTGAATTCTGTGCGCGACATCATCGCCTCTAGAGTGCTGTCGATAATTTCTGATATGGTGATGTTTTTAGTTCTGGCTTTCAGTGTTGCACTAATTTCTGGATATCATTTCGTGTTGCTTGTAATGGTAGCAGCGTTGGCGATAGGGATTGGCGTAAGTGTTGCTCCCGCAGCAAATAGGTTTACCGAAGATATTATTCGTGCTAGCTCTCGTGCGCAAGGAACGCTCGTTCAGGACGTATCGGGTTTCGACACCCTAAAAGCCAATGGCCTCGAAGAGTACAAGTTTGGCAATTGGTTCACTTCGTACGTAGATCAGGTTCGGAGTGTTTTTAAGCGCCAACAATTGGACCTCCGTGTCGGCGTTCTATTCTCGACGTTAGACGCTTTGGCTCCTCTTCTGTGGCTGATTCTTGGTCTGTTTATTATGTCGACAGGTGGGGTGATTACCATTGGGGATTTGGTAACTCTTGTCACGCTTTGTAGTTTCGCACTGGCACCGATTCAGCGGGTCGGGGCAAATCTGCAAATAATGCTCGGCGCTGGCGCTGAGATAGATAATGTCTCTGATCTACTGGATCTCCCGGGGGAGGATTTTCACCCCGGAGGGATTATGATAGCCCGCGTAAATGAGTTGTCCGCTCATGATCTAAGAGTAGGGTATCCTGGAGATTCGGACCTTGTTCTTGACGGAGTCTCGTTGGCATTGAAAGAAGGTGAAAAGGTTCTTATTTGCGGGCCGTCGGGTGTTGGAAAGTCTACTTTAGTTCGTTCGCTTCTTGGCTTGAATGAGTCTGGCGGTTCTGCGGTTTTCTGGGACGGTACAGACATGAGTGATATTAATCTTCGATCTTTGCGGTCCCAGGTTGGTTACTCGTCGCAGAAGAATTCACCTGTCTCTGGGTCTGTTCGGGAGATTGTGACATCTGGGCGGAGCGGATTTTCGGATAGTGATGTCTGGAAGGCTTTGAGGGTTGCTTGTCTAGATAGTGTGGTTGCGAAGCTGCCCATAGGTCTCTCTTCTTACATTGATGATTCGAATGGTGTTTCCGGAGGTCAGCTTCAGCGACTTTGGATCGCGCAGGCCGTTCTTGGTGTTCCCGGGGTTATTCTTCTCGACGAACCGACCGCAAATCTGGACAAGGTCACGGAGGAGCACGTTATGGTGCAGCTAGTAAATCTTGATTCTACAGTGTGTGTAGTTTCCCATAATAGCGATATGGCGCCTCTATTTGATCGTGTTGTCAATCTGGGTAGTGATCGTCAATCTTAGCCTTAGGCTTCTGTCGCTTACTGCATGGACCTTACTTTTATTCGTTGATTTTGGAAGTGGTTTTGCGGAGGATCGTGGGTCCTGCCAAGGCGGCGGGGCAACAATGTCTGCTTGTAGTAGCTTCTTAAACTTCTCGTGCGGCGTGTAGCTTCTCGGCACTCCACGTGGGATGTTGTTGAACATCGCCGCACCCCGGTCTACCTTCATCTGATCAATTCACAACGCGGTACCCCTGTCTCAGAACTCCCGCGCCTCCCGGTAGATCGATTCCTTGGTATCGTGTTGGATGGAGCTGTCGGAATCAGCGAGGAACACACCCAGGCCTGACTCTTTGGTCGGTCGTGCGTGCTGGGCCATCTGAAGTATCCCGACCCCAGGTCAACGTCGTGGGCGGCCCCCGGTCAGCCTGGATCCCAGTCTATCGACCGTGACGCTGAGCAGGTTGGCCAACCTGTCGGAATCTCTGCCCAGGTCCAACGTGTTTGTGATCATGAAGCGGCCGGTACGCTCAGCCAAGGGCCGCGTCAGCGGTCTTGCTGTTTTGCCGATGGTCAGGTCTCCCGTTGCCTTGATGGTGTCCCCGTATCCTCGGGGGCAGGTCACTGGCCTCGGTATGGCTGATTCGCCCTGTTGTTCTACATCATGATCCGGGGGTGTTGCCGCCGAGGTACCAGGACACACGCTGACGGCTAATAGGGACGCGGCTCACCGCTCTTCAGGGGCGGTGAAGCCTCTTTGTAACGTGGGTGCCCGCACCGAGTGTCCGACCACCACCAGTGATCTTCCACCACAACCACACACCAACCTCCCCCAAGGAGGGGATGATCATGGAAGACACCACCTACGACGTCTACCTCGGACTCGACGTCGGCAAAACTGCCCACGACGGCTGCGCACTGATCACCGACGGGACGAAGGTCGACGACAAGGCCCTGCTCCAGGACGAAGACAGCCTGAGCGCCGTCTTCGACGAACTCAAGACCTACGACAGTGTGCTGTTGATCGTCGATCAGCGAAGGCACCATCGGCGCCCTGCCCATCGCCGTAGCCAGGGCCTGCGACTGCGGCGTGGCCTATCTGCCTGGCCTGGCGATGCGTAAGGCCGGCGACCTGTATGCCGGCCAGGCGAGAACAGATCCGCGGGATGCGTTCATCATCGCTTGCCCCCGCCCCCAACATGCCTCATGCGCTGCTTGCGGTGGACCGCAACGCCGAAGTGTTTTCCGCACTGAAGATGCTGTCCGGCCTGGATGATGACATCGCCTGGGACTTCCACCCGCACGATCAACCGGCTAGGCAGCATCCTGGTGCAAATCTACCCGCTACTGGAACGCGTCTTCGCCGGTGACATCGTCCAACGAGCCAACGTGGGTGCACCTGCTGATCCATTACGCCAGGCCGACGAGGATGGAGCGCTCCGGCAAGAAATGCGTACTGACCTGGTCGAGGAACCACTCCAAGAAGGACCCCGAAGCCCTGGTCGACAGCATCTTCACCGCGCTGGCGGCACAGACGGTCACTGCGCGCGGCACCGCCGCAGTCGAAGTGGCGATTGAAGATGTTGGCGACCAACATCAAGTCGTTGAAGGCCCAGCGTGACTCGATCGCCGGGCAGGTCGAGGAGATGCTTGATGACTTCCCTCTTTCCCGGAGCCAGTTGCAGACTTGATGTCGATGCCGGGTGTAGGCATCAAGACCGCCGCGAACATCCTCCTGGCTGTCGGTGACTGTTCCGACTTCCCCGACGCCGCCCACCGGGACCCCTACGCCGGTATCGCACCGGTGACCAGACGGTCCGGCACGTCGATCAGAGGTGAGTTTCCCGCCCGATCCGGCAACAAACGGTTGAAGAATGCCCTGTTCAGATCCGCCTGGATCGCGTCGAACTGTCACGAGGCGTCCCGGTCGTACTACGCCAAGAAACGGGTCGAGGGTAAGCGTCACAATGCGGCGGTGATGTGTCTGGCCCGCCGCAGGTGCAACGTCATCTTCGTGATGCTCACCCGTGGCGAATTCTTCCGTGAGCTGCCACCCCGAGCTGCCCCGGAGGCTGCTGCAGCCTAGACCACTGAACTGAACCCCCTGCTATCCCGGAGGCGTCGCAGGCTCCGGAAACGCCCGGACCCGACGTCTACGCCACCCTGTTTGAAGACAGACCACTGAAGTCCGGGCACCAGGTCGAGGAAAACACGGCGCAGGGGTTGACAATCTAGATAGGGACACCCCGTTTCCCGGGCTTTGCCCTCCCGGCAACCTCGGCAGGCCGGGTGTGGACCTCCCGCATCCCCACGATCGGGCTGTGCCTTGGCTGGCGTTTGCCTAAAGGTGTATCAGTTCCCGTGCTGGCCGTCGTGATGTACCTGCTCACGGACGGGGACGTGCTCCCGATGGATGCAGGATATCTGGCCGGCTACTTCGCACTGACTATGTCTTCTTCCGTCGGCACCGGAAGAAACGGCTCAAGCGGGGTGTGCGCGGAGAGAAGGACGAGTTCTCGTTGTTGCGAGCGGCGGGGTACATTTCTCTGGACGTTATTTTTCAGAGACTTAAGGATGTTCGGTTCCCCATGATCCGTCGCTTTGCCAAGCCCCTGTCCCTCGCCGTGCTGCCGTTGGCAGTTTCCGGTGCCCTCGTGTCGTGCAGTTCGGACGACTCAGATGCTGGTGGGGAGGACACAGCTTCCCAGGAGGCACTGCAGAACCCGCCGGCATCTGATGCTCCGGCTGACCTGATCCTGGATGATGCAAGTACTCCGGACGGGTACACCTTTGAACCCGCGGGGTCGGAAGGCGACGAGGATCTCAGCGAACTCTTCGGCGGAGAAATGGAGGACAGTGGTGATATCGTCACTCCGCCCCAGTGCGAGCCGTTGGCGGTCGACCTCGGCTTGGTCCTCCAGTGGTCGATGGAACCAGCAGACGCGACGGCGGTCGCGTCCTTTGTGCAGGATCAAGATGACGAGTCCGGCGTATTCGTGCGGGTGACCACGGGGACGCCGGAGGGCGGCATGCCTGATGTTGCCGGGTGCGGGGAGTTCTCCAGTGAGTCGAACAGTGAATTCGGTTCCATGTCGAAGTCATTTCAGGCGACTCCGGTGGATGTCAGCGTCGACGGCGTTGATGACCTGGCCGCTGCCGACATCACGGTGACGGGACTGCTTCTGGACGGTGAGGACGTCGGCGCCGAGGCGGTAGGCCAGACAGCCCGCTACATCACTGGCGCTCTCGGAGACCGCACGTTCAATTTCCTCGTGGTCGGGCAGGTCGATGATGAGGTCGTGGAGCAGCTGGCTGCGGATCAGGTCGCGCGGATGAACAGCGTCGCAGCATAGCGATAGGCTATATTTCCTGAGCTCCTGTTTCGAGGAAAGTTACTCTCATGTCGACTCATTCCATGGTGTGGACGACCGTATCTGCCGCCACTATGATCGAGATTATGGCCTTGCCCGCAAATCGTGGACAGGTAACTAAGCTGCCTCGGGTACCTCAGCAGCAGGTTTGTTGAACAGATTCATTTCGAACTCCACCGGTGGCATGTACCCCAGCGACGAGTGCAGCCGTCGTCGGTTGTATACCACCTCAATCCACCGGGCGACAGCCTGGCATGCCTCAGCCCGGGTCGGCCAGGTGTACCGGTCGTAGAATTCGGTTTTCAACGTGGCCCACACACTTTCGGCCATCGCATTGTCCCAACACACCCCGGTCCTGCCCATTGACTGCAGTACGTGCAGGTCCTGGCACACTCGGTGCATCTGTTCGCTGGTGAACTGGCACCCACGATCAGCGTGGAACACCACATCATCGGGCAGCTCACCGCGTAGCGTGTGGGCCATGCGCAGGGCCCGTTCCACCAGGTCGGTGTGCATGTGGGTGTCCATCGCCCAGCCGATGATCCGCCGGGAATGCCCGTCGGTGACCGCCGCCAGATACACCCAGCCTTCACCGGTGCGAAGGTAGGTGATGTCGGAAATCCAGCATCGGTCGAGCCCACCCCGGTCCCAGGCCCGTTGTGCCCGGTCGGGGATCGTGTGGGCCTCGACACCAGGCAGCGTGGTCACCGGGGAGAACTTCTTGGGGCTAATGCCCTCCAAGCCCTGGCGCAGCATCGACTTCGCCACGGTCTTGCGGTCAACGGTCATCCCTTCACGGGCGAGCTGGGCGTGCACCCTGGGAGCGCCGTAGACCTCGTCGGATTCGGTGAACACCGTCCGGACCTTCGCGTCGAGGTCGTCGCGCTCACGGCGTCTGGGCGATGGTTCTCTCGCTTGTCTGGCCGCCCAGGCGTAGAACCCAGACCGAGACACTCCCAGCAGGCGGGCCATACGGGTGACCTCGTAGTTCGCCTTCTCCTGCGCCATCAGTTCGAACCGTTCGTCGGTGGCTGCTTGGCAGCGAAGAAGGCTGCTGCTTTTCCCAGGAACTCGTTGTCCTTCTTCATGTCGGCGAGTTCGCGGCGTAGTGCCTTGAGCTCGGCGCGTTCATCCAAGGTCAGTTCCCCGGTCGGTTCACCGGCGTCTTTGGCGCGTTCGGCGGCGACCCACTTTCCCAATGTCTGGGCACCGACGTTGAGCTCGCGGGCGACCTCGGCGATGGTGCGTCCGGTGTCGATGACCAGGCGGGCGGCTTCGTGCTTGTACTCGGGGCTGAAGTTTCGCCGTGGTCGCTTGCCCGGGGTCTTGTCGGTCATGGTGAATCCTCTCGTGCGGGACAGATCCCGCTAAATCGGATGTCCACTCAACGAGGGTAGGGCCAATTATTGATGGGGGTGTCTTGTTGCTCGCTGAGACTCCCGAGATGACAACTACACCCCGCTGGCGTGGGCGTCCGGGCGCTGCCAGGCGGGGCAACGACCGTCCAGCCGCCCACTAGGTCGCAGGTCCATATCGCCCGCTTGTGACGCTCGCTCGGTCCGAGAAGGTGATGCAAGCGTTTCAGTTCCTTCCCCCCGGGCAGTTTTGCCTCACTTCGCCCGCTTCACCCTATACGATCGATTCATGACTTCCGACGAGCGCGTCCAGCAAACGGCGACGGTTCCGGAACTCTGGGCGCAGCCCGTCAAGATCGCTGGGAACGAGGTCCGACAGCTCCTAGTGCCAGCGATGACCGCTGCGGTGCAGGACAGCCATTCGGACGCCGACGACACATCCGACGGGCGCAGGGTCACGGGAGTGTATGGCTCCTGGCCAGTGGTTAGCGGATCACTCGAAAGGGTTAGAGACGGCGCTGTGCTCCTGCTGACCGAACACGCGCAGGAGCTGGTCTGGAGCGGTTCGGCAGGCTTAACGGAACCCGAGGAGCTTCTGGAATCGTGGAGGGGCGCATTTCACTTCGGCGATCCAGACGGGGAGGGCGCGCTTCGCAGCCCACAGGTCGGCGCGGTGCACGCAGCGGTCGGCCACTTTCTGTCTAGCAACGATGAGCCCGGTTTGATCGTCATGCCAACGGGCACTGGCAAGACCGAGTCTATGCTCGCGATCGCCGTTCACGAGCGTGTGGCTCATCTGCTGGTGCTGGTTCCGACTGCGGCCCTGCGCCAGCAGATCGCGACGAAGTTCCTGACCCTGGGGATCTTGCAGCGCGAGGGCATCGTCAACCCTCTGGCCCTGCGCCCGGCAGTCGCCGAGCTTGCACGCGGCATCAGCAGCGTGGAGGACGCCCGCGCGCTCCTGGCTGCCGCCCAGGTGGTCGTCGCAACCCCGGATTCGCTGCGCGCGTGTTCCGCAGAGGCCAAGGAAGTGCTCCTAGAAGGCTGTAGCCACCTATTCGTGGACGAGGCTCACCACGCTCCTGCGGCAACGTGGCAGGCAGCGATCTCCCACTTTCCTGGCCGCCGCGTGCTGCTGTTCACCGCTACGCCCCATCGGCGCGACAAGCAGGACCTGCGTGGACGACAGATCTACCGGTACTCGCTCGCGGCTGCTCAAAGGGACGGGTACTACCGCGAGATCGCTTACTCCGCCATCGTCAGTCTCAACGACGCGGAACGGCTCATCGCGACGGCAGCTGTCGAACGACTCCGACGCGACCGGCGAAGCGGGTTCGACCACCTAATCATGGCGCGCGTCGGCTCGGTGGCACGGACGGCGCAAATACTGCCGCTCTACGAGCAGATCGCCCCCGACTTCGCGCCGGTCGTGATCCATAGTCAGCTCGGGGTGAAGCCCAAGCGCGCCGCGCTCGAAGCTCTACGTTCACGAACCAGCCGCATCATCGTTTGCGTCGACATGCTCGGCGAAGGCTTCGACATGCCGCAACTGAAGATCGCCGCTCTGCACGACTCGCGCAAGAGCCTCAGCCCACTCATCCAACTGGTCGGTCGATTCACCCGCACCGCACAGGACAGCGACCTCGGGACCGCGTCGGTGTTTGCCGCCCGCGACGCGCAGAGCGCGATGTCGCCGCTGAGCGACCTGTACCGCGAGGACGCGGATTGGAACGCGATCATGCGGGACGAAAGTGAGCGCTTGACCATCGAGGCGGAGCGGACCGCCGAGTTCGACCGGTCCTTCCGAGCTGCCGGAGAGGCGCTGCCGACATCGACGCTGCGCCCGACGGTCAGCGCGATCGCCTTCTTAGCTTCGTCGAACTCGTGGGACCCGGCTGCGGGCCCAAGCGTGTTCGAGGCCGCCAATTCCGAAGTTTCCGCGCTTACCGTAGGGCACGAGGGAAATGTGGCCTGGTTCGTGGTGTCGAGGCTGGACACGGTGCCGTGGTCGTCATCGGCGCAGATGGAGGACGCGACCCACGAACTGGTAGTCATGCGCTTCGACCCTAAGCGCCGACTGTTATTCATTCATGGTTCGGAAAAGTCCAGCAAATTCGAGGATCTCGCCGAGGCGGTGCTTCAGGGGCCGGGCGAACTGCTCCACGAAGCGGTCGCATTCCGGGTCTTGAGCGGTCTGGGCTACCCGGTCCCGACTAATGTCGGGCTGGTCGACCTCATTGACGGCGATAACCGCTTCAGCATGCACACCGGCGGGGACGTGAGCGCAGGCCTGCGCGTCCAGAACACCGGGACGAAGTCGCAGACACACATCGCACTAAAGGGCTTCGCCAACGGCGAACGAACGGTGATCAGCGCGGCCCGGTCCGGGCGGATCTGGAGCCCGCGGGCTGCCCGCAGTGTGCAGGAGTGGGTCCAGTGGTGCGACGAGCAGGGTGACAAGCTCTTGGACGCCAGCATCAATGTCGCCGAGGTCATTAGCGGCTTCGTCGTTCCGGAGCCGCTAAGGAAGATTCCGGAGGAGATGTTGCTCGCGGTGGAGTGGCCCGCGCTGGTGTACGAGAGCCTGACGGCGCTGCCCGACATCGAGCGTCAAGGCGCGTGTATTCGCTGCTTGAGCTGGACTTAGTCGCGCTCCCCTTGGCCCCGGGAGAGTTGAAACGTCTCGCGCTGGTGCATCAGTCCGCGGACCAGAACCAGCATTGGCAGTTGGAGTACACGCTCAGCACCCGGGACCGGAGCCTACAAGTCACCGCAGACCAGGTCGATGCCACCGTTCTGACGGCTCGGGGCGACGAAGCGCCCTTTGCGCGTTGGCTGACCGATCACCCGCCGACCCTGGTCCTTGCCGGGGATGTGCTCGTCCTAGACGGCCGGCAGGTGCTGCGCGCGAAAGACACGCCCGCGTTCGACCGCGAACACCTTGTCGCGCTGGATTGGCCGGGCGTGAACCTGAAGGTTGAGTCGCAGGGTAAGGACAAGCGCGCGGACTCGATCCAGTACCTCGCCGCCCGGGAACTGCGAACGACACGGCAATTCGATGTGCTGCTTGATGACGACGGGAAAGGTGAGGTTGCGGATCTGGTCGGGCTCCGCGTCAACGAGGGCCGTCTGATCGTGACACTGGTGCACTGCAAGTACGCGGCTGGTGATGGCCCGGGCGCGCGCGTGGCCGACTTGTACGAGGTATGCGGGCAGGCGGTCCGGAGCATCCGGCGACGTAAGCGCATCGCCGTGATGCTCGAACTGCTGTCGAAGCGCGTGGGCGACAAGCTGGAGCGAGGGTTCCAACCGTTCGAGGTCGGAGACGCCGCTGCGCTCGTGCGCGTGTGCGAGCAGGCTGGCCAGCTCCGGCCGCAGTTTGATGTCATCATTGCCCAGCCTGGCCTGGCGAAGTCCAAGGTTCGCGATGACCAGCTACCAGTACTCGCCGGAGTCGCCAGCTACCTGCAGCACACAGCCGGCGCGTCGCTGACCGTGCTCGTCTCGGAGTGAGCAAGCCTCGGGCGCAAGGTCCAAGCTGGTTCAGGTAACGAGGCCGACCACGAAGGCCTGATGCTAACTATACGAACGGAGGTCGCGCACGCTGCGGCGTCGCCTGCGCTCGAACAGGAGATATCCGTGGCGGCAACCCACGTCCGCTTTCGGTGCAACGCTCTTCCTACTCACACCGCGGTCTGATCGGAGCAGACGACCACGCCGCCGAGGGTGCGCCCTTTCGCCGCGAAGGTTCTGGTTCGTATAGGGCATGACGCGGGGACGCTGGTCACCGACGGCCGCCCAGATCATGACGAAGCGGACAGGCTAGGATCGTCGCAACCATTCGGGGTGTACTTTCCATTGGCCGCCGAGGCTCCGGGGATTACGACTTGGCTCCGCTTGCATTGACGTTCAAATGCCCGCCAGTCGGGGCAACGGGTGTCATACCGCCAAGGATTGAGTCATCTAACCCACCGGCTGTTCTTTCCTCCCGCGACGATGGGTTCCTAAGCCCTTCAGCGATGGTCCGTAGATACTGCCTCTTCGTCGGCCCCGGTCAGGGAAGATCTCGTATCGAACGGCAAATAGCAATTGTAGTCCTCCTCTGAGTGCTGGGGGTCACCATGGCAGGGGGGCCGCCTTCGTTGAAGAAGCCGCCGCGGGGACCGTCGTCGGGCAGGGTGGCCAACCGGATCGCGATTGCGGCCCCGTCCTCTGGGGCGCGGTCGCCCGAGTGGCTGGTGAAATCGGTCGCGACGAGCCCGGGACACGCCGCGTTGACGACGACGTTCGTATCGGCCAGCCTGCGGGCGTATTGGGCGGTGATGCTGTTGAGCATTGTCTTCGACGGCGCGTAGGCCGCCATCTGCGGTCCCGTCTGAAGAGCGAGCGAACCCATATCGCTGGACATGTTCACGATCCGCGGGGGCGGTGAGGCGTACAGGAGCGGGAGCATCGCGTTAGTCAAACGCACGACCTCGTACACATTGGTCTCCAGGACGGTGCGGAGGACGTCCAAGTCGAGGCTGGTCGGGTCCTGCGCGCCGTCGTCGGTGCGTCCGCCGATTCCGGCGTTGTTGACGAGCACGTCCAGTCGCCCGACCTTGGCTTCCAGGGCCTGGGCAGCAGAGATCACGCTGGTATCCGAGGTGACGTCCAGGGCGACGCCGAAGGCCTCCATGCCGCCAGCGCGCAGGGCTTCCACCGCCGTCTCACGGCGAGCGTCATCGCGGGCACCCACGGCGACTCGGAATCCAGCAGCTCCGAGCCCGCGGGCGATCGCGAAGCCAATGCCCTTGTTCGCGCCGGTCACCAGCGCGGTTTTCATATCCTGTGTGTTCGTCGTATCGGTCATGTGTTCCATGGTCGGCCGCCTGGTCACGTACCGTCCAACACCGTTCGGATCCGCTGTGATACCCGTCCGGTATCTCAGCGTATGGTGGGTGTATGGACCATCTGGAAGTGCGCGAGCTGAGGTAGTTCCTCGCCGTGGCCGAGGAACTCCACTTCGGGCGTGCGGCGGAAAGCCTCGGCATCGCCCAACCGCCGCTATCGCGCGCGATCCGTCAGCTGGAGCGCCGCTTAGGCGTGCAGCTCTTCGAGCGGAACCGCCGCGGCGCCAGCCTCACGAAGGCGGGGCGAGCTCTGCAGGGGGGAGGCCCCGCCGATTCTCGACGCGATCACGGCGGCGGAACGTCGTACCCGGCGCGCTGGGAAACAGGATCGGTCGCTCGTACTCGCAACCAAGGCAGGGTGTCCACTCAACGAGGGTAGGGTCAGAGGTGCCTCGCAAAGGCATCGGCGTGGCGCTCCGTCGGGGAGCGCTCACTGAGTTGGTCTGGCTCCGCATCGAGCACGGCGACTTCGTGACCTGTCGTCTGCTCGATCAAAGTGACGAGATCCCCCAGCGGTTGAATGCCAGGCTAATGATCGTGTCTGAACTTGTCGTAGCTGCCTTAACCTGGTGCTCTGACGATGACATCACGGAGCCGGGATCGCCTTATCAGCTAAGTAGGCGTCCATCTCCATGAAGTGAAGCAGACGTTGGCGCATCGCGTTCATGTTCGCACTGTTCGTGGACTGCGTAGCGCAGCGCACGCGCTTCGCGACTGCACTGTCGGTAAGTTGCGCTACCGTGCATCCTGTTGCTTCAGCGATCAGGATGATCTCCGGCATCTTCGCCACGCGGCTACCGTTCAGAATTCGATTCAGTGTGGTTTGTGAAATGCCCGTTTTGTCCGCGAGTGCACGCTGTGACAGCCCGGAGGCCGTCCGTGCGCTCTCGATGGCGTCTGCAACGGTGTTCACTATCTCCACCTCCTGAACCACTCCCCGGAACATGATTCATGTCTACCGCGCGGTACCCCTGGAGTCCAGGCCCGGTTGCCCGCCTCCTACACGAACACCGACTCCGGCTCGGGCCGCCGTTCATTGCGCGCCGCCCGGGCGCGGTCCGCGATGGGGGTGTGATTGAACAACAGGTTGAGTCCAAAGGCCGCCAACGCGGCCAGGACCACACCGTCCGACAGGAGCGTCTGTGCCCAGTCCGGGAAGTTCGACCAGATGCCGGTGGAGAACTTCGACAACAGCCCGAGGGCGACTGCTATCGCCACAATCGTCGAGTTGACCGTGTCGGTGAGATCCACCTTCCGCAGGGTGTTCACGCCCACTGCGGCGATGGAGGTGAACAGGATCAGCGAGATCCCGCCGATCACCGGGTCCGGCAGCGCGGCGATCACCGCTCCTGTCGCCGGCGTGAGCCCCAGGAGCAGCAGGACGGCCCCGGCCGTGGCGGTCACGTAGCGCGAGTGGACACGCGTGGTGCGTACCGCGCCGACGTTCTGGTTGAAGACGGTGTCGAAGAATCCGTTGAAGATCCCGCCGAGCACACCGGACGCCGCATCCCCGACCAACGACCGGGCCACGTCCGACCGGCTCATCTTCTTCCCGGTGATCTCCGACAGGGCGCTGACGCTGGCGATCGTCTCCGCGAAGAGGAACATCATCACCACCGACATTGACAGCACGCCGACGAGCGGGAACTCCGGAGCTCCGAAGTGGAACGGCTTCACCAGCGCGAACACCGGCTCGTCGCCGACTCCGGAGAAGTCGAGCAGACCGGCGGGCCAGCAGACCAGCACGCCGATGATCGTGGCGATGATCAGCGAGGCCTTCGCCACCACACCGCGTGCCAGGCAGGACAGGGCGACGGCCACGACGACCACGAGAGCGGCGATACCGATCGACAGCGGGTCGGCGTAGTCCGGATTCTCCTGACCACCGATCGCCGGTTGCCCGACGACCAGGCCGGCGGACACGCCGATCAGTGACACTCCGAGGACCAGCAGCACGGTGCCGGTGACCAGGGGAGGGAAGTACTTCAACAGCTTGCTGAACGGCCAGGCGAGGAGCAGTCCCACGACACCGCCGGCGAGCATGCACCCCCAGATTGCGGGCAACCCGTACGTCTGCCCGATCGATATCATGGACGCCACCTGGACGAACGCCGCACCACCGATGATCGGCATGCGTCCGCCGGCGATCCGTCCGAGCCCGAGCGACTGGATCATGGTGATCACGCCGGCGACGAGTAGGTCGGCGTTGACCAGCATCGCCACCGTCTCCCGGTCGAGCCCGAGTGCGGCGCCGAGCGCCAGGGGGACGGACACGCACCCCACGTACATGATCAGGACGTGCTGGATGCCGTAGGTGAGGTTGTGGCGCCAACCGAAGTTGGTGTCCACGGCAGATCCGTCGGTGGAGAATCCGACGTCGGGGTCGGCACCGGGGTCGACGTCGGGGGCGGGGTAATGATGTTGCGCGGTGCGGTCGAATGTAGCGGTCATGGGTGGGGATGCTCCTGAGCGGGACGGTGCTTGAGCGGCGACGGGGAGTGGTGCGGGAACTACCTGGCGGATTCGGCCTTGCTGAAGTTCGCCCTGATCCGCATGTCGAGGTATTCCCCGGCGGTCATCGGCGCGTACTTCCGGTCCGGTCCCTCGATGACGGCGTCCCGGTCAGCCTGGGCGAAGTAGGGCATGGAGTAGCGCTCCGGAATGTCCACGCCGATGTCGGCGGCCTTCACCCGGTGGAAGTTGGATTTCAGCCGGTCATCGCTCCACCGCATGAGCATGTCGCCGATATTGCAGGTGAGGATGTCCGTGAAGGCGGGGACCGGCGTCCAGCTCTGGACGTCCTGCGTGGCGTCCGCACCGGGCATGACCTGCAGGCCGGACTCGCCGTCGGTCTGGAACAGCAGGGTCAGGCAGTTGAAGTCGGTGTGTGCGCCTGCACGCCACACCGGCGCACCGTCCTTGTCGGGGACGTTGTCGGCGGCGTCCACGGCCATGTAGTGGATCATGCGCAGGGTGCACTGGTGCAGGTCGGAGGCGGGATCGTGCACCTTGGTGAAGTAGTTCCGCTCGAAGCCGAGCTTCACGGCGAAGAACTCCAGGATGCGCATGGCCACGTCATGGCACCTGCTTTCGAAGGACAGCGCGTGGTCACGGAAGCCGGGCAGCGTCTCCTCGTCGAGCCACAGGCCGTCCATGAGTGGACGGGTGAGCTGGTAGCTCTCCTTCTCGTCCGGAGTGCCCGTCGACGGGCGGATCTGGGACTTGTGCTCGAAGCCGACGTTCTTGCCTTTCGGCTTGGCGACGGTCTCCAACGTCTCCTTCGGCAGGGCGAAGAGTCGGCGGGACTCCGCAAAGGCGGCGTCGATCTCGGCTTTGCTGATGCCGAAGTTCTTCAGTTGGAAGAACCCGATGGTGGTGGCGGCCTGCCAGAGTTCCTCGGCCTTGGCGTCCCACTCCTGGTCGGTGAGGTCCCAGTCGTTGACGTCGATGACTGGGACGGCCCGGTCGGTGGTTTCGGTGCCGACACCGCCCATCCTCGACTCGAGGTCGAGTTCGGCGTTGCTGTAGTTGTCGGTGCTGCTGGGCGTGGTGGTCTGAACCATGATGGTCCTTTCACGTCACGCGGTTTCCCCTACGGTCGTACGCTCCGTCATCCCGACGCCGTGCGATGCAGACCCGGCTGAGCCGCTGATGGTCTCGTAACAGGACTCAATCTACGAAGCGGTCGTTTCGAGGTTGTGCCACTTCTGTGACATCTGTGTTGCCGGTTCCCGGGTGGCGGAAACGGCTACACTCGACCCGGTCAATCGCCCCACACCGGAGGACACCCGTGAAGCTACCGAAGCCTTTCTCCCGCCGCAGGAAAGACGACGCGTCCGTCCAGCGTGATACGGGGGCCGCTGCGCCCGCGACAGTCGACGAGGAGGAGCTGTCCCCGGAATCCAAGGAGGCGCTCAAGGGGATCGCGGACCTGGATGAGCCGGACGGTAAGTTGGCCCGCCAGTTCTTCAAGGCGGTGGACAAGGCGTCCGAGGTGCAGGCACCGGCGATCGAGAAGTACGTCAACTACATCCGGCGTAGGCACGGCAGGAAATCCGTCGCCCGGCAACAGAAGGTCATTGACCGGCATTTCCGGACGCTGGCGACGGGCACGGGTGCAGGGACCGGCGCCCTGGCTTTCTTCCCCGGTATCGGGACGCTGCTCAGTGCGGGCGCGGCGGGTGGGGAAGCCCTCGGTGTCGTGGAGGTCTTCGCGCTGTACACGCTGTCGAGTGCGCGCTTGCGTGGGGTCGACATCAGCCACCGGGAGGCACGCCGTCGGCTGATCCTGTTCAGCATCGCCGGTGCCGCAGGCAACGAGGCGGTGTCGGCAGCCTCGGGTGCGAAGGGGATCGGTGGACTCCGGAAGCTGGGCAGCGCCAGCGACGCCGAGAAACGTACCATCAACTCGCGGTTGGGTCGGATAGCCTTCCGCCAGCTGCGTCGACGCATGGCAGGGGCGGCGTTCGCCAAGATGCTGCCCCTGGGTGTCGGCGCGGTGCTGGGCGCGAGGGCGAACCGGAAGCTGGCGCACATGATGATCCGCCACACCCATGCGGTGCTCATCGATGAGGGGAAGAGCAGCCGTCACTGACGTCCGCCCTCAGAGATCGTGTGGGTGTGATCCCGACGTGCGAATATCTGTCCGGAGGAGGTCGGCGTAGTAACTCCGGTCCTGTTCCCCGTACCAGGTCGCACTGTCATTTAGTTCGTACAGCTTGTCGCCGTCATACCTCGGAATCACATGAACATGCAGGTGCCACAGGTCCTGGTGCCCTGCTGGCTCATTGTGCTGCCGGATGGTGATGCCGTCACACCCGTATGAGCTCCGCATTGCGACCGACACAGTCTGGACCATCTCCCACAGTGGGGTCCCGGTATCTGGCGGCAGAGAGTAGATATTCTCGACGTGGATTCTGGGACGACCAGAACGCCTCCCGGATTGTTCGGCCACCATTTCGGAGATATCAATGCGAATACTCCGGCAGCGTCTGCGACTACATCGGACGGTGAGTTGTATTCGCTGAAGCTGCCCGACGCAACATTGCACATTGGGCACTCGTAGTCGCTAGGGGCGTGGCTGTACATTCAGAAAGGCTATCAGCTCCCCGCTCTGACGACATCGTGCGAAAATCAGTCGGTGTCTGTGTCTCGCAGAAGTTTCATGAGGGCATCCGTTCGTGCTGTGGTCACCTGACCTCGCATCTTGCTGACAATGAGTTCCCCGCGGGACGGAACCTGCGCAGAATGAACGATGCGTAGCGTACCGCCGTCCTCGATTACCTCCACGTCATCACCTTCACGGATTCCGAACTTACGGCGTAACTCGGCCGGAATGGTCACCTGTCCCTTGGCGTTGATTCGCAAGCCGCGTCTCCAATTCTGCATGTCGTGCCTGGTTACATAGTACGTCGACACCCGTGTAGTGGGTGGGGCCCGCTGATCCTTGACTGCGACGCAGCGTCATAGTTGAGACTGAGGCTATGACTCAGAATCATCGGCGCGTGCGGGCGGTACACCGGGCGCATGCGGGTGTCACCGTGCTGGTCGTCATCACGCTGGTGGTGCTCAACCTGACAGGCGTCCTTGCCGGTGACACGGCACTGCGGCTGTTTCTCGCTGTTGAGGTGCCGCTGCTCATGGTGTTTGTGGTGTTGACCCTGATCCGGCTCCGACGTGTCGTCAGCACACCTGCCGGCGACGACCGCAGCCTCCTCGACCGCGTCCTCGCGGAGGAACCGCTGCTCCGGCCCGCGGTGTCGGAGGTCAGGTACTACTACAGCCTGGTTCTGGCTCTGGCAGGGAAGCGGCAGGTTCCCGCGGGCGTGGCATTCTTCGGGTACACGAAGGGAGTCATGGCTGTCCCCGTGGCGATCGTGATGGTGAGCCTGGTGGAACTGGTCGCCGTCCACCTCCTGGTGCCGTGGCAGTGGCTGCGGATCGTACTGCTGATCTCCAGTATCTGGGGCGTCCTCTTTGTCGCAGGACTCTTCGCCGCCAGGATCGTGAACCCGCACCTCGTTTCACACGACGACCTGACCCTGCGTTGGGGGCTGCAGACGGTACTCAGCACACCGCTGAGCAACGTAGTCTCGGCGGGCAGACACGCGAACCACGCCGCCACGCAACCCGATGTCGGAGGGAACCGGTTGATCCTCACACAGTTCCAGAGCACGAATGTGATGCTGCGCTTCGCCGTGCCCGTGGTCGCCGATGCGCCGGTGCCGAAGAAACACCGTCCGGTCGATGTCCGCGTCACCGAGGTACAGCTCTTCGTGGACGATCCCGGTGCATTCCTGCGTACCGTGGCACCCGCCCAGGACGAGGTCGGTGCATGAACGACAAGGGGGTAGGCAGGGACGGCGACATGGTGCTGCGCAGCCGTGAGATCGCCGATCTGGCAGGCACGACACCTCGCGCGCTGCGCCATTATCACGCGATCGGACTGCTTCCGGACGTTCCACGCGACCCGAACGGGTACCGCTGCTACCGCGCACGCGACGTGGTCCGCGTCCTGCGTATCCGGCAGCTCGCCGTGAGCGGCATGCCGCTCCGCCGGATCCGTACGATGCTGGAACAGGACCTCCGTAGTCAGGATGAGCTCCTGGAGGAACTCGACCGGGACCTCGCGTCACAGGCCGAACGGATCGACGCCCAGCGTGCGATGCTCGCAGAAGTACGTCGGCTGTCCATGCCGGTGGTCAGGTCCGGGAGTGGCGGGCAGCTCACATCCACCGAACAGTTCGACCAGGACGTCTGGACAATGGTCACGGCGACCGGCGCATTCGACGGTGACGGCGCAGCCGCCGTCCTCAAGGCGCTGGGTGACGGGGAGACGGCAGTGCAGGGTGTCGCACTCGCGACCGAACTTGAGCAGCTGGCGGAGCGGAAACACATTGAGGACGCGGATGCCGAGCGCCTGGCTCGGCAGATGGTGGCCTTCGGCGAGAGTGTCCTGGCGGAAGTGGGCATCGAACCCGTGGACGAGGAGCAACCGGTCGCAACGTTGATCCAGGACATGCAGGCTGATGCACTCAGCCCCGCCCAGCAGACGGTGTGGAGTGCGTTCCTGTCCCGCGTGCAGGACTGACGGCGCTGTCGCCCGCCTGTCGGGGACAAGAGCAGTTACAGTTCTGGGTGGTCGGTCATACCCGTGACCGAGACACCACCTGGAAGGACACCCCTCAATGCGTCGATTCACCTGTGTCACCCGTGTTTTCGCCACCTGTCTGCTGTTGTCGGCGACGATCTGTTCCGCCACCGCCACTGCGGGGGTGGCGTCGCCCGCCACCACGAAGGTGGTGACCTACGGTGACTCCTACACTGCCAACCCCAGTCAGCTTGTCGGCATGGCGAATCAGTATGAGGAGCTCAAGCCGTTCCTCACCGACTACCCGCGTACCGGGCAGCTGGAGTCGGGCAAGGAATGCCTGCAGGCACCCGACAACTGGCCGCGTCTGCTGCAGGATGAGGGTTTGGACGTCCGCGACTGGTCCTGTACCGCGCAGACGTCGCGCACGATGCTGGATCGGATCGACGCCAGCATCGCCGCTGGTGACCTCACCGCCGACACTGATTCGGTGGTGTTCCCGGTGGGGCTGAACAACTTCGGCCCGTGGGGGCAGAAGGACGGTGTGGACGTCACGGACTTCGATGCCGTGCAGGACGCCTACGCCGCCGACATGCGCGAGGCCGCGCGCCGCGTCCGGGCAGTTGCGCCGGACGCGGCGCTGGTCGTCAGCGGGATGCCGCAGATCGGTCACGGCGACAGGTACTGCATCGTCAACGTCGTGCCGGATCATCCGGCGGGCCTGTCGGTGCCGTACCTCGCACGTGCCGAGGATGCCGTGCAGACGATGCAACGACAGTCCGCCGAGGAGGTCGGGGCGACGTTCGTCGACCTGAAGGCCGCCAGTCAGGGGCATGATTCCTGCGCGCCGGATGCGGACCGCTACATCGCCGGCCTCATCGACACGACCACCCCGGACTACAAGATGATCATCCACCCCTCGCAGGCCGGGCAGCGGTTCATCGCGGAGCAGATGGCGGGCGTCGTGTGACGTTCTGTCGTCCGGACGCCGATTACCCCCCCGGGGGCAGACATTAATTTCCTTGATGAATTGGTTGTCCGTTAAATTCTCCTCAGTCGCGTTGATGACGAACGTGAAGCATCAAGAGGAGAATTCCATGACCACTCGCAAACTCGCCGCAGCGGTAGCCACCGCGGCCCTCACCCTCGGGCTCGTCACCGCCTGCGGTGGTGAAACCGAAGCTGAGGACGCTACCACCAGTGCTTCCAGCTCGACGACCTCAACCACGTCGCGTACGAGTACCACCAGCGCCACAAGCACCAGCTCGGCCCCCGCCACCAGTGAGCCCGAGCCCGAACCGGCCGTCGATGACGCCCCCGACTCCGCTCCTGACGCTGACGTGGATGCCGACGCAGCCGCCGATGCGGACCGGCCCCGGGCAGAAGCGCCGGCTCCTGCTCCCGCCTACACGCCGGATCCGGAGCCGGAATACACTCCGCCGCCAGCATCGGCCCCGGAGCCCGAATACACGCCCGCCCCCGTTCCCGACAGCCCCGGCGCAGTCACCGGACGGACCGTCACACCCGGCGCCTTCTGCAAGGGGGAGGAGACCGGGATGACGGGCCAGACTGTCACCGGGCTCACTGTCACGTGCACGAAGGACCCCGACGGCGACCGCTCCCGCTGGCGTGAGTAGGTAACACGCAAGGTCCTCCAGAACCCCCGTCACTGTTTCCCTGCGAGGGCAGTGAGAGTTCGCCAGGGACAACCGGCAGTTATACCGCGGCTGCTTTCATCGACCCCCGTTCTGCGAGGTTGCTGTGGAAGTAGAACGCGGTGGGCAGGTCATGCGGGGTGTGGAGGTGGCTGTCGGACGCGGCGCGTTCGTAGTACTCCTCGAGCAGCGGTCGGTAATCCGGGTGCGCCACTGAGATCATCTTCGGCACACGATCACGAGGTGCCAGACCACGCAGATCCGCGTAACCGTACTCCGTGATCACCACCATCGCATCGTGTTCGGTGTGGTCGATGTGGGAGGCAAAGGGAACCACCGCGGAGATTGCGCCGTCCTTGGCCACCGATGGAGAGATGAACGTCGAAGCAAAGGCGTTGCGGGTGAAGTCGCCGGAACCGCCGATACCGTTCATGATCCGCGTGCCGCTGATATGGGTGGAGTTGATGTTGCCGTAGATGTCGGCTTCGATCATGCCGTTCGAGGAGATCAGTCCCATACGCCGGATGACCTCGGGAGAGTTGGAGATCTGCAACGGTCGCACGACCAGATGCCTGCGGTACCTGGACGCTTCCCGGTTCATCTTCTCGGCGTACTCCGGGGACAGGGCGAACGACGTCGCCGACGCCACCGTCATCTTGCCCGCATCAATCAGATCGAGCATGCCGTCCTGCACAACCTCGGTGTAGGCCTGGATGTCCTCGAATTTCGAGTCGAGCAGTCCTGCCATCACCGCATTCGGGACATTGCCGACTCCCGACTGCATGATGTACCCGTCATAGGTCAGCCTGCCTGCGGCGACCTCGCCCTCAAGGAAGTCGAGGAAATGTCCGGCGATCTGCGTGGACACCTTGTCGAGAGGCTTGAACGGGCTGTTCCGGTCTGGGGCATCGGTCTCGACTACTGCGACGACTTTGGAGGTGTCGATCTGGACGTGAGGGGTCCCGATCCGGTCGCCGACGTTGTTGATCGGTATCGGCGTGCGGTTGGGCAGCGGCGGAACCCGGTAGACATCCGCCATCCCCTCCAGTTCCGGTGACTGCCAGGTGTTGACTTCGATGACGATCTTCTCAGCGGCATCGAGGTATTCGAGGTTGTTTCCGAGGCCGGAGGACGGGATGAGGTGGCCGTCTTCAGTGATCCGGGTGACTTCGACGACAGCGACATCGAGCTCACCGAGGAAACCTTGCTCGACCTGCAGCCCTGAATGCGAGAGGTGGATGTCCTGGAACTTCGTGCTGCCAGCGTTGATCTTGGAGCGCAGCACCGGATCTGACTGGTAGGGCATGCGGTAGTTGATGGCGTCAGCTTCAGCCAGCACCCCGTCGCAGTCCGGTGCGGTGGAGGCTCCGGTCAGCAGGTTAATGGTGAACTCGTCACCGCGGTCGTGGATCTGTGTGGCTTTGTCGGCGATCGCGGCGGGCAGTGCTTTCGGGTAGGCCGCTCCGGTGAATCCGGACATGCCTACGGTGTCGTTGTGGTGGATGAACTCTGCGGCTTCGTCGGCGGTCATGACTTTCGACTGCAGTTCCGCGTTGGCAATACGTTCGGACATGGTGGTGTTCTCCTCGTGGTGCGTGGTGGGGGTTACTCTGGCCAGGCGCTGTTACGGATGACCTCGACGAAGTCGCCGCGCTCGAATCCGGGGAGGAAGTGTTCGAGGACATCGGCCTTGACATTGCCGAACGTGGTTTCGGGACGGTCCTTGATGCCGTCAGTGAAGGCAGCGAGGATGCCGTTCTTGAAGTCAGGGCGTGGATGCGCCGCAACAACTTCCGCCCGCTGCTCTTCGGTGACGGTGTCGAACCCCAGGCCCATCACATCGTGCTCGACCCCACGGGTCACCAGAGCGATTTCGGAGCCCATATGCAGCGGGATCTCCGGTGTCGTGTGCAGCGCGATCGAGGTCCACACTTTGTCGGCTGCCTCATCAGCGATGCCGTGGGAGGCCAGGAACCTGCGTGCTTCGTCCGCTCCGTCGATCTCGAAGCGCTGGTCAGTGCGTCGGTACGTCTCGGTGAGACCCAGGTCGTGGAACATCGCGCCGATGTACAGCAGCTCCGGATCATAGGCGATGCTGTCGCGTTCGCCGCGTAGTGCGCCGAAGAGGAACACGCGCCGGGAGTGGTCGTAGACGAGCGGCGTGGTGACGTCTCTTACCAGTTCGGTGGCCTCTGTGGCGAGAGTGGAGTCGGGGATGGTGATGCCGGCGATGGTTTCTGTCATGGCGTTTCCTGCTTCCAACTCGGGGTCTGGTTCCAACCTCCAGCCTTGTGCCCCCGCTATACTCACGCCATGTCTTTCACGACGTATATCCCACGGATTACGACATGAAACGCGTCGGTTTCTTACTCTTCGACGGCATGACCATGCTTGACTTCGCTGGTCCAGCCGAGGTGCTGGGACGGGCTTCGGACTATGAGCTGGTGTTGTTCTCTCCCCACGGAGGTTCTGTCACCACAGCAAACGGTCTGCCTGTGGCCGGAACGGCCCAGGCGAGTCCGTCTGCGGCGGCTGACTTAGACACCGTGATCATCCCCGGTGCCGACGACCTGCCGGACCGTCCGATGGATGCGGAACTGTTGAAAGCGGCTTCGATTCTCGTGACGGGAGCGAGACGGGTTGCCAGTGTCTGCACCGGTGCGTTCATTCTGGCGGAACTGGGGTTGCTCGACGGGCGACGGGCCACTACACATTGGCGGAATGCCGGTGATCTGGCACGACGCTACCCCCAGGTACAGGTGGAAGCGGATACCCTGCACATCCACGACGGGAAGTTTGTCTCATCAGCAGGCATCACAGCCGGGATAGACCTGGCCTTGTCACTGGTGGAGGAGGACCTCGGTGCGGACGTCGCGAGAGAGATCGCCCGCGAGATGGTCGTCTTCATGCACCGTCCGGGTGGCCAGTCCCAGTTTGCCGGCACTCCGGATACACCGATTGCGCAGAATCCCATCCTGCGTGACGTTCTCTCCCGAGTCCACGCGGACCCTGCCGGATCTCACACGGTGATAACCATGGCAGCTGATGCCGCAGTCAGCACGCGGCACCTGGGGCGCCTGTTCCGTGAGGAACTGGGCACCACTCCAGCGCGGTGGCTTGAGCAGTTCCGAATGTCTACAGCCCAGCAGCTCATCCTTGACGGGCAGACGGTGACCGCTGCAGCCCGTCACTCCGGCTTCGGCAGTGACGAGAGTCTTCGACGGGCCTTCGGCCGGTACCTGAACACCACTCCGACGGAATACCGGGCACGGTTCAGCTCCACATTTCGAGGCCCGTGAATCCAAGGCAGCAGACTGCAGTTGGTAATGTCCACCGATCACTCCGGGTGTCGGGCAAGCCAGTCGAGCACCTGCTGTGCATGCTCGTTCGGTGGGAAGATCGGGTAGAAGACGTGCTCGATCGTGGATTCACGGATGATCAGGGTCAGCCTCGCATACAGGCGTTCATGCCCCGGTGCGCTGAAAGTCGGCAGTGTCAGTGCATCGGCCAGGGTGAGATCCTCGTCGGAGAGCATCGTGAACGGGAGGTGCAGACGCGCTACCAGTTCTGCCTGGTAGTCAGGGGACTGGCTGGAAAGCCCGTAGACGTGTCCGACACCTGCGTCCTGAAGGTCCTGGAAGTGGTCGCGGAAATTGCAGGCTTCTGTGGAACAGCCCCGCGCGCCGGGGATCTCGTCCCATCCCCGGGGGAGATCCACACCCGGGCGCCCCGACAGTGGGTAACAGTAGATCACGGTGCGGCCTGGGCCAGGAGAAGAAACGTCCAGCGTCATGCCGTCGCTGGTCGGCAACTCCAGATGTGGCATAGCGGCTCCCGGCAGATGATCGGCACCGCCGTCGTCTTCCGGTACCGGCAGACCTGCTGGCAGTGTCGTGAAGTCGGGCATCGTGGCCTCCTTGGCGGACGTGCTTCCTGAACTGTGGTCGAGACGTTGCTGCAGTTTCTCCCGGCGGGACGAGAGGGCGGTGATCATCTCGTCGAGGTCTGCGATCGTGTCGCGGTAGACCACCAGTGAGCTCACGCATTCATCGCCGTGCGCATGGCCGAGGTCCAGGCACTCGACGAATGGTCCGGCCTTACTGGGTGCAATGCCGACCCTGCTCAACTCCCGGATCTCTTCGACTGCACGGAGGTGACTGTCATTGAAAGACCGGTAGCCGTTGGACTCCCGGCTCGGGATGATCAACCCGAGTCGCTCGTAGTAGCGGATTGCTTTGACGGATACGTCGGCCCGTCGAGCCAGTTCTCCAATGCGCATCGGGCACCTCCTGACAACGACGATAAACCTTGACCTCAGGGGCAATGTCAAGTCGCTTTCGCTTCGGAGACGACCAGGATCTCCGGAGGTCTGTGAGTGCCCAGCACGTGAAGCCGGACGTGCTGAAGAAGCTCGGTATCCGCCACCCTCGTCGGATCCTTCAGGCGCACATCGACGACATCGGCACGGTCGTGAATCCTGCATTGTTCTTCCCACTGGCGTTCCGCGCTGCTGCGGAGAAGACGTTGACCTACCGGGTGGTCAGCGTTGCATCTTTCACTTGTGTCAGCGTGAGTCTTGTCGCAGCTGTGTTGCAGTACTGAGGCCTGTCCCCGAGCCGACGGGGACGTGGACCAGGGCAATGGTCATGATGTGGGTTTCTAGTCGTCCCGCCCCGGCAGTTCACGAGGAACGACCTTGCCGACGGCATTGCGGGGCAACACGTCCATGAAGACGTAGCTGCGTGGCACATTGTGACGGGCAAGCTTGTCCTTGACGGCCGCCTTGGCGCGGTCCTTGAATTCGTCTTCGTCGGTACCGTCGGCGTCCCCGGTGAGCACGACGTAAGCACAGAGGGACTGGCCGAAGTCATCGTCGTCGACGCCGTGTACGTGGACCTCCTCGACCCCGTCCATGCTGGAGAGGATGTCCTCGGTCTCCTGCGGGAAGACGTTCTCGCCGCCAGAGACGATCATGTCGTCGCTGCGTCCGGCGATGTAGAGCAGACCGTCCTTGTAGTAGCCCAGGTCACCGGTGGCGACGAGTCCCTCAACGGTCTCCTTGTCCACGCCTGGGCGGGTGTAGCCCTCGAACAGCATGTCGTTGCCGACGAAGATGCGTCCGACCTCGCCCTCAGGCAGCTCCCGGCCGTCGTCGTCGAAGATCTTCAGGACGGTGGCCATCGGAGGCTTGCCGGCGGTGGTCGGGTGCTCGGCCAGCTCTTCCGGCCTGGCGATGGACGCCCAGCTGACCTCGGTGGAACCGTAGAGGTTGTAGAGAATCCCGCCGAACTTCTTGGTGGTTTCCTCGATCACTGCTGGTGGCAGTGCCTCACCGCAGGCCGTGATGACCCGGGTACCCGGGTTGAAGTCGTCAGGCACAGCGGTGAGGAGGCGGCGCAACATGGTCGGCACGATCGCAATCGCATGGGGTCGGTTCGCCTCGATCAGTTTCACGGCTTCGGTCGGGGAGAATCGGCGCTGGAGTATCAGGGTGCTGCGCAGCGCCAGGCCGAGTTGGATCTGTGCGAAGCCCCAGGTGTGGAACATCGGCGCCGCGATGTAGTAGCCACGGTGATGCTTCAGTGGGATTCGGGACATGATCGACGACGCCGGCAGGTAGGTCCGTGGTTCCGGCCGGCGGGCACCCTTCGGCGTACCGGTCGTACCCGAGGTGAGGATGATCGTGCGACCACGGCGTGGTCGTGCCGGGAGCTTGTGGTCGTGCGACGCGGACCGCAGCAACTCGGTCAGGGTCGGCCAGTCCGGGTTCCTGGTCGCATGGTTTCCGGACTCCGTCGCCTCGGCGACGTTGCTCGCGTACTCGACGTCGTCGTGCCGGTGGTCATCGGGGATACGCGCTGCGGTGGCGTGGTTCTCCTCCCAGTTGACGATCACCGGGCACTCGTTGAAGTTCTCGGGGAGCAGAGGGATGAATTCTTCGTCGATGAAGAGCAGGTCGAGCTTCTGCTCCTTGACGACTGCGCGGGTCTGGTGTGCTGATGCGCCGGTGTTGAGCAGGACGATGTCGGTCCCCAGTCGGCCGTGGGCGCACAGTGCCATGATGAAGCCGCGGTGGTTACGAGAGAGGATGCCGATCCTGTCGCGTTCCCTCACACCGGTACGGTGAAGGGCCTTTGCCAGGAGGTTGGTCTGGTTGTGCAGTTCCGAGTAGGTGATTGACCCGGCGTCATCGACGATGGCGGTGTGGTGGGGGTCGCGGGCTGCACCGAGGGCGAGGAGACCGGTGGGCAGGAACTCCCACTGGTAGATGTACTTGAGGGCCTTGCCCATGGCGGCCGGTGACATGGGTCCGAGGACCCCTGACTTGAACAGGGGCAGTGTGCCCTTCGCCAGGACGGGCAGTTGGTTGAGGGTGACTGCGGGGCGGGCTGCGCTCATGGTGCTCCTCCGGGGTCTGCGGCCAGTTTGTTTATGAATGAAGACTGGTTTACGTCGTTAACCCTACCTGTTGACACTGATTGTCGTCAGGAGAACCGGTAGAGCCACGTCTACCTACCCGCAACCCCCGCCTCATATGCTGCGATCACCAGCTGCGTCCGGTCCCGGGCGTCCAACTTGGCCAGCAGGCTGCCGATGTGGGTCTTCACGGTGCGCATCGAAATCGTCAGCGCCTCGGTGATCTCGGTGTTCGACAGGCCCCGTGCCACCAGAGTGAGCACCTCGGTCTCCCGTGCGGTCAGCCGCTGGAGCGTTTCGTCGGGCGTATCACCCGGTGCCGCACCTTTTCCCACCCTCGGCGAGCGGACATAGTGCTCCACCAGTCGTGACAGGATCGCCGGCGCGAACAGTGACTCACCGTCATGTGTACGCTTCACCGCATCAACCAGCTGCTCCGGACGCGCATCCTTCAGCAGGAAACCGCTGGCGCCCGCGCGCAATGCCTCATGGACGTAATCGTCGAGGTCGAACATGCTGAGCACGATGACTTTCGTCGACGTGAGCGCAGGATCCGCCGTGATCGCCCGCGTCGCCTCCAGCCCGTCCCCACCGGGCATCCGGATGTCCATCAGAATCACATCGGGCACGAGTGCGCGGGCCTGGTGGACCGCGCCCTCGCCGGTACCGGCGTCTCCCACGGTCGACAATCCTTCCGCACCGTCGATGATCAGGCCCAGGCTGTGCCGTAGCAACGGTTGATCGTCCACCACCAGGACCCGTATCACCGCAGGTCACCGTCCGGAAGCCGGATGCGGAGCCGGAAACCCTCACCGGTCCGAGACGTCGCCAGGCGTCCTCCCATGCCTTCGGCACGTTGGCGCAGTGCGGACAGCCCGTGTCCCGCCCCAGGCTGTGGCCGGTGACCGGGAACGGGCCCGGAGTCGGTGACGGTGACGACCACCTCGCCCCCGTCCCGTTCCACCTCAACCAGCGCGCGGGCCGGCCCGGCATGGCGCAGGACGTTCGCGAGCGCCTCCCGCACCGTCGCGCACACCGCCACCTGGACACCGGGGGAGACGTGGTCGAGCTCGCCGACCCGGAGTTCGGCCGGGACACCCGCGTTCACGGCGGACGCTACGATCCCCGGGAGGTCATCGATCGTCTCCGCAGGGCGCAGGGGAGCGTCCTGCCCGGCGCCGTCCGACGAGCGCAGGACGGTGAGCATGCGCCGCAGCTCCGTCGTCGTCTCCCGCCCAGCGGTCTCGATGTCCTTCAGCGCCGTCCGGCGTTCAGCGTCACCGTGGGGGCCGGTTGCACCGGACGCGGCCGCCGCACGGACAGTGATCAGGCCGAGCCCGTGGGAGACGAGGTCATGCAGGTCACCGGCAATGCGCAGCCGCTCATGCTGCGTCGCCTTCTCCGCCGCCCACTGCTCCAGCTCCGCCTCATAGTGACGTCGTTCCGACCGCGCCTTGAGCGCAGCGCCCACCGCGAGCGCCACGCTGATGCCGACTGCCGTCAGCACCGCAGCCCACGCCGCCACGGGACTGTCCACGCCGACTGCCAGCACCGCACACAGCACCGCGACGATGGCCACCGTCGCGGCGAGCCATGTCCGGGAATGCCAGGTCGGCCGGTCATCGTGCATAACTCCGCAGTCTATCCGCCGTGCTCGGCGGCCACATCGGACCACGGTACGAGGGACCACGGTCCGTGGTGGTCAGCCGAAGTCCGGTCCCTGGGCCGATGACCACCGGCAGGTGCACCGGATTGGATGAGTTTCATGATCAGTATCGAGAATCTCACGAAGACGCGGGGGAACCGGACCATCCTCGACGACGTCTCCTTCCAGGCCCGCCCCGGTGCCGTGACCGGTTTCCTGGGGCCGAACGGGGCAGGGAAGTCGTCCACCCTGCGCATCCTGCTCGGCATCGACCGGGCGACGTCCGGCACCGCCCTCATCGACGGACGCCCGTACCCGTCACTGACCCGTCCGGTCACCCGGGTCGGTTCGTTGCTTGACGGGTCCGGGGCCCACCGGTTGCGCACCGCCCGCAACCACCTGGCCTGGGTGGCCCGCAGCAACGGCGTCCCACGCAGCAGGGTGAGTGAGGTGCTTGACGCCGTCGACCTCACCGAGGCCGCACGCACCCGGGTGGGACGGTTCTCATTGGGCATGGGGCAACGGCTCGGCCTCGCGACGGCACTGCTGGGAGACCCGGAGGTGCTCATTCTCGATGAACCGGTGAACGGGCTCGACCCCGAAGGCATCCGGTGGCTGCGGCGCCTGCTGCGTGGGCATGCCGACGACGGCGGCACCGTCCTGCTGTCCAGTCACCTGATGAGCGAGGTCGCCGAGATCGCCGATGACCTGGTGGTCATCACCAGCGGGCGCATCGTCGCTGCCGGATCCGTGCCGGATGTGACCCATGGGTACCCGACGCTGGAGGACGCCTTCTTCGACCTGACCGGTGGGACGGGGGCAGCACGATGACGAGCATGAGCAGTACGTTCGGCGCAGAACTGCGCAAGGCCACCACACTGCCCGCGGTCTGGGCCGGCACGGCGGTGACCGTGGTGGGCTCGGTGGCGCTGGCGGTGCTCAACGCCGTCAGCGTCCGCGGGGCCGTGGACTCCGGGCAGTCGGACCTGATCTCCGGCTCATCACCGACCTCGCCGTTCGAGTCCGGATTCACCGCGATGCCGATCACCGGTGTCGTCGGTGCGTTGGTCATCGGCGTCGTCGTGATCGGCAGCGAGTACACCGCCGACCGCGCCGAGTCCGGCGGCGGGCGCCAGATCGCGACGACGCTGGTCTCGTCGCCGCACCGTGTCACGCTTCTGGTCTCCAAGATCCTCACCGTCGTGGCGCTCGTCATCGCGACTGCCGTGGTGACGATCCCGCTCTCGGTGGGGGCGGCCTGGGTGGCGACAGGGGCCGTCGCCGAGGAGAGCGTGTCCCTGACCGACGGGCTGCTGCGTTCCGGCGGCGCGACACTCTACTGGGCGTGCATGGGACTGATCGCCTTCGCCGTGACCGTCCTGACCCGCAGCGGGGTGATCCCCCTGGTCGTGTTCATCGCCAACAGTTCGCTGGTGTCGGTGACATTCCTGCTGAGCCGGGTGACCGAGGTGGCGAACTGGTTGCCGGACATGGCCGGACGCAACCTCTTCGGCATCGAGGGCGCAGACGGCGGTCTGGATCCCCTCCCCGGGGCGGCGGTCATGCTCGTGTGGACGCTGGTACTGCTGGTCATCGCCGGGGTCGCCTTCGAACGACGGGACGGGTGAACGATGACCACGGCAGACACATCGTTCCAGGCGGTGGCTCGCACCACCGCCGCAGAGCTCGAGAAACTGCGCACTCTTCCCGCGGTTCCCTTGACCATTGTTGCCACGGTGGCCTTTACCGTGGTCTTCACGGCTGCCCTGGGAGGCCCGTCCGAGGAGCCGCCGTTGCTGCAGATCATTCCCTTCATGCAGGTCGGCGTCATTCTGCTGGGGATTCTTCCGACTGCGCACGAGTACGCGGGCAGCCAGTTCCGGACGACCCTGACGGCAGAGCCTCATCGCGGTCACCTGCTGCTCGGCAAGACACTCGCCGACAGCATCGTGGTAACTCTCGCCGTGATCCTGGCGGTCGGTGGCGGTGTATTGACGGCGGTGATGTCAGGAAGCGCCAGCAGCAGCACCCCCGGTGACGATGCCTCCCGTCTTCTCGGCGCCGCGGTGTACCTCGTCCTGATCGGGGTGTTCTCCCACCTCGTCACGGTGACTGTCAGGTACATGGTGCCGGCGCTGGTCGGGTTGCTGGCAGTGGTGGTCGTGTTCCCGCCGATGATCGCCGCGGTCACCGAGCATGCACGGTGGCTGCCCGGTGAGGCCGGCGGGGTGTTGTACCGGTTGCAGGCCGATGCGGTACTGGGCCCAGTGGCAGGGGGGCTGGTGCTGCTCGGCTGGATCCTGGTTGCCGGCCTGGTCGCCGCCGTGGTGATGCACCGGCGGGACGGGTGATCAGGTCATGCAGTGGCAGAGACGACGGCAGCGTGGCAGAGGTTCCGGTCGTTTTAGATGTAGAAACCGACCCGTACCTCTGCCAGCTCGCCGGTAGCTCTGCCATGTAGCAGCGATAGATCTGGGGCCCTGCTTGGTGTTGGACACGATCCCCCGAGTGTGATGCCTCCGGACGCCTGTCGGGCCGAACTACCAGACTTTCTTGACCCACCCGGAGTAACTGGCACCGCCGGGCAGGAACACCTGGCCGACTGCGTACCTGTCGACGTTTCCGTTTCTTCCGTACAGGTGCTCTCCTGGATAGGTTCGGCAGTTGCCCTCTGTGTACCCGCCGACGACGATCCCGATCTCCACATCGTGGTGGATGTGGCACTGGGTCGTGCCACCACGCTCGACGTAACTCATCGGCGCAGCACTCGCGGCCGGGGCGGCGAGGCCGGCGAGCAGACCTGCGCCGGCGGCGGCGACAGCGGCGCGGGTGGCCCAGCGACGAACGCCGGACGTCGTGGCGGGCATGGACGTGTCAGTACGGGACATGATGCATCCTCCTGTGATGGTGCGTCAGATAAGGACAGAGCGACGGTGCCTGAGAACGTCATGCCCAGACACAGCCATTGAAAATATCTTTACATAATCACTTAAGGGCCTCAAGGTTTCGCGTAAACCCGTACTCAGCACTCAGTCCTCGTCGCGCTTCTCCCGCGGCTCCAGCTCATGCATCCGCTCAGCGGCCCGGCGCAGGCGTTCTTTCCGCGTCTCCTGGTCGGCTTCCTTGATCTCCTCGAAGAGTTCCTCATCCTCGTCGGAGTACTTCAGCAGCATCCGGGGTACAGACAACGTGACCGCCAGCGAGGGCCACACGATCCACGCGTAGCTCATATGGAAGACGAACTGCAGTACCAGGAACGACACCAGCGTCACCCCAAGCACCACACCGTCAATGGTCTGCACCAGGTTCCCGCGTTTGCGCAGGCTCTCCACCTCGGCGGCTTCCGGGTCGAGTGGTGACAGCTCTGCACCAGGCCGGTCGGTGACTGCCCCGTCCTGCCCCGGCACGGCGACCGCCGTCCCATTTTCGTCGAAGGGAAGTCCTCCGGGGAGGTCGGTGAACAGGGGGCGCAGCTCACCGACAGTCCGGGCTTCAGCGACGGCACCGGACCGCTCGTTGAACTCGTGCTCGTCCAACCGACCGTCCGCGAAGTGCGTGCCCAGGGCACTCATCGCGTGGATCCGGTCGTTGTCGCTGAGGCGTAACCCGTCCGCACCATCGGCACTGTTCATGTGGTCAGGCTACCAATACGTGCGAAGAGTGACGGTGTGCAGGCACAATGTGAGCTATGCAGGAACGTTGGGATCATCGCGCCGATCTTGCCGAGCAGGCAATCACCGACCGCCACGGCGGACGGCTCTGGGGCGTGCCGCGAACCAACCTTGCTGTCGTCGCCTGGCCGCCGACCACCCGAGACAAGCTCTTCTACCACTGGCACTACTGGTGGCAGGCGCATTACATCGACTGTCAGGCGGACGCCGCCCTGCGGCGCAGTACCCGGCTGCGACTCAGTTTCATCCGGCGCACCATACGAGGCATGCGCATCCGCAATTTCGGGCGGCTCACCCGCAACAGCTACTACGACGACAAGGCCTGGCTCGCGCTCGCCCTGGAACGCGTCGAGCGTCTCGACCGCTACGGCAAGGTGCGTTACCGCAGCGCCCTGGAGCACGACATCTTCGACGGTGTCGACAGTCTCACCGGGGTCATGCCGTGGCGCGTGGGGGAGACGTTCTACAACGTCCCCACCAATGGTCCGGTCGCGATCCTCGCCGCCCGTACCGGACGGGTCGAGCTGGCAGAGCAGCTCATCGACTGGGTCCACGCCAACCTGATCAACACGGACGGTCTGGTCACGGACGGAATCAAGATGAAGCTGTCCGGGCCGGAGACGGTCCCGGAGATCCACGCCTACTGCCAGGGTGTGATGATCGGCGCGAATCTGGAGCTCGCCCGTGCGCAACGTCGCGCCGCCGGCATCGACATGGACGCCGTCGACCCTGTCGGCACCCAGGCGCTGACCCGCGTCCACCGTCTCGTCGAGGCTGTCTCCCACCACATGACGACGCCGAACTGGTCGTTGGACTGGAAGGCCCGGGGCGGCGACAACGGGCTGTTCAAGGGGATCCTCGCCCGGTACCTCGCCCTCGTCGCCACCTCGCTGCCCGGCGACGACCGGGCGAGCGCCGCGACCCGGCGTCTCGCCCGCCGTATCGTCCTGCGCTCGGCGGAGTCGGTGTGGCGCTACCGTCTGGAGATCGACGGGCTGCCGGTGTTCCCCGCATCCTGGGGTGGGGACGCCGTCCTGCCGCAGTCCGGTGGGCTGATGGGTGCTGCATTGTCGGGCTCGGCGGCCGCGGCGGAGATCCCTGAACGTGACCTCTCGGTCCAGCTCTCCGGCTGGATGCTCATGGAGGCGGCGGCCGCCGTCACCCGTGACAGTGAGTGACGGCTGACCGACGGCAACTGACAGATCGGCCCGAGCACGGCATACTTGAACTGAGAACGCGGAACCCGCCCGTCGACCCCACACGGAGGAACACTCATGCCCATCGCAACACCCGCCGTCTACCGCGACATGCTGGACAAGGCCAAGGAGGGTGGCTTCGCCTACCCGGCCATCAACTGCACCTCGTCGGAGACCATCAACGCGGCCCTGAAGGGATTCGCTGACGCTGAGTCAGACGGCATCATCCAGTTCTCCACCGGTGGTGCGGAGTTCGGTTCCGGTCTCGGTGTGAAGAACATGGTCGCCGGCGCCGAGGCACTGGCGCACTTCGCCCACCACGCCGCCAAGCACTACGGCATCAACGTCGCCCTGCACACCGACCACTGTCAGAAGGAGAAGCTCGACACCTACGTCCGACCACTGGTCGAGATCTCCCGCAAGCGTGTCGAAGCCGGCGAGAACCCTCTGTTCCAGTCCCACATGTGGGACGGCTCCGCCATCCCGATCGACGAGAACCTGGAGATCGCCAAGGACCTGCTGCCCAGGTGCGCCGAGGCGAACATCATCCTCGAGATCGAGATCGGTGTCGTCGGTGGTGAAGAGGACGGGGTCGAGGCCAAGGCCGGCGACAACCTGTACACCACCGCCGAGGACTTCGAGAAGACCGTCGACGCCATCGGTGCAGGTGACCAGGGCCAGCGTTACCTGCTGGCCGCCACGTTCGGCAACGTCCACGGTGTGTACAAGCCCGGCAACGTGAAGCTGCGCCCCGAGGTCCTGGACATGGGCCAGAAGACCGCGGCCAAGAAGCTCGGCCTGTCCGAGGGGGCACAGCCCTTCGACTTCGTCTTCCACGGCGGCTCCGGCTCCGAGAAGGAGAAGATCGAGGAGGCTCTGCGCTACGGAGTGATCAAGATGAACGTCGACACCGACACCCAGTACGCCTTCACCCGCCCCATCGCCGGCCACATGTTCGCCAACTACGACGGCGTGCTGAAGATCGACGGTGAGGTCGGCAACAAGAAGGTCTACGACCCGCGCTCCTTCATGAAGAAGGCTGAGGCCGCGATGACCGAGCGGATCATCGAGGCCTGCACCGACCTGCACTCCGTCGGAACCACGGTGTCGAAGTAATGGCGGAGCAGATCCGTAAGGGACGCGACCTCTTCGGCGCCGAGCACCCGGAGGTGCGTCTCCCGGTCGAGTTGGCGACGGCGGTCACCGGGTCGGAATCCCTCGAGGAGCTCGAGACCCTGGCTGTGGCGAACCCCAAGGACTCAGGCGTGTGGGCGGCATTGGCCGCCTACCATCTGTCCCAGGGCAGCGCCGAGGGTGCGGGCACCGAGAAGGTCACCGCCTATGCCTGTGCCCGCACCGGCTACCACCGCGGGCTGGACGCGCTGCGCTCCAACGGCTGGCGTGGCACCGGCCCGGTGCCGTGGTCCCATGAGCCGAACCGGGGTGTGCTGCGCGCGATCATGATGCTTGCGACCGCCGCCCGCACCATCGGTGAGGAGGACGAGTACATCCGCTGCCTCAACCTCGTCAATGACTGTGACCCGGGTGCCGCCGACGCCATGTCCACCGGCTCCGACGCTCAGTCGTAAGTGGTGGTGCGGCGACTGCTGCGGTCCGTCCCGGCGGTCGCTTTCGTCCTGTTCCTGGTGTGGGCGTCCACGCCGTTGTGGCATGTCACCAGTGCCCTTCCCGACCGTCTGGCCCGGTTCGTCCCCGCGGCCCAGGCGGTCTTCGCTGTCGGTGTACTCGGGGCGCTCCTCTGCCTGATCGTGGTGTGCTGGCAGGCATGGCGTCGTCGCTCTGCGGTGCCGGGGGTGCTCGCCGTGCTGCTCACCGCGGCCGTCGTTGCGCCCGTGGGAATCGTCACGGCACAGTCCGGGGCACCGGACACGGAGGCGTCGCGGAAGACAGGGGAGACACTGCGGGTGATGGCGCTCAACACCTACTTCAACGGGGCGGACGATGCATCGGTCATCGCTGAGACCCATCGTATCGACCCTGATGTCCTCGTCCTGTCGGAGACCTCGTCCGCCGAGGTCGACGCAGTCGAGGGAGGGACAGGGTTGACGTCGACGTCGCCGGTCGATGACAGTGGGCGGGCCTCCGGGACCGCTGTCCTGGTCCGGCCGGGCACCCCGGTGTCCGACGTGGTCGAGGACCGCGGGCTGACCGGCCACCAGACCCCGTCGGCCCGGGTGTCCGTTCCGGCGCCGGTGGACGTCTACGGCGTGCATACCCTCCCGCCGGCGTTCAGCGACCTGATTTCCGGATGGGAGGAGAACCTCGGGATGCTCAAGGACTCCTTCGGGGGGAGCGATGTGCCGTTGGTCCTGGCGGGAGACTTCAACGCCACCGTCGCCCACCCGGAGTTCCGGGGTTTCCTCGACCACACCGGGCTGACCAGGTGTGAAGGGAGCAGCGGGATACGACGTCTGACCGGTACCCCGACGTGGCCCGACCGGTTCCCGCTGGTCCGGATCGACCATGTCCTCGTCCGGGGCGGTAGCTGTGAGGACGGTGGTACGGTGCAGGTCGAGGGGACGGACCATCGTGGGGTGTGGGCCGACATCTCGGTCTGACCGGGTCAGGGCAGGGGCTTTACCGGGGACTGCTGGGGAGCCAGAAGCCTGGCGACCCAGGAGTCTCTCGCTGCCAGTGCGGACCGACTCACCGCGGTATCCGGCACCATCATCGCTGAACCGTGGAATGCTCCGGCCCACACGTGAAGTTCAGCCTGGATCCCTGCGGCCCACAACCCGGAGGCGTAGGCCACGTTCTCATCGCGGAAGACCTCCGCTGACCCGCAGTCGATAAACGCCGGCGGAAGACCGACGAGCCCGCCCTGCTGATCGACGGCCCGGCCGGGGGCAGAGTAGACGGACACGTCCTCCGTCCCCCGCCGGTCGCCCAACAGGCACGTCCACCCGAAGAGGTTGTCGCCGCGGTCCCAGACACCGGTCCCGTCGATCTGCCGGGAGGACGTGGTCGTGTTCCGGTCTTCCAGCATCGGGCTCATGAGGATCTGCCCCAGCAGCGGCGGACCGTTCCTGTCGCGGGCGAGAAGTGCCGTGCCCGCCGCCAGGCCGCCGCCGGCGCTTGTTCCGCCGATGAGGATGCGGCCGGGGTCCACGTTCAGTGATGCCGCATTGTCGTGCATCCACACCAGTCCGGCGTAGCAGTCCTCGACCGGCGTCGGTGCCGGGTGCTCGGGTGCCAGACGGTAGTCCGGTGTGACGAGCACGGCGTCATGGTCGAGCACCCACTGGACCATGAACTCCACGGCGTCCAGCCGGCGCCCGCTGATCATGCCACCGCCGTGGAGGAAGTAGATGCCGGGGCCGGCGGGACGGTCGCCCCGGTCCGCGCGGCTGATCACGGTGGCGGTGAGTTCGGCACCGGCCTGGCCGGTGACGGTGATCTCCCGGGTGACCAGGCCTCTGGCGTGAATGTGCTCCAGGGTCTGGGCAGTCCGGTCGCGCTGTCGCAGAGCCGGGAGGTCCTCGACCAGCAACTGCGGTGGCGTCATCTCCCGGATCACCTCGAGCGCGGGGACCAGCTCCGGGTCGAAAGGCGGATGGTGGGGTCGAGGGGTGTCCATGGCGTCCCACTCTGCCACGTGGGCGCCGGACGGCGACGGGTCGCAGGTCGTTCAGTTACCGGTCAGTCCACCGAACAGGAGTGACACCATCATCGCCACGATGACCGTGTTGAAGATGAACGCCAGCAGGACGTGGCTGCGCAGCTTGCGCCACATCCGACGGGAAGTGACCTCCGCCGGTGCCGAGAACGCCATGGTGGAGACCATCACCGAGAACGTCAGGTAGTCGGCGAAACGGGGCTCCTCGTCGAAGCCGAACCGGATGAGTGGCGTGTTGTCCGGGTCCTCCAGAAGCGTGGTCTGCATGTAGTCCAGGGCGAAGGAGTAGACCATGATTCCCCATGAGCTGGCCACCGTGGCCAGTCCCAGCAGGATGACCACGACATTCTCACGTGCTCCGGGCGACAGCGCGATCGCCACGGTGACCACGACCGCCATCATCGCCGCGGTGGTGGTCCAGTCGGTCGGCCCGCCGAGGCCGATGATCCGCCCCACCCAGGTACGGCGTGCCCGGTGGCCACGTCGCGCGACGTCGCGGATTGCCGCCGAACCGGCCCGTGCGTACGCACGGTGGGTCCACCACAGGTAGATCGCCGTGAACGACAGCCAGTACACCAGGTAGATCAGGACGGGCAGCGGAAGGTTCCATCCAGACGCCGGGCGGTCGGACAGCAGGAAGGCCACCGCCACCGCCACGGCGCAGGACACCAACGCGATGAGGCCGCTGACGTTGATCCGGAAGAGATCACTGCGGAGTGGGCGTGAGTGTTCTCCAGCGTCCGTGGCGGTCATGGCGCCAGTGTAGCCACGCAGGCCCCGGGCAACATCTCATACGTCTCCTACGTCTCGTCTGGACGCCTAGTGCGCAGCCTGCGTCCCTTTCGGCGTGATCATGAAGACCGCCGCTCCGACCAGGACCATGATCGCACCGCCGATGACCCCGGCGAACTGCAGTGAATCAGTGAACGCCTCTGCCGCGCTGGATGCCAGCGACGGCAGGTGCGCCTCCTCGGCGATGTGCATCGCGGCACCGAGGGATTCGCCGGCAGGATCGACGACCTCGCCGGGTAGGCCGAGACCGGACGCCAGGTCACGCAGATGGTCCCGGAACACCAGCGCCGAGACACTGCCCAGCACCGTGATCCCCAGTACCGCGCCGAGTTCGTAGGACGCCTCCTCCAGCGCACCGGCGTTACCGGCCTTGTCCTCGGGGGATCCGCCCATGATCATCGCCGAGGCGATGGCCAGTGAACCGACCCCGGCGCCGACGAGGATCATTGCGGTGAGGATCGTCGGGTAGGTGACGTCCCCGGGGGCCAGACCGACGTACAGCAATCCGACACCGGCGAGGACCAGGCCGGCGGCGAGCACTCCCCGGGAGCCGACCCGTCGGCTCAGTGGTGGTGCGGCGATGGATGCGACAGCGGCGGCTACGGCGACGGGGATCAGTTTCACGCCGGTCTCGATCGGGGAGGCGCCGTCGACGAGTTGCAGCCACTGGGCGAGCAGCAGGAGAGCGGCGATCATCGCGAAGGTCGACCCGAGAGCCGCGATGATCCCGGCGGTGAACGGGCGGTTGCGGAACAGTCGTAGTTCGAGCAGCGGCGAGTCGCTACGCAGGCAACGCACCGTGAACCAGGCGAGAACCGCCACCGCGAGGGCGAAGGCGATCAGTGCGCCCGGCACGGCGAAGGACGCCTCCTTGCCGAACTCCTTGACCGACCACACCAGCAGCACCATGCCGACCATGGACTGCACCGCGGCGAAGACGTCCCACCGTCCGGGGTCGGCGACGGTGGACTCGGGCAGCAGGATGATCCCGCCGATGATCGCCAGGCCCATGAGCGGGACATTGACCAGGAAGGCGGCGTGCCAGCTGAAGTGTTCCAGCAGGACGCCGCCGACCAGGGGGCCGAAAGCGGCGCCGAGGCCGGAGACCGCGGCCCAGATGCTCAGCGCGGTGGCGCGTTCCTTGAGGTCGGTGAAGATGATGCGGATCATCGACAGGGTCTGCGGCATGATCATCGCACCGCCGACGCCGAGGAAGGCGCGGATCGCGATGATCTGGTTGGCTGTGTCGGCGACGAGCACCAGCAGCGAGGCGATGATGAAGAAGCTGTAGCCCAGCATGAGCATCTTCTTGCGCCCCCACCGGTCGGCCACCGCCGACCAGGAGACCAGCAGTCCGGCGAGGACCAGCGAGTAGATGTCTACGATCCACAACTGCTGGGTGGAGGTGGGCTGCAGTTCGGCGGCCATCTCGGGCAGGGCGATGTTGAGGATCGTCATGTCCATCGTGATCACCAGCAGGCTGGCGGTGAGCACGGCGGTGGCGGCCCAGCGGGCGGTGCGGGACATGCCGTCGGACGGGTGTGCGGTCACGGGGTCGGCTCCTGGTTGTCGGGCATCGCGAGCAGTGCGGTGAGCACGGCGGCGATGGTGTCGGCGTCCGTCGGATCGTCCTGAGGGTCGTCATGGAGGGCGGCGTGGACGGTGAGCCCGTCGATGTAGGCGACGGCGGCGGAGGCGCGGGCACGTCCGACTTTCTCGGCGAGGAGGTCGGTGAGTTCGTCTGACCACTGCAGGGCGAGCCGACGCAGTGACGGGTCGGTCATCGCGGTGCTGATCATCGCGAGGTTCGCGCGGACCTGGCGGGTGTCGCCCAGGAAGTCCTGCATGATCCGGGCACACTGCATGACGATCTCCGGCAGGTCGCCGGTGTCCTCAAGCAGGTCGGCGATCTCGGCGAGGTCCTCCTCGGTCTCGTCGGCGAGGACCTGGAGTGCCTCGTCCCGGAGGTCGTCGATGCTGACGAAGTACTGGGTGGTGGACCCCACGGCGACGTGTGCCCGTGCCGCCACCGCCCGGTGGGTGAGCGAGGCGGCACCTTTCTCGCAGATCAGTTCGGTGGCGGCCTCCAGGATCGCCGCGCGGCGTCCGGCGGGGTCACGTCTGCCTGGTGCGGGCGTCGAGGGGGCGTCACTGTGGTCCGGTGCGGTCACGTGCCGTGCCTTCCTGTTGATGTACATCTGTACATGTACATGTGTACATCATCGTCCGCGGCTCCGGCAACAGGACGTGTCACAATGGACTCCATGACGGACAGCAGGAAACAGCGTGAGAGGCGGGCACGTGAACGCCCACGCGACCGGGCCCGCGCCGGGGTGAAGGCGGCGGCGGAGTCCCTCCAACGCGTGGCCGTCGCCGAACGCTTCAACCGGATGCGCGGCAGCTCCGTGTTCGCACTGCAGTGTGCAGTGGCAGCGGGACTGGCGTTCTTCATCGCCCACAACATCGTCGGGCACGAGCAGCCGTTCTTCGCCCCCATCTCCGCCGTCATCAGTCTCGGGGCCTACGGAGGGAAGCGGGCCCGGCGCGGCCTGGAACTGGTCATCGGCGTCGCCGTGGGCATCGGTATCGGTGACCTGGTGATTTCCCAGATCGGGGAGGGTGCGTGGCAGATCGCCGTCGCCGTCTTCGGGGCGATGCTCATCGCCGTGTTCGTGGACAAGGGGCCGATGGTCGCCAACCAGGCGGCGAGTTCCGCCGTGCTGGTCGCCACCTTGATTCCGCCGGGCGACCAGGCGGGCTGGGATCGCATGATCGATGCCCTGATCGGTGGTCTGCTCGGACTCCTCGTTGTCGCGGTGATCCCGAACAGTCCCCTGCGCGCGGCCCGGCGCGAGGTCGCCAGCCTCATCAGCAAGGCGGCGCTGGTGCTCGACGACGTCGCCCAGGGCATCGAGGAGGGCGACGAGAAGCTCATCGGTGAAGCCCTGGTGACCGCCCGCGGCACCCAGTCCGGCGTCAACGAGCTTCTTTCGTCCGTCGGCGGTGGCGACGAGGTGGTGAGCATCTCGCCGATCTACTGGTCCGCCCGCCGGTACGCCCGGTCGATGAACCGCATCCTCACCCCGGTCGACAATGTCATGCGCAACTCGCGTGTGCTCGCCCGGCGGGCCGAGATCATGGTGGGCGACGGTGTGAAGCCGGACGCGGAGCTGCCGCGGCTCATCCGGGATATCTCCGATGCCCTGGGGCATCTCGGCACCGTCTACGCCTCGGGGGGTACCCGGGGCACTCGCCAGGAACTCGTGGAGATCCCGGAGATCACCCGTCGTCTGCAGGTGCTGGCCGGGCGCGCCGACATGTCCATCGCCGAGGGCGCGGGGCTGTCGGGGACGGTCGTGCTGGCACAGTGCCGTTCGATCATCGTCGACACCCTGCAGATCTGCGGCATGTCGCGCGAGTCGGCCATGTCGGTGCTGCAGCCCACCGTCGAGGACCCGCGGTTCCCTCCGGAGGTCTGGGGCGGTGGTGCCGACGGGGACGGGGGAGACGACGGCGCCGACCGGCCGTAGCGGTGCCGCCGGGTCAGGCAGCCGGTCGGGCGTCGTCGTCGGATACAGTATTGGCATGGCAACAACCGCTCTGTCCGACATCACCGTCAAGCGTTGGGGGGACCTCGACACCACGGAGGTCTACGCGATCGCCCGGCTGCGCTCCGAGGTCTTCCTGCGTGAGCAGAAGGTCGACGACGAGGAACTCGACTGGCGCGACCTGGACGACGGCACGCTGCACGTGTTCATCCGCAGCGGCCGCGAGGTCGTCGCCTACCTGCGCACACTGTCCGTCCCGGCCCTGTGGAACGTGCCCGGCACCGCGGTGGTCCGACGGGTGCTGGGGCGGGTGGCGACCGATCCGCGGTACCGCGGCCGGGGGCTGGCGGGGAAGCTGATCGAGCGCGCCGTCGAACTGCACTCCGGTGAACCGATCGTGCTCCACGCCCAGACGTACATCACCGGCCTCTACTCCGCCTACGGTTTCGAGACCTACGGGGACGAGTACGACGAGGGTGGGATCGCCCACGTGTCGATGGTGCGTACCGCGTAGCGCGTCACCGCCGGACGAACTGCCCGTCGCGCAGGTGCCGGTAGAACGTCACCTTCGACGTGGGGCGGGGATGGACGACCCCGTCGCGGACGACGGTGAGCTCCACTCCGCCGGCCTGTAACGCGCGGCCGGTCAGGACCGCCTGCGGGTCCACGCCGCCGATCTCTGCGGGACGGCGGAACAGGCGACGCCGGGGGGCGTTCCGTGCGGCGTCGGCGTCCCACACCGACGGGGTGACCAGCCGGGTCGCGGCGAGGCCGGGAGCATCGACGGTGGGCACGAGCCGTGCGCCGAAGGCGCCCGGCCGCCCGTCCCAGGCCCGGCCCGAGGTGTTGGCGAACAGGGTCTGTGAGTCCACGATGATCTCCCCGACGAGTTCCGCGCCGGTGTGGAAGATCTCCGCCGACCCCAGTGTCACGAGGCCGGAGTCGTCGCGGACGACGGCGGTGGGACGGACCGGCGCGGTCATGGCGAAGTTCAGTGCCGCCACGCTCGGCCCGCCTCCCGAGCCGGACACCGTCGACAACTGCCAGTTCTGCGCGACAACCGAGGTCTCCCCGTCGTCGACCACCGGCACGAAGCCGACGGACATCCACATTGCGTCGATGCGCATCAGACGTGTCACCACCGCGGACAGCGCCGCGTCCGACCCCACCACGACCACCCGCACCGGACGGTCCGGGTGCTGCGGTGCGAACTGCGGGGCCCCCTGGTGGGGGACGTCCGGGGCGGCGGCGATCTCCTCGAGACTGGGTGTGTCGTCGACCGGCAGGTGCGCGGCGGCGAGGTCGTCGAGGAGCCGCAGGTCGCGGCGTCCCGGCATGTCAGGCAGGGTGACAGCGTCGGCGACGAGGGCGCCGACCAGATCTGCGGCACGTGGTCCACACGCGAGCACGACGGTCGTCATGGTCCCCAAGAGTACGGGACGAAGATGCTGGACCGGCAAGAGTGACCGGCTACACTGTTCAGTTGGTCAACGTACTAGTAACCGGATCGGAAAGCGACGGCAGAGCTAATGACAGCAATCATCGTGGTCGGAGCGCAGTGGGGCGACGAAGGAAAAGGCAAGGCCACCGACATCCTCGGCGGTCGGGTCGACTACGTCGTCAAGCCCAACGGCGGTAACAACGCCGGCCACACCGTCGTCGTCGGTGGGGAGAAGTACGAGCTCAAACTCCTGCCCGCCGGTGTCCTCAGCGAGAACGCCGTCCCGGTCATCGGCAACGGCTGCGTCGTGAACCTCGAGGCCCTCTTCGAGGAGATCGACGGTCTCGAGGCACGTGGTGCGAACGCCTCCCGTCTGCGGGTCAGCGCCAACGCCCAGCTGGTCGCGCCGTACCACCAGGTCCTGGACAAGGTCTCCGAACGCTTCCTCGGCAAGCGTGCCATCGGCACCACCGGCCGCGGTATCGGACCGTCCTACGCGGACAAGGTGTCCCGCATCGGCATCCGGGCCCAGGACCTGCTGGACGAGTCGATCCTGCGGCAGAAGGTCGAGGGTGCGCTGAACCAGAAGAACCAGATGCTGGTGAAGCTGTACAACCGCAAGGCCATCGACGTCGACGAGATCGTCGAGTACTTCATGAGCTACGCCGACCGGCTCACCCCGATGCTCATCGACGCCGAACTGGAGCTCAACCAGGCGCTCGACGCCGGCAAGTCCGTGCTCATGGAGGGCGGCCAGGCCACCATGCTCGACGTCGACCACGGCACCTACCCCTTCGTCACCTCCTCCAACCCGACCGCCGGTGGCGCCTGCGTGGGCTCCGGTATCGGCCCCACCCGGATCACCAGCTCCCTGGGCATCATCAAGGCCTACACCACCCGTGTCGGCGCAGGCCCGTTCCCCACGGAACTCTTCGACAAGTGGGGCGAGTACCTGCAGACCACCGGTGGTGAGGTCGGGGTCAACACCGGACGCACCCGCCGGTGTGGCTGGTACGACTCCGTCATCGCCCGGTACGCGTCCCGGGTCAACGGCTTCACCGACCTCTTCGTCACCAAGCTCGACGTGCTCACCGGCATCGGTGAGATCCCGATCTGCGTGGCCTACGACGTCGACGGCGTCCGTCACGACGAGATGCCGATGAGCCAGACCGACGTCCACCACGCCACCCCGATCTACGAGACGATGCCGGCCTGGGACGAGGACATCTCCGGCTGCCGGACCTTCGACGAACTTCCGCAGAAGGCCAAGGACTACCTGAACCGCCTGGAGGAACTGTCCGGCTGCCGCGTCTCCTACGTGGGCGTCGGCCCGGGACGCGACGAGACCATCGTCATCCACGACGTCCTCGACTGATGTTCTGGCCTGAGCTGCCCGAGCGTCTCCCGACCGGCACCGGCCGGGAGATGCGACGGGTGACCGCACAGGACGCTGCCCGCGTCGAGGCGGCCCTCCCAGGATCGGACCGGGACGAGACCTTCCACTTCTTCACGTTCTCCCCGTTTCCGCTGGCGGAGTTCATCGCCGATGACACCCGCCGGACCTATGCGCTGTGGGACGGTGACCGGCCGCTGGCCTGCACCACCGTGTACAACGGTGACCGTTCCGCCGGCACCGTGATGCTCGGCTACACCTGGGTGATGCCCTCGGCACGGGGCAACGGCGGGGCAGCCAACACGGAGATGAAGGAAACGATGTACACCGCCCTCCGCTCCGCGGGTGTCGGTGAGGTGTGGTTCCGTGCCGACGTCGAGAACCACCGCTCGTGCCGGTCGATGGAGAAGAACGGGGCGCAGCGCATGCACGTCGAGGACGCACCCCGGGTGTACCCCGACCGGGTGTCACAGTCGGTGTTCTACCGGAAGCGGCTCTCGGAGGCCTGATGGACGACCTGCACGCCCGGGTAGGGGAGGTCCTCGCACTCATCGACGACGGCGAGGTCACCGGATACGGCGAGATCGCGGCGGCGATCGGCGTGCCCCGCGGAGCCCGGGCGGTGGCGAGGGCACTGGCCACCGGTGATTTCGGCTGGGACCTTGCCGCCCCGGTGATCCCGGTCAGCCACACCCGCGGGCGGGCAGGTCACCGCAGCTTCATCGTCCCCGAGATGGGGGAGGGGGAGGATTCCCGGTCGGCCGGGCTGGCGCGGCGGGCGGTGTCCTTCACCCGGGACGGTGACACCCTGCGGATACCGACGAGCCAGTGCCTCGACGCCGAGGAGATCGCGGAGCGGCTGGGGCCCGCCGGTCGATGAGCATCTTGTCACTCAGCAACCCCGGAGGCTGGTTGCACCAACCTCCGGGGTTGCTCGGTGCTGTGCGAGGGTTTGCCTCGTCCTCCCATGTCCTCTCATGTCCTCCCACCGTCACCGGGGCAGTCATGCCCACGGGTCGATGAGGATCTTCCCGCGGCCGGACCCCACTCCCACACCCGCGCCGAGGATCCCGGGCAGACCGTCCAACCCGGTGGTGGCGGACACCGGGGTGCGCAGCAGACCTCGACACTGCAGGTCAAACACCGGTGTGAACAGATCCGGGAGATCGCGGCGGGGGAGCGAGTGCACGGTGTCGCGCAGGCGGAACATCTCGACGCGCGTCCCTCCCCGCCCGTCGAAGCAGCCCACGGACAGCGGGGTGCCCGACAGCAGACCGTAGAGCACCAGTGTTCCGCCGGGGGCGAGTGCATCGACGAGGTCGATGCCGAGTGACCCGCCGATGCAGTCGAGTACCACGTCCGGGCCCCGCGTCCCGCCGGGTGCCGAGGAGCGCAGCTGGGACCGCCAGTCGGGGTCGGCGGTGCTGATCACCTGCGACCATCTGTCCGGGTCCGCGACCGTGCTGCCGGGCGTTCCACGCACCAGGCCCACGGGACGCAGCGAGAACTGTTCCGTCAACAACTCCGCCAGGTGACCGGCGATGGCCGAGGTGGCGGCGGTGACCGCCACCGACCGGGCGCCGCGGCAGTACCGGGACACCATCAGTGAGGCGGTCAGCGGATTGATGTAGGAGAAGCAGGCCGTTCGGTCATCGAGGGCTGCGGGCACCGGGACGCACCAGGAGTGGTCGACGGTGTGTTGCTGCTGCCAGCATCCCGGGCCGCCGAGGGGAAGCACCCGGCGTCCGACGAGATCGCGGGCGGTGCCGGGGACGTCTCGTCCGACCCGCTCGACGACACCGACACCCTCGAAACCGGGGACCAACGGGAAGGTCGTGCGCGAGGGGTACGCCCCGGAGACCGTGACTGCGTCGGACGGGTTGGCTGTGGTGGCCGTCATCCGGACCGTCAGCTCCGTAGGGCCGGGTGCACCGGGCTCGGGGACCGTCTGCACGGTGACGACCTCGTGGAGCGGACCCGGACGGTCGGCGACTGCTGCTCTCATGGGCGGGGAGTGTAGTCGGGGGTAGTTCATCACCCCAACTGTTCGGTGGTGATACGCATCACCATAGAATGGGCGGACATGACCCTCGGCTTCCTCTTCTTCCGTCCTAGCGCAGGTGACAGCTACCGTCCCGACGAGGATCTCCGTGCCGAGGCGCATCGGATCCATGAGGAACTCGGCGACGACATGAGTGCGACGACGGACCCTGAGGCCTTCCGGCAGGGGCCCGGCGACCCGCATCCGGGGCGTCCCGCACCGCGGGGTGTCGCCACCCTGGCGGCGTGGGTGAACGAGCACTGCGACGTCGGAGGAGGTGTGCGCACCGAGGCGGGTGACCCGTTCAGTCTGCTGGAGTTCCCCGTCGAGGTCGTCAACGATGCGCTGCATGTGGCACTGCCGTTCTCTGAGGCGGGGGAGACCGGGCGGCTGCTGCAGGACAGGTCCTGCGACCTGGGGCTGTGCATGGTGGATGACATGGAGCAGATCTGGGTGAATCCGACCGGCGTGGACCGCGGGCTGCGGATGCGTTCGTCCGTCGGCACCGTGACCACGCACATCGACGCGGAGAGTGTGCGCACCGCCCTGACGGACGACGCCGACCGCCGTCAACGCTCGGACGAGGGCATCCCCTATGTGGTCGTGGAGACCGGACTGCCGGGCCGGGCGTCCCCGATGGAGGACACGCCGCTGGGGCATGTCCGTTTCGTCCAGGCGGCGTTGCTGGGCAACGGCTGGGTCGTGGAATACCGGACGACCCGGTCGCACTTCCGGAGACATGTCGGTGACCTCGCGTCCGCGGTCGAGGACGTTGCCGCTTTCGCGGAGGGGGACGTCTCCTTCCTCACCCGTGGGTGGGTCGACGCCACGGCGGAGACGGTGCAGCGGTGAGGGTCGTCGCCGACGTCGACACCGGGATCGACGACGCGCTTGCGCTGGTCTGGTTGGCGGCACGCCACCGCGCCGGGGAGATCGACCTGCAGGTCACGACATCTGCGGGCAATACCACCGCAGCGTTGGCGGCACGGAACTCGGTGGAGGTCCTGGGCCTCTGCGGAGCGTCGGACGTGTCAGTCACCGCCGGGGCCGTCGCACCCCGCGTCCTGCCGTTGACGACGACCCCGGAAACACATGGTCCCGAAGGGCTGGGCTACTGGATCCCGGGAGCGGGGGTCCCTGCGTCCGCTGACCGCGAGACGACGGCGGCCGACGCTGTCGCCGCATGGGTTCACGCTGAGCCGGACCATCTGCTCATCGCCGGGCCCGCGACGAATCTCGCCTATGCGGTGGAACACCACCCGGACCTGCTGCGGCGTGCCCGCGTGACGCTGATGTGCGGCGCGTTCACCTATCCGGGCAACACCACCCCCACCGCGGAGTGGAACGCCTGGGTGGATCCGCACGCGCTCTCTTTCGCCCTGGAGAACTGGCCGGAGGGTGCTGAACCGCCGGTGATCTGCCCGCTGAACGTCACCGAACAGGTGATCCTGACCCCGGAACGGTTGGCCGGGTGGACTGGGGGAGACGGAACGGACGCAGGCTCCGGCGTCGTACGGATGCTGCAGGACGCGCTGCGGTTCTACTTCGAGTTCCACGCATCCGTGGGGGTCGGTTATGTCGCCCAGATCCATGATCTGGCGGCGGCGATGGTGATGCTGCAGGCGGTCGACGCCGAGTTCCGTGAGGCGACGGTCGCTGTCGAGGCCGGCTCGGAGTTGCTGCGGGGGACCACGGTCGCGGACGGGGTGGGGGAGGACGGCGTCGGACCCTACTGGGGACGCCCGGCGAATGCCCGCATCCTCACCTCGGTTGACGTCGACGGGGTGTTCGCGCAGTTCGCTGAGTCCCTACGGCCCTGAGGGTGAATCTGGATTCGAAAAATGCTGCGAAACGGCCCCCGAAAGGATAGTTTGGTCAGCAAAGATCATTATTGTGATCGGTACCACTCGGCCAGGCCGAGTATGCAGAGAGATCAGGAGAACCGAAATGCCCGTTGAGAGTCCGTACCAGCGTATCGACATCCCCGCGATCAGCGTCTACGAGCAGGTGTTCGGCACCCTCGGTCAGGAGGAGGAGGGGCGCACCGCCCTCACTGATTCGGTCACGGGCGTTACGGTCACCTACGGGGAGTTGCGTGACCAGGTGAACCTGTTCGCCGGTGCGCTGGCGGCCCGGGGGATCGGTGTCGGCGACGTCGTCGCACTGCACTGCCCGAACACCCACGCATTCGCCGTCGCGTTCCACGGGATCATGCGTGCCGGCGCCACCGTGACCACCATCGGTTCGCTGAGCACGGCGGAGGACGTGGCCAAGCAGATCTCCATGTCCGGTGCGTCCCTGCTGTTCACCGTCGAGATGCTGGGCCCGAACGGTGCCGACGGTGCCCGCAAGGCAGGCCTGCCGGACGACGCGGTCATCGACCTCACCGACGGTGAGCGGGGTCTTGCCGCGATGCTGCAGCAGGGGCATCCGGCACCGGAGGTCTCCTTCGATCCGGCGACACACGTCGCCGTCCTGCCGTTCTCCTCGGGCACCACCGGCGTACCGAAGGGCGTGAAGCTCAGCCACACCAACCTGGTGTCCAATATCCTGCAGACGCTGCCGCGTCTGAGGGAGAACGGTCAGGAGCCTGACTCGGTCGTGATGGCGGTGCTGCCGTTCTTCCACATCTACGGGATGAACACGGTGCTGAACACCACGTTGGCCAACCGTGCCCACCTGGTCACCATGCCGTCCTTCGACCTGAAGGGCTTCCTTGAGCTCCACCAGGCGCACGGGGTCAACTTCACCTTCGTGGCGCCGCCGATCGCCGTGGTGCTCGCGAAGCATCCCATGGTCGACGACTACAACCTGGCCGATCTCAACACCCTGATGTCCGGTGCCGCAGCACTCGACAAGTCACTGGCGACGGCAGTGCAGGACCGGCTGGACGTCACTGTCGTGCAGGGCTACGGGATGACGGAGACGTCGCCGGTGACCCACACGGGCATCCGGGGGAAGTCGCCGCTGGACTCCATCGGCCCGCCGGTGTCGAACACCGAGTGCAAGATCGTCGACCTCACGGACGACGATCTCGCCGAGATTCTTCCCCCCGGAAACGAGGGGGAGAAGTCTGATGCCGGAGAGCTCTGGGTCCGCGGCCCGCAGATCATGCTGGGCTACCTCAACAACGATGAGGCCACCGCCAACACACTGGTCGGTGACGGCTGGCTGCGTACCGGAGACGTCGTGGAGTACGACCACGAGGGCAATACCTATGTGGTGGACCGGGCCAAGGAACTCATCAAGTACAAGGGCTACCAGGTCGCTCCGGCGGAGCTCGAGGCTCTGCTGATGACCCACGCCGACATCGCGGACGCTGCCGTGGTCGGCTTCATCCGCGAGGAGGACGGTGAGGAGCTGCCGCGTGCTTTCGTCGTGGCCCAGGTCCGCGACGGTAACCCGGTCGAGGTCGACAAGGACGCCCTGATGGAGTGGGTCGCCGAGCAGGTGGCACCGTACAAGAAGATCCGCATGGTGGAGGTCGTCGCCGAGATCCCGAAGTCGGGGACCGGCAAGATCCTGCGTAAGGACCTCCGCGGCGCGCCGGTGAGCACCGGCAACTGAGTCGGGGCACGTCGCGTCTGACGGTGGACTGCGAGTCTGGGGGCGGTGAGTTGACCAACTCACCGCCCCCAGACTCGCAGTCCACCCCTCACGGCGGGGCCGGGTCAGAGACCGACCCGGTCCGCCAGGGCAGTGGCCTTGTTGGTCAGTGCTTCGACGGTGGACGCCGTCGGGTTCATTCCCGATGAAGCGTTCGCCGGCTCGTCGAGGGTACGTCGCACGACACCCTCCACGATGACCGCCACCTTCCACAGGCCCAGGACGTGCCAGAAGTCGAGCGCGTTCCTGGACCGTCCGGTCCGGGAGAGGTAGTGCTCGGCCAGCTCCTCGGCGTCGGGGAACCCGGGCTCCAGGGCGGCATCGAACCCGGGCAGGTTCAGACCGTCCCGTGTGGGCCAGTAGGCCAGCAGTGACCCGATGTCGGCCAGCGGGTCACCGAGCGTGGTGAGTTCCCAGTCGACCACCGCGTTGACGTGGCCGGTCTCCCGGTCGACGATGATGTTTCCCAGGTGCAGGTCACCGTGCACGAGCACCGTCTCCGTCTGCTCGGGCACCGCGGCCCGGAGCCGTCCGGTCAGGGCGTCCAGCGCGGGCAGTTCGCGGGTCTTGGTCTTCTCCCACTGACTGGACCACCGGCGCAGCTGGCGTTCTGCGTAGGGGCCGTGGGACGCCAGGTCGTCCAAACCGGTGGCCACGAGATCAACCTCGTGGATGGTGGCCATCGCCTCGATCAGGCCTCTGCCTGCGGCGGAGCGAGCCTCCGGTGAGATCGACGCGGCGGCGTCGGGTGAGTTCAGGGACGTCCCGGGGATCACCGACATCGCCACCACCGGGACGTCGGAGACCTGGTGGGACCCGGCGGCACCGTCGGGCCCGGTGACGCCGTGGATCGTGGGGACCGGGACGGGGGTGTCGGCGAGGCTGGCCATGATGTGACCCTCGCGGGCGACGTCGTGGGCACTGGCGGTGAGATGTCCCAGCGGGGGACGCCGGACCACGACCTCGTGCCCCTCTCCGTCCGTCGCGAGATAGGTCAGGTTCGACTGTCCGGCACCGATCCGGGTGAGGGTGAGCGGGCCGTGCGTGCCGGCGATCTCGGACAGCCAGCCGGCCAGGGCCTCCTCGGAAAACGGTGCGGTGCTCATCGGTTGGTCTCCCGGTACTTCTTCAGCTCCTGACGGGCGATGGTCATCTTGTGGACCTCGTCCGGGCCGTCGGCCAGGCGCAGGGTGCGCAGGTTCGCCCACATCTCCGCCAACGGAGTATCGCCGGTGACACCCTCGCCACCGTGGATCTGGATCGCGCGGTCCACGATGGTGAGTGCCATGGTCGGGACGAGGACCTTGATCGCGGCGATCTCCTGACGAGCCTCCTTGTTGCCGACGGTGTCCATCATCCAGGCGGCCTTGAGGGTGAGCTGGCGGGCCGATTCGATGTTGATCCGGGCCTCGGCGATCCAGTCGCGGATGTTGTCGCGGTCCGCCAGCGGCTTGCCGAAGGTCGAGCGGGAGAGTGCGCGGGTGCACAGCAGCTCCAGGGCGCGCTCGGCCATGCCGATGGCACGCATGCAGTGGTGGATGCGTCCCGGTCCCAGGCGGTCCTGGGAGATCCGGAAGCCCATGCCTTCACCGGCGAGGATGTCCTTGTCGGGGACGAAGACGTTCTCGAAGGTGACCTCGGCGTGTCCTTCGCGGTCGTGGTAGCCGAAGACGGTGAGGTTGCGCACGATGGTGACGCCCTCGGTGTCCGACGGGACGACGAGCATCGACTGCTGCTTGTGGGTCTCCGCCTCCGGGCTGGTCTTGCCCATGACGATCAGCACCTTGAGGTGCGGGTGCATGGCGTTGGAGGCGAACCACTTCCGGCCGTTGAGGCGGTAGCCGCCGTCGACACGCTCCATCGACATGCCGATGTTCGTCGCGTCGGAGGAGGCCGTGCCCGGCTCGGTCATGCAGAAGGCCGAGCGGATCTCGCCGGCGAGCAGCGGCTCAAGGAACTTCTCCCGGTGCTCGGGGGAACCGTGCAGCTCGAGGGTCTCCATGTTGCCGGTGTCCGGGGCGTTGCAGTTGCAGGCCTCAGGGGCCAGGTGGGGGCTGCGGCCCATGATCTCGGCGAGCGGGGCGTACTCGGCGTTGCTGAGGCCGGGACGGTTGTCCGAGCCGTCACCCTTGTGCGGGTGGAAGAGGTTCCAGAGACCGCGGCGCTTGGCCTCTTCCTTGAGCTCGCCCAGGATGGCGGGGAAGTGGTGGGGGTCGCCGGACTCCGCGATCTGCTGTGCGGCGATCGGCTCGGCGGGGTAGACGTGCTCGGTCATGAAGTCGTTGAGACGGCTCTGGTAGTCCAGTGAGCGCTCGCTGAAGTTGAAGTCCATGGTGGTGCCTTTCGGTGGTGTTGGGTGGGGCGGTCTCAGTTGACGATCTGGCCGCCGTCGATCACCAGGTTCGACCCGGTGATCCACGAGGTGCTCGGAGCGGCGAGGAAGCAGATGGCGTCGGCGATGTCGGCGGGTTCACCGATCCGTCCGAGCGGGGTGACCGACGCCGCGGCGTCCTCGTCCTCCTTCCAGAGGGCCTCGGAGAGCTTCGTCCGGACGACGCCGGGCGCCACGGAGTTGACCCGGACTGACGGGGCGAGCTCGTGGGCCATCTGCCGGGTGAGGTGCATGATGGCGGATTTCGAGGCGTTGTAGACCCCGATGCCGTCCTCGATGAAGAGGGCACCGATGGAGGCGACGTTGACGATGGCTCCGGGGTTCTTGTCGCCCAGCCCGGCACGGACGGCGGCTCCTGCCCAGACGGCGGGGCCGGTGACGTTGATGTCGAAGACCTTCTGCATCACGGTGCGTGACTGCTCGGTGACCGGACCATATGCGGGGTTGGTGCCCGCGTTGTTGATCAGGATGTCGAGACTGCCGAAGCGGGATACGGCCTCGTCGCAGACCCGCGTGGCGGCGTCTTCGTCGGCAACGTGGCCGGCGAGACCGAGGACGCGGTCCTTGGCGCCGGTCGCTTCGGCGAGGCTGGCGGCGGCTGCATCAGCGGCTTCGGCCTTGCGGGAGGTGATGACGACATTGGCGCCGGATCTGAGGAGTAGTTCGGCGGTGGCGTAGCCGATGCCGCGCGTGCCGCCGGTGACGACGGCCGTGCGGTCGGTGAAATCGTAGGTGGTCATGCCATGACCATACATTGAATCGTGATTCATTTCACGAATCGGGGGCGATCTCCCCCAGTTTCTCCAGTCCGAGGGTCCGGAACCAGATCGTGTCGGCGGCGGCGCACACCCGGCTGAAGGTCTCGTCCGTGTCAGGGAAACGATCCTCCACCCAGGTCAGGTAGGCCAGGCGCGACACGGAGGCCGAGAGCGCCGTGGCGATGAGCTCAGGGTCCTCAATGCCGACCACGGTCCCCTGGTCGAGGTAGCGGCTGAGCGCGCGGGCGTTGCGTTCGATGAAGCCGTCGGCCCGTCGGGCACGGCGGGCGGCGACGGACTCGTCGGCCATCGACACCTGCTCCATCAGTGCCATCATGCGGTTGTTGCGGCGGTAGGCCGCGAGGTAGCCGCGGTTGGCGGCGCTGATCTGCTCGGCCACGGGACGGTCCGCCGGGAGGCGTCCACCGGGGTGCCGCATCTGCTCCTCGACGTCGTCGAGGACGGCTCCGAGCAGGGCTGACCGGTCGGTGAAGTAGGTGTAGAGGGTGCCCACCGAACAGCCGGCCTCGGCGGCGACCGCGGTGAGTTTCGCGCCGTGGTAGCCGTCGCGGGCGAAGACGTTCTGTGCTGCGGTGAGGATCTCGGAGCGGCGACGTGCCGCGCGGTCGGTTCGGGACTCTCGCTCATTCGTCATGCGTGGATCGTATACGCTAGTGCGCAACAAGTTGAATCCCGGTTCAAAAGTCGGGTGAGAGGACAGGGTCCATGGCTTTTCTTTATCTGGTGAGGCACGGTCAGGCCGGCGAGCGGATACTGACCGGAGACGGGCAGAGCGACTCCTTCGGTGTGGAACGGAGCTACGACGTCCTCAGTGACCGTGGGCACCGGCAGGCTGCGGCGACAGGGCGGTCCCTGGCGCGTCGTAAGGCCCCCGGAACCTCAGTGCCCGTGATATCCGGTCCACTGAACCGGCAGAAGGATACCGCCGCACACGTCGCCGAGGAGCTGGGGTCGGAGACACCGACCGTCGACGAGGCCTGGCGGGAGTTCGACACCGACGCCGTCGTCGCCCCGTGGCTGGCGGCGAACCCGGAGGTCGCCGAGAGAATGCAACGTCTGGTGGACGCGCCCAGTGACGAGAACCGTCGTGCACTCTCACGGTTGACCGGGTCGATGCTGGAGGACGCCATGGCGTGGTGGATCGACCAGCCCGACTTCCCCGAGTTCCGGTCCCAGGTGCTCCGCGGTCTCGCCGCCGCCGCCGACACCGCCCGCGCCGAAGGCACCGCAGTAGCGGTGACCTCCGCCGGGGTCATCGCCGTGTGCGTGGTGGAGAGTTCCGGTGTGCCGGTGAACCGGTGGCCCACTGTCGCAGGCAGGTTGTTCACCGCCTCGGTCAGCCTGCTCCGGGTCCAGGAGGGGGACGGGCATCACGGTGTGGAGCTGCTGTCATTCAACGAGCACGCCCACCTCGATGAGCCTGACGCAGACGGTAGGCGTCCGCTGCGTCGTTTCTCCTGACCCGCTGGGCGGGGACGACGGTTACGCTGGAGGACGGTAAAACCGGCCGTCGTGGTCGGAGAACGGGAGACGGACAGATGGCTTTGATCTACCTGGTGCGCCACGGGCAGGCAGGCGCGGGCATGGGCGCCTACGACGACGGGAACGTGGAGAAGAGCTACGACGGTCTGACGGAGCGAGGTCGGCGCCAGGCTGATGTTGTGGCGCGCTCGCTCGCCGAGCGTCTCGGTGACGACGGTGACGACGGTGACGACGGTGACGGTGGCGGTGCAGGTGCACGGGCGCCGAGGGTGTTCTGCGGTCCCCTGCACCGTCAACACGACACGGCGGCGGCCGTCTCCTCGGCACTGTTCCCGGACCGCTCGGGCGCCGACGCCGACCCTGCCACCGATCCGGCATGGAAGGAATTCGACTCGGACGCGGTCGTGGTTCCGTGGATGAAACGCAACACCGAGACCGCCCGTCGGCTTCAGCAGGTCATGCAGGACGTCCGGCACGGTTCAGGCGACGTGGCGGAAGCGGAGTCGGCGGTACGTGAGGTCCTCGACGGTGCGCTCGGCGAGTGGATCGACAGTGCCGGCTTCCAGGAGTTCCGGGAGACGGTGCTCGGTGGTCTCGGTCGGGCTACCGCGGCCGCCAGGGAGGACGGGGCAGCTGTCGTCGCCACGTCTGCCGGAGTGATCGCCACCTGTACCGCGGCCGTCTCGGGCCTGCCGCGACAGGCCGTCCCCTCCCTGGTCGGAAGGATATTCAATGCGTCGGTCACGGTCCTGCGTGTCGCGGACGAGGCGGGACGTCACCGCGGCGGCAGCGCCGGTGTCGACCTGTTGTCCTTCAACGAGTACGCCCACCTCGACCGGCCGGATGCCCGGGGTGATCTGACGCTGATCTAGGCACAGGTCTAGCTGGGAGTCGGTGGACGGGGTGGTGGGGCCCCGGAGCGACCGGGCCCTCGGAGAGCACCGACGGTGACCCAGACGCAGAGCAGCAGATGGGCGGCGATGGTGACCGCCAGGGCGATGATCTCCCGGTCGGACATGGGGAACTCGGGTGGTCCGACTAACCCCTGGGCAGTCAGGAAGAGACCGTAGGAACTGAAGAGGATCATTCCGAGGGCACCGGCGGCAGACCACGGGCGTCCGATGTTCCGGCTGCCGGCGAACATGCCGGTGAGAGCCCCTGCGACCAGCCCAGCGACGGTCCAGAGTATGAATGCCTCAGGCTGGAAGCTTTCCAGGGTGCCCATGAGTATCTGCAGAGGGTAGTACGACGCTCCCGCTACGGAGGTGGACACGGCTCCCACACACGCCGCCCGCAAAGGGTGGGAACGGGGAGCCAGAAGCCGGGTAATGAGGTACCCCCACCAGGACCACAACCACGTCAGTCCGAAGATAAGACTCAGTACTGAGGACCCGGGGATGACACCGGTGTAGGTGGCGACCGTGACCACGCAGAAGCACAGGCCAGCCGACGCGGCGAGAACGAGTGTGTGTAGTGGAGAGCGCACGATGGGCGGTTCCGTCCTCTCAGGTTGCCAGCTCCGGAGCCGTAGGGGACGGGACTACGCGGGATCGCTGGACGGCAGTGACTGCCGTACCGCCATAGACAGTGCGAGGCTGTTGAGCGGACCGTCGAACCGTGTGCCGTTGACGTAGACGACGGGGTCAGAGCCGACGTCTGCGTCCTGCAGGTCGAGGTTGTCGTCCTCGACCCGGTTCCGGTCGACCTGACGGGTGATCCGCTGCTCGAACTCCTCCACGTCCAGCCCGATTCGTTCGGCGGAGGACCGGACCTTCTCGGTGTCGATGTCCTCCAGGACGGTAGCGAGATCGTCGTGCATCTCCCAGAACTTGCCCTGCGCACCGGCCGCCTCCAGGGCGAGTGCCGCGGTCTGCGCCGCATCCGTGGTCGTGTGGTGCCGGAACACGATCTGCACGTCGTCTCCGACGGTGCGGTGCACCTCGCGCAGGGCGTCGGCGGTGTCGTGCCGGTAGGGGAGGTTCATCGCTGCGTAGACGACGACACTGGCCGGGGCATCTCCGGGCCCGCGGATGTGGTCGGTGTCCGGGTTGACCTCGCGGTTGAGCACGGTACCGGCAGGGGTCGGGAGCGGACGGAAACGGTCCCCGGCACGGAAGACCAGCCAGGCCGCGAACAGCGCGAGCGCCGAGGCCATCAGCACGCCGACACGTGCCTGGTCGGCGACGGCCTGGTCGTCGATGGCGAGGCCCACCACCAGCAGTGAGATCGTGAAGCCCATCCCCGACAACACCGCGGCGCCGGCGACACGGGGGATGTCGAGTCCCGGCAACCGGGACGACGGAATGAACCGGAGCACACAGGCGGCTGCGGTGGTGATGCCCACAGCCTTGCCGACCACGAGCCCGAGGATGACACCCCACGTCAACGTCGAGGTGAACGCATCCCCCAGAGCCTGGGGGCTCAGTGACACGCCTGCATTGGCCAGCGCGAACAACGGGACGACAAGGAAGTTCACATAGGGCGGCAGCACGGCGGACAACCGCTGGTTGAGCGGTATCGCGTAGGTGACGACCGACCGGACGCTGCGTGCCATGTCCGGCTGCGGGGCCTGCCGGAACAGGCGGAACGCCCGGGTCGCCAGCGCGATGTCACTTCTCCGCGGCGGGTAGACCGGCATCAACAGGGCGATCAGTACACCGGCCAGGGTCGCGTGGACGCCGGCGGTGTAGAAACACGCCCAGGTGTAGACACCGATCACGGCGTAGGGGAGGACCTTCCACACCTGCAGTCGCTGCAGCAGCCAGATCCCCACCAGGCCGACGACTCCGAGAGCCAGTGCCCCCACCTTCAGGTCGTCCGTGTAGAACACGGCGATCACGGACAATGCCCCGATGTCGTCGACCACCGCAAGGGCCAGCAGGAAGATGCGTAGTCGCGGCGCATTCCGCGGTCCGATGAGCGCCAGCATGCCGAGAGCGAAGGCGGTGTCGGTAGAGATGACCGACCCCCACGCCGACGCGAAGTCCTCGCCGTGGGTGATGACGAGGAAGATCAGGGCGGGGGCGACGAGACCACCGATTGCCGCGACGACCGGGAGGATCGCACGCTCCTTCGTCCTCAACTCACCGAGAGTGAGCTCACGGCGGACGTCGAGGCCGACCATCAGGAAGAAGAACGCCATCAGGCCTTCGTCGACCCAGTCACTGAAGGTGAGCGAGAACGAGAAATCCCCTGCGGAGAACCCGACCTCCGTTCCCCACACGGTGTCGTAGCTGGTGCCGATGTTCGCCCAGACCAGGGCTGCCACCGTGGCAGCTATCAGGGCGAAAGCCGAGTACGTCTCATTGTTCAGTGCACGCCTGACAACCGCCTTCCGGTGCAGGCTGCGACGGTAGTCGACCACGGGAATCCCCCTTCGGCCCCGAGGGCTCAGTGTTGTGCGGATGAAACATCATCGACTGTACGCCGGGCGCCGTCCAGTCCGGTCGGAGGGTTCGCGGGGCCCAGTCAGGTACGGGGAGAGCCCTCCTTGCTCGTCGTGGCCTCCCCTTCGCCTTCGCCTTCTCCTTCCCCTTCCTCGGCCTGGTCGGCCGTGGCGTCGGTGTACCACTCGCTGTAGGCGGGGTCCGAGCTGTCAAAGTTGGCCCCGGCACCTTCGTCGGACGCCACGGCGTCCACCCCGAAGACGAAGTCGTCACCGTGCTCGTCGATACCGCGTCGCAGGCCCTTGGTGATGGCGGCCCGGGCGTAGCGGCGGCGGATCGTCGCCGGGTCTGTCGAGAGGTCCTTCGCCCACGAGACCATCATCCCGACGATGATCAGTGCGAACGGCAGGGAGCAGGACACCATGATCGACTGGAGGCCGGACAAAGCGTTCTCCCCTCCCGCCAGCAGCAGGAACATGGCGATCAGGCCCAGAGCGGCACCCCAGACGATGGTCACGGAGCGTGAAGGCACGGCGCGACCGGACTGCGACATCGAGCCCATCACCACCGTGGCGGAGTCGGCGGCGGTGACGAAGAAGATGATCACGGCGACGATCACGACGACAGATGTGACCGCAGCGAGCGGCAGGTTGTCCATGATGTCGAACATCACGTTTTCGCCGGAGTCCTTGATCTCCAGGCCGAGGCCGTCGAGGGTCATCTTGATCGCCGTACCGCCGAACAGGACGTACCAGGCGATGGATATCAGGGACGGCACGAGCACGACGACAACCACGAACTGGCGGATCGTCCGGCCCTTGGAGATCTTCGCGATGAACAGTCCGACGAAGGGCGACCATGAGATCCACCACGCCCAGAAAAGCATCGTCCAGGACGTCACGAACTCCTGTTCCACCTCGCCCTGGCTGGCGTTGACCTGGATCAACGACAGGAAGTTCTCGAAGAACGCGTAGATCGAGGTGGGCAGCAGATCGAGGAGGAAGACCGTCGGTCCGGCGATGAGCACGAATGCCCCGAGGCCGATGACCAGACCCATGTTGAGGTTCGAGAGGAAACGGATGCCGCGTTTGACCCCGGTGACCGCGGAGATGATGAAGATCACCGTGAGCACCGCCATGGCGACGACCACGAATCCGTCACCCTCCAGATCCTTGCCGGTGAGGATCGAGGTCCCCGTCCGCAGCTGGAGGGCACCGATGCCCAGAGATGTCGCGGTGCCGAAGAGTGTCACCAACACGGCGGCGACATCGATCAGTTTGCCGAGCGGACGGTTCGGCCCGTCGGGGAAGACAGGTTCAAATACCGCGGAGATCAGCGGCACCCGCCCACGACGGTAGGTGGTGTAGGCGATTGCTCCACCGACCAGGGCGTAGATGCCCCAGGGTAGACTGGCCTGGTCGAGGATGGACTGGGACATCCCGGGGAGGATCGCGTCGGTGGTCCCGCCCTCTGCGTCGGTGGCAGGGCCCGGTTCGAGGAAGTGCTGCAGCGGTTCCATCGGCCCGTAGAAGATCAGACCGATGCCCAGTCCAGCGGCAAAGAGCATGGATATCCACGACAGGGTGGAGTAGTCTGGTTCCGCATCGTCCGGTCCGAGACGGATATGCCCGGTCGGACGGAAAGCGATGACGAACATGAACACCATGCAGGACACCGCGACCACGCCGTAGAACCATCCGAGATTCTTGACCACCCAGGTCTGCATCGTGGAGCCCACCGAGGCGATGTTGTCGGGGGCGAACGCGGCCCAGGCGATGAACGCGACGGCGACGATCAGGGCAGTGACGAAGACACCGACCCTGGTCGGGTACTTCGTCTGCGTCTCCTCCACGCTGATACCGGGGACGAGGGCGGGGTGGACGGACTGCTCACCGGTGGCGGCGCGCTTGACCGCCTGCCCGATACGGGTGGACTGGGGTGGACGGGGGCCGGACTCGGCCATGGTCGATTCCTTTCTCGGAGGTCCCGGGAAGCCCCCGGGGGCGGGGAAGTTACGGCAGGCTGAGTTGCGTGGTGCGACCTCCGTCCACGGTGTAGATCTGGCCGGTGATGAACCTCGCGTCCTCGGACGCGAGGAATGCGACCAACCCGGCCACGTCCGCCGGCGACCCGGTGCGACGCAGCGGGTGGATGAGGTCCAGCCGCCGACGGAACCCGTCCGGATCCTGCGCACCGTCCACGTAACTGCGGTTGAGGTCCGTGTCGATCCAGCCCGGAGCGACGGCATTGCACCGCACACCGTGGCGGCCGGCGTCCACCGCCACAGCGCGGGTGAGGCCGTGCAGGCCTGACTTTGTCGCGCTGTAGGCGGCGTGGCCTGGATTGGCGGCCTCGCCTTCCACCGAGCCGGTGTTTACGATGCAGCCCCGGACGCTGCGCAGGTGCGGCAGCGCCGCCCGGATGAGCAGGAAGGGTGCGGTGAGATTGACCGCCAGGGCCCGGTTCCAGTCCTCGACGGGCGTCTCCTCGACCGGGGTCTCCTGCATCATCCCGGCATTGTTGACGAGGATGTCCAGACGTCCGGCCCGGGTGATGACCTCGCCGACCACCTGCGCAGGGGACGCGGGATCGGTGAGGTCGGCACTGATGCCGTACGCATCGTCGCCGCTCCGGCGCTGCACCGTGTACACCGTCGCGCCCTCGTCGCGGAGACGGTCGCTGATGGCCCGTCCGATTCCGGAACGTCCGCCGCTGACCAGGGCTACTCTGCCCTCGAACCGTCCGGTTGTCGGGCCAGTGCCCGTGTCGTTGTCAGTCACAGGGTCAGTCACAGGTCTGCGTCGTCCTTTCGTCCGATCCCCTCGGCGGCGAGGGCTGCCCGGGCCGCGCGCATCGCAGCCTTGTTCGCGGTCTCCACCCCCTGGTGTCGTGCGGCCTGGGTCATCCCCTCGTGGAGCAGGAAAAGTGTGTCTGCCAGGTGACTGTTGTCCCGGTCCGGGGCCACGTGGTCGAGACGCCGACGGAATTCCCCGGTCATCCTGTTCTTGTGGGCGGAGACCACGTCGGCGACAGCGGTACTGGAGGGGTACTCGGACAGTGCGTTCATGTACAGGCACCCGATGTTCGCCACCTGGTCCAGCCAGTCCCGCAGCCGGACGAGCGGGTGGAGGACATGACCTATGCCCTCCTCAGGGCCTCCGGCGAGCCAGACCGTGTACGCGCGGTCGCGGTAGTCGAGCGCCCCGACCACCATTGACTCCCGACTGGGGAAGTACTTGTAGAGCGTCCGGAGCGAGACACCACTCCAGTCCCTGAGTTCGTTCACCGATCTCCCGGCAAAGCCTCGTTCGGCGAAGCCGCGTTCGAGCCCGGCGGCGATGCGGTCGCGGGCGTCGGAGGGTTCGGGGAGTGGTGTGGCGGCAGTCACGACGAACAAGGGTAGAGCGATTGTTCTACTGGGGCAAAGTGACGACGTCGGGAGGTCAGCTCCCGTCTGCGGTCCGGTCGGTGAGCTGACGCTCGTACTCCTTGAGCAACCTGCGACGTTCACGGTCGGCGTTCCACCGTTCGGTGACGTCCCGCATGATCGCGGCAACTCCGTCGATCCGCCCCTCGGGATCCTTGAGGATCACGATGGAGAACTCCAGTGAGATGCGGTGGCCGTCCTTGGTGACCCCGGGTGCGGACAGCGGTGATGCGCCGTACCTCGTGGTGCCGGTTTCCATCACCCGGTCCCAGCCCTGCCAGTGGGGTGTACGGAGTCGCTCGGGGATGATGAGCTCGAGGGACTGGCCCACGGCCTCGTCGGACCGGTAGCCGAACATGATTTCGGCACCGTGATTCCACAGGCGGATCGTTCCGGACCGGTCGGCGTAAATCACCGCGTCAAGCGTGGATTCTTCGATGATTCGTCGAGGAATTTCTGACGCGGGAGCTTTCCTGTCATTGGTTTCCACGGAATTCTCCTCACCTGGCGACATTACATGTTTTGTTAGTGAATATACGCCACCGGATGCTGTGTTCGGTAACGGGCGCCGGGCTGGAGGGGGCTCGCCGACGGGGCGCCGGAGAGTGATTCTGCAGCGTACGGTTTCGGTGGGGCCGGTGGTGGCTCAGTTGCAGTATCGGGCGCACCCGCCTACCGTTGATCCGGTATGTGATCCACAGCACTACTATTCTTACTGCCGACGAATCGACGTGAACCAGTGAATGAATTCATCTCCTCACGATGGACGGACATTCTCTTCCGTTCTTATCAACATGCGAGTCTGGTGATTCAGGCTCTGATTCTCGCCACCGTCGTGGCACTGGTGATTGCCGTGATCGTCACGCGGTACCGGGGCCTGTCTCCGGTGGCCAATGCGGTGTCGGCGGTCGGGTTGACGATCCCGTCCCTGGCGCTGCTCGGCCTGGTGATCCCGCTGGTCGGTATCGGTACCCTGCCGTCGGTGTTCATCGTCGTGTTCTTCGCCGTCCTGCCCATCCTGCGCAACGCGATCGTCGGGCTGCAGCAGATCCCCGCCGAACTCATCGAGGCGGCGCGTGGGCAGGGGATGAATGCGGCCTCGATTCTGCTCCGCGTCCGGCTCCCACTGGCGTGGCCGGTGATCATGACGGGCATCAGGGTTTCCACCCAGATGTCGATGGGAGTCGCTGCCATCGCCGCTTACGCCCTGGGGCCGGGGCTCGGCGGATACATATTCACCGGGCTCAGCCAGATCGGCAGCGCCAACGCACTCTATTACACCCTGGTGGGGACGATCGGCGTGATTATCGTCGCGCTGATTCTGGACGCCGTCCTCGTCCTGCTGGGCCGACTGACAACCTCGAAGGGGCTCCGCGCATGACGAACGACCGACAGAACTCAGGTGCGGAGATTGAACTCTCCGGCATCACGAAGCGCTATTCCGGGCAGGACGCAGCAGCCGTCGAGGACCTCAACCTCACGATTCCCGCCGGCGAGACCGTCATGTTCGTCGGACCGTCCGGTTGCGGTAAGACGACCTCGTTGAAGATGATCAACCGGCTGATCGAACCGTCGGAGGGGATCATCAAGATCGGCGGGGAGGATGTCACGAAGAAGAACCCCACGGAGCTGCGGCGCAGCGTCGGTTATGTCATCCAGGGTGGCGGTCTGCTGCCGCACATGACCGTCGCGCAGAACATCGGCCTGGTGCCCGGACTGCTGAAATGGGAGAAGAAGCGGATCACCGACCGCGTGGACGAGTTGCTCGACCTGGTGGGACTGGATCCGGCGACCTACCGCCACCGTTTCCCCAGGGAACTGTCGGGTGGGCAGCAGCAGCGCGTCGGCGTGGCCCGCGGGTTGGCTGCCGACCCGCCCGTCCTCCTCATGGACGAGCCTTTCGGCGCCGTGGACCCGATCACGCGTCAACGACTGCAGGACGAACTGATCAGCCTGCAGAATGAGCTGCACAAGACGATCGTGTGCGTCACCCACGACATCGATGAGGCGGTGAAGCTCGGCGACCGGATCCTGGTGCTCAAGGAGCAGGCGCGTATCGCCCAGTACGACACCCCGGACCAGATCCTCGGTAACCCCTCCGACGACTACGTGGCCGACTTCGTGGGCTCCGGTTCGAAGCTCAAGCAGCTGTCCCTGCTGCGTGTGGACGACGTGGGGGTCGAAGACTTTCCGACCTGCACGATCGGGGAAGACTCCGCCGAGGTCGTGCAGCGGGTCAGGGACAAAGGGAAAGACAGCGTCATCATCCTCGACGAGCGCAACCGTCCGCGGGACTGGGTCTGGTTGCGCACCCTGCAATCCCGCAGTACGGTTCCGGCGCCGGACCTCGACCTGGAGACCACCGTGGAGCGGCGGTCCACCGTCAACGATGCACTCGATTCCATGCTCGTCTCCAGCCATGGCGGAGCCATCGTGACCGACCGTGGCCGCTACGCCGGAGTGATCTACTACGAGGCGGTCACCGAGTACATCCGTGCCCTCAACTCCGACGGAGGGCAGTAGACGTGGCAGGCACAGGAGGCATGGTGCGCCGGATGTCCGGGGAGGACAAGCTCCTCATCATCGGGATCCCGGTCCTGGTGGTCGTGGTGTTCCTGGGGTGGGTCGGCTGGCGGCAGACGGCGGACCTCGGTGACGTCGAGGCACGCGCCCTCGCCTGGGACAGCGTACTGACCATGGCACGACAGCACATTGTGCTCGTCATTCTCTGCGCAGTGCTGGTCATGGTCACCGCCGTGCCCGCCGGTATTCTGTTGACCCGACGGCGCACACCGGTGCTGTCTATGTTGACCACGCTCATCGGCAATATCGGTCAGTCGGCCCCCGTTATCGGTGTGATCGTGCTGCTGGCCATCTGGCTGGGATTCGGTACACCCACCGCCGTGCTCTCGTTGAGCATCTACGCGTTCCTGCCGGTGCTGGCGAACACGGTCACGGGGCTCACCGGCGTGGACCGCAATCTCGTCGAAGCGGCCAGAGGCATGGGTATGTCGCCGGTACAGGTGTTGTTCCGGGTGGAGTTGCCGTTGGCGTTGCCGGTGATCATGACCGGGGCGAGGACCGCGCTGGTGCTGCTGGTGGGAGCCGGAGCATTCGCGACATTCATCGACGCCGGCGGGCTCGGCGCACTGATCCAGACGGGGATCACCCTGTACCGGTTCCCCGTCCTGGTTTCCGGGGCGATCCTGATCGCGCTGCTCGCTCTGCTCGTGGAATGGGTGGGCCGGCTCCTGGAAGTCGCGCTGACCCCGAAGGGACTGTGATCGACCCATGACAACGACGAGAACTGATATTCCACGAACCAGCGGACGGGTCCGGATCCTCGCGCTACTGACCGCACTGTCGGCGATGTTGGTGTCGGCCTGTGGGCTCGGCACCGCCGGCGGCTACAGTCCCAGCGGCACGCTCTCCGGCGATCTGGAGGACGTGGACCTCTCCGGGGCGTCGGTGGCGGTGGGGTCGAAGAACTTCACCGAGCAGATTCTGCTGGGCAAGATGGCCGTGATCCTCTTCCAGTCTGCAGGCGCGGACGTGCAGGACCTGACGAACATCCCGGGCTCCTCCAGCGCACGTCAGGCCATGATCGAGGGCGACGTGAACATGCAGTGGGAGTACACGGGCAGTGCCTGGACGACCTACCTCAACCACGACGACCCCATTCCGGATGAACGGAAGCAGTATGAGGCCGTCCGTGACGAGGAGAAGGCCAACGGACTGGTGTGGCTTCCCCCGGCACCGATGAACAACACCTACGGTTTCGCCACCACCAAGGAAGTCGCTGACAGGCTCGATGTGTCGACGCTCTCGGACATGGCGAAGGTCCCGCGGGCGGACCGTACGTTGTGCGTGGAGTCGGAGTTCGCGAACCGGAACGACGGTCTGATCCCGATGCTCGAGGCGTACGGGCTGTCTCCGGCGGATGTCGACCAGTCCTTGATGGACACCGGTGCCGTCTATGCCGCGACGGCGGGCGGCACCTGTAATTTCGGTGAGGTGTTCACCACCGACGGACGCATCAAGGCACTTGACCTGCAGATCCTCGAAGACGACAAGCAGTTCTTCCCGAAGTACAACCTGTCGGCCGTTGTCGCTCAGGGCCTCATCGACGACTACCCGCAGATCGCGGACCTGTTCGCCCCGGTCTCGGAGAAGCTCGATGACGAGACTCTCATCGACCTGAACGCGAGGATCGACGTGGACGGTGAAGAGCCGACCGACGTCGCCTGGGACTGGCTGCGCGACGAAGGGTTCATCGACGGGTAGGGTCGAGACACCGCACTGAGGAGGGTACTCACGGGCCGGGTAGTGGTGGTGAACTTCATCAGTATCGACGGAGTCATCCAGTCGCCGTTGTCACCCGGGGAGGACCGCGACGGCGGATTCGGCCGCCGACGTCTCTGAGCCCGCCGTCGCGGCCATGAACCGCATGCCGAAGTATGTGGTCTCCTCGAGATTGGACCATCTCGGGTGGCGGAACTCCCACCAGCTCACAGGTGAACTGGCTTCCGCGATTACTGACGTCAAGGACAGGACCGATGGAGACCTCGTCATATTCGGTTCCGGAAAAGCATGGTCCGCGGGCTCGTCGAGCACGACCTCATTGACGGGTACCGACTGCTTCTCTTCCCGGTCACCCTCGGTGCGGGAAAGCGCATGTTCGATGATCACGGGAGTTTCGCCACGTTTGAACTCAGCGACAGTGTCGTCGCTCCCAGCGGCGTCGTCATCCTCACGTACAGCCGCCACATTCCAGCCTGAGGCCCGGTAGAACTGGGATCCATGGCAGAGAAAAGTGCTCCGGCGATGTCGCCGTCCGGGATCCCGTACACCGACGTCCTTGACCGCGTGGACGGTCCTCGTCGTGCCGAGGCGGACGAGCTGGTGGCAATGATGCAGGACATCACCGATGAGAAACCGGTGGTCTGGGCTGGGCGCATCATCGGTTTCGGGCGCCGGCACTACCGCTACGAGTCCGGGCACGAGGGGGATACGCCGGTAGCTGCCTTCGCTACCGGTACTCGTCAGCACACCATCTACCTTGACAGCGGGTTCGAGGAACGGCACCCGGAGCTCATGCGTGACCTCGGAAAGTACCGTGCTGGAACGGCCTGCCTGTACCTCACCCGTCTGGCGAACGTCGACAGGAATGTGTTGCACGCACTGGTTGTGGCGTCGATCGCGCGCGGCGATGAGCTGGATTGACTCGCAATGTGAAGGTACCGCTTGACTTTGTCAGGTACCTGCGTAGTATCTCCTTTAGCAGGTACCTGAACAACAGGTACCGCACTACTTGAAGGAGTGGACATGGAAGACATCACTAGCAACAGCAATGACGACAAGAACGCAGCCGCCGACAACACCGGTACTACCCCGGACCTCGCGGACCGTCTCACCCACCTCGCCATGATGCTGCGGCGCATGGACATGATGGGCCGCCCGGGGCGACCGTTCGGCGGAATGCGTGCCGGGCAGGGCCGGGTGCTGCACATTCTCACGCTGCGCAGCCCGATGCCGCAGAAGGAACTCGCCTTCATGCTGGGCGTCCGGCCGCAGTCACTCAGTGAACTTCTCGGCAAGCTTGAATCCGCCGGATTCGTCGAGCGCCGTCGGGACGACACTGACCGTCGGACGTTCATCGTGGACATCACCGAGGAGGGCAGGAATGCCGCCTCTGATGTCCCGGAGACCGACGACCCGTTCGACGTCCTCACCGCTGAGGAGCAGGAACAGTTCGGCGACATGCTTGACCGGGTCTCTGCTGCGGTGCGCGAGAAGTTCCCGGATGATCCCCGAGGCGGCGGCCGCGGTCGTGGCTTTGGTGGGCCGGACCCCTTCGGTGGAGGGCGTGGATTCGGTGGTCATCGCGGCGGCAGAGGACACGGTGGCCGCGGTATGCCTGACGGCGACCCGGAGGCGGGTGACCGTGCCCACTGGCACGAGCACTGCCACCAGGACGGCGCAGAGTGGCCCGGAATGCGGGAGATGCAGGACATGGGCCGGATGGCGATGTTCCGCATGGGCATGATGGGTCGGGGTCGAGGCGCGGGTCGTGGCTCGGGCCGAGGTTTCGGACGCGGCTTCGGTGAGACGCCGGGTTTCGCCTGATTCTCACTGAGAGACCGCGCATTCCTGCCATGGCCCGCAGGTGAGTATCGACGCAGCAACCCGGAGACGGTCACACCGACCTCCGGGTTGCTGCGTTGTGGGGGGTTGTGGGGGTTGTGGGGGGCGGGGGGGTGGGTTCGAGTG
>NZ_MKKI01000034.1 GCF_001942345.1 Corynebacterium sp. CNJ-954
GGACACCCCATACCGGCAGTACCACCGCACCGCCCAGAGGATCACGTCTTTGGGGTAGTGGCGACCGGAGAAGACGCCCATGAGCACTGATCCTCACCTGCCATCCACAACTCTGCAACAGCACCGTCACGTCACCGGTATGGAACGCGCTGAAAAACATGCAGCCGCATTCCGCAGACGATACACTTGAGTGATGGGCGAATCTGTCACCTACCCGAATGTGAAGTACTATATTGAGTTAGGGCGCTGCCAATACCAGGTTCCAGCTAAGGAAAAGAGGGCTCTAAATGAGCAGCATAGCAAGTAAAATCATGAAGGCCGCCGCAGATATAGTTAATCCCCCAATGAGAAGCCAAATATTCACATGTGATCCTTTTCCCTTCGAAGATGTCGGAAAATTTCACTCATGGCGTCATTATGGAGTTATGATCCCGGATATCGGGGAAACAGACTTCTTCGATATAATGAACATAATCGGCACGCCTGGGGTAAGCGCCTTTGACGTACAGCCGCTCCAGAAAAATACTCATAATCGGTGTTCGAGCTTATTGAGCACTACAGGGAGATCCTTAGCAAGCGGATTGGAGGTACCCGCCCCTAGGTCCGGATACTGCATCGACCCGACTAACCACAAAGCAACTTTTGGCTCAGGTCTGGAAATAATACGATCAGGAGATATTCTTACAATACACCGGAACCTGGACGACGTTAGTGTAGATATTTCTATGAAAATGTCGAAAACTGTTTCAGTTTTTGCTAATATCCCTGGTATATACAAACACTGGAGCACTCTCGCACATTGCTCAGGGATGGTCCAATACGGCGATGAGCAGAGAATGATCAATACTCTAGGAACCGTGGAGTTCGCTCGCGGTATCGGAACCGGCAGCTTCGGAATTAGCCGCCTCCCAGACATTCCTGTTAGTCATTTCTCATACCATGTCCTCAATATAAGCGACTCAGAGCAGCTACTCATGACCGATGTGGCCCTCACTGGTGGAATTCCTGTGCAGCAACGTGTATTCTACCGGAACCTCGGCAGAAATGAGAAGAGTACTGAAATTATCCTAGACTCCAACTTTCACGCTGAGTACTTGAACCTACGGCCGGGTCCAGATGCGCGGTCGTCATCACGGGTGCCAGATTCCCTGCACTGGTCTGCGCGGGACAGGGAAAATCAATCGTCTGTCACTATCGATGCAATCACAGACAGAAATTGGAAGATCGGGATAGGAACTGGTTACTGTGGTACTTATCAGTTCACTGGTGATTTTACAGGGCGCCAGATCGCAGGGCAGGGGTATATTGAACATGTCGACCTGCGCTAGGTGTACTTCCCAGGAGGTCGCGAACAGTCCGTCGGGCGACGGCGCCTAAGGAATACCTCCGGTAACCGTGGTGGGTGAATCACGACCTACAAACGAGACACCAGGAAGCCTTCCATGACCCACTGTAGCGCACCACTGACCCGAGTCTGCTGTACGTTTAGGTGACATCTGTCCTGACTTGCCAGACACGGCCGGCCTGGAAGGATGGAACCTAAACGTACAACAGATCCTTCTATGTTATGTTGGTCCGGAACAACTCAGATTAACTGACAACGGAGACTGAAATGTCCAGAGTTCTCATCATCGGCGCGACCGGCACCATCGGAAAGGCCACTGTAAAAGCCTTCAAAGAATACGGTGACGAGGTCATAGCCGGATCCCGTCACTCCTCGCCCGCTGTAGACCTCAACTCCCCGGAGGACATCGACGCCTTCTTCTCGGAAATTGGCACTGTGAACGCCGTGATATCCACCGTGGGCTCCGCCCCGTTCGTCGCAACCAATGACGCTACCCCTGAACAGCTCATCGAAGCCCTAAAGGGCAAGTTGATCAATCAGGTCAACCTAGTCTTACGCGCCCTCCCGCACCTCACCGACAACGGTTCTATGACCCTGATCAGTGGAATACTCACCCAGCATCCGGTGAAGAACAGTGTCCTTGCCAGTACTGCCAACGGCGGCGTGGAGGCGTTCGTCACCTCAGCCGCGACCGACCTCCCTCGCGGCATTCGGATCAACGCGGTGAGCCCGAACGTAGTTCGGCAGTCGTGGGAAGGCTACGGACCCTCGTTTCCCGGATCTATACCCGTAGAGGCCGCGGCGGTGGCATCCGCGTTCGTCCAGTCCGCGCACGGCGTAGAGAACGGACGAGTCTTCCGCATCTGGTAGGGTGTTGTTGCAAAGTGGTGTTGGTAACGTCGGGAAGCCAATCTTGACAGGGCTATCTGACCTCTCGGCCCGGTGCTGTTGGAAAGTTGGGGTCGGTCAACCAGCATCAGACAGCATGAGCATCTTCTCCGGTCGCCACTTCCCTCAAGAGATCATCCTGTGGGCAGTGCGCTGGTACTGCCGCTACGGAGTGTCCTACAGGGATCTCGAGGAGATGCTGACCGAACGCGGCGCACCGGTGGATCACACCACGATTCTCACCGGTGGGTACAGAAGTACGGCCCCGAACTGGACAAACGTA
>NZ_MKKI01000035.1 GCF_001942345.1 Corynebacterium sp. CNJ-954
CTCTACGGCGTATCGGCTGGTCATTGTGTAGACCCCGATACGCTCGGCGGGCAGCCTACTAGAATAACCACAGGTTCAGGATCGGTGCTGTGGACGCCGCAGAATGGACCGATCCAGTACAAGTCCGAGGTCGGCGGGCTTGGTCCCGGTGCGACGGTGACAGACTACTCCGTGTTTCCCCTGTCCCCTGGAGTCAGTGACACTGGGACAGTCACCAGCGCACCGGCTGTGGGAATCCGGGAGGTTGACCAGTTCCTCGCCCAGGTCGCCACTGCCCCGCGTGCGCGGGTCGGTGCTCCGGTTCCAGTATCGTCGGTCGCCGTGGGGGACATGGTGTGCAAAGACGGTGCCTCCACGGGAAGGACGTGCGGGCCGGTGCTATCGGTCAACGCGGCGACGGGAGATATCTTCGCGTTGATTCCGGCGATCTCTGGTGATTCTGGAGCGGCGTTGACAGTCAACCGTGCGGGCGTGCTGCATCCGATCGGGATTCTTTCAAGCGGGACCCCGGTGCTGTTTAATATGTTCGATTCGACGACGCAAGCCCTCGAGGTCTCTGGTCATAGATAGGTCCACCTGATGTGGGCTAATCTTTGGTAGTGCAGTTGGGGGATCCCGTCCGGGGCCCTGTCAGAAGAGGACATCGTTTTCGGTGGACGAGGAAGGATAGTGGCGTTATATGAGAAGCTCAGGTCAGCAACTACTGTTTGATGCAAAAGGTTTGTTTCGCGGTGCTCGAGCAGCTATCTCGGCGGGCTTTTTTAATGGTTTTCGGCTCGAGGACGGTTTCGCCACGGTGAAGGGTATCGGACGCTATGGTGCTTCGCTTTCGGGACTGTTAGAGGTTGCTGCTGACCGTTTCCCTGATCGGGTTGCACTGGTTGATGATGAGGGTGAGCTCACGTTCTCCGAGTTGCGTGAACAGGCAGTCTTGACTGCTCAGTCGCTTGTCGCTAACGGAATTAACGCTGATAGTCGAGTCGGGATTATGGCCCGTAATGGCCGCGGTTTCATTATTCCGTTGGCAGCGAAGGGGTATGTCGGGTTCACAACCTTCCTTCTGAATGTCGGAGCGAGTCGCGCGCAGATATCCAGCATTTCTGCTGATCATGGAATTAATTTTCTGTTCATCGATTCTGAGTTCGATGACCGGGTACCTGATGAGAGGGCTGGAATCAAGGTATGCCATTCGTGGGTCGGTGATGGCTCTCGTGAAGACATTGACTTTCCTGCGTTGCGTGATTTGTGGTCCACCCCGGGTGCGGGCGAAGTCGTGTTTGAGCGTCGGCCGTCGCAGGGGAGTGTTGTTCTGATGTCGTCGGGGACAAGTGGTACTCCGAAGGCTGTTCAACATGGTGAGCCTCATGTACCTCTGGGGGTCCTTGGCCCGCCCGTGGAATCATGTGGGTTGCAAGCGGGGTGCTCTCTGCAGATGACGGCAAGTATGTTCCATGTGCTTGGTTGGGGAGCGTCGTGTATCGCGCTGTTCGCTGGTTGTACTGTTGTGACCCAGCGGGTCTTCGATGCTGAGAACGTTCTGCGTCAGATTGATCAATACCGTTGTGATGGTTTGATCAGTTCTGCGGTCTTCCTCAAGGATCAGCTAGCTATACATGCTTCCGACCCGGAAGGCTATGATACGTCCTCGCTCAAGTTTATTCTTAATGCAGGTAATGCGATGAGCGAGGATTTGGTGCATGGTTTGCACCGGCAGTACGGGTACATCGTCGGTTCTGGGTATGGTTCCACAGAGGGTCTTCTTGTCTCCTACTCGCATCCCTCTGATCTGAGGGAAGATCCGTTAACTGCTGGGCATCCTGTCTGGAACGGACGTTTAGAGCTACTTGATCCAGAGACTGGCGATGAAGTAGCGGCGGGCGATGTAGGTGTCGTGCACGCCCGTAATGCGATGTCGATGAAAGGCTATCTTGGCAGTCGAGATCGCGAGGACATCACGCGGGGTCTGCTGAGCTTAGGCGACAAGGGTGTCATCGATCCGGAGACCGGTCG
>NZ_MKKI01000036.1 GCF_001942345.1 Corynebacterium sp. CNJ-954
GCCAGTCAGATGGAGGTCGCCTAGCCATGACGACAACAGACAAGAAGACGTCACCTGCCAAGGGTGGTGTCGCCGCAGACAACGGGTTCACCGCTGAAGAACAACAGTGGGTGGACAAGAAGAAGTACGCCTGGATCCTCAGCATGGTTCCCGCCGCCATCCCCCTGATCATCTGGGGGATCGTCGAGTGGATGAAGGCCATCAACGCGCCTGAAGCTCTCATCTCCGCCTCCTGGTTCCTGGGGCCGATTGCCGTGTTCATCATCGTGCCGATCGGAGACTGGGTCCTCGGCCGCGATGGTGAGAACGCGCCGGAGGAGTTCGTCCCCTGGCTCGAGGAGACCAAGTACTACCGGATCATCTCCTACCTCTACTTCCCGATCATGCTGGCCAGCCTGGTGCTGTGCTGCTGGCAGTGGACCTACGGTGGGCTCGAGTGGTACGAGAAGGTCGGCCTGGCCTGGACCATGGGCATGACCTCCGGTATCGGCATCGTCGCCGCCCACGAACTCGGCCACAAGAAGGGCAGCTTCGAGCGCTGGCTCGGCAAGATCGTCCTGGCAGTCCCCGCCTACGGTCACTTCTACGTCGAGCACAACAAGGGCCACCACGTGAAGGTCGCCACCCCGGAGGACCCGGTCAGCTCCCGTATGGGCGAGAACGTCTACGCCTACCTGGTCCGTTCCATCCCCCGTCAGATCCCCCGCGCCTGGGACATCGAGAAGAAGCGTCTCGCCCGCGGCGGCAAGAGCCAGTTCAACTTGGACAACGACGTCCTCAACGCCTGGTTGATCACCGTCCTGCTGTGGGGCGGCCTGCTGATCGGCTTCGGTATCGGCATCCTGCCCTACCTGCTGATCCAGGCAGTCATCGGCATCGCCCTGCTGGAGTTCGTCAACTACCTGGAGCACTACGGTCTGCTGCGCCAGAAGCTCGAGGACGGCCGCTACGAGCGCTGCTCCCCGGAGCACTCCTGGAACTCGGACAACCTGACCACCAACATCTTCCTGTACCAGCTGCAGCGTCACTCCGACCACCACGCCAACCCGACCCGGCGTTACCAGTCCCTCCGTTCGGACGTCTTTGCTCCGGAGCTTCCGCAGGGCTACGCGACGATGATCGCCGTCGCTTCCTTCCCACCCCTGTGGTTCGCGATCATGGACAAGCGCCTGATGCAGTACTACAACTACGACACCGAGCGTGCGAACCTCTACCCGCGTAAGGCCGCCAAGCTGCGTGCCAAGTGGGCCAAGAAGGCTCCCGCCGGCGTTGCGGCAAAGGAGTCCTGAGACATGACCGCCACAGCCAACCCGAACCAGCAGTCACCCGACCTCGATTCGCTGCGCTCCACCGGTGGCGCCGACATCCCCGAGAACCAGGCGCCCCCGCAGAAGATGACCAACCCGAAGAAGCACTACCTACTCTGTGTCGCATCCGGGCTGGTCGGTGCCGCCGCACTGGCGCTGGGCATCTTCGGAGCCTTCGGCACCCCCTACATCGAGGCAGTCGCTCCCTGGTTGATCCTGATCTCGCTGTTCTTCCTGCTCCCGGGCATCGTGGGCATCTACCGCGGCCCCGGGGTCCCCTCGACCCACGTCATCCCGCGCCCGAAGAACCGCAAGCCCATCGACTACGCCGCCGGAGCAGGCGGAGCCGCCGGCCCCGCCCCCAC
>NZ_MKKI01000037.1 GCF_001942345.1 Corynebacterium sp. CNJ-954
CTCCGTTCCCAGGGACACACATGGGCCGAGGTCGCTAGTCGCGCCGGATACCCTTCACCGGATGCTGCACGCGTCGCCGTCACTCGCACGTTAGACCGGGTGGAATCGGACGCGGTGGCAGACCTTCGGGCCGAGGAAGATGACCACCTGTTGCTGCTCCGCCGCTCCGCGATGACTGCCGCACTGGAGGGGGACCCTCAATCGTTGGCCGTTCTGCTCCGAATCAGTGAGTCTCGCAGACGTTTGCACGGGGTGGACATGCCCACCTCCCACAGCGTCACTCTCTCCCAGCAGGAACAGGACCTCTCCGAACAGTTGGCGAAAGCCCTCACCGAGAAGTTCACCCGCGAACAGGCTCTATTGCCGGGGGAGACCCTGCCATGAACACCACCCCACATACAGCAACGACCGAACTGCAGAAACTCAATCAGGTCCGGGCCGTCCTCGCCGAGAAGGGCACCACCGAACGGGTACGCACTGCTGCTAACAACCTCGCCGAGGTATTCGCCGACGCTCTCGCCGCCCCCTACAACGTCCAGGCGCGCCTACTACAACCGGTCACCGAGGCACTGAAACAGATACTCGCCATGGAAGGAACAACCGATGACAACTGACCTCTCCGCCCTGGTCCATGAAGCCGGGCACTACGGCATCACCCTTACGGTCACCGCCGACGACAGGACCGGCTCCACCGAGTATGTCGTCACCGGCCCCGGCCCCACCTCGCCGAGAAAGCACACCAGCAACACCGACGCTGCCGAGGACATGCAGAACCGCATCACCTCCGTTGCCGACGCTGCCGAGGCCGCACACCAGCGCGCCGAACAGTGGGCCGAGGCGCGCCGAACCGCTGCCGACGACACAACAGCGTGGGCGACCCTCGCCGCAGAGGTGAACAACCTGCTTCCGGACGGCTGCACCATCCCCACCCCTACGGCCAACGATCTTTACGGGGTATCGTCCTGGCCTCCGATGACGGCCATGGTTGCCGATGCTCTCGCCACACATCACGCACGCAATCGTGACAGGACGGCCCGTAAGCACCTTGCCGACGCTCTCGCCGTCGAGGGGTCTACCGTCACCGACTCCACCGAACAGGTCACTCTACGGCCCGATCATTGGGACACCATTGTGAGCCTGTACCGGCCCTTGCAGATCGTCCCCAACCCTGGCACTCACCCCGAAGTCCGCAACGGTCGCGTCCTGGTGGATACCGACACCCGCCGCGTCATCGCATGGCGACACTACGGGGTAGTCGTCCCTGTAGGTAGGGAAGTGGTGGACGCTGCCGTAGATCAGTTGGACGCTGCCCGCCGAGTGGTTACCGAGGTTGCCGAGAAGCACCGGGCCGAGGGCGACCGGTTGGCCGAGAAGTTGCGCTTGTAAGCACCCGGCGCGTCTCGCCGC
>NZ_MKKI01000038.1 GCF_001942345.1 Corynebacterium sp. CNJ-954
CGCCGGGGACAGTGGCCCGGCGGCGATCGTGGTGACCCGACTGCCGCCGGGGCCGTGCCAGTGCAGGGTGAGGGCATCGTCCGGGGTGCTGGGTTCCCAGATCCCAGCGGTCTTCAACCTGTGATGCGTGCGGCACAGACAGATCCCGTTGGCCACACTCGTCGGCCCGTCGCTGTCGGGGTCGGTATGCGGGGAATTGACCAGGTGATCATGCTCGCAGTCGTCAGCGGGGATATCGCACCCGGGGAACCTGCAATGCCCGTCGCGGCCTTCGATCTGAACCCGCTGCAGGGTCGTAAACCGGTAGGCCCCGGTCGGCGGAACCTGATCAAATGCGGGCAGCTCACGGACATGCCCGGCAAGACCGGCCAACTCCGCACCCGTAGCCGGAGAAACCCACCCGCACCCCAGGACATAGGACGGGGCCTTATCCTGCACACGGTAGGTGTTCACCGTGACGTTGAGCTGGTCACGCCGACCGCCGAGTGCGCCGAGAGCGACCTCGCCCCGGCACCGGGACATCAACACAGGTGCCGACTGCCCATCCCGGTCGGCCTGACCGGCCCGGTCGGCCAGAATGTCGCGACGCACCTCCAGCGCAGCAGTACTAAGCGAGGACCACAACGCATCGGCGACGAACTCGCTGCCGCAGTCCAGGGTGAACCTCGTACTCCGCCGGGTCAGGGACACCACCTCTGCCTCCTCCTGCTCGGTCGCCTCCACGACCAGGGGTGCCACGGTGCACAGCACCTCATCGGCGACATCGGCCAACGCGGTCAGACAGGTGATGCCGGTCGTGGCGATCCAGTCGGCGACGCCGAGGGCGACAGCGGCATCCAGACACTGCGGCACCTCGGCCCCGGCCGCCTGGAGTGCCGCGGCGTGCCGGTTGAGCCGGCTCCAGATCGCGTCGAGATGGTCGACGGAATAACGGCCGTCGTCCCGGAAGTGGCTGAACAACGTCGGCATGCGTTGCGCGATGTCCGCGGCGTGGGCGTACCGGTAGGCCTCGCGGGTGCTCCGGCGTCGGACGGCCTGTGCGGTGGCCAGGCGACTGCCATCGGGGATACCCACGAGGAAAGCGACGAGTTCGAGCTCGGCGGTGTTGATCTGGACGGAGTAGGTGGTGGCCAGAGAGGTGTAGCTCTCGCCGGTGGTGGGTTCGGTGGTGTACGTGCTGGTCATGGTCCCCTCCTTCGGATACGAACACTGTATCG
>NZ_MKKI01000039.1 GCF_001942345.1 Corynebacterium sp. CNJ-954
CCGGTCAGCAGGATCGCGTACACCACCGTCGACCGCATACTGAACAACTTCGTGATCTCAGAACGAAGGGCATAAAGCAGACTAGTCATGATTTCTCCTCCTACTTTCCTACAGTCGGGACGACAACAGCATCCGTGGATTCAGTGCGGTACTCCTGCACATCAGCAGTAGCAGCCAGAAAACGCGACTCCAGATCCTCACTATCCGCACGCAAACCAGTCACCAACACCCCCGCAGAAACGCAGCCTCAGCCACAGCCCGACGCACAACCTCATCAGAGACACCATCCGGAACATCCACCGTCAACTGCGACCCCGACACCTCCCCAGCACCAGCACCAGCACCGGCACCATCAGCCTCACCCACGGCATACCCGGCAGTGAAACCCGCATTCCCCAACGCCGTGGACAACACCTGACCACTACGAACATCAACAGTCTCCACCACCACCCGAGCACCACCGGCAAGGAACTCCTCCATCGAATACTCACCAATCATCCGACCCTTACCAATCACCACCAACCGATCCGCAGTCTGCTGCATCTCCGAGAGCAGATGCGACGACACCAACACCGCACGACCCTCAGCAGCCAACGCCCGAATCGTCCGACGCATCCAACTCACCCCCTCCGGATCCAACCCATTGACCGGCTCATCCAGAATCAGATGCGACGGATCCCCCAACAACGCACCCGCCAAACCAAGACGCTGCTTCATCCCCAACGAATAACCCCCCACCCGCTTATCACCGGCAGAACCCAACCCCACCAACTGCAGACACTTATCCACCCGCGCATCCGAGATACCCGCACCCCGGGCCAACACCTTGAGGTGCGACCGGCCACTGCGCCCCGGGGTGAACCAGCTCGCCTCCAACAACGCCCCGGCCACCGCCGGCTTATCCACCACCTGAGCAAAACCCTGCCCATCGAACAGGGCCCGGCCCTCACTGAGCCGATCCAACCCCAACACGCACCGCATCGTGGTCGACTTGCCCGACCCATTCGGCCCCAGAAAACCAGTCACCGCCGCATCAGGAACCCTGAACGACACATCCTCGACGGCCTGAAACCGCCCGTACCTCTTCGACAAACTCTCAACTGTGATCATGACTACCAGTCTTCTCCCCCACCACCACCGCACACATCGACCCACAGACTGATCT
>NZ_MKKI01000040.1 GCF_001942345.1 Corynebacterium sp. CNJ-954
GGGGGGGGGGGGGGTTTTTTTTTTTTTTTGGGGGGGGGGGGGGGAAAAAAAAAAAAAAAGGGGGGGGGGGGGGGCCCCCCCCCCCCCCCAGGGGGGGGGGGGGGGCTTTTTTTTTTTTTTTTCGTTTTTTTTTTTTTTTCCCCCCCCCCCCCCCCGCCCCCCCCCCCCCCGGGGGGGGGGGGGGGGAAAAAAAAAAAAAAAGGGGGGGGGGGGGGGTTTTTTTTTTTTTTTAAAAAAAAAAAAAAACCCCCCCCCCCCCCCTTTTTTTTTTTTTTTTCCCCCCCCCCCCCCCGGGGGGGGGGGGGGGGAAAAAAAAAAAAAAAACCCCCCCCCCCCCCCCACCCCCCCCCCCCCCCTTTTTTTTTTTTTTTTTAAAAAAAAAAAAAAAAAGGGGGGGGGGGGGGGGGCCCCCCCCCCCCCCCCCGGGGGGGGGGGGGGGGGTTTTTTTTTTTTTTTTTCCCCCCCCCCCCCCCCCAAAAAAAAAAAAAAAAATTTTTTTTTTTTTTTTTGGGGGGGGGGGGGGGGGCCCCCCCCCCCCCCCCTTTTTTTTTTTTTTTTCCCCCCCCCCCCCCCCTTTTTTTTTTTTTTTTCGGGGGGGGGGGGGGGGCCCTTTTTTTTTTTTTTTTCCCCCCCCCCCCCCCCCAAAAAAAAAAAAAAAAAGGGGGGGGGGGGGGGGGTTTTTTTTTTTTTTTTTCCGGGGGGGGGGGGGGGGCTTTTTTTTTTTTTTTTCCCCCAAAAAAAAAAAAAAAACCAAAAAAAAAAAAAAAATTTTTTTTTTTTTTTGCCCCCCCCCCCCCCCCCTTTTTTTTTTTTTTTTTTCCCCCCCCCCCCCCCCCGCCAAAAAAAAAAAAAAAGAAAAAAAAAAAAAAAAGGGGGGGGGGGGGGGGAAAAAAAAAAAAAAAATTGGGGGGGGGGGGGGGGGAAAAAAAAAAAAAAGGTTTTTTTTTTTTTTTTTGGGGGGGGGGGGGGGGGAAAAAAAAAAAAAAAAGTTAAAAAAAAAAAAAAAACGCCGGGGGGAAAAAAAAAAAAACACC
>NZ_MKKI01000041.1 GCF_001942345.1 Corynebacterium sp. CNJ-954
GGACGGGAGTGACCGCGACGACAACACCCAGGTTGTCCCGCCGGTGCCGTTGATGTCGCACTGTCGTGGCCAGGTCGCCCTGCACCTGCTCGGCGGGCACCGTGACCAGTTGACCGTCACCGTGAACACCTACCAGGCTCACCCGGACCAACCGTGCTACGTGCTGGGCAGTGGGTGGGTGTCCGCCACCACCGGTGGTGAACTGGCCGCCCTGGCGACCCGGGTGCGTGAACTCCCGCACGCCGCCGATATCCCCCCTACTGAGGCCTACCGGTTCACCACCGTGCAGAAAGCCTGGATCCAGGGCCGCGACGGGTACTGCCGGTTTCCTGGCTGCCAGGTGCCCGCCGACACCTGTGAACATGATCATCTGGTCAACTCCCCGCACACCGACCCCACCAGTGACGGGCCGACGGGTGTGGCCAACGGGATCTGTCTGTGCCGGAGCCACCACACCCTGAAAACCGCGCGGGTGTGGGCAGCCGACCAGCCCGGATGATGCGGTCACACTGCACTGGGCAGGACCCGGCGGGGTGGAGCTCACCACCGTCGCCGCCGGGCCACTGTCACCGGTGAGACACCCCGACTGACCCCCGCCCCACAGGCAGGCGGGGGTTCAGGCACACGTACTCGACGGTCACGACCCCTGACCGCCGAGCACACCAGCACGCCCGGATGAACTCAGTCGACCTTGACGACGAGCTTCCCGAAGTTCTTGCCCTCAAGCATGCCGATGAACGCGTCCGGCGCGGTGTCGAACCCGTCGATAACCTGCTCCCGATAGTTGATGGTGCCGTCGGCGACCTTCGGCCCGATCTCGGCAAGGAATTCGGGGTAGTACTCCTCGGCGAACTCGGTCTGGATGAATCCGCGAATCAGCACACTCTGAGCCAGGATCGTCCCCATCGCCGCCGGCAGCCGGTCACGGTTGCCGGCACCGGTGGAGTTGTACTGGGAGACCAGGCCGCACACCGGCACACGCGCGAACTTGTTCAGCAGTGGCAGGACGGCGTCCCACACCGCACCGCCGACGTTCTCGTAGTAGACGTCCACACCGTCAGGGCAGGCCTCGGCGAGCTTGTCGGCGAAGTCGGGGTCACGATGATCCACCACCGCATCGAAGCCCAGCTCATCACGGACGAAGGCACATTTCTCCGGTCCGCCGGCGATACCGACCGCACGGGCCCCGGCGAGTTGGGCGAGCTGCCCGACCATCGATCCGACGGGACCGGAAGCCGCGGCGACAGCGACCGTCTCCCCTTTCTTGGGTTGCCCGATGACCTTCATACCGGCGTAGGCCGTGAATCCCGGCATGCCGAGCACGCCCAGCGCAGTGGTCGACGGAGCTCCGTGAGTCTGCAGCGTCCGCACGTGCTTTGCCGGGACCACGGCGTGGGTGCACCACCCGGTGTGTGCCCGGACGAGGTCACCGACCTCGAAATCGGGGTGCCGGGAGACGGTCACCTCGGCGACCGTCTCCCCCTGCATCACGCCGTCGACGGGGACGGGGGCGGCGTACGACTTCGCGGCACTCATCCGTCCCCGCATGTACGGGTCCAGGGAGAGGTACTGCACCTTCAGTTCAAGCTCCCCGTCGCCGACCTGCGGCAACGTGACCTCCTCGGTGCGGAAGTTCTCCGCGGTCGGCGCACCCTTCGGGCGGCTGGCGAGGACGATCTGACGTGCGGTGGTCATGGAGGCATCTCCTTGATTGGTTCGGGTTCGGAGTTCATTTCTCCGTCCGCCGAGGGTAGCTACTGAACCTGTCAGCGGCACACAGGGTGTCAGATAGAATGACCCACCATGACTGAGTCCGCCGTCCCCCCGGCCCCTGCAGCACAAGACACGACATTCGAGCTCGGCACCAGGGTCGGCTCCGTCGACGGCGCACCCGCCCACGGTCGCACGGGTGTGATTCACACTCCGCACGGGGACATCCGCACACCCGCCTTCATTCCGGTGGCGACGAAGGCGACGGTGAAGACACTCACCCCGGAGCAGGTCCGGTCGACGGGGGCGGAGGCGATGCTGTCGAACGCCTACCATCTCTACCTGCAACCGGGTGAGGACATCGTGGACACGGCCGGCGGCGTCGCAGCGTTCGAGAACTGGCACGGCCCGACCTACACCGATTCCGGCGGATTCCAGGTCATGAGCCTCGGCGTCGGGTTCAAGAAGGTCCTGGCGATGGACGTCGCGAACCTCACCGAGGGGGACATCCGTGCGGCGAAGAAGGAGCGCATGGCTCTCGTGGACGAGGACGGCGTCGACTTCCGCAGCATCATCGACGGTTCGAAGCACCGCTTCACCCCGGAGAAGTCGATGCAGATCCAGCACGGGCTCGGCGCGGACATCATGTTCGCCTTCGATGAGCTGACCACCCTGGTGGACACCCGGCTCTACCAGGAGGAGTCTGTGGAACGGACCCACCGCTGGGCACGACGCTGCCTCGTCGAACACGACCGGCTGACCGCCGAGCGCAGTCACCGGCCACTGCAGTCACTGTGGGGTGTGGTGCAGGGAGCACAGTACGAGGACCTGCGTCGTCAGGCGGCGCGGGGCCTGGTGGACCTGTCGAAGGAGGCGGAGGACGCCGGTCGTCGCGGGTTCGGCGGTTTCGGCATCGGCGGTGCCCTGGAGAAGGAGAACCTCGGTGTCATCACCGGGTGGGTCTGTGATGAACTGCCGGACGAGAAGCCCCGCCACATGCTCGGAATCTCCGAGCCGGACGACCTGTTCACCGCCATCGCCGCGGGTGCGGACACCTTCGACTGCGTGGCGCCGACCCGGCTGGCACGGCGCGGCGGGGTGTACACGCTGGACGGCCGCCTGAACCTGATGGCAGGCCGTCACCGGCGCGACTTCATCCCCATCGACGCATCCCTCGGCGGATACGTGTGTGACAACTATTCGCGGGCCTACATCCACCACCTGCTGCGTGCGAAGGAGTTCCTGGCAGGCACCCTGTGCACGCTGCACAACATCCACTTCATGGCGACGCTGACCCGGAATATCCGGAGGTCCATCGACGAGGGATGCTTCGAGGAGTACCGCAACGAGTTCCTCGGCCGCTACTACGCGGACACGCCCCCGGAACTGCGCGGACGCCAGCCCTGATCCTCACGTAACGCGCCGGTTATCCGCCGCGTGATCTCCGAAAGTTGCGAGACCTGGGTGTCCGTCAAGGAGTCGAAGACAAGGCGACGTACGAGGGCGACGTGGCCGGGCTCCGCAGCGCGCACGGCGTTCTGCCCCGCAGCCGTCAGGATCGCTACGGTGACGCGACCGTCCGACGGGTCAGGTATGCGGCGTACCCAGTCCCGTTTCTCCAACCTGGCTACCGCTCTCGACAACCGTGACAGTGTGCTGTTCGCGTAGTCGGCGAGCCGGCTCATCCGAAGTGTGGAATCCTCTGCCTGCGAGAGCGCATAGAGAATCCCGTATTCGAAGTGGCTGATCCCGGAGTCCCGCTGCATCTGCTCGTCAAGCGCCGCAGGCAACCACTCCAGGAGTGTGGCCAACGACGCCCATGTCTCAAGTTCAGTGCGATCGAATGTCTCAGCCATGGCACTATCCTACGCATTTACTTGAACAGGAAAGTGAACAGGTGTAGCATTTACTTTCCTAGGAAAGTAAAAATCGAACGATGAGGCGGCATGGATCTTCAACTCGGTGGAAAACGTATTTTCATCAGCGGGTCAACCCAGGGAATCGGCTTTGCGGTGGCATCCGCCTGCGCCGCCGAAGGGGCGAACGTCATCGTCAACGGCCGTGAGCCGACCCGCGTGGAGGAGGCTGTCGCCCAACTGCAGGCGATCTCCCCCGGCTCACAGGTGTCCGGCATCGCAGCCGATGTGGCAGACAGCACCGGCGTACATGCGCTCCTGGACTCAGTCGGCCCCGTCGATGTCCTGGTGAACAACGTCGGACAGTTCGATGTCCGTCCTTTCACGGAGATCAGCGACGAGGAGTGGCAACGGTACGTCGACGTCAACCTCATGAGCGGTGTCCGTCTGGCACGTGGCTTGTTGGATGGCATGCTCACCCGGAACTGGGGACGCGCGATCTTCATCGGCACGGAATCAGCGGTGGACGTACCCGGCGACATGATCCACTACGGAGCAACCAAAGCTGCGTCACTGGCTGTAAGTAATGGACTGGCGAAACTGACCCGTGGCACCGGAGTCACGGTCAACACCGTCCTCGGCGGGCCGACCTACTCCGACGGGGTCGCACGAGTGGTGGAAACCATAGCCTCGGCACGGGCGGTGCCGACAGATGATCTGAAGCAGGGCATGGTGCGGGGCACCTCACTACTGCAACGCTTCATCGAGCCGGAAGAGATCGCCGATGTCGTGACATACCTCGCGAGTCCACGGTCGTCTGCGATCAATGGTGCCGCATTACGGGCGGACGGCGGAGTCCTGACTACACTCTTCTAGCTGTAGTTCCCCGTGCGGGACGGAGCCGGTTATCAGTACAGGTCCAGTGCCTCTGCGAGCATACGGTGTCCCTGCTGTTCGAAGGCGTGGTCCCCGACTTCCCGTGCCCCAGACGGCCGTCCCACCGCTTCCCGGGCCAGCATCACCTGCTCTGACCTGCAGATTGTCACATAGACACCCACTACCCCGTCTCTCCTTTGACGACCTGTCCACCAGACCGCCAGAGGGATACCGACCATGACCCACCTCGACCTGATGAAAACCCACAAACGCACCTATGCCGCGGCGGGAGCCTTCGAGTTCGCCGCCCGCAGCGGCCTGGACCGGCGCACCCGCCTGCTCATCGAGTTACGTGCGTCCTTCCTCAACAAATGCAGCTTCTGCATCGGCATGCACTCCGACGAGGCCCTGAAGCACGACTTCGGCCAGGACTGGATCGACGCGATCCGGGACTGGACACCGGGCAGCACGGGTACCCACTTCAGTGCGTCCGACGACCTCATCCTCGCCTTCACCACAGCCGGCACCCGTCTCAGCGAAGACGCCGATTTCGACGTCGAACTCCAGGAACGCGTGATCGAGGAGTTCGGGGAGAAGACCACCGGAGCCCTGATCAGTGAAATCGCCGCGATCAACATGTGGAACCGGCTCGGCGTACTCTCGCAGAAATGACGACGACCCCGACCTGGATCCGGGAACGCCCACGCCTGCTGGGGCTGGCCTACACCGTGCTCGGAACCTGGGAAGACGCCGAAGACGCCGTCTCCGAAGCGTGGCTTCGTCTGCAACGTGTCGACGGAACAAGCCAGGAACCGCGGGACGTACCCGCGTGGCTGACCGTCGTCGTCTCCCGCATCGCCCTCGACGCTGCGACAACTGCCGCGAAACGCCGTGAGTCCTATGTCGGGCAGTGGCTGCCCGACATCGTCGTGCAGGACGCCGACCCCGCCGACCGGATCGTCCTCGGGGAAGGCGTCGACCTCGCTTTCATCCGACTCCTCCAGTCGCTCCGGCCCGTGGACCGGATCGTCCTCGTCCTCGCCGACGTCGTGGGAATGTCCCACCAGGAGATCGCGGATGCGGTCGGCAGCACTCCGGCGGCGACACGCCAGCGACTACGTCGGGCCCGCGCGGCCTTGGCCTCACCATCAGAGGCCGCGCCGGTCCCCCGGTCTGCAGACCAGTCGTACCTGCATACTCTGGCCGCTGCCCTGAACGCCGACGACCTCGGCACGCTCGTGGAACAGTTGTCCGAGGGCTGCGTCCTGTGGACGGATTCCGGCGGGCTCACCAGAGCCGCACGGAATCCGGTGTACGGCAGCGACCGGGTCTCCCGGTTCCTCGCCGGCCTGATCAGCAAATACGGGATGCCCCGGGTGTCGGTCGTCGACGCGGTGGCAGGCCCGGTGCTCCGTGCGGCCTCCGAGGACATGACCCGTGTCGTCGTCCTCGAGACCGACGGAGGAACCGGGATCACCGGGATCCAGGTCCAGCAGAACCCGGGGAAGATTCACTGACCTGGCTGTCCTCCATACGCCGGATCTTCCCGGAGGAGTAGGCGTCCTCCAGCTTCGCTCCCTCGACGTCCACCGACGGCAGGATCCTGTCCAACCACCGCGGCATGTACCAGGTGGCACGCCCGCACAGGAACATCAGCGCAGGGATCAGGGTCATCCGGATGAAGAAGGCGTCGAACAGCACACCGACCCCCAGGGCGAAGCCGAAGATCTGGATGAACGGCAGCGGCTGGGCGATGAAGGACGCGAAGACGCAGATCATGATCAACGCGGCGGCAGTCACCACCTTCGCTCCCAGCCCGAAGCCGCCGATCACCGAATCTTCAACGGCGTTGTATTTGCTCGTCTTCGCCGCCTCATGACTGCGCAGGGTGAACCTCTCCCTCATCCGCGAGACGATGAACACCTGGTAGTCCATCGCCAGGCCGAAGGTGACACCGATGAGGAAGATCGGCATGAAGCTGATCAGCGGCCCCGGCGAGTTGATCAGGCCCCACAGTCCCTCCTGCCAGAACAGGACGGTGACCCCGAAGGCGGCCCCGACGGACAGCAGGAACCCGGCGGCGGCCATCACCGGCACCATCAGTGACCGGAAGACCATCAGCAGCAGAACCAGGGCGAGGCCGACGACCAGCGCGAGGTAGACCGGCATGGCGTCGGACAACCTGTCGGTGACGTCCTGTTGGATCGGCACCAGACCGGTGATGCCCATGTCCACGCCGGTCTCGTCCTCCAGGACGTTCTGCTGGGCCCGGAGCTGCTGGATGAGCTGCGCGGTGCGCTCGTCGGTCGGACCGGTCTCCGGGGTGACCAGGATCTGCGCGGTGGAGCCGTCCTCCGAGGCGCCGATCAGCTGCGAATGCTTCACCCCGACATTGTTGCCGAGCCGGTCCTTCACCGTCACGAACGCGGCCTGTGCCGGTTCGATTCCACTGGAGACCAGCGGTGCCAGTGCAGCGGAGTCAGGCTTCACGTCGTCGGTGTTGACGATGACGAGGAACGGGGAGTTCCGGCCGGCACCGAAGCCCTCCTCCATCAACTCGGCGGACTGCCGCTGGGTACTGTCCACCGGGGAGGTCTTGTCCGACGGCAGGGAGAGCTGCAGATTCATGGCCGGCAGGGTCAGCAGGACCAGCGATGCGACGACGACGAGGAGGAAACCTCCCGGTGCGCGGTGGACCAGCTGTACCCACCGGGTACCGAGGGAGGGGCCGGAGGACGACTGTGCTCTCCGCGCCTTCTTCTCGTGCTGTCCGCGCGTCCGACGGGAGCCCCTGCTCCCGGACGCCAGGGAGGCGGCGACCGCGGCATCCGCGTCCTCGACCGTCATTCCTTCGCGTACCTTCGCACCGGTGGCGGCGTCCTTGCGGAAGACCCGGCCGCCGAAGGCACCGAACAAGGCGGGCACCAGGGTGAGTGCCACGAAAACGGAGAGCAGGACGGTGGCGGCCGCAGCGTAACCCATGTAGGACAGGAACTCGATGTTCGCCACCCGGAGGCCGACCAGGGCGATGATCACGGTCAGCCCGGCGAAGACCACCGCCGAACCAGCGGTTCCCACCGCCAGGCCGGTGGCGTCGGGCCTGGAGCGCCCGTGTCGGACTTCATCGCGGTACCGGCTCATGATGAACAGGGCGTAGTCGATCGCGACGGCCAGGCCCAGCATGATGCCCAACACCGGGGTGATGTTGTTCAGCGGGACGAAGGCGGTCGCACCGGTGATGCCGAGAGCACCGATGCCCACACCGACGACGGCACTGATCAACGGCATACCCGCGGCGATGAGTGAGCCGAAGGTGATGAACAGGATGATGAACGCGGCCAGCAGTCCGACGGCTTCACTGATCGGTTCGATGACGATCGGGTCACCGAAACCTGCACCACCGGCTTCGGCCTTCAGGCCGGCGTCGCGTGCGATGTCGAGGGCGTCGTTGACCGCATCCTTGTCGGCCGGGGTGACGTCGGCGGGCAGGTCGACGTCGAAGGCGAACGAGGTCGTGCCCGTCCGCCCGTCGGGGCTGAGGGTGGCGACGTTGGCGGCGTCGGCCTCGGCGACGTCCCGGGGCAGCCCCATCTCGGTGGAGGTGTCGATGACCATCTGCGACTGCTGGTCATTGAAGACGACCGGGTTACCGAAGGAGGAGTCGTCGCCGAAATCATCGACGTCGGCGCGGACGGCGTCGACGACATCGTCGAGGACACCCATGTACTTCTCATCGCTGAGCTTCTCCCCCTCCGGCGCCTGGAACACCAGATTCACGTCCGATGCCTCGGCGGGGTTGTCGGTGCCGGGGAACTCGTCCATGAGCATCTGGGTGGCGTGCTGGGACGGCACCCCGTCGATGCTGAAGACGTCGTTGTAGCCCTTCTGGATCACCAGCGACCCACCGCCGACGGCGGCGAGCAGGACCGCCCAGATCCCGATGACGAGCCACCGCCTCAGGTAGGACCACCGGCCGAGTCGGAACAGGAAAAGAGCCACGGAGAGGTCAGCCTTCCACGTAGGAGCACAGTGCGAGAGACAATCCTAGTGGACCGCGGCAGTGTTCAGGGCCGCATGGAACTCGTACCCCAGATGTCTATTTTCTCACCTGTGTGAACGGTCCTGAGAAGCTCAGCATTCACCTGGGTTAGGTCGCTGGCTATACTTACCCGTTCTTTCTTCGCATACGAGTGGTAGATCTCTTCCGACGGAGGAACCGCGAGCACAGGAACACCGGCCGCGACACCGGCGGCGACACCGGTCGGCGAATCTTCCACGACGACCACATCGTCCGGGATCAACCCAAGCCTGTCAATGGCGGTGAGAAAGACCTCCGGGTCCGGCTTTCCGTTGTTCAGTTCGTCTCCCGTAACGAGTTCAGTAAGTGAACCTGCGGGCGCAGCGTCCTGGATAACAGACGCGAGAGGCCGGACGCTCTGTGTCCCCAGCGCCGTCGCAATCCCGGCATCGTGTAGTTCAGAGAGCAACTCGACAGCGCCGGGCAACCACGGAATCCCGGCACGGTAGATCCCGATAAGCTCTCCGGTCATCCTGTCAATGGCTTCAGCGACCGTCAGGTCGAGCCCCCGGTCGATGATTGTCTGCGCAGTGACTGACAGCGGTCGACCGAAGCAGGAAAAAGCATCCTCTTCCGTCCACAACACTCCGCCAGAGGCAGCGACTGCAGTTTCCGCCCTCGCCCAGAGAGGTTCGGAATCAATCAGGGTGCCGTCCAGGTCGAATATGACGCCCTTCATTTCAGCACCCGCATGAAGTGGCGGCAGGTCTCCGTCATCGCGTCGCGCCCGGGCCGGATGTACTTACGGGGGTCAACGCCGTCATTCTCGTTCAACCAGTCCCGGACGGCGCCGGTGAAGGCGATGTTGAGTGCGGTGCCGATGTTGATCTTGCGCATTCCGGCACGGGCGGCCGCAGCAAGGTCCCCATCCGGGACCCCCGAGGATCCGTGCAGGACCAGCGGGACATCGACGCTGGCGGCGATACGTTCAACCAGGTCGATGTCGACGCTGGCGGACCGGGTGGTCATCGCGTGCGACGAACCGACCGCCACAGCGAGAGAGTCGACACCGGTGTCCCTGGCGAACTGCGCAGCTTCCGCCGGGTCGGTCCTGACTCCCGGCGCATGGGCTCCGTCCTTACCCCCGATCTCACCGAGCTCAGCCTCGACCCAGATGCCGTTGTCGTGCGCCCACCCGGACACCCGTCGCGTCGTGGCGACATTCGCGGCGTAGTCGAGTTCCGCTCCGTCGTACATCACGGAGGAGAACCCGAGATCCTTCGTCCGCAGTGCGAGGTCGGGGTCGGTGATGTGGTCGAGGTGCAGGACGACGGGGGCCGACGAGGTTGCGGCGACAGCGGCCATCGCCGCAGCAATCGCCTCTGGCCTGCGGTGGAAGGCGATGGCGTTCTGGGAGAGCTGCAGGATGACAGGCAGCCCCTCCGCTTCGGCTGCGGCCGCGATGGCCTCGGCGTGCTCGAGGGTGATCACGTTGAAGGCAGTCACTGCGGAGGGCCTGTCCGTGGTGTGTGACGGACCAAGGAGGTCGGTGGCGTTGATGATCATGCAACCGACTTTGCCAGCGCCACCACCAATTCGCAAGCATTTCCACTATTGTGCAATATAAACCAAGGAACTACACTTATTTTGCATCCGATATCAAGGAGGTGCGGACATGAGGGACGCCCCCATGTTGGCGACTGAACGCCAACAGCATCTACTCCACGAACTTCAGAGATCCGGCCGGCTCACCGCAGCAGCCGTGGCCGAGGACCTCGGAACCTCCGTGGAGACGATCCGCAAGGATCTCATCCAACTGGAACGGCAGGGCCACCTGCACCGTGTTCACGGTGGAGCGCTGCCGGTCACTCCGATGACCTTCGAACCCGACGTCACCACCCGGGCCGACAATCTCGACGAGAAGACACGCATCGCGCGTGCCGCCCTGGCCCGCGTCCCTGACGGCGGGGCGATCGCCGTCGACGCCGGTTCCACCACCCTGGAGTTCGTACGTCAGCTTCCCGATCGCCCTTTGAACGTCTATACGACGGCCCTCTCCATCGCCGGCGCCCTGTCACACCACCGCAACATCCGGGTTTCGACCTTCGGCGGTCTCGTCCGGGCGAACACCACCACACAGGTGGGCCCGCTCGCGCTCAACGCAATCGACAAAATGCACTTCGATGTCGCGTTCGTCGGTACGAACTCCATCTCCGCCGACCGAGGTCTCGCCACTCCCGACGAGGCCGAGGCCGCAATCAAGGCCGCACTGATCGACCACGGCGAACGGGCGGTGCTCCTGGCCGACCACACCAAGTTCACCCAGCGGTCACTCATGACATACGCCCAGGTCACCGACCTCGACGTCATCATCACCGGGACTGAACTGGACCCCGCGTTGCGCGAGCCTTTCAGCGACACCGACATAGAACTGGAGTACGTATGATCGTCACCGTCACCCCGTCCCCTGCGGTCGACTGGACCGTGGCCACCGACAGCTTCGAACTCGATGCGGTGAACCGCGCGAGCACGTCGACCCGCGAGGCCTCCGGGAAGGGCGTCAACGTCTCCTGGGCACTGCATCGTGCCGGGGTCTCCACCATCGCCGTCTTCCCGGGTGGCGGTCAGACCGGCCAGTTCATGGAGAATGCCTTCACCGAGGCGGCGATGCCGTTCACCCGAGTCGAGACAGGCCGGGAGGTCCGGACGAACATCACCCTGGTCACTCCAGGCCATTCCACCAAGATCAATGAACCGGGAGTCGACGTGGGCCCCCGGCAACTGCAGCAACTCGCCGACACCGCGGTCGAGGCCACCCGCGGAGCCCGCGCCGTCCTCCTGTGTGGGAGCCTGCCCCCGACCATGTCGCCCACCCAGTTCGCCGACCTCGTGACGAGCCTCCGGGAGTCGTCGTCGGAGACCGAAATCGTGGTCGACAGTTCCGGAGAACCTCTCACCGCGGCCCTGGCGGCAGGCCCGTCCCTGATCAAACCGAACGTCCACGAGCTGTCTGAACTGGTCGAGCGGGACATACGGACCATCGGCGACGTCGTTGACGCCGCGCACCAGGTGAGGCGGTCCGGCGCCACGGCGGTGCTGGCGAGTCTCGGAGCTGACGGCGCGATATACGTCGACAACGAAAACGCCCTCCACGCCGTCGGGCACGACATCCCCTTCGTCAACTCCGTCGGGGCCGGTGACGCCCTGCTCGCCGGGTTCATGGCCGTTGAGGGGACTCCCGGCACGCGACTGCACAATGCCGTGCTCTGGGCATCCAGCGCTGTCGCCCACGCGTCAACACTGTTCCCCGTCCGCCCCGACTTCAGCGACCAGATCGCCGTCAGTGACCTGGCGACGGGCACCGACGGGCGAGAGATCGTGCTGACGGAACCGTCGGTACCGCTCGTCGCCACCACCACGCACACCACACCCGACATTCGAGAGAGGAAGAACCATGGCTGAGGAATTCATCGTCGCCGCCACCGGCTGTCCCACCGGGGTTGCCCATACGTTCATGGCTGAGGACGCGCTGAAGCAGGCCGCCGCCAAGCGTGGCATCGAGATCCGTGTCGAGACACACGGGCAGGTCGGATTGGAGAACGAACTCACCGCCGACGAGATCAAACGCGCCACTGGTGTGATCATCGCGGCGGACAAGGAGGTCAACGCCCGTCGGTTCGCCGGTAAGGCGGTCGTCGACGTCGGTGTCAAGGAGGGCATCCACCACCCGGACCAGCTGATCGACCGGGTACTGGCCAAGGCCGCCGCCGGAACACCGGGGAGCTCCGCCCCCGGGAGCGGTAACGACGAGCCGGAGGACGAGAACGACTTCCTCAACGTCGCAGCCATCGACACATCGGCCGACCAGGGGTGGAGGAAAGTAGGACGTGCCGTCTACAAGCACCTGATGAACGGTGTGTCCTATATGCTGCCGTTCGTCGTCGGTGGTGGCGTGCTTCTCGCAGCGTCCTTCCTCTTCGGCATCTACTCGGCCGACCCCACCTCTGACGAGTACAACCGGTTCGCCGAAATGCTCAACACCGTCGGGTCCACCGGCCTGGGGCTGATGGTGCCGGTGCTCTCGGCATTCATCGCTTTCTCGATCTCCTCACGCCCCGGGCTCACCGTCGGTCTGATCACCGGCCTCTTGGCCGCTGACATGGGTACCGGGTTCCTGGGAGGTATCGTCACCGGCTTCCTGGCCGGCTACGGAATGCTCTACCTGGGGAAACTCTTCGACAAACTTCCCAAGGCCCTCGGCGGGCTGAAAGCCATCTTCCTCCTGCCGGTCATCGGAACGCTCGTGTTCGGCGGCATCACCTTCGTGATCTCCGCCCCCATGGAATCGATCTCTGTGGGACTGCAGAACTTCCTCGCGGATTTTCAGGGCGCCAACCCCGTCGTGCTGGGGATCATCATCGGCTGCATGGCGGGCTTCGACATGGGTGGCCCGGTGAACAAGGCTGTGTACGTCACCGGTGTGGCACTCCTGGCCGAGGGGAACATGGAGTTCATGGCGGCCGTCTCTGCAGCCTGCATCGCGCCGCCGATCATCACCGCCATCGCCGTCACACTGTTCCCCAGGGGGTTTGAGGCCGGGGAGCGCAAGGCCGGGTACGTCAACTACCTGTTGGGTTCCACCCATATCACCGAGGGCGCGATTCCCTTCGCCGCCCGCAACCCTCTGGTGGTGATTCCGTTGATCATGCTCGGCTCATCGATCTCGGCGATCCTCACCCTGCTGTGGGGCGTCACCTCCCCTGCACCCCACGGCGGCTTCCTCGTCCTTCCGATCGTCGGCAACCCCTTCGGCTGGGTGCTGGCCATCCTCATCGGTTCCGCCGTCTCCGGGGTCCTGTACGGCCTCTACCGGCTCAACCAGTCCCGGAAAACCGCAACGGCGGCTGAGGATACAGAGGCCGCAGAGGTCACAGAGGTCACTGCCGCCGCCCCCGAACCACAGGCTTCCGTCAGCCCCGGCGCGCCCACCGCAACCCTGGTGGAGATGTTCACCCGCGACAATGTACTGGTTGACGTTCCCGCTGACTCCCAGGAGGACGCTCTCGCCCGGATCGCCGCCATGGCGACCGACCGCGGGTACGCGGCCGACGCCGAGGGCGTACTCGCCGGGCTGCAGGCCCGCGAGGCACAGATGACGACGGCCCTGATGGACGGCATCGCGATCCCCCACGCCAAGCACCCGGCGATCACCGAAGCTGCCCTGCTGGTCGTGCGATTCAGCGAGCCGGTGGCGTGGCCGACCGACAAGGCGCTGGTGTCCGTGGCCGTCACCATGCTCGTCCCTGAAGCACAGGCAGGCACCACACACCTGAAACTACTGGCGAAGGTCTCCCGCGCCCTCATGGACGAGGACCTGCGCGCCACCCTCACCTCCGGCACTGCCGACGAGATCTACACCCCGCTCAGCGCGAAACTGGGGTAGCCCGCCCACGCAGAAACCCCCGTCCCGGTGAGGTCACCGGGACGGGGGTTGTTCTGTGGCGGTGGCGGAGGGATTTGAACCCCCGGTCGCTGTTACACGACGCTCGCTTTCGAGGCGAGTACCTTCGGCCGCTCGGTCACGCCACCGCCGACCAAGATACAACAACTGGACCCCGTCGGGCAAAACGCAGGAAGCTACTTCCCGGACAGCTTGTCGAGCCCGTCCTTCAGGGTGCTCTTCGCCTTCTCCGCCTTGTCTCCGTCGGTGACCTTGTCGATGGCCTCGCCGGCCTTGTCCTCGACCTGGTCACGATTGTCGTTGACGGCCTTCTTGGCCTTGTCTGCCAGTCCACCAAGATCCATGATGTTCACCCTTTCCCTAAGGGACGTCGATGCGGGTCGTGCTCTGACGCGCCCCAGGATAGACGGTCAGCGCCGTTCGCGGAAGAACCCGCGGACAAGTTCCTCGCACTCCTCCGTCATCACCCCGCCTCGCACGGCGACGGTGTGCAGGGGGGATTCCCGGGCCACGTCGACCACGGACCCGCATGCCCCGGTGCGTGGTTCATAGGCGCCGAAGAGGATGCGGCCGACGCGTGCGCCCACGGCGGCACCTGCGCACATGGCACAGGGTTCCAGGGTGACGACGAGGGTGCAGTCCTCCAGTCGCCACGCGTCGCCGAGAACGGCCGCCGCGGCACGCAGGGCGAGCACCTCGGCGTGGGCGGTGGGGTCGGCGTCGATGTCCCGACGGTTCGTGGCCCTCGCCAGTTCCCGGCCGTCAGGGGCGAGGACGACGGCGCCGACAGGGACGTCGCCGTCCGGCGTGGACGCGGCGACGTCGAGGGCCCGACGCATCAGCTCGTCGTCGCGGACCTCATGGACGGGACGGGGCAGGCCGGACCCGGTCACGCCCACCCGGTGTACCCGAGCTTGTCGAGGATCTCCGCGAGATCATCGTCGAAGCCGAGTTCCTCGGCCACACGCATGAGCTGTTCGGTGGCGAGCATGTCGCCGTCGTCGAGGATGACAGACAGGACCTGCTCGCTGACCCCGAGGTCGGCGAGGATGTCGAAGTCCCCGTCCGGCCAGGGCGCGTCGGGGTCGTCCGCATCGTCGATGTCGTCGTCGGTGGGGCCGTCGACGTCGAGCTCGGCGAGGATGTCGCGGGCGAGGTCGATGCCGGGCTCGTCATCGTCCTCGACGATGACGGAAGCGTCGCTGAGCAGCAGTTGGGCTCCCCGCGGGCCGGGACGTACCAGCGCGCACCAGTCGTCCTCGACACAGACCATGCCGAGCAGCACACCGGCGGCGCGGAGCCTGCCCAGTTCGGTCAGCAGGGGGCGCAGACCACCGGGGATCTTCCTGTCCAGGACGCGCAGGCGCCACGACGCGCCGCCGGAGTCACCCTCGGCGAGTTCGGCTGCGACGACGAATCCACTCATGGTCGCTAACCGTAGTCGCCCTGTGCCACACTTGAAAGGTGAACACTGCTCCCCCGTCCCCCACCGCCACCTCCCCCCGCCCCGTCTGTGTGCTCGGACTGGGGCTGATCGGCGGCAGTCTGGTGCGGGACCTGCAGGAGGCGGACCGCCCGGTGTTCGGCTGGAACAGATCGCAGGCGACGGTGGACACTGCCGCCGCCGAGGGGTTCGACGTCTCCGCCGACCTGGTGGACACACTCCGTCGCGCCGCCGGGGAGGACGCCCTCATCGTCCTCGGAGTCCCCGTCCCGGCACTGCCATCACTGCTGGAGGCGGTCGCCGAGCACGCGCCGGACTGCGGGCTGACCGATGTCGTCAGCGTGAAAGGGGACGTGCTGGCTCTGGTCACCGACCATGGGCTGGCGGAGCACTACGTCGGCGGGCATCCGATGGCCGGCACGGCGGATTCCGGGTGGGAGGCCACCTCATGCGGGCTCTTCCGCGACGCGGTGTGGGTGGTCACCCACGACAATGCGCAGGACGCCCCGGCCTGGGTGGATGTCTGGCGTCGCGTGGTGGAGATGGCCGAGACCACCGGTGCGGTGGTTGTACCGGCGCGTACTGCGGCACACGACAGCGCGGTCGCCAGGGTCTCCCATCTTCCCCATGTCGTCGCCGAGGCACTGTCCATCACCGCGGACCAGGGGGGTGCCCTGGCGTTGTCACTGGCGGCGACGAGTTTCCGCGACGGAACGCGGGTGGCGGGCACCGCACCGCACCTGGTGCAGGCGATGTGCGAGAACAACCGGGACGCCCTGGTCACCGCGTTGGATGAGACGCTCAACCTGCTGACCTCCGCGCGGGATGCCCTCGCCGACCCCGACGGGGACCTCGGGCAGATGACCCGTGACGGGCACGACGCCCGGCTGCGGTACGAGGCACGGGCGGGCCGGACGCGCGAGGCACCGTCCAACCGGCCGTTCATCCGGGTGCGGCCGGGTGCCCGGGGGTGGGTGGACCAGCTGCACTACGCCGAGACCGTCGGCGCGCAGATCGGCGTGTTCTAGCGGGCCTGGCACTCGGCGGCGCCACCGTTGGCGGACGCCTCGTCGATCAGGGGGGCGATCCGGCGGGTCATCTCGGCGACGGCCTCGCGTGCCGTCTCTTCCTGGCCGTCGTCCGGGATCACGGCGACGGCGACGGGCACCTGGGCGTCGACCGGACCGACGAGCCCGAACTCGCGCAGGATGAAACTGCCGTCGGCAGTGTCGCCCCAGCCACCCTTCACGTGCGAGCCCTCCAGCTGTGCCAGCCCGGTGCTGTGCTCCTCGGCGAGACGCCCCATCGCGTCGAGGGCCTGCTCGGAGCCCAGGACGCACGCCATCCGGTTGGCGAAGATCGTCTGGTGGTCGAGGGTCCAGGCGATGTCGCCGAACCCTTCGTAATCGTCCCTGCTCCAGTCCACGGTCGTGTCGGTCGGATCACCACCCTGGCCCAGGACGGCGCCGAGTGCCGCGGCGGCCTCGTCATCGGTTCCCAGGGACTCCCACAGACGCAGCGCGGCGTCGTTGTCCGAGACGGTGATGGCCTCGTCGATGTCACCGGTCAGCTCCTCGAAGGGGCGGCCGTCCCGCAGACTCTTCTGCACCGCGGCGACGGACACCGGAACCTTGATCGACGACAGTGCGGGGGCGTCCTGCAGCTCACCGACGTGGACGATTCCCCCGCCCGCACGCATCGTCGCCCCGGCGGTGACACCGAACTCCTCCGAGATGTCGTCGGTGACGCCGGCGAGGGTGACCCGGATGTTCTCCGCCTCCTCCTCGGAGGTCGGCGCCGAGGACGCCGCGACATCCTGTTCAAGGGCACGTCGGTTACGTTCTGCCTCGTCCCCGTCATCCGCGGTGAGTCCGTTGAGGAACACGGCCACACTCAGGATGGCGAGCAGCAGGCCGCCGACGACCCAGAGATTCCGCTGGTTCGCCCCCGCCGTGCCTGCCGAGGGATCCGGCGCACGGTGATGCGTTCCCGTTGTTCTCGCTGACTTCGCTGCCCTGCGTACCACAGCCATCGACACTAGCCCACGCCGTGGCGATTTCAGCAGTCGCCGTCCGCGGCCACCCCGTGAGCACCGGTGACAGTGTCCCGGACCGATTCAACGACCTGGTCGAGCACCCCCTGCGCGGACTGGTAGCTGCCGTCCGTCGCGGTGGCGGCGACGGCGACAGGCACCATCGTGCCGTCGTGCGCGGGGATCAGACCGAACTGGCGGAGCAGGTACGTCCCGTCCTCGCCCGGTCCCCAACCGCCCTTGAACCGGGCCCCGTCGAACCGCCCGAGCCCGTAGGACTGGTCGGCGCTCACCTGCCCCATCGCGTCGAGGACGGGGTCCGAGCCACTGATGCAGCGCAACCCCGAGGCGAAGGTGGCCTGGTCGTCGAGTGTCCAGGTGGTCTGCCCGAACGTGCTGAACTCGGCACGCCGCTTCTCCGCAGGCACCGTGGTCGTCATGTCGCCACCCTCGCGCAGGACGTCCTGAACGGCCGCAGCGGCGTCCTGCGGGTCGCCGAGGACGCCCAGAGCGCCTCGGCCGCGTCATTGTCGGAGACGGTGATCGCCTGGCGCATCTGCCCGACAAGGGTCTCGTCACCCGGCGCGTTGTTCAGTGCGGCGATCGCCAGCGGCACCTTGCTCGTGGACCACGCCGCGTCCGCGAGATCCGCCAGGGATCCGCCGGAGCGTCCGTCCCCGGCATCGAGCAGCACCACCCCGGCCTCTCCTGCGACGTCGGGGAGGTCCAGTGCCCCGTTGTCCTCCGTCGGCCCGGGTTCACTGTCCGTCGTCGGGGCAGGGCCCGTGGTGACCTGTACGGTCGCCGCGTCCGAGGTCACGGTCGGACTGTCGCGGTCGACGTCGCCGATGACGCACCCGGTGAGCAGCAGTGACGTCGCCACGACCCCGGACGCGGCCCACGCCGCGCGGCTACGCAATGTAGACATTCGCGTTGTTCCCTCCGGCGCAGTGGACGTAGCTTCCTTCGTCGGTGCAGGTCATCTGGTAGCTGTCACCGGTCACGGGGCTGCGCACGTCGATGGTCTGGTCGGTCTCCCGGTTGTCGAGGTAGGCGTCGACGAATGCGTTGCGGACGGCCTCGGCGAACTCGTCGCTGGTGTAGTTGTCACCGGAGGGCGGTGACTTGTAGACGGAGTTGAAGTCGCCGGTGGGCTCGTTATTCCGTGCGGCGTCGTTCACCGGTTCGGCGCCGGACGGCAGTTCCGGCCGGTCGGGCCGGTCGGCGCTGCCGGTCTCCGAGGGGGGCTCCTCGCTGGTCGCCTCGTCCGTCGCCTCACCGGACGGCGGCGCGGACTGACTCGTCATCGGTGCCGGTGCCGCCGCGTCATCGGACCCCGAACCGAAGAGGTCGTCCCATTTCCACACCAGCAGGGCGGCGACGAGGACGATGATCAGCACCGGGATGACCACCAGGAGGATCCGCCCGGCCGACGAGCCACCCGGATCGTGGGGCTGCCGCGGGGAGGGCGGCTGCCCCCAGTCGGGTTGGCCTCCGGCGGCCTGCCCCCACTGCGGGTAAGGGTTCTGGGCGCCGCCGGGGGAGGGACGGAACTCACGGGTGGAGTCGTCACCGTGCCCGCTGTCCCTGCGTCCCCAGCCGTCGTTCTCAGCCATCGTCAGCCCTTACCTTTCCGCACACGGGATTCTTCGGTGCGTTTCAGTGTAGGGCACCGGAACGGGGCGTGACGCACCCGACCGGTGGCAGCACCGCCCGGTAGCTGTGCCGGGTCCCGGGCGTGGAGGAGGCCGAACCCGGCAGGTCGGCCAGGACGCCGACCGCCGCCAGCGGGTTGACGGCGAGACCCGGGTTCAGTTTCGCCACCGGGTCGTCGTCGTTGATCTGGTCGACGGTGCACCTGTCCTGCTCCGGTGCGTTGACGGTGCCGGGACGCCCCTGCCACAACTGGGCCGCCACCGGCGCTGTCACGTTCTTCACGGCCGCGGTCCCCGCCCCCACGCCGAGGCTCTGGCCCTGCACGATCACGTCCGGCCGCCGGTCCTCCGGTAGTCCCTCAATCCGGTCCAGCACCTCCTGCAGCAACGCCGTCGCGGAGGACTCCGCCAGATCGGGCCGCATCAGGTAGGCCACCGCCGAAGGGGTATGGGCGTAGCGGACGGACACCGTGGCGACGTCACCGTCGGCCCAGTCCTCCACGGCGTCGACCTGGTCCGGGTCGACCCAGCCGGAGCCGGTCGGCAGGGCGATCATCACCACGTCCTTGGCGAAGCCCCCGTCCGCGACCAGCGCGTCGACGGTCTCCCTCGCCGCGACGTCGACGTCCTTCCCGGGGTAGTCGCCGAAGACACGCACCGCGCCCACCGGAGAGGTCTCGGTGAGGATGTCGCGGGGGTGCTGCATCAGCGGCCCCTCGTCGAAGGCCCACCACGTCGCCCCGGCCAGCGGCCCCGCCGCCTGCCACAGGATGAGTCCGATCAGGACCAGCACCCAGCGGTGTCGCACGCGGGGGGTTTCCGACACCACCGGCGCCTGTACCCTGTCCTGCTGCATCACCACGGGAACCACTCCTCGACCGGGGCGCCGTTGTGCTGCCGCAGGGTGTTGGCCGCGACGGCGGCATGGGCGACGCCGGCCATCGCCCGGCATCCGGCGGCCCCGTCGCACGAGGCCCGCATCTGCTCGGCCATCTGCCGGTCGAGGTCGCGGCGCGTGTGCTCCGGGATCGTCTCACCGGTGCGGTCGGCGACCCGCAGCAGGTCGTACCCCAGGTCATGGGTCATGCACGCCGGCTCAAAGGAGGCCGGCAGAGGCACCGGCGACGAGCAGTCCCCGGCGGGGTTGGTGGCGTGCCCGTCCTGTGTGCCCGGCCGGTAACCGAGTTCGGCGACCAGGTCCTCCGGGAAGTAGGACGTCCCCGTCACACCCGCGGCGAGCGTGTCGGCGGCGGCGATCGCGCCGACGGTGCGTACGGCGGGGCTCGGCTCGGCCGCCGAACCGACGGGTGGGACGGCGGCCCCGACGACCAGGGCGGCGGCCGCCAGGGAGGCGGAGGCGAGGATCCTTCTGCTGCGTGTCATGGTCCGGAACGCTAGGGAGCGGGGTCCGCCGCGGGGATCCCTCTGCGGAGTGATTGTCGATCTCACTCTCCAGGGGGATCCGGGTCACCCGCCCGCCGACTAGCGTCTCTTCCATGAGACGCACGAAGAACCCGGCCACCCCGCCCCGCACGTCCCGTACCTCCCGTCTGGCCCCGGTGGTCCGTCCGGTGCGGAACGTGCTGGACCGTGCCGCAGCCCATGCCGGTGTTCCCCCGCTCATCCTGTTCCTCGTGGTCGTCTTCACGGCGATCCTCTTCGCCGTCGCCTGGCCGACGTACTTCGTGACCCATTCGCTGCACGCCGCGATCGTTCCACTGCTGGCGGTGGTGGGAACGTGGCCGGTGCTGGTGTCGCTGTGGCGGCCCTGGCCGTCGTGGCTGGCGGTGGCGCTGGCCTGCCTGGTGAGTGTGCCGCTGCGCAGCGAGCCGGGTTTCATGCTCGGCTGGCCGGTGCCGTTCCACCTCGCGCTGGCATTCACCCTGGCTGCGGTGGTGGTGCGTGGCTCACGTGACGCCGTGGCCGTCGCCGTGGCCGGCACGCTGGCGCTGATGCTGTTCAACCCCGGGGAGGTCGTCGTCGGCTGGATCGTGGGGACGCTGGTGTGGACCGTGGTGTGCCTGCTGCTCCGCTGGCTGCTGGCGTCCCGGCGGGACCTGCGCCGCGAGGAGACCCGGACCAGTGAGCAGTCCGAGATGCGGGTCATGGCCGAGGAACGCAACCGTCTGGCCCGGGACCTGCATGACGTCGTGGCACACCAGATGTCCATGATCGTGGTGCAGGCGCAGTCCGCCCCCTACCGTCTGCAGGGCGTCACCCCGGCGATCCACGCCGAGTTCGACTCCCTGTCCGACACCGCACGCGAAGCACTCAACCAGGTCCGCGAACTGCTCGGCGTGCTGCGCAGCGACGCCGAATCCGGGGCGACGACGCCGGTCGGCTCCGACCAGATCGGTCCGACACTGCAGGCGGCACGTCGGGCGGGGATGGACATCACCTGGACGATCGACCCGGCGGCAGGCACGCTCGACGACACGACCGGGATCGTCCTGCACCGGGTGCTGCAGGAGTCCCTGTCGAACGCCTCCCGCCACGCCCCCGGTGGCACGGTGCTGGTCGACCTGGCCCTGCAGGACGGATGGGCGACGCTCACCGTGGACAACGGGCCGGCCACCGCCGGTGCCCTCGTCCCCCCGGAACACAGCGGTGGCGCGGGGATCCAGGGCATGTCCGCCCGTGTGCGCACCGTCGGCGGCACCTTCACCGCGCTGCCCGCCGCGGACGGCGGATTCACCGTCACCGCGGGGGTCCCCCTCGGTGCCCGGTAACGTGTCCGACATGACCGCACAATCCGACACCACCGTGCTTGTCGTCGACGACCAGGCGATGGTGCGCCAGGGATTCGCCGCCCTGTTGAACTCACGTGAGGGGATCACCGCCGTCGGGGACGCCGCCGACGGCGCACAGGCGGTCGAGCAGGTGGCCCGTCTGCGCCCGGACGTGGTGTTCATGGACGTACGCATGCCGGTGATGGACGGGCTCGAGGCCGCCCGACGCATCCTGTCCCTCGGTCTGGACCCCGCCCCACGGATCATCATGCTCACCACGTTCGACCTCGACGACTACGTCTACGAGGCGCTGCGCATCGGCTGTTCGGGGTTCCTGCTGAAGGACGCGCCCGCCGACGAGCTCGCACGGGCCGTCCGGCTGTCCGTCACCGGCGAGGCGCTGCTCGCCCCGACGGTCACCCGCCGCCTCATCGCCGACGCCGTCGCACGCTCGCCGCGCACCCCACCCCGTCGGGCGTCCACCGACATCGCGTCACTGACGCCCCGGGAGCTCGAGACCGTCGAACAGATCGCGACGGGACGCTCCAACGCCGAGATCGCCACCGCCCTGTTCATCTCGGAGGAGACGGTGAAGACACACGTCCGGAAGGTGCTGCAGAAGCTGCAGCTACGCGACCGGGCTCAGGTCGTGGTCTTCGCCTACGAGAACGGTGTCGTCTGACCCGCCTGCGACCGCGCGCACCCCCGTGGCGACCCGCTGTGCCCACTCCCCGACGTTGGCCACCGCCGACGGTGTCCCCGGGTAGCGCACGCGCAGGTGCATACCGTCGTCATTGAGGACGAACCACGCCATCACCCCGTCGGTCCGGATCCACGCCGACACGTGCTGGGGACGTGCCTCCGCCGGCACCTGCACCGGCAGCCGACGGTTGTCCAACCACGACAGCGCGAACATGCCCGGGGTGTTGGGCATCCCTCCCCACGGCCGCAGCAACGGTTCCAGCGGGTACGAGCTCAACGCGATGGCCTCACGGACGGCCGTGTCGCAGTCGGGAGGGTCGGTGGAGTCGCACTCCAGCACGGAGTTGGTGATGAACCACCCCACCGAATCCGCCCACCGTGCCGGGTCGTCCGCCGGTCCCCGGCGGGAGTGGACGGGGAACACGGCACGCAGAGCGCCGGCATGCATGTCCTGGTTGACCCTGGTCAGGACACTGACAGCCAACGGCAGCAGCCGGACGCCCCGTCGGACGGCGGCGGCCTCCAGGCGGGCCACCCCGTCCGCGTCCAGCACGTCGATGACCTCCACGACCTCGTCACAGGGCTCGGAGATGTCGCCGAGGCTCAGCGGGAAGACCGGCATCTCGCCGTCACGGGTGTCCATGATCCTGCGCCACCGGTCACGGATGTCGTCCGGGGCCGGTGGCAGGGCCTCCAGGGCGCGGGTGTGCTCGGCGAAAGACGGCACAGACGGCAACTCGTCCCCGTCGTCCACTGCGGCAAGCATGTCACGTACCAGCACCAGCAATGACCAGGCGTCGGTGTGGCTGTGGTCCAGGCCGATCACCGCTGTGCAGGTACCGTCGCCGTGGTCCACGACCGCCAGGCGGTGGGACGGTGTCCCGAAAGGCTCGCAGGCCACGTCGAACACGCCCCGCAGGACGGTGCGGGGGTCCGAGGTGCCGTCGCCGACACGCTCCCACCGTCCCCCGGTGATCTCCACGGGGTGAACCCGTACCTGCGCGCCCTCCTTCCGCAGGACGGTGCGTAATGTCCCGTGACGCTGCACCACCCGCCGCCATGCCTCGGCGAGGCGTCCCCGCCCCACCGGAGGCACGGCGAAGGCCACGGCCATCCAGCTTCCCGGACGGGACCCCGCGGCAGCATGCCTGGCCTGGTCGAAGGAGGGGGTGCTCCCGGCGGCGGCACTGTCCGGGGCGGTGGTCACGGTGGGTTCGAACACGTGCACCTGCCCTGCGGCGAGCTCCATACGGGCTACAGTTGTCAGTCTCATACCCACGGACGATAGGGCCGTGGGATTACGTACGGATTTCCTGCATGAGTCACGCATTAGACACCCTCGCCCACGACATCTGGGGCCCCGTCGACGGCACCCCCGTCGTCCAGCTCCACGGACTGACGTCCAGCCGCGCCCGCGACGTCGCCCTCGGACTCGACCTCACCGCAGGTCAGGACGCACTGCGCGTCCTGCGCTATGACGCCCGCGGACACGGCCGGTCACCGGGACCCGCACATCCCGCGGCCTACCGGTGGACCGCGCTGGCGAAGGACCTGGAGCAGGTCAGCGAGGAGTTCTCCCCCGAGGCACCGGTCCACGCCGTCGGTCAGTCCATGGGTGCGGCGACGATCCTGACCTCTGCGGCGGCGGGAAAGAGCTACGCCTCCATGACGCTGTGCATTCCCCCCACGGCATGGGAACTGCGCGGTGACCGGGCCGGCATGTACGAACGCTCCGCCCGGTTCGTCGAGGACCACGGGCTGGCCGCCTACGCCGAAACGACCCGTGCCGAACCCGCCCCGCCCGCACGCAGCACGGAAGTGCCCTTCACCATGCCGGACGTCCCGGAGACCCTGTTGCCCACGGTCTTCCGTGGCGCCGCGGGAAATGACCTGCCCTCCCGGGACCGCATCGCCGCCCTCGGCGAACGGCGTATCCCGACCCTCATCCTGGCGTGGATCGGCGACCCGGCGCATCCGGTGGCCGTGGCCGAGGAGCTCCACGCCCTCCTGCCGGGGTCGCAGCTGCTGACCGCCTACTCTCCGCAGGACGTGGCCCGGTGGCCCGACGTCATCGGCGCCTTCATCCACACCGCCGCGAAGTTCGGTCGCTGAGGCGAACCACAGAAACGAGAAAACCCCCAGGCCACAGCGTGTGTGACCTGGGGGTTCTCCGTCGAGAAAAGCGTGCGCCCGGAGGGATTCGAACCCCCAACCTTCTGATCCGTAGTCAGATGCTCTATCCGTTGAGCTACGGGCGCGCCGTTGCATCTCTGCAACGAGACTACAGCCTACACGCCGACCCGGAAAGCACCAAAGCACCAGGTGGACATCCGTTTACACCACCTTGGACACGAGCTTCAGCGGCATGACCCTGAGCACCGGGCCGATCAACCGCCAGGGCCAGCCCGGCACGAGCGACCGACGTTTCCGTGACTCGATCGCCGCCATCATGGAGCGCACCCCGGTCTGCGTGTCGACCATGAAGCGGGTCTTCTGCTCGACCTTCTCGTTCATCTCCGAGCGGATGTACCCGGGCAGCAGGACGGTCACGTCGACGGGCACGCCGGACGCCAGTATCTCCGACTGCAGCCCCTCCCCCAGGTTCGCCACGAAGGCCTTCGTCGCCCCGTAGGTCGTCATGGCCTTCCGGTTACCGCGCAGGGCGGTCACCGAGGAGACGAGGACGAGGTGACCGGCGCTCCTCGCGCGGAAGATCTCCATGGCCGCCTCCGCCTGGGCCAGCGCGCCCAGCGCGTTGGTCGTGGCGGTCTCCCGGTTCGCCTCCGGCTGCCCGGACCCGATCTTGCGTCCCTTACCCAGGCCGGCATTGACGACGATGCGGTCGAGACCCCCGTCGGCGTCCCTCTCCGCCTGCTGGAAGACGGTGCGCACCGCGTCCGGGTCAGTCACGTCCAGCGCATAGGTACGCACTGAGACACCGGGGCAGGACGAGGCGATCTCGGCGGACAGTTCATCGAGCCGCTCCGTCCTGCGGGCACAGAGGGCGAGGTCGTGGCCGAGGGCGGCGGACTGGCGGGCGAGTTCGGCTCCGAGCCCGGAACTGGCGCCGGTGATCAGCGTGGTGAAGGTAGTCATGGACCGACGGTAGCAGCGCTCCCTCACCCCCGGAGCGGAAATCGAGCGAGCCCCCTGTCCGCGATGCCGAAACATCACTGACAGGGGGCTCAACCCAAGAAAAGCGTGCGCCCGGAGGGATTCGAACCCCCAACCTTCTGATCCGTAGTCAGATGCTCTATCCGTTGAGCTACGGGCGCGACGCTGTTTCCAGCGACTCCAGAATCCCCGGCACACCACCAGACGGGACGTGTCACGCGGTCCCGGGGTACACCACACACCCCGTATAGCGGGACCGCGCCCTGAATGTCCGGTAACTCACCACAAGAACCGGACGGCTGACGACACGCCCTCACGAAAAGCCTGAGGAAACTGAAGTGGCGGAGGCGAGAGGATTTGAACCTCCGGTCCGCCGTTAAGCAGACAACTCATTAGCAGTGAGTCCCATTCGGCCGCTCTGGCACGCCTCCATGCCGTCACGTGTGACGACGCATCGAACGATACATCAGGCCCCCGCATCAGATCAAAATCAGCCGGAGACTAGGCTGAAACCCATGATCCGTGCCGACCTTTCCACCCTGCCCCCGTACGTCCCCGGCAGCCCCAACGGACTTCCGCTCAAGCTGTCCAGCAACGAGTCGTCGCTCGGCCCGTTGCCGGGGGTCACCCGCGCGGCAGCGGAGGCGCTGGCCAGCGCGAACCGCTATCCGGACATGGTCGCCTACGACCTGCGCAGCACCATCGCCGACTGGCTGGCCGGCCCGTCGTCGCTGCTCCTGGACGCCGAGAACATCGCGGTGGGTGCGGGCTCGTCCGCCCTGATCCAGCAGGCCGTCCAGGCGACGTGCCGCGGTGGCGAGGTCGGCGACGAGGTCGTCTACCCGTGGCGCAGCTTCGAGGCCTACCCCATCCTCGCCCGGGTGGCCGGCGCCGAGGCCGTGGAGGTCCCGCTGACCCCGGACCACCGCAACGACCTGCCCGGCCTGGCCGCAGCGGTGACCGAGAAGACGCGTCTGGTGATCGTCTGCAACCCCAACAACCCCTCGGGCACGACGGTGACGCGTGAGGAACTCATCACCTTCCTCGACGCCGTCCCGTCCGAGGTCCAGGTCCTGCTGGACGAGGCGTACGTGGAGTACGTCCGCGAAGACGGGTTCCCCGACGGGCTGGGCCTGCTCGCCGACTACCCGAATCTGGCGGTCGCACGGACGTTCTCGAAGGCCTACGGTCTGGCGGGCCTGCGTGTCGGGTACCTGGTCGGCCGCGCCGAGTTCATCGAGGCAGTGAACAAGGTCTGCATCCCGTTCAGCGTCAACGCCGTCGCACAGGCCGCTGCGGTGGCGAGCATCGGGGCGAAGGACGAGTTGCTCGCCCGCACGGACGAGACCGTGGCCCAGCGCACCCGCGTCCTGGAGCACATCCCGGAGGACTGGCGGATCGGTTCAGAAGCCAATTTCGTGTGGCTTGACCTCGGGGAGCGGGCACGCGCCTTCGAGGAGGCGATCGCCGGGTACGGCATCGCCGTGCGCTGTTTCGACGGAGAGGGCGTGCGTGTCACCGTGACCGACGCAGCCGAGACCGATGTCGTCGTGGAGGCGCTGGACGCCCTGGCGCCGGAGTTCTTCCCACGACGGTAACCGTCCGGAAACACCCCGGGCGAGGATGGGCACCATGTACACACCACCGTTCTCCCCGCTGTTCGCCACCCGCCCGGCAGCCTCTCCGGCGGTCCGGGACGTCCGGAGCTTCAACTCGGCCCCGGCAGAGCAACTGACCACCCTGTTGTCCTTCATGACCGCGAGCCGCGAGCTGGCCCGCACCATCGTCGTCGGACGTCCCTACCTCGATGCTGCGGACGTCTACTCGGCGGCGTCGCGGGCCCTGGTCACCCTGCCCACCCCGTTGGTGGAAGGCATCGTCGAATCCCACCAGCCGGTCGACCGCGTCCCCCTCGTCGAGGACGCATGGACGGCCGGGGACATCTCCGACGAACAGCTGTCCGACCTGCGCGAGGCCGCGCTGGGCTACGCTGCGGCGCAGGGTCACCTGTTCATCGCCGACCCGGCGGTATGGGGCTCACCGGAGGCTGTGACGATGATCCCTCCCCGCACCGGCCCGGACATCGGAGCCGTGGTTGAGGCCCTCGGCGAGGACGTTGACCGACGGCTCCGTCTTCCCGGCGCAGACGCCTGGGCGCTCACCGTCGCGCACCTGGAGGAGTCCAACCGACAGAAACTGGTGACCCTGCTCGAGCGTTAGCGCCAGCTCTGTTCGAGGGTCCCGTCGATCTGCTCGAGGTTGGGGTCGGTGACGACACAGGTCACGGTCCGGTCCTCCTGCGCCCAGCTCTCCTTGGACGGCATCATCGTGACGACGTCCAGCGTCGACTCGGGGAATCCGATGCCGACATATCCGGTGAAGGCGTCGCCCCCGCAGATCGCGCCGGCCTCCTGGCCCAACGGCTCATTGCCGGGGAAGAGGTTCTTACCCGCGATATCCGCCTGTGCGTACACCTCGCCGGTGTGGGGTCCGCCGCAGTCGACGACGTCGATGTCGCCGGTCCCGTCGAGCTGGTCCATGTCAGCCACGCAGTCGCCGATCGCCAGGCCCCGGGCGCCGGGCGCGTCGGGGTCGGTCTCCACCGGCTCGGCATCGGGCTGGTCGGGATCCTCCGGTGCCTCAGACCCAGACCCGGTTTCAGGGGCGGATTCCGGCACGGGCTTGTCCGGCGGCGCTTCGGTGTCCACGACGGGTGTCGTCGCTTCGCCGTCCTGCTCCGTATCGCCGATGGTGCAGGCTCCGAGCAGCAACGGTGTGCACAGCACCGCCACCGCAGCGCCTCTGGTGATCGTTCTCATCGTCCCGACGTTACCGTCAGGACCGCCACCACTGGCGGACCGGCACCCCGGAACTGCCGGCCGCGTCCGGCTTCACGCCGAGGACCTGGTGGAGCTGAATCACGTTGTGCTCGAAGCCCCACTCCGACCCCGCCATGTAGAGCCCGAAGAGACGCGCCGTCTCCTCACCGACGAGGTGGACGGCCTGGTCCCAGTTGGTGGCCAGCAGTTCACACCAGTCATGCAGGGTGCGCTGGTAGTGCGGCCGGAGGTTCTCCTCGTGGACGACGTCGAAACCCGTGTCCTGCATGATCGTGATGATCCTGCCCGAACCGGTGAGCTCCCCGTCGGGGAAGATGTAGCGGTCGATGAACTGGCCGGTCTTCGTCTTCCTGTTGTGCGGGCGGGTGATGCAGTGGTTCAGCATCCGACCGCCGGGGCGAAGCTTGGCGAAGAGGCGGGTGAAGTAGTCCTCGTAGTTGGGCACGCCGATGTGCTCGAGGATGCCGATGGCGCTGACCGCGTCGAAGTCGGACTCGGGCACGTCACGGTAGTCCATGCACCGGACCTCGGCGAGGTCCTGGAGCCCCTCTTCCTCGATCTTGGCCTTGCCCCATTCGTACTGTTCCCGGGAGAGAGTGACTCCGATGGCTTTCACGCCCTGGCGGGCGGCGTAGCGCACCATGCCGCCCCACCCGCAGCCGACGTCCAGCAGTCGGTCACCCGGGTTGAGCCGCAGCTTGTCGAAGACAAGGCGGTGTTTGTTGTCCTGTGCCTGGGTGAGCGGTCCGTTGGCCGCCGTGCCCTTCTCCCACGCGTCGTACCGCCAGTCTCCGGCGGCTCCGGTGATCTGGATCTCCCCCTCGAACTCGGGGTAGTAGCCGCAGGTGTAGGCCATCGAGTCGCCGAGGAAGAGTTCGTAGAAGTCATTGCCCACGTCGTAGTGGCGGCTCACGACCTCCTTGTCACGTTCCGGGGAATGCCTGGACAGCCCCTCGAGGATGGCCCGCTTCCACCCGGGCAGCGTCTCCTGCTCCGGTGCCGGCTGCAGCTTGATCGCCCCCATCGTCTTCAACGAACGGGCGATATCCAGCAGGTCTTTCGCCGAGGGACGTCGGATCTGGTCGTAAAGGTGCTGAAGGTGGTCGAAGACGAGGTACGGGTGCCCGGGCTCGTCACCGGTGACCCGGAGGCTTCCGGTGATGTAGGCACGGGCCAGTCCCAGGTCCCCGGGCGCGGTGACGATGTAGGCCAGCGCGTCCGGCGACGTGATCTCCAGTTGCAGTTCTGCGTCTGCCGGCCCGGCGGTGGATCCGTCGAAGGCGGTCACCCGGAACGGGGCCGGTGGTGTGATGACCTTGTCCACGATCTGTCCCACTGTCAGTGGCGTGAATCCCCTGCTCATCTCTCTCCTCTTGGTCATCGTGCGTAATCGTGCTTGTCGTGCGTGCCGCGGCGTGTCGTCAGACGCCGCTCACGGTCTTCTCGTACAGCCCGGGGAACCGGTCGTCCGGGTCGAAGACCGCCTTCAGTTGTGCGGGACGGTCGCCGCCGTACAGGGCGGCGAACTGTTCCTCGGAGTAGAACGCCTCGGAGTACAACGACTTGTGCCCACCGAGGTCGGAGACGACCCGCTCCACCTCCCGGTTGAAGGCCCCGGTCGGGGCGTCCTTCCCCATGAGATCGACGGGCACCGAGCTCCAGAATCCCACATTGACCCAGGTGTCGCCCGGTGACAACGGGTACAGGGGCCACGGCGTCCGCTCGCCCGAATCGTCGGCCAGCCGGATGGGGCACAGCCACACCGGTTCGATCTCGCAGTGGGTGAAGAACCATGTGAGGAACTCCGGCAGGTTGTCGGGGGTGACCTCGATGTCCTGGACGACACGTTCACGTGCGGGCCGGTTGTTGTGTGCTTCGATCCGGTCGGCGATGTCGAAGCGGCGGTCCCAGCCGATGATCTTCCAGTAGAAGCTCGACCGCAACAGGTCCCGGGGCCACAGGGTCCGGATGGTGGGGTTCTGGGTGCCGAAGGCCCGGTTGCACCAGAACCAGTCGACGTCCCACCGCCAGAGGTAGTCGCGGACGGTCAACTTGTCGCGGAGGACACCCGACGGGTGCTGGAGGGAGCGGTAGTAGCTGCGCTCGCGGGTGTAGTCGCTGGTGGGGCCGGGTTCGCTGGTCGCCCGCCCCAGGACGAGGTAGCTCTCCTCCAGGCTGAAGACCACACCGTCGAGATAGTCGACGCGTTCACCGTCGTACTCCTTGTCCACGACGATACGGTCGAGGGCGTCGGTGAGCGACTGGACATCGTCGAAGCGCACGTGCCGCAGGTCGACATAGGGTTCCACCTGTTCGCACCGCACCTTCAACCGCACACTGTACCCCAGCGAACCGTAGGAGTTGGGGAAGCCGCGGTACAGGTCAGCGTTCCGGGTCGGCGAGCAGGTGAGGATGTCCCCGGTGCCGGTGAGGACGTCCATCTCCAGGACGGCCTCGTGCGGCAGGCCGTTGCGGAAGGACGTGGACTCCACGCCCATGCCGGTCACCGCGCCGCCGAGGGTGATGGTCTTCAGCTGCGGGACGACGGTGGGTGCCAGGCCGTACGGCAGCAGAACATCCACCAGATCCTCGTAGGTGCACATTCCCTGGACATCCGCGGTGCCTTCAACGGGATCGACAGCGATGACGCCGTGCAGTCCCGACACGTCGAGTCCGACCGCCTCACCGGAACGTCCGCGGAAGAGGTTGGACGTTTTCTTCGCCAACCGCACGCGGCGCCCGGCGGGAACCGCGTCGAAACTGGCCTTGAGTCGCTCCACGGCCTGCTCGTGTGCGTACCACCCGACCGGGGCGAGTTCCCGCTGGTCAAGTCCATTTCCTATGCGTACCGCGTCGGTGATCCTGCCGGCGACGGTCACAGCTTTCTCCTTCAGGCTCATAAGTAGCCACTGTAGACCTCTTATCAGAACCATGCCGACACCACTCCGCCTTGATTCCACCCCTCGCCCGTTACGCTGAATCGTGTGACTGACCTTCCTTTCGCCGCCGGGCGGGCCGCCCTGCTGGATGCCCTGCGTGCCGGTGGCACTGCTGTGGTCCAGGCCCCGCCGGGCACCGGCAAGACCACGTTGGCTCCGCAGTACGTGCTCGACCATGTCACGGAGACCTCACCGGGGCGCGTCATCGTCACCCAGCCTCGGCGCGTCGCCGCACGCGGCTCCGCTGCCAGGATCGCCGCCCTACGTGGAAGCGCACTCGGCGGCGAGGTGGGTTACACCGTGCGCGGCGACCGGAAGGCCGGCGCCGACACGGTGATCGAGATGGTGACCCCGGGCGTCCTGCTCCGGCGGCTGCTCGCCGACCCTGACCTGGACGGTGTCGCCGCGGTCGTCATCGACGAGATTCACGAACGGCACCTCGAGTCTGACCTGGTGTTCGCCATGCTCGCCCAGGTGCGGGAACTACGGGACGACCTCACTGTCGTCGCCATGTCAGCGACGGTGGAGGCGTCGCGCTTCGCGACGCTGCTCGGTGGTCCGGACGGCCCGGCGCCGCTGGTCGACGTCCCCTCCCCCATCCACCCGCTCGACCTCAGGTACGCCGACTCCGCCACCTCTATGGTCAACCGGGACCGTCGGGCACACCATGCTGTCGCCGATCTGGTGGAGGCGACGGTCCGACGTGCCCTGGACGACACGGCGACGACAGGGGGTGATGTACTCGCCTTCGTCCCCACGATCAGAGACACAGAAACCGTGACCGCCAGGCTGTCGACCCGGGGCATTCCCGCCTCGTCGCTGCACGGGCGGTTGTCGACGGCCGAGCAGTCCCGCATCGTCGGTGGACATGACGACGCACAACGCCGCGTGATCATCGCGACAGACGTCGCGGAATCCTCCCTCACGGTCCCCGGGGTCCGGGTCGTCGTGGATTCCTGCCTCGCGCGGGTGTCCCGGCGCGACACGACCCGTGGCATGTCCGTCCTCGTCACCGAGACGGCGAGCCAGGCGTCCTGCACCCAGCGCGCCGGACGGGCCGGCCGCGAAGGTCCGGGGACGGTGTACCGCTGCATCACCGCCGAACAGTTCGCCAAGACACCCGGGTATGCGCCGCCGGCGGTCACGACCAGCGACCTGACCGGCGCACTGCTGGACGTCGCATGCTGGGGGTCGCCCCGGGGTGCGGATCTGCCGCTGCCCGATCCGTTCCCGCCGGCGGCGACAGAGGCGGCGGAACGGACGCTGCAGTCCATCGGCGCGGTGGACGCGCGGGGACACGTCACGGACGTCGGACGCCGACTCGCGGCGATCCCGACGGACCCACGGATCGCTCGCGGAGGACTCGAGGCATGCCGCCGCGTGGACGTGCGTACCGTCGCTGCCGTGCTCAGCGTGGTGGACGACGGCACCCGCGTACCCGACCTCGCCGCCGCCGTCCGTGCCGTCCGGCGGCAGGACCCGGTGACACGACGTTTCGAACGGCTGCTGTCCCCCACCGCCACGAAGACCCCGGACCTGGCCGGGGACGACGCCGTAGCCTATACCCTCGCCTGCGCATTCCCCGGTTTGATCGCCCGACGGGTCGACGATTCGTCCCGCTACCTGACAGCCTCGGGCACCGGCGTGGTGTGGCGGGACGGACGGGCACCCTCCAGCGAATGGATTGCGGTCGCCGACTTGTCGAGGAGTCCCGGCGGAGCCACCGACGCCGTCGTCCACACGGCGGTTCCGGTGCCTCGTGACCTCGCCTTCACCGCGGCGGCACCCCTGCTCACCGACGAGGTGACGTGCACGTGGCTTCCCGGAGGCGTCGCGGGCAAACTCCAGGCCCGTCGGGTCCGACGTCTCGGCGCGATCGAGCTGTCCTCCACTCCGGTGCCGGTGAAAGACATCAGCGCCGACGACCGGGCCACTGCGGTGCGGTCCGGCCTGCAGACCCACGGCCTGGACGTCCTGGAGTGGTCCAGGCATGCCCGTGATCTGCGACGACGCATCCAGTACCTGCACAACCACGGGATCCCCGGATATCCGGACGTACGCCACGGCGACGGAAAATTCGTGGATTTCGTCGTTCCTGACCTGGCCGCGGGAAGACGTCCGGATCTGGTGGGCCTGCTTCGCGGCCTGGTCCCCTGGGACCAGCCGGTCGACGAGCTCGCACCCGAGTCGCTGACGCTCCCGGCCGGGCGTACCGTCCGGATCACCTACCCGGAAAGCGATGCCGCGGCTGACACCCCCGCTGTGGTCGCGACAAAGCTCCAGGACTGCTTCGGCCTACGCCGCTCTCCGGAGATCGCGGGACGCCGGGTCCAGTTCCAGCTGCTGTCCCCGGCAGGTCGACCGGTGGCCATCACCGACGATCTCGGCGGCTTCTGGGAGGGTGCGTACAGCGACGTTCGACGGGATCTGCGCGGGCGCTACCCGAAGCACTCCTGGCCGGAGAGTCCGTGACGGTCACCCTTCCTGCATGTGCTCGCCCAGCCAGTCACGGAGCACCCGTGCGTGCGTGTGTTCGGTGTCTTTCCCTGCGAACAGGAGATGAACGTCCCGGTGTTTCAACTCGTCCCGGATGTCGGTGAGCGCATCGTCCAGCTCACCGTCCGCATGCCGCTGGTCAAGTTCAGACCGGTAGGCGTCGCCGAACTGAGTCCAGCTCAGGGCGTCCCCGTGAAAATCCTTCCTGAGCTGTGCAGAAGGAGCGAGTTCCTTGGGCCACCCTGACAGTGGAAGACTGTCCTTCGACACTCCGCGGGGCCATAGGCGGTCAACGAGGAACCTCGCTCCGGCGACATGGTCTCCGTTGCGGACGTCGTACACACGTGCAATGTCGAGAGTGCCCATTTTTCTCCCTGTCATTCGAACATACTGTTGATTGTGTCCGCGTCCCAGTATACACTTCAAGAAACAAACATAGAGGGGGCGGGGGACAGTGACAACAGCGACGGGGACGGTCGGGGCGGACATTGACGCCATTCAACTCCACCTGAACAAGGGGGAGATGGTGCTTGTCGCCCACCTGATGAAGATCCCCCGGGACGCACGCATGGCCGCCGCGACGGCACTTCGCGGCCGGTCCCGCGCTGATGCGCTACGGTTCGCCCATTCGGGCGAACTCGCCTACCGGAACATCGAACTCTTCGCCGCCGTCGTCGGTAGTGGTGTCGTCACCGCCGAACACCTCGACCTGATCTGGGGCCGCCTCAACCGGCAGCTGGTCACCGTCCCGGCCACCCGTCAGGACGAGATCCTCGGCCACCTGGATACAGCGGTGAACGTGCATGTCACCCCGTGGCTGCGGAACGCCGTGACGCCGGTGTCACTGACTGAGCTCCGGGACCGCGTCGACGAGGCGATCCTGGACATCGCCCCCGGACTCGCCGCCGAGACCGCCATCGCCGAGGAGGATTCCGCGACCCTGCGGCGTCGGCGGAACACCTTCATCTTCACTGCCGGGTGTGAGACCACCAGCGCGGCGATCGACGCCGGGTTGGAGAAGAGGATGCGCGAGCTGCTCGCCGGACTGCGCCGGGAGCACTCCCTGACCGACGAGGACGAACGCACTCCCCTGCCGACCCCGTCCCAGCTTAAGGCGCAGATCCTGATGGAGCTGCTGGGCAATACGCCGGAGACCATGACGATCCGGGTGAACCTCTATCGAGCGACCCTGGACGGTATCCACGGAACCGGTGCCGGATATGTCGCCGATGTCGGTTGGATCAACGCCCGGACAGCGGACCGTTTCGAAGAGGCTGCGACCACCGTCAAGGAGATTCCGGTCGACCCCGCCGAGCACCCGGAATCCGACGGCTACCCCTTCCTCCTGCAGGACCGGAACTACCTCGAGGGGCGTGACGCCACCTGCAGGTTCCCGCAGTGCACCGTTCCGGCGAACCTGTGCGAGAACGACCACATCGAGAATTCGCCGTTCACCGACCCCACCAGCAACGGCCCCACCAGTGTGCGCAACGGTCAGAAGCTCTGCCGCGCCCACCACCGCCTGAAGACCGAAGGGACGTGGACCTGTTCCACCCCGGACGACGGGTTCACCATCGACTGGGTGGACCCTGCCGGCCGGAGCCACACCACCCACGCCACCGGCCCGTTGGCCCGGGCCTGGCTACGCAGCCAGGGGAAAACGGACGAGCCACCCGACTGACCACCCGGCATCAGAAAGCCCCCGCACCGTAGGTGCAGGGGCTACAGATGCTGTCCGAAGTCAGCTACCGCTTCCTGTTGCCGGTGACCAGACCGACGAGGAAAAGAAGGATGATCGAGCCGAGCAGGCAGGTGAAGAAGCTGAAGATCCAGCCTCCGCCCGCGACATCCACGTTGAACTTGGTGAGCAGCCAACCTCCGAGGAGACCGCCGATAACGCCGACGACGATGTTGAGGATGATGCCCATCTGGGCGTCGGTCCCCATGATCTTGGATCCGATCCATCCGGCGAGACCGCCGATGATGATCCAACCGATGAAACTCAAGGGAGGAGCCGATTCAGCTGCAAGAATGAGTGTGTTGGTGTCCATGGCACCGTTCTTACCCTATTTCAGCATAAATGTGGCTGATGGGGTGATCAGTACCCGTCATCCATGGCGACCAGGTGCAGTTCCTCGGACACCCGGCCGGCCAGGGCACCGTCCTCCCACAGGGTTTTGACCACGGTCTCACTACTTCCGTCGGGCAGTGACGGAACCGCCCCGACGAGGCCTTCCCGCACATGCCGGAACACACGGCACTGCGCCTGCCGTCGCGCGAATGGCACGGGTGCGATGTCCCGCCCGGTGTGGTGCTGGATGTCCGGGATCAGTCCCCAGCTACTGCGGTAGATGTCGTAGCCCTCGAGTTCTTCACTGTTGTCCAGCATCAGCGTGTCATCGACGTGGATCCGGTCGTAGTTCGGGGCCTCGGTCTCGTCCACACACTCGAGCTGCTCGTTGTCGAGGAAACTCACCCACATCGTGGTGTGCGTACCGGGCTGACGGTGCGGGGCGGCTGCAATGTAACCACGTGGGCTGACGTGCGCGGTGAACGCCGTCGTCGTGTCGGGGACGCAGGCCCGGATGAACGGGACCACCGGGGACACCCCGTTGTTCCGCAGCTTCGTGCGCATCACCCCCGGCGAAGCATTCGAGCCGACGGCGACCACAGGTGTGCGGTCGAGGTCGTCGGCGATTCCCACCAGGCCGACCTCACCGGGGAAGTACCCTTCGGCGGTCAGCGTCCCGGACGAGGTGGGCCACGGTCCGGGGTACAGCCACGGGGTGGCTGTGAGGTCGACTTCAAGACAGGGGGCGTGCTCAGGTGCAGCAGTCATGGCACTTTCCACCCTACGCCACCCTGCGCATTCGTCACACCAGTCACAGGATACGATCTGGTACATGCGTACAACGACCCGCCGGGACGAGATCTTCGACGCCGTGGACCGGCTCATCGGCAGAGAAGGAATTCCGGCGGTGAGCATGCGGGCCGTCGCCGCCGAAGCCGGTGTCTCCCTCCGCCTGGTCCAGTACTACGGCACGGACAAGAACACGCTTCTCTCGGCGTCTCTGCAACGGCTGTCGGACCGGAGCATCCGTCGGTGGCGTGAGCAGCGCACGACGAGCGCGTCTCTGCGTTCCGTCATCGAGGGGTACTTCGCCGCCACCCTGCCGGTCGACGAAGAGACCTGCGCCTTCCACCGGATCAGCGTGTCCATGGAGCTCATGGCGGTCACCGGAACCGAGCCCGCCGCGTCGGCGTACCGCCGCCACCTCGCCGCGACCGGTGACGAGTTCACCGTGGCATGCCTGGACGCCATCCCGGAACTCGGGGAGGACACCGCCGGAAGCATCGTCGACACGGCGATGGCCCTCGGACACGGGCTGGGCTCACTGCTGATGGCGGGACGTATCAGTGAGGAGTCCGCACGTGCCACCGTGGCGGCGATGGTCGCCGACCTGCCGGACTGATGCGGAGTCAGAACCGTTTCAGCAGGTCGTGAGCCTCCTGCGCCATGCGGGCCACCGTCTCCCCGGCGGGCTCGCGTTGCCGCACCAGCCCGACGCCCTGCCCGGCGTGCAGTTTGAGATCGTCCGCGTAGGGGCCGCCGGGAGCCCTCGCCGCAACGAGTTCCTCATCGGTCGCGGAGTCGTCGCCAATGTACCGGTCGACGAAGTCATTACGCACCGTCCTCGTCGGCCAGGCCTCGATATCCCAGCCGACCTGCTCGGCACGGTCGTAGATCCCGGTCAGCACGGTGTTACGGGATGATGCAGCCACCGCCGCCGCCTTGAGTTCGTCCGAACCCGCGGATTCGGGGGACGCGAGCAGCGCCGTCCCGATCCAGGCGGCGTCCGCACCGGCGGCGAGGACGGCGGCGAGACCACGCCCGGTCCCCACCCCGCCGGCCACGGCGACCGGCACACCTGGCGCATGCGCGGCGGTGTAGTTCAGTACCTGCTGCATCAACGGCATCGTCCCGATACGCCCGGTATGCCCGCCGGCGTCCGTCCCCTGGACGCACAGCACATCCACCTCCGCCTCGAGAGCCTGACGGACCTGGGGCATGTCATTGACAGGCGCCACCACGCTGACCCCGGCCGCGTGCGCGCGGGCCACCCACGGCGACGGGTCGCCGAAGGCCAGCGACACCACGGTCGGGTTGGCGTCCAACGCCGCGGTGAAGACCTCGTCTGTCAGCGCCCAGACCATCAGCCCGATGCCGAAGTTCCCTCCCCTGCCGGCGATCTCGGCCTGCTCACGGATCCATTCCGGGGACGTCGACGCACCCACCCCGATCATCCCGAGTCCACCGGCCCTGCTCACGGCGGCGGCGAGGTCACCACCGGCGCGTCCTGCCATCGGGGCGCCGATGATCGGCAGGTCGATGCCCCACAGTCTCGTCAGCAACGTGTCGGGTAGCTGTGTCACGGTGGTCCTCCGTCTTCCTTTCCCCGTCTGGCTTGTCGGTGTACCCCTCAAGGGTAGCCTGGCAGGCATGGACATGACACTGAAGAAAGCCAAGGACGTCAACACCGCCGCCGTCACCACCCTCGGTCTGATCGGAGGGTGGGTGAGCGCACGGGAGACCGGGATCCGCCCCCTCGGCGGAGTCCTGCTCGCCGCCGCCGGCGTCTACGCCGGACGCACCTGGCTCGCCAAGGGGGGTCCCGCCCTGACCGCCGGGCTGTCGACCGCGTACGTCGCCGGATTCGGTCTCTCGCACCCGCTGGCGAAGAAGATGGGTTCCTGGCCCGCTGTGCTCACCGTCACCGCCGGTGTCGCCGGGGCGTCCTACCTGCTGGCGGACAAGAAGTAGGCACCGACGGTATTCTCCGCCAGGGCCCGCAGGTCATCGAGGTGAGGCTCGATGTCTCCGGTGAAGGTGACCGGCTCGGCGGCTGAGGTCCAGCCGAATCCGGTGGCGATCGTCTCCATCGCCTTCTCCGCGCCGGTGGTGTCGTAACCGCCCCGGATCCAGTAGGAGAAGAGCGTCTCGCGTTCCTGGTTCTGGATGAACGTCGAGTCGAAGTAGTGCTTCAGCGCGCCGGAGATGTACCCGAAGTTCGCGGTGGTGCCCAGGATCACCGCCGCCGCGTTGTACAGTTCGTCGGCGTCGGGTTCCAGGGCATTGCGTTCCCTGACCTCGAGTGATTCATCGAGTTCCTCACTGACCTGGGCTGCCGCGTCGCGGGCGGCCTCCAGGACGGTCGTCGCGATCGTGCGCAGCTTGTCGGTCGGACTGTGGTGGACGATCAACACATAAGCCATACCCCCATGATGCACGTATCGTGGGGGCCATGGCAGACACCGACCTCAGCACCATTGTCCTGCGGCACGTCTCCTTCGAGGACGCCGGCTCGTGGGAGACTCTCCTGCAACCGACATACGTCGACGCCGGTGTGGACTTCCCGCCCGGCCCCCTGGAGGCCGACCTGCTGGTCGTGATGGGTGGGCCGGTGAATGCGGAGGACGGCGACTACCCGTATCTCGCCGACGAGATCGAACTCATCCGCTCCCGGCACGCCGCGGGCCGTCCCGTGCTGGGCGTATGTCTCGGAGCCCAGTTGCTCGCACTCGCCCTGGGTGGACGCGTCGTCCCCGCCGTCGGGCCGATGCAGATCGGGTGGTCGCCGGTGACGCTCACCGACGCCGGGGCGTCCGGCCCGCTGCGTGCACTGGAGGGCCAGCCGGTCCTGCACTGGCACGGCGACCGGATCGAACTGCCCGACGGCGCGGCGGCAGCGGCCGCCGGCATACAGCGTCTCGCGTACGACGACGACACCCCCGTCCAGGCGTTCCGCTCGAACCACGCCCTCGGACTTCAGTTCCACCCGGAGATCAACCCAGGCACTTTCGAGAGATGGCTGCTGGGCCACCACACCGACCTGGAGCATCACGGTGTCGACGTCGACGGGCTGCGGACGCAGACCGCGGAGTTCGCCCCACGGCTCGCCGGTCCGTCACGCAAGATGGTCGTCGACTGGTTGCGGATGGTCGGTCTGATCGACTGAGGAGGCCGCCCGGTAGTTAGAGTGGGGAACATGACCAACTACCAGAACCCCCGCACCAGTGGCCCGCTGATCCTCCCGTTCAACGGACGGGTACCTCGTATCCACACGTCCGCCTACATCGCACCGACCGCCGTACTCATCGGCGACGTCGAGGTCGGCCCCGATTCCTCCGTGTTCTACGGTGTCGTGATCCGCGCCGACGTCGGGGCGATCCGGATCGGCGCACGCACGAATATCCAGGACAACAGCGTCCTGCACGTCGACAGCGGTGTCTCCAACATCCTCGGCGACGATGTCACCGTCGGGCACCAGGCCCTCGTCCACGGCAGCAGCGTCGGTGACGGCACGCTGATCGGCATGTCGTCCTCGCTCCTCAGCGGTTCCACGGTGGGCAGCGGGACGCTCGTCGGCGCCGGCGCCATCGTCCTGGAGGGGCAGGACGTGCCGGGCGGCGTGCTCGCCGCCGGGTTGCCGGCGAAGGTGCGTCGTGAACTGTCCCAGGAAGAGCGGGACGGGCTCATCACCCACGCCGGGCACTACGTCGACATCGCGAAAGGCCAGATGCCGCCGGAGGATGCACTGAGCCTCGACGAGGTGCGCTTCAGCTGATCAGCTGCGGCAGTCCCACCGCCGCGGTGGTGCGCAGGGACCACGTCGCCACGGCCGTGAGATCCGTGTCGTCCGGACTGACCTCCACCACGGGCACGCCCCGGGACGCGGCGATACGCGGCAGACCCGCCGCCGGGTAGACCACCCCACTCGTCCCGACGATCACCACGAGGTCACAGGTCCGCATGGATTCCTCGGCGGCGGCGAAGTCCGCCTGCGGCAAGGCTTCGCCGAACCAGACCACCCCGGGCCGCACCAGGTTCCCACAGATACGGCACTCCGGAGGACGGAGCCGCGCGACGGGGTCGCCGGTGAGGGACGGGAGTTCCGGTTCGGGAGCGGCAGCACCACAGATCGTGCAGCGGAAGGAGAACAGACTGCCGTGCAGGTGGGAGACGTCCCTGCTCCCGGCACGTTCGTGCAGGTCGTCGATGTTCTGCGTGGTCACGTGCACGGCAATGCCCTCCTGGTCCGGCCTGTCCTGCCACGCCGCCACCGCCCGGTGTCCCTCGTGCGGGACGGCGGCACGGGCCTTGGCGGCGCGCCACAGGTACCAAGCCCACATGGGGTCCGGGTCGCGGGACCAGGAGTCGATACTCGCCAGGGCCTGCGGGTCCACCGTGCTCCACAGGCCCGTGGTGGCGTCCCGGAACGTGTCGAGCCCGGAGTCGGCGCTCATCCCCGCGCCGGTGAATACCTCGATGCGTCGGGCGTCGCGGACTGCGGTTACCAGCTCATCGGGCAGTTCAGCAGAGAGTGTCATTCTCCAAGGGTAGGACGTGCTCCCCCGAGCCGTCCAGGGTGAGCGCCAGCGACGAGATGTACCGGGTCTCCCCGTCCGGCCCCGGGACCGCGGAGGCCAGCATGTCGGGACGTTCACAGGACTCGCCGGTGACCACACAGGTCAGCCGCGCATCGGAGGGGTTGCCGTCGGCGTCCTCCATCGGCAGGTCAATGCCGTCCGAGTCGCGACGGAGGTACCAGCGCCCCTTCGTCAGGACAGCCGTCAACGGGGTGACGACCACCGCGATGACCGCGGCGAACAGCGGTGAGAACGGTGCGACCGCGTCCCCGAAGGCCCCGAAGAACATCGCGATGGACACGCCACCGGACAACAGCACCGACACGATGCCGACCGGGTTGTAGTCGAAGAGCATGCCACGACGGAACTCCGGACGCTTCGGGGAGATCCCGAGAATGTACTTGTTGACCACGATGTCGGCGGCGACGGTGAAGATCCAGCGATCGCCAGGTTGGAGTAGAAACTCAGCACGAAGCTCAGCACGCTGAACATGTTGAACTCCATCAGCGCCAGAGAGATCGACACGTTGAGCACCACGAACCACACGCGCCCCGGGTAGCGTTTGGTGGTGCGTGAGTAGATGTTCGTCCAGGCCAGGGAACCACAGTAGGCGTTGGTGGTGTTGATCTTGATCTGGGAGATGACCACCAGGATCACCGCCAGCGTGACGGCGAGCCAGCCGGGCATCATCTGGCGGTACTCGGTCATGAACTGGTTGACCGGTTCCACGGCGATGTCCGCGCTCTGGCCCACGACCGAGATCATGTAGACCGCGAGGAACACGCCGAGGATCTGCTTGACCGCGCCGAGCACGACCCAGCCCGGTCCACCGCAGATCACCGCGGCCCACCAGGAGCGCCGGTTGGCGTCGGTCTTCGGGGGCATGAACCGCAGGTAGTCGATGTTCTCCGCGATCTGGGCGGTCAGTGACAGACAGACCGCCGCGGCGAGCATCATCGCGGCGAAGGAGACGGGCGCGTTGTTCTCGCCGGTGTACTCCAGGAACGTCCCCACCGAGGACGGCTCCTGCACGACCAGGACGATCAACGGCACGAACATCATGACCAGCCACAGCGGGTTGGTCCAGGAGTGCAGCTTCGACAGTAGTTTCATACCGTAGATCACCAGCGGGATGATCATCAGCGAACTGACCGCGTACCCGGCCCACAACGGGATACCGAGACCGACCTTGAGCCCCTGCGCCATGATCGCCCCCTCGGTGGCGAAGAGGATGAAGGTGAAGGAGACGAAGATGAGGTTGGTGATGATCGATCCCTTGTAGCCGAAGCCGGAACCACGGGTGATCAGGTCGAGGTCCACGTTGTAGCGGGCGGCGTAGTAGGCCAACGGGAAGCTCGAGATGAAGATCAGCAGAGCGGCGATGAGGATGCCGCCGACCGCGTTGGTCGTACCGTGCTCCACCCCGATGGCCGCGCCGATGGAGAAGTCGGCGAGGTAGGCGATGCCACCCAGGGCGCTGGCCGCGACGGCCGCCGGCGTCCACTTACGGTAGTGACGTGGGGCGAACCGTAACGAGAAGTCCTCGGTCCCCACCGGGCTGGACGGCGGTGCCACCTGGGGGACACGGGACGGTGCCGGGCCCGGCTGGGCTGTCTGGGTTGTGTGCGTCATGGAACAGGACGCTACGGTCGCCGTTTTTCCGGCAGGGTCCCGTAGGCGTTTCCCGGAGGTTACAGTTCCGGGAGCTCCAGCCACCGCACGGCCTCCGCACGGAAGGCCGCCACGTCCAGCGACGACACCCCTGCAGGGATCCCGCCGAGCCACTGTGCCTGGTGCGCCGACCGGAGCGCGTCGAGCGTCGTCGCCGTCGCAGTGTCGGGGTCAGCGGGGACGGAGCCGCCGACGACCCCGAGGCAGTCGACGCCGCGCCGTTCCAGGGCCTCGAGGGTGAGGGCGCAGTGGTTCAGGCTGCCCAGGAAGGTCGTCGTCACCACGGCCACCGGTGCGCCGAGCCGGACCGCGAGGTCGGCGAGGGTGTAGTCACCGAGACTGACCAGCAGTCCTCCGGCACCCTCGACGAGGACGACCCGGCCCGGGCCGTCCAGACCCCGCAGTGCATCCACGGTCTCATCCAGACCGGGCAGGACGACGCCCGCCCGTCGCGCGGCGGCGACTGGGGCCAGTGGTTCCGGGCAGGTGGCGAAGCAGTGTGTGTCGGTGATCCCCGTCAATGCGGTGATCGTCTGCAGGTCGCCGTGTCCCGGAGGTTCACCGGTCTGCACGGGTTTCACCACGGTGACGGGATGTCCCGCCTCCTCCATGCAGACCGCCAGGGCCGCGGTGGCGATCGTTTTCCCGACGTCGGTGCCGGTGCCCGTGACCAGGAGGATCATCGTGCCCCCACCGCCGCGCACATGGCGTCGGTGATCTGCCCGACCTCGTGGTCGGTGCAGGTGAACGGGGGCATGGTGTAGAGCAGTCGCCCGAAGGGACGCAGCCATACCCCACGTGCGACAAGGTCGGCGGTGACTGTCGCCGTGTCCACCGGGTCAGCCGTCTCGACCACACCGATCGCCCCCAGGACGCGGACGTCGGTGACGCCCGGTACGTCCTGTAACGGTGCCAGCCCGGTGCGCAGGAGGTCCGCGATCTGCGGCACCCGGTCGCGCCAGTACCCGGACTCCACCAGGTCCAGTGCCGCGAGAGAGACAGCACAGGCCAGTGGATTGCCCATGAATGTCGGGCCGTGCATCAGCGCTCCCCCGCCGGGGACGGAATCCACCGCGGCAGCCACACGGTCGGTGGACAGCGTGGCGGCGAAACTCATGAACCCACCGGTCAGCGCCTTACCCAGACAGAGAATGTCGGGGACGATGCCCGCAGCCGTGCTGACCAGCGCGTCACCGGTGCGTCCGAAGCCGGTGGCGATCTCGTCGAGGATGAGCAGTGTCCCGGTGTCATCGCACAGGCGCCGCAGACCGGTCACCAACGCATGGTCGTGGAACCGCATCCCACCGGCACCCTGCACCACGGGCTCGGCGATGACCGCGGCAACGTCGTTCTCCTCGACAGTGGTGCGCATACGGTCGAGGTAGGCGTCGATGACGTCCGGAGCGCTGCCACGCGGCGGGGGCGCGGGGACGAACACCTGCGGGGTGAGTACACCGGTCCACAGTGCGTGCATGCCGCCGTCGGGATCACAGACGCCCATCGGCCCCTGTGTGTCCCCGTGATATCCACCGCGCCAGGTCAAGAAACGGGTGCGTCCGGGACGTCCGACGCCCCGCTGGTACTGCAGCGCCATTTTCAGGGCGACCTCGACCGCGACTGACCCGGAGTCGGAGAAGAACACCGACGTCAGCGGGTCTCCCGCGAGGTCGGGACCGTGGGCGAAGACGGTGAGCCGTTCAGCGAGTTCTGCAGCCGGCCGGTGGGTCAGGCCGCCGAACATCACGTGGCTCATCCGGTCGATCTGCCGGTGGGCGGCGGCGCGGAGACGCGGGTGCCCGTGACCGTGAGAGGCCGCCCACCAGGAGCTCATGCCGTCAATGACCTCGCGCCCGTCCGTCAGGTGCAACCGTGTGCCGGAGGCGGAAGCCACGGGAAGATTCTCGGCCGCCCCGTGTCGCGGGGCGTACGGGTGCCACACGTGCCGTCGGTCGGCCTCCACGACCCGGCAGGCGTCCCAGGTGTCCGTCAGGTGTTCTACACTATTCACACCACCAGGCTATACACCGTTCAATTAAGGAGCCACCGTGACCTCCCCCACCCGTCTCCGGACCCACCTCGCCGAGCGGCTGCGGACCTGGCGCGGTGCAGGACTGGGTCGCTCCACCGTCGACCTCGCCAGCGGACAGCACCCCGTCGTCGACATCGACGGTGACCGGCGCCTGCTGTTCTCCTCCAGCAACTACCTGGGCCTCTCCCACCACCCCGCCGTGGTGGCGGCGGCAGTCGACGCCACCCGGACCTTCGGCACCGGTGCCGGTGGCTCACGGCTGACCACCGGCTCCACCACCCTGCACCGGCAGCTCGAGGAGGAGCTCGCCGACTGGCTGGGTTACCCGGACTGCGTCCTGTTCCCCACCGGCTACGCCGCGAACCTGTCGGCCCTGAGTGTCCTGGCGGACGACGCAGTCACCGTCTTCTCCGACGAGCGCAACCACGCCAGCATCATCGACGGCTGCCGGTCGGCGAAGAGCGCAGGGGCGGAGGTACGCGTCTACCCGCACCGGGACATGTGTGCGCTACGCGGACTGCTCGACGCGCGCAGCACACCGCACGGCCTCGTCGTCACGGACGGGGTGTTCTCCATGGACGGCACCGTGGCACCGGTCGCCGACCTCGTCCCGTTGGCCCGGGAGCACGGCTGCATGGTCCTGGTCGACGACGCCCACGGCATCGGCACCCTCGCCGACGGACGTGGCAGCGCCGCCCCCACTCCCCTGCGCCGGACGTCCTGGTCGGCACGCTGAGCAAGGCACTGGCCGCCGAAGGCGGCTTCATCTGCGCCGACACCGTCATCTGCGAACTGCTGCGGAACCGGGCCCGCCCCTTCATCTACTCCACCGCCTCCCCCGCGCCGACAGTCGCCGCCGCACTGGCTGCCGTGCGACTGGTGCGCTCCGATCCCGGACTCGTCCGGCAGTTGCAGCATAACGTCCGTCGTCTCAGCACCGGGCTGGGGCTGGCGGGCGTCGCAGATACCCCGATCATCCCTGTACCTGTCGGCGACGAGCGGGCGGCCATGGCTCTGGCGGACGAACTGCGCCGGGAGGGATTCCACGTTCCCGCGATCCGCTACCCCACCGTGCCGCGCGGCCGGGCGATACTGCGCGTGACAGTCATGGCGACACACACCGACGCGCAGATCGACGCGCTGTTGAATGTCCTCACTGCTGACCGACGGAGAAGCCACGGAGATGAGAGGGCCGTCGGATGAGCGTCGGTCATGCAGAGTCGGTCCGCTTCCACGCGTTCCACAGGCTGGCGTACATGCCGTTGGCAGCGACCAGGTCAGTGTGAGTCCCCTCCTCGAGGATGCGCCCCTCATCCATCACCACGATTCGGTCGCAGGTCACTGCCTGGGAGAGCCGGTGCGCGATCACTACCGCTGTCCGGTCGGCGAGGACAGCGGCGGCTGCGCGGTCGAGCTGACCGGCATGAGAAGAGCCTGCCTCCGCGGTAGCCTCGTCGAGGATCGCCAGGTCCGGCGCAGCGAGCAGTAGCCGGGTGATCGCAATCTGCTGTGCCCGGGCATCGGTCAGCGGGTAACCACCTGCCCCCACCATTGTGCCCAGCCCGTCCGGCAACTCGCCAAGGAGAGCATCCGCTCCGGTGGTGATCAGAGCGCCTTGAACCGCGTCGTCGGTAGCGTCCGGCGCAGCGAGAGTGAGATTCTCCCGCAACGTCCCCTCGAAAACATGCACTTCCTGGGAGACCACCACAGTCCGGGCGGGACGGGACACGCTCCCGGAGTCCGGCAGTCGTATACCCGCCAGCACAGCGGCGAGCGTCGTCTTGCCCGCACCGGATGCCCCAACGACCGCCAGATGCTCGCCCGCGGAGATGTCGAGGGTGATGTCGGTGAGGGCCCGTGTGCCGTCGTCGTAGTCGAAGGTGAGGTTACGGACATGGACGTTGCCGACTGAACAGGAGTCGTCTCCCGGTACGTCGGAGTCTTCCGGGATCGTGATAACTCCGACTATACGATTCAGTGACGCGAGAGCAGACTGGAGAGTGTCGAAGACGAAGAGCAGCGAGTTGACGGGATCGAGCAGACGCAGCACCAGCCGCATCGCCGTGGTGGCACCACCGACGGTCGAGATCCCGTGGTCGATCAACACGAACCCGACGACGAGTACGGCGACTAGGCTCAGACATTCACCGATGTTGAGCCGAGCGGCAAGCATGGACTGCACCGTCCTCGCCCTGAGCCCTTTAACAGTGACGATCCAGGAATCCGACATGACTGCCCGGTGACGGCGGTCAGCGAGACCGAAACCGAGCACAGTGGCATAACCGCGTTGCGATTCGAGGAGGTGCTGCGCCCGAGAACTCATCGCTGTACGTTCCGCCTGGTACACGCCCGGACCCGTCCGCAGATACCAGCGCATCGCCACGACGTAGACGGGTAGAGCGACAAGGAATGCGACAGCATAGGACCATTCCAGGCCGGCGAGCCCGACGAGGGAGACAATGATGGTGAACGTGGTGACGGTAAGAGCAGGGATGACTGCGGGGGCGGCATCCGCAACGGCGGTGACATCGTCACTGGACCGCGAGATGAGGTCACCGGTGCCCGCGCGTTCCACGGTGTGCTGTGGCAGTGACATGCCGCGACTGACGAGACGTTCGCGTAGTTCAGCGAGCATGGTCTGGTAGACGCGGGTAGCGGTCACCACGGTCACCGCACCCCCGGCGGCACCGAGCACCGCGGAGACGACCATGACACCCATGACGAGAAGCACCGTGGCGAGGTCGGCGGTCCCCTCTCGCACCCGGTCGACGAGCATACCGATGGCAACCGGAGGGACCAGGGCAACGGCGGAGCTGAGGATGCCGAGGGCGACCCCGGCGGCAAGACGGAGTCGATGCCCGTGGCTGAGCCGCCAGATCTCCCGACCGGTCCCGCGCCAGTCGGCGACCGGGAGGCCTGGGGATGGTGAGGTGGGGGAGGCTGAAGAAGCCGAGGACGTTGAAGTGGTCATGCCGTCCTCCTCTCGGTCTCCGCTGTCAGGTCGACCACCCGGTCGCACTCGTCGAGGAGTACCGGGGACGAGGCGATGAGGAGGGTGGACCGGCCGGCCCGGGCAGCTTTCAGCCGGCCAGCGATGAGGTGTTCTGTGACCGAATCAACGGCGGTTGTGGGGTCGTGCAGGACGAGGACCGGGGCATCGGCGGCCAGTGCGCGGGCGAGTGCGACGCGCTGTTGCTGACCACCGGAGAGCCTGTTTCCGCCTTCCCCAACAAAGACCTCCGGGTCTGCGAAATCCTCACAACACGCGGCACGGAGGGCCGTCGCCACAAGCTCCGTCGGGCAGGACGTGTCAGCGGCGATGTTGTCGTGCACGGTACCGCCGAACAACGTGGTCCGGTGCGGAGCCACGGTGACAAGCCGACGGTAGTCCGGTGCAGTGAGATCGTCCGCGGGGACGCCGGAGACCCGCACCTCGTCTCTCCCCCACGGGCTGAGCAGTGTTTCCGCAAGATGGGCCGCGGTCCGGTCGTCGGCACGCACCCCCACCAGCTCGCGCTGCCGGAGGGTAACCGTCCCTCTTGCCCGTTTCCCCGGCACGGTTACCTCGAGTGCAGGCAGACCGTGGGCTCCGACGGGAACCACGGCTCGACCGGGCCCGGCACTGCCCTCTCCTGCTTTCAGCAGAACCTCCAGAATCCGGCTGGAGGACGCCCGCGCACTGGCGTAGTTCGGAATGGAGCCGTTGGCGATCGTCTCGATATGTGGGAGCAGTGCCTGAGTCAGGCCGACGACCGCGATGAACCCACCGATGCTGATTCGACCGTCGACTGCCAGCCATCCGGCCAAGCCCATGACAAAGGCCACGAAAATCCCGCTCACCGCACCGGAGGTGACGAGGAACCTCCCGAGCAGCCCCGCATTACGCTTCGCGCCGATGAGGGTCTGCTGGCTGGCGGAGCGGTAGCGTGATGCGACCTCGTCTTCGGCCCTGATACCTTTGACCACCCTGTACCCGGCGACGAGGTCAGTGGCCCTGCCGACGGTTGCGGCGAGCAGGCCCTGGTACACGCGGGTGTCCCGCGAATAGCGTTCACTGAGACGGCCCATCAGCCAGACGGCGAGGGGCGCACCACAGAGCACGACCACTCCGAGCAGCCAATGAGCAGATAGCAGAGACACGGCGATGAAGACGATCGCCGCGATGCGCGATACGGGGGTGATGAGAAGTTGTCCGGCGTTCGCCAGTCGGGTGACGTCATTCGTCATTACCGAGACGATGCTGCCCTCCGGTGCCTCGGAAACACCACCAGTCGGGTGCAGGACGGCGCGGGAAAGGGTGCTGCGCAGGCGGTACTGTAGGAGTTGCAGTACGTACGCATTCAGCCGGAGCGAGAACCGTGCCGCTGTGGTCAGCACGACATAGAGACCGACGAGAACACCGGTCCACAGCACAAGCTGTCCGGCGTCCACGCTCCCCAGTGCCCGGTCGATGGCGATCCCCATGACGACCGGTACCGCAGATTCCCCCACCTGCCACAGCACGGCGAAGAACATCGCCGGGACTGTGACGCGGGGCAGGGAGAAGATCACCTGCGCCAGGAATTTGCCTGAGGTGGTCTGTCGTGAGGTTTCAAACGGGGTGGTGCCGGTCGGTTCAGCCGGGTCAGTGAGGAACACCGGCATCCAGCGGGTGAATACTCCACGGTTGAGACCTGAGGGATCGGAGTGGTCAGCCAGCCTAACGCGGTTCCGTGTTGTGCCCATACGTCGGCTTATCTTTCATCAGTCAGTTGTTCAAGTGCCTTCTTGAGGGACTTCATGTTTCCCAGCTGGTCATCGTAGGTGACACCCTGGTTGCACTGGACTCCGAATGCCTTATTGTCAATGACTTGAGGCAGGGACCTCCAGAGGGCATCATCCAGAACTGGAGCGAACTCGGGCTTGACCTTACCGTCCGGCCCCAGCGGATAGATGAGGACATCTGAATCCTTGACGGTGTCATGGAGCGTTTCAATTGACTGTGAAGCTCCCGGACCATCCTCGCCGTCCGGTGACGTCGGAACAATATTCAGTCCTGCGTCACTGGCATATGCGGAACAGTATGAATGAGCGTACTCGACCGCGAATTCACCACCTGTGGACCCTGACCAGCTGTTCAGAAAGGTGAAGTCCGTGGATTCGAGAAGATCGCCGAACTCGCTCTGAACATCATCTACCAGCGCACTGTACTCAGATTTAGCCTCGTTGAAGTTGTCGAGCTCATCGACTGCATCAGCAAGCCGTTCTGACTGCGCCTGCCACTCTGACATGTTTGTTTCAGAGAAAACGGTCGGAGCAATGGACTGCAGCCGGCCCTCATCGTACGAATCGCCGGACAGAACATGTTCAGGCTCGTTGACGACAATGAGATCAGGCTCCAGACTGGCTATCTTATCGTAGTTCACTTCCTCGCCCAGATCTTCTGCTTCATCATTTGCTTTCTTCTGTTCTTCAGAAAGCCAACTATATTGCGAAGGCGTTGCTTTCGGCCCCAGACCAACTGGTCGAACTCCCAGATCAAGATAGGTCTGGGCCGAACCTAACGCAACGATCCTCTGCGGGTGCACTGGAATCTCGACGGTTCCGTTGAATGCTTCGAATTCCCGTATCGCACCATCCTGTGACCCCAGGGTAGAACCCCCGGAATCGTCTCCGTCGCTACTGCAGGCACCGAGAACTAACACCCCACTCATTAGGGTGGCAGCCACAGCGGCCCGCCGTCGCTTCGCACATCTAAAATTCATAATATGACCTTTCTCTGGTCCCCCTCAGGGACCGAAACATCCATCGAAATCGCGGGACTGGTGCCCGTCAGTTATTCCGCACCCACGGTGATCTTCTTCAGCTGCGGCATGATCTTCGGTAGGACCCATTCGAGTGCCGCGGGGCGGACGGCACCGATGGCGTTGGCGATGTCAGTGTCGACCACGAGGACGGCGTCGTTCTTCACCGCCGGCAGCTCGCCATACCCGGGGTGACCCTCAAGCTTCTGACGGTCCTCCTCGGTACTGTATTGGCCGCCACGCTCGATAAACACGTCAGCATTCAGTTCCGAGATATTCTCGAAGGAGACCTTCTTGAAGTCGTCCTGCTTCGTTCCGGTGTTCTCCATGCCGAGGATGTGAAGCAGTTGGCCGTCCTCCGGCGGGAATAGGGAGACCGTGGAATCACCCCCCACCAAGAACTCGTTGTAGGTCGCGCCCTGCAGGTTGCTGAGCTGTTCCCTGGTGTCGGCGAGCTGTGCCTCCGTTTCGGCGATAACGTCCTCTGCCTTGTCCTCTTTGCCGACGAGGGTGCCGAGGGTGGTGATGTTCTGCTGCCAGGTGACGCTGTTGATATCCTTCGGGGCGTAGGTCGGGGCGATTTCAGAGAGCTTGTCGTAGATGTCCTCGTCGACGGAGTCCAGGATGATGAGATCCGGATCGGCGAGGGAGACTGCCTCTGGGTCCGGCTTCCAGTCAGCATCGATCATCGTCGCATCGAACTCGGAGTACAGGCCCTCCATCCAAGGGCTGGCTTTCAGGAAGTCCTCCTCACCGCCGCTGCTGCTGTAACCGAACACCGGCTTTTCCCCCAACGCTGCCAGCGAGTCGACGGAGCGGTAACTACTCACCACCACGATATTCTCCGGCTTCTCCTCGACGGTGACGTCCCCGTACGCACCGATGACAGTCACCGGGAAGGCGGCGTCAGAGGACGACGAGGACGCTGAAGTGGAGTTCGCGGCGGAATCTGATGAGGAGTCCGAGGCAGCATTGTCGTTGTCGTCGCCGCCACAGGCGCTGAGCACCAGGCCCGCGCTGACGAGGGTGGCGGCGATCGCTGTCCCCCGCCGCTTCAGGATATTGAGGTTCACGGTTGTCTCTTTCGTTGGTGGTTCGTTGGTGGTTCGTCAGTGGGTGTCGGCGGGCACGAGGTCATGGACCGTGGTGCCCCATCCGACGGTGTGTGTTGTGCGGTGCACGAGACCGGCACGGTCGAACACTGCGTTCAACTCGGCGTCGGTGCGCAGACCGGAACCGTGGACGGCCAGAGCGAGTAGATCCGCTTCACCATCGTGCTCGTCGAGTTCCCCGGTGTCCTCGATGTCGTAGGTCTCCTCGACGTACAGCAGCCGCCCGCCCTGCGCGAGGTTCTCGGTGACCTTGCGCAGGGCGTGGGCTGCGTCCGCGTCAGGCAGGGCTTTGAAGCCACGACTGACGAATACGGCGTCCGACGCCGGCCCGGGTTCGAACACCGACTGCTCGACAATGCGCACCCGCGCCCGCTGCCCCTCGTCAGTGATGGTGGTGGGCAGGTCGCGGCGCAGCCAGTCCGCCTGGGCAGGAAGGGCACAAATCGTGACCTGCAGATCCGGGTACGCGGCGACGAACTCGGCGGCCTGAGCCCCTGCTCCACCGGAGTGGATGACCAGGTGGCGGACGCCGTCAAACAGATCTGCCTCGACAATCGGTGCGGCGAGAGCCGCCTGAAACAGTGCCAGGCGGTCCAGATAACGATCCTCGTAGTCCTGATCCTCACGCACCTGTGAGAACGTCTGCCCTGTCACCGATGCGTAGGACGCCCTGCCGGTCCGGACTGACTCGGTGAGCCCGAAGATGCCGAGCATCTCCCGACCACCGACACCGGCCGGGTCCAGTGAGTTTGCAACGAATTCCACGGTGAGAACCTCCCCCACCGGCGACAGGCCGTAGTGGCCAGGTCGCGGTGCGGTCAGCACCTCCAGTGCGAGCAGGTACCGGAGCAGTTTGCCCAGTGCCCGCTCGTCGCTGCCCGACCTCTCTGCGAGATCCACCACAGAGGTGACACCACGGGAGATCATGTCCGGAATGCCCAGTTCGACTGCCGTACGGATCGCGATCGGGGGGACCAGCTCAGTGAGATCATGGAGTTTCTCGAAAGCCGCCTTGTTGCGCTCGGGGTCCGGGACGGCGTCATCCTCTTCCAGGGAGACGACGGCGTCTCGCCGCCAGTATCCGGTGAAGTCGATGTCCGTCTTCGGGACCTCACATTCCTCGACCAGGTGGCGCCGCAGATCCCGTACGGTACTCTGTTCTCCGGCGATCCAGGCGAAGGGTCGGCCGTCCCACCAGTCGGTCGTACGGACTGCGTCCAATAGCGGGGAGTGCGCGGCGGCCCCCGCGGAGGTCCCGTGTGTCAGCCAGGTAACGGTCACCTGCGGAAGCTCACGGAGTTCCTGCCGGTGAGAGTCCTCGGTGACCTCGATGAAGACCTGCGCCCGGGCATCCCCGGGGAGATCCTCGAGCAGTCGGGCGATGGCGGGAACCGCTGTGTCGTCGCCGACGATGAGGAGCCAGTCAGCGTCCTGTCCGAGGTCCGGCAGGGAACGGGACAGGCTTGGCCCGAAGAAGTGGATCCGGTCGCCCACCCGGGCCCGGTATGCCCACGTGGTGCCCACCCCGACTCCATGACGGACGAAATCCACGTCGAGTTCACCGGACTCAGCATTCCAGCGTCGCACGGTGTACGCGCGGGACAGTGGACGGGGATCTTTCGGTTGGTCGAGCCCGTGCTCTTTCTGCACCGGCAAGACGGGGGCGTCCTCGCCGGGGTAGGGAAAGATCAGGCGGATGTCATCGTCGAAGCCCCCGGATGTGAATGCAGGTTGCAGGAAGCCGTTGTCCGATGTGAAGGCACCGAGCTGGTCACCACCGAGGGTGATGCGTCGCATTCCCGGCGTGAGGTCCGTCACGCGGGTGACGGCGACCTCCCGCAGGGTCAGCGGGTGCACGGTGGTGCGGCGCGAGGTTCTGGGCATCGGTGTGTTCGTCCCTTTCTGGCGGGGCAGACGTAGTAGCGGGTCCGTCATCCGCCACTGGAGACCGCGGACAACTCTGCTAAAGTTAGGCGAACCGTCCCTTCCTTAGGGTGCGTTAACTGACAGATAGTTAGGAGTTGGTCGGTCTGACTCCGCTGGTGACCGTCACCGACAGCCCGCCGGACATCCCCGCTCTCAGTGTCGATTCCGCAGTCCACCCCGGACCCCCTCCCCCGCAGCTACTCTGGGTCCGTACCGGAATGGCGCGTGTCCTGCTCAGCGATCTGCCTGAGAGGGAAGACGCCCCGGAAGAGTTCCGGCTCACCGCGGGCGAAGGCCTCTGGGTACCCGCCGGGGCCCGGAGCCGCATCAGCACCGAACCCGGCACCGTTGCCTTCCCGCTGAGCTTTTACCGGGACGCTGCCCTCGGGAAACTCACCCACCCCGTGAAGTTCCACGTCCCCGGCGGTTGGCAGGACTGGCTGATCCAGTGCTTCAACCTCCAGGTCACGCCCTTGGGTGGCACAGGCCGCGCACAGGACAGGATCACCGATCTCGTCCTGAGGTCCCGACACCACGTAAGCCCGGCCTCGGACGGGACAGACACGCCGTCGACAGGTGACGCACTCACACTGCCGACCAGCTCCGCTGCCCGGACGGTCGCCGAAGAACTGCTCGGTAACCCCACTCTCGACCTCACCGCTGATCAGTGGGCGACTCGTGTCGTTACCAGTACACGGACACTACGTCGCGCATTCCTCGCCGACACCGGTCTCACCTTCGAACAGTGGCGCCTGCGTTGCCGGCTGAACGCCTCTGTCCGGCACCTCGCCGCCGGACGTCGTGTCGACCACGTGGCCGCACTGGTCGGTTTCACCAGCCGCAACGGTTTCACCCGTGCCTTCCGCACCCAGTTCGGTATCACACCCCGACAATTCACCCGTGACCTCGTGGCCCGGCCAGCCGACAGTGAACTCGTCCTCCACGCCACCGCTGTCCGACAAACCGATGACGCACTGGATCTTGCTGTCAGTGGCGGCGATTATTCGGCCGTACCATCCGCCCCCGACCTCCTGCTCCCCGCACACACGCCGGTCCATACCAATGCCGTGCACGTGTTGAGCTGGATGTACCGCGGCAGCGGCTACCTTGACGCCGAGGGTCAGCACTATGAACGACAACGCGGGACGGCGACCTGGATCCCGGCGGGTGTGGAGCACACCACCGGCATCCACGCCGACTCGATCTCGCTTCCCGTCGGCACCGTCACCACCGGTGACCTCCAGCTCACCGACCCGCTCCAGGTAGTGTTCCCCAGGGCCTGGGACAACTACCTCATGTACTGCGCTGTGAGCGACCGCTCGATACTGCGTCCTGACGACCACGACCCAACCCACATCCTCGGCCTGTTCTCCGCCCAGCTCGCCGCGCAACAGTCGCTCGCCCTACCGATGCCGACAGATCCTTGCGCCAGGGGCGCAGCGCTGGCCTATTTACGCAGCATCAGCGCTCCCGCATCGGCAGCAACCTACGACCTCCCGGCTGACGTCCACCACATCTTCCGGTCACAGACCGGTATGAGCTTCACCCGGTGGCGGTACGCCGCACGCATGCGCGTGGCCCGGGGACTTCTCGCTGGCGGAGCCAAACCCAGTGCCGTGGCACGACGCGTCGGCTACGCACACCTGCCTACCTTCAGCGCCGCCTTCTCCCGGTTCCACGGCATCTCACCACGCGAATACCAGGAACGGGAGGCGGGGACGGCATAGCTGCACTCCACTCAACCGAACGCGGCATCCACCAGGGCTGGCAGGCCGGACACCGTGATCGTGCGCAGCGACCAGGTGGTCAACGGGGTCAGGTCAGTCGTCGCCGGAATGATCTCCATGACAGGGATGCCACGCCGGGACGCACCGGGCCGCCACACACTGTGCAGGTCGGTGGGGCAACCGCTCCACCGGTTCGGCCGGCAGACTGCCGTGCAGGTGGTACAGGTCCGCGACTCCGGCACTTTCATGCAGGTCATCGATGTTCTGGGTGGTGACGGGGAGATATCCGTTCCCGGTACTGTCGCCATCCTGGGCGTCCTACCACGGGGCGAGCGCGAGGTGGCCGGCGTTGGGCGCGGCGTCCCGCGCCCGGGCAGCCCGCCACAGGTACCAGGCACACAGGGGTCGGGGTCGCGGCGCCAAGAGTCGAGGGCGCCCATGGCCTGGGACGTCGACGCGGCGGGCGGTGCGGACAGCGTCCTGCAGGTCGGTGGGGATCATGGTCCGGAGGGTAGTTACCTGCGGTCAGTCCTCCAGGTCAGCGTCCAGTCGGCTGGTGTCACGCGCCCGGCGCCGCAGCGTCAGTCGACGCGCGTTCAGCATGCCTGCCACGGCAGCACCAGCCCAGAGGATCAGGGCCGGAATCAACGCGAACGCATCACCGTCGGCGCCGTTGACGACCACTCCGAGCAGCACCGCCAGGATCGCGACCGCAATGAACACCCCCTCCACAATCGAGGGCGTGCGGTACCGCGGACGCGGCGCGTACCGCTTCGACCAGATCAACGACCCGGCATCTCCCGCCACGACCGGGATGAGCACCACCGGGAAAATGAACCATGAGTACCCACCGGGCAGAATCCAGGCCAGGGCTACGGCGACCAGCAGCAGCGCCCAGGTCTGGCACTGCATTCCCACGGTGGACGCCTGGTGGACGATCCGTTCCTGGTATTCGTCGTCGACCAGGTCGTTGACGCGGCGGATGACGGTGCCCCCGTAGCTCATGGTCACTTCTCCTGTTCCTGCTCGTCACCGAAGATCTGTTCCACGGTGCGGCCCAGTTCGTGGCAGATAGCCAGTGCGAGATGGACCGAGGGTGAGTAGTTGCCTTTCTCGATGTTCGCGATCGTCTGCCTGGACACGCCGACCCGTTCAGCCAGCTCCGCCTGGGAGAGTTCTTCCCAGCGTCGCCACCGGCGGACCACGTTGGTCGTCTCGGCCGCATCCTTCGATGTATCGTTCACATTACATAATGTACAGTATTCTTTACATTGTGTCGGGAATGTTGCTGTGCCGTCCGTTGCTCGGCTGTTGTAGCATTGTTCCTACATCGAGGAGGTGGAAACTATGACAACAATGTCTTCCCGCGCGTTCAACCAGGACGTGAGTTCCGCCAAACGCTCCGCAGACACAGAACCACTGGTCATCACCGACCGGGGCCGTCCCGCCTACGTCCTCCTGACCATCGACGACTACCGCGACCTCACCGGAGACAACGAGGATCTACTCGACCGCCTCAGCATGAACGACGAGGACGCCGACGAGATCGACTTTGACCCGGGCCCAGTCTCTTTCGGACTGAGGGTCCCTGAATTGTGAGATACCTTCTCGATACCAACGTGCTCAGTGAACTCAGGAGGTCCCCACGCCGTGCCGATCCTTCCGTCCGCCACTGGATCGCGGCGCAGCGTCCGACAGATCTCTACATCAGCGTCATCACCGTCATGGAACTTGAACTCGGGGTACGCCGTGTGGAACGCCGCGACATCGTCCAGGGCCGACGCCTCCGGAACTGGCTCGACGACGATGTGATGGACGTCTTCACCTCGCGGACTCTTGAGATCGACGTGGACACGGCAGTCCGGACAGCGACCCTCCATGTCCCCGACCCCGCTCCAGAGAGGGACGCGCTGATCGCAGCAACAGCGCTTGTCCACGGACTTGCCGTGGCCACGCGCAACACCCGGGACTTCACACCGACCGGGGTTCCCCTGGTCAACCCCTGGGAACAGTAGTCCTACCACTCCGGACGTGGAAAATGTCGACTCACCATCCTCAGATCCCAAGATGCCGACGCCCCGTGCGACAGTCAGTCACTCGGACCCACGTCCGCAATCCGTCGCGGTGCCAGGCGTTCCCGGTCAGCCAGAATGCGTCGCTCGATACTCTGTAGCTCGGCCAACTCCGCCGCTGCCGCCTGAGCCTCCCCGGGTGCCCGACGGTGCGCGTCATAGACGGCATACCGGTCACCGGCGAGCTGCCTGGCGTCGTTCATCCGGATCCGACCGGCGTCGTTGAGCGCCTCGTAGTCATTGAACTCGATGAACTGGTCCGTCTTCTCCAACCAGTCCGCCATGTGAATAACCTTGCGGCGTCGGGCCTGGGATTCCGCGTAGCTGAGAAACTGATCGACAAGACGGTTGAGCTCGTCGAGTTCCTCCCGGGTCAGGTAGTTCTTGGCGGTTCCGACATCCTTCTTGCGCACCGTCTTTCCTGCGAAGCTGGTCAAGCCGAGGTTGTCTGCGGTCGGATCACACCGGGTGGCGATGACCTCGGCGGCCGTCTGACCGGTGACCGCGTAGTGCAGTTTGTTCTGAATCTGTCGGAACAGCGACACGGAACGCGGATCATCCTTGTCGTAGTCGTCGGCGAGCGCGAAGACATCACGGACCTGCTGGTAGAGACGCACTTCGGAGGACCGGATGTCCCGGATGCGCTCCAGCAGCTCGGAGAAGTAGTCGCGGCCACGCGGATCCTTGAGCCGCTCATCGTCCATGGCGAAACCCTTGATGAGGTACTCCGTGAGGACGCTACTGGCCCAGGTCCGGAACTGGACACCGCGACGTCCCCTCACCCGGTACCCGACGGCGAGGACGGCATCGAGGTTGAAGTGGTCGATGCTTCGCCGGATCGTGCGGTCGCCCTCGGATCGAACCTGCAAGAATTTCTTGCAGGTTCGATCCCTGGTCAGCTCGCCTTCTTCATAGATGTTCCGCAGGTGTGCATCCACGTTTGCTCGGCTCACCCCGAACAGCTCCGCCATCTCGCGCTGCGTCAGCCACACCGTCCCGTCGACCACCCGGAGATGGACCTCCACATCCCCGTCCTCGGTCGTGTAGATGACGAACTCCCCGAGCCCGTCCACGTTCTCGATGACCAGGTCGTCCCCGTTCTCATCATCTGCCATGGTGTTCCCCTCCGCTGACGTGCCGTCCACTACTGTCGCCGATGGTAGCTGAGCACTCACATCCGGCGCAGGTCCACCGCAGGCCGGCCCAGCAGGGCCCGGCGGGCATGGTCGTGGACGGCATCCACGACCGCCCGCACGGCGACCGGATCCTCCCCCGCCACGCGGACGGTGAGGCCGGCGTCCCCGACCATGGTGGACGCCGCGGCGGTCAGGTCCCCGGCGTCGGTTCCCGCACACTGCTCCACCAGCAGTTCCCTGACCGACACCAGCAGCTTCTTCACAGACGTACCCGCCGAACCCGCCGATGGCACGATGAGCACGGTCCCCCACACCGGCCAGCGCGACAGCAGCATCTCGGAATTCGCCGTCGCACCGGTGACGCACAAGGTGTCAGACAGCAGCGGGCGACCGTTCCGCGTGACCCGGAAGCGCTGCGCGAGGGTGTCGAAACCGTTGACCTCCCCGCGGGCGAGTCGTCCGGTCAGCATCACCTCCGCGGCAAGCACCGTCCCCCCGGGTGCGACGTCCACGTCGGTGGTCTGCAGCAGGCGGGAACCGGCGAAGAGAATCGTCTGGCCGGGCAGGTACTCGCACACCGCACCATCGGCGACGTGCAGGCTCACCCACTGCGACGCCATCCCGGCATCCATGCGGTGCACCGGCGTACCGGCCTGGGTGGTCACCGTCGCCCGGGAGCCGGATTCCAGGCGGAGGACCTGACGGATGCGGTCATTCTGGGCCAGCCCACCGCCGGTGGTACGAATGTAGAGGAACGCCTCGCCGGGGTCGGACGGGTCGATGTACAGCGGGCGGGTCAGCTGCATCGGCGCTTTGACGAACCGCGAAACCACTCCCGTCCGTCCACCTCTCACCCCCAGCGTGACGTCGAGGACACCGACCTTGCCGGGACGTCCCACCGGCATCACCCCTCCGGAGGAGCGCTCCCCCGCGACGTCCGCCATCTCGTGCGGGACGGGTGGAGTGAGGGAGGACGGGTCGAGGGAGGTCACTCCCGGTTCTCCCGGAACCCCTCCAGCTTCTGCTGCAGTTCGACGATACCCTGACCGGAGAAGCAGTCGGTGAGGACGACGGGGTTGCCGTCACGTACGTCCACGGCGTCGGCGTTCATCACGGTGAGGTCGCAGCGCACGTACTGGGCGATGTCGGTCTTGTTGATCACCAGGATGTCCGACTCGGTGATGCCGGGCCCCCGCTTCTTCGGCATCTTCTGCCCCTCTGCGGTGTCCAGCACGAAGACGAACACGTCCACCAGCGCCGGGGAGAAGGTGAGCGTGAGGTTGTCGCCGCCGGACTCGAAGAACAGGGTGTCGATCTCCGGATGTTCGTCGAGCAGGTCGGCGGCGGTCATGAGGTTCATCGTCGGGTCGTCACGCACCGCGGTGTGCGGGCAGGAGCCGGTCTCCACACCGATGACCACGTCGGGACTGATCACCCCGTCAAGCTCCCGGCGGACGTGCATGGCGTCCTCCTGGGTGTAGATGTCGTTGGTGATCACCCCCACCTGGCGTCCGGCCTCGGCGAACCGGGGCACCAATGCCTCGATCAGGGCGGTCTTGCCGGAGCCGACGGGGCCGCCGATGCCGATACGAAGCGGCGAACCGGTGCCGGTGACGGGGTCAGGGGTACTCGGGGTAGTCATGGGGTGATTTCCTCTCTAGCTCATGAACAGTCGTGCGGGGGCGGTCTCGTGCGCGGCGGAGGCCAGGTCACTGCCGGGGCTGGCCCGTCCCACCATGCTCCAGTCGCCGTTGGCGAGAAGCTCTGCGGCGGTACGGACGGCCCGGTCGGCGACCTCCGCGATCACCGGGTGTGCGGCGGTGATGGCGACCTGGGCACCGATGTGGTCACACTGACGCAGCCGCAGCGCCGCACCAGCCCATCCGACGGCGAGACCGGTGAGTTCGGTGGCGACAGCGGTTGCTGCATCCAACCCGTGGCACGCGTGTATCAGACCGGCGGCGACAGCCTGGTTCCCGGGAGCCTCCTTGGCTGCGACCGCCGCGGCGTACTCCCGGAGGGCCACCGGCTGATCCTCACCAAGCCGGTCGGCGACCTGAGCGGTGACCTGCAGAAGCTGGCGCCCCACCCGGGACGACGCACGCCGGAGTTCGCCGGTGACCTTCGTCGCGGCGAGTTCATGGTCCAGGGTGACCAGGGTGGCGAGGTCGTCCGTCATCACCGCGGCCGCCGTCGCCACACCGTCACCGGGCCCGGCGGTGTGGCGCAGATGGTCGGTCAGCACGTCCGTGACCTGCTGCGTCCCACGGACCCGTCCGGCCTGCACCAGCCCCTCCAGTCCGTGGGACAGGGTGTAGCGTCCCGACGGGTAGGCGGAGTCTGCGTAGGTCAGGGCCTGCAGGAACGGGAGCATCGGGAGCATCAGAACAAGAAGAACTTCTGCGCCAGCGGCAGTGTGGTCGCCGGGGCGATCGTTGCGGCGACGCCGTCGACGGTGACCTCGTAGGTGTCCGGGTCCACGGCGATGTCGGCGAGACGGTCATTGCGGACCATGTCCTCCTTGCCGATGTCACGGGTGCCGGTCACCGGCAGGACGGTCGAGGTCAGTCCGAGTTGTTCGGGGACGCCCGCCGCGATCGCCGCGGCGGACATGAACGTCACCCGGGTGCTCTGCAGGGCCGTCCCGTAGTTGGCGAACTGGTCACGGTAGAGGACTGGCTGCGGGGTGGCCAGGGACGCGTTCGGGTCACCCATCTGCGCGTAGGCGATACGCCCCTGACGCAGCACCAGGCGGGGCTTCGCGGCGAAGGAGTCGACCGGCCACAGCACCAGGTCGGCCAGTTTGCCCGGCTCGATACTGCCGACGTAACCGCCGATGCCCTGGGCGATCGCCGGGTTGACCGTCATCTTCGCCAGGTAGCGCAGCACCCGGTTGTTGTCGGCACCGGTACCGGCGTCCCCGTCCAGTTCACCGAGCTGCTCCCGGCAGTGGTGGGCGGTCTGGAACGCGCGGATCCAGGACTCGCCGACCCGCCCCATCGCCTGGGAGTCGGAGCTGAAGATGCTGATGATGCCGAGGTCGTGGAGCACGGTCTCCGCGGCGATCGTCTCGGCGCGCACCCGGGAGTCCGCGAAGGCCACATCCTCCGGAATGTCGTGCGAGAGGTGGTGGCAGACCATCACCATGTCCAGCAGCTCTTCCACGGAATTCACCGTGTACGGCAACGTGGGGTTGGTGGAGGCCGGCAGGACATTCGGCATGCCCGTGACCCGCAGGATGTCGGGCGCGTGGCCTCCGCCGGCCCCCTCCGAATGGAAGGTGTGCACAGGACGTCCCTTGAACGCGCGGGCGGTGGACTCGAAGAAGCCGCCTTCGTTGAGGGTGTCGGTGTGGATGGCGAGCTGGACGTCGAATTCGTCGCAGACGTCCATGGCGTTGCGGATGTTCGCCGGAGTCGCGCCCCAGTCCTCGTGGATCTTCAGCCCGGCGGCCCCTCCACGGATCTGCGCGGCCAGTGCGTCCGGAAGCGCGCCGGAACCCTTGCCGAGGAAGCCGGTGTTCACCGGCATGCCCTCAGCGGCCCGCAGCATGAACTGCACGCCGGACGCCCCGGGCGTGCAGGTGGTGCCGAGGGTGCCCTCGGCCGGTCCGGTGCCGCCACCGAAGAAGGTGGTGATGCCGTTGGCCAGGCCGTGCTCGGCCTGCTGCGGGGTGATGTAGTGGATGTGGGTGTCCACGCCCCCGGCGGTGAGGATGCGGTGCTCACCGGCGATGACCTCGGTACCTGGCCCGATGACCAGGTCGGGGTCGACACCGTCCTGCGTGTTGGGGTTGCCTGCCTTGCCGATCTTCACGATGCGGCCGTCGCGGATGCCGACATCACCTTTGACGACACCGACCACCGCGTCGAGGACGATGGCGCCGGTGATGACGGTGTCCAGGGCGTTCCCGACGGCGGTGGGGTCCTGGGCCATGCCGTCACGCACCGCCTTGCCGCCGCCGTACACGGACTCGTCACCGTAGGAGTCGGCGAGATAGTCGCAGTCGATGCGCACCTGCAGGCACGTGTCCGCCAGGGTGACGGTGTCACCGGTGGTCGGGCCGTAGATCTCGGTGTAGCGGGACCGGTCGATGGTGCTCATGGGAGGATCTCCAGCTCATCGTTGGTGGCGAGGAAGCCCGGCAGGTTCTCCAGGGCGCGGGCTTTCACCGCCGGATCGTCGAGGCACCCTTCGACCAGTCCCGCGAAACCGTGCAGGATGCGCCGACCACCGAAGTCCACCAGGGTGACCTCGCGGGAATCGCCCGGTTCGAAGCGCACCGCCAGTCCCGAGGGAATGTCCAGATGCATGCCCCACGCCGCCTCACGGTCGACGCTGAGGGCCGGGTTGACCTCGAAGAAATGGTAGTGGGAGCCCACCTGGACGGCCCGGTCACCGGTGTTCGACACCCGGAGGGTCCTGGTGGCACGCCCCGGGTTCAGCTCGACCACCGACGGCTGGTCTGAGGCCTGACCGTAGCTGACGGATCCGGACATGGGGCTCTCCTAGTGGTGGTGGGAGTGGGAATGGCTGTGCGGGTGGGAGTGCGTGTGCCCGTCCTCGTCGCCGTGCGAGTGGGCGAAACCGGTGGCGTGGTCCGCGAGCAGACCCGCAGCGATGCCGTCGTCATGATGATCACGAAGCAGGTGCAGCGCGGTGTGCGATGCACGTTGTACGGCGGTGGCCAGGGACGACGGCCGGAACAACGGGGCCCCATGATCCGCGCCCAGATCAGCACGGATCTCCGCGACACCCGTGGCACCGAGGAGACGGAGGCGCTCGCGCGCGGTGTCCGGTGACGGCCACGACCCCTCGAAGGTGACCTCCACCAGGAGATTCTCGGAGAACTGCTGGGCGAGCCGCACCCGGCGCAGCAGTTCTGCGTCGGCGAACGGGTCGACGGTGTTCGCACGGAACAGGACACCGTCGTGCGACACCGCCGCAGCACGCAGGTGGCGCCGCATCTCGGCGACGGCGCGGGTCGCGTCGATCAGTGACGGTCCGAGCACGACCTGCGTCCCGGAACGCCGCGCCCACTGCAACGCCTGGGCGGCCTGGGTGACCGACGTCAGCGCGCGCCCCGTCCCCGCCGGAATGACCACCAGCGGAACGTCCTGCGTGCGAACCTCTTCGGCGTGGCGGGAAAGACCGCGGGGGCCGGTGACCACCGGCACCCCCGTGGCGTCCTGCAGGGCGGACGGGGTCGGCGCCTCGGGGCCGGCGTAGAGGACGGTGACGCTCACGGTCACATCCCGATCGGGTCGTGGACGCTGACGAGTTTCGTACCGTCGGGGAACGTGGCCTCGACCTGGATCAGGGTCAGTCGTTCACGGACTCCGTCCTGCACGTCGTCGCTGCCGAGGACCTGTGTACCGATCTCCATGGCTTCGGCCACGGTCCTGCCGTCCCGCGCGGCCTCGATGACTGCCTCGCTGATCAGCGCGGTGGCTTCGGGCACGTTGAGGGCGAGTCCCCGGGCCTGCCGTCTGCGGCTGACGTCGGCGGCGGTGAAGATGAGGAGCTTCTCCTGCTCCCGGGGACTGAGTTCCACGATGCGTCCTTCTGTGCGTGCTGATGTGCATCGGCCGATGGGCCTACCTGTCCAACGGTAGCGAAGCACAGCGTGCCTGGGGACAGTACGACGCAGGTTTTACCCGGCGGAAACACTGCGGGGGTGCAGTCACTGGTGCGGTGGCTCAGGTGCCTGCAGGGTGGGGCAGGACAACTCAGTCCGCGAGGAACTCCAGCAGCGACGCATTGAATTCGGCGGCGTGGCTGGCGTTCAACCCGTGCGGCGCACCTTCGATCACGGTGGTGCGGGTATGCGGCACAATGTCGGCGGTGCGCTTACCCGATCCCTCGAACGGCACGATGTCGTCCGAATCACCGTGGATGATGAGCGTGGGGACCTCGATCTTCGGCAGATCCTCGCGGAAATCGGTGGTCCCGAAGGCCTCCATGCAGCCCAGCGCAGCGGTCTGGTCGCTCTGCTGCGCCATGCGCACCGCGTCCTTCCTGGTCTCCTCGCTGACCTTGAGGTCATCCCCGACGGAGAAGAATCCGGTGGTGAAGTCCTCGAAGAAGGCGTCGCGGTCCGCACGCAGACCGTCCTCCATTTCCTTGGCGGCCTCTTCAGTGAGTGGGCCGTCCGGATTGTCGTCCGTCTTCAGCAGGTACGGCGGCACCGCACCGGCGAAGACGACGCTGCGGATGCGCGAGGTGTCACCGACGCTGAAGTAGCGTGCCACCTCACCGCCGCCCATGGAGAACCCGACGAGGGTGACGTCGGTGAGGTCGAGTCCGGCCAGCACGTCCTCCAGGTCCTTGGCGAGGGTGTCGTACTCGTAACCGGAGTCGGGCTTGTCGGACCGTCCGAAACCGCGACGGTCGTAGGCGACAACCCGGTAACCGTTCTTGCGCAGGACCGATGTCTGTGCCGACCAGGACTCCGCCGACAGGGGCCAGCCGTGGATCAGGACGACGGTACGCCCCAGGTCCCCTGACTCTCCGCTGTCGTCGACGTGCAGGTTCACACCGTCGCGCGTGGTGATCGTGCTCATGTCCGTAAGCCTCCTCGGTGAGAGTTCGGTTGCCACACCGAGAGTACGTGCTCTGCGGGCGCGTGTGGGGTGCCCTGGTCAGCTCGGTTCAGCGCGGGTCAGTACGGTTCAGTGCGCGTGCGTCCCGCCGAAGTGGTGCAGCAACCGGTGCACACGTTCATCGGTGAGTGCGTACCGCATCATCCGTCCGTCGCGCGTCGCCGTCACCACACCCGCGGTGGTCAGGAGCCGCAACGCCGCGGACGCCGTCGCCGTCTTCACCCCGGCGCGTGCAGCGAGTTCGGACATGCTCAGCGTGCCGGGCCCGACGTAGTGCAGGACGGTGAGGAGTCTCAGCCTCGTCTGATCGCCGAGAAGGCGGAACGTCTCCGCCCACTCGTCGGAGAGCGCACGCATACGGGAGAGATCAGCGTCATGAGCTGCATGCTCCCTGTTCCTCTCCGCGGCACCGTCCATGTCTCTGCACTGTAGCGGAACGACGAGAGGTATTGCCCCGCATTCTCCGTCGGCGCTATATTAAACGTATGTTGAATAAAACCGCAGTCGAGATCACGGACCTCCACGTGACGCGCGGAAAACACCACGTCCTCACCGGATTCAACCTCCGTGTGCCCAACGGCTCCATCACCGGGATCCTCGGCCCGAGCGGGTGCGGCAAGAGCACGTTGATCCGCGCCATCGCCGGAGTACAGGTCATCCGGTCCGGCGATGTCACCGTCCTGGGCCAGTCGGCCGGCAGCGCAGCCAACCGGGAGAAGGTCGCCTACGTGACCCAGGCGAGCTCCGTCTACCCGGACCTGACCGTGGAACAGAACCTCCGCTACTTCGCGCGGATCAGCGGGGCGGACCACACCGCCGTCGCCCAGGCCCTCCACGACGTCGGACTGACCGGGCGTGAACACGACCTGACCGGAAACCTCTCCGGCGGGCAACGCACCCGGGTGTCCCTCGCCGCGGCGTTCGTCGGCGACGCCGAGGTGTACCTCCTCGACGAACCGACCGTCGGCCTCGACCCGGTCCTGCGCCGCGACCTCTGGACGCTGTTCACCGGCCTGGCGCAGGACGGGAAGACGCTCCTGGTCTCCAGCCACGTCATGGACGAGGCCGCACGCTGCGACCGTGTCGTGCTGATGCGTGAAGGACAGCTCATCGCCGACGCGACCCCGGATGAACTCCGGAAGGACACCGGACAGGACGACCTGGAGCAGGCTTTCCTGACTCTGGCAGAGAGGGACGCGTCATGAACCGCGCACTCGCCACCGCCCGCCGCGTCGGCGCACAGCTCTTCCACGATCCCCGGAGCCTGTCACTCGTCCTGGCGCTTCCGTCCCTGCTCCTGTGGCTGTTCAAGTACGTTTTCGACGCCAACCCCGAGATGTTCCACCGTGTGGGCCCGCAGATGCTGGGACTGTTTCCGTTCATCATCATGTTCCTGTTGACCTCGGTGACCATGGTCCGGGAACGGACCTCAGGGACGCTGGAACGGCTGCTGAGCACCCGTCTCCGCCGCGGCGAGTTCATCGCCGGCTACGCCCTCGCCTTCGGGACCGCCGGACTCGTCCAGGCCGCGGTCACCTCCGCCGTCGGCATCTGGCTGCTCGACCTGGACGTGGCCACCCCCTGGATCCTGGGCGTCTTCGCGGTGGCGAACGCATTGCTCGGGACAGGCCTGGGACTACTCGCCTCAGCGTTCGCCCGGACCGAGTTCCAGGCCGTGCAGTTCATGCCGTTGGTGGTGATACCCCAGTTGCTGTTGTGCGGTCTGCTCACCCCACGTGACACGATGGCCACCGTGTTGACCCGCATATCCGATGTCCTGCCGCTGAGTTACTCCGCGGACTCCTTCACCCGCCTCACACAGTCCGGTGGATGGAACGGCGACTTCGCCGTCGACCTGACGGTGGTACTGGCCTTCGCTCTGGCGTCGGTCGCCCTGGCCGCCCTGACACTGCGACGGCGTACAGCGTGAGCGCGGAACGCAGCCCCCGCGGACGGGGACGCCCACGCGGCGGAGATCCGGCACTGACCCGGCAGACCATCATCGACGTCGCCCGGGCCCAGTTCGCCGAACGCGGCTTCCGCGGAGCGTCTGTCCGCTCCATCGCCGGCGCTGCGGGAGTCGACCCGAGTCTGATCAACCATCATTTCGGCGACAAGGCCAACCTGCTCGTGGCAACCATGGCGTTGCCGTTCAACCCGCTCGAGAAGATCGCTGGTGTCCTCGACGGGCCGCTGGACGGGCTCGGGAACCGGCTCGTCCGGACGTTCTGCGAGTCCTGGGATCCGCACCGTGACGTGTTCACCGCTGCCGTCCGGAGCACCTTCGACGGCAGTCTGGAGAACGCCCCGCTACTCAACTTCGCCCAGAGCGTGGTGACGGAGAGATTCACCGCGCGTCTCGAGGGGCCCGACGGGCAACTGAGGGCCTCACTGATCGCGAGTCAACTGACCGGCCTGGCCCTGATGCGTTATGTTGCCCGGATCGAACCTCTCGCGAGCACCTGCATCGACGATGTCGTCGCCGCCTACGCGCCTGCGTTGCAGGCGAACATCACCCCGGAGATTTCCGGCAGGTAAAACCTTCATTCAAACGTTCATTTGAACGTGCGAATGAGATGTCCGGGGCAGTAGCGTGAACCCCTGTGACCATCCGAGCCCGCTCCGCAGTAACGACAACCGGCACCGTGGACCGCGACACCCTCGGGCATGGCGCGGCGCGGCGCCGGACAGCACTCTGGACGACAGTTCTCACCGTCGCACTTCTAGTAACTCTGGTGCTCAGCGTCGGCGTAGGCCCGGTCTCCATTTCCCCCCTCGACTCCGCACGCATCCTCTCCCACCATCTCTTCGGCACCGCACTCGACATGCCGGACGGCACAGACCTCTCCCGCCATGACGCCGTGATCTGGACGATCAGGACGCCCCGCGCCGTCCTCGCCGCGACGGTCGGCGCCGGTCTCGCCGTCGCCGGGGCGATCCTGCAGGCCACGGTGCGCAACATCCTCGCCGACCCCTACGTCCTCGGTGTGAACTCCGGGGCGTCCGTCGGCGCCGCCGCCGCCATACTCACCGGCGTGGGTGCCGGCTTCGGCGACTACGCCCTCCAGTCCAGTGCCTTCCTCGGGGCGACCGTGGCGTCCCTCATCGTCTTCGGCGTCGCCCGCTCCGCCGGCCGGCTCACCGCCACCCGTCTGATCATGGCCGGCGTCGCCGTCGGTTACGCCCTGTCGGCGGTGACCAGCTTCATGATCTTCGCCTCCGACTCGGCGGAATCGTCCCGGTCGGTGATGTTCTGGCTGCTCGGTTCCCTCGGGCTGGCGTCCTGGTCCGGCCCACTGGCCGCCGTGGTTGTCGTCATCCTTCTGGTGACGGCGGTGCTCCTGGTCATCGCTCCTCGAGTGGACGCCCTGGCCGCTGGCGACGACACCGCCCTCACGCTGGGCATTCACCCGGACCGCCTGCGCGTCGTCCTCCTGATTCTCTCGTGCCTCCTCGTCGGCACGGTCGTGGCGATGGCCGGATCCATCGGCTTCGTCGGTCTCGTCGTCCCCCACCTCGCCCGACGGCTCGTCGGTGGTGCACACCGCTCGAACGTCCCCGTCGCCGCCCTGCTCGGCGCGATCCTGCTGTGCTGGGCCGACATCGGCTCACGCACGCTGCTCGCGCCACAGGAAATCCCCGTCGGCATCATCACCGCCATCGTCGGCGCACCCTTCCTCCTCCTTCTCGTCCACCGCATGCACCAGGGAGTCCAAGCATGACACGCACCACAACAACCACCCTGTCCACCGCATCAGTCGTCCTGGCGGCATCACTGCTCCTGGCATCATGCTCCCAGGCAGAGGAGACAGCGGCGACGACGGTCGACAACTGCGGTGACACCGTCACCCTCGACGGTGTGCCGGACAACGTCACCCTGCTGAAACCCGCCGCGGTGAGCACCCTCAGCGCCCTCGGCGTCCTCGACCACGTCACCCACCGGGCCGGTCAGTACCCCACCGAGTACTACGACGACGCCACCAACGCCACCCTGGACGGCATCCCCTCGATCACCGACCGCACCGACGACTCCGGGCACCTGCAGATCTCGCGTGAAGAGGTCGTCGCCTCGGGTGCCGATCTTGTGTTGGGCGAGACCGACACCGTCAACCGCCAGACCCTGGCCAGCTCCGACATCCCGCTCATCGAGGAACCCGCGTTCTGCGGAGCGATCGACGGCGACGTCACCTGGGACGACGTCTGGGACCAGATCCGACTCTACGGCACCGTCTTCAACCGTCCGGACCAGGCCACAGCTCTCGTCGACGATCTGCAACGCCGTCTGGACACCGCTCAGGAGGCGTCGAACGCCGCGGGCACGGGACGCAGTGTCGCCGTCCTGTACCCCACCGTCGGCGGCGGAGTGACCTACGCCTACGGCACCGGCTCGATGGCCGCCCCCGTGGTCGCTGCGACAGGGGCGTCCAACGTCTACGACGATCAGAGCGAGCGGGTCTTCGACGTCACCGCCGAGGACATCGTCGACCGTGACCCCGACGTGATCGTCGCCCTGTACAGCTCCGGCGACAGCCGGGACATCGTCGACGAGGTCAACCGTCTTCCCGGTATCGACCGCACCACCGCCGGCCGCGACCAGCGGATTCTGCCGATGCTGCTCAACTACGCCGAACCACCGACGCCACTCGCCCTGGACGGCGTGGACACGCTGAACGAGTACCTGCGGGAGCACCCGTGATCACCGCAGAGAACATCCGGGTCACCTACGCCGGACACCCCGTCATCGACGACGTCTCCCTCACCGTGCCCTCCACCGGCACGCTCGGCCTCGTCGGCCCCAACGGTTCGGGGAAGACCACGCTGCTGCGTGCCCTCTACGGGGCGGCACCACTGACGGCCGGGCGCGTCCTGCTCGACGGCGACGACATCGCCACGACACGGCGACGCGACATCGCCACCCGGATCGCCGTCGTCGCTCAGGAACGTGACGCCGCCTCCTCCGGCATACCGATGAGCGTCGCCGACCTGGTGATGCTCGGACGACTTCCCCACCAGGGATTCGGGGCGCGCACCACCGGCCACGACCGGGCCGTCGTCGGTGGTGCACTCGACGCCGTCGGGCTCACCGACCTCGCCCGCCGCGACCTGAACGGTCTCTCCGGCGGTGAACACCAGCGTGCCCTCATCGCCCGGGCACTGGCCCAGCAGACCCCCCACATCCTCCTCGACGAACCGACGAACCACCTCGACATCCGCTACCAGCACGACATCCTCGAACTGGTCAGCGGGCTTCCCGGTTCCGCCGTCGTGCTCCACGACCTGAACCTCGCCGCCCGCTACTGCGACCGCATCGTCGTCCTGGAGGACGGCCACGTCGTCGCCGACGGTTCCCCGGACGAGGTGCTCGTCCCGGACATCCTGGAGCCGGTGTATCAACGTCCGGTGACCAGGGTCGACATCGGCGGCGAGATCACCCTGGTCTTCCCCCGGACCGCGCAGAATGTTTCTAGCCACGTGCACATGTAGTCGAGAAATACGTGCACTTCACTAGAACAATCTGCGGCACGGGTGCGCCTACCCGATGATCTGGAGCACGCCTTCGGCAATGACGGTCGACGCCAGGTAGGTCGCGACGATGACCACGATCCCGACAGGGATGATCTTCCACCCGATCTGGCGGAGCAACGGCAGGTCCTTGCCGATACTCAGGCCAGCCACCGACAGCATCATGGTGATCACCGCAAGGAAGTCCACACTCTCAGAGACCTGCAGCAGCCACGAGGACACCGGTGACGCCGGAATCGTCAGCAGCGTCCCGACCGTGATCACGATGATGATCGCCGGCGCCTTCCCCTTCGTGATCCGGGCGACCCAGATCCCGGCTGCGGTGAGCAGGGCCATGGCGAGGTAGGTGATCACCATGTCCCAGGAGAACCCACCGGTCGAGACGACGGAGACGACGACCCCGGCAACGCTGATCATCGACAGTGAGATCCACAGGGGCATCTTCACGATCGGCGCATCCGTCACAGCGGACGCCAGGTCGACCGATGTCTTCAGCACCTTGTCGGCGCTGACTGCCTTCTTGTCGTCCTTCGCGCTCTGACGGCGGGTGAGGAAGCGGTAGAACCGGCCGGCCAGCGGCAGGGCCACCCAGATGCCCAGGTACGCACCGGCGATGGAGGCGATGAGGTTCGCCGTCGTACTGAGCGCGAGAATCTGGTCGGCGAACTCCGGGTGTGCCGCAGTCACCGACGCCGACCCTGCGGCCATCATCGACCCCGACCCCACACCGGCACCCATCGCCAGGGCACGCCAGTCGAAGATCCCCAGGGAGGACGCCAACGACGCGATGAGACTGATGATCACGGCACCGAACACCGACCCGAAGATGTACATCGACAGCACACCCCGGTACTGCTGCGAGTTCGGCCCGAACCGCTCGGTCACCATGGCGAAGGCACCTTCACGGTCGATCGAGAACGTGGCGCCCACCGTGGCGGACCCCATGCGCAGCATCACCGCCAGGGGCAGTGCGAGGCAGATCGGTCCCACGATGTTGCCGATCTCCTGCAGGAGGAGTGCAGGCCCGGCGTCGAGGAGGAACGGAATGTTCGGCCCCAGCGTGAACGACAGGCGGGCGACAAGTACCAGCACCGCCACACCCATGACCGCATTCGCCACATGCTGGAGGTCCAGCGGCAGGCGCCGGATCCGCTGTGTCGAGATCCCCACCCCCATCGCCAACGCCCAGATCATCGGGAGCAGGGACAGTGCGGCGAAACCCAGCGAGATCTCCACTGGCCCGATGAACTGGGCGATCGCCGCGATGACGATGATGAGCCCGGCCAGGATCCAGAGGCCGGGACTACGGAGTGTCGGGGCGATGATGCGCGGCGGACTGGGCTCACTCGTGGCGGCCGGGGCCTCCACAGGCTTGTTACTCATGTCTGGTTCTCTTCTCGTGGTGAGTTCACCGGTCAGTCGGCGCCGGGAGGGGTGTCATCCCGAGGTCGTCACGTGCCGCCTGCCCGTCCCCGGTGCGGGGATGGCGCGAAAGTACGTGACCCAACACACAAACACGTGCAGATGCAGGAAATGACGTCAAGAGGTCCGAGATCGCAGGATCTGACATGAGCCCCGTCAGGGCATCGGAACTGTCCGTCCCGTGGCGTCACTGTTGTCGTCGAGGACATGACCGAGGTGCTTCAGAGACCGCAGCACCACTGACCGGTCGACGATCCGGACTCCCGGCAGCCGCTCCTCGAGGACCGCCTCCAGTTTGTTCACCTCCAGCAGCGAACGAAGCCATGCCGCCATGATCACGTTGTACTCACCCGTCGCCGTGACCACCAGACGGGCCTCATCGATCTTGCTGAGCAACGGCCCGACCCTGGACACCTTGTCCGCCGGCACCTGGAGGAAGTACCACACCGACACCGGCCACGGGGTCCGCGACCGTGCGACGTCCACGCGGACCTTGTACCGGTCCGTGGCGGTCATCGCCGCCACGACCTCGCGGGCCTTACGTGCGGTGATGCCCGCCGCCTCCGCCACCTCAGCAGACGAGGCCCTCCCGTCCACCGCCAGCACCTCGCGGACCTTCTCCAGTTCATCGGGGTTCAGTCGTGGCATCGCCGCACCGGTACCGCCGGGCGCAGTACGCCCGGCGATCGCCGACACCTCGTCCCGGGAGAGGGCCCGCAGACGCCACTCGCGGGCGTCAGCGACGATCTGGGAGACCAGGTGCGTGCGCACACGGCGCACCCCGTCCAGGTCCTGGATGTGCTCAAGGGTCCAGTGCGCCAACGCCGAGGTGTCCGGGGTCAGCAGGCTGAGCATGATGTCACGGGCACCGGCGGTGAGGTCGATCGTGAACGCCCCGCGCTCCTCCACCAACGCCTCCGCCACCTGCATGGTCCGCCCCGGCTGACATTCGATTTCGATGAGGGAGAACACCGCGTCGGGATCCCACCCGTACCCCGTCACATAGACGGCCCCCTGCCGTCTGAGATGCGACCACCGGCGGGCGAGAGTGACCGGGTCCGCACCGACAACGGGCGCCAGCGCCGCCCACGCTGCACGCGGAGCCACCTGAACGGCGTGAACTAGCCGTTCATCCAGAGCATCCAGTGTCATTTCCTGCGTCATCTGACCATTTTCCGTCGATTTCCTGCTCTACGGCCTGAAGGTTCCAGCGCCTCACTACCTTATGCTCACACTACGCCTGACGTGCGCGCCCACCACGGTGACCACCGACCCTCTTTTCAAGGAGCCCCGAATGACTGATCTCACCACCCTCACCACCGCGACGGACGCCGTCACCGGACGTATCGACCACCACCGCGACCGCCTGCTCGAGATCAGCCACACCCTCCACGCGAACCCCGAGCTCGCCTTCGAGGAACACGACTCCGCCACGCTCGTCGCCGAGGAACTGCGTGCCGCCGGTTTCGACGTCACCGTCGGCGTCTACGGCCTGGACACCGCCATCGAAGCCACCTACGGAAGCGGAGACTTCGTCGTCGCCGTCTGCGCCGAGTACGACGCCCTCCCCGGCATCGGCCACGCCTGCGGACACAACATCATCGCCACCGCCGGTCTCGGAGCCGCACTGGGGCTCGCCGAGATCGCCGACGCCGCGGGCATCCGCGTCAAGCTCCTCGGCACCCCGGCCGAGGAACACGGCGGCGGCAAGGTGCTCATGCTGCGCGAAGGTGCCTGGGAGGACGCGACCATCTCCCTCATGGTCCACGGCGGCCCCGGCACCACCGACGCCCGGTGCGGCGACTTCACCAGTCAGGCCGTCGACCGCTTCAAGGTCACCTACACCGGCGTCCCCGCCCACGCCGCGGCCGCACCGCAGAACGGCGTCAACGCCCTCGACGCGGCGACAGTGGCGCTGACCTCCATCGGGTTGCTGCGCCAGCAGCTGGACAAGTCCGTCCGCGTCGCCGGTGTGGTCACCGAAGGCGGCCACGTCACCAACATCATCCCCGACCACACCGAAATCGACGCCGAAGTCCGCGCCTTCGACATGGACGTCCTCGAGGACGCCAAGCGCCGGGTGATGAACTGCTTCGAAGCCGGCGCCCTGGCGTCGGGCTGCTCCTGGTCGGTGGTGGACACCGAGCCCCGCTACGCCAGCCTCGTCCAGGACCCCCTCCTCGCCGACGCCTGGAACACCGCCCTGACGGACCTGGGACGTGAGGTCACGGCACAGCCGGACAGTGCAGGCGGCTCCACTGACATGGGCAACGTCTCCCAGGTCGTCCCCTCCATCCACCCGATGATCGCGCTCCTGGGCACCGACGCCCCGCCGCACACGACCGGCTTCGCTGCCGCGGCCGCCACCCCGGCCGGCGACGACGCCGCGATCGTCTCGGCGAAGGGCCTCGCACTTGCCGCCGCCACCGTGGCGCTCACCCCGGAGACCCGCGACGAACTGCTCGCCCGCCAGGCCGCCCGCCCCGCCGGGGCCACCACGGTAGAGTCCTGAATATGACGGTGTACGTCTCCGCCCTCGACCTGTTCTCCATCGGCATCGGACCGTCCTCCTCCCACACGGTCGGGCCGATGCGCGCGGGCGCGGACTTCGCGCACCGCACCGCCGACCTCCCCGGGATCGCCCGGGTCAGCGTCCAGCTCTACGGGTCCCTGTCCGCCACCGGACGCGGGCACGGCACCCCGGACGCCGTGGTCGCCGGGCTCCGCGGCGCACAGCCGGAGACGTGCGACCCGGACGACGTCCGCGGCGCATGGTCGGAGCACCCTGAGATCCCGACAGAACTCCTGCTCGACGGGAGAACCCCGGTCCTCTTCAGCCGGGATGACGTGGTCTTCAACCCCGCCTCCCGCGACCTCCGCCACCCGAACACCATGGTCCTGCAGGCGTGGACCGACGGCGCACCCTCGCCGGCCGTGGAGGAGACGTACCTCTCCATCGGGGGCGGCTTCATCGAACGTGTCGGCGACGAGAGTGGAACTGAGCCCCCCACCAGCGCGGACGGTCCCGGTTTCCGCAACGCCAGCGAACTCCTCGCGCTGTGCACCGACGGCCGCACCATCGCCGACGTCGCCTGGGCCGCCGAATGCACGCGCCGCTCCCCCGTCGAGGTGACCGCCGGCATCGACGCCATCTGGGCGGCGATGCGCACCTGCGTCGACGCCGGCCTGCACACCGAAGGCGTCCTCCCCGGGCGCCTCCACGTCCGACGCCGCGCCGCAGCCATGCGTCGCCGCCTGGAGGACGACCCCACCTCCGCCATCGATGAATGGCTGCACGTCTACGCGCTGGCCGTCAACGAGGAGAACGCCGGAGGCGGACGCGTCGTCACCGCCCCCACCAACGGTGCCGCCGGCATCATCCCCGCCGTCCTGCACTACTGGTGGAAGACCACGCCCGACGCCACCGACGCCGACGTGCGCACCTTCCTGCTCACCGCCGCAGCCGTCGGTTCGCTGATCAAGGCCAACGCCTCGATCTCCGGTGCCGAAGGCGGCTGCCAGGCGGAAGTCGGCTCAGCCTGCGCCATGGCTGCCGCAGGTTTCTGCGCCGTCCGGGGCGGTACCGCAGCACAGGTGGAGAACGCCGCCGAGATCGCCGTGGAGCACCACCTCGGTCTGACCTGCGACCCCATCGGCGGACTGGTGCAGATCCCCTGCATCGAACGCAACGCCGTCGCCGCATCCACCGCCGTCACCGCCGCCCGTCTCGCCCTGGCCGGCGACGGCTCGCACGTCGTCTCCCTCGACGCCGTCATCCAGACGATGCGGGAGACCGGTGCCGACATGAACGACAAGTACAAGGAGACCAGCCGCGGCGGCCTCGCCGTCAACGTGGTGGAGTGCTGAGCGGAGCGCCCGCCCTGCGACGCGCCGCGTCCCAGAGTGCGCTGCCCAGGACGAAAGCCAGGCAAGTGATCCCGAACAGCGGTGCAACGACACCGTAGGAAACCAGTGCGATGACGAGGACCAGAGTTCCCGCCGTCGGCCGCGACCACCGCACCCTCCGCGGTGGTCCCGCGAAACCTCCTGCGGGTCGACGCTTCCACCACATCATGTACCCCCAGCAGACCATCGCGATGATCGCTGCGGCCAGCAGCCCCAGCACCAGCTGGTTCGGGAGACCGAACAAGGTGCCCATGTGCAGCTGGATCAGCCAGCCCGTGGCCTTCGCCGCCAGCGGCCAGTCCGCGAAGTCGAGCCGGTCGGTCACCCGGCCGGTGGCCCAGTCGATCGCGACCGCGTCATTCGACAACCGGTAGGCGACCCGGTCCTCCGACGCCGTCCACGCCTGCCCCTCCACGGCCGGGGGCGTGATCGTCACCGGAGCACGCAGTTCCGCCTCCGCCGTCGCCACCACCCGGTCGACTGATCCGGAGTTCAGCCCGCTGACCCGGACACCGGCCGGCATCGCATGACCCCCGTGTCCCTCATGCCCCCCGTGACCGGCGTGCGCACCGCCACCGGACGGTGCCACCGGTTGCGCACCCGGCAACGTGGCCTCCACCGACGGCGTCCCCCAGCTCAGCTTCTCGCGGAGTTCCCCGATCGTGCCGCCGGCGACGGACGACCAGGTCAGTCCGGTGACAGTCAGAAACACCATGCCCGCCACGACAAGCGTCCCCGTCGCCCCGTGCAGACGCATCGTCCGGGTCCGGCCACGGCCGCCGGTACGCAGCATGTTCCTGAGCCTCGACGCCGCCACCCGACTCTTCCGCTGACGCTGCCACCACATCACCACCCCACCGACCGCAAGGACTCCCAGCCAGCTCGCGGCCGTCTCGGAATACAGTCGTCCGGGTTCCCCGAGCCACGCGGTGCGATGGCCCTCGGCGATCCACTGTCGCAACGGCAGCGAGGCCGAACTGCCGTACTGGGTGGTGTCACCCTTCACCTCGCCTGTCCAGGGGTCGAGGAACACCGCCTGCACGGTGGACTCCGGCAGATCGGGGTCGTTGAACAGTACCCGGGTCGTCTCACCGTCACCACCGATCCTCACACCGGACAACGCCAGGTCGGGATGCTCCTCCTGCGCGGTGGACACCAGTTCGCTGACGGGGAGCCTGACTGTGCCGTCGGTGCCGTCGGTGCCGTCGGGCGCCGTGGCGGTGAGCATGGAGTGGTTCGTCACCTGCTCCACCGTCGGTGCGAACGCGTAGAGCAGGCCGGTGACCGCCGCGACGAGGATCAGCGGCGCGCACACCACACCCGCGAAGAAATGCAGTCGTCTGAGCAGATGGCTCTGCTGGCGGTCCGCAGTGCGCGGGGACGTCGGGGGCCCTGGGGGCTCTGTGGACTCTGTCGTGGTCACGGTGCTGGTCACGATGGAGTTGTCGGATCCACGACCCGGACGGTTCCGGTCGGGGGTGTCACAGGACGAGTCGTCCCACCCCCGGACGTGATCCCGGTGACGTACCGGAACTCTTCTGACGATAGAACCGACTAGTAGGTTGACCAGTAATTCAGACTCTGTCGTGATTTTCAGGAGTGTTCGATGCCCGACACCATGAAGCGCCGCCTCACCGCCGCCTCCCTCGCCTCCGTCCTCGCCCTCAGCCTCACCGCCTGCGGTGGCGGCAGCAACGACGGCAACGACAGCAACGACAGCGACGCGGCGACAACCACCGGACAGGACACCGGGCAGAGCAGCGACGCCATCACCTTCTCCGACGGCTACGTCGGTGCCAAAGACACCGAGACGTCCATGACCGCCGTCTTCGGCGAGCTCACCAACTCCACGGACGAGGACATCCACCTCACCCGCGTCACCGGTGACCTCGACGGCGTCTACCAGTTCCACGAGACCGTCGACGGCATCATGAAGGAGACCGACGACGGCCTCGTCGTCCCCGCCAACGGCAGCGTCGCAATGGAACCCGGCGGCACCCACATCATGATCATGGAGAACAACGACGAGATCGCCGCCGGCGACGCACTCACCCTCACCCTCACCGGCGAGGACGGCACCACCTACGAGATCAGCGACATCCCCGTCCGCGTGCAGCAGTCCGCCCACGAGGACTACGGCACCGGTGACAGCGCAGACGGCGAGCACGACGAGCATGCCGGGCACTGACCCTCACACGGCGGCACGGGGACTGACCCGCCGCGGTTTCCTCGGCGGACTCGGCACTCTCGGTATCCTCGGCACCACCGCGGTCACGGCGTCCTGCTCCGACGGGCACGACGCCGCCGCAGAACCGGAGACGGCCACCGTCCCGTTCGACGGTGACCACCAGGCCGGCATCGCCACACCCCTCCAGGCACACAACACCACCGTCGCCTTCTCACTGCGTGACGGCGTCGACCGCAGGGCCGTCCAACGCCTGCTCCGCATCTGGACCGGAGATGCGCGACGCCTCTGCGCGGGCACGCCCGTGCTGGCCGACCTGGAACCGGAACTCGCCTCCAACCCCGGCAACCTCACCGTCACCTGCGGTTTCGGCCTGGGGCTCTACGCTGCCGCCGGGATCTCCGACAAAGCCCCCTCATGGTTGACGCCGCTGCCGCACTTCGCCGGTGACAGGCTCGAGGACATCTGGGGCGACCGCGATATCGTCCTGCAGATCTGCGGCGATGACCGCACGACCGTCTCCCACGCGCTGCGCGTCCTCGTCCGCGGCGGCGCCGACTACGCCCGACCGTCCTGGAGCCAGACCGGATTCCTGGACGTGCAGGACGGCACCCCGCGCAACCTCTTCGGTTTCAAGGACGGCACCGTCAACCCTCACTCGGAGAACGAGTTCGACGCCCAGGTGTGGAATGACGACGGCGGGACCTGCATGATCGTCCGTCGTGTCGCCTTCGACATGCCCGAATGGGAGTCCGTGGACCGCAGCACCCGGGAAGTCGCGATGGGGCGCACCATCGTCGAGGGAGCACCACTGAGCGGCGGCGACGAGTTCACCGACGTCGACGTGAACAAGATCGGCGACGACGGTCTCCCTCTCATCGACGCCCACTCCCACGTGGCCCTGGCGACCTCACGCAACGGTGACGCGGAACGTATGCTGCGGCGCGCCTACAACTACGATCTTCCCGTCACAGCCGGAGCGACAGGTCTGCAGGACGCCGACCTGATCGATCTCTCCGACACCGGACTGATCTTCACCTGTTTCCAACGTGACCCGGGTACGTCCTTCATCCCCGTCCAGCGACGCCTCGCCGGGGGCGACCGGTTGAACGAGTGGATCACCCACGTCGGTTCCGCGGTGTTCCACGTTCCGGGCGGGACGACCGGGGACAGCTACTGGGGTGAGGACCTGCTGGGGTAGCCGAGTGGTCCCGCCATGTGAACTACAGCTGAGAGTGCGTGACATTTTCGAGCTTCCCGTGACTGCAGAAGCCCGATTCTGTCACGCACCGTCCCACGTACGGGCAGCGCCTGATCCCTCACATCAGGAAGATGAAGCAGACCACTGTGGCGATGATCATCGCCGCCATGAACAGCAGCGTCACCACGTCTGCGGTGGAGGAGCCGGGAATCTCCGGCTGCTCAGGCTCCTCCACTGCCTCCATGTTCTCCGGGGTTGCAGGTGCCTCAGTGTTCTCAGTAGCCGCAGTAGCCTCTGACTCGGGTTTCATCACGCCACCAATCCAATGAACTCGTAGACGAGTGTCCCGATGAGGATCAGGAACACGACCGCCATGAACCATGTGTACATCCACTTACCCGGGTGGTCGGTACGCCAGAAGCGACGCATGCTCACGATCCCGTTCACCAGTGCCAGGAGACAGAGGGTGATGTTCAGCGGAGTCGCGACCATGCCGGCGACGCTGACCACGGGGATCAGGATGGGAACCAGCAGGTATGTGATCGTGCACCGCACGGCGGAGAACACGATCGCCCAACGGAACGCCCGGTGGGCACCGGCCACCGCCTCCATGTCGATCCGGTCGATCTCCCTGACACGGAGCAACCGGAGCATGAACCGGTCAGCGGAGGACACCGGCGCCGTGGTGTCTCGACCCTCACCGGCGGCACCGACCTCCGCTGCCGGGGCGTGGCTGATTGTGGACATGGTCCCAGGCTAGCGCTTCCGCGGTCCGGTGTCCTAACCATGCGCAGGCATCACTCCAGCGCGAGCACCGGCCACGCACCGTCCCCCGCCTCCCCGACGAGGTCCCGCAGCATCTGCCGGTCATGGGTGACCACCATGACGGCGGCCTCAGTCGTCCGCAGTGCATCGGTCATCTCGTCGACGAGGGTGGCGGACAGGTGGTTCGTCGGCTCGTCGAGGACGAGCAGGTCCGGACGCGACGCCAGGCACAGCGCCAGGTGGAGACGTCGCTGCTGCCCCTGCGACAGCCGCTCCACGGGGGTGGACCGCGCCGTCCGGTCCAGGAGCCCGAGCGACGACAGTGCAGGGCCACCCGACCCGGCGACCCGCTCGTACACCTCGGCGGCACGGGTGTGCTGCCCTGCATACTCCGACCATGTCGGTTCATGCTGGGTCAGGACGCTGACCCGCACCCCGTCGTGGATGTGGCACCACCCACCGGTCGGCCCGACCTGCCCCCGCAGGACATCGACGAGGGTGGACTTTCCGGCGCCGTTCGGTCCGGTGAGCACGAGCCGGTCCCCGCCGGAGATCTCCAGCGAGACCGGACCGCTCAACCGCCCGTCCACGGACACCCCGTCACAGGTCAGCAGTGTGCGTCCCGGTGCGACAGACACGTCCGGCCACCGGAGTGACAGGGGTGGTTCGGGAATGTCGACGGCATGGTCAGCCAGAGCCTCCTGCCTGCGGTGCAGGGTCTGCACCGTGCCCGCAGCTCGGGTGGCACGCCCGTGCTTGTTGTGTCCTTTCTCCGGACGCCACCCGGTGGTCAGGCGGCCACGGGCATCGTCGACGGCAGATTCGAGACGACGGTGCTCGGCGACCTGTGCGGCGTACTCCTGCTCCCAGTGCTCCCGCTCGGCGCGGCGACGGGACACCCATTCGTCGTAGGTTCCCGTGGTCACCCGGGGTGTGCCGTCGGAGGTCGGGTCGAGGTCGAGGAATGTGCCCTGTCCGTCGCCGGTGAGGTCGCGCAGCAGGGCGCGGTCGTGGGTCACCACCGCCACCGGGCCACGACGTTCCAGAAGACAGGACGTGAGGAAGGCGAGCGCGCCGGCGTCGAGGTGGTTGGTGGGTTCGTCCAGCAGCAGGCTGCCGTCCCGTCCCAGGGCACAGGCCAGCCGGACGCGGTAACGCTGCCCGTGGGAGAGGGTCCGGAGTGTGCGGCTGCGGTCGGTACAGGCGTCCAGACCGGCCAGGGCGACGTCGACACACCGTCGTGCGTCCCAGGCGTCCAGACTGGTCGCGCGGTCGAGGGCACGGGTGTAGGACTGCTCGGCCGCAGCGGTGCCCTCGGCGAGCGCGACGGCGGCTGTGTCGAGATCGGTGAGGGCGCGGTCGGCCTCGGCGGTGGCGTCGGCGACCAGGTCACCGACGGTCTGACCGGACTCGTCGTCCATGGCCTGCTGCACCAAAGTGACGGTGCCGGTACGGGTCAGCGTGCCCCCGTCCGGCTCGCGCACTCCGGCGAGGGTGTGCAGCAGAGTGGTCTTGCCGACGCCGTTCTCGCCGACGATGACCAGGCGGTTGCCGGGTGAGACGGTGGCGGTGACGCCGGTGAGGATCTGGTGTCCTGCGACGGATATGCCGAGGTCGACGGCACGGATATGGGATTGATGTTCTTCGGGGTTGTTCTGACGGGACATGTGTCCGTGTACTCCAGTGTCGTGGTCCGGAGCCGGGCAGCACAAGATCCGCCGCCCGGCGATGAATCATCGTCGGGACGACGGTGGAGGAGTCAGTCAGAGAACAGGAGTCCCCACCGCCGTCAGCGGTGGCCCCAGATCCTGGCGATCGAGAATCCCATGTCAGTCATGTCGTTCACCGTAGCAGGCGGGATCAGGTGGTGACCAGGTCCCGTCGCCCGAACGCCCGGGCACCCAGCGCCGTGAACAACGCCGCCAGTACCGTCAGCGCGCCGACGGCGGCCCAGGACAACGCCTCGGCGGGGTACTGACCGACATGCCGGAACACGGACGTGTCGAGGACGCCCTCAGGCAACTCGATCATCTCCCCGAAAAGCACGAGGAGGGTGGAGTAGCCCAGCAGCGCCCACGCCAGACCGACGATCCTCGGAAGCGCCCCGTACAGGAGGGCGGCGACGCCGAGCAGGACCCACACCGCCGGTACCTGCGCCACGTGCCCCAGCAGGGTGCGTCCGATGAGACCGGCATCGCCGAGCCCGGTCGCGGCACCGATCCCCTCCCCCAGACCGGCGAGCGCCGACAGCCAGAGTGCCCCGACAGCCGTCACCCCGACCCAGGACACGTGCCAGGAGCGCCTGGACACCGCGGTGGACAGCACCGTCTCGGTATGGAACCCCTGCTCCTGGCTCCGCAACGACTGGACGGACAGCAGGGCGTAGACGGCGATCATCACCGCGAAGTAGATTCCCATGAACCCGAGGTAGCCCTCGACGACTCCCGCCGTTCCGCCGAGCACCTCCATGATCTCCGGCGGCATCGAGTCTGCGCCGTCGGCCATCGGCCCGGCGAATGCACCGAAGACGACCCCGGCCACCAGCATCGCGACCGACCACCCCACCAGCGACGCCCGCTGCAGCCGGAACGCGAGGGCCACGGGACTGTCCAACCACGTCGCGGCGGTCGCGGGGCCGGGACGGTCGGCCACGAGCCCTGCGGCCAGGTCCCGGCGCGCCTGCAGGGCCACACCGACACCGGTCAGGATGACGGTGGTGCCGACCGCGAACAGCAACGGCCACCACCGGTCGAGGGTGTAGGGCGCGGTCTGCTGCGACCATCCCAGCGGGGAGAGCCAGGACAACCAGGCCACCCCACCGTCGTGGCCCTGCTGCAGCGCCGACATGTCACCCAGTCCCCGGATGACGAAGGCGACCGCCAGCACGGCCCCGGCCACCGACGACCCCACCCGGGAGAACGGGGACAGTTGCACCGTCACCGCTGCGACGCCGGTGAACACCAGCCCGACCGCGCCGACGAACAGCAGGTTCGCCGACGTCGGGCCGGGTGCCATCACGGAGAACTGGACGACGACCCACATGACCGCCGTCAGGAGAACGGTCATGAGCGTGGACAGGAGCAGTGCTGCGACGAGCTGGGCGTGCCGTCCGACGACATTGGCGCGCAGCAGCTCAGCCCGTCCTGTCTGCTCCTCGACCCGGGTGTGGCGGGACACGGTCGTCATCGCCATGAGTGCCGCGCCGATCATCAGGTAGAGGCCGTACATTCCCGCGAACAGCCGTGGCAGGGTGATGTCGTCGAAGCCGTACCCGGGCCCACCGATCAGGCCCATCACCGGTGTGGTGGCCAGGGATGCCAGTCCTGCCAGGGATTCCTCGTCCACCACCGTGCCCAACGCATTGGCGAAGTACGCCGTGAGCGCCGCCATGCCGAGCACCCAGCCGGGCAGGCGGACGCGGTCACGGCGCAGCATGAGCCGCAGCAGGGTCCAGGTGCCGGTCAACTCCGCCTTCATGACGCATCCCCGTAGTGCCGCAACAGCAGCTGCTCCAGTGTCGGTGGTGTGGCGGTGATCGTCCGGATACCGTGTGACGCCAGCTCGCCCATGATGCCGGGCAGGGCTGACGTATCCGCGGCGAAGTGCACGTGTCCGCCCCCGTCCACAGTCAGGTCATGGACACCCTCGTGGTCGGCGAAATTGTCCAGCGGCCGGTCGGTGCGGACGGAGACCGCGGTGCGCTGCAGGTGCCGGAGATCGTCCAGGGTCCCGGTCTCCACGTCGCGTCCGTCACGGATGATCGAGATCCGGTCGGCCAGGGCCTCGACCTGGGCGAGGATGTGGCTGGACAACAGGACGGTGCGTCCGTCGTCCCGGACCGCCTCGCGGATGCACTCCTGGAACTCCGCCTCCATCAGCGGGTCCAGACCGGACGTCGGTTCATCGAGCAGCAGCAGGTCGACGTCGGACGCCAGCGCGGAGATCAACGCGACCTTCTGCCGGTTTCCTTTGGAGTAGGTGCGTCCTTTCTTCCGGGGATCGAGCTGGAACCGCTCGATGAGCTCGTCACGACGGCGGGTGTTGACGGCACCGGCACCGCCGCGGCCGCAACGCAGCCGTGCGAACAGGTCGATCGCCTCACCTCCGGTGAGGTTCGGCCACAGTTCGACGTCGCCCGGGACATACGCCAGGCGGCGGTGCAGCCTGACGGCGTCCTTCCAGGGGTCGCCACCGAGCAGCCGGACCCGGCCGTCGTCGTGCCGGAGGATCCCCAGGAGGATGCGGATGGCCGTGGACTTGCCGGCACCGTTCGGGCCGAGGAAACCGTGGACCTCCCCTCGCCCGACCTGGAGGGTGAGGCCGTCGAGGGCGGTGACGTGACCGAATTTCTTGGTGACGTCGCAGAGATCGACGGCAGAGTCGGAAATGGAGTCGGAGGTCGTCATGGTTTCTCCTCGATGAGTCCGTGCAGGTAGATGTCGAACAGCTGCGGCCCGAGCCGGGACAGGGTCTCCGGCATGTCCGCTGTGCCGAGGACCGTGCCGGCACGCTGATGCAGCAGGGCCGGTGCCAGCCCCAGCACTGCGACGGCACAGGCCCTGGCGCGTCGGTCGGCAGAAGTTTCCCCAGCCTCCCCGCCCGCACGGCGGAAGGTGTAGCCGGCGAAACCGTCGTCGAGGATCTCCTCGACGGTGTCCACGTAGTGGTCGAAGAACCGCTGACCGTGCTCCGACGGGTCGACGAGCGACGCCACCAGGTAGTCCACGTACACCCGCATACGCGGGTCGGCGAACATGGTGGGCAACGCATCGGTGCCACGGTCGGCGTTGGCTTTCTTCGCCTCGGTGATCACCACGAAGACGTGGTTGTCGCACTTCTCGCGCAATCCGTCGCGTGACCCGAAGTGGTGCAGCACGAGGCCCGGGGACACACCGGCGGCACGGGCGATACCGCGCACCGTGGCGCCGGCGAATCCGCGGGCGGCGAACTCGCCGATGGCGGCCTCAAGAATCTCGGTTGAACGCATGTTTAACATTGAACAGTTGTTCAGCCCTGCGTGTCAACGGCCCGTCCCGGCTATCCTCAGGTGCGTCACCCCGCATCATCTCCGAGAGAAAGCAGCATTGCTTTGGGACGCCACCACGCCCCCGCACCGTCCGACCCCCTCGCCGCCGCAGGGCAGCACGGGCACAGTCACGCTCACAGTCACGGCCCGTCCGACGACCGGCCGCTGGCGGAACGTCTGCATCCGCGCAACCTCGACCCACGCCGGATCGAGTGGACCCTGCCCCGGTCGATCCTGTTCATCGCCCTGGTCATCGGCTTCGTCGTTACGGCGGTCGCCGTGGCCCTGCAGTGGCCGCAAGGGGAACCGTCGACCGGTGACGACTTCCACCAGACCTCCGGGCTGGCCCAGGAGGTCTCGTCCGGCACCGTCGCCCTGGAGACCACCGGGGCCTGCAACTCGCCGGCGATCGGGCGCGCCTTCGACACCTCGCCGCCCACCGGCCATCCCAGTGCCGCGGGAGGTGAGGACGCATCATGTCCGCAGGTCATCGTGGACATCACTTCCGGGCCGGAGGAGGGGCGCCGCACACTGCTCGCGGTGACCGACGCGGATGGTTCTCCTGAGCTGCCGGTGGGCAAGGACATCCTGATGACCACCGGCACCGCCGAGGACGGCAGCCGCACCTACGGCTTCCAGGACTATGAACGCACCACCCCGGTGTGGGTGTGGCTGCTGCTGACCCTCGTGGCGATCGTCGTGGTCGGTGCGTGGCGCGGCTTCCGGTCCATCCTCGGTCTCGGCGTGACGCTCGGGATCTTCGGACTCTTCCTGCTGCCTGCCCTGGCCCGTGGTGGCGACCCTGTCCTGCTGGCGGTGACAGCCTGCTCCGCCGTGCTGTACCTGGCACTGTTCCTGGTCCACGGCATGAACTGGAAGACGGCGTCCTCCCTCGGCGGCACCCTGGCGGCAATGCTGGTGGGGACCGGCCTGGCGTGGCTGGCGATCGACACGAACCAGCTACGCGGCCTCGCCGACGAGAACAACATGCAGATCATGCTCTATCTCCCGGGCCTGTCGATCAGTGGACTGCTGTTGGCGGGGTTCATCATCGGCACCCTCGGCGTGCTCAACGATGTGACGGTGGCCCAGGCCTCGACCATCGCCGAGCTGCGCCAGCTGGATCCGACTGCGTCGAACCTGCGACTGTTCGGCACCGCGATGCGGGTCGGCCGCGACCACCTGGCCTCCACCGTGTACACCCTGGTGCTGTCCTACGCCGGTGCCGCGCTGCCCCTGCTGGTGCTGCTCAGCGTGTCCGGCCGCAGTCTCGGACACATCCTGACCTCGGACATCATGGCCACAGAGATCCTCCGCTCGGCGACCGGTTCCCTGGCCCTGGTGGCCGCCGTGCCGTTGACCACGGCCATCGCCGCGGTCACCACCTCGTCGGTGTGGCGGCAGAGGGCACAGAAGACCCAGTAGACCGTCCGGCATTCAGTGCACGAACAGACTTGAGGGTGACCATGACCTTCCTCCGCGATGGCCGGTGGGCAGCACCAGATCCTAGGGGATAAGTTCCAGGCCGGGGCGAAGCTGGTCTAGCAGCCAGGGCACCGCAACCACGTTCGGATCCTGCAGCGCAGTCGCCGTCTCCAGGTCGACCGGAGCGTAGCGGGTCGACATGATGGGTTGGGCCGCGACAATCGGCGACTTCTCAAAAGCCTCCTGTGCCGCCTCAGACTGGAAGGTCATGAACAACACGCCTGCATCATTGAATATCGACGCCCGTTCGATACTGACGTCCACTGACCCCAGCACCGCCCCCGGACCGTCGAGGTCGGCGACGGCAGGCAGCGCGACCAACCCCAGTTCCTGCATGAACTGGGCAGTAACGTTGGCGTCGTCGACAAGCATCACGACAACTCCATCACGGGCCTGACCGTAGAGGAAGGTTCCTCCATCGAGGCTCGGTAACTGCCGGCGAAGATCAGCGACGGAGTCATCGGCTCTGCGTATGAGTTCTTCCGCGACGTCATCTTCTCCGAGAGCGGTACCGATCCGCCTGGCCGACTCATCGTTGGACTCCCCGTAAAGCGTCTCCTCGTAGGTAACGACTGGTGCGATGTCACTGAGCCGACTGTAGGAGTCATCGTCAAGGCTGTACGCTGCCGTCGCCAGGATGACATCCGGTTCGGCGGCGGCAACCTCCTCCACGCTGATCTCCATGGGGTTGATCCAGGTCGTGTCGTCGCCAAGCGGTTCGATATAGGGCAGGTTCCTGTCCCGCGTGGCTTCCGTGGTCGCGCTGAAGGATTCGGGGGCGACCACAATATCGGCCCCGAGCGCAGACGCCAGCGCAACATCCGCATAACCGAGCGTTGCCACACGGTCCGGTTTTTCCGGGATGGTGACATCGCCGTAGGCGGTGTCGAGTATCACCGGGAATGCACCACCGTCAACGGTAGACGTCCCTGCGTCCTCCGACGGCGTGCCCGTACACCCTGCCAGGAGCATCGTGGCAATCACGACACCACCGAGAGTCCGGGAGCTGTTTCGGAACCTACGTGACGGCGGAACGGGGACGTGGGCGGATAGATGTGATGACATGGCGAAAGTCTTTCTCGTGGGCGGGGCGGAAGGGTGGGGACCGAGTCCGAAGAACGCGAGACCGGAGAGCGGAGTCAGAAAGCAGGGAGAAGTGCGGCGACACCACGGAAGATCCGGCGGGGTGTCGCTGACCGGTCGAGATCGAACCAGCGCGGTGCAAGCGCCGCAACGGAGGGGAGAGCCGTGTCTGCCACATGGTTCGGAAGTGATCCGTCCGACGTCGTTGCCTGCGCATGCGTGATGGCCGCCTGGCCGAGGATCGCCGCGAACATCGTGCGGTAGAAGACGAATGCCCCGTCATCGGTGAGCCCGGCTTCTCTGCCACAGGAGATCAGGCCGTCCGGGAAACGCAGTCCTGCGGGACTGGCGAGGCGGCCAGATGAGATGAGTCGGCTCATCCACGGATACTGGACGAGAACGTCGTGCAGACACAGAGCTAGATCAACGGCGCGGTCCACCGGCCCCTCGGCCGGTTCCGGAAAACTGATCTCCTCCGAGACACGCTCGACAAGGGCGAGCAGGAGTTCGTCCCGGTCAGTGAAATGGCGGTACAACGCCATCGGGGTGACGCCGAGCCGTGCAGCGAGGGCACGCATGGACAAGGCACCCTCCCCTTCTTCGTCCAGGATCAGCATCGCCTCGTCCACGATCCGCGCTCCATCCAGTTTACTCATTCTCTCCTCCAGGGTTGGCATGCCTAAGTATACGCGTATACTAACACCATGATCCGTCCCCGTCACCTCCTTGATCCCCACATACAACCGGTCCTGGCCCCATCGACCAGCGCCCTGGCGCTGAGCACCGCCGGCGCGACACTGTCCGGCATCACGGGTCTCGCCGCCATCTGGTGCATCGTGCAGGCCGTCGGGGCCCCGTCGACAGCATGGGTAATACCAGCATGCGCGGCCTGGATCTGCACCGCGTTCCTTACGGCCATGTCTGCCTGGGTGTCGCACAGCACCGAGGCCAGGTTCGAGGCCCGGCTGCGCCGCCGGATAGCCGGGCACATACTGCGAATCCCCGCGGACCGGCTCAACACCTGGCCCGAAGACCGGCTTCGACGACTCGTCTCCGACGATGTCACAGCGCTGCACCATATGATCGCTCATGCCCCAGCTGAGGCGGCGACACTCCTGGTCACCCCATTGTGTGCGGCTGCGCTCCTGGTACTACTCGCTGGCCCTAGCGCACTCTTCGCGTTAATTCCGGGTGTCGTCGCCGCACTCACCTACCTGACAGTGATTCCGCGACTGTCGGCGACGCACGGCGCAGAACGTGTGCGGATCATGGGTGCCATCACCACTGCCGTGAACGACTACGCACGGGGCATCCGTGTCTTACGGAGCAACGGAGCAGTCGATGGCGCACGTGCCGACTACGCTGAAGCGACGGGACGGTTCGCCACGAGTATGACAGCGTGGGTTCGACGAGCTGCGGTCCCGGCTGCGGTGGCCGTCGGACTGCTACAGGCCCCGGCCAGCTATGCGGTCGCCTACACCGTCGGCGCACGCTGGGACACCTCCACCCTCGCCGCCGTCCTCCTGCTCAGCCTCGCACTGGTCACTCCAGCGCTCCGACTCGGGCATGGCCTCGACTACGTGACCGAGGGGCGGACCGCCGCAGCCCGGATCGGAGAACTCCTCGCGGAGCCCACCCTCGACTCCGGTTCCGAGGTCGTCCGCAGTGACGACGGCAGCCCGGAACTTGTGGCCGCGCGCGTGTCCGCGCGCCGCGGGGGCCGGGTCGTCGTCTGCCCCACCACTTTTCGGGCACCGCCCGGGACGGTCACCGCAGTCACCGGCCCCAGCGGAGCGGGGAAGAGCACTCTCCTCCGGATGATCGCCGGACTGGAGCGCCCGGACGGCGGAATACTAGAGATCGGCGGAGTTCGGGTGGACGAGGTGTTGGAGCACGAGCGGCCCCGTACCGCCCTCCTGGTCCCTCAGGGAGCGGACGTCCTCCCGAGCACGGTGCGCGACAACCTCTCGTTGACCGCCCCGGACCGGGTACCGGACCGCGCCCTGAACCGGGCCCTAGACCGGGCCCAGCTCGAGATCCCCCTGGACGCCGACGCGAGCACGCTGTCAGGTGGCGAACGACAACGACTAGGTCTGGCGCGCGCATTCCTGTCCGACGCTCCGGTAATTTTGCTGGACGAACCGACCAGCGCGCTGGACGCCGATACCGCCAGAAGAGTGTGGTTTCAACTGGATGCCCTCGCTCACGGTGCCGGCAAAGCCGTCATTGTGGTCACCCATGACCCGGCCCTCGCGGGCCGCGCCGATCATCGGGTCACCCTTCACCCCCTCCCCCAATCACAGGAAGAGCACACATGACGACAACCGAAGCTCTCCTTCCTGACGCGTCCCGGCGTCGGCTCATCGCAACCGGCACCGGATGGGTGATCGCCGCCCTCGTCGAGGCTGCGGTGTACCTGGTGCTTGCACTGTCCATTGCACACGACGCCGCTCCGTGGGCCGTTCTCGCCATGGTCACACTGTCACTGCTGGTCACGGTCCTGGTCTCGCGTGCGGGCTACCTAGCGGGAGCACGTCTGGCGGGAGATCTCTACGCGCAGATCGGACAGGCGCTAGCGCGGACGAAACTGTCCTGGTTCACCGCAGCGCACCGGGCACTCATCACCGATGCCGCCGGTCGTGGCGTCCCAACGATGATGGGGATCCCGGCCCACCAGCTGCAGACCTTCATCGTGGCTCCGCTCGTCCCGATGGCGACGGTGATCGCCGTCGCCCTCGTGGGCGGAGCACGCGTGGCGGCAGTGTTGGCAGTTCTGCTTGCGGCGGCACTTGGGGCCCAGTTCCTGGCGCAGCGTCTCCTGGCCGAGGCCGACCGTCAGCGGCAGGAGTCTGAACACGCACTCACCGAAGCAACCATTGAACTCGTCACCCATCGTGAACTGCTTCGGACCGCGGCACCCGTCTCGCAGGTACTGAACCGCGTAGAGCGCGTATGGAGTTCTCAGGAAGCCGCGATGGCCCGCACCAACCGGGCCGCCGCCCCCGCCACAGTGGTCTCAACCCTGGCAAGCGTGGCCCCACTCGCCGGGATCCTGTTCTACCTCGTGGGAAGCGACGGTTTCAATGACCCAGCCGCAGCGCTGGCTCTCCTTGTCCTCGCCGTACGAGCGGGCGCACCGTTAGACGACCTTGCACTGGCGGGTGTCGCCGTCAGTGACATTCGTGCGCACACCGCCGCCTACCGCGCGGTGGTCTCGGCCCCGGGGCTTCCGACGCCGCCGGACGGAACGTCGTCCATCCCGGACGGTCACCGCATGGAGCTGGTGGGTGTGTCCGCACCACCCGCGCTGGGTCAGATGTCGACGACAATCCAGGAGAACACCCGAGTTCATGTGTCCGGCCCCACCGGTGCGGGTAAGAGCACGTTACTCGGGCTGCTCATGCGTTTCGACGACCCCGCGACGGGAACGGTCCTTCTCGGCGGTGTCCCACTCCCCTGTCTGGACGAGAATGAGATCGCTTCCCGGATCGCCTACGTGCCCCAGGAACCGGTGGTATTCACCGGTTCACTGGCGGATAATATCCGCCTGGGGCGGCCCGGATGCACTGAGGCCGACATTGTCGATGCTGCGCACACCGCTGGTCTGGAGGATCTCCTGGCCAGCGACTCTCTGGGGATCCGCCAGGAGGTGGGCCCGCACGGTTCGGCACTGTCCGGTGGAGAACGACAACGGGTGGCCTTGGCCCGCGCCATGGTGAAACGGGCTCCGGTCCTGATCCTCGATGAGGCGACCTCAGCTCTCGACGAGAAGACCGAGCAACGTGTCGCCGAGGCGATCACTTCCCTGGCCCACACCCTCGTCGTGGTGACTCACCGGAACCCCGGGATCTGGCGTCCGGACCACGTCATCGAGTTGCCGGCCCCACGTGTCCGTCATCATTCCGGAGGTTGACGTGTAAATGAGGTGAGTTCCCCCTCTGGCCGCCAGCCGTCAGGATCCGAGAGACGGGCCCGACCCCGGCAGAGTCCGGTCGACCGGGCGCTGTCCCTGCGGCCCGAAGAGGTGGAGGATCTCCACGGTCCCCTCATTCGCCGGGCCGAACCAGTGCGGCGTGACGGGATCGAACTGGGCGGTCTCACCGGGAACCAGAATGTACTCGTCGTCGTCCAGGAGAAGTCTCAGCCGACCGGCCAGGACATGGAGCCAGGCATGCCCCTGGTGGCTGACCAGGTGGGGTGTCCGAGGGCCGAGCACATGTTTGAACACCTGCACCCGGCCGGGGTAACCGGTCAACGGGACGATGGTTCCCCCACCTGCGAGGGAACGCGGTCTCAGGTTCACGCGTGGGTCCCCGGTCTGCGGAGGTGCGACGAGCTGGTCGAGGGTGGCCTCGTAGACCTGCGCCAGCGGGATGAGGATATCCAGCGTCGGCTGCCGGTTGCCGGTTTCCACGCGGGACAGGGCGCTGACCGACAGGCCGGTCCGCCCGGAGACCGCAGACAGTGTCATGCCACGGGATGTACGCATCCGGCGTAGACGAGGACCGACAGCGGCAAGAATCTCGTCTGTGCCACTGTTGCTGCCGCCGCTACCGTCCTTTCGTGCGTCCATCGCTTCATTCTTGCAGAATCCGCAAAAAGACTCCCCACGTGCAGTCCCCGACCCTGACGATAAACAGCAGATGCGACCATGAAGGAGCCTGCCGTGGATACACCGACCGATCCTCACGTGAAACACCAGAATGAACCACTGTCTTTGCGCCGGCGCTGGGCCGTCCTCGCGATCTGTGCGTCGGCCCTGTTCCTCGTCGGACTGGACACCACCATCGTCACCGTCGCCCTGCCGCATATCAGCGACGGGCTCAGCGTCGGGGATGCCCGCATGGCCTGGGTGGTCGACGCCTACACAGTGCCCTTCGCCAGCCTGCTGATCACCGCCGGTGCCCTGGCCGACCGCTTCGGACGCCGCCGGGTGTTCCGGACAGGCCTCGTCATCTTCGGCCTGGCATCGCTGGCCTGTGCCGTAGCACCGTCGGCAGAACTCCTGATCACCGCGAGGATCGTGCAGGGCACCGGTGCCTCCATGCTCACCCCAGTCGCCCTGGCGATCGTAGTGAACGCCATGCCTGACCCGCGGGAACGCGCCCGCGCCATCGGCGTGTGGGGCGCGATGTTCGGCATGAGCATGGCTGCCGGACCAGTGACCGGTGGACTCCTCGTCACGGCATTCGACTGGCGTGCAGTGTTCTGGATGAACGGTCCCCTGGTCCTCACGACGCTCCTGCTCGTCTCCCTCGTCGTCCCGGAGTCACGATCCACCCGCCCCCGCCACCTCGACATACCCGGTCAGGTCCTGCTCATACTGATTCTGGCCACCACAGTCATGATTCTCATCGAGGGCCCCAGTGCTACAGGCACCTGGTGGACGTCGCCGACGACGCTGACCGGCTGCGTCATCCTCCTGCTTACGGCCGCAGGCTTCCACCACGTCGAGAAACGCCGGCGCGAGCCCCTGGTCGACCCCGAACTGTTCCGGATACCCGCGTTCACCGGCGCCATTATCTCCGCCATCGTGGTGTTCGCCGGATTCAGCCTGACGTTACTGTCCACGACCCTGCTACTGCAGAACACCCTGGGTTGGTCGCCGGTGGCGACGGGAGCAGCGACACTCCCGATGGCTGCCGGGGTCCTCGTGTTCGCCCCGCTATCTGGACGAGTCGTCGGCGACTCCGGCCCACGCGTCCCCCTCCTGGCCGCCGGAGCATGTCTGGTGCTCGGCGGAGTCCTGCTCCTGGTCTTCACCGTGGCGACACAGGGACGGGCGTCCCGGTCCTGTTGATCGCCTACCTGCTCATCGGATCCGGTGTGGGGTTGTCGAGCGCCCCGGTCACCACAACCGCCGTCAACAGTCTGCCACCGGAACGCGCCGGGGTGGCCGGTGGTTTCACGTCGACCGCACGGCAGGTGGGCACGGCCCTCGGTGTCGCCGTCGCGGGCAGTATCACCGCGGGTGGCGTCGCCGGGTGGGTCATCGTCACCGTCTGCGGAGCCGCGGTCCTGGTGCTGTCTGCGGCAGCATTCCCCCGTGTGCCGTTCCGGCAACGCGTGTTGCCACCCCGCCGACGGAACAGGATGATCAGGAGCATGAGAGCACACGACATCATCATCATCGGTGGCGGCGCGGCCGGACTCAGCGCCGCCGAACTCCTGGGCAGGGCCCGGCGAGACGTCCTCGTCATCGACTCCGCCGCGCCCCGCAACCGTTTCGCCCCGCACATGCACGGCGTACTCGGACACGACGGTCTTCCCCCACTGGAGCTCCTGGAGAAGGGTCGTGCCGAACTCGACGCCTACGGCGTCACGGTCACCACCAACAGCATCGAGTCCGTCACTGAGGTCGTCCGCGGCCTGAAGCTCACGTGCACCGACGGCACCGTCGAGTACGCCCGCGCCGTCCTCGTCGCCAGCGGTATCGACGACGTCCTCCCCGACGTCCCCGGCCTCGCGGACCACTGGGGCGACGCCGTGTTCCAGTGCCCCTACTGCCACGGATGGGAGCACCGCGACCAGCGCATCGGCGTGCTCGCGTCGTCCCCCATGCTCTTCCAGTACGCCCAGCTCGTCCGGAACTGGACCGAGGACCTCACGGTCTTCGTGACCGACGCCGGCGTCGCCGCCCAGGTGGATGACGCGACACAGCAACGGTTCGACGCCCGCGGGATCACCCTCGTGACCTCCCCGGTGGCCGAGATCGTCTCCACCGACGGGACGTTGACGGGCGTACGCACCGACGACGGCACCATCCACCCCGTCGATGCCCTGGGGATTCACCCGGAGGCCCGCCCCCGCGACGGTTTCCTCGCCCCACTCGCTCTGAAGCGCACCGAGACTCCCGGCATCGGTTCCTTCCTCACCGTCGACGCTTTCGGGCAGACCAGCCACCCGCGGGTGTGGGCGGCCGGCAATGTCATCGACCCCCGCGCGAACGTACCGTCCTCGATGGGGCAGGCGTCGATGACGGCAGGCATGCTCAACACCACGCTGGTCAACGAGGACACCGACAACGCGGTGCACGCACTGACGGCACCGACCTCCCATGACGCCTGGCCTGACGTCGCCGATGACGGGTTCTGGGAGACCACCTACTCGCAGGCCCCACCCCGGTGGTCGGGACGTCCGAACCCTGCCCTGGTGCGCGTGCTCACCGAAGAACTCGGGGCGTCGCGAGGCCGGGCCGTCGACATCGGCAGCGGAGAGGGCGCGGACGCCCTATGGCTCGCCACACAAGGATGGGACACCCTCGGCGTGGAGGTGTCCTCCACCGCTGCCCGACGCTCACGCGACGCCGCCACCGCCGCAGGCGTCGACGGTGTGACCTTCACCGACACAGGTCTGGTCGGCCTGCTCGAGTCCACAGGTGATCACGCCTTTGATCTGGTCACCACCAGCTACCTGCACGCCCCCTCACAGGACCGTCGCTCCTCGCTGCTCCTCAGGGCCGGCGAACTGGTCACACCCGGCGGACACCTGTTCATCCTCTCCCACGTCATGCCGGATGCCACACCCGAGGAGTCCGGCGCGGTCGACGCACTGGGCTTCGATGAAGACGCCTGGGAAATCGTCCGGGACGAGACGGTGGAGCGCACGATCATCGGCTACGACCGCGAGCTCGGCGGTCACCCGGACCGGATCGTCCTGCTGCGCCGTCGGTGGGGAAAGCCCTGACAGCACGGGATCACCTGCTACGGTGACTCCCCGACACTGACCCGACTACCTCTTGGACGCCAGGTGGAAACCATTCAGTTCACGACGTTGCAGTTCGGCACCGTGGAAATCTACTCAGACTGGAGCGGTTCTTTCGTGCGTGTCCTGCAACCGGACGGGCCTCGACTGCAGTGGACAGCACCGGACGCGCACACGGATATTCCCCTGCAGCAGGGACGGCTCACCTGGACAAGGGACGAAAAGCTCGCGCTGAGCACGCGTATTCTCCAGCGGGCCGAGGATGCTCTGGAATCCTCTTACCCCGGAGGATACCGTTCCGCAGTCAATGATCTCCGCAGTTGGCTGCTGGAGGAAGGACCTTCCTAACCGGTCACGCCGGTCAGCTCGTTCGGGGTCTCCGGCAGTTCGGCGGAGGTCAGGATCTCGCCGTTGGACAGGTCAACCACGTGCAGCTCGTTGGTCGACGGTTCAGAGACATAGGCCCGGTCTCCCTGCACGAACAGGGTGGGGCGGGCTTCCTGCCATTCCACCGGCTCCTCCCACTCGTCGATGACATCCCAGGAGTCGGTCTCTTCACCGGTCTCCGGGTCAATGACGTGCAGCTTGCCGTCCGTGCCCAGCACCAGCGCCTCACCCTCCGGCCCGCGGGCCAGCGAGCGGAAGCTGTAGGACGTCCCCAGCTCAACGAGCTGTGCGGTGTTGTCCTCGGTGTTCGTCAGCTTGATCCTGGTCGGACGCTCCAGTTCCGCGTCCTCCTCCACCTTGTAGTCACCCAGGACAACGGGTGACTCATCGGAGCCGGACTGGTTACCGGTACGCCCGTAGCTGTCCTCGGCGTCGATCTTGGTGAACTCGCCGTCCTTGTAGACCAGCACTCCGTCCTCGCAGCCGAAGGAGACCGCCTCGCCTGCAGCCGTCGCCTCACCGTGGACCCCTTCGCAGTCATTGCTGGAGGCGATCTCCTCACCGTCAACGTCGAGGGCCACGACAGTGTCGCGGTGTTCTTCCGTCCCCTCGGTGTGGAGCAGGGTCCCGTCCGACAGTTCGACGGCGACACCGTGGTGGGGATCGTCCGTCTCCTTCACCGTCGGCTCAGGGACATCGTCGCCGTCACCACCGGAGATGCCGAGGAAATCCTCGGCCTTGAACAGCTGGATCTTACCGTCGCCGTCGCCGAACAAGGCGACGTTGCCGTCATGACTGACCACGTGACCGGGGGTGTCGGTGCCGAAGACGGTGTCGGTGAGCACGGGGTCACCGGCGTAGCTGTGGGTGTGGTCACCGTGCGGCTCAGTCCAGACGCCGGCATCGATGAGCTGGAAGCCGTCACCGGTGGACAACAGGGCGTGACGACCGTCGCCGAGCGGGTTCAGGCGGTTGAAACCGTCGATCTTCTCGTCCGAGATCACCTCCAGGGTGTTGGCGTCCAGCGTGAGGTAACCGCCGTCATAGGTGGTCAGGATACGGGGCTCGGCGGCGTCGACCTCCTGCGCTTCGGCTGCAGGTTCATCTCCGTGGTCATGGCCTTCGTGCGACGACTCCTCGGATGAGGTGTTCTCACTGCTGCCGCCGTCGTCGGACGAGCAGGCGGACAGTGCCAGGACGGCGGAGAGGCTCGCGGCGACCGCAGCGGTCGCGCTGCGTCGAATGTGGCGGATCCGGCGTGGGTTGTGGATCAGGGACGTTGGGGACATGATGGGTCTCCTTCTCGAGGGTCAGATGAAAGTCAGGTGTCAGCTGAGCGCATCACTGATGCGCTCGGCGTTTGTGCGTTGCATGTCGATGTAGGTCCCTGCCTCACCATCCGGCTCAGTGAGCGATTCGGTGAACAGGGGGACGACATCGACGGTGATTCCGCCTCGTCGGCAAGCACATCGGCGAGGCGTTGGGGTTGTGAGGAATCGGCGAAGATCGCCGGGACACGGTTGTCACGGATGGTGGTGCTGAGGTCCCGCAGGTCCGCAGCCGACGGTGCTGCCAGAGTCGTTCCCCCGGGTATGACCGTGCCGATGACGTCGTACCCGAAGCGGTCGGCGAGATAGCCGAACACGTGGTGGTTGGTCACCAGCTTCCGGCGGTCCTGCGGCACAGAACCCAGGAGCTCTGACACCTCGGTATCGAGGTCATCCAGCTCCGCACGGTAGGTCTCGGCGGAGGACCGGATCTCTTCGCCGACGTCACCGTCGACCGCGCCCGCCAGGTGGTCCGCGATGATTCCTGCGGCGGTGACCATGCGACCGGGATCCGTCCAGAAGTGCGGGTCGAGATCACCCTCGTCCCCGCCTGAGGCGTAGGGCAACGGGTCGACCTCTTCACCGACCTCGAGAACGTCGACCCCTTCTTCGCGGGCGTTGTCGAGGTTCGATCCGAGACCTTCCTCCAGCCCCAGACCATTGGCGACGATGAGGTCGGCCTGCTGCATATCCCCGGCCTCCCTGGCGGAGATACCGAAGGAGTGCGGGTCAGCGTTGGGTTTCATCAGTACCTGGACGTCCGCGGAGTCGCCGACGAGTTGGGAGACGACGTCACCGAGGATGTTCGTGGTGACGACGATGCTCGGTCGCTCAGTGTCACTGCCGCAGGCCACGAGGGCGGACACCAGCACTCCGGAGACGAGTGTCGCGGTGAGGATCCGGAGGTGTCTCATCACTTGTCCCCCGTCACGGCGATCGCTGCGGGCTGTCCGCCGACGTCGATGCTGCGGGCTTCGCGCAGGTTGTCGCGCACATCGAGTTCAGCGACGGTGCCGGCCGCCGGGTCGGAGACGTACCCCCGTTCCCGGGTGAGGACGACCGACGGTGTCGTGTCGCCACCGCCGTCCACCACCTGTCGCTGTGCGGTGACCTTGCCGGAATCTGCATCGACCACATAGCCCACGCCGTCCTCATCGACGGCGAAGACGGTCGAGTCATCCGGTGCGACCGCCGCTGAGACCACCGGTGCATCGGTCTCGGCAACCTGCCACTCACCGGACTCCGGGTCGAGGACTCCGAGCCCACCGTCTTCGAACGGCGCAGCCACAAGGTCCCGGCCCGCCACCAGGGACCACGCGCGCCCGTCGGCGTCCTGCGGGTACGGGGTGACGGTACCGGTGAGGTCGTCGTCCACCGTGAGGACACCGTCCCCGCAGGCGAACGCCACATGGTCGCGGAGACCTGCCGCCCCGTGGATCTCCGGGCAGGCGGACACGCCGGTGAGGTCGTCCGAGACCTCCTCACCGTTGTCGTCGTAAAGAGCCAGATCGCCGGGGAGCTCCTGGTCGTCCTCGCCGGGGACCGTGGTCAGGACGTGGTCCTCGAAGGGAACGGCGACACCGTGGTGGGCGCCGACCTCGAAGGAGACGTCCTCGGCCAGTTCCCCGTCACCGAGCCCCTGCCGCGGGAAGACCTTCACCGCGCCGTCGCCGTCGAAGAACATCGCGACCTGCGAGGCGTTGGATACCACGTGGCCCGGGGTGTCGCCGTCGACTGTGCCCACCTGGGAAGGGTCGGACCGGTAGTAGTGGTTGTGGTCGCCGTGGTCGACGGTCCACACCCCGGTGTCGGTGACGGTGACGCCTGTATCGTCCGCGGTGAACAGGAACCGACCGTCAGCCTCCTTGAGCACGGCGGGCTCCTCCCCGTCCGGCTCCGCCGGTGCATCCACCGGGTCACCCGTCAGCAGGTCGACCAGTGTGGTTCCGCCGCTGTCTGCGTCGATGGCCGCCAGCCTCATCTGCGGTTCGGTGGCTTCCTCCGCACCTTCGACATAGCCGTGTGGCGTGTCGGTCGCACCAGAGGTGGCGGCCGACTCCGATCCGGAGTCCTCGGCACCGCAGGCAGCGAGTCCCATGATCAGGGTCGGCACGGCAAGAGCTGCAAGGACGGCGGCAGGACGACCGGACAACACCGGAGGTCGAGCTCGTGTTCTGCGCTGTAGCGTCATCATTCTCCTCTACTGATAATGATTATCATTTGCAGTACGGGAGCTGACTCTACACAGAACTGCCTTTGCCGCCAACACGACCAGGAAGCTCGCCCCGCCCAGCAGGGTCACCGTCGCCCCGGCGGCGGTCTCCGCGTACCAGCTGACCAGCAGACCGACATAGACCTGCACCACCCCGATCGTCGCCGCGACCACCATGACCCGCCCGATCCCCCGGACCAGCAGCAACGCGGTCGCCGGCGGTCCGATCAACAGACCGAAGACCAGGAGTGTGCCGACCACTTGGAACGACGCCACGGTCGCCAGCGCGACGAGAACCAGCATCCCCACGTGCGCCACCCCCGGGCGAAGCCCCAGAGTGCGGGCCTTACGCTCGTCGAACGTCAACGCGGTGAACGGTCGGTGCAGCACAAGGCAGGCCAGTCCACCGACCACGGCAGCCACGGCAATGACCAGGACATCTCCGCCGGTAACGCCGAGGACGTCCCCGAAGAGGAAGGCGGTGAGGTCCACCGCGAAGGATCCCGAGTGCGACACGATCACCACTCCCAGCGACAGCATCGTGATGAACTGCAGCCCGATGCTCACGTCCTGCGACAACCGTGACGTGCGGCTGACCGTCACCACCCCCAGGGACATCACGAGCGCACTGACCGCCGCCCCGAGCATGAGGTTGCCACCGAGCAGGGCCGCCACCGCCACACCAGGCAACATGCCGTGACTCATCGCGTCGCCGAAGAACGCGAGACCACGCAGGACGACCCATGTGCCGATACAGGCGCAGAGCACCGCGGCGAATCCGCCGGCCAGCAGTGCCCGGAAGACGAACGAGACCTCGAACGGAGCGGTAAGGAGTTCCATTTGATAATGATTATCATTATCATGAAGGAATGCGTGAACCGACCCGCCTCACCGGCATCTCCCACCACTACGCCCGGGTCCCCTCCCTCCGGGACATCAGTCTCACCGTTGACCCCGGAACCGTCACCGCGCTCGTCGGCGGCAACGGTTCCGGGAAATCCACCCTGCTCGGCATGCTCGCCGGCACCCTGCGCCCCACGTCAGGTACCGTCACAGGGGTTCCGGAGAACACCGCCCTGGTACCCCAGCACAGCGTCGCACCCGACCTGTTCCCCGTGACCGTCCGCCGGACCGTGTCCATGGGACGGTGGCGGGACCGCGGTCTGCTCCGCCCACTCACCCGGCGCGACCGGGCCGTCATCTCCACCTCCATGGCACGCATGGGGATCACCGACCTGGCCGACCGCACCCTCAGCGACCTGTCCGGCGGACAGCGCCAACGAACCTTCATCGCCCAGGGGCTGGCACAGCAGGCCCCGCTGCTGCTCCTCGACGAACCCCTGTCGGCGGTGGACACCGCCACCGTCACCATGATCGACACGGCCGTCCGCGAGGAGAGGCGGGCCGGTACCGCGGTCGTCATCGCCACACACCACCGGCACCAGGCGGACAGTGCGGACCGCGTCATCGTCCTCGACCACGGACGGGTGGTGGAGCCGGTATGACCCCCGCACGCCGTCGCACCCCGGTGACCGTCCTGTCCGGATTCCTCGGCTCCGGTAAGACGACCCTGCTCAACGCGGTGCTCGCGAACCGCGACGGACGCCGCATCGCTGTCATCGTCAACGACTTCTCCGAGGTCAACATCGACGCCGCCCTCATCGCCGGCGAGGGCCACCTGACCCGGGGTGAAGACCGCTTCGTGGAACTGACCAACGGCTGCATCTGCTGCACACTGCGCGACGACCTCGTGGAGTCCGTCGGAGCTCTCGCCCGCCGCGGCACCTACGACCACATTCTCATCGAGTCGACAGGCATCTCGGAACCGAGGCCCGTGGCCGCCACCTTCGAGTGGCAGTGGGACGACGGCACGAGACTGGCGGATCTCGCCCCGATCGACACGATGGTCACCCTCGTCGACGCCGTGCAGTTCCTCGACGGGCTCGGCACCCGCGTCGACCTGCGGGACGCCGACCGGGCAGCCACCCCCGAGGACGAGCGCACCGTCGCCGATCTCCTCGTCGACCAGGTCGAATTCGCCGACCGCATCTACGTCACCAAGTCGGACCTGGTCTCCGCCGACAGACTCGCCGCGACACTGTCACTGGTACGCCGGATGAATCCGCGGGCGGTGGTCGACATCATGGTGGACGGACTGGTCCACGGCCGCAGTGCAATCACTGAGATTCTCGGTGCACAGCTGTACAACGAAGCCACCGCACGGACCTACCAGGGCTACGCCGAAGAACTGGCGAACCCCCATACCCCGGAGACCGAGGAGTACGGCATCAGTTCCGTCGTCTTCCGGGGAGAACGCCCCCTCGACCGGGGCAGGCTTCTCGAGGCTCTCCGCTCCACCGCCGGGCTGGTCCGTTCGAAAGGCTACTGCTGGTTCGCCGACCGCCTCGAGTTCGCCCAGGTGTGGCACCAGGCAGGGCCGGACCTGTCGATCCGCCCGGCCGCCCCCTGGAACGCCGCCGGTCTGGAGCCAGGCAACGAGGTGGTGCTCATCGGGGTGAATCTCGACGGCGCCGCGTTACTCCGGAAGCTGGACGCCGCCATGCTCACCGATACGGAGGCCCTGGGCCTGGTCCGGTGATGTACGGGTGTCCCGAACCGGGTCAGAACACGGTCGCCGCAATCCGCTGGCGGGCCAGCATCACCACCGGGTCGTCCGGCTCCAGCAGGTACAGCAACTCAAGGAGTCGGCGTCCGACCCGGTCCGCCTCACCGTCTCCGTCCTGCGCTGTCACCAACGACTCCGACAACAGCTCCACCGCCGCGGACGGGCGGTCAAGAAGCACCAGGACGTCCGCGGCGCGGAGCAGGGTGTCGACATCACCCTGAGCACCCTGCAGCCCCCGACGGGCGTCCGCCACCGCCGACAACACCGCCGAGCGGTCCATGTCCCTCGTACGGGCCAGGACAGCGACGGCAGTCCGTGCGCGGTGCAGGGTGGACGCCGCAGCAGGATCGGAGTACTCGGCGAGCATACGGTCGTAGAGGACCAACGCGGCCTCGGCATCCCCGTGGCCGACCAGTTCCGCCGCCTCCTGCAGCCTCGGATCCGCAGTCAGGGAATTGACAGTGGTCCCCTGGTCAACGTCGCCGGTCACCGCGTCCTCCGGGAGCCCGTCGAGCCGACCTTCGACAGTGGCGACGACCTGCTCGACCCAGTCCCCGCAGTCCACGTCTGCCCCGTCCGCAGGAGCCCAGGTGCCGACGCCGGTACCACCTGCCACGACGGTCACCGACGGCAGTGTCGCCGGACGGAAGGCGCCGGCGACCTGCGGGAAGCGGTCGGCGTCCACCACACCGAGGATCCACCGCAGTCCGGTGGCACGGTTCTCCAGGTCACGCCGCAGCGCCGAAGCCCCAGGGTCGACCATTGAGCCGATGAGCACCACCACCGGCACCTGGGACGACCGGGCGATGACCTCAGACTCCAGCGACAACGGCGTGACCTCGACAACCGGCTCGACAACCTGAGACGGCGCGGCCTTCTCAGCCCGGGCCGGCCGGGCCGGGCTCTCCGGGCTCTCCCCCGGGGCTCGGATCCCTGTGACCGCAAGATCACGGTCGAGATCAGGGGTACAGGAATCGTGGTCGTGGCTGTGTGGGTGTTCCATCACCGCCCACTGTAGGACGTTCCGCCCGGCCCGGACGAGTAGCAGGCGCCCGGACGCTCCTAGTTACGCCTCGCCCGGCGACACCTCTCCCCCCCTGTGTTCGCTGACCTGCACCTCTCACTGCCCGGGGACAACGCCGAGGTGTAGCACCCTGCAACTCCACCACGCTGCAGCAGACCCGAGCACCGGACCAGCTACGGGATCAACTCCAGGATCGCCGACGTCAGTGCTTTACGCTGCGCATCGGTCAGCGCATGGTCGTGGACGTGATCATGCATCCAGAGGCCGTCAGCGAGGATCTGCACCAGATAGGCCGCACGCTTCAGATCGGCGTCCTTTCCGTCACCGTCGACACCGTCGACCGGCGGCAGCCACCGCTCGTCGACGTCCCGCCACACCTCGACGAAATCGCGGTGTGTCCGGGAATCCACCTGCAGCAGCAGGTCGGCACGCGTCGCCGACCGGCTCAACGACAGCACCATCGCCCGCAACCTCTCGGCCGGTGACACCTCACCCGCCGCACCACCGGCGGCAGATTCGAGCTCTTCCTCCCACTGCCCCGCGAGAAAGCGGTGCACCCCGAGCATGAGTTCATGGCGCGACGGGAAATGGTAGATCAACCCCGACTTCGACATCCCGGACGCGTCCGCGAGTGACTCGTAGGTCACCGCGTCCAACCCATCCGACTCGATGATGCCGACGGCGGCGCGCAGGATCACGTCCTTCTTACTCGTGCGCAGAGTACTTCGCCTCCTTCGGGTTTCCACGGAAGCACCAGGCCGTCACCAGAGCGGCGACCACTGCGACGATACCGGCAATCACGAGCACCAGCAGGTAACCGGTGTCGTAGGCGTCCGCGGCGGCCGCGCCGAAGACCGGATGGTCCACCCCGTGGTCGACGTCACCGGAGACCGCGGAGGGAGCACGCATCGCGTAGAACATCGGCATCAGGCTACCGAGGATCGCCACCGACAGCAGCGTGCCGAACTCGTAGGAGATGGCCTCCACCGAGGACGCCATACCCGCCTTGCTCTCCGGTGCCGAACCGATGATCGCCGAGGACGACACCGACATCACACACCCGGAGCCGACCCCCACAAGTCCCAGGCCGATGACCGCAGTCCAGAGAGGCTGGTCCGGTACCGCCCACACCACGACAGCAACGCCGACCGCCACGATGGAGAAACCTCCGCTGATCAACGTACGGAAGCCGAGGCGGTGCAGGTTCATGCCACCGAGGATCGAGGCCGGGATCGCCGGTACCGCCGCCGAGGCCACCAGCAGACCGGCTTCCAGCGGGCTGAAGCCACCCGAGGTCTGGAAACGCTGCGTGGTCATCAGCTCGGCACCCGCCAGCACGAACATCGCGAACATCGCCGCCAACGTGCCACCGGCGAACATGCGGTCACGGAAGATCCCGAACTCCAGCAGCGCCGGCATTCCCCGGCGACGCAACAGTCCCTGACGGTGCGCGAACAGCACGGCACCGACGACCGCGACGCCGACGGCGGTCAGCACGAGGCTCGTGCTCCCCGCGGAATTGGCGGTCTCCTTGATCGCCATCACCGCACCGACCATGGCCAGCATCGCCCACACCGAGGACAGCACGTCCCAGTGGCGGGACGGGTCTGCCTGGTTCGCGGGGGCGTACACGGCTGTCGCGACGAGAATCACGACCACGACCGGCACGTTGATGAGGAACACCGTGCCCCAGTGGAAGTGCTCCAGCAGGAAACCACCGAGAACCGGTCCGGACGCTGCACCGACCACCGCGATCGATCCCCAGATGCCGATCGCGGTGTTGCGCTCACGGACGTCCGTGAAGGTCTGCCGGATCAGTGCCAGGGTGGCGGGCATCATAGTGGCCGCGCCGAATCCGAGGACGGCGCGGGCGGCGATCAGCATCCACGCATTCGGGGAGAACGCCGCAAGCAGCGAGCCGATTCCGAAGACGCTCACACCGGTGAGGAACATGACCCGGTGGCCGATCTTGTCCCCGAGGGTGCCGGTGCCGAGCAGCAGCCCCACCAGCACCAGCGGATAGGCGTTGATGATCCACAACCCCTGCAGTGCCGTGGTGTGCAGCTCATCGCGCAGCACCGGCAGCGCCGTGTAGAGGATCGAGTTGTCGGCGCCGACGAGGAACAGTCCGAGGCTGATGATGCCGAGGAAGCTCCACCGCTGGGCAGGTGTGGTGGAGGAGGAGGCGGCACGGGCGCCCCGGACACCCGCACCTCCGGAGGGACGCCCGGGCGTCGGTCCCGTCGTTGTCGTCGTGTGGCTCACGTTCGCTACCTCCTGTGTATTCCAGTCGTTCCGGTGTTTCCGGATGTTCTGGGTTGATCCGCACGTGTTGTGCACGCTGACGAACTGTACCGAACGTCCGTTACAGTTACAACACCGTAGGTGCTGGTGGTGACGGAATTCACCTTTCCGTCACCTGCAGGTCAGGACCTCGTCGCCCACCCCGGACGGATTCACCGTCCGGCTACACCGTGACGGCCGGGAGATGGGGCAACCGCCCGTCCGCCGGCGCCCGATGACGTAACATCCGGAGGAACCACCCCGTACAGTCGAGGAGCCTCCTTGCCCGCCCCCAGCGTCGACCCCAGCGTCCTGACAGACATCACCGCCCTCGCCGACACGACGTTGGCGGACATCGACCCACTGGTCGCCGGACGCTGGGCGACGCCGGTCACGTGGCGCCAGCCCGTCCACACCGTGTACGTCCCCGCCCACCTCCTCGTCGGCGACGACACACCCGGCGCCGACTCCCGCGGCACTGGGCGTCTGCGGCGCTGGACGCCCTCGACGCATACGGCGATCCCGCAGAACTCGCCCGGGACCTCGGCGTCGCCGACGAGCACGCCGACACCGTCGGCGAACTCACCCGGGAGAAACTGCTGCGCGAGCCGATCGAGGACCTGCGCATCGACTTCGAGGACGGCTTCACCCAGCGTGGCGTCCCGCAGGCCGACCGCGACGCCGACGAGGACGCAAGGGCGCAGCAGGCCGCCGAGGTCCTGGCCACCTGGTTCAACGCTCCGGGCAGTGACGCTCCGGCCTTCGCCGGTATCAGGTTCAAGTCCTTCGACCCGGCTGTCCGGAACCGTGGACTGCGCACCCTCGTCATCGTCCTTGAGGGACTCGCCGAGCGGAACGTCCTGCGCGACGTGCTGGAGAATGACCGCCGTGCGCTACGGCTGACGCTCCCGAAGGTGCAGCACCACCGTCAGGTCGAGGTCTTCGTCGACGTCCTGCGTGCCCTGGAGTCCTCGCTCGATCTGCCGGAGATCCCCTTCGAGGTGCAGGTCGAGACGCCGCAGGCCATTCTCGCCGCCGACGGGGCGAACGAACCCGCCCGACTGATCGCCGCCGGCCAGGGCCGCGTCCTGTCGCTGCACTACGGCACCTACGACTACTCGGCGTCCCTCGGGGTCGACGCCGCCGAGCAGGCCATGGACCACCCCGTCGCCGACCACGCGAAGGACGTCCTGCAGGTCGCCACCACCGCCGTCGGCGTGGAGCTCTCGGACGGCTCCACCAACCGCATCCCCGTCGGCACGCCTGCGGAGATCATGGAAGGGTGGCGTATCCACCACGACCTGGTGGCACGTCACCTGCGCCGTGGTATCCGGCAGGGCTGGGACCTGCACGCCCACCAGTTGGTGACACGTCACCTGACCACCATCGCGTACTTCCGTGCCGACTGGCGGCTCAGCGCCGAACGGCTCCGGGCCTACATCGCGGGAGACACCAGCCGGTGGATGGACGAACCGGCCACCGCGAAAGCGATGGCCGGCTACCTGCTGCGCGCCCGGGCATGCGGTGCCGTCACCGACCAGGAACTGGAACTCACGGGAGCGGACCACGACCAGTTGCGTAGTCTCCAGGTGAGCGGACGACTGCAAGAAGTCTAAGGAGTCTAAGGAGCGAACCCATGACAGACATCACCACGATCTACCGGGCGGCCCACGCCGTGTACCTGCCGGAGGACGAGCACACCCCGGTCCAGGGGCCCGCGACCGTCCTCGTCTCCGGTGAACAGATCACCGCCGTCTTCGACGAGCAGGAGGCCGAGCTCCCCGACGAGTTCACCTACACCGACGCCACGGTGGTGGAGGTCCCCGACGACCAGGTCCTGATCCCCGGCCTGGTCGACACCCACGTCCACGTCAACGAGCCCGGACGCACCGAATGGGAGGGATTCGCCTCAGTGACACGTGCGGCCGCCGCCGGCGGAGTGACCACGCTGCTGGACATGCCGCTGAACTCGATCCCCTCCACCGTCACCGTGGATGCCCTGGACGCCAAGCAGGACGTCGCCGCCCCGAAATCCAAGGTCAACGTCGGCTTCTGGGGCGGTGTGGTGCCGGAGAACCTCGGCACCGGCGACCTGCGCGCGCTGTGGGATCGTGGCGTGTTCGGATTCAAGTGCTTCCTGCTGCACTCCGGGGTGGACGAGTTCCAGCCCCTGTCCACCGGGCAGCTGCGTCAGGTGATGACCGAGATCGCCGAGTTCGACGGTCTGCTCATCGTCCACGCCGAGGACGCCGACGAGATCGCCACCGGTGAAGCGAAGGTGGACGCCGCCGGTGGCATCGACGAAACCTTCGACAGTTTCCTGGCGTCCCGACCGTCCTCTGCGGAGGCGAAGGCCATCGCCACGGTGATCGAGGCGGCCGAGGCCACCGGATGCCGGGCACACATCCTGCACCTGTCCGACTCCGGTTCCATCGACCAGATCGCCGCGGCCCGGGACCGCGGGGTGCGCATCACCGCCGAAACCTGCCCGCACTACCTGGCGTTGTTCTCCGAGGAGATCCAGAACGGCGCCACCCAGTACAAGTGCTGCCCACCGGTACGCACCGCCGGCAACCGTGAACGCCTGTGGAAGGGCCTCGTGGACGGTGTCATCTCCACCGTGGTCTCCGACCACTCCCCCTGCACCGCGGAACTGAAGAAGTTCGCCGAGGTCGCCGACGCCCAGGCGTCCGCCAACGAGCGCAATGAACTCACCGCCTTCTCCGCCCTCGCCGCCACCGGCAACGACCTCGGTGCCGGCGGTGCCGACGGACGCGGATCCGGAGGTTCCTTCGGCGAGGCGTGGGGCGGCATCGGGTCAGTCCAGTTGGGCCTGCCCGTGGTGTGGTCCCAGGCCCGGCTGCGCGGGCTGTCGCTGGCGGACGTCATCGGCTGGATGTGCCAGGCCCCGGCGGAATGGGCCGGACTGCCCGACCGCGGCGCCATCCAGGAAGGCCGCCGCGCCGACCTGGCCACCGTGAGCGCCGACGACGCATTCGTCGTCCTGCCCGATGAACTGCACCAGCGCAACAAGGTCACCGCCTACGCCCAGCGCGCCCTGGCCGGCGTCGTGACCCGCACCTGGATCGGCGGCGAGCCGTCTACGTCCGCCCCTCCACCCCGCACGTCCCCGCAGCCGACCTGGACGACGACGCCGTCTTCCCCGCCGACGTCCGCCCCTTCACCCTCCGACCCTGAGGATCACCATGACCGAGCACTACGACTTCCTGTCCTACCCCGACCTCGCCAGCCGCGCGTTGGCCGGCTCCGTGGTGTGGGCGTCCGACGAATCCTTCGCCGAGCGCGAGAACCTCATCATGCCGCACGAGCCTGCCTTCGACCCGAACGAGTTCGGCAACAAAGGCAAGGTCTACGACGGGTGGGAGACCCGACGCCGGCGCCACGACGAGGTCGGTGAGAACGACGCCGCCATCGTGCGCCTCGGTGTCCCGGGCCACATCAAAGGCATCGTCGTCGACACCGCCTGGTTCAAGGGGAACTACCCGCCCCAGATCGCCGTGCACGGACTGACCTGCGACGAGTACCTCACCGGTGAAGAACTGGCCGCCCTGCCTGACGACCGCTGGTTCACCCTCGTCGCCCCCATGGACGCCAAGGGCGACCACAAGCACCACCTCGAGATCTTCCCCGCAGGTGACGCCGCCGCCCGGCGCGTGACGCACGTGAAGCTCGAGATGATCCCCGACGGCGGCATCTCCCGCCTGCGCGTCCACGGGCAACCCGCACCGGACCCCCGGTTCATCACCGGCACCATCGACCTGGCCGCGGTGGAGAACGGGGGACGGGTCACCGAGTGCACGAACATGTTCTACTCGCACCCGAACCAGATCATCTCCATCGGGCGCGCCCACAACATGGGCGGCGGCTGGGAGAATGCGCGACGTCGTGACGACGGCAATGACTCGGTCACCGTCCAGCTCGCCGGGGAAGGGCGCGTGCGCTGGATCGAGTTCGACACGTCCTACTTCGTGTTCAACGCCCCCGGTGACGTGAAGCTCACCGGCATCACCGCCGACGGTGACGAGGTCGAACTCGTCGGTAAGACGAGGGTACTACCGGACACCCGGCACCGCTTCGCCGTGTCCGACACCGCCGAGGGCACCACCGGACCCACGCCGATCGTCGCCGTGCGTGCCGACGTCTACCCCGACGGGGGTATCTCCCGGCTGCGCGTGTGGGGCGAGCTGACCGACAACGGCCAACTCGACATCGAAAGCCGCTGGTAAACGGCCCCTTCTCCGCTGGATCCCCTTCGGCCCCTTTCGGAACAACGGGAACATCTCCGCGAAACCCCGTCGAAACAGCCGGTTCCTAGACTCTCGCTTCTGACAGCCGCCCACTCCGGGCGTCGACGACGAGAACGGAGCCGATCGACCGATGACCCGTGTGATCCCCCGACGCCACCGTCCGGCACCTCTGCCGGAGGACGTGGCGCGGACGAACCTGGAGTCCCTTGCCGCGCAGGCGCGTGCCGACATGGCACTGATCGGCCACAACCACGACTGGGTCCCTGCCCCCGCAGAAGGCGCCTGGAACGTGCTGGTGATCGGCGGTGGCCAGGCAGGTCTCGGCGCGGCGTTCGCTCTCTCACGGCACCGGATCGGTGGTGTGAAGGTGCTGGAGGCCGGCCCTCCCCAGGAGGCCGGTTGCTGGACCCGGTACGCCCGGATGCACACGCTGCGCAGCCCGAAGAACATGAAGGGCATCGAACTCGACATCCCGGCGCTGCACACCGAACGCTGGTTCGAGGCGAAGTACGGCGCCGAGGCGTGGGCCGCCACCGACCTGACCCCCCGTGAGGACTGGAACGAGTACCTCACCTGGTACCGGGAGACCACCGGTGCCGACGTGGATTTCCACACCCGAGTCACCGGGGTGACCAGGCCTGACGACGACGGTTACTTCCATGTCTCGGCCGTGCACGGTGGTGCGTCCCTGACCTACCGTGCCCGTCGCATCGTTTTCGCCATGGGGCTCGTGGGCGGAGGCGGGACGTTCCTGCCGCCACTGGTGGAGGCACTGCCGACACCGTTCCGGGCGCACACTGAGGACCCGATCGACTTCGTCGCGCTGCGGGGTAAGCGGGTGATCGTGCTGGGCGGCGGCGCCAGTGGTTTCGACAATGCCTCCGCCGCGCTGGAGGCCGGAGCCGCGAGCGTGGAGATGCACGTCCGGCGTGCGGACATTCCCCGGCAGAACTCGCTGCGCTGGATGGAGTTCCCCGGCATGCAGGAGCACTTCTTCGATCTCAGTGACGAGGAGAAGTGGGAGTTCTCCCTGTTCAACGGCGGACTACCCCAGCCGCCGACGCAGGCGTCCGTGTGGCGAGCCTTCGCCCACGACAACTTCCGACTGCTCACTGACACGCGGTGGGTCTCTGCCGACGTACGCGACGGGGCATCCGGCCCAGAGGTGTCGGTGACTGACGACCACGGTGAGGAACACCTCGGCGATGTCGTCATCTCGGCGACGGGGTACGCGGTGGACCTTGGGCAGCGTCCCGAGTTGCGCGAGTTCCTGCCAGACATCGCCCTGTGGTCCGACCGGTTCCCTCCTGCCGACGGACACCCGTTGGGACAGTGCCCGTACCTGGGGGACGGTTTCCAGTTCCAGGCGAAGCAGGGCGCGTCGGCAGACGCCGAGTCCTACATCCCCCGGCTGTTTCACCTGTCCACCGGGGCCCGGGCCTCCCATGCTGTGGCCGGCAACCAGCTGTCCGGTATCTACGCGGGGTTGACGCGCCTGGCGAACCGCGTCGCCACGGATGTCACCAGGGAGAACTGGCCGGACTTCTTCGCCGGTTTCCAGGCCTTCGAGCACGAAGAGGTCGGCAACGTGGGCCGGCACCGTGACGGCGAGGCGTGGTTCCCGGTCGCGCCACGGTACTGAGTCACCGCTCAGAACGATTCCGGGCGCACAATCGTTCTGGGCGGTGACTCAGATCGTTCGGTCGAATCGAAGGACGCTCCCCGGTCGGGTCAGTCCACCGGGGCAACACGAATGAGATTGCCGTCCGGGTCAGCGGCGACGAACGTCCGACCGAAGACATCGTCATACGGTTCCGTCACAATCTGCACGCCACGTGACCGCCAGTCTGCGAAGCGTGCGTCGATCTGGTCGGCACTGCCCAGGGACAGGCACAGCTCACTGGTACGGGTCAGCGCAGCATCCGGTGTGACGGTGTCGCCGAAAACATCGGACCCGCTCCACACCGCCAGTTGAATGCCGGGAGCCAGATCAAAGGCGATGAACCTCGGAGACTCGAATACCGGAGTGATATCGAGCAGGTCTCCGTAGAACGCTGCAGATGCCCGGGCATCACTGACGTAGATGATGAAGGTGTAGGGATTCGGGGTGGCCATGACAGCCTCCTTTCACTCGGAATGGTCGAGGCGCCGTGGTCCGCCGCCTCTGGTACCGAGTCTGCGGCGATACCATGACAGAAACTGTCATGGTTCAGTTTTCGTGCCGGAAAAATTCGTGAAAGGCGCCGAGATGTCCCGTCCCCAACGGCTGTTCGACCTACTGAGCGTCCTCAAAGCGCGAGGACGGTCGACGGTACCCGACCTTGCGCGCGAACTGGGGGTGTCACCCCGGACGGTTCACCGTGACCTCGCCGTGCTGTCCGACGCAGGCGTCGCCCTCGTGACCGAACCCGGAAGGTATGGCGGAGTATCCCTGCTTCCCGGAGGGCGGTTCACCGTCTCCGGCCTCTCCACTCGGGAGAAAGATCTGCTGCGGGTCACGGGACTCGATGTAGACCGTGCCACCGAACTCGGCATGGAGGCTCTGACAACGGCGGCAGTGGGAAAACTCGGTGCGCCGGGGCCGGGGCGACATACCGGTGTTCTGCCCCTGTCACAGGTCGTCACCGTAGACAATCGCCCCTGGTTCTCCGTCGCCACCTCGAATGGCGATGTGGCTGCACTGGCCGACGACGTCCGGCAAGGCAAACGACTGGCCATCCGGTACCGTCGCAGCGGGGAGGACTCGGTAGATGAACGTGTCGTGGACCCCTACGGTCTGCTCGGGAGGGGAGGACGCTGGTACCTCGTCGCAGACCGTGACGGTGCGCCACGCCAGTACGCCACAGGACGCTTAGCCTCCTGGTCGGTCCTGGATGCGCCGCGGCGCCTACGACCGGGAGAAACACTGGAATCTGTCTCTGCCGCGCTGGCGATATCGCTCGAACAACCCGCAGGGTCGGTAGCTGTCATTGCCGAACTGGACCGCAGGTACCTGGACCTCGCGCAACGAATCCTTGGTTCACGCCTGTCCGCGGTGACCGACGGCGCCGCAACGGAAACCGTACGGATAATAATCAACTACGCCCAGCTCGGCGGCGTCCGCCAACTGTTGCAGTTCGGGGACGCCATCGACGTCATTGCTCCGCCGGAAGCCAGGGCTCTGATCGCAGACCTTGCCGAGGCCATCGTCGCGCATTACGAGCACTCCTGAGCCAGTTCCGCCCGCGAACAGACGCGTACCATCGCGCACATGACTTCCACAGACAGCACCGACACCACCAACATCAAGACGATCCCCGTCCGTGCCCTGGACGGCGGCGAGCTCAATCTCACGGACTTCAACGGCCCCCTGTTGATCGTGAATGTGGCATCCAAGTGCGGGCTGACACCGCAGTACACCGCGCTCGAGAAGCTTGCCGAGGACTACCGTGACCAGGGGCTGACGGTCCTCGGCGCACCCTGCAACCAGTTCATGGGTCAGGAGCCCGGCAGCCCCGAGGAGATCGCGGAGTTCTGCTCCGCCACCTACGGCGTGACGTTCCCCCTGACGGAGAAGCTCAACGTCAACGGCGAGGACGCCCACCCGCTCTTCGCTGAACTGACGAAAACCCCCGATGCTGACGGCAAGGCAGGCGATGTCGAGTGGAACTTCGAGAAGTTCCTCGTCAGCAAGGACGGCGAGGTGCTCTCCCGCTTCCGGCCTGCCACCGTCCCGGATGCGCCGGAGATCATCGACGCCGTAGAAAAGGCGCTGTAGCCGCAGTTCGTCCAGTCAGATCTCGCCTACCAGGCCTCCCCGATGATGACGGTCTCCCGGGTGATCTTCCCGGCGCGGGCCCTGTCGAAAATCTCCGCCTGCGGATAGGGGATCCGGGCCCTCCCCTTCCGACCGATGTGCATGCGGTCCTCCCATTCCTCCGCAAACCATCCGTCACCCCACACCCGGACGAATCCTCCGACGACACTCCACACCAGCTCATCGACAGCCTCGAGAAGTCGGTCACTCCCGCCATCGCAGCCGTCACAGGCGCAGTCCGGTTCGTCGCCGATCTCACGTAGACCGCTCCCATGCTCACCTCCCCCAGTTCCCGCGATGAGCACGGTCGCGGGTGTGTCGTCGAACGCCCCCTTTGCCATCACCAGAGCCCTCGCGCCCTCCGCCTCGGGCGTCAACAGCACAGCCTCCTGCGACGGTGACTGTCTCCAACTCGAGGGCGTGACGATCGGTTCTGAGTGCGCCAGGCGCAGACCGACCAGTGCCCGCTCCCACGCGTCCACCCGCGCTCCGACTATCCGGAAACGCTCCGGATCCGTGACCCGCGAATACTCCTCGTCGCGGACCTCGAGGTCCGGATGCGGGTTCTCCCACGTCACCGCACTGAGCGGATCGGCGGCGTACTCGCGATCGACGGCAGCGAGGATCTCGTCCTTCACGCCTTCTCCAGCACCAGGTCCCGGTACATCATCGTCTGCCGGACAGCCGACCACACCATCGGAGAGTTCGCCAACGACTCCCACCCGCCGCTCCACGTCAGGCGTCCCGCGAGGCGCCACACACTGATCTCCGGGTTCCACTCCAGCACCTGCGCCACCTCATCGGCACGTTCCATCACGTGCTCGCGGGTCTCCTGTCGCCTGGCCGCCAACCCGGTGAAGCAGTACCCGTGACCGGGGATCACCGTGTAATCGTCGTACTCCGCCAGCTGGTCCAGTGCCGCGAGGTAGTCCTTCACCGGGTTACCACCCAGGGACGCCACCCCCAGGCCGATGCCGGGGAAGATCTCCGGCAGCACATGGTCCGCCGCGATCAGCAGCTTCCGCCGGTCGTCGGCGAAACACAGGTGCCCCGGGGTATGGCCGGGCGTCAGTACTGCACGCCAGCCCAGTTCCGCGGTGATGCCGTGATCCGGCAGGAAGTCCCCGTCCCCGATCGTCACGTCCGGACGCTGGCGCGGAATGAACGGCGGCAACCCCTTCGCCGCCAGCGGGAAAGGGAACTTGTCGAGCACACCGTCCGGCGCGCCGATGGTGTGCCGTTCCACGGCATAGTCGTCCTGAGAACGTCCCGTTCGCGCGGCGTCCACGGTGCGCTGTTCCACCGCCCCCAGGTGGTAGCGCGCCCCGGTGGCCTGCAGCATCTCCGCCGTCGCTCCGATGTGGTCCGGGTGCGCGTGGGTCACCACCACGTCGGTGATCTCCTCCAGACGTCTCCCCCGCTCGCGCAGGAACGCGTCCAGCGGGCGCAGGACGTTGCCCACCGCGTCCTTCGCCTTGCCGCCGGCCCACCCCGGATCAACGACCGTGACCCCCTGGTCACCGAGGTGGATCGTGGACAGGACGCTGTTCATCACGCCTGCGCCCGGCATCGGCACGGCGCGGACCCACAACTCGCCGTCGACCGTACTGACCCGGACCGGCGCGGGCACCTTACTGCCCGACGCCGCCTGGTACTGGGCGCGGAAGATCGGGGTGATGCGGCTGTCTGCACGTTCTGCCATGTGCAGTCAGGTTACCCCGTCGTCCTCACCGTTGTTCGCTAACGTCCCCGGTAGAGGACTCAGTAACGCTCCGGTTCCTCTCCGAGGGAGAAGTCCCGGCCGGAGATCTCGGACGGTGTGATCTCCACGTAGTTGTACTTCAGCGTCGGAAGCCACGGTGTCAGAGGTAGTTCGTCGGCGGCGTGGATGTCGTCGGCACTGGTCAACACACGTGCCTCCCCCTTCACGATCACGGACCATGCCTGGGCCGGGTTACCGTCACCGTCGGCGTCCACGTGGTCGGCCTCGAACAGGACACGGGAGTTGACCTGGGTGAGAGTGAACAGTTTCGTTCCCTCGGCGGTGCGGAAGTAGATCTTCCCCGCGTTCACCACGTAGTTCAACGGGAACAGGTCGATGTCGTCACTTCTGCTGACGACCACACGGCCGAGGGAGGTGGTGGAGAGACGGTCAAGGGCTTCTTCGTCGGTCAGGCGGACGGCGCCGTTGTTTTCGCTCATGACACTATTATCCGTCCGGGACCATTCTTCCTGCACCCCCGTCGTGGTGTCTGTTAGGCCACACATTCCACGAGGTGACATCTCCGGCACCTCGAGAACGCCGGCCTTCACACAGGAGTATCCCGTGGCAAAGAGTCTGGGTCACCGACGAGCCCCCTGACCCTCACCCCGGTCCGTGGTTGGCTGCGACGGGAGAAGGCACTGGCCAAGGAGCAGGTCGATGTCGCCGGGTACTGGCGCTACGCCGGACCCGTCGTCGACGAACCCGGCGCAGTGTCCGGTGCCGCCACGGTGGCGACGTTGTCCTCCCCGACGTAGCCCCGTCCCAGGCGGCTGTGGTGGCGCGAGTAGGCGAAGTACACGACGACGCCGATCGCCATCCACACCACGAACCTGATCCAGGTGTCCAGGGGCAGGTTCATCATCAGGTACAGGCACACCAGTGCCGCCAGCACCGGTACCACGGGGACGAACGGCACCTTGAAGGCGCGCGGGATGTCCGGCCGGGTACGCCGCAGGACGACCACCGCTACCGAGACCAGGATGAAGGCGAACAGTGTCCCGATGTTGACCAGCTCAGCCAGAGTCGACAGTGGCACGAAAGAAGAGATCACGGCGATGACCACACCGGTCATCGCCGTGATCTTGTAGGGGGTGCCGAACCTCGGGTGGGTGCGCGCCCACGACTCCGGCAGCAGACCGTCACGCGCCATGGCGAAGGCGACCCTGGTCTGGCCGAGGAACATGACCATCGCCACGACGATCAGTCCCACGCACGCGATGACAGCGATCAGATCGGCCATGAACGGCAGATCCACCGCCTTGAATGCATTCGCCAAGGGAGCCCCGTCCGTCGGGTCGATGTCCTTGTAGGACTGCATCCCGGTGATCACCAGGGAGACCGTCACATACAACACGGTGACGATCGCCAACGAGCCGATGATGCCGATGGGAAGGTCGCGTTGTGGATTCTTCGTCTCCTCGGCCGTGGTGGCGACCACGTCGAACCCGATGAACGCGAAGAACACCAGGGCGGCCGCAGCCACCACACCGCCCCAGCCGAAGGTGGAGGGTTCCAGACCGAAGATGGTCTGCACCAGCGGGGCGTGCATCGCACCGAGGTTCTCACCGCTGGTGCCCTCGGACGCCGGAACAAACGGACTCCAGTTCGAGGCATTGATGAAGAACATGCCGACGACGATGACCAGCAGTACGCCGATGATCTTCAGACCCGTGATGACCTGGTTGATCCGACTCGACAACTTGATGCCGGTGATCAGCACCACCGTCAGCCCGAGGATCAGCAGACCGGCGGGCAGGTTGATGTACCCGTCCTCTGCGGACTGCACGGCCTCGGGGATCTCGAAGGGTGTGCCCTCGAGTACCACGCCGAGGTAGTCACTGAACGACGTGGCCAGCGCCGAGGATGCCAATGTGAACTCAAGAACCAGGTCCCACCCGATGATCCACGCGATGAACTCGCCGACCGAGGCGTAGGTGAACGTGTACGCACTTCCTGCGACGGGGACGGTGGATCCCAACTCTGCGTAACACAGCGCCGCGAGGCCACAACCGATCCCGGCGATGATGAAGGACAGGGCGACCGCCGGCCCGGCGTGTGCGGCCGCGGCCTGCCCCGTGAGCACGAAGATCCCTGCGCCGATGCACACGCCGACCCCGAAGACCACGAGGTCGAGGGCACCGAGGTTCTTCTTCAGCGCGTGCTCGGGGTTCGTGGTGTCCGCAATCGACTGCTCAATCGACTTGGTTCTGAATATGCCGGATCTGCCCATGTCCTCTGTTCCTCTCGGCCAACGTAGAAAAAGAATCGTACTCCGGGACTGCGGTGCGGTCCTTTGGAGAACCTACGAACACCATGTTGTTTCGTCTAGCTGCCGGTGCCGTCAGACTCCGGCGACGACGGTCCGCGCCACGGCGCGTTCATCGCCGAGCACCATCGTGGCGAACAGGATCTCCTCGAGGGTCTCTGCCCCGTCCACCCGGTTACGCAGCACCGGCGTGTTCTGCGGGCCGGAAGGGTCGAGGACCACCAGGTCCGCGTCCTTGCCCGTCTCCAACGAACCGACCGATTCCTCGACCCCCAGTGCCTCGGCCCCGCCCAGGTCGCCAGACGCAGCAGTTGGCCGACGTCCAACGGAGCACCGAGCATGCGCGAGGCCTGGTATGCGGAGCCCAGGGTGACCAGCGGGGACAGGCTGGTCCCCGCTCCCACGTCCGACCCCAGACCCACACGCAGGCCCGCGACGGCCTGAGCCCGGGCAACCCCGAACATGCCCGAGCCCAGGAAGAAGTTGGACGTGGGACAGTGCGCCACGGACGCCTCCGCCTGCCCCAGACGCCTCAGCTCACGGTCCGACAGGTGGACACCGTGGCCGAAGACCGACCGCCGACGGACCAGCCCTGCCCGGTCATAGACGTCGGTGTAGTCACGTGTACCAGGAAACAAACTCCGCACCCGTGCGATCTCGGCGGTGTTCTCCGACAGGTGCGTCTGCACCACGACGTCCGGGTAGGACGCGGCAAGCTCACCGAGGGCGGTGAGCTGGGCGTCCGACGACGTCGGTGCGAAGCGCGGGGTGATCGCGTATTCCAGACGCCCGACACCGTGCCACCTCTCCAGCAACGCGAGGCTGTCCTCCACCGCGGAGGACGGGGTGTCGAGCAGGTGGTCGGGTGCGTTACGGTCCATGCACACCTTGCCGGTGATGATCCGCAGGTTCTTCCTCTGAGCCTGCCGGAACAGCGCATCCGCACTCCCGGGGTGCACCGTGGCGTACACACACGCGGTGGTCACACCGTTGTCCACGAGCTGGTCGGTGAAGAAGTCCGCCACCCGGTCGGCGTGGGTGTCGTCGGCGAACTGAGACTCGGTGGGGAAGGTGAACCGATCCAACCAGTCGAGCAGTTCCAGCCCCGGGGACGCGATCATGCCGATCTGCGGGTAGTGCACGTGGGCATCGACAAAACCCGGCACGATGAACCGGTCACCGTGATCCTCGACCAGCGCACCGGGGTGCCGGGCCAGGACGTCCCGCACATCGCCGACGTCCAGGATCGCGCCGTCGGCGTGCGCGACCGCACCGGCCGGGATGTCGAGGAAACCGTCGGTGGCGGACGTGGTCGGGGTGACGACGTGACCGAGGACGACAGTCGCACGTGTGCCGCCTGTCATCGGACCACCTGGCCGGCCGTCACGTCCGGCACATCGACGGCGCCGTCCCCGTCCGGAAAGGACGGCTCCGCCAGATGACCACCGCCCTGCCGGTTGAGCAGCAGGTTCAGCAGGATCACGGTCACGGCACCCACGGTGATCCCGCTGTCCAGGATCATCTCCAGGCCGGACGGGACATTCGCGTACAGTCCGTCGAACACGGTGGGCAGCATCGCCGTGGCGATCGACACACCGACGATCAGTGCACGGGTCTCCGTCCAGATCACGGTGGACAGCGTCCTGATACCCGCTGCGGCAACCATGCCGAACAGGGCGACGCCCGCGCCACCGAGGACGGGGGACGGAATGCCGGTGGCGATCTCACCGACCTTCGGCAGCAGTCCGAGGACAATGAGGATCAACCCGGACGCCGTCACCACGAACCGGCTGGCGATCCGCGACAGCGACACCAGGCCCACGTTCTGTGCGAAGGCGGAGTAAGGGAAGGTGTTGAAGACACCACCGACGAAGGTGGCCAGACCGTCGGCGCGCAGACCGTCCGCGAGGGTGCGTGCCGTCGCACGACGACCGGTGATGTCACCGACGGCGACGATGTCTCCGCTGGTCTCCGTCATGATCACCAGACCGACCAACACCATGGTGAGGATGGAGGCGATGTCGAACGTGGGTGTGCCGAACTGGAACGGCGTGGGCACACCGACCCAGTCCGCGTCCACCACAGCCGAGAAGTCGCTGGCCCCCACGAACACCCCGGCGACGGTACCGACGAGGATGCCGCCCAGCACCGCCATCGACGTCCACGCCGCCGGAGCGAAACGGTGGATGCAGATCACGGTGATGAGTGTACCCAGCGCCAGCAGGAAGTTCTGCCCCGTTCCCTGCTCCTCCGCAGGCCCGTTCTGGTTGAAGAGCCACCCGGCTGCGACCGACAGCAGCGACAGTCCCACCACGGTGATGATCGTTCCGATGACCAGTGGAGGGAAGTACTTCACGATCTTGGCGAAGAACGGTGCGACGAGCATCATGACCACGCCGGTGGCGATGACCGACCCGTAGATCGCCGTGATGCCGTGTTCCGACCCGATCGCGATCATCGGGGCGACCGACACAAACGACACACCCTGGATCAACGGCAACCGTGCACCGAACCGCCAGAACCCGAGGGACTGGATCACCGAGGCGACACCGGCGACGAACAGGTCGGCGACGATGAGGTGGTGCATGTCCCCGGCATCGAATTCACCGGCAGCGACGAGTGCACCGCCGACGATGAGGGGGACGGCGATAGCACCGGCATACATCGCCAGCACATGCTGGAGGCCCAGGATGAACATCCTGACCAGCGGCGGACGCTGGTCGACGGGGTGGGTGCCGTCGGCGGCGACGGCACCGATCGTACCGGGGATGTTCTGTGCGCTCTGCACATTCTCTGCACTCTCTGCGCTCTCCACCCTGCGGCCTCAGCTTCCCTGGTAGGTCGAGTAACCGAACGGTGACAGCAGCAACGGGACGTGGAGGTGCCCGTCTGGGCCGCCGCGCTCAGCCGTAACGTGGAAGGTGACGTCGACGTAGGGGTAGAGCGACGATATGCCGGCCTCGGCGAGATACGTGCCGGTGTCGAAGCTCAGACGGTACGTCCCGGGCTCCAGTTCCGCGATGAAACGGTGACGGCCGTCGGCGTTGGTGGACCCGGATTCGACCAGGGTGGCCTGCCCGGTGTAGAGACCTACCGTGAGGCCGGCGGCCGGGGCTCCGGTGGCGGTGTTCAGGACGTGGGTGGACAGACTCATGCCTCGTCCTCACCGCGCTCAGCGTCGGACACGAAACCCCGCAACCGCACCTGGTTGATGGCGTCCAGGTTGTCGACCACGACCGGCCACTCGTCCTCCGGCTCGTGGGAGAGTCGCTCGACAAGGTTGTCGAGGATCTGGCGGCTGTCCCGTCCGGCCGCCCGGATCAGGAAGTTCCACCCGAACTTGTCCCGGTAGGTGGGCTGCAGGTTCCGGATCGCCTGTAACTCTCCTTGTTCCGTGGCCTGTTCCGTGGCTGCCGTCTGCTCGGCGGCGGACAGGCTCCCTGCGGCGACCGCACCCCCGATGGGCGGGTGGGCGTTGACGGACTCGAGGATCTCCGCCTCGTCCTGTTCCTGGAGCAGGACCGATGCTGTCGCACACAGAGCGTCGACGGTGACGAACGGGCGGAGGTCGACGAGGGCTGCCGCGAGCGTCCCGCTGGCGAAGAGTTCCGACAGCCGGTCGACGAGCGCTGCAGTGTCGACGGCCGCCACCCGGTTGAACTCCTCGACCGTGACGGTGACGGGGATCGGTGTCACTGGTGTTGTCATGGGACACAGTCTCGACGTCTCCTGTTTCCCGCGGGTTACCCCGGAATTACCCGGGCGAGAAATCCGGACCAATCATTTCAAGGGGAATGAATGACTGTCAGTCCACATAGACAGCATGGTCTACTTCTGGCTCAGTGTGATCCACGACATCCATCCACCCTGACCTGAACGAAAGGGGGCCCGGTGTGGCCCTGCTCCAGAGCCTGACCCGCTCACCCACCACTCCCGGAACTCCACGACCGTGGCGCCCGACATACGGTGGCGTGACCATGCCGGCACTGACCGTGCTCACGATCCTTACCGCGCTCAGCGTCATCAGCACCCTCACCGCGTGCACCTCAGCAGTCGGTGAAAGACTCGCCGCAGCCGACGGCGCCCCCGTCGACGGAGGAACTGCCCGGGTGGGAACACCCAACGACCTGAGCCCCAAGACCCTGTACTCGGGTGGTGGGATCGCAGAACTCACCGTGACCGGCAATGTCTTCGAGACCCTCACCAAATACGACCACGACGGCCTCGATCCACAGCCGGTTCTCGCCCGGTCCTGGGACACCAGTGCCGACGGAACCCACGTGACCGTGCATCTCCGGGACAACGTCACCTTCCACAACGGCGAAACCCTGGACTCCCGGGACGTCAAGGCCAGCTTCGACAACTACTCCGACCCGTCCCGCGCAGGTCAGCTGGCCCGTACCGCCCAGCAGATCGATGACATCACCACCCCGGATCCGCTGACCGTGGAGTTCACGTTCACCCGTGCCGTCAACAACATCATCGACCTGTTCGAGTTCGTCCCTGTCATCGAGGACTCCACCATCGACGGATTCAACAACGGCACGGCCTTTGTCGGCACCGGTCCGTTCAGTTTCGACGAGTGGCAGCGCGGCAGCCACCTGCGGCTCGGAGCCTACGACGGTTACCGTGACGGCGCCCCGACCATCGACGGCATCGAGGTCGTCGTGGTGCCCGACAGTCAGACGCAGTTCGCGCAACTCCGTTCCGGGCAACTGGACGTACTCCCCGCAGTCGACCCCCGCGACGCCGAAGCCCTTGAGGACAACGATCTGTTCCATGTCACCGAGAAGGCCGGCACCGGTGCCACCTACTACACAGGGATGAACGTGCAGGCACCGACATTCCGCGACAAACGCGTCCGCCAGGCCGTCGCCTACGCCGTCGACCGCGACCGGATCCTCGACGAGGTCTACCAGGGACGCGGCTACACCCAGTCCCTGCCGTGGCCGGAAGACTCCGCCGCCTACGACGCCGACCGCAACGACACCTACCAGCACGACCTCGACAAGGCGCGCTCCCTGGTCAAGGACGTTGAAGCCGAGGATGGCCCCTTGCCCTCGACGATCCTGTCCTACCGGGGCGCGGACCCGACCGAACAGAACACCGCACAGATCATCAGAGCCGATCTCGCCGACATCGGTGTCACCGTGGACCTGCAGCCCTTGGAAGCAGGAGTCCACGGGGAGAAGCTACGGAACTCCGGATTCGACGGCATGTGGCTGCTGAGCCACGACTTCGTCCAGTACACCCCGTCCACGCTGACGGTCAGCGCCTTCCCCTTCAATTCAGAGAAGAACACGTCGAACTTCTACAGCGAGCGGTACTCGACGGCCGCCGACGACGCCTGGCTCGCAGGCGACCCCGACTCTCCGGCGGCGCAGGCCGCGTACGACAGGCTCAACGACATCCTGCTCGACGAAGCTTTTCTTGTCGAGCTCATCCGCCCCGACGCCCCGCTCGTCTCCGCCTCCAACCTACGCGACGTGACATGGACAAAACGCTCCGAACCCGTGTTCACCGACGCCACCTTCACCGCCTAAGGACCCCGACCGTGCACACCCTCACCCCGTTCCTCCTCAGACGCCTCCCGTCCGCCGTCGCGGTGGTCGCCGTCGGATCGGTCATCGTCTTTGCCCTCCTCCGGCTCATCCCCGGCGACCCCGCCGAAGCCCTGGCCGGCTCCGACGCCCCACCCGAGGCAGTCGACGCGATCCGTACCACTCTCGGGCTCAACGAGTCCCCTGTCAGCCAGTACTTCTCCTGGATCGGCTCGCTGCTGACGCTCCATCTCGGCGACTCGCTGGTCATCGGTGGTGACATCGGCTCGCTCATCAGTGAAGCGGCGGGACGGACACTACTGCTCACCATGGCAGCAGTACTCGTCGCCGTCATTCTCGCCCTCATCGTCAGCGTCGGAGCTGAACTGGTCAACCGTCCATGGGCGCGGGCCCTGGCGACCGCGTTCGCCACCCTCGGGGTCGCACTGCCCACCTTCGTCACCGGGGCCCTGGCGATCATCGTATTCGGCGTGGTGTTCCTCGTGCTGCCAGCGGGCGGCATCCCCCGCGACGGGCTGCTCGACCGCCCCGACATCACGGTCCAGTACCTGGCGCTGCCTGCACTCTGTCTGGCGCTGCCTGCAGCAGCGACACTGACCCGGTTCCTCGACGAGTCCATCCGGTCCGAACTCGGCCAGCCCTACGTCACCACCGCCCGGGCCCTCGGGATCTCCCGTCGCCGAATCCTGCTCACCCAGGTGCTCCCCAATGCCCTGCCTCCGGCAGTGACCGTCCTGGGCCTGCAGATCGGTCAGCTCCTCGGCGGCGCCGTGATCATCGAGGCACTGTTCGCCTGGCCGGGACTCGGCCACCTCATCCACCAGGCCGTCACGGTCCGGGACTACCCGGTGGTGCAGGTCCTTCTCCTGCTGTCCGTCGTGCTCTTCGTGCTCATCCAGTTGATCACCGACCTGCTCCACACCACCCTCGACCCCCGCATCCGACTGGAGGGTACCCGATGAGCACCGTCAATCACCCCGTCCCCGGTGCGACCGGCCTGAACCGGCCGGACCTGACCCCGGGCGACCCCGCCCGTTCCACCAGGCACCGTCGTGCCGCCTCCCGAGGGGGCAGCACCGCCACGTCCGGACGCCGACTCACGCATGCACTCACCCACGGCCGCGGCCTCGTCGGCGTCATACTCTTCGGACTGGTCGTCCTCGCGGGGATTCTCGCCCCGGTCATCTCGCCGTACTCCCCGGACGAGCAGATCACCGGGGCGAACCTGCTCAGCCCGTCCTGGAGCCACTGGTTCGGCACCGACACCGCCAACCAGGACATCTTCTCCCGTACCCTCCACGGAATCCGGGCGAACCTGCTGATCATCTTCATCGCCGTACCGCTCGGGGCGGCGACCGGTGTCCTGCTGGGTTTAGTCAGTGCGCAGTGGCGCTGGGTGGACACGCTCATGCAACGCACCTTCGACCTGATCCTCGCCTTTCCCACGATCATTCTCGCCATCGCTCTGACCATGATCCTCGGGCCGGGGCTGACCACCGTCGCCGTGGTTGTGGCCCTCGCCGAGATACCGGTGTTCGGCCGACTCACCCGGTCCATGGCTCTCTCCGTCCGCGAGCGGCCCTACGTTGAATCAGCGCGCGCGGTGGGCGCGTCCGAGACATGGATCCTGCGCAACCACATTCTGCCGAGCAGTGTGGAACCCCTGGTCGTGCAGCTGGCTCTGGCGATGTCCGTCGGAGTGTTCATCGAAGGTGCCATGAGTTTCCTCGGACTCGGTGTCGTTCCGCCAACTCCCTCACTCGGCAGCCTGATCCAGGAGGGCGTCGCCTACGCCTACCATGCACCGTTCTTCGCCGTCGGTCCACTCGTGGTCGTCGTCGTCCTGATCCTCGCTCTGCTCCTGATCGCACAGGCACTGTCCCGCGCCACCAGGGTCTCATGACCCGTTCCGACCACCGAAAGGCCCCGATGTCTACTCCCACCGTCCTGTCCGTCCGTGACCTGTCGATCTCCTTCTCCCACCCGCGTCCCGCCGTCGTCTCGGTGTCTTTCGATCTCCGCCGCGGTGAACTCCTGGCGCTGGTCGGGGAATCCGGCTCGGGCAAGTCCATGACCGCCCGCGCCGTACTGGGCCTGCTGCCTTCCGGGGCCCAGGCATCCGGCTCCGTGACCCTCGACGACACCGAGATACTCAACATCCCCGAATCAGGGCTGCAGGCTGTCCGCGGCGGCCGTATCGGGCTGGTGTTCCAGGAGCCACAGTCGGCGCTCAACCCGGTCCGTACCATCGGTTGGCAGCTCAGTGAGGCGATACGGGCGCACTCGACACCCGGCACCCGTGTGAACCGGACCGACGTACGGCGTCGGGCTGTCGAGTTGCTGGAGACCGTCGAGATTCCGTCCGCCGCCGACCGGCTGGAGTCATACCCCCACCAGCTCTCCGGTGGTCAACGTCAGCGTGTGGCAATCGCCCTGGCACTCGCCGGTGAACCGGACATCCTGCTGGCCGACGAGCCGACCACCGCACTGGACGTCACCGTGCAGGCCGGGATCCTGCGTCTGCTCGGCCGCCTGCGGGAGACCCGCAACCTGAGTGTCCTGCTGATCACGCATGACATGGGCGTGGTCGCCGAGAACGCTGACCGGGTCATCGTGCTGCGGCACGGCGAGATCGTGGAGGAAGGCACCGCCAGGCGGATCATCGAGGCCCCGCAGAAGTCTTATACCCGCGAACTCATCGCCGCCGTCCCGCGTTTCGCCTCGGCGACACCAACCGCCGGTGTCACCGGAGACACCTCCGGTACGCCCGCTGCCGCCGCGGTCCAGGACGTCTCGGTGGTCTACGGGTCACAGGGAACCGCTCCGGCGGTGGACCGAGTGTCACTGTCCGTCGCCCCGGGCACCACCCTGGGCCTCGTCGGTGAATCCGGCTCCGGGAAATCAACACTGGGGCGCATCCTCGCCGGCATCCAGTCACCGACCCGCGGTCGGACCCTCGTCAACGGGGATGATCTCAAGGGGCTCTCCCCGCGGCAACGCCGTCGCCGGCAACGTGACGTCGCCATCGTCCCCCAGGATCCGGCCGCTGCCCTGAACCCGCGCCACAGTGTGGGATGGAGTATCCGTGAGCCCCTGGACATCCACCGCGTCGGTACCCGGGCATCGCGACGTCGACGGGTCACCGAACTACTGACGGCCGTGCATCTCCCACCTGACATCGCCGACCGCAGTCCGGCTGAACTGTCCGGCGGACAGCGCCAGCGTGTGGCGATCGCCCGTGCTCTGGCGCTTGAACCATCCCTGGTCATCGCTGATGAGCCGACCAGCGCACTGGACGTCAGTGTCCAGGCCGACGTGATCGGGCTCCTCCGCGACACCCAGGAGCGACTAGGATTCGCCATGGTGTTCATCAGCCACGACCTGGCGGTGGTTTCGCAGGTCAGCGGTACGGTCGCGGTGCTGCGACAGGGGCATCTCGTGGAGTACGGCGATACCGCCAGCGTGTTCGCCCGACCGGCGGAGAACTACACCCGGGACCTGCTGGCCGCGGTCCCGGTTGTCGGCGCCCGTCCCGAGAAGGTGAGTGCCTGATGACACAGCAGACCCCGATTCCGCCCCACGCCCGCGGCTACGAGAACTTCGACGGGCGCATCGGCCGCACCCGCGCAGAATCCACGCCGTCCTGGCCCACAGAGAAACGCGCCACCGACGGCGCACCAAACGTCATCGTCGTCCTGCTCGACGACATGGGGTACTCCGACATCGGCCCCTTCGGTTCCGAGATCCCCACCCCGAACCTGGACCGGCTCGCCGCGGAGGGTCGCGTCCTCACGAACTACCACACCACCCCGGTGTGTTCTCCTGCACGCGCCGCCGTGCTCACCGGCCTGAACCCGCACCGTGCCGGATTCGCCACCGTGGCGAACTCCGACCCCGGCTTCCCCGGCGTCCGGCTGGAACTCGGCGAGGACGTCGTCACGCTGCCTGAGATCCTGCAGGACGCCGGCTACGCCACCTTCGGTGTAGGAAAATGGCACCTGACCAGGGATGCGCTGATCAACGCCGCCGCGCCGAAGAGTTCCTGGCCGGTACAGCGTGGCTTCGACCACTACTACGGGTCGCTGGAGGGGTTGAACTCCTTCTTCCACCCCAATCAGCTGGTGCGCGACAACACCGTCGTCCAGCACGAGCAGACGCCGGACGGCTACTACCTCACCGACGACTACACCGACAACGCCCTGGGCTACATCAAGGCCCTGCGCGCCTCGGATGCCTCGAAACCCTTCTTCCTGTACTTCGCGCACACAGCGATGCACGGTCCCCTCGGTGCGAAGCCGGAGGACATCGTCACACACCGTGGGCGCTATGACGTGGGCTGGGACGAGATCCGCCGCGCGCGACACACCCGGCAGATCGAACTGGGGATCGTCCCACCCGGGACCCCGCTGCCCGAGCGCGAGGGAAAGCTCGGTCGCAACATCCCGGCATGGGGCTCACTCGACGCGGAGACCCGGGCACTGTACGCCCGTTACCAGGAGGTCTATGCCGCCATGGTCGACAACGTCGACCAGTCACTGGGTCGGATCCTGTCGCTCTTGGACGACCTGGGTGAGCGGGACAACACCATCGTGGTGTTCACCTCCGACAACGGGGGCACCGCCGAGGGCGGCCCCGAGGGGACCCGGTCCTACTTCAGCAGATTCGCCCACGTCGCCGGACTCCCCTCTGACTGGGAGGCCGACGTGCACCTCGACCCGTCCCTCATCGGCGGACCGCAGTCGATGGCCCACTACCCGGAGGGGTGGGGCCACGCCTCGAACACGCCGTTCCGGTTCTACAAGGGTCAGACCTACGCCGGCGGTATCCGCGTTCCCTTGATCGTGTCCTGGCCGACGGAGCTGGGCTCGTCGACCGCAGCCGACCTGCGTGGACAGTACCAGTACGTCACCGACCTGACACCGACGATCCTCGACCTCGTTGGCGTTCCGCACCCCGGCGCGCGGAACAACCGGCCGGCCAAGGACCCCGACGGGTCAAGTTTCGCACCCGTTCTGCGTGACGCCGCGCACCCCTCAACACACCCGGAGCAGTACTCCGAGTTCGGCGGCAACCGTGGCTTCTACGCCGACGGCTGGAAGATCGTCGCCGACCACCGACCCGGCACCCCGTTCGACGACGGTGAATGGGAGCTCTACAACGTCGCCGAAGATCCGAATGAGCTGCACGACGTGGCGTCCGACCATCCCGCGGTGCTGCGGGACCTCGCCGTACGGTGGGACGATGCCGCGTGGGCGAACACAGTGTTCCCGTTGAACGACCACTCCGATCCACGTAGCGGACTGCGCCGTCCCGCCGAGTCACGGTTGTCGGAACCGGTGACCCTGCTGCCCGGTACACCGAAACTCGAGCGATACCGGTCCTCGAAACTCGTCCAGCTGCGATCCTTCGCCGTGGAGATCGACGTCACCTGCAGGCCCGGGGACGCTGGTGTGCTGGTCTCCCACGGCGACCAGGGCGGCGGGTACGTCGTCTACGTCGACGGTGCATCCGGTGAACTGCGGCTGGCGGTCAACGAGTACGGGCGGTTGCATGAGGTCTCCGCAGGTGCGGCACCGGTGGGACGCGGCACCGTCGTGCTACGGGCGACGGCATTGCCGGGCTTCCGGACGACCTGGCTGCTGGAGACAGCGGGCACGACGGACACAGCGGACACCGGCGGGCGCGGCGAGCTACGTGACCTGTGGGCGTTCATCGGCATGGCCCCGTTCAGCGGGATTGACGTGGGTGTGAACCGTGGTGGCCCGGTGCACTGGGGGATCTACGAGGTCCACGGTTCGTACCGCTACAGCGGGGACCTGCACTCGGTACGCTACGTGCCCGGTGAACGCGCGCCCTACAGTCCCGAGGTACTCGCAGAGCTCGCGCGCGACGCGGCGGAGGCCTTCGACTGAATGGGACAGTGACGGACATACGCCAGCCCACAGTTCCTTTCAGGACGACGGAAACCCTGGCCTACCGACGCCCGCCTCTCGTACCGTCAACAAACAGACAGAGCAGTCTACTTCAGTCGACCGTTGAAAGGGAACCACCATGACCAGCACCCTCGCCGCACCGCACACCACCTCCGAACATGACACAGCCGACCGTCCGTCCATCACCCGACTCGGCCAGAACATCGGCGCCCGGATCAACGGCATAGAGCTCGGCGGCGACATCACAGACGACGAGGTCGAGTTCATCCGTACTGCCCTGGCCACCCACAAGGCCATCGTCTTCCGGAACCAGAACCTCACCGACGAGTCGCAGTACGCCTTCGCCGAACGCCTCGGCACCCCAACCCTGGCCCACCCCACCGTGCACTCCACAGGACTGGAGCGGCTCACCATCGAAGGGGCAGCGAACTCCTGGCACACGGACGTCACGTTCGTGGACCGGATCCCCAAAATCTCGATTCTCCGCGCCATCGACCTCCCTCCCTACGGTGGTGCAACCATCTGGGCCAACACCACGGCCGCCTACAAGGCGCTGCCCGAACCCCTGCGCATCCTCGCCGACAACCTCTGGGCCGTCCACTCCAACGAGTACGACTACGCCACCGGTCACCAGGAGGAGGACAAGACCGAACACCGTCGGGAGTTCACCCGCAACGTCTTCGAGACTGAACACCCGGTGGTCCACGTCCATCCGGAAACCGGCGAGCGGTCCCTGTTGCTCGGCCACTTCGTGAAAGGTTTCACCGGACTGAAACCGCGCGAGTTCCAGGACCTCTTCTCCGCCTACCAGGACCGGATCACCAAGGAAGACAACACTTTCCGGTGGAACTGGCACGACGGAGACGTGGTCTTGTGGGACAACCACGCCACCCAGCACTACGGGGTGAAGGACTTCGGGGACCATCACCGTAAGATCCGGCGCGTCACGCTCGCCGGTGCCGTCCCGACCTCGGTAGACGGTGAGAAGTCCCGGATCATCACGGGAGACGCCACCGAGTTCTCCGTCATCGATGAACCACGCCCCCTGGTCGGCTACACCGGTGACGCCGCCAACATCTGACAAACGCCCTCACCTCAGCCGCGGCACCTGGTCCAGCTCAGGAACGTCGGCGAGGCTGTCGAGAATCAGTGAATGGGGTTGCGCCGCCAGGGTCTCCCTCGGCACGGACCCCGTGAGCACACCGATGCCACGGACTCCGGCGTTCGCCGCCGCCTGCAGGTCGGCAACCGTGTCCCCCACGGAGACGACGTCGTCCACCGAGGTCACGCCGGTCAACTCCATGGCGTGGTGAATCAGGTACGGGGCCGGACGACCTGCGACCACCGTGTCCGAGGTGACCAGCGCATCCACCACGAAGCGAGCCCCGCGCTCCCGGCCCTCCCTGTCCGTGCCCGCCACGGCCCACCCGCACGCCTCCAGGACGGTGTCGGCGATGGACCGCTGGAAGCCGGTCGTCAGCGCGATCCGGGCCCCCTCCGCCCGCAGTCGCGACAGGACGTCCTCCACCCCATCGATGGGGCGCGGTGGCTGGTCAGCGTACGCATGGCGGAGCCCGTCCATGAAGTCGGCGAACACTTCGGCGACCTCACCGTCGGAGGTGTCGCGCCCGCCCGCACTGAGCAGAGAGGCGATCGCCGACCTCTTCTCGGTCCCCTTGACCGCGTTGACCTGGTCGGACGTCACCTCCACGCCGCGGCGTTCAACACAGTCACGGAGTTGCCGGTAGACGATCCCGTCTTCGTTGACGGTGGTTCCTGCGATGTCGCAGACGATGAGAGTCATGATGCTGTCCTGTCGGTGGCGGGGAACCGCGAGAGACCCGCGGCTCCGGAACGGGTGTTGACCACGGTGAAAGCCGCCCTGTCGGGCAGGTACCGGTCATCGGCGATCTCTAGCAGCCGACCACGCGGATCACTGGTACGACGTTGTACCCGCAGCAGCGGGGCCCCCGGTGTGACGCCGAGGTGGTCGGCATCGGCATCGGGGGCAGCGAGGGCGTCGATGCGGTTCTCCGCCCGGTACAGTTCCACGCCCCGGCCGGTGAGGTGCTCGTAGATCGAGCCGGTGTCTGTGTCGAAGTCGAAGAGATGACGTCCGACCTCCGGCGGGAAGACGGCACGTTCGAGCATCGCAGGCGTCCCGTCCATGGTGCGCAGCCGCAGGACCTCGACGACGGGGGAACCGGGTTCCAGGTCGAATGATGCAGTCACCTCGTCCTCGCCGGGGCGCCGTGCCAGTTCCAGGGTTCGTTGGCCCGGCACGGCACCGATCGAGCGGCACCACTCGGTGAAGGAGAGCAGTGTCGTGAAGCTCTGCGAACTGGCGCGGGACTGCACGATCGACCGACGGCCCTGCCCGCCGGACAACAGGCCCTCATGCCGCAGTGCCGTGACGGCCTGCCGGACGGGGCTGCGTGACGAGTTGAACCGACGGCAGAGTTCGGCCTCGCTGGGGATCGGGTCGCCAGGGCGCAGTTCACCTGAAGTGATCAGGTCACGGAGATAGTCCTGGAGTTGTACGTGCAAGTTCGGAGCACGGTCGGAGTACATGGTCGTCGAGGTTAGCAGCCACCACCTGCATAATGCCTACAGAATCGAGAGAACCTGCGGGGAACATGTCATGAATGAACAGTGAACACGTGAACTGTTCATGAACTTGTACGTACAAGTGTGGACAGGTCTCTCCCGCCACCCCACAATGAAGACCATGACCGACACAGCAGACCTCATCGTCGTCGGCGCCGGCATCCTCGGCCTGGCCACAGCCTGGAGAGCACACCGTCACGGCCTCTCCGTCCACGTCATCGACCGCGCCGACCGACCCGTCGGAGCATCCATCCAGAACTTCGGACACGCCTGCTTCACCGCTCAGGCCGACGACCTCCAGGACCTCGGGGCCGTCTCCGCCGACGGCTGGGCCGCCGCCGCAGCCGACGCCGGCTTCCGGGCGTCCCGTCCCGGCACCGTCCTGCCCGCAGTCACCCCGACAGAAATGCAGGTCCTCGAGGAGTTCCACGCCCACCGTGGTGATGACGTCCAGCTCATCGCGCGCGGTACCGTCCGCGACCTGATCGGCAATCCGGACCTCGACTGTGTGGGAGGCGCCCACCTGCCACGGGACATGCGTGTCAACCCGCGCGAGGCAGCGCCCGCACTCGCCCGGCACCTCGCGACCCGGGGCGTGCGCTTCAGCTGGCGGACCTCCGTGCACACCGTCGGCGACGGCGAGGCGCACACCAGTCGCGGGGTGTTCCGCGCACCACAGATCGTCGTCTGCCCCGGTGAACACCTCAACGACACCCACCCCGACCTCGTCACCGACCACGACATCCGCACCTGCACGCTCACCATGGCCCTCATCGACCGGCCGTCCGGCACACCGGACGATCTCGCGATGCTCACCGGCACCTCCATGACCAGGTACGACGGAATCGCCGCCATGCCCTCGGTCGACGACCTCCGACGCGAACTCGTCGACCGCGAACCCGCCCTCACCGAGGCCATCGCCAACGTCATGGCCACCGCCGTGCCCGACGGGATCCTCGTCGGCGACTCCCACGACTACGACCCCTCCCCCGACCCGTTCATCGACGCAGCGCAGTCTGACCTGCTGCTCGACCGCACCGCCCGCTACCTCGGCATCTCACGGCCCGTCGTGCGTCAACGCTGGAAGGGCGGTACGCCGACTCCCCCTCGACGAATCTCGTCCTGCACCACCCGGACGATCGCACCACCGTCGCCGTGGTCACCTCCGGTATCGGCATGACCCTCTCCTTCGGTATCGCCGACCTCATCCTCACCGGGGCCGACGCCCCCGGTAGATAACCCTCCGTGAAAGGCACCACCATGCCGAACGCACGCCGCACCGCCAGCGCCACTGTGCTCACTGTGCTCACTGTGCTCACTGTGCTCCTGGCCACCACCGCCTGTGCCCCCGGCGGCCGCGGTCCGGACGACCCCGTCTGCCCGAACGGCACGATCGCCTTCGGCATCGAACCCTACGAGGCCCCCGACAAACTCGAACCCGCCTACCAGTTGATCGCCGACGACCTCAGCGACACCCTCGACTGCGAGGTCGACGTCCAGATCGTCGAAGACTACTCGGCCGAGGTACTCGCCATGCGCAACGGTTCGCTCAACCTCGGCCAGTTCGGGCCCCTCGGGTACGTCTTCGCCGACCGCATCGCCGATGCCGAACCCATCGTCTCCTTCGGGGACGCCGACGGAAAGCTCTCCACCTACACCGCCGGAATCTGGGTGTCGAAGGACTCCCCCGTCCAGAGCATCGGGGATCTGCGGGGCCGTCAACTCGCGCTCGGCGGGGTCGGCTCCACCTCGGGCGACGCCCTGCCCCGCATGGCCGTCTCTGAAGCGGGGCTTTCCGAGGACGACCTCACCATGGACTACACCGGCGGGCACCCCGAGGCCCTGCTGGCGCTGAAGAACGGTGCCGTCGACGCCGCCCAGATCAACTCACAGACGCTGACCAGCGCCACCGCCGAAGGCACCTTCAACCCCGACGACTTCCGGCAGATCTGGACATCCGACCCGATCCCCAACGACCCGATCACCATCCCCGGTGACGCCAACCCCGAGCTCAAGAAGAATCTCCGCGAAGCGCTCACCAGCCTCAGCCCGGAGACCGTCACTGAGGTCGCCGCCTTCCTCGACGTCGATCCCCCCGGTCCCCTCGTCACCGTCACCAAGGACGACTACCGCTCGCTCTTCCACCTCGCCGATGAACTCGGCATGACCCCTGAGGACGTCGAATGACCGACCAGACAGCTGCCACCATGCCCCATCCCACCGACTTCACCACCGAACGCCTCGTCCGTGTCACCCACATCTCCAAGTGCTTCGGCGACAACCACGTCCTGCACGACATCTCCCTGGATGCCCACCGCGGCGAAATGGTCGCGCTGCTCGGGGCGAACGGCAGCGGAAAGTCGACGGCCCTCCGCATCATGGCCGGCCTCGACACCCACGACCGCGGAGACGTCTCCGTCCCCGCAGGTGTCGGCACCGCAATGATCTTCCAGAAAGTGCACCTCGTCCCACGGCGAACCGTCCTGGACAACGTCTGTGCAGGCGGTCTCGCCCACATCCCCGGCTGGCGCAGCCTGACACCACTGACCTTCCCGACGTCGCTCAAAGAGGAAGCGATGGGTTGCCTGGAGCGTGTCGGCCTCGCCGACCGTGCGCACCATCGGGCAGGATCCCTGTCCGGTGGCCAGCAGCAACGCGTCGCCGTCGCCCGGGCACTGTGTCAACGCGCCTCGGTGATCCTCGCCGACGAACCGACCTCGGCTCTCGACCCCACCGCCGCCCACCAGGTCATGGAGCTGCTCCGTGACATCACCCGTGACGCGGACGTCGCCTGCATCGCGGTGGTCCACCAACCAGAACTCGCGCTGAACTACTGCGACTCCGTCATCGGGCTGTACCAGGGGCGGGTTGCGTTCAACCAACCGTCCACACTGACCGATCTCGACACCATCTCACGCCTCTACACCACCGACGGGAAACCGGAGAACCAGCGATGACCACCACAGCCCCTTCCCCCGTCACGTCCTCACCCGTACCCCGACAGGACAACACCCGCAGAAACATCGGTTGGACAGTGGGACTTATCGCCCTGGTGACCGTGCACTGGGTGGCGGTCAGCAGCACCGACTTCTACCTGGAACGACTCATCGCCGGCTGGTCGAACATCGTCAGCTTCTTCGCCGAGGCCATCCCGCCGGACCTCGACTGGGACAACGTCATCCGACCAGGACTGGACGGCCTGCTCACCACACTGTGGATCGGCCTGCTCGGCACGACATTCTCCGTCCCCTTCGCCGCAGTGCTCGCCATGGGCGCCGCCCGCACCGTGACGTCCAACAGGATCATCTACCAGGCGTGCCGCAGCATCCTATCCTTCCTGCGCGCCGTACCCGACATCGTCTTCGCACTGATCCTCATCACCGCGGTAGGACTCGGCCCTTTCGCCGGGGTCATGGCGCTGATCCTCCACAACACCGGAGTGATGGGCAAACTCTGGGCCGAGGCAGTCGAGGACACCGACCAGGGCCCCCAGACCGCACTGCGCACCGCCGGGGCGTCCCGCCTGCAACAGATCACACACGCCACCGTGCCGATGTCCCTGCCGCAGATCACCGGTCTACTGCTCTACCGCTTCGACGTGAATGTCCGTAGTTCGCTGGTCCTCGGGCTCGTCGGCGCCGGCGGGATCGGGCTTCTGATCAACCGGTCGATCAAGACCTTCCAGTTCGACGAGATGTTCACCTACATCATCATGGTGCTCATCCTCGTCGTGCTCGTCGACCAGTTCTCCGCCTGGCTGCGACGCCGGCTGTAGGGCCCTGAAACACGTCGGGTCAGTTGCGCGCCCCGACCCTGGCCTCCTCCTCCGCAGCAGGCTCGTCCTCGTCCCCGGTGAGGAAGGCGTAACTCACACCCGCGATCGCGGCACCGACCAACGGGGCGACGATGAACAGCCACACCTGACCGAGGGCGCCCCCACCCGCGAACCACGCCACACCCAGCGACCGGGCCGGGTTCACCGAGGTATTGGACACCGGGATGGAGATGAGGTGAATCAAGGTGAGGGTCAGGCCGATGGCCAGCGGGGCGAACCCAGCCGGGGCCTTCTTCGAGGTGACGCCCAGGATCACCCACAGGAACACGGCGGTCAGCACAACCTCGGTGAGCGCGACCGCGGCGAGGGAGTAACCGTCCGGGGACAGGTCACCGTAGCCGTTGGTGGCGAAACCGGACTCTGACGCGCTGAAGCCGTCCTTCCCGTCCGCAATGACCCACAGCACCGCACCGGCCACCGTGGCGCCGACGACCTGGGTCACCCAGTAGGGCACGACAGCGGACCACTCGACGCGTTTCGCGACTGCGCAGCCGAGCGTCACCGCCGGATTGAAGTGTCCGCCGGAGATGTGGCCGACGGCGTAGGCGGCCGTGACCACGGTCAGACCGAAGGCAAGAGCGACACCGACGAAGCCGATGCCCATGTTGATGGTGTCGTCCGAGACGACCTTCGCGGCGAGGACGGCAGAACCGCACCCGCCGAAGACCAGCCAGAACGTGCCGAGGAACTCAGCCCAGAGTCTCTTGGACATGGGAGGGGTGTACATGGTGTCTCCTTGTTCAGTTGTGCCACAGGGGCGGTACCTCTTAGTAACACGATTCCCGCATAATGGGAATACCCTGCATAAAGAATTCTGCGTGGACAGAAGCGGACGTTCTACTTGCCCACGGCACCATGCGAACCGGGCCCGGAGGCCGCGAGTCAGATCAACTCACGGCCTCCAGGCCCGGTCCTGTGCTGGTGCGAAGGTGGTCAGGTGCTCCGGTTCAGTACCTACGCACGGCGCCCTCACTCTCCCCCGGACCAGGCGAATTCAGAGGCATCATAGTCGCCGCTGATGATGTCCTGCTCAATCATCAGGTCGGCGATGTGCTGCAACGCGCCCTCGTCCATCTCAGTGAAGAAGACGGGCATCGGTATGTCCTGTGCAGTCCCCTCATCCATCTTGGCGATAGACGGTATCCAGTCTCGCCATGCCTGTTCATTCGCCAGAATGTCTTCGTTCGCGGCGTACAGCGCACGTGCGAACGCGGATGCTGTCTTCGGGTTGTTGTCGAGAAACTTCTTGCTGGACACGATGTTCGACGTGGCGATCTCTTTGTTCGGGCCGTCGGTCAGGTCAATAATCTGACGCATACCGGCAGCCCACGCTGCGCTGAGGAACGGCTCCGGCGAGTAGCCGACGTCAATCGCACCAGACTGGACTCCGGTGAGCATCTCGGTGAAGGGAACCTCAATGAATGTGGGCTTGACGTCCACACCCAGGGAATCTGCGAGCGCATTGAAGGTCACGTCACCGGTATTGTTGGTGTTGTTGATACCAATCGTCTTTCCGTCCAGATCCTCAATACCCTGGATATCTGAATCAGGATCGACATACATCGCGATAGAGTTGTCAGCCGATCCACTCACGAGCGCGGCAGTCTCGATCGGCATGCCGTTGTCGGTAGCACTTACGGTGTTGAACGTGGTCGACGTGGTGAAATCGAGTTCGCCGCTGGCAACCATTTGCGCCCCCACGGGCCCACCCTGCACAGCTCGATGGAAACGTTGAGGCCCTCATCCTCGAAGAACCCGTTCTCTTCGGCCCACCACAGCGTGGAATAGTCGGCAAGCGGCAGCGCACCGACACTGATGTCGGTCTGCTCGATGCCGTTGGGGCCAGCGCCTCCCGTCGAGGAATCAGCTCCTCCTCCACATGCGGATGCGGTGATCAGAAGAGTCGCCGCGCCCATCGCACCGACCGCTCTCGTTGTCTTGAACATTCTTCCTCCAAAGTCGATGCGACGTACAGAAGACCGCATGTCGCGAGTGTGATCAGGTGTGACGAATCTCAGCCGCAGTAGCCGACGGCCGGAGAAGCGACGTGACATGCGCACGGATATCGATGAACTCCTTCGATGTCTTGGTGCTCAGGTGGTCACGCGGACGCTCCAGACCAACATTGATCACCTCTGCCACCACACTCGGCGGTTTCGACAGCACCACGATCTGGTCCGCCAGGTAGACGCTTTCGTCAATGTCGTGGGTGACGACCAGGACGGTGACCCCCAACCGGGCCTGGATGGTCATCAGCAAGTCCTCCAAGTCGGCGCGGGTCTGCGCATCCACGGAGGCGTACGGTTCATCCATCAACAGTAGCTTCGGCTCTGAGGCGAGAGCGCGGGCTATTGCCACCCGCTGCTGCATGCCACCGGACATCTGCCACGGGTAAAGCTGTTCCTTTCCCGCTAGGCCGACGGCGTCGATACTCTCCCGGACCCTTCTTTTCCGCTCCTCGGCGGGCAGGCTGCGGATCGGGAACGCGATGTTCTTGTCGACTCGCATCCAGGGGAACAAGGAACGCGAATAGTCCTGGAAGACCATCGCCAGGCCTTCGGGAACGCCGTTGACCTGTTCTCCTTCGAAGACGGCGGTGCCCTCGCTGGGTTTCTCCAACCCCGAGATCATCCGCAGCAGCGTGGATTTCCCACAGCCGGACGGGCCGACGATCACCGTGATGTTGTGAGCGGGGACAGTGGCCGTAATCGACCGCACCGCGAGGTTACCTCCGTACCGTTTGGACAGTCCGTCCAGCTCAAGCTCCGGAGGAGCCATGGCGGACGTCGTCGTTGTAGCAGTTGTGTCAGTCATTTTGAGCAGTGACTCCTCTGTGCCACGCCAGGACGCGGCGTTCAATGGTCTTGAAGATGACGTTGAAGACCACACCGATGATGACGAGCATGATCAGTACGGCGAAGAAGGTTCCGAAATCGAAGTTGCGTTGCGATTGGATGAGCAGGAAGCCAAGCCCGTTCTCCGAACGCTGTAGTTCCGAGATGATCATCATGATCAACGAGTAGGACATGGAGGTACGGATTCCGGCGAATATCTTGGGTGCAGCGCCAGGAAGGACGATGAAGACGAGCACCCTGTACGCCGGGATACGGAAGACCTGCGCGGCTTGCGACCGTGCCTCTCCCACCGCGCCGACGCCGTCAATGGTGTTGAGCAGAACCGGCCACACTACGGCGAATGCGATGAGGAAGATCTTCGGCGCGTCCCCGATGCCGAACAGGATGAAGAAAACTCCCAGAAGGGCAGGGGACGGCAATGACCGCCCCAGGTGCACCAGCGGCTGGAACAGTCCGGTGAGGATCGTGGACATGCCCAGCGCTACACCGACGACGATGCCGACAATGATCGCCAGGCCGAGACCGACGAGCGCACGGTAGAGGCTTGGAAGAGTGTGGTCCACCACGGCAGTGCCTAGGATGAATTCGTTCCAGAATGTCTGGACCGCCTCGTAGGGAGTGGGGACGAAGAGGCCACTGGTCTCTCCCAGTGACACTATCCACCAGGCGACGACAATGAGGACCGGCACACTGAGCCGTAGCAGCACCGTCCGTCCCGCTGCTGCCGTCCGGGTTCGAGGGCCGCCTGACGTCCGTGACTGCGATGTTGCCTCAGCCGGACTCCTCCGGCCACCTGTGCGTCCCGGGACCACCCCCGTCGTTCCTGTCCCGACGTGTGGGTTCCTCGCCGTCCGAGGGGGTGTGTTGGTCAGATCAGTCATTGTTCCAGTCCTCTCTTCCAGGCGAACAGGAGGGAATCGGCCTGTGCGAGCACCAGGTTGACGATCACGCCGATGATGCCGGCGATGACGGTCGCCGCGTAGACCGCGTCCAGGTTCACAGCATTCGCCGACTGAGTCAGGATGAAGCCACCTATACCGGACCCGTCCCCGACGAGGAGTTCAACCGACACCGCGACGAGCAAACCGATGGATGCTGAAATGCGGATGCCCGTGAACGCGAAAGGGAGGGCGGCGGGGATCTTGATCCTTGCCAGGATCTGCATGCTGGTGAGACCGAAAGTGCGGGCGGTATTCACTGACGTGGGGTCCACCCCACGTACCCCGTACATTGTGTTGAGCAGGATCGGCCAGACACAGGCCAGTGCGACGGCAATAGACAGCGACATCATCCCCCGCCCGGCGAGAAGCACAAGGATCGGTGCCAGCGCGACCGACGGCAAGACGCGGAACGCCTCCACCGGCCATTCAAAGGCCGTGTGCCAGGCGGAGAAGGCACCCATCAAACCGCCCAGCACCACACCGGCAATGCAGGCCAGGAGCATCCCCAACCCCCACTCCCCCAAGGTGAACAGGACTTCGCTCCAGAACCCGGCATCGGGTAAGAGATCGATCGCGCCCCCGATAACCTGGCTCGGGATCGGGAGTCCCTCCGTGGTGATGATGCCGGACCGCAGGATGACCTCAGCAACGAGGCCACTGCCGACGACACCGAGGATGCCGAGGCCGACTGCACTGGGAGTGGAGAGGGGGTCACGTACGACTTTCACTGGTGGCTCCTCTCCGTCGTCGGCAGGGCGAGTGGGACGTTCCACGCGTCGTAGTCGTACAACCAATCGGCCTCATCGCCGGATTTGAGCCAGTCGTTGGCGCGTGAGGTCAACTGGATACGGGCGGTGCGCTCGTGACGGGCCTCCTCGTACGCACGTAGGCGCGCAGGCACTGACACGTCGCGGCCTTCAGTCAGCGCTCGGCACAGCACCACCGCGTCTTCGATTGCCTGTCCGGCCCCCTGCGCCATGAACGGTGTCATGGGATGACACGCGTCCCCGAGAAGGGTGACCCGGTTGTCGCTCCACCGTGGCATCGGATCGCGTACCCTCAGTGCAGACTTCATCACCTGGTCGCAGGCACCGAGGATCTCAGCCACCTCGGGATGGAAGTCGGCGTACTGCTCACGGAACTCAGTCGCGTTGGCCGTGGTGGTCCATGATTCCGCAGTCCATTCCTCCTCACCGGCCGTTGCGAAGACGAAGAGGTCCTGTCCACGGTTCAGAGGGAACGTGACCAGTTGCCGTTCAGAGTCTGGACCCCACCACTTGGTGAACGAGTCCAGGTTCGGTACACCAGGCAGTCGGGAACCCGGGACAACCGTCCGGTAAGCGACGAGCCCGGTGTACTCGGCGTCCTGTTCCCCGAACAGACTGTCGCGCACCACGGAGTGGATGCCGTCCGCACCCACCAGGACGTCGGCCTCGACGGGCGGTTGACCGCTGCTGAAATGCAGTCGCACACGGTCGTCGAGGTTCTCGACCTGCCCGAGACGATGCCCCAGGTGGAGCACATCATCGGGAAGCAGTGCACGGAGGGCGTCAAGCAGGCTGGCACGGTGCACCGTCAACTGTGGTGCCCCGTACCGTTCCTCCGCCGAATCTCCCATCGGAAGGTCCGACGTGACCTCTCCACTGTCCCAACGACGACTCAACCGTCGCCGAGGCCGGGCACCGGTGGTCCGGAGCGTGGCACCGACCTCAGTGTGCAGTCCGTCGAGAGCGCGTGTCGAATTCGGCGTCAGGTTCACGTCTGCACCGACCTGACCGAACTCCGGAGCCTGTTCGTACACCGCGACGTCCACGCCGCGTTGAATCAGGCCCAGTGCCAGCGCGAGTCCGCCGACACCACCACCTGCGATTGCTGTCTTCATTCTCTTCTCCTTGAGTCTGCAGGAACCGGTGGTGTCGTCATCCGCCGGTTGCCCTGTTAAGCGGTTGCAGCTGTTGCTTCGGTCGTGTTCCGGTTCCCGGTAGGCCTGGTGCGTGCACCGCCGGACGGGCCGCTGCCTGCCATGGCCTTCGCCTGCCGCTTCGCCTGTTTCCGGAACAACCGGCGGATCCGCATCACCCCGAGATCATGCTGGTACAGGTTCTCGGCGGCATCGGCGTCCGGCGCCATCCCCTCGAGCATGATCCGGTCCTGTTCGAGCACTTCCCAGTGCCGCGGTTCCAGGGTTGTCTTGTACAGGAAACGCCAGGTGTCGCGGAGCCAACCCGACACCTTCCGGTAACGCCAGAAGAACACTCCACAGCTGGTCGCATCGATCGGGATAACCATCCCGACGATGCCGAATGCACCACCGGGGCCGGCCGACGGCGGGTACGGAATAGAAAGGTCGACCCAGTCGGCACCGGTGTCGCACAACTCCACCCAGTCAAAGTTCACGCCAACCTGATCGGTCTTTTCGAAGAAGAACCCCCGATCAGACTCACGGATCTGGAACTTCGCCTTCGTATCTCCCTCCGACATCGAGTGTGAGTCGTGGTGGAGGAACGTCCCGTGCATCGGGTCGAGCAGGTTCTCCAGGCCGAAGCGCCAGTTGCAGTCCCACTCGGCGTAGCACAGGAAAGAGGAGATCCCGTCGTCGGTGAGCGGGTCCGGGAAGGTCAGTTCGGCGGGTTCCGCGTCGGCGTCAGTACCGAACCATGCGAAGACCGCACCCGCGAGTTCCCGGACAACCGGAGCGGTCACCAGTCGCTGTCCTTCGATCTCACATCCGGGCATGCCCGGTACTGCCCGCACAGTTCCGGTGCCGTCAACCTGGACACCGTGGTACTTGCATCCGACACGGTCGCCCAGGTGAGTGGCCTGGCTCAGCGGAGCACCACGGTGGGGACACCGGTCCTCCAACATGCTCACTTTTCCAGCGGTATCGCGGTACAGGATCCAGTCCTGTCCGAGCCGACGGAGCTTCTCAATCCGTCCGGGCTGGATGAAGGAGGACGGGCACACCGCATACCAGCGGTCACGGAGGCCGTTCCTGTACAGGAAGTCCTCGGAAATTTCGGGGCTGTAGTAGTTGGCCATTGGTCATTCACTCTCCCAGTCGTGCCATTTCATTTCGGAAGCTCTCCGCAGTCCACGGAGCACCGCCCGGGCCTGGGACATCAGCGTCGTTGAGTCCTTCTGCCAGTGATTCGGGCGATTCAGAGCCGGCGGAGAACAGGCGCTCAACGGCATGCGCCAGCTGCAGTTCATAGTTAGACGGTGCACCGTCACGGGCTTGTGTCGGTTCGAGGTATCGGGTCATAGCTCTGAAATCCTTTGCAGGTTGGTGGTGGGTAATTGGAGCGACAGGTGTGGATGGTTTGTCAGATTTCGAGTTCAAGGACGTCGCTCTTGGCCCGGGACACGCAGATGAGCATCGTCTCCCCGGATTCCCTCTCTTCCGACGACAACAGAGAGTCCCTGTGGTCGGGAACACCGGAGATGATGTCGGTTTCGCAGGTTCCGCAGGTCCCCTCCCGGCAAGAGTGAGGGACGTCGATGCCAGCGGCCTCGAGTTGCTCCATGATGGTGCAACCGACCGGAACGTTCACCTCCACGTCACTGTCGATGCAGCGGACCGTGAACTCACGCTCGCCCTCGGGCGGCGGCTCGATCGTCCTGGCGACAAAACGTTCACAGTGGAAGGTGCCGGCAGGCCAGCCGTCCGCCCTCTTCTCGACGGCGTCGAGTAGACCACCGGGGCCGCAGACGTACACTTCCCGCTCTCCGCTGTCCGCGCCGTCGAGGATGGTGTCGAGGTCGAGAACACCTTCCCGGTCATCGGAGGTGACGGTGAGCTCTCCGGACAGGTCGGCGAGCTCATCAAGGAACGCCATCGAGGCCCGGCTGCGTCCGCCGTAGTAGAGACGGAACTCCCGGCCGGTGGTGGCAGCGGCCCGCGCCATGGCGAGGATCGGGGTGATTCCGATCCCGCCGGCGATGAGGGTCAGGGGCTTACCGTTGTCGCTGACCTCGAAATTGTTCCTGGGTTCGGACATCATCACCTCATGTCCGGGACGCAGGACGTCGTGGACATGGCGGGAGCCACCCCTGCCCACCACTTCCCTGAGGACGCCGATCCTGTAGTGACTGGTGTCGTCCGGGTCGCTGCACAGGGAGTACTGGCGGATCAGACCGTCGCCGACCGCGACGTCGACATGTGCGCCCGGCGTCCACTCCGGCAGGTCACTACCGTCTGTCCGGATCAGCTCCAGGGAGAGCACTCCCTCGGCTTCGACCCGCATCGAGCGAATCATCACAGGGATCGTGCACAGGTCACTCATCGTCGTCCACCTCCGCTGATTCGTTATCGGGGACGGTGACCGGCGGGGTGAACGGTGACGGCATATCCCCGTAGGATGCGAGATCGACCTCGACGACGACGGCAGATTTCAGTGCCACGGCGTCACGCAGGACCTCACGGACCTCGTCCGGTGAGCTGATCCGGGCGTAGTCAAGTCCGCAGGACGCGGAAAGCATCCTGAAATCAGGTGTGGTCAGGTCGACCCCGGCGCGTTCATTGCCCATGGAGTCCTGCATGTTTCGCAGCACTCCGTAACCAGCGTCGTTGAACACCAGCAGAATCAGCCAGGGATTCTCCTGTGCCAAGGTCAGGATCTCGCCCAGGTGGACAGCCAGACCCCCGTCACCACAGATGGCGACGGCGGGTTGGTCGGGAACAGCGGCCGCAGCCCCGATAGCCATCCCCAGACCCTGCCCAATGCCACCGCCGCGGGGAAAGATATTGACCTCCGGGGCGGGCATAGGCAGCAGCCGGTTGCCCCAGGAACTGGACGCGATAGTGACGTCGCGGGCGATGGGAGACTCCGCTGGAACGACCTCGCGAATCACGTCAACGAATTCTGCGTGCGCACCGATCGCAGTGCGCTGGCGGCTGCGACACTCCTGCCGTGCTGCCACGACGCGGCCCCGCCACTCCTTGTCGGACCGGAGCTTGCCCCGGTTCTCGACGAGGTAGTCAAGGGCGGCCGCCGCGTCACCGTGCACACCGGCGGTCGCCGGATACACGCGTCCGATGGCGTCCTCATCCTGGTCAACCTGGATGTGGATGGTCGGCATCTCCACTGAATAATCTGAGGTTTCGTTGGACCGGAAGTGGGTTCCGATGGTCAGGAGGCAGTCCGCCTCGCTGAGCAGTGCACGCCCGACGGGACTTGATGCGTAGTTCCCGACACACAGATCATGGTCCTCGGGGATCGCTCCGCGCCCAGAGTTGCTGGTGAGTACACCTGCACCCCAGGACTCGCACAACCGGGTGACGAGACGGCGGGCATCGCGACCGGTAGCTCCACCGCCAAGCCACAGCAGGGGACGACGGGCGGAGGAGAGCAGCGCGAGCATACGATCGAGATCGGCGTCGGCAGGGTTGCGGGTACTGACCGGGGTGAGCAGGTCCTCTCGTGGGGTCCCCGGGTCACTCGTCGCGGCAAACTGCAGATCGATCGGCCACTCCACGCTGACGGGGCCGCCGACCGCATCCGCTGCCAGGCAGGCCGCATTGCGCAGGACGGAGGCTGCTTCATCAGCGCTGGTAATCGTGTAAGCGGCACGGGAGACGGCATCCAGCATGCCTTTCTGGTCCCGAGTTTCGTGGATGAAACCCCGACCCGACCCCAGGTAACGGCTCTGGATCTGGCCGGTGATGTGAAGGACCGAGGTCGCCGAACTCAGTGATTCGATCAGTGATCCCGCTGCGTTGCCGGCTCCGGTACCCGTGCTGGTCAGTGCGCATCCGATGGTGCCACTGGCACGGGCGTAACCGTCCGCGGCGTTGACTGCCGAGGCTTCATGGCGGACGGGGACGAACCGGAGCCGGCGGGACACCTCTTCCACCAGAGGGAGATTGTGGACGGAGATGACACCGAACACGGTGTCCACCCCGGCATCAGCCAAGACGTCAGACAGGAGCTCACCGCCGTTGCGGTATGTGGTCGGGGACGTTGAATCAGACATATCGATTTACTCCTCCGGCGACATCGATCGTGGCGCCAGTGATATAGGACGCGCAGGGGGACAACAGAAATGAGATGACGGGCGCGACCTCGTCGGCCCGTCCGAAGCGTCCGAGGACGATGCCCCGGTCATTGGCGACCTCGTGGGAGAAAGCCTCGTAACTGGGGTAGTCACTCATCTGTTCAAAACGACGCCGCCATTGGCCGGTGTCGATGAGACCGAGGCAGACTGAGTTCACACGGATACGATCCGCCGCCAGACTCTGGGAGAGAGATTTCGTGAGGTTCAGTAGCCCGGCACGCGCAGCGGAGGTCGCGGCGAGCGCAGGTTCTGGTTGGCGGGCGAGCACAGCGTTGAGGTTGACCATTGCCGGAGTCTCCGCCTCCGCCATGAGCGGAATCAGGTGCGCAACGCTGTGGAGCACCGGGGTGAACTTGAGCGAGAGTTCGTCCTGCCAGTCCGCCGGGGTCATGTCAGAAAGCGGAACCATCCGGGACCCGCCGGCGTTGTTCACCACGCCGTCGAGAATCCCGAACCGCTCACTGACTTTGTCCGCCATCGCGCGCATGTCGGTTTCCGAACGCACATCACACTCAACGGCGGTCACCAGGTCAGGCCTCGACAGGGTGGGAAGGGCGCGCCGCAGATTCTCGAGGTTCCGGGCACAGGTGACGACATTCGCGCCTTCCCTGGTCAGAACATCGACGGTCGCGAGTCCTATGCCGGAACTCCCTCCCGTCACCACAAACGTCTTTCCGCTGAGATTCAGGTCCATTGTCTGTCCCTCCTTTCTTTGTTTCGGGTAAGCGCCGGAGCTTCAGCGGAAGACAAATCCGCCATTGACGAGAATTTCCTGGCCGGTAATAAAACTTCCCTGGTCATCGAGAAGAAGCCGTACGACACCTGTGATGTCATTGGGTTCCTGGTCTCGGAGCAGTGCACGTTGACGGCGATACTCCTCGTGACGCTTTTCCGGCACCTTCAGAGCAGACTCCGAGTGTGTGAGCCCCGGCGAGACGGTATTCACGGTGATGCCGTACGGCCCGAGGTCGGTGGCGCTGGCGCGGGTGAGAGCTGCGAGGCCGCCCTTGGAAGCTATGTAGTGTGCGAGATTCGCGGAGCCGTTCGTTGCCGCGTCTGAGCCGATGTTGACGATCGAACCACCACCTGCCTCGATGATCAGCGGTGCGACGGTCCTGGTCATGAGGAAGGTGCCGCGTAAGTTCACCGACACGACGCGGTCCCAGTCTTCGATGGGAATCTCGTGTACCGGAGAGCCGCCGACTCCGTCCGCCAGTGCCGCGCAATTCACGAGACCGTGAAGTGGTCCCGCTTCCTTCAGATCTTTGCCGAGTTCCCCGACCGACTCCGGGTCCGAGATATCCACGGCCACTGGGGATGCCGACCCTCCTGCGTTGATAATCCGGCGTGCAGTGTCTTCCACTGCGTCCTGCCGTATATCGGCGACCCAGAGATGCCAGCCGCACCGGGCGAGATCCAGGGCGATTGTCCGTCCGAGGCCTCGCCCCGCTCCGGTGACGAGAAGTGTCCGTGGAATCGTCATCGTTCTCAGTCCCTGGTGATCCCGTACATTGCGGATGTCTCGGGGTACGTGGGGATCTCCGGCTTCTGTGCACCGATGATGACACAGAAGAGGGCCGGCTTATCGGTGTTGTTCTTGAGGCTGCGGGGCACACCTGCAGGGACGACGATCATGTCCCGGTAACCCAGGGTGCGGGTCACGATGTCGGTCCCGCGATGGACGCTGACGTCGACCTCACCCTCGAGGACGAAGAACGCCTCTTCAACGTCATTGTGGGTGTGCTCGGGCCCCTCGGCACCGGCCGGAAGCAGCATATTCGAGAAAGTGAACCCGCGGGACTGGATCGTCCGGGAGTCAGTGTCGTGGTTACCGGTGGCACCGGAGCCGACGTAGCGGATCTGGGCGCGGGCAAACTGGTCACCCGCCTTCGTCTGGAAATTGAGAGTGTCCCAGTCCTCATAGCGGGAATCACGCGTGAGCACGAGGGAGTCAGTGAACTCCTCGAGATTCGAGTTGTCGTAGGTGAGTTCTGCGGTGGAGGTCATGGTCTTGAGCCCTTTCTGATGGTTCGCCGTTACGGAGTTGCAGCAGCGAGTGGGGTTGATTTGCGGTATTTTTCGGATTCCCGCATTCGCTCAGCGATAAGAGCGAATGAGGAGACCCAGGTGGTGAAGCTCTCCGGGGCTTCGAGGTTGGCGAGGTGTCCGGCGTCGCGGATTTCCACCCCGACTGCCCGGGATCCCGGCGATGAGCGGGACCGCCGCCTTCCGTCCGGTGACGATGTCCTTCTCACCCCACAGGACGAGGGTGGGGCTGGTGATTCCATCGAGGTCGCCGGAGTTGTCGGTCGTCGCCATGGATTCGGCGGCATACCGGTAACCGGGGAGACGGATCGAATTCGCCATGAGGGACACCGCGCGACTTCTGATCATCTCGCTGGCTTCCGGAGAGACGAGGCGGACAGCCCGTTGCCGGGCGAACGCCTCCACACCGGTGCGCTCGATATCGTCGGGCCTCGTGCGCATGCTCTCAGCCTGCTCCGCACTGGTTCCGGAACCGACCGTCGAGGAGCCCAGGATCAGGCCCCGGACCAGATCAGGATGTCGCAGTGCGAGTCGTGTGGCGATGACTCCACCCCAGGACATTCCGACGACGTGAGCGCCAGCGGTGAAACATGCCCTGATGCACTCGGCAGCGGCATCGGCAAAGTCATCCATGGTCATGGGCTTGTCTGGATCAGCCGACCGCCCGTATCCCGGTGCATCCCAGGTGACGACACGGTGTTCATCCGACAGCAGAGGAAGTTGGTCCTGGAACACGTCGCCGGAGCTCCCGATACCGTGGAGCATGAACAGGGGGATTCCGTCACCGGTTTCCGTGAGATGGATCCCGAGGGGGCCTTCCCTCACGGAAGGGCCCGATTGTGTGGTCATCATCGTCATCCTTTCGTCAACTGGCTTTGTCCGCTGGGAGCAGGTGGAAGGAACCCTCGTCGGGGACGCCGGCCATGTGGGAGCGGACATCTTTGCTCGGTGGGCCGGCGGTACCCCAGGTGTCGGACAGCTCAGGTGTCCGGCGCCACACCTTGCACAACCACTGGTCCTCGTCGACCTGGGCAATCTCAGAGGTGTACTCGCAAACAAGCCCTGCCGGATCACCGAAGTACGAGAAGGTGTTGTCCCCGGGACCGTGCCTCCCTGGACCCCACAGTGGGGTCATACCGGTCTGCTTAAGCCTGCCGATGCCCCGCATGAAGTCGTTGACGGTCGGCATCTCGTAGGCAACATGGTTGACGGACGCCCACTCCGCCTGATTGAAGGCGATGGAGTGATGGTCGGTGTTGCATCGCATGAAGGCCATCTGATGCTCCGACCAGTCGGATACCCTCATACCCAGGACATCGCGGTAGAAGTCCACGGATTTGTCGATATCCGCGGTGTTGAGCACGACGTGCGCGATGTTCTTGGGGATCGCGTCACTGGTGTACCTCTCCGGCACCGCCCAGAAATCGGCGAGCAACTCGATGAGACGGCCCTCGGGATCAAGGAAACTGACGCTGTAGCCTGCGCCTGCGTTGTCCGCAGGGCCGGGGCCGAAGACGATCGGGATGTTCCTCGCTTCGAGACGGCGGGCAGCTTCGTCGACCTCGGCCGGAGTTCCGACGGCAAAGCAGATACGTCCCAGACCGTTCTTCGGAGCATCGGTCAGCTGAAGGATGTGGTGCTCGGATCCGGTGCCCCGGAGCCAGGAGCTTCCCTCCTCCTGTTCAACGACATCGAGTCCCCATGCACCCGAGTAGAAGTCGGCGGAGTCGGAGAGTGCGCTGGTGCGCAGCTCCACGAAGCGGACCTTTCGCAACTGCGCGATGGGTGGATGATATGCGGTGGTCATGATGTCTCCTTTTTGTGCTGATTGGTCGCTCAGTGCTGTCCCCAGGTCATGGGGGTCGATTCGAGCCCCCAGTAGAGACTCTTCCGTTTCGAGTACTCGGCGAGGCCGTCCATTCCCTTGTCCACCCCCAGCCCAGAATCCTTGAACCCGGAGAACGGGGTGGAGATGCTGAACTGCTTGTAGGTGTTGATCCAGACCGTGCCGGCATCGATCGCGCCAGCGAGTCGGTGCGCGCGGAGGAAGTCGGGCGTCCAGATGCCGACCGCGAGGCCGTAAACGGTGTCGTTGGCTTGAGCGATGAGATCGTCGTCACCCTCGTAGGGAAGGCAGACAAGGACCGGACCGAAGATTTCCTCCTGGCAGGTGGCGCTGGAATTGCCGAGTCCCTCGATGACGGTGGGTTCGTAGTACGTACCGGCGGCAAGTGCCGGATCGTCAGGGGCTTTCCCGCCGCACAGGATGGCGCCGCCCTCGCTCCGTGCCCTGTCCACGTACCAGGCCACGGACTCCCGATGTCTACGGTGTACGAGAGGGCCGACGTCCGTGTCCGGGTCGACTCCCGGGCCAATGTGCAGGGCACGAGCGCGACGGACCAGTTCGTCGACAAAGCCCCGGTAGATGGACTGGTGGACAAAGAGTCGCGATCCCGCGATACAGCTCTGCCCGCTCGACGAAAAGATACCGAACAGTACACCTTGGAGGGCTTGTTCGATGTCCGCATCCTCGCAGACGATTGTCGGGGATTTTCCACCGAGCTCCAGTGTCGTCGGGATAAGGCGCTCGGCCGCCTGGTGAGCGATCAACTTGCCTGCGGAGGTACCGCCGGTGAAAGAGATCTTGGCAATCGCAGGATGGCCGGTTATGGCGTCACCGATCACTGAGCTCTTCCCTGGCAGCACAGTGACCAATCCTTCAGGTAAACCGGACTCCACCACGATTTCCATCAGCGCCATCGCAACGAGGGGTGTCCACTCAGCTGGCTTGAGGACGACAGCGTTTCCTGCCGCAAGTGCAGGCGCGATCTTCTGTGCGTCCGAGGCGACCGGCGAGTTCCAGGGGGTTATCGCCGCGACGACCCCGAGTGGTTCAAGAACGCTCACCGTCTGCCACGGGCCACGTCGTGGGGTGACGGGCTCCTCGCGGGATTCCACAGCCGACGCGTAGTAGCGGAACGTACCGGCAGCACTCGCAACGAGCTTGCGGGTTTCCGACAGGGTCTTGCCGGTATTCAGTGTCTGGATAGTGGCCAACCGATCCAGGTTATCCACCATCAGGTCCGCGATCGTGCGGAGATAGCCACCGCGCTCATGCGGCAACAAGTCCTTCCACCCGGAGTACAGGAAGGCCTCAGAAGCTGCATCAATGGCCTGCGTGGCCTGGTCCGCCGAGATCTGGTGGATCGTCTGTACGGCCTGCCCCGTAGCTGGGTCAATGACCGTGAACGAACCGCCGTCGCCGGTGACCCAGTCACCGCCCAGCCGGAACGCGTCGGTGACGAGCGGAGCTGTGGGGGGCTGTGTCCCTCGGACCGCCTCCTGGCTCGTCCTCTCGGTTGTGGTGGTCACGTGGTCAGCTCCTCTTACATCCGCTTGATTACTTACCGCTTTACTATTTTGCGCAATGTTATTGATGTGACTGACGGCACTCAATAGGTGCGACGAGATATCCGCCCGTCAGAATCACCTTCTTAGGGTCAGCTCCCCCTAAGAAGCACTGTTCAGCGCTAAGATGTTAACCGAAAAGAAATATTTGATGCGATACCGGAACTCACCCCCGTCATCCACCCCCGATCAGACCTCGCCCATCAGAACGGCATCAGATTCACACTCACTGAACTGGGAATATGCCAACTCGCAGGCGTCACAGCAGTTAGCCGTACCCCCGAACACGGGGATGTAGAATGCGGCTGCCGACATACATAAACTCAGCTGACGCTTTTGCCGGTGTAGGGGCATCAGGTGTTCAGCATCGACAACGAAAGCGCAGGCGATGACAGACAGCTCGACCGACGCGGTCCGTGACACCCATTTTTATGAGCCTGGATCCGGCACCGGGCTCCCCCACTCGCCTTTCAATGCGATCATCGCGCCGCGTCCGATCGGCTGGATTTCCAGCCAATCGACGGATGGCGTCCTCAACCTCGCGCCATTCAGCTTCTTCAATGCTTTCAACTACGAGCCGCCGATCATTGGCTTCGCGAGCAACGGCCCTAAAGACACCCTCGCCAATGCGGAAGCCACGGGAGAGTTTTGCTGGAACCTCGTGACGGACGGTCTTGCCTCGGCAATGAACGCCACCTCGGCACCAGTTCCTCGGGAAGTCGATGAATTCACATTGTCCGGACTCACGCCCGGTACCTCACGCATCGTGCGTGCACCCCACGTCACCGAGTCCCCTGTAGTCTTCGAATGCCGGACCACACAGGTCGTCCCCCTCCAGACTCTGACCGGCACAGTCACGGAGACCCGCGTAGTCTTCGGCGAAGTCGTCGGCGTCCACATCGCCCGGGAGCTACTCGTCGATGGGATCTACCAGACCGCGCTGGCAAAACCCGTCCTACGTGCGGGTGGACCGGGTGACTACTTCGGTCTCGACAGTGCGCAGAAATTCACGATGCAGCGTCCGAACGGTCATATGACGACCACGTAGGCTACGGGGGAAAGCTCAGCCCGACTGATCCTCCCCGTCACTGTCAAGCGATACAAAGAGTTTGCGGAGCAGTTCGGCCAGCTGCTGGCGGTCTACGCTGTCCAGCCCCTCAAGCAGTTCCGCCTCCCTGGCGAAATGTCGGCGTGACACCCGTGCAATCAGTTCCTCGCCCGACTCGGTGAGTCGCACACTCACGGCTCGGCGGTCTTTACGGCCGCGTATCCTCTCCACGAGCCCCGCATCCTCGAGCCGATTGAGCCGCAGGGAAACCCCACCAGAAGTGACCAACGCCTGTTCCGACAGTTGCGACGGTGTGAGAGAAGCCCCCTTCCCTGCCCTCTTCAGGGACGCCAGAACATCAAAACCAGCCTGGTTGATGCCGTACTCTTCGAACGTCTCACTGATGATGTGGCTGTAAAGCAGGTAGGTCCGGTGCAGACGGCCGAATACTTCGAGAGGACTGACGTCCAGGTCGGGGTCGACAACACCCCACTGGTCGACAATGTGATCGACATAGTCCACTGCCCTCTCGGACTTCATTCGCCGCCTTCCGATGTCACGGCGATAGCATCAATCTCGACGGAGGCACCGTAAGGAAGCCTGGAGACCTCGAGGAAGGTCCTGGCAGCCCCAGTCGCAGCGAAGTTCTCGCGGAACTGCTGGTTGGCCTCTTCCCGGAGCGACAGGTCAGTGACGTAATAGGTCAGTTTCACAACGTCATCAGGGCGCCCACCAGCAGTGGCCAATCGCTCTGTCATGCGCTGCAACGCAGCGTCCAGCGAGTCTCTGCGGCCTGGAACCGGGCGGTAGTCAGCATCGACTGACAATGCCCCGGACACGTAGATGTGATCGCCCGCCCGTTTCGCGGGGCTGTACGGGTGGTCGGTGGACACGTCAGACATGGTTACTCTCTCCGTCGGGTGGTGGTCGCAAAGTATCTTAGCGAATAAACGCTTAGTGAGCAATAATTCCTCGTCCCTAACCGATGAGGGTCCACCGTTCACCAAACACGAGAACCGGGCCCGGAGGCCGCGAGTCAGATCAACTCACGGCCCCCAGGCCCGGTCTTGTGCTGGCGCGCCTCTGGCATCGGCAGGGACGGTTTCCGAGTCCGATGGCGCACGTCCCGCGCGTACCTCAGTTCAGCGCGATGTACCGCGCCTCCAGGTACTCCTCGATGCCCTCACTGCCGCCTTCCCGTCCGAAGCCGGACTGCTTCACGCCGCCGAAAGGCGCCGCGGCATCAGAGATCGCACCACGGTTGATGCCGACCATGCCGGCTTCGAGGTTCGCGGCCAGATACTGGGCATTCTCCAGCGAGCTGGCGAAACCGTAGGCGGCCAGGCCGAACTCTGTGTCGTTGGCCATCGCCACGCCCTCCTCCAGGCCGTCGAAGGTGGTGACCGTGGCGACGGGACCGAAGATCTCCTCGCGGAGGATCCGGGCGTCCTTCGGGACGTCCTTCAGAACGGTCGCCGGGTAGAAGTGACCCGGGCCGTCCGGCACCTCGCCGCCGGTGGTGACCGTCGCGCCGGCCTCGACGGCCTCAGAGACGAGTTCGGCGATTCCGTCACGCTGCTTGGCGGTGATCATCGGGCCGAGGGTGGTGCCCTCGTCCATGCCATGCCCCATGGTGACCTGCGACATCGACTCGGTGAGGCGCTGCGTGAACTCCTCGGCAACGGACGCGTCGACGAGGAAACGGTTCGCGGCGATGCAAGCCTCACCACCGTTGCGCATCTTCGCCGCCATCGCCCCGGACAGGGCGAGGTCGAGATCAGCATCGGCGGCGATAACGAAGGGCGCGTTTCCGCCGAGTTCCATCGACGTGCGCAACAGCTGGTCGGCGGACTGGCGGACCAGCGTCGCCCCGACCGGCGTGGAGCCGGTGAAGGTCACCTTGCGCAGCCGGTCATCGGCCATCAGCGTCTCGGAGATCGCACCGGAGTGGGTCGACGGGACGATGGTGACCAGGCCGGAGAGGTCCCCGAACTCATCACTGACCTCGTCGAGCGCCTGCCGGATGACCTCGCCGACGAGAATCATCGTCAACGGGGTCTCCTTCGCCGGCTTGACCACCACAGGGCAACCTGCAGCCAGGGCCGGGGCTATCTTGCGGGTGGCCATCGCCAGCGGGAAGTTCCACGGGGTGATCGCGAGAACCGGTCCCACCGGATGCTTGGAGACGAGGATGTGTCCGTTGCCGGCGGGGGCCTGGGTGAACCGTCCCGGGATGCGGACGGCTTCCCCGGCGAACCACCGGAAGTAGCTGTTGCCGTAGGTGACCTCACCGCGAGCCTCGGCGAGGGGCTTGCCCATCTCCAGGGTCATGGTGGTGGCGAAGTCTTCGGCGCGCTCGTTGATGATGTCGAAGACGCGCGTGATGACATCCGACCGGCGCTGCGGGGGGACGTTCTCCCAGATCTTCTGGGCGTCCACGGCCCGGCCGAGAGCGTCGAGCGCGTCATCGGCAGAACGGTCGGGCACGGTGACGAGCACCTCGCCGGTGGCGGGGTCCTCGACATCGAAAGTGCTGTCGACCTCGCCCACCTGGGCGGCGAGCAGGTCGGTCAGGTCGGACGGGAGTGTGCGGTTGGTCATGGCGGTTGTTCCTCCTGTTTCTCTCGTCTACTTGCCTACACCGTTATCGCGGATCGCGTCGGCGAGTACGCCGAGACCATCCCTGAGCAGGTCTTCAGTGATCACCAGCGGCGGAAGCAGCCGGACGACATTGCCGTCCATTCCGCAGGTCAGGATGAGCACGCCCTGCTTCTTGCAGGCGTCGGCCACAGCCTTGGTGGTGGCGGCGTCCGGACGCCCGTCGGCATCGGTGAACTCGAGAGCGATCATCGCACCTCGTCCCCGGACCTCGGCGAGCCCGGTCTCGGCGCCGACCAGCGGTTCAAGGACCTCACGGACGATCGACTCGATCTCCCGCGCCCGGCCGTTCAGGTCGAGGGTCTCCATCTGGTCGACGGCTGCGAGTGCTGCGGCGCAGGCGACGGGATTGCCACCGTAGGTGCCGCCGAGGCCACCGGGGTGCGGTGCGTCCATGATCTCGGAGCGTCCGACCACCGCTGACAGCGGCATACCACCGGCCACGCCCTTGGCGATGGTGACGAGGTCCGGGACGACATTCTCATGGTCGGAGGCGAACCAGTCGCCGGTGCGGCACAGGCCGGCCTGGATCTCGTCGGCCACGAAGACGACGTCGTTGTCGCGGCACCAGTCGGCGAGGGCGGGCAGGAAGCCCTCAGCGGGATCGATGAACCCACCCTCTCCCTGGATCGGCTCAATGACGACACACGCCAGGTTGGATGCACCGACCTGCTGTTCGAGAGCAGTGATCGCCCGCTCGGCGGCGTCCTGGCCGGACAGTCCGTCGCGCAGCGGGTAGGACACCGGTGCGCGGTAGACCTCGGAGGCGAACGGCCCGAAGCCGGACTTGTAGGGCATGTTCTTCGCGGTCATGGCCATCGTCAGATTGGTACGACCGTGGTAGGCCCGGTCGAAGACGGCGACACCGTTGCGTCCGGTGTAGCTGCGGGCGATCTTGACGGCGTTCTCCACAGCTTCCGAGCCGGAGTTGAACAGCACGGTGCGCTTCTCGTGGTCACCCGGGGTGATCTCGGCCAGCTTCTCGGCGATGCGGATGTAGGACTCGTAGGGCGAGATCATGAAACAGGTGTGGGTGAAATGCGAGGCAGCGTCACTGACCGCGTCGACCACCGCCTGGTTGGATGCGCCGACCGTCGTGACGGCGATACCGGAGGCGAAGTCGACGAAAGAGTTTCCGTCAGCGTCGACGAGGACTCCACCGTCCGCATCGACGATGTAATGCGGGAGGTTCGGGGTCACCGCCCGGGGGACGACGGCGTCCCGGCGTGCGGCCAGGGCCGTGCTCTCGGGGCCGGGTCCGGAGGTGACGAGTGTGCGTTCCTGCGGGAGGCGGTAGTTGAGGTCCTTCATCGGGATTCTCCTTGTCGTTCTGTTCGGGATCGGTCTTCCGGTGTTCGTGGGTGCCATTATGCGCTGCACCGTGATCTCGGCGACATGGACAACGAGGCGAACTTCTTTCGCGACAATGTACATTTGGGCCATGGACGATGACATCCCCCTACGGTGGCTCCGTGCCCAGCGGACGCTGGACCTTCGACCGGTGACTGGTACAGGCGACCCAGAGGCGGTGTTCTCGGTCATTCAGCCGACCGAGCTCACCGATCCCCGGGAATTCCTGCAACCCCGGGCGGTGGTCCTGACCGTCGGCGTGGCGCTCGCCCGGGAAGCTTCTCCCCGGTCGGCAGACGACGATCGGGACGACGATCCGTTCCCGGCCTACGTCGATCGTCTCGCCCAAGCCGGGGTGACTGCGATCGGTTTCGGGACCGGACTGTTCTTCCCCACGGTCCCGGACTCGCTGGTCCAGGCGGCGCGACGGTGCGGCATCGCCGTGTTCGAGGTCCCACGCCACACGGCGTTCATCTCGATCCTCAACACCGTGACGGAGGAGCGCGCCCGCCGCAGCCGCCGCGAACAGGAGGGGTTGGTTGTCGCCCAGGAGAAACTGAGCGCCGCCGCCGTACGTGGCGGCCTCGACGAGCTCCTGACGACCGCCGCCCGCCAGCTGGACGCTGCCGTGGCAGTCACGGACAGTGACGGCCGACTGCACGGGAGTCACGACCGTACGGGGTGGTCGGCGGTGGCCGTCGCCCGTGGACAACGCGCCAGTGGTGCCGACGATTCAGACGGGCTGTGGCGAATCACCCAACGTATGACCCCGCAGGGATCCCGGTTCCATCTGATCACCATGGTGGCCGGCCATCCGTTCAGTCCACACGACAGGTCGGTCATCAAGCATGCTGCCGGTCTCGCGGACATCCTGCTCCAGCGTCCCGCATACCTGCGCCGCAGCCGCACCGAACTGAACTCCCTGGCTCTCCAGCTGTTGCTGGGGTTGGACGGCGGGGACCAGTCGATGGGACGGGTACTTGATGAAGCATCGGACGGCGAAGGGCTGGTCCGCCCGACGGTCGTGGCGACGGACCGCCGCGCCGACCTGGACCGGGCCGTCACCGCAGCGGACCGGGCAGCGTCCCGCACCGGCCGCCACCTCTTCGTCACCGACCTGCCGGGCACGTCCCTGGATACCGCGAGCGCGCTGTTTCTGTTCCGGGGGGCGCGGGCGGTGGACGCCATCGCAGCAAGTTTCGGCGACAGTGCGTCCCGGGTACGCATCGCGGTCGGGGAACCCATGTCATGGAGCAATGTGACCCTGGAGCGTGTGCAGCGTCTGGAGACAGCCGCACGGACGCTGGCTCCGGGAACCCACGTCGGCCCGTACGAGGCGGGGACGGACTGGCTGGAACAGCCGGACGTCCGGGCCGCTCTGGACCAGCGGGCCGCGGAGACCATCGACCGTCTGGCCTCGGCCGAGGACGGGCTGCAGGCCACGCTGGCGACATGGTTGCGCAGCGGGTGCCGGGTGGCGACAACCGCAGAGATTCTGGGGGTCCACCGCCACACGGTGCGCTCACGCCTCGACCGCATCGCCCGAGTCTGCGAAGTGGACCTGGACGATCCGGTCGTCCGTGCCGAGCTGCTGCTGGTGTCGGTGACGCGCCGGTGAGCGGTACTACTTACGAGGAATCTCCGATGGTGCGGCTGTCCGGAGAATCCGGTGTGACACCGTGGACAGTGCGGCACCCAAGGCTGCCGCGAGTTGACGCCCGCTGAGACCGAGCTCGTCGAGATACGTCTCGGTGATGAACTCACCCCCATGGGACGGGGAATGCATCGTTATTCTCCTCGTCCTTTCGTGCCTGACCACAGATTCAGTGGAGATCCTCGTAGTCAAGCACATCCCCGCCGGGAAGGTCGCGATCCGCTATGAGATTCGCGGATCACTGGGCGATCTCCACCGTTCGCTCCACGAGTGCCTGCAGTCCCCACTCGAAGGGATCGTCGGCGTAGGGGTTCGCCGTCCCGGACGGGGCATCCGAGACCCGCGCCGTGAACGCATCGACCGCCGCCTGGAATGTCGGCGCGTCCGACTCCTCCGGTGCCGAGGAGAAAATCTCCGTCGGAGCGTTCGCATCCATCGCCGAACCGTACAGGAACGACTCGAAGGAGACGATCACGGTCACCACCTGTGCCCGCGGCACACCGGCCGCGATCAACCCGGCCGATACTGTTTCGTACATCCGCCGGGTGGCAGGGGCACCGGAGACCGGCATCGTGGCAATAAGAGGTACCAGCTCCGGGTACGCCGCGAAGACGTCCCGGTACGACCGCCCCCAGAACCGCAGTGCGTCCGGCAATGACGTGCCGGGGTTCTGCGCGACGACGAGCTCCCCGAGCGCGGACGCATCCACCCGGGACATCACCGCATCCTCCACCAGCAGCAACAGGTCCGCCTTGTTGGCGATGTGATTGTAGAGAGCGGAGACCGACACCCCTAGACGATCCGCCAGGCGCTTCATCGTGAGACGCGCCTGCCCTTCCTCGGTGACAAGGATCAGTGCGGCGTCGGCGATCCGCTCTCGGTCGAGCACCGGTGCCGTCGGACGTCCGGCACGCCGCCCCCTCCTGTGATCCGTTCGACTCTCCGTCACAACTATCCGGGCCTCTCCAACCGCTGTATCCGCCGCCTCCGAGACAACCGGACGCGAATGTCACAAATAATTTACATGAGTGGGATGAATCACATCAGCGCAGGTGGTGCGCTACTCCAGTGAATCACAGGCGGCCCGCACCCCGTCGTGTCGCAATATTTTCTCGGCCGAAACCTGGCGTTCCCGCCGCTGCGGATGTACGGTCACGATAAACGAATGTGGTTCATTTAACAAGGAGGACACAAACATGACCACCACCACTCACGACCGCGACGTCGTCGTCATCGGAGCAGGCCCCGCTGGTCTCACCGCCGCCTACACCCTGGCCAAGGCCGGCAAGTCCGTCACCGTCCTCGAGGCCCGCGACCGCGTCGGCGGGCGCACCTGGAACGGAACCGCGGTCGACGGAGACGGCAACCCGCACTTCATCGAGATCGGCGGACAGTGGATCTCCCCCGATCAGACCCGACTGATCGAGATGGTCGAGGAACTCGGCCTCGAGACCTACCAGCGCTACCGCGAGGGCAAGTCCGTCTACGTCTCACCGGACGGCTCCCGTCACACCTACGAAGGTGACCGCCTCCCGTGCTCGGCCGAGACGGAGGCCGAGATGAACAAACTCATCGCCCTGATGGACGATCTCGCCGACGAGGTCGGGGCCGAAACACCCTGGGCCGCCGAGCGGGCCGCAGAACTCGACACCGTCCCCTTCCGCGACTGGCTCTCCCAGCACAGCGACGACCAGGAAGCCATCGACAACGTGTCGATCTACGTCGCCTCCGGCATGCTGACCAAACCGTCCTACGCGTTCTCCACGCTGCAGGCCGTTCTGATGGCCGCCTCCGCCGGATCCTTCTCCAATCTGGTGGATGAGGATTTCATCCTCGACAAGCGCGTGGTCGGTGGCATGCAGTCCGTCTCGCTCAATCTCGCCGACAAGATCCGTGAACTCGGCGGAGACATCGTCCTCTCTTCGCCTGTGCGGGAACTGACCTGGGCCGACGTCGACCCGACGACCGCCGACGAGGCAAACGGGATCCCCGCGGACGTCCGTAACGGCGTCTCGGACAACGGCGCCCCGGGCGCTGTCACTGCCGTGTCCGACAGCGTCACCGTGCATGCCAGGAACGTGGTGCTGGCTGTCCCCCCGAACCTCTACAACCGCATCCAGTTCGTCCCCCCGATGCCCCGCGAACAGCACATCGCGCATCAGCACATCTCCATGGGCCTGGTGATAAAGATCCACGCGGTCTACGAAACCCCCTTCTGGCGCGACAAGGGCCTCTCCGGCACGTCCTTCGGTGGCGGACGCCTGGTCCAGGAGGTCTACGACAACACCAACGTCCAGTGGCAGAACGGACAGCCCGTCGAGGACGCCAACGGCACCCTGGTCGGCTTCATCTCCGACGTCTACGCGGAGAAGATGTGGGCACTGCCCGAGGCCGAGCGTAAGGAAGCCATCCTCTCCGCGATGGCTGACTACCTCGGCCCGGAGACCAAGAACCCCATCGCCTTCTACCTGTCGGACATGGCTGCCGAGGAGTGGACCCGGGGCGCCTACGCCACCAGCTACGACCTGGGCGGGCTCCACCGGTGGGGCCACCTGCAGAATCAGCCGACCGGCCCGATCCACTACGCGTGCTCCGACATCGCCGCCGAAGGCTACCAGCATGTCGACGGCGCCGTCCGTCAGGGCGAGGCCGTGGCCAACAACATCATCGAGGGGCTCTGAGCCATGACCACTGCGCGCATCGTCGTCGGTTACAGTGCGACGTCAACGGGACGGGACGCCCTGCGCCTCGGTATCGCCATCGCGAGAGAACGTGACGCCCACCTGTACCTGGTGATGGTCGCCCCCGAGGATGACGTTTTCACCGCCGCCCAGCCTTTCGACCAGAGCTACGGCCGGATCCGGGACCGCCAGCTGCAGACCTGGCTCGACGAGGCCGCGCTGACCGTCCCCGAGGACATCCGGTGCTCAACCCACCTCGTCCCAGGCCAGTCCGCACCGGAAGGGCTCCTCGACGCGGCACGGCAACTGGGCGGGGGAATCATCGTCACCGGATCACGACCGGGTGGGCTGCTCCGTCGCCACCGGCTGGGCACGATGGCCTCCCACCTGCTCCATGCGTCCCACGTGCCGGTCGCCCTGGCACCCGCCGGATACGACCACCCCGGCCCCCTCGGACATGTCACCGCCATGTTCGGACCCCGTCGCGGCGCCACCGACCTCATCGGCGAATCCATCATCACGGCCCGCAACCGTGGGATTCCGCTACGCCTGGTGTCCCTGGTGACTCTCGATGTCAGCGACAAAACCGTGCCGCAGGACGAGTCGGAGGTGACCACCGATGTCCTCCAGGACCTCGAGACCTACGCCACCAAGCGTCTGGCCGAGGACGCCACCGAGCTCGTCGAAGCCGGCCGGGCGACAACACACATCGCCACCGGACGAGACGTCCCCGCCGCGATGGCCGAACTCAACTGGCACGACGACGAGATCGTCCTCGTCGCCTCGTCCCGTCTGGCCAGTCACGGCCGCATGTTCCTGGGTTCCACCGCCACGAAGATGCTGCGGGTCGCACCAGTGCCGGTGATCGTCATCCCGTCCGGCTATTCCTTCCATGAACCGGACCACGCCACCGACCCCGAACCGGAGGCTGACACCATGACCTCACACACCACCGGCACCGGAACGACGGCCAGTACCGTCCCCAGTGACAAAGGCCTCGCCAAAGGCCAGATCGGCGTCCTGGGTACCGTCGTCATCGGCGTGGGCTGCATCGCACCCGCCTACACCCTGACCTCAGGTCTGGGCCCGACCATCGCCGAAGTCGGTGCCCATGTCCCCGCGATCCTGATCCTCGGTTTCCTCCCGATGCTCCTGGTGGCTTTCGGATACCGCGAGCTGAACTCCCGCTTCCCGGACTCTGGTACGTCCTTCACCTGGGCCACAAAAGCTTTCTCACCGTGGGTCGGATGGATGGGAGGATGGGGCCTTATCGCAGCGACCGTCATCGTCCTGTCGAACTTGGCCGCCGTCGCCGTGGACTTCCTCTACATCCTGCTCGGCCAGATATTCGACAACCAGGACATCGCCGACCTCACCCGGAACCTCTGGGTCAACATCCCGACCACGCTGGTCTTCATCGCGATCGCCGCCTGGGTCTCCTACCGGGGGCTGGGGTCGACGAAGATGGTCCAGTACATCCTCGTGGCGATCCAGCTCGTGGTGCTCACCGCCTTCGCCGTCTCCGCGATCGTGCAGGCGAACAACGGCAGTTCCTTCGACCCCACACCAATCAGCCTCGAGTGGTTCAACCCGGCCGGCATCGAGAGCTTCTCCGTGATCGCTGCCGGTATCTCGCTCTCCATCTTCATGTTCTGGGGCTGGGACACCACGTTGACCATGAATGAGGAGACCAAGGACCCGAAGACGACCGCCAGCCGGGCGTCCACCATCACCGTGGTCATCATCATCGCGATCTACACACTCTGCGCCGTCGGCGTGGTCGCCTGGGCCGGTGCCGGCTCCGAAGGCCTGGGTGCAGGTAACCCGGCCAACCAGGAGTCCCTGTTCGCCGCCCTGGCCTCCCCCATCATGGGACCGTTCGCGATCCTCATGTCGATCACCGTACTGACCTCGTCGTTCTCCTCACTTAACTCGACGATGATCTCCCCGTCCCGCACACTCCTGGCCATGGGCTACTACCAGGCACTGCCTCCGGTCTTCGCGAAGATCAGCCCGCGGTTCCGCACCCCGTCCGTCGCCACGGTGACCTCCGCCGTCGCCGCAGGAGCGTTCTACACCATCACCCGACTGATCAGTGAGAACGCCCTCTGGGACACGATCACGGCACTGGGGCTGATGATCTGCTTCTACTACGGCATCACCGCTCTGGCCTGCGTCTGGTACTTCCGCAAGGAACTGTTCATTTCCGCCCGGACCACTATCTTCCGCTTCCTCTTCCCGCTCATCGGCGGCGTCGTTCTGCTCGTGATGTTCGTGCAGACCGCGGTCGACTCCCTCGACCCGGACTACGGTTCCGGGAACTCGATCGCCGGCATCGGGATGGTCTTCATCCTCGGCGTCGGTGTCCTGCTCATCGGTGTGGTCCTGATGGTCTGGACCCGTGTCCTCCACCCCGCCTTCTTCCGTGGCGAGACCCTGCCCGTCACCGAATCCACCAGCGACAACTCCGACACACTCGACGACACCCCGGAGACAAGCCCAGCAAAGGAGCCGCTCCCGTGACTTCCACCGCCCCCACCACCATGCCCGCCGAATGGTATCCGCACGAGCGGACCTGGATGTCGTTCCCGACCGCCAATGACACTTTCGGCCCCGACGGTTCCGAGACACTCACCCGTGCCCGTGCCGCGTGGGCCAGGGTCGCCCGCACCGTCGCACTGTATGAGCCGGTAACCCTGGTCGCAGACCCCGACGATGAGCAGGTCGCCCGAGACCTCCTTGCCGGCACCACCGGCATCACACTGGTCACCACTCCGCTCGACGACGCCTGGATCCGAGATTCCGGCCCCACCTTCGTCCATGACGCCGACGGCTCCCTACGCGCCGTGAACTGGATCTTCAACGGGTGGGGAGCACAGTCCTGGGCTGCCTGGGAAAATGACGCCCGGTTGGCCACCACCGTCGCCGACGCCGCCGGCGTCCCCGTCGACGACTCACCATTGGTCGGAGAAGGCGGCGGACTGCATGTCGACGGCCGTGGCACGGTACTGCTCACCGATACCGTCCAGCTGGACCCGGACCGGAACGCCGGATGGACGAAAGAACAGGCAGAAGAAGAGATCCATACCCGCCTGGGAACCCGGCACGCCATATGGCTCCCTCGCGGACTCACCCGGGACTACGACGGATTCGGGACGAGAGGGCACGTGGACATCGTCGCCTCGTTCACCGAGGCCGGCCATGTGCTGCTGCACCGGCAGGAGAACCCCGACCACCCGGACCATGAGGTCACCCGGGAACTCCGCAAGGTACTGGACTCCGCCGTCGACGCCGACGGGAACCCCCTGACGGTCGTCGACCTCCCGGCTCCCGATGTCCTGCGGGACGAGGAGGGCTGGGTCGACTACTCCTACATCAACCATCTGGTCTGCAATAACGCAGTCATCCTGTGCGCCTTCGGTGATGAACAGGCCGACGAACGCGCGCGGGGCATCCTCGCCCAGTCCTACCCCGGCCGCACCGTGGAACTCGTCGATGCCCGCGACATCTTCGCTTTCGGTGGCGGCATCCACTGCATCACCCAGCAGCAGCCTGAGGTGCGTCATGGATGACATCTATGACGTGACCGGGAAATCCATCGCTGAACTCCGTAGCGACCTCGAGGACGGGACAACGACCGCCGTCGAGCTGGTGGAGGCCTACCTGGCCCGGATCAGACAGTTCGACCGTCCCGATCCCGCACGCGGGGACGGTCTCGCCAGCGACGGTGGCGTCCCGCTCAACGCGGTCATCGTCGACAACCCCGACGCCCTGGACGATGCCCGCGCCTCCGATGACCGTCGCCGCGCCGGCACGACCCTCGGCCCCTTGGACGGTATTCCCTACACGGCGAAAGAGTCGTATCTCGCCCGCGGGTTGACCGCGTCGGCAGGTTCGCCTGCCTTCGCCGACCTCGTCGCACAGAAGGACGCTTTCACCATCGAAAGGTTACGCGACGGTGGTGCCATCCTGCTGGGGCTGACCACGATGCCGCCGATGGCGAACGGCGGTATGCAGCGCGGCCTTCACGGGCGTGCGGAAAGCCCTTACAACCCTGACTACCTGACCAGCGCGTTCGCCTCCGGGTCATCGAACGGCTCCGGCAGTGCGACCACGGCGGAGTTCGCCGCCTTCGGCCTGGGGGAAGAGACATGGTCGTCCGGACGGGCCCCGGCGTCCTGCAACGCGTTGTGCGCCTACACGCCGTCACGCGGAGTGATCTCCACCCGCGGCAACTGGCCGCTGGTACCGACCATGGACGTCGTCGTACCCCACACCCGGTCCATGGCCGACATGGCTGAGGTGCTGGACGTCGTCGTCGCCGACGACCACACCACCCGCGGCGACTTCTGGCGTATGCAGCCGTGGATCGACATTCCGGCGTCCTCCGAGATCCGGCCCTCGTCCTACCGGGATGTCGCTGACGGCTCTCACGGACTGACCGGGGTCCGTTTCGGAATCCCGACGATGTACGTCAACGCAGACGAAGCAGCGGGAACCGGTGGTGACCGCACCGGCGACGTCGGTGTCGGAGGCCCTATGGGGCAGCGGATCACCACATCTCCGGCTGTCATCGCCGTGTGGGAAACCGTACGCGCCGATCTCGAAGCTGCCGGTGCCACTGTCATCGAGGTCGATTTCCCGGCCGTCACGAATTACGAGGGCGACCGCCCCGGAGCATCCACGATCTCCACCCGCGGGCTGGTCAGCGCGGACTACCTTGACCTGGAGGTCGGCGCGCTCGCAGCCTGGTCGTGGGAGGATTTCCTGCAGGCCAACGGAGCACCCTCCTTCCATTCCCTCACTGACGTCGACGGAACCCGGATCTTCCCCCACCCTGAAGGGGCCCTCCCCGACCGTTACGACGGATTCGACGACGACATCGCCACCTACCCGTCGCTCATCGCGCGGCTCGGCTATACCGGCCCCGCCGACCTCACGGACAACTCCAGCTTCGGGTTACTGCCCGACGGTGTCCGTGGGCTCGAGGAGACCAGGCGCGTCGATCTCGAGAACTGGATGGACGACCTGGGACTCGACGCCGTGATCTTCCCCGCGATGGCGGATATCGGTCCGGCTGACGCCGACACCGACCCTTCCTCGGCAGACGCCGCCTGGCGCAACGGAGTCTGGGTCGCCACCGGAAACCTCGTCCCCCGCCACCTCGGCATCCCCACGGTCACGGTACCGATGGGAATCACCGCGGATAAAGGAATGCCGGTCGGACTCACCATCGCCGGGCGTGCCTGGGACGACAACCGACTACTCCGGTTCGGGGCCGAGATCGAGGCGACAGCACCGGCCCGGACCCGTCGAACACCACCAGAACGCACCACCCCCACCACCGAAAGGCCCGTGTCATGACTGCACTAGCACCAAAGCCCGAGCGGAGTACTCCCCCGGGCCCACCGTCGGACGGGATGAGCGCAGAGACAACCACAGTTGACGGCGCCGCCCGCGACACCAGTCCGGTAACCATGGAAGACCCTGACGTCTCGGTACACGGTCCGGAGACACGTGGAATCGAGTACATCACCGAGGACAAGCGTGGCGGACGCCCCGGCTCCCTGTTCTGGGTATGGGCGACTCCGAACATCAGCTTCCTCACCATCACCCTCGGGGCCGTGCTCGTCGCCGGGCTGGGACTCAGTCTGTGGCAGGCACTCGCGGTCACCGTCATCGCGAACCTGGGTTGGATACTGGTCGGCATCCTCGCGGTCAGTGGACCTGCGGCGGGTACCTCCGGCTCCGTCATCACCCGTGCCATGTACGGCATCCGAGGCAACAAGATCATTGTCGGCCTCTACGGCTGGCTGCTTTCCGCGGTGTACCTGTCTCTGACCTGGTCCGCGGCCTCCGTCAACGGTGTCGGCCTGCTGGCACGGTTCGGGGTGCCCTCCAATGCAGCAGTCGACGTCACCGTGGTGATCGTAATCTCCGGAATCACCGCTCTCGTCGGCATCTACGGTCACGGACTGATCACCAGGCTGTACCCCTACGTCGCCAACGGGCTGGCCGTCGTCTTCCTGCTCGCCACGGTGTTCATGATCCCCCACTTCGATCTGAGCTACCAGCCGTCCGAGCACCTCAGTGGGGCAGAACTCGCGGCAACCATGACGGTCGGAGTGGCCATCCTCGCGTCCTCCCCGTTGTCCTTCTTCAACAGTCCTGACATGGCCCGCTACCTGCCGAGTTCAACACCGAAGTGGAAGACCGCCGCAGCCACCGGTTGCGGCGGAGCGACCGCAGGCATCATCTTCACCATGGTCGGAGCACTGATCGCCACCGGCGCGGGATTCGACATGATCGGTGACCCACTCGGAGCCTTCGAAACGGCGATGCCTTCCTGGTTCTTCCCGATCTTCACCCTCGGCGTCATCGTCGCAGCGATCGGACTCAACGGAATGACTATCTACAGTGCAAGCCTTTCGCTGCAGGCCCTCGGTATTCCGCTGAAACGTATCCCGTCGACACTGATCATCACCGTCATCGGCACGCTTCTGACGATCGTCTCCGTGGCCGTCTATGACTTCACCACCTCGGTGTCGCTGCTCCTGCAGCTCATCGTCATCGCCTCCGGCCCGTTGATCAGTGTCTTCGCCGCCGACGTGATTCTTCGTCGGAACCGGTACGACGGTCGGATGCTGCTCGACGATGCCCCCGGCAGCCCCTTCTGGTACCGCGACGGCTGGAACTGGAACGGTCTTGCCAGCATCTCCATCGGCGGAGTGGCCGCCCTGCTGTGCATCAACACCGACGTATTCGTCGGCCCGGTGTCCAGCCTCACCGGGATGGACCTCTCGATCCCCGTCGGCATCTTCGTCAGCGCCGGTGTTTACTTCCTCCTCTTCCGCAGGACCTCCACCGAATACCCGACCTCCCGCTAGGAGCAGAACATGACCACGATCTACCACAACACCACCATCTTCACCGCAGACGCTGACGGCAACACCGCCGACGCCTTTGCCGTTGACGACGGGCGTTTCATTGCGGTGGGGTCTCTCGACGACGTTCGTACCGCTTCCGCCGACTCAACAACGCCGGTCGAGGAGGTCGACCTGAACGGGCGCTTTGTCGCCCCCGGTGTCATCGACTCGCACACCCACCTGGCCTCTTTCGGCACGGCCCTCGGCAAGGCACAGCTGCGTGACTGCCGGTCGCTGGAGGAGATCCAGCAACGTCTCCTGGACTGGCGCCGGGAGAATCCGGACGCCCCCCGGGTCCTGGGGGTCAGTTGGTTGTTCGACGCCATCGGTGATTCGCACCCCACCGCTGCGATGCTCGACGATGTCCTCCCCGACATCCCCGTCTACCTCGACGCCAACGACCTCCACTCCACCTGGCTGAATACGGCTGCTCTGCGGGAGGCCGGTATTGACCGGGACACCCCCGACCCCGTCGGCGGAGAGATCGCCCGCGACGACTCAGGCGAGGCAACCGGTCTTCTCTACGAGACTGCCGGGCGCAAGTATGCCTGGGACTTCCTCGACAGGGTCGCCACCACCGAGGACAAGATCCGCTCGCTGCGCCTGGCGTTCTCGGCGTACCTGGAATCCGGGGTCACGGGAATCACCGACATGGCGCTGACGGAACCTGAGGTCTCCGGGCTACGCACCATCATCGAACGGGACGGCCGTCTGCCGTTCCCCATCACCGGCCACGTCCTGATGATCGCCGAAAGTGATCCCCAGGCGAATCTGGACCAGGTCGACCGGGTCATCGCGTTGCGGGAGGAACTCGAGGCCAGCGGCGAATCCGAATGGTTCAGGATCGCCGGCGTGAAGTTCATCATGGACGGGGTGATCGACGCCAAGACCGCAACAATGTGCTGCCCGTACGCCGACGGATCGAACGCCGCCCCCATCTGGGAGGCCGAACGGATGAAACCGGTTGCCGCAGCAGTGGACGCCGCTGGCCTTCAGATCGCCATGCACGCCATCGGTGACCGCACCAGCGAGATAGCGATCGAGGTCCTTGAGCACTGCGCCACGGAGAACCAGAGTGACATCAGGTCGCGCCGCCACCGTATCGAACACCTCGAGAGCGTCACCGATGACACGATCCGTCGGATGGCTGAGCTCGGCGCCGTCGCCTCCATGCAGCCGGTGCACAGCGATCCGGCGATCTTGGACAACTGGAAGGCCGTCCTCGGAGACGAACGACAGGAGCGCGGCTTCCCGTGGCACAAGTTCCGTGAGGCAGGTATCCCGATGACACTGGGAACCGATGCTCCGACGGCACCCCACGAGGCACTTCCTAATCTGTATGTCGCTCTGACCGGTGGTTCCTCCCTGTCCCCTTCCCTGCCGCCGTACCACCCGGAACGCGCATTCACCCCCGCCGAGGCGCTCACTGCACTCACTGCCGGAGGTGCCTACGCTGGACATATGGACAGCACCGGTCAGATTCGGCCCGGGTTCCGGGCGAACTTCATCGAGGTGGACGTCAACCCCCTCGACGTCGATCCCCGGGATGTCCTCGGAGCTGAGGTCCTTGCCACCTACGTTCTCGGGGAATGCGCGTACTCCTCGACAGCTGACCACACCGACAAGAACTGACTTCCCCGAACTTTCAAGGAGAACACCATGTCTGAGTCCACCGCCCCCGCCTACCGCAGTATTGATGTCGCGACAGGCACCGTCCTGTCCGACCACGATCACGCCACCGACGCCGAGATCAGCGCCGCCCTGGACAAGGCGCACAATGCCGCAGCCTCCTGGGGTGCCACCAGCATCGAGGAGCGCGCGGAGATCGTCCGACGTGTCGCCGACCTGTTCGCCGAACGCCAGGACGAACTCGGCGCGATCATCACCCGCGAGATGGGCAAGCCGGTCGCCGAGGCCCCCGGTGAAGCGGAGTTCAGCGGCGATATCTTCCGCTACTACGCTGACCATGCGGCCGAGCTCACCGAAGACCTCGTGATCGAGGACACCGCCGAGTCCCGCTCGGTCGTGCAACGCCGCCCGGTCGGTGCCCTGCTGGGCATCATGCCGTGGAACTACCCCTACTACCAGGTCGCCCGGTTCGCCGCGCCGAACCTGATGCTGGGCAACACCATCCTGCTCAAGCACGCCGAGAGCGTGCCGGAGTCTGCCCTGGCCATCGCGAAGATCATGGAGCAAGCCGGTGTGCCTGAGGGGGTGTACACCAATATCTTCGCCACCCATGACCAGGTCTCCACCATTATCGAGGATCCCCGGGTCCAGGGTGTCTCGCTCACCGGTTCCGAGCGTGCCGGTGCCGCGATCGCCGCCCAGGCCGGCGCGGCGTTGAAGAAGGCCGTGCTGGAGTTGGGTGGCTCGGATCCGTACGTGATCCTGTCCAGCGACGACATCCGGGCCGCGGCCCGTAACGCGCTGGAGATCCGTCTGGAGAACACCGGCCAGGCGTGCAACTCCAACAAGCGCATCATCGTGCATGAGGACATCTACGATGAGTTCGTCGACGAGGCCGTGCACATCATCGGCGCGTTGAAGCCGTCGGACCCCACGAAGGTGGACAACGTGCTTGAGTCATTCGGCCCGATGTCCTCTGAGGGTGCGGCAGACAAGATCGTCTCGCAGATCGCCGCAGCCGTGGACTCCGGTGCGACGCTGCGCACCGGTGGTGAGCGGCTCGGTGGTGAGCATGCCGACGGGTTCTTCGTGTCGCCCGCGGTGATCACCGACTTCAAGGTCGGTTCGGACATCTACTACGAGGAGTTCTTCGGCCCGGTGGTACAGGTGTACAAGGTCTCCTCCGATGAGGAGGCGCTGCAGCTGGCCAATGACACCCAGTACGGTCTGGGGTCCTCTGTCTACGCCGTTGAGGAGGGTCGTGCCGAGAAGTTCGCCGAGGCCTGCAGGCCGGGATGGTGGGCGTGAACCAGGCCCCGCCCGAGACCGAGGAGATGCCGTTCGGCGGGGTGAAGCGTTCCGGTTACGGCCGTGAACTCGGACCGCTGGGCATGGACGAATTCGTCAACAAGCGCCTGTTCTCCGTGAAGAAGTAGCAACGGAACCAACGCCGCCCGAGACCGCCGTACAGGCTGTCCGCTACTGGCGTCTTCCCAACATGAGACCGATGTCCTTGGTTGCAGCAGCTACCTGATCGAGTAGTTGCTGAGTGATCTCCAGGTTCCCTTTCGTTGCGACGGACACCGATCCGAGCGGGTCTTTCGTCGCACGTATGGGCATGGCTAGAGCAGACACGTCTGCGTCATACTCCCCTTTCGTCGTACAGTATCCCGCCTGTCGAATCTCAGAGAACTGCTCCTCGATATCAGACACACCGGTACGGGTACGTTCGGTGTACTGTGCCATCGGTCGACTGCCTGTGAGCTGGTCACGCATGATCTTCGGCAGGAACGCATAGTATGCCTTAGAGATCGCGCCGACGTGCGCGGGAAACAGTTCGCCTGTCATCGGATAGTTCCGCAACGGACCATCGACACCATCGACCGCGACGACAGCGCGCATGTGAGCATGATCAGCGACGGCGAACGTCGCCGTCAGCCCCGTCCCCTCCGCCAACTTGGCCACGATCGGCCTCGTGACGTTCGCCAGTGATGCCATGCCGTGCCACGTCCTGGCCAGCCCGAGTGCTCGCCCACTGAGCCGGTATGTACGCCGGTGCGGATCCCGACGCAAAAAGTCCATCGCCGTAAGCGTCTCTATCGTCCTCATGGCGGTGGACGTCGAACAATCCAGGCATCGCGCCAGCTCAGTCACCCCGATCTCCCGACGCTCCCCGTCAAACAACAGAAGCGCGCCAAGTGCCCTTTCGGCGCTGCGCAGTGTGTCGGACATGTAACGAGGATACCGTATAGCGGGAAAACTATTGATCTGCGCGGGTCAGTACAAGACGCTGAGAGTCGTCCCATCACCACAACCCGACCTCAGAGCGAAGGACCACCCCGTGACAGACGCACCACACGACGCATGCGGCGGCACACGCTATGCCTATTTCGATACCGCAGCAGCAGCCCCACCGGTCGACAAGGCCGTGGAAGCGGCCGTCAACTACCTCCGGACAACCGGAGATGTCGGCCCCTACCTTCCGTCATTCCGCGCCGACATCTACGACCGGGTAGAGGAGATCCGGGCTGACACCGCAACACTGCTCCAGGCCCGTCCGGAGGAAATCGCCTTCACCCGCAACGGCACCGAAGCCATCTGCTTGGTTGCCCGCGGACTGCACTGGCACGACGGTGACGAAATCATCGTCCCCGACACCGAAATGCTGAGCAACATCGCCATCTGGAGGATGCTCGAGAAAGAAGTCGGGGTCACCGTCGTTACCGTCGCAGCCGACTCCACCGGCGTTCTCGACGCCACAAAAATCAACGACGCAATCACCGAGCGGACACGTCTCGTGACGTTCACCTCCCTGTCTAACGTGACCGGCGTAGTCCAACCTGTCCGCGAGATCTGCGAGGTGGCCGCCGCCCGCGGAGTGCTCAGCCACGTCGATGCCGCACAGTCAGTAGGAATAATGCCCTCCGGATTCAACGACTGGGGCTGCGACTTCATCTCCGCCTGCACCAGAAAGGGGCTGCGCGGCATCGAAGGCTCCGGCATCCTCGCGGTGAGGAAACACCTGGTCAACGACCTGACGCCTACCCTCGCCGGGTGGTGGAACGCCAGCATCGACGCCTCCACAGGTGAGGTAACCTTCCCTTCGACCGCCCGGCGGTTGGAGGCGGGGTCACCCAACATCCCCGCCGTCCTCGCCTTAGGCGGTGCGCTCGAGTCAGCGTTGGACGCGGGCATCGGCCACATTGAAGCCACCGTCCACGAACTGACCACCTACGCCGCCACCGGCCTCCGCGCCATCCCCGAGGTGGACATCTACGGCCCCGAGGACGACTCCCGCCGACTGGGAATCATCCCGTTCAACCTCACTACGGTCGATTCGGACACGCTCACCACCACGCTGGAAGAGCGGGGGATCATCATCGAGTCCGGTCACTTCATGGCAGGACCGATTCTGGCGGGTTACGGCATCGAGAGAATGGCTCGGATCTCACTCAACTACTTCAACACCCACGAAGAAATAGACCGTCTCATCGACGCCGTCAACGACGCCCGCAGCACGGCTGCGGCCGACAGGTAAAGACACACAGCATGACACGTGCACTACTCATGAGCAGTTCCCGCAAAGACAACCTAGGCTACCTCGAGCACGCCGACCCCCAACTCCGGACCATCCTGGATGGAACGAGCCGTAAGGTCCTGTTCATCCCCTACGCCGCCGTCTCCTTCTCCTACGACGTCTACGAAGACCTCGCCTCCCCGGCCTTCAGCGCTGCGGGCGCCGAACTGACGTCCATCCACCGCTACAACGATCCGGCGTCAGCCGTCGAGAATGCCGATGTCATCGCCGTCGGCGGCGGGAACAGCTTCGCCCTCCTGAAACGACTGTACGACGCCGCCCTGGTCGACAGGATCCGGGAACGGGTACAGACGGGTCAGGCGTCCTACATCGGATGGAGCGCCGGGACGAATGTGGCGACGCCGAGCATCCGGACCACCAACGACATGCCGATCATCGAGCCACCGACGCTGTCCTCGATCGGGCTTGTCCCGTTCCAGATCAACCCGCACTTCATTCCCGGCAAACCTGTAGGCCACAACGGAGAGAGCCGCGAAGAACGCCTGCAGGAGTTCACAACGATCAACCCGACCGAGGACGTCCTCGCGCTCTACGAGGGCGGTGCCCTGTACGTCAACGGCAGCGACGCCACCGTCCTCGGCGAAAAGGACGCGCTCGTGTTCTCCCACGGCGCCGACCCCCACACCATCGACCGTCAGACCAGCTTCGCCCTGTCTGACCTGAAAGGACCGGTGAACTGATGTCACTGCGCGAAATCATGGACGTCTGCGACCTCATGGACGACCCGAGGCTGTCCGGTGAACGCGTCGCTGCCCTGCTGCGGGCACCGGACGCTCTCGGTGTGCAGGTGGAGATCAAGAGTGTCGCCTACGCAGAACCCGAAGACACCTCGGCCACCTGTGACTTCATCAAGGTCGTGATCCCGGGGGCCGACGGTGCCCGGGCCGGCGGCGATGCCCCGACGCTCGGCCTTGTAGGGCGTCTCGGTGCGCAACAGGCGCAACCGGAGAGAACCGGCTACGTCTCGGACGCCGACGGCTCGATCGTTGCCCTGGCCGCTGCCCTTCGGCTCATCCGTCTGGCCACCGCCGGCGGTCAACTCGACGGCGACGTCATCGTCACCACACATGTGGCGACCCGCGTGAGCATCACGCCACGGAAACCGGTCGATTTCATGGGGACACCGGTCAGCTCTGACCTCATGAACGCCTTCGAGGTCGACCCCGCGATGGACGCGATCCTGTCCTTCGACACCTCCAAGGGCAACCGGCTGATCAATCACCGTGGCGTGGCAATTTCACCGACGGCCCAGGCCGGCTATCTCCTCCCGGTCGCCGATGACCTGGTCACGCTGCTCGAATACGCGACCGGCGAGCCCGCCAGGACATTCCCGTTGGCACAGCAGGACATCACCCCCTATGACAACGGACTGCGGCACTTCAACTCGATCATGCAACCGACGGTCGCCACGCAGGCTCCGGTCGTCGGTGTCGCGCTCACCGCCAGAGCCGTCGTTCCCGGATCCGCCACAGGAGCCAGTTACGAATCCGCCCTCTTCGATGCCACCAGATTCGCCGTGCAGGCAGCCAAGCAGTTCGGCCGGGGTGAGCTCAGCTTCGTCAGTACCGATGAAGTCGACATCCTCACCGATCGCTACGGCAGCATGGACCGATTTCAAAAATAGGGACGCCGTGGCACGTGACCACACACGTGCCCGGTCTCCGCTCCTCCTCTGAGAAAGAGTCATCATGGATAAGACTCCCGTAGCGGATGACACCACTACAACATACTACCATCCCCGGGCCTTCGAACCCGGCGTCCTCATACTCTGCGTCCTGCTCAGCCTTCTCGGAGCCGTCATCGGCGTCCACCTGATCACCACCCTCGGCATCTCCGCGAACACCAGCGTCATCGGAGCCGTCATCGCCATGCTGATCGGCCGGGCATCCTACTTCGGGCTGACGAAGTTCAGGAACCCACACCGCCAGAACCTCCTGCAGACCGCAATCTCGACGGCTACATTCGCCGCAGCCAACGGGCTCCTGGCTCCCATCGCGATCCCGTACGCCCTCGGCCAGCCCGACCTCGTCTGGCCGATGCTGCTCGGTTGTTCCTTCGGTGTCGCCGTCGACATTTTCGTCCTCTTCCGGGCGTTCGGGTCCCGATTCCTCCCGGCGTCAGCCCCGTGGCCGCCCGGCGTCGCGTCAGCGGAGACGATCCGCGCCGGTGTCGTTGGAGGAAAAAGGGTCTTCATACTGGTCGGAGGTGCCGTCGTCGGCGTCGCCGGGTCACTGCTCTCCCTCCCGATGTCCGCGGCCGGTGTCGCCCTCATCGGCAATGTCTGGGCCCTGCTGATGTTCGCGATCGGACTCCTCATCTCCCAGTACGCTCCGATTCTCTGGGACATCAACCTCAGCGAACTCTACGTCGCACACGGCTTCATGATCGGAGCCGGTCTGGTCGCGCTGCTCCAGGTGGTCTGGATCATCGTCAAGTCCCGCACCGCATCCGGGAAGCGCTCGGAAGCCGACCGGCTCGACCATGTCGCGAAGGACGAGACCCTGGGATACACCATCACCGACACCGGCCTGGGCCGGGCGATCGGCACCGGCTACGTCCTGTTTGTTCTCGGAGCCCTGCTGATCGCCCTGATCGGCGGCGCGGCGTCGGACCTCTCTCTGTTGGGAATACTCGGCTTCATCCTCTTCGCGGGCGTCGCCGCGATGATCCACGAGTTGATCGTCGGCCTGGCCGCAATGCACGCCGGCTGGTTCCCCGCCTTCGCCGTGACGCTCATCTTCCTGATCATCGGTCTCTTCCTCAATATTCCCACCACACCGCTGGTTATCCTCGTGGCATACTGCTCAGCACCGGTCCGGCTTTCGCCGACATGGGATACGACTACAAGGCAGGTTGGATCCTCCGCCGCGAGGTACGTCCCTGGCGTTCCTATGAACTGGCCGGGCGCCGGGAGCAGCTGAAAGCTTCGGTCATCGCCATCGTGGTCGCGATAGGCGTCGTGGCCGTCTCATGGCAGGGACTGTTCAGCCAGGGAAACATCCCCCCATCGTCACACGTCTTCGCTGAGACCATCACCGCAGGAGTCTCCGATCCTCACGTGGCCGCCACCATGGCGCTGTGGGCGATCCCCGGAGCTCTCATCCAACTCGTGGGGGGTTCCACCCGGCAGATGGGAGTTCTCTTCGCCACCGGTCTCCTGGTGTCCACGCCACACGCGGGCGTCCTCGTCCTCATCGCCCTTGCAACCCGTGTCATCTGGCGCAGGTACCGCGGAGAACAGGACACCACCCTCGCCCTGGTCGGCGCTGGAATCATCGCCGGCGACAGTGTGTTCAACGTCGCCAAGGTCGCACAGTAACTCCCCGGACGCGGCTGGGGCCGTCTCTACCGCCGCGCTCGCGCAGTCTGGTCGTAGACGATGTAGTAGTCAGGGCGAACCAGGCCGCGATCACCGACCCGGAAGCCCTCACGCGCCCCTTGGTCGTCGCGCAGCTGCCCGTCGAGCCACGCCGTCATGAGGGTGAAGTAACGACCTTGGTAGTCCACCGGTCCCGTGGTCACAGGACCGAGATGATCGGCTCCACGTACACCGACGATCGTCTGGTGCTTGTGTTCTGCCAACGCATGCATCGCCTGGTGGGAGACACCACCGAGACCGTAGGGGTCTTTCTCCCCGTACATGATCAGAACAGGAAGGTTGTCAGGGACCAGGGGCTCCGCTGCATAGTAGTTCGCAGGCAGCCCCATGTTGACCGCTCCTGCCAGGCGGAACCCGGGAATCTTCGCACCGAGAACCCCCACCCCACCCTGTGTCGCCGACGCCCACAGCGATGCACCGGCGCCGGCGGAATAGCCGACGAGTGCGCTGCGCGAGAAATCTGCCTTTTGCGCGAGCGGTCCCGGGCGCCCCTGGGTGATCTCCAGACCGATACTGCTGAGGTGCGCCTCCGGGGTGGCGAAGGTGAGGTTCGCCGCCCCGTATCCGATACGGACGGTATAGCCCCGCGAGGCGAGCTTCTTGGCGTAGGTCTCACCGAAGAACCGTCCGTCTCCTCCCACACCGGCGGTCATCAGCACGAACGGGAATTTCTGATCCGGATTCGACGACCGGGGAACGTAGTCCCGGTGGCCGAATTGGAGCACGGGCACTCCGCCCGGCCCGAATGGCGGGGGAGCCCATTCGCCGTATTCGGCGACACTGTAGTTGCCGCCGCCAGAGTAGCCCGGGTAGTCGGCCGCGTAGGCGGTCGCAGAGAATGCGATGATCCCGGTGAGGGCCAGCGCGGCGGCCCGACGGAGAACCTTGAGGTGAATCATGGTTCCCATTCTTACGGCGAGCAGCGTAAGCGCCATATCGGTGTTACAGAATCACCGCGAGCTATAAAAACCGGTGATCCCGGCGCTGTCACCGTGTGGTGTAGCCACCGTTGGCGAAGATCGTCTGACCGGTGATCCACCAACCTTCAGTCGCCAGGAACCTGATGATCGGTGCGATGTCCTCGATCTGGGTGAGCTGGTTCCCCATGGCCTGGGATTTATGGAACTCAACCCGTTCCGGCGTCTCCTGACCGTAGAAGAACGGCGTGTCCATCGGTCCCGGCGCGACGGCGTTCACCGAGATACCGCGGTCGGCGAACTCCTTGGAGGCCGCACGGGTGAAGTGCTCCACCGGGGCCTTTCCACCTGCATAGGTGGAGTACCCGTCGGTGAAGGCGGCCAACAGGGCAGTGACCACGGTGATGATCTTGCCGTCGTCAGCGAGGTGGCGGCCGGCCTCCTTGAGGAAAAAGTAGGCGGCCTTGGCGTTGATGTCGAGCATCGAGTCGTACTCGTCCTCAGTGGTGTCGACAATAGGTTTCCGCAGGACCTTCCCGGCAGTGTTCACTGCGACATCGATCCTCCCGACTGCCTTTTCCGCTTTCTCGAAGAGCGCGGCGACATTCTCCGGGGAGGTGAGGTCCGCCTGCAGGACCGCCCCCTGGACACCTTCGGCCTCAACGGCCGCGAGGGTGGTCTCGGCCTCTCCACGGGAGCTGTCGGAGTTGTAGTGGATCACCACGTTCGCACCTGCAGCTGCGGACTGGCGTGCCACCAGGCCTCCGAGGTTCTTACCACCACCGGCGATCAGGACGTTCTTTCCCTTGAGTGTGCGTTCAGTCATGGCGCCTTCCTATGTCGTGTACAGAGCTTACATATCGCCGACATGTGTTCATATATCGGTGATATGTGCGCTACCGTAGCAGCATGGGCAAGGACATGTCGACAGGTACGAGGGAAAAGTTGATCGCCGCAGCCGCGGACATGATCGCCCGCTCCCCCGGCGAAGACTTCTCATTGCGGGCGGTGTGCGAGGTCGTAGGCGTCAAACTTCCGACCGCGTACCATTTCTTCGGTTCCAAGCAGGGACTCGTCGATGCCGTCGTCGAGCACGGCTTCGACATGTACATCTCCGAGAAACAGGCCATGGAATGGTCCGGTGATCCGATCCAGGACATCCGCACCGGATGGGACGCTCACGTCGACTTCGGCCTGGCGAATCCAGGCTTCTATGCCCTGATGTACGGCAAAGTCCAGCCCGGCCACGCGCCGGCGGCCCAGTCCCGCCCCGACGAGATCCTACTTGGACTGACAACACAGGCTGCAGAACAAGGACGACTGATTGTTTCTCCGGAACAGGCCAAGGCACACATCCTGGCGACGAACATCGGCGTCACCCTCCGTCAGATCATCCAGGGCGTTCCGAACCCGTCTCTCTCGGCGTCTGTCCGCGAGGGAGTCATCAGTGCAATCACCGGTACCGCACCCGAGGTGACAACCTGGACAGCCACGCCCTTTCCACGGCAGCGGAACTTGCCGCCGCTCACCCGGGTGTCCTCGGCACCGCCGAAACCCGGTTGCTGCAGGAATGGCTTCAGCGCCTGAAAGAGAACGTCCCCACCACCCGAGGAGGAACCCCGTGAACCCCGGCACCATGAATATCATAGCCTGGACTGCCGAGCTCGTTGGACTGGTCATCGTCCTGCTCGGAGTCCTCAGCGTCCTGCCCGACCGGTTTCTCGCCGCCGGTCTACTGCTGATGGTCCTCGGCATTTTCGCCAAACTCCGGGCCAACCGGATGACCCGGAAGGACTGACACTCCGGTCGCCCTACAGCCTCCGCCGCGAGACGAACCGGTACCGGTCACCGCGGAACGCCGACTCGGTCCACTCCACCGGGCGGCCCCCCTCACCGAACCCGGTGCGATGGACCAGGAGCAGAGGCAGGCCGGTCGTGACCCCCAGCAGGTCTGCACGCACCGGGTTGCATGGGATCGTCTCCACCACGTCCTCGACCTCCACGATCCCCATGCCGTACTCGTCGGCCATCATCCGGTACAGCGAGTCCTGGGCCTCCAGTCGTTCCGTCAGCTCCGTGAGGTCACCCGGCAGATGCACAGTCTCGTGCGCCAGCGGTTCGCCGTCCACCGTGCGCAGCACCTCGAAACGGGTGATCACGGAGCCTGCGTCAAGCTGCAGGTTCTCCCGCACGGTCTCGGACGCCTCCTCGCAGCGTGCGGACACGACCACCCGTCCCGGCCGCCACCCCTGGGACACCGCATTGCTGGAGAACGACACCTGAGGGAGCAGCAGCATTTTCGGGGAGGTCACGAAGGTTCCGCGCCCCTGTGTCCGCTCAAGCCGTCCGTCAGCGACAAGTTCAGCGATCGCCTGCCGCACAGTCGTCCGCGACGTGGAGAAATGCCCGGCGAGTTCACGCTCGGTGGGTACCGCGGCCCCGGGTTCAAGACCGGCGATGAGCTCGAGGATCTGGTTCTTGACCAGGTAGTACTTGGGCACCTTCATGGGTACACCGTAGCTGTATTGGTGTAGACCAAACAATCACCGGTCCGACGTGACCCTTGACACAGTTAATTGGTCTAGTCCAATATTATCGGTACTGGTCCAGAGCTGCCCCTCCACAGCCCCGGACATCCCCTGACGCGAGGAGTCTCCCGTGACCACCCCAGCCACCACATCAGCTCCCGATCCGGCAGGACCTGCCGCCGGGAAGAAGCGCAAGGGCGTGCGCATTCCCGGATTCGCCCAACTGCAACGGCTCGGCAAGAGCCTCATGCTGCCCATCGCACTGCTCCCGGCAGCCGGAATCCTGCTCCGCCTCGGGCAGGACGACATGCTCGGCGGCACCGACATCCCGGTCATCGGGCCGTTCTTCGACACGATGAGCGCCGCCGGCGACGCCCTCTTCGCGAACCTCGCCATTCTCTTCGCCGTGGGTGTCGCCATCGGCTTCGCGAAGAAGGCCGACGGCTCCACCGCACTCGCAGCCGTCGCCGGTTACCTGGTCATGGCGGCCGTGTTCGAGAACATGTCCCCGGTCGTCCTCGAAGGTGTCGAGGATGCGGCCGGGCAGAACAAGGCCGAAGCCGTCCACCAGCTGGCAGAAGGTGGCGTCAGCGCCCTGTGGCCGGCGACGATCCTGCAGCACCACCCGCACGTCTCCGTACTGGTCGACGAGGCGGCCGCAGGACGTCTCCAACTGGCGAACTACTACCGCCAGACCTACGCCGCCAAGCCCGTCTGGCAGGGACTGTGACCCCCGCGACCCCAGCGTCGCCCGCGACCATGCTCGTCACCGCAGACGTCCTGGTCACCGGCGAGGAGGTGCTGCGTCCCGGTTGGATGGAGATCACCGGCGGCACCGTCGCCGCTCTCGGCCGGGGCGAGCCGCCGCGGCCCACCACAGACGGTGACCTGGCGTTCGGCGCGGCAACCGTCGTCCCCGGGTTCGTCGACATGCACGTCCACGGTGGAGGTGGCGGCGCATTCCCCGTCGCCACCGACGAGGAGACCGCGACCGCCGTGGCGATGCACGCCGCCCACGGGACGACCACCATCATGGCCTCCCTGGTCTCCGCCCACCCCGGTGAACTGCTCCGCGAGGTCGACGTGCTGTCCGGGCACGTCCGCGACGGTCTGGTCGGCGGTATCCACCTCGAAGGGCCGTGGCTGGCACCGTCGAAGAAGGGTGCACACGACCCCACGGCACTGCGTCAGCCCGGGCACCCGGACGCCGGGGAGCTCAGCCGGGTCCTCGACACCGCCCGCGGCACGGTACGCATGGTCACCCTCGCCCCGGAACTGGACGGGGCCCTGGACGCTGTCCGGCAGGTCGTCGACGCCGGTGCGGTCGCCGCCGTCGGACACACCGACGCCTCCTACGAGCAGACGCTCTCCGCCATCGACGCCGGCGCACGGGTGGGGACCCACCTGTTCAATGCGATGCGTCCCGTCCACCACCGCGAGCCCGGGCCCGTCACCGCCCTGGTCGAAGACCCGCGGGTCACCGTGGAGATGATCGGTGACGGGGTGCACCTGCACCCCTCGCTCTACCGTGGTGTCTGTGACCTCGCCGGACCAGACCGTGTCACTCTCGTCACCGATGCCATGGCCGCCGCCGGCATGCCCGACGGCAGCTACCGGCTCGGCACACTCGGCGTCGACGTGTCCGGCGGCGTCGCGCACGTGGCGGGCACCGACACGATCGCCGGCAGTACCGCCACCATGGACCAGCTCTTCCGGTTCGCCGTCCGCCACAGTTGCGCGGGTCCCGACGCAGCACTGCTGCAGGCGGTCCGCCAGACCTCGGTGAACCCGGCACGGACAGTGGGCTTCCCCACCGTGGGCCTGCGTGTCGGGGGACGCGCGGACGTGGTCGTCCTGGACGCCGGTCTGCAGGTCACCACCGTTCTCCGGGGTGGAGAGGTCATTTCCCCGCGTTCTTGAGCAGCTGGCGGGCCAGCACCAGCTTCTGGACCTCACTGGTTCCCTCGTAGATCCGGAACAGGCGGGCGGCCCGGTAGAACCGTTCCACCGGCACGGTGCGCATGTACCCCATGCCGCCGTGGATCTGGACGCCCCGGTCGGCGACCCGACCGAGCATCTCACTGGCGTAGAGCTTCGACGCCGACGGGCCGAGCTTGCGGTCGGTGCCGTCGCGGTAGTCGCGGGCGGCGTCCAGGGCGAGTGCCCGGGCGGCACGGAGTTCGGCGTAGGACTCCCCGATCATCCCCTGGACCAGCTGGAATGTTCCGATGGGCTGCCCACCCTGGGTGGCGGTCGCAGCATGCTGCACCGATTCGTCGAGAATGCGCTGGGCCTGGCCCACACAGATCGCGGAGATGTGCAGCCGGCCCTTCGCCAGGGACGCCATCGCCGCCCGGAATCCGCCCTCCTCCTGCCCACCGATCAGTCGGTCGGCGTCGACCACGACGTCGTCGAAGAACAGCTCACTGGTCCAGGCACCCTCCTGGCCCATCTTCCGGTCATGCGGGCCCACGGTCACACCGGGCGCGTCGGTGTCCACGAGGAACGCCGAGATCCCTTTTGTCCCGCTGGCGGACGGGTCCGTCCGGGCGAAGACGACCAGCACCTGCGACAACTGAGCGTTCGTGATGAAGCGTTTCGACCCGTTGATCCGGTAGGTCGAGCCTTCCTTCACCGCGGTGGTGCGCATCCCGCCCGGGTCGGATCCCGCACCGTCCTCGGTCAGGGCGAAGGAGGCGACGACCTCGCCGGAGGCGAGCTTCGGCAGCCACGCCTGCTTCTGCTCCTCGGTACCGTAGTTGACCAGCACCTGGCCGGCGATGCCGTTGTTCGTGCCGAAGAGGGAGCGGAACGCCGGGGTGGTGTATCCGAGCTCCATGGCCAGCTGCACGTCCTGCACCGGGTCGAGACCGAGCCCGCCGTACTCCTCAGGGATGGCCCAGCCGAACAGGCCCATCTGACGGGAGTCGGCGATGAGTTCGTCGGGTATCCGGTCGTCCTGCTCGATCTGCTCTTCCAGGGGGATGACCCGGTCGTGGACGAAGTCGCGCACCGCGTCGAGAATGTCCTTGAAGTCATCGGCGTCTACTGCACCCATGGCGTGTCCTTTCGTGGAGTCGGTGTCCGACTACCGTTCGTCGTTGAGGCGGGCCTGTTCCAGCGCCGCGCGGATGCTCCCGGTCAGTGGTGCCGGTCGCCGTGATTCCGGGTCGAGGACCACGATGACGGCATCGCCGTACGCGCGAACCTCCCCGTCCTGCAGGAGTTCATGGCTCACGGTGTAGGAGGTCCGTCCGATCCGGGACACCCACACCCTGCCGGTGACCGGCCCGTAGACGAGCTCCTTGTCGAAGACCGCGTTCAGTGCCCGCACCACCCGGGACGAGTCCGCGTAGATGCCGGGACCCAGCCATGTCCGCGTCGCCCGGACACGTGCCTCCTCCATCTGGGTGACCGCCCGGGCGTTGTTGATGTGACCGTTCGGGTCCTGGTCCGACCACCGGAAGTACATTTCCACGGTGAAAGGCGTCGAGGCCCGGTCCCGGTCGCTATTCATGGTGTCCGGCTGCGGTGTCGGACGCCGGTGCGGCGGCCACCGTCGCCACCGTCCGCGCAGGGGTCCGGCTGATCCAGTCCAGAACGTCCTGCTGGTCGCTACCGAGGGGCGGCGGTGCCTTGCGGTAGGTCACCCCGGTGCGCGAGTAGGAGATCGGGTTCTTGATCAGCGGAACGGCACTGTCCCCCTCCCCGACGTCGACGACCGGCGCAAGACCCAGTCCCCGGGCGAACTCGACACCTTCACCGATGCTCAGGATCGGTGCACAGGGAACCTTGACTGCCTGCAGGATGTCGAACCACTCCTCGGCGTCCCGTGAGCTCAGCCCGTCCTCGATGAGAGCACGCAAGGGCCCCCGGTAGACGTTGCGTTCGTGCACTGTGGCGAACCGTGGGTCGCTGGCGGCCCATTCAGCCCCCAGCTCCGTGACCAGCCGGGTGAACTGACTGTTGTTCCCGCAGCAGATGACGATGTCCCGGTCGCGTGCCCTGAACGGACCGTACGGGAACAGGCTCGGGTGTTCATTCCCCATCCGCATGGGTTCGTTTCCGCAGGCGGCGTAACCGGTCGTCTGGTTGACCAGACTCGACAACGCGGACGAGAACAGGTCGAGGACGACGTGCTGCCCCTGACCGGACGTTGCCCGCTCATGCACTGCCGCCAGGATCCCGACGACGGCGTGCATACCGGTGACGACGTCGAAGATCGCCACGCCGGTGCGTTGGGGCGGGCCGTCCTGGCTGCCGGTGACATGCATCATGCCGGACATGGCCTGCACGAGCAGGTCGTAGCCGGGCATGTCCGCCCCACCCTCCATCCCGAAGCCGGTGATGGAGGCATGGATCAGCTCCGGCCACCGGCGCGCCACGGACTCCGGGTCGAGCCCGAACCTGGCGAGGCCTCCGACCTTGAAGTTCTCGACGAAGACATCAGCACGGTCGATGATCCGGTAGGCGGTGTCGAGGTCCGCCGGGTCAGTGAGGTCGAGGACCACCGAGTCCTTGTTGCGGTTGACCGACAGGTAGTAGGTGCTCACACCGTCCCTGCTAGGAGGGGTCCAGTACCGGGTGTCGTCGCCCTGTGGCGCCTCGACCTTGATGACGGTGGCCCCCAGGTCGGCGAGCAGCATGGTGGCGTAGGGTCCGGCAAGCACCCGGGAGAAGTCGGCGACGACAAGACCGTCCAGGGGACCGGAGCTGAGGTGGGGGATCACGCGTTACCTTTCGTTCACAAATACTCGGTGGTATAAATCATGAAACCAGCGGCATTGTGATCTGTCCAATACTTAATTGGTGGGACATCCATACCTCTGACGCACCAATCGACCGCACAGGAGGTACGCACATGGAGGTGCAGCAGGCCAGGGCCTTCCTCGCCGTGGCAGAGGAACTGCACTTCGGTCAGGCGGCGGAACGCCTGCGGGTGACACAGCCGCACCTGAGCCGCATGATCAAGCAGATCGAACAGTCCCTACACACCGAGCTCTTCGAACGCAGCACACGACGGGTCAACCTCACCGTTGCCGGCGAAGCGGTCATGGAACCCGCCAGGCAGCTCGTCGCGGCGTCGGAATCAGTACGTCGAGTCGTCCGGGAGACCGTCAACGGCGTCACCGGCACCGTACGTCTCGGATTCGCCGGCGCCTCGACCCACGAGAGTGTCGGCGAGATCTCGCGCCGGGTGCGCCGGAACACGCCCGGTGTCTCACTCCAGCTGCACTCGGCGCAGTTCTCCAACCAGGGCCTGGCACGGGTCCTCGAGGGAACGTTGGATGCGAACATCGGACGGTGGGACTTCCTGCCCGCGGAAGTGGCGTCCATCGTCGTGGGTGTCGAGGAACTCCTGGTCGCACTGCCTGCCTCTCATCCGGCGAGCGCAGCACCCCAGGTGTCGATGACTGATCTGGCCGACGAGTCCTGGCTGGTCCTGCCAGGCGGGGCAGGGTCCATCCTGCATAACCGGCTGAACTCCATCGGCATGGCGGCGGGCTTCGTACCGAAGATCCTGGAGGAGACACCCGACTCCTGGACCCAGATCGCCCTGGTGGGCGCTGAGATGGGTTGTGCGCTCACACTCGACTCGGTGCGGAACAACGTCGCCTCATCCAATGTGGTGTTCCGGCCCGTCCGCGGACTCGACGCCCGGCTCGACGTCAAACTCATCTGGAAGAGGACCAACCGCAACCCTGCGCTGCGCCCCGTCCTCAAGACCGTGCGCGAGATGCTGCCGGATCCCCGGACTCAGGTGTAGTCGTACCAGCCTTTCCCCGTCTTTCGGCCGAACTGCCTCTTCTCGTAGAGTTCCGTCACCGACGGGGCGGGGAGAGACGCACGGTCACCGGTCTGCTCGTACTCCGCCATACGGATCATGTAGACGACGTCGATGCCGGTCATGTCCATCAGCTCGAAGGGCCCCATCGGATGGCGCAGGGCGGTCCGTGCAGCGACGTCGATGTCCCTGAAGTCGGCGACGCCGCTCTCGTAGAGCTCCAGTGCCTCCCGGCGGAGAGCGTTGAGCAGCCTGTTGGCGACGAACCCCGGAACCTCCTTGCGCAGCAGCACGGGCTGCTTGCCGAACGACTGGGCGAGCTGGACGACCGCGTCCACGGTCTCCGGATCAGTGTGGTCGTGCGGTACAACCTCCACGCACTCCATGATGAGTGCCGGGTTGAAGAAGTGCATGTTGCACACCTTCCCCGGGCGGGACACCGCGTCAGCCAGCCGGGACGAGACGATGTTCGAGGAGTTCGTGGTGAGGATCGTGTGCTCCGGCACCAGCGCGTCGAGGTCGCGGAACAGCGTGCGCTTGACCTCGATGTCCTCGACCGCGGCCTCGATGACGAGATCGGTCTGCGCGACGACCGTGTCGCGTTCCAGGGAGAACTCGAGACGGTCGAACGCTGCCTCCACGTCCCCGGCTGTCCGACGACCCTTCTCCACGTCCCGGTCCATCCTGGCGCGGAGCATCTCCTGCGCCCGGTCCAGGGACTCCTGGGCGATGTCCACGATGGACGTACGGAACCCGGACAGGGCGGAGACCATGCCGATCTGGGCGCCCATTGTCCCGGAACCAATCACCGTGACATGGCTGATGGTCGACGTTCGTGTAGTCACTGCTGTGCATTCCTCTCGTTGTCGTGCCGGTCATGCCGGTCATGCCGGTCGTGCCGGACCAGGTCGAAGTCCGGCCGCCGTTTCTCCCGGAAAGCCGTGGTCCCTTCGTTCTTCTCCTCGGTGGAGTAGATGACCGCCTGCGCCAGACGTTCCAGGAGCAGTCCACTGTCACGGTCGATGGCCCCCGACCGCTTGACGAGGTCGCGCGCCAACTCCGTGGCCAACGGCCCTTTCCTCCGGATACGGCGTGCCACCGTCATCGCCGTGTCCAGCAGGTCGGCCGGGTCGACGAGGTAGGTGATGAGGTTCATCCGGAGTGCCTCGTCGGCGGCGAGTTTCCGACCGGTGAGAATCATGTCCAGGGCGACCCCCTGCCCGACAACTTCAGCCAGACGTTGTGTCCCGCCGGCGGACGGGATGATTCCGAGTCCGGTCTCCGGGAACGCGAACTGGGCGTCAGTGGACCCGATCCGGATGTCGCAGGCCAGAGCCAGTTCATGACCACCACCGAACGCGTAGCCGTTGACCGCGGCGACAGTAGGTTTAGTGAACGTCGCGATGGTCTCGAACAGTCGTTGCAACGGGCCGGCGAGGCCGTCCACCGGCGTCCGCACCGCCAGCTCGTTGATGTCGGCGCCGGCGACGAAGGCGTCGTCCCCGGCACCGGTGAACACCACCGCGCCCACACCTGGGTCGTCAGCGATCTCCTCAAGGTGCCAACGCATCACGCTCTGGACTCCGCGGTTCAGTGCATTGTGCGACTCAGGCCGGTTCACGGTGAGGACCGCTGTGCCGTCCCGGTCTTCGCGGACGACAAGGTCGTTGTCGTGCTTCATCGGATACTCTCCTCGTCATTGTTGATGGTGCTTCCAGTACGCGTGCCTGCTCCCCGTCCGGCCAGGATCTTCACCCCGATCACGGCGAGCACCACGATCGCGAGCCCGGTCAGTGTGACTGTCCACTGTGGAAGGAAGACGAGGAAACCACCGACCGCCAACAGGATCCTGACCGGCACCGCCAGCTGTGTCTCCACGAACTGGAGGTATCCGGAGAATGCCGCGGACAGGGCGAACACCGCGACAACGGATGCCAGTGCGGCGACGACGATCTCCGTCACGGTGCCCTGGGCGACGATCGCCGGGTTCAGGACGAACCCGAAAGGAACCACGTACTTCACGGCGCCGAATTTCATGGCGTGGAAGCAGGTACCCATCGGGGACGCCTTCGAGATACTCGCGGCCGCGAAGGCAGCGAGACCGACCGGCGGGGTGATGTAGGAGACCGACGCCCAGTAGATGATGAACAGGTGTGCGGCGATCGGCTCCACGCCGAGAGCAGTGACCGCCGGCGCCATGACGATAGCCAGGAAGACGTAGGCCGCCGAGATGGTCAGCCCCATACCCAGGATGAAGCAGGCCAGTGCGCCGGCAATGAGAATCAGGATCAGGTTCTCCCCCACCAGCACAATGAGGTCGCGGGAGAGGGACAGGGCGACACCGGTCGCGGACAGACCGCCGAGGATCAGGCCGACTCCGGCGATGATGCCGATGATCTGCCCCAGGGACTTCCCGGCGGCGAGAATCATGTCGACGATCTGCCTCGGCCCGAACGGGATGGAGGGGCGCACAATCGCGATACCGATCAGCAACGCCGTGATCCAGTACGGGACCTGCGCCTCCGACGGTGTCAGCACGAGCATCAGGGTCAGCAGCACAATGGCGGTGATGTAGGGCCACCCCTCGACCAACGCCTGCCGGAAGCGCGGAAGCTGGTCTTTCGGCGTACCGGTGAGGTTCCGCCGCGCAGCGTACCCGTCCACCTGCAGGAAGATCCCCAGGAAGTAGAGGAACGCCGGGAGCGCCGCAGCGATGAGGACCTCGGTGTAGGGGACCCCGATGAACGAGACCATCAGGAAGGCGGCCGTACCCATGACAGGCGGAGTGATCGAACCGCCGGAGGATGCCGTCGCCTCCACCGCTCCCGCGGTCTTCGGGCTGAATCCGGACTTGATCATCGCGGGAATCGTCATCGGCCCCGTGGTCAGGACGTTGGACACCGCCGACCCTGACATCATGCCCATCGCCGCGGAACTGCCGACAGAAACTTTCGCGGAGCCGCCCCGGTACTTGCCGAAGATCGACATGGCGAGGTCATTGAAGAACGCCGCACCCCCGGTGTGTTGGAGAACGATGCCGAACAGCATGAAACCGACGAGGATTGTCGCCGCAGTGTCCAGCGGGAGACCGTTGATGGAGTCCGAACCCATGACGTGTGTCTGGGCCAGGGTGACCGGGTCATAGGTGATTCCCTGCAGGAAACCGACGGGGATGATGTCGGCGACCAGCGGGTACAGGGAGACGGCAAGCGCCAGCCCGGCCACGATGAGCCCTGCAGCCCGGCGCAGGATCTCCACGACCAGTCCCCAGTAGACGAAGCTCAGGACGGACGCCGAGGTCGGGGCGACGAGCGCCCAGCCGTACTCGGCGATCTCCGTCCCGTGGGAACAGAACCAGAGTGCACAGGCGATGAACAACGCGATGAGTCCCACGTCGTACCACGGCACTCCCCGCCGAACCTCGGTGTGGCTGTCTGTCGTCGGCTTCTTCTTCGATGCCGGGGTGAAGATGAGGACCATCGGCAGGAAACAGGCTGAGAGAGGTAGAGGAATGAGTTGGTCGGAAGCGCGATACCGAACAGGTTCCAGAAGAACACCTGGTTCATCGTCACGGCGACGCCGGTGAGGGTCAGGACGACCACAACGACTTTCCAGGTGAGGGTGAGCCGGGGGTTCGTGGGTTCACCGGCGTTCTCGTCGATGACCGGCTCTGCGGCGGACGTGGTGCGCTCCCGAGTTGTCTCCCGGTCGAGAGATGGGCTTGTCATGGTTCTCGTCACGACCTCTCCGTGTCAGTGATCTCGGAGATGGGGGCCAGGGCGGGGAGATTCGCCGCCTTCCATTCTTTCCACAACCGGACCGCATCTCCGCTGCCGGAGTGCTGGTCCCAGAAGTCGGGCCAGTGGTCCTGCATCAGTTTCTCCCGTTCGACGAGCGCTTCGTTGCGCTCCTGGAGTTGGGGGGTCCACCGGCCGATGTCCCGGAAGAATCCGACCGCCCCCTCATGGAACGGGACGGTGGGAGCGAGCAGTACCTTGTCGGCTGCGAACGCCACCGCGTCCGGCGTCGAATCCTTGAAGTCGTCGAAGTTGTCATGGAGGAGGTCCAGCATCGCCCGGACCTCCTCTTCAGGACGGTCCCTCGTGGTGGTGAGAGGGATGGAGTACTGCATGTTGACCACAGACTCCCCCTCCGCCATACCTGCAGCACCCCGGGCCTCACCGAGCAGGACCATGGGGGCAAGTTCCTCCCAGGTCCGGTACTGCTCGGGGCTACCGCCGGACAGGTCGAGCCACCTGACCGGGTACTGCGACGCGAGTTCCTCCACGGTGGCACCCACCACGTTCTGGTACATCACGTCCAGATGGCCCGCTTTCACGGCTTCGGCCTGCTCACTGTAGGCGATGTCGACCAGCCGGACGTCGTCGAGGGTGAGCCCGCCGAAGTCGAGAATCGCCTTCAGCTTGTAGTTGATCGACGTCGATGCCAGAAGTCGGGGAAACCGCTTGCCCCGGAGATCACTGACTGTCTCGATCCCGGAATCCCGCCGGACGAGAACACCGTAGTTTCCCGGTGGTGCCCAGATCTGCCGGATCGGTTGCGGTCCCCAGTTCTCCGAGGTGTACTCGTCCTCGCCTTCGAATGCGTAGTAGTACTCGTCCCCCGCACGGGAATACTGCGCCGTGCCGGAGATCAGCGGGCCGATGCGGGCGATGCCCGTGTCTCCTGCCATGATGCGGACCTTCGAACCGCTCCGGTTGGTGACCATGTTCGCGATGGCGGCGACATCGTTGTAGGTGCCCGTGCCTGTGGGGTAGGTGGCCCACACCGTCTGCGACGGAAGCCCGTCGACCGACACCGCCGCAGGTCGCGAGCAACTCGCGAGTGTGGCGGTCAGGCCGAGCAGCCCCAAACCTTTGAAGAGATCACGACGTGTCAGCGACCGTGGTCGGGACCGCGAGAGGGGGACAGACATGGCGCCTCCTGGATGTGTGATGGTCATCTCCCACCGTTCTGTGAAGTGACCTGAATCATCCTGACACTCTTGTTCCGAGAGGGAAACATCCTGCGGCGATTAATGACACAGTGGCAATGATCGCGGTCGGGATTCGCACTGATGTCCGGAGGACGGCCACATCCGACGCCCCGCCGAGGATGATGAAGAGGCATAATATCCTCGGCTTACCCTGCATACACCCGACCAAGGACAGTGCCCCGCCATGCCCCGTCACGCCATAACCGCCGCCGACAAGAGGCGTGCACCGCGACGGCTGCAACTGTTCACGATCTACCTCGGCGGATTCATCGGCCCCTTCGCCGCACAGTCCGTGGCGGTCGTACTGCCTGATGTGGCGGAGACGTTCTCCATCACCCTGGAGCAGTCCGCGGTCGCGGTGCTCGTCTACCTCCTCCCTTTCGCCACCATGATGCTGGTGTCCACCCACGTGGTGAGGCGCTTACCTCCCCGCAGGATCATCCGTTGCGCCTATGCGGTGACCTGTGCCGGCGCAGTGACATGCATGGTCACGAGTTCCTGGACCGTCTTTCTCACCGGCTTCCTGGTCCTGGGGCTGGCGAATGCCTTCACCCTTCCTGTGCTGCAGCTCGTCCTGAAGAACTGCGTGCCGTCGGCGAGGTTCGGTTCGGCGATGGGCACCTATGTGGCGATGCAGTCCCTCGGGCTGCTGTCGGCACCGCTGGTCTCCGGAGTGGCCTCAACCGTGGACTGGCAGTTGGTCTACCTCGTCGTTCTGGCGGCCGCACTGTGGATCCTCGTCGCCGGTGTGCCCGACACCCCTCCACCGGCACGGACCGCGACCGCCCCCGGCCGGGTCCGGTGGGCCCCCACCCTGGTCCACACCGCCACCAGCCTGGTGATCGGGTTCGGCATCTTCGGACTCTCCGCGGTCACCTCCGTGCATCTGGAGGACGCCTTCAGCCTCGACGCCGTAGGACGCGGGCTGGTGGTGATGTGCGGCGGTCTGGCGGCGTTCGCGTTCGCCAGTCTCCTCGGCAGACTCGCCGACACGGTCGGCCCCACCCGGGTCCTCCTTGGCAGCATGTCCGTGTCCGTGGTGGTTCTGGTCCTTATGCCGACCGTTCCGGCACCGTGGGCTGTGGCGGTGTGCTGGGCGATGGCGGTCCTCAGCGCGCAGGGTGTTCAGCTGAGCATCAACCTGCTGATCCTGCGTGCGCCTCGTGGTGCCTCGCTGCTGTCGACGGTCCAGGCCTTCCGTTTCTACGGGTCGTCAGTCACCCCGATGGTGCTTTTCCCGGTCTACGGGTGGTCCGCGAACTGGGCGTTCTGGATCCCTGCAGCGGTCACGGCTACCGCCCTCGTACTCCAGGGGCTGCTGGCGTTCCAGAGCCTCCGTGGCCGACGGTGAATCTGTCACACGACGGTCACGACCCGGCCTTCGTCCTCAACGGGAGCCTTGACCACCCGCGACGGACTGTTGAAGGTCGCCCGGGACAGGACGACGAATGCAGCGCACAGCAACACCAGGGCGATCCAGTACGGCACGGCGATGCCGATGCCGTAGAGCACACCGACGGCCAGAGGAACGACGACGCCGACAGCGTTCTGCATTCCCTGGGTGACACCGGCGAGCCATCCCTGCTCGTCGTCGCCCACCGACGTGGAGAGCACTCCGTTGAGAGTTGCGGTCATCGGCCCCTCCCCGGCACCGAGCATGAGGGTGCCGGTGATCAGCAGCCAGGGTTGGTGCACCGCCGAGGCCAGGACAGCCAGCGCCAGCACGCCTGCCGTCTGGACGGCGAGACCACCGAGGATCACGCCCCGTTCGCCGACCCATCTGAGCAGGATGCCCAACAGGACGCCCTGGATCAGGATGTCGAGGACTCCGATACAGGAGTTCAACAGGCCGATCTGGGTCGGTGACCAGTTGACCGTGTCCATGGCCAGCACGCTGTAGTTGTTGACGAAGAAACTGAAGGGGATCACCACCAGCAGAAGCCCGGCCAACAGCATCCGCAGCGACGGCCGGGCGAAGGCGTCCCGGAAGACGGTCAGCGGGTGGATGTGCTCGACGGCGAGCCTGGCCGTCCGGTTCTCCGGCGCGTGACTTTCCGGCAGGGCAACCAGGGCGAGCACGCCGACGGTCAACGCGACGGCCGCGGTGGCGAGGACCGGCAGGTCGATACTGTGCGCGGCGAGAAGACCGCCGAGTGCCGGGCCGATCATGAAACCGATACCGGAGAGCGCCCCGAGCATGCCGTAGCGCTTCGCCCGCTGTTCGGCGGGGGTGATGTCGGCGACGTAGGCGAACAGCGCGGGCATGTCACCGGCGGTGATGCCCTGGATGATCCGCCCGAGAAGCAGCAGCCAGATCGCACCGCTGAGACTCCCCGCGAGGAAACCTCCGAGCGCGAAGATCAGGAAACCCGCAGCGGCACCGAATGCTCCGATCACGATCACCGGACGCCGTCCCCACCGGTCAGAGATGCCACCGAGGACCGGTGCGGCGAGAAAGGCGCAGAGTGCGTTGACCGCTTCAAGCAGCCCTACCCACAGGGCGAGGGTACCGACGGAGGGCATCGTGTCGCGGACGACGAAGGGAAGGATCGGCAGAACGATGGTCATGCCGATCACGTTGAGGAGAGTGATGGTGACGAGCATGGGCCAGGCCCAGCGTGAGGTCACCTCAGATTCATTGCTTGTCATGGTTCGAAACTGTACTCGGTACACTTTCGAAGTCAATCCACTGTTGTACCAATTACATTTTTCTCGCTAGTGTGGTGCGCATGGCAGCCGACACGACGACCAGGAACCCCACCCGCCGCGAACGCAAGAAGGCGGCGACCCGGCGTGCGATCGCGACGCCGCCCTGGAACTCTTCCTGGAGCGCGGCTTCGACAATGTCAGCGTCCGCGAAATAGCCGACGCCGCCGACGTCTCCCCCACCACGGTCTTCGCCCACTTCCCCTGCAAAGAAGCCATCGCCGTCGACGAGGACGACGAGATGCGCGAACACCTCACCGCCGCGGTCTCCGACCGACCGGACGGTGTCAGCATCCCTGACGCCCTCCGACAGTTCTACCGCGAGGACGCCTGGCACGCCGACGCACCCGAAGGCTCCCACCAGCGCTTCACCAAGCTCATCGACGACTCGCCCTCACTGAGCGAGTACGCGCAGAAGATGTGGCTGCGGCACGAGGACGCCCTCGCCGACACCATCGCCGCCGAACTGGGAATGGCCGTGCCGGATGCGACAGTCCGGGCATTCTGCCGCTTCGTCCTGCAGGTCCAGCTCATCAACGTCCAGGACGGACTGGACGCCGACACCACCGATGCCGCCTTCGACCTGCTCACCCCCGGCTGGGAGAGCTACCTCGCCGGTCACTGAGCAATCCGCTCACAGCGGATCCGCTGTCGGCAGCAGGCCATTGCCCGACGCGATGGTCGTGCGCAGTGTGGTCACCATGTCAGAGAACAACCCCGACCCCACCCGCATCCTCGACCAGGAGATCTACCGCGACCTCTACGAACGTCGCATCATCGTCCTCGGCGACGCCCTGGAGCAGGACACCTCCAACCGCCTGTGCACCTCCCTGCTACTCCTCGCCTCCCGCGACGCCATGGCGGACATCATCCTGCTCATCAACTCCCCCGGCGGCTCCGTCCCCGGCATGCTCGCCATCCGCGACACCATGCGCGGCATCCCCAATGACGTCGCCACCGTGAACATCGGCATGGCCTACAGTGCCGGCCAGTTCCTGCTCTCCGCCGGAACCCCCGGTAAACGTTTCGCCCTACCGCACGCCAAGGTGCTGCTGCACCAGGGCTCCGGCGGCATCGGCGGCTCCGCGCAGGACATCGAGATCCAGGCCGCCGACATGCGGCACACCCGCGACACCGTCCTGACCTGCATCGCCGACGACACCGGTCAACCCCTCAACAAAGTCACCCGCGACTCCCTGCGCGACCGCTGGTTCACCGCCGAGGAAGCGAAGGACTACGGTTTCATCGACCGGGTCATCGACGACCTCAACCTGATCACCGGCCCGGACGGACTGACGACCCGGCGCACGACACTCGGTCTGGGGGTGAACTGACATGACCAGCTACCCGATCCCCTACGTCACCACGTCGACGCCGAGCGGCGAAAAGACCGTCGACATCTACAGCCGGTTGCTCGACGAACGCATCATCTACCTCGGCACACCGGTCGACGACGGCGTCTCCAACACGGTCATCGCCCAGCTGCTCCACCTGGAAAGCGACAACCCCGACGCACCCGTCTCCCTGTACATCAACTCCCCCGGCGGATCACAGTCCGCGACGATGGCGATCTACGACTGCATGCAGTTCATCCGCCCCCGGGTGGAGACCACCTGCGTCGGACAGGCCGTCGCCTCCGCGGCACTGCTCCTCGCCGGCGGCGCCCCGGGACACCGGTCGATCCTGCACAACGGCCGGGTCGTCCTCAGCTCACCGGCGGCCGAAGGTGGCCGCGGCACCATCCCCGACCTGATCATCGAGGCCGAGGAAATGGAACGGATCCGGCGGCTGCAGGAGAGCATCCTCGCACGGCACTGCGGTCGGACTCCGGAACAGGTCCGCACCGACACCGAACGCCAACTCGTCCTCACCCCGGACGCCGCAGTCGACTACGGCGTGGTCGACCGGATCCTCACGCAGCGAGAAGCACCGGCCCTCTAGGAGCCGCCGCCGACCTCACCAGTTCGAACGACGACTTCCCCAGTGCCCCCGCGACGGCCTCCAGCACCTCGGAGGACGGGTCCTTCATGCCCCGTTCCAGCTCCGAGAGGTACTGCGGGGAGATCCCGGCCCGCTCCGCGGTGTCCCTGAGCCGGTCATGCCGGGCGGTGCGCTGGCGCCGGATCTCGTCCCCTAGCACCTCACGCCAGAGCGTCGCGGGGACACGGCGCGACCGGAACGGGATGACTGTGCCGTCGGTGGTGTTGGTGTTGTCGTTGTTGTCGTTGTTGTCGGTGTTGTGCTCGGCGCCCATGGAGCCATCCTACGGCGGGCCCTCTCCCGCCGCCGCACCTGCGCGATCCTGGGGTGGTTACCGAATCTGCCCTCCGCGGTCGGCGAACATCGGATCCGGTAACCCACCCCAGGATCGGACGTAGGCTATGGGCACACCACACCAGAGAGGCACACCATGGGTCAGCTGATCTATTCAATGCTCGTCTCGGCCGACGGCTATGTGGCCGACCGGGACGGGAACTTCGACTGGGCTGTACCGGATGAAGAGGTGCTCTCCGTCATCAACGCCGACACCGCCGATGTACGCACCTACCTGTACGGTCGCCGCATGTACGAGATGATGCACGTCTGGGAGACCGATCCAGACGCCGCCGCCCAGTCGGATGAATCCGCCGAATGGGCGAAGATCTGGTGTGAGGCGGAGAAAATCGTCTACTCCACCACACTGCCAGAGGTGTGGACGCGGCACACACGCCTGGAACGCGAGTTCCGCGCTGCCGACATTCGCCAGCTCAGGGAGGCTGACGGCGACCTGACCGTGGACGGCCCGACTCTCGCTGCCGAGGCGCTGCGGCTCGGACTCGTCGACCAGATCCACATGCTGGTCTGCCCCGTCACCGTCGGAGGAGGTCTGTCCATGCTGCCTGACCTGGCACTGTCCCTGTCACTGCGCTCCACCCAGAGCTTCAGCAACGGGATGGTGCAGCTGAAGTACGACGTGAAAAGCACCGAAGACACCGAAGACACAGACAACGAGAGGCTCCATGACTGACCCTGCCCGACTCTTCACAGACCATCTCGACGACTCCCCCACCCTGATGACCCTGGCCACGGTGGGCGAGGACGGATACCCACGCACCCGAACCGTCAACGTCAACGGTGTCCGGGACGACGGCGGCGTGCTGTTCCACACGGACGCGCGGTCACGGAAGGTGCGTGACATCGATGCCGGTGGCAAGGCCTCTCTGACGGTGCTGACCACCGACTCATCCCGCCAGGTCACCGTGATCGGTGATGTGGCCCGCGCAGACGAGGAGACTGAACGTACCGTCTATGCCGGCCAGCCCCGCTACCTGCAGTTGCTCGCCTGGCTGAATGACCGCGGCCTGGCGCAGGAGGACCGGACGGAGAGGCGTCGGCGGTGGGCTCAGTTCGACCGTGACAACCCGGACCTGGCTGAGCAGGATCCGCCGTCGACCTGGGCCGTCTTCGCGGTGGTCCCCCGTGAGTACCTGTTCTGGGAGGGGGACGACGAGGGGCCGTCACGCCGGGTGCGGTACACCCGTACCAGTGACGGCTGGGAGACGGAGATTCTCCCTGGCTGACCGCGGGGCCTCTTGATCGTGGTCGCTGCGGCCCCGATCTGGTCGGGGCGGATACCGGCCGGGCACGGTCACCGTCTCGATGCAAGCACCCGCTCCGACTCACGGGCGGTGTCGGAGGAGTTGCTCTCCAGCGAGCGTGAACCGCCGAGTTTGCGGGCCACATGCTCGCCCACGGTCATCGGCTCATAGCGCGCGGGATGCTCATCGTCGACCATGCCGGGCAACGGCCCGACGACGGCATCGACATTGCCGTCGTGGAAGAAGGCCGCGGACCGGCGACGCATGATCGTCCCGTCGACCACCGGCGGACGCACGCGGTGCAGCGTCGACTTCCACTGGTCGTTGGTCAGCCTGGCGGTGACGTCACCGAGATTGACCAACAGGGCGCCGGGTTCGGGCAGCACGTCGTTCCACGTTCCGTCCTCTCCGAGGACCTGCAGGCCGGCGACCCGGTCGGCCCACAGGACGGTGACGATGCCGTAGTCGGTGTGCTCACCCATACCTGTCAGCTCCCCGTCGAGCTCCACGGTCTGGCCGGGATCCAGCGCGTAGTTGATGGTGCGCAGTACGTCGATGGAGTGGTCCGTCAACGAAGTGATCGTGCCACGGGGCACGTCGAGTGCATCCTCGAAAACGATGGTGAGTGTCTCGGCGACATGCTGGGCCGCGGTGAACCAGCGTTCCAGGTTGGCCCGGAAATCCGCCATGGCGCCGTCGGTCTCGGTCGGCCACACATTCTCCGGATAGTCGGCCGCGGGCAGGGAGAGGCCGGGGACGCCGGCGAAGTCACTGGCCTGGGCACCGATATTGAACGCCTCGAAGAAGTCATTCATCCCGGTCGCAGACTCCACCCCGAGTGACAGGGACAACCGTTCGGACTTCGGTGGCGAGTAGCCGCGGTTGATCTCGGGAGGAGTGACGGTGCGCTTCTTCACGTCGAGCTCGCGCAGGAAGAAGGCATCGAGAGCGTCAGCAAGGCCGTCCCAGGTACCCGGGTCGACGCCGTGGCCGGTGAGCTGTATGAAGCCGACCTCCCGGGCGGCGGCGTCGACCTGGCGGGCGACGGTCTCACGCTCCCGGGCCGTACCGCCGACGGTATAGGGTGCGATGTCAATGACGGGGACGTGGATCATGCTGTTCTCTCCTTGATCATGGTGTTCAGGTGTGTTGCGAGTCTGCGGGAGTCCGCGGTGAGCAGGACGCCGTCGCGGACGACCCAGCGTCCGGCGACCATGACGTCCCGGGGGCGCCGTCCGGGTCTGGCCCACAGCAGTCCGGCGTCGGGATCATGGACACCCGCGTCAGCGACGTCGCCCATGTCCCAGATGCACAGGTCAGCCGGTGTCCCGGAATTCAGACCGCCGAGCTCGGGACGTCCCAGTCCAGCTGCCGAACCTGAGGTGGCCATCGCCAGGGCGTCGGACGCGCTGACCGGGGATCCGGTCAGCCCGGAGACTTGCACGGCGAGCCGGGCGTCAGCGAGGAGGTGACCACCGTCGTTGCTTCCGCCGCCGGACGTCCCCAACCCCACGGTCACACCCCGACGCAGCAGGTCGGCGACCGGGGCGACGCCCCAGCCCATGGGGACATCACAACCCGGTGCATGGGTGACGGCGACCCCGGACTCTGCGACGAGGGCGATCTCGTCCGGGGTGAGGTCGCAGAGGTGCGCGAGGGCCACACCCGGTTCGATCCACCCCCAGTCGTCGAGCAGTTCCAGGGGACGTCGTCCGTACTTGTCGGCGGCGACGGCGACGTCGACCTGTTCATTGGCCTGGGTGCGCCGCAGCAGGCCGAGGTCCCGGGCCACCTCGGCGAGGGCGGCGAAAGTATCAGGCCCGTCGGTGTGCACGCCGGACGGGCCGACGGCGAGCTGCAACATGTCCGGGTCGAATCCGGCGAAGGCGCGGTGGATGTCCCGGACGGATTCTGCCGCGGTGTCCGCCACATCCCCGGCGCTGCCCCTCACGAAGCACAACCGCGCCCCGAGTTCCACGGCGGCGTCCGCAGCAGCCAGAGCCATCTCCACGGGGTCAATACCGGACGGCCAGGTCAGATGATGGTCGGCGACGGTGGTCACACCACAGAGCAGGGACTCAGCGAGGCCCACGGCAGCCGCGGCCCTGGTGAGGGCAGGATCCACCGCGTAGTCGCGGTACGCCTGCGCCATCACCGCCAGCCATTCCGCCATCGGGACGCCACGCGTCCCCGGCAGGGTGCGGAAAGCGGACTGGAGCAGGTGGTGGTGGGCGTTGACCAGGCCCGGTGTGATGAGACAGCCGGAGGCGTCGACCACCTCCGCACCGTCCCCGGAGCCGCCGAGCACTCCGTCCCGCACCACGATGTCCGGCCCCGTCAGCGGATCTTTCAACAGGACGGCGTTCACAGGTCCAGCACCAGCCGTCCGGACCTGCAGCGGGAGACGCAGACCATCATCGACTCATTCTCACTGCGCTCCTCCGGGGTCAGGACGCTGTCCCGGTGGTCGACCTCCCCGGACACCACTCCGACCTCGCAGGTGCCGCAGACCCCCTCGCGGCAGGACGAGGCCAGCACCTTCCCCTCGCGCTCCAGGGTATCCAGCAGGGAGATATCCGGTGGGACGGTGAAGGTCTCGCCACTGGTGGCGAGGGTGACGTCGAAAGACGTGACCTCTCCGTCCCGGAGGTCTGGTGCGGTGAACTGTTCGACGAATACGTCCGCGGCGGGCTGGTCCCCGACGGTGGCGGTGATGTCGTCGGCGAGCGTTCCGGGCCCACAGACATATACGGCCGTACCACGCGGCAGACCGGCCAACGCGGTACCGAGATCGAGGCGTCCCGTCGATGAGCCGTGGAAAGAGACTCGCTCCCCGTATCCCTCCCGGAGCTCGGGGAGGTACGGCATGTCGGCGGACGTCCGCGCCAGGCACAGCATCCGCCATGGCCGTCCGGACCTCTCCGCCTCGGCCGCGAGGGAGAGCATCGGGGTGACCCCGACCCCACCGGCGACGAAGACATAGTTCAGTGCCCGGGCCAGTGGGAAGTGGTTCCTCGGCTCCCCGACCTCCACCGATGCTCCGACGACGGCATCCCGGTGCAGCGCAGCCGAACCGCCGCGTCCGCCGTCCTGCTCGGAGCACCGGTCGACGGCGATGACGTAGCTGTCGGGGGAACCCGACAAGCACAGCGAGTACTGGCGGGTGACGGCTGAGCCGGGCAGATGGATGTCGAGGTGCGAACCGGCTGTCCACCTCGGCGGCGGGACGTTGCCGGGGAGCGCGAGAGTGAACTCGTCGACCCGCGGAGTGAGGGTGCGTCGGGCGGTGACGGTAGCGGTGGTCACGTCGGTGGTCACGGGGTACCTCCATGAAGTCTGAGTACCCCAGCCCGGCACGTACGCGGACCACAGTAGCCCGGCGCGCAGGGTTCCGCGCAGCTCCAGGTGGCGTACACCGGGGAATTAACCGAAAGTTTCACCACACCGAAACATCGTGCCGGCGCCCCGGCATTCCGCGTCGACGGGCGTCACTGAAGTGATCCGGGAGGGAAACAGCGGCGAAACACCCGCCCCATAGTCTGCGTAACTGCATGACGAATCCACACGCGGTGCACCACCGATGTCCCTGCCCCTACCCGGCCCCAGCCCGGCGCGGTACAGGACCAGGACACGACAGAGCACTCCTGCACACCGCCGACTGACAGACACCGTCCGACACCGTCCGACACCGTCAGTTTCTGTCCTGCATGTCGAAACCAGACACATCACTGTTTTTTCGACTGCTGCAGCCGGCGATGACCTCCCCTCTGCGGCAGTCACACCCTGACCTGAGCCGGAGAGGAGTCCCCCGATGACCGCAACTGAGATACCCGGCATCACCGACGTCACCGGACTGACCGGTGTCTCGGGAGTCCGGCTCGCCGGGAGGTCCGTCGACATCACCTTCGACGGCCCCCTTGTCGGCACCGTCCGCCCCCACAATCCCGGCGCCTCCGAGGGCTTGCTCGACCTGTGCGGATACAGCATCCTCCCGGCCACCGCAGACCCCCACGCGCACCTCGACAAGTCCCGTTCCTGGGATCTGGTCAACCCACCCGTCGGAGATCTCCCCGGCGCAGTGGACGCCTGGTCGATGGCCGCGGCGCGCTTCTCACAGGACGACATCCTGGCGCGGGCGCGCGGCACGGCACTGAGCATGCTCGCCGCCGGAACCACCGCGGTACGCAGCCACGTCGACGTCTACACTCACCCCGTTGCCGACACTGTGACCGGCACAGACCCCTTCCGCGGTATCCGGGCCGTCAACCAGCTGCGCCAGGAACTGGACGGGGTGATGACGCTGCAGATCGTGGCCCTCATCCCCGCCTCCACCCCGAACCTCGACATATCCCGGGTGGTCACCGGCGCATTGGACGCCGGTGCCGACCTCGTCGGAGGTGCCCCGCACCTCGCTGAGGAGCCGATCGCCCAGACCGATGCACTCATCGACGCCGCCGAGGCCCACGCCGTAGGCTGTGACCTGCACATCGACGAGTTCACGGAGATCGACCCGACCGGCTTTGGTGCGCCCCGTGTCCAGACCATCCACCACTACGCCGAACGCGTCACCGGATGGCCGGAAGGCCGCGACCGGGCGGCCGGGCACTGCTGCCGACTGTCCGGCATGACCGCGTCAGAACTCGACACCACCGCCGTCGAACTCCGTGCCGCACACATGCCCGTCATCGCCCTCCCCGCCACCAACCTCTACCTCCAGGCATCCGGTTCCCGCGGCATCGCGCCCTTGACCGCCCTGCGTGAGAAGGGCGTGCGGGTGGCCGCGGGCGGCGACAACGTCGCCGACCCGTTCAACCCCACCGGCCGCGCCGACGCCCTGGAGACCGCCGCCCTGCTCATCACCGCCGCCCACCAGACCCCGGACCAGGCACTCGACCTGGTCACCGCCGCGCCCGCGCTGCGATGGGCCTGCCGCCCGCCGGCCCGGTACCCGGTGCGACGGCCGACCTGCTGTGTCTCCGCACCCCGGACGACCGGCGGACAGACTCGACAGACTCAGCCGTCCCGCTCATCGCCTCGGCACCGTCTGACCGGGTCGTCTTCTCGGCCGGACGACTCGTCGCCCGTATCACCTCCGTGACCACCTACCCCCACCTCCGGCCGTCCGTCTGACCGGTACCCGACCCGGACTGACAGCCCCGCATCCCGCGAAAAAGGAGAACACCGTGACCGCTTCGCCCACCCCGCCCCCCACCACATCCGTACCGCTGGTCAGTTTCGACAACACCGGCATGACTTTCACCTCCGGCACCTCCGGCAGCTCCGGCAGCGACGCGACGACCGCCCTGCACAGGGTGTCCCTCGACGTCGCACCCGGCGAGTTCATCAGCGTCGTCGGCCCGTCCGGCTGCGGCAAGTCCACGCTGCTCCGCCTCGCCTCCGGGCTCGAGACCTCCACCGAAGGAGTGATGACCACCTCCACCGACCGTGTCGCCTACGTCTTCCAGGACGCCACGCTGCTTCCCTGGCGCACCGTCGGGGAGAACGTGATGCTGCTCGGTGAACTCGACGGACTGTCGAAGGCCGACCGCGAGCGGCGGTGCTCCGAGTCACTGGCCACCGTCGGTCTCGAGGGCTTCGAGGGGCACCTCCCCCACCAGCTCTCCGGTGGTATGCGCATGCGTGTCTCCCTGGCACGCGCCCTCACCATCGAACCGGAGCTCTTCCTCTTCGACGAACCTTTCGCCGCGCTCGACGAAATCACCCGTGAACGGCTCGGTGTCGAACTCACCCAACTGTTCGCCGAGAAGCGCTTCGGTGGCCTGTTCATCACCCACTCGGTCAATGAGGCGGTGTTCATCTCCACGAAGGTGGCCGTGATGTCCGGACGCCCCGGAACCATCGTCGACGAGGTGGACGTCCCCTTCGACTTCCCCCGCGACCCGAAACTCCGGTTTTCCCCGGAGTTCACCGCACTCACCGAACGCGTATCGAACTCACTGATGGAGGCCCACTCATGACCGCACCTGCCACCGAGAAAAAAGACCCAGGACGCGCCGACCGGATCTGCCGCAGAGGCGGCGAAGTCTGCTTCGTCTGCATCATCAGCGCAAGCTGCCGCGTCCGCCTCCTCCCCCACTGCCTCACCGTCACCGCGCCGGACGCTGCGCTCGATCCCCTTCGCCGGCATCATCCTGCCCCTCGCCGTCTTCGGTGTGGTCATCGCCGCCTGGTACGCGGTGAGCTACCTGCTGCTCGACGAGTCCCGACGCTTCCTGATGCCGCCACCCCACGAGGTGATCACCGAGGGACTGTTCGGACCGTCTGCCGACGAAATGTGGCAGGGGCTCGGCCAGACCACCACCGTCGCCCTGACCGGTCTGCTCATCGCCGTGGTGATCGGCGTCACCTGGGCGGTCGTGATGTCCCAGTCCCGGCGTGCCGAGACCGCCCTGTTCCCCTACGCCGTATTCCTCCAGTGCATCCCGGTGCTGGCCCTGGTGCCGCTGGTGGGGTTCTGGTTCGGGTTCGGTTTCTCCGCCCGCGTCTTCGTGTGTGTACTGATCGCACTGTTCCCGCTGGTGTCCAACACGCTCTTCGGCCTGAAGTCCGTGGAGCCGGGCATGCGCGATCTCTTCGCCCTGCACCACCCGTCCCGTCTGACGGTCCTGCGCAAACTCGAACTGCCTGCCGCCATGCCGTCGATCTTCGTCGGACTGCGGACCTCCGCAGGACTGTCGGTCGTCGGTGCGATCGTCGGCGACTTCTTCTTCAAGCAGGGCACACCCGGCATCGGGGTGTTGCTCGACAACTACCGCTCCCGCCTGCAGTCGCCCGAACTGTTCGCCGCCATCATCCTCGCCTCCCTGCTCGGCGTCGTCGTGTTCCTCATCTTCGGCTGGATCGGCAACCGCGTCGTCGGTCGCTGGTACAGCAAGTAATTTCCCGACCTTCCTGAACATTCGAGAACCGGAGAATCCGCATGAAAACCACCCGTACCGTCTCCACCGTCTCCACCGTGACCGCCGGCACCGTCGCCGTGGTCACTACCTTCGCCCTCACCGCCTGTGGTGACGACAGCGACTCGTCCACAGCCTCCGGTTACGACGGTGAGGTCGGCACCACTGACCTCTCGTCGGTCTGCCCGTCCACCGTCGTCGTCCAGACCGACTGGTTCCCCGAGGCCGAACACGGCCACCTCTACGAGCAGCTCAACTACGGCGGCGAGGGACGTGACGCGGTCACCGTCGACGCCGAGGGCAAGGTCGTCAGCGGCCCCCTCTTCGACGGCGAGAACGGCTATACCGGGGTGGATCTGGAGATCCGCTCCGGCGGCCCGGCGATCGGCAACCAGAACGTGACCTCACAGATGTACCAGGATCCGGACATCCTGCTCGGCTACGTCGACACCGACCAGTCCATCCAGAACTCCGACAGCATGCCCACCACCGGGGTGATGACCACCCTGGACAAGAGTCCGCAGATGATCATGTGGGATCCGGGGACCTACCCGGACGTCGACGAGATCGCCGACCTCAAGGGTGAGGACGCGACCGTCCTGACCTTCTCGAACATGTCCTACATCAAGTACCTCACCGGTGCCGGCATCCTCGACGGGTCCCAGATCGACGAGAGCTACGACGGCTCCCCGGCCACCTTCGTCGCCGCCGACGGTGCCGACGCCCAGCAGGGCTACTCCTCCTCCGAGCCCTACAACTACGAGAACGAGGTGCAGGGCTGGATGAAGCCGGTGGACTACCAGCTCATCCACGACGCCGGGTTCCCGACCTACAAGTCCGCCCTCGCCGCGAAGACAGCTGACCTGGAAGACGCCGCGACGACCGACTGCCTCTCCGAACTGGTCCCGGTCCTGCAACGCGGCGTGAAGTCCTACATGGAGGACCCCGCGGCCACCAACGAGCTGATCGTCAAAGCCGTCGGGGATTTCAACGCCGAGTGGGTGTACGGCGACGGCAACGCCGGGTACGGCCACCAGAAGATGCTGGACGAGGAGCTCGTTGCCGATGGCTCCGACGGTGTGCTCGGCTCCTTCGACGAGGGCCGCGTCAACGAGGTGCTCGACATCGTCACCCCGATCTTCGATGAACAGAACACCCCGGTGAAGGACGGTGTGACCACCGACGAGCTGGCCACCAACGAGTTCCTCGACGAGAGCGTCTCGCTCTCATGAGCGCATCCACGACACCACAGCTCGGTGTACGCGTCGAGACCGACACCGACCATGTCTTCGCCACCGCCACACCGGACGGACGCCCCGACTTCACCGCAGACGACATCGACGCCCTGGTTGACGACCTCATCGCCGTCCTCGGACCACGCGGGGTCAGCCAGCTGCCCCGCGCGATCGCCCGGGCATCCCGCGACGGCTCCGGCATGAGCCCGGTCCTGTCCGCCCAGCTCGCCGCCGGGGAAATCGGTACCCCGGACGTGGTCTGCTACCCCCGGCGCGTCGACGAGGTACCCGAGATCATGCGCGCCGCCGTCCGACGCGGTGTACCGGTCACCACCCGCGGCAAAGGCACCGGCAACTACGGCCAGGTGCTGCCCCGTTTCGGTGGTCTGGTGCTCGACATGACCTCATTGACCAGGATCCACGGGCTGGATCCGGAGTCCGGCACGATCACCGCCGACGCCGGGGCGAGGATGCTCGCTCTCGAGCAGTACGCCTGGGAGCACGACCACCAGCTGTGGATGTACCCGTCCACCGTGCAGTCCACCCTCGGGGGCTTCCTCGGCGGCGGTTCGGCCGGTACCGGCACCATCGTGCACGGACGCAACCACCAGGGCTTCGTCACCGCCGTGGACATCGTCCCCGCCACCGCGGACGCCCGGATCATCCACCTGGAGGACGACGACGCCCAACCGTTCGTGCACACCTACGGCGTCGCCGGGATCATCGTGCGCGCCACCGTACGCGTCGAACAGCTGCAGGACTGGCGGTGCGTGTACGCGTCCTTCGGATCGACCCGGTCCGCCTTCGACGCGCCCGCGCAGTGCTGGACGCCCGGTTGCAGCCGCGGCTGATGTCCGCCGACGGCGCGGAGATCGTCGACGCGCTACCGGACGATCCTGCGCTCGTGCGTGGCCGGGCCAGCCTACGCGGCATCGTCGACGCGGGAGAGGCGGAGGACGTCGTCGCGATCGTGGAGTCCCATGGAGGCCGGATCGAGGACGTCCGCGAGGGCATCACCGAGTCCGTGCGTCTGTCCACGATCTCCTACAACCACCCGACGTGGTGGCTGCAGAAGAACCAGCCCGGGCGCTGGTTCCACATGGAGTGCCAGGCAACGCCGTGGTCGACCGGCTCGAGGAGGTCGAGGCGGTGTTCTCGACACCGGACGGCGATGGCCTGTTCCACCTGGAGGTCGGCAACAACATGATGTTCGGCATGCTCAACGGACGGCTCGGTGAGGACGAGAGCGTGGACGACCTCAAGGACCGGATCCTCACCGGTGTGCCGGAGCTGACCTCCCTCGGCGTGGGCGTGCATTCCCCGCACCAGTGGTACATCGACCTGGAACCCGAGCGTGTACGGGTGCTGGCCGACACCTCCGACCCGCACGGCATCCTCAACCCCGGGAGGTGGATGTGATCAGCGCGTCCCGGCGCTTCGCCGACCTGACGACCGCCGAGGTCCCCGCCGTTCTCTCGGAGGACAGCGTGCTGGTGCTGCCGACCGGGGCGATCGAACCCCACGGCCCGCACCTGCCCGTGTCGACCGACCTGACCGTCGCTGACGCTGTCGCGTCCGAGGCGGTGACGCAGGCCGCCGCCTCCGGCACCGACGTCTGGCTGCTGCCACCACTGGCGTACACCAAGTCCGACGAACATGCGCTGCTTCCCGGCACGATGTGGCTGCGTCCCGAGACCTTCTTCCAGACGGTGGTCGACCTCGGGCGGTCCATCGCCGCGACCCCGGCCAGGCGACTGTTGTTCGTCAACTGCCACGGCGGGAACTCCGCGCTGCTGGGCGTGGCGCTGCGGGAACTGCGCAGACGCTTCGACCTGCACACCTTCCTGATGTCCGGCCCTGCCCTGCCCGGGGAGACCGAACGCGGTATCGGGGTGCACGCCGGCTGGGCGGAGACCTCCATGATGCTGCACATCGCCCCGGACCTGGTGGACATGTCCGCCGCCAACGTCCTGGGCCCGCAGGTCGCCGACACCGTCGCCGACTGCTCACACATCGGCTTCGGCGCCCCGGGTCGCGCGGTGACCTTCGGGTGGTTGTCCACCGACCTGTCGGAGTCCGGAGTCGTCGGCGATCCCACCGGGGCGTCCTCCGAGGTCGGTAGGCGGCTGTTCACGCAGCGCGTCGACGAGATCGTCGCCGCCCTGCCCGAGATCGCGTCCTTCACCCCGGGAGGCCGGCATTGACGGCGATGACTCCGTCGCGCCTGTTCCTCGACCACCTCGAGGAGTCGCCGTCCGTCCCGACCCTGATGACACTGGCGACGGTGGGCACGGACGGCTACCCGCGGACGCGCACCGTGATGGTGTCCGGGGTCGGTGAGGACGGCCGCGTGTGCTTCCACACCGACGCCAGGTCGCAGAAGGTCCGGGACCTCGCAGCATGCCCGAAGGCGTCGCTGACGGTGCTGTCTGCGGAAGGGGCATGGCAGGTCACCGTCATCGGCGACGTCGTCCCCGACACCCGGGCCGGTGAACGCACCGCCTTCACCCGGCGGTCCCGCTACCTGCAACTGCTCGCATGGCTCAACGACGCCGACCTCGCCGCGAAGCCGGCGGAGGAGCGCCACCGCCTCTGGGCCGAGTTCGACCATGCCCACCCGGACCTCGCGGAGCAGGCCCCTCCGGAGACGTGGATCGGCTTCGCGGTCGTCCCGCGCGAGTACCTGTTCTGGTCCGCAGACGCCGCCGGGCCGTCCCGTCGCGTGCGGTACACGCGTACCACCACTGATTCTCACTGGACCCAGGAGGTTCTCCCCGGATGAACACCCCCACCCTGTTCACCAACGCCGTCATCATCCCGGTCGATCCCGCGCAACCCCGGTGGTTCAGTGGCTGGCTCTCCGTCGGCGACGACGGCCGCATCGACGGCCTCGGTGACGGCACCCCACCGCAGACCGTCGCGACGTCGTCCCCGGACACCACGGTCGTCGACCTCGACGGCGCCTTCCTCGCCCCGGGGTTCGTCTCCGCGCACAGCCACATCTACACCGGTGGCATGCGCGGGGTGGAGCACTCCTCCCCGCTGTACAGGTGGGTCACGCAGAACAGTGCGATGCTGGCCAACGCCGACCCGGAGACCATGTACTGGCTCTCCCGGGCCGGCGGGTTGGATCACCTCGCGTCCGGTATCACCTCGGTGTACAACTTCACCCAGTCCCGGGTGATCTGCCGCTTCGACTACGACACCTCCACCCTGAAGGCCGTGAAGGTCCACGAGCCGGACTTCGTGACCCGGCAGATCGACGGCGTGGCCGATGCCGGCATCCGCTTCGTCACGTCGGTGCGCGTCGACGACGAACAGCTCCCCGAGCAGGACGCGTTCGACGCCTTCGGGGTGGCGATGACCCACCTCGACGAGATCGACCCGGCGTTGAACCTGGGCGGCTCGGTGTACGGCGCCGTGCAGTGGGCCTCCGCCGCCGTCACCGCCGAGCGGGAGAAGACCCTCATGGAGAAGTGGGGCATCACCAACCAGGCACACTTCGTGGAGACCGCCGAGCAGATCGACGTCCAGCAGTCCAAGTTCGACTGGTACGACGAGGCCGGGGTTCTCGGAAGCAATTTCGCCTTCGGCCACTTCGTCCACCCCACCGAACGCATGGTGGACCGCGTGGTCGAATCAGGCGCCTCGGTGGTGTGGCAGGCGATGTCCAACGGGCGCCTGGGCTCCGGCATCGCCGACATCGTGTCCCTGCTGGGTCGCGGCGTGACCGTGGGCATGGGCGTGGACGACCAGTCCTGCACCGACACCTCCGACCCCTTCGAGAACATGCGCACCGGACTGTTCACCCAGCGTGCCGTCCACTCCGATGCATCGATCATGGCCGTGGACGACGTTCTGCACCTGCACACCCTCGGCTCAGCCCGGTCCGTGGGAGTGGATGACAAGGTGGGCTCGTTGGAGGTCGGCAAGTTTGCCGACCTGGTGGTCGTGGATCCCCGCGATCCGGCGACCGGGCCGGTGTGGGACCCGGTGGCGACATACGTACTGGCCTGCGGGCTGCGCCACCTGAGGACGGTGTACGTCGGCGGCGAGGTGGTGTACGGCCCGTCTGCGTCCGCACCCTCGGGTGTCGATGCTGCGGAGGTCAACCGCCTGGCGGACGAGGGCATGGTCCGCTCCGCCGCAGCCGGCGGGTTCACCCCGGCGTTGTAAGGGTGAACGGCAGCATCTGAGTCACCGCCCACAACGGTTCACGGCTCCGGATCGTTCTGGGCGGTGACTCAGATGCTCACCGCAGGGGGAGGCACATGAAACAATGGTCGCCATGCCATCGAAGCACTTGCGAATCACCGTCATCGGCGCCGGCGTGATCGGCCTGTCCTGCGCTTATGAACTCGCCGAAGCCGGTCACGAGGTCACCGTCATCGCTGACCATGGCCCCGGCGACACAGTGTCCGCGCTGGCAGGAGCACTGTGGTTCCCGTACCACGCAGCAGGCACGGAACAGGTAGTCGAACGGTCGCTGCGACGGTTCGTGGAGTTGGCCGCCCTCGGAGACACCAGCGCCGACACCGCCACCGATGACTTCACCGACGACGTACCACCGGTGCAGATGCGCACCGGTGTCCTGCATGAGCGACTTGATCCGCCGGACCGCTCCTGGGTCGCGCCGGTGGTGGAGGTGCTCGGCGACGACGCGGTCCAGCCGGTCGACGGCGGCGTGCGTGCCACCCTGCCGATGATCATGACCTCGCGTTACCTCGCCTGGCTGATGGATACCTGCCGGATGAACGGCGTGGCCTTCCAGTGGCGCACGGTTGCCTCGCTGGAGGAGCTCATGGGGACGACGGATGCGGTCGTCATCGCCGGCGGTTTACGCGGCGGCGAGCTTCTCGGTGGGGACGACGCGGTCACCCCGGTGCGTGGACAGCTGATGCTCTTCGCCAACGGTGACGGCGGGGAGGACGGCCCGCTGCTGACCGACTGGGTCGTGGACTCCGACGACCCGTCACGCATGACGTACGTCTTCCCCCGTGAAGATGATATCGCCGTCGGCGGGACGTCTGAGCCAGGCTCGTGGGACGAGACCCCGGACCAGGCCACGGCCGAGGCCATCCTGGCCCGGGCGGAGGCTCTGGTCCCCGAGCTCACGGAGTTGCCGGTCATCGGCCACGGCGCGGGGCTACGTCCGGCACGCGAGACGGTGCGGATCGAGCATGTCGACGGGTACGACCTGCCGGTCATCGCCGCGTACGGGCACGGCGGCGCGGGCGTGACACTGTCCTGGGGCACCGCCGAGCGTGTCGTGGAACTCGTCGGCGAGCTGTAGTTCTCCACAGGCTCTTCCACACCCTTTCGCTGGCGTGCCCTCTCGGCTTCACTGGTGTCATGGGGGCGAGGACAGGAAAAACAACCGAGCAGCGGCGTCGCGAGTTCCGTGAGGAGAAACGGCGCCGGCGTCGATGGCTGGCGGCAGCACGCCGCGCGGGGCGGATTCCGGACGGCAGGGGCCTGGAGCACTCCATCAGAGTGCTGCCACGCCCCGTCCCGGAGCGTCGGGCCGAGGTACTGGCGTCGGGACGCGCCACGCAGACCACGGTCCGGCAACGGTTCCGTGACCTCACTCGCGGAGTGGTGGTTGATCTGTCCACCGAGGACATGCCGGAGGAGTTCCGCGTTCTCCCGGACGATTGCGGCGGCTTCGGCATCGACATCGTCACCCGCGCCCGCGCTCACTGGATGCTCAGTGTCGGCAGCGTCATCGGGTTCTGGGCAGCGGCGGCATTCCACGGTCTGCCGTTCTGGTGCGACGATGCGCCAGTGGTACTGCTGCGCGATGGCTCGCCACGGGGCGACGCCCGGTCCTGGGTTGCCGCCACCACGCCGCGGGTGCCGGTGTTCCGGCGCCACCGTACAGGGACTCCGGTGGTGCGCCCGGACCCGGAGTTCCCGGACCTCCGGGCCGTCAGCGCCGATGTCGCCGCAGGCCAGTGCCTCCACTCGATTCTGAAGGGATCGCACGGCTGGGACGTTCCGCCTGTCCCCGGCCTGACGGACAGGGAAGTCCGTTCCATCCAGTTCATCGACGCCTTCTACCAGTGCACGTGGCTCACCGCTGAGAACATCCGGCGCGGATCGCGCAACTACGTGGATCGGAGGACCGTCGACAAACTGCTGGCGTTGTCGGACATCGGGGCACAGTCTCCACGGGAGACACTCCTGCGGCTGTACACCCGTGACGTCCTGCCTGAGGGCTTCTCCTGGGCGTCACAGGTCACCGTACAGCTTGATCCGAAGGGCCGACCATGGAAACACCTGGTGGCAGATCTGGCCTGTGAGGAGTTGAAGGTCGCTCTGTTCTACGACGGTGCGTACCACCGTGCCGAGGAGAGGCGAGGCATCGACTTCGAGCAAGTTCACCGGCTTCAGGCGTTGCGATGGGAGTTCGCGCGGATTGACGCGCGGCTTCTTTCGGACGTACCTCAGATGATGGAGGATGTCGACGAGGCGGTGGGGCGCGCCATTGATCGCGCGGATCCTCCTCTTCTGCCGAACCCCGACATCTGAGTCACCGCACAGAACGATCGTGAGATCAGATTCGTTCTGTGCGGTGACTCAGATGTCCTAAGCCACGTCCCCGCTGGTGGAGTCAGCAGTATCCGTGGAACCGACGTAACTCCGCGACAGCCGCCGATACTGCGGCGTGCACATCGCCGCCACTGCCAGCACCACACAGAAGACCCCGGCGGCGACGAGAATCAGTGCGATGCCCCGGGAGTCGCCCGTCCCCAGCAACCATTCCCACTGCCGGGCGCCCTGCTCCGTGTCGAGGTGCGGAATCACCCACCACTCCGCCAGCGGCGCAACCAGCAGCGCGGTCACCGGGGCGGTAGCGGCCTCGAAAGTCATGGCGAAGCCGAACACCCTGCCCTGTTTCCCGTAGCACCACCTTCTGGATGACCGTCTGCTCCGCCGCTTCGACGGCGGGGATGAACGCCATCATCAGCCAGATGCCGACGACGAACAACCAGCCCCACTCGCGCAGCGTCATCAGGGCACCGACCACACCGATCCCGCCGGCGAAGAGCAGCATGGTGCGGATCGGGTTGCCGCCCAGTCCCCACTTCGCGATGACACCACCACCCACGAACAGTCCGGTAGAAGCCACGGCGAACCAGATCCCCCACCCCTGGACGCCGAAGAGGTCGATGCCGTACGGGTCCATCAGCGCCATCTGCACACCACCGAAGAGATTGTTGAGCGTGGTGAACAGGACCAGCGCGAGGAGCCCGGGGACGGCGATCACGGCGAGCCAGCCGCCACGGATGTCGACCCACCCCGTCGCGTCGTCCGACTGCAGGACCTCGTGCTCTGGGATGCGCACCGTAACCAGGTGCAGCAGGGTCAGCGCCATGACGGCCACCCCGATGAGCAGTGTCCAGCCCATGCCGAGGAAACCGACGGAGAGACCACTGAAGACACTGGTGACCAGCATCGCCATGCCTTGGACGGTGCCGACAAGACCGTTGGCGTTGGCCCGCCGCTCCTCGGGGACCAGCAGGGTGACGGTGGTGGACAGGGCGATGTTGCGGAGCTGTTCAACGACGGCCCCGGCGAGCAGGACGACGGCGAACACCCAGAACCACGGTGTGCCGAGGTCGGCGATCCGCCCCTCGCCGACGATGAAGAAGAACACGATGTCCAGGAGGATCACCGTCAGCGCGGTCAGTGTGGCCCACACCATCACGTCCTTCTTGCGGAAGCGGTCGACGAGGGTGCCGAAGAGCATGCTGAACACGGAGACGAACAGCATGTAGGACGCACCGATGACGCCGGTGGCGATGACGTTGCGGGTCTCGGCGTAGATCCAGAAGGTCAGGGCGAACCACAGGAAGCTGGTGGTGATGTTCGCGACGGCCGTGTTGACGAGGACGTTGAGGAAGATACGGAAACCGTCCGGCGGGACGGTGGGCGCTGCGGGGTTGGGCTGGGTCGGCGACGGTGCGTTCACGGGTCCGGCCTGTCTGTCGGTGCGGCGGAGAGAGCCGACGTGGATCTACAACCGTAGCCGACGGAACCGTCCCCGCGGAGGACCAGAGCGTGAAGGTCAGAGCGCGAGGGTGAGGTTGGCGGTCCTCGACCTCGAGCAGCACAGGGCCACCCGGGTGTTCGCCGCGTGCTCGGCCGGTGACTGTACCTCGTCGCGGTGGTCGGGAACCCCGTCCACGACACCCGTGAGGCACGCCCCGCAGATCCCCTGTTCGCACGACAGCTCCACCGCCACGCCGTGGGCGGCGAGGACCTCGGCGATGGTGTCGTCCTCGGCGACCGCGTAGGACGCCCCGGTCGAGGCGACGGTGACGGTGAAGGCGTCGCCGGTGAGCTCGGGTGGCTCGGTCGGGGCGAAACGTTCGACGTGGACGACGTCGGCGGGCCATCCGCCTGCCTCCGCCAGGTGGACGGCGCGGTCGATGAAGCCGGTGGGACCGCAGATGTAAAGGTCGTCGCCGCCCGAGTAGGAATGCGGCACTGCCTCAGCGGTGCGCAATGAGTCTCCGCCACTGCTGAGGTGCTCCACGGTGTTCGGGGACCATGGACGGGACGCCAGATACTCGCGCAGTGGCAGCTCGTCCTGCACTGTGGCGTAGCAGTGCAGGGTGACGTCGCGTCCGGTGGCGGCACACTGTTCGGCCATCGCGATCAGCGGAGTGACCCCGATTCCACCGGCGAGCAGGACGGTCCGTCCTCCCTGGTCGGCGGTGTGTCTCAGCGGAAAGTGGTTGCGCGGTCCGGAGACCTCGATGGTGTGTCCGACGCGGAGCTGGGTGTGGATCACGTCCGAGCCACCACGTCCGTCGTCCTCGCGTTTGACGGCGATGAGCCACCGGCCGGCGTCGCGGGGATCCCCCAGCAGCGAATACTGCCGGACAACAGGACCGAGATGCAGGTCGATGTGGGCGCCGGCCGTCACCGACGGAAAGTCTGTGCCGGTGGGACGCAGCTCGATGAGCAGGACGTCGCGTCCCGCCCTGGTCATGGAATGGACGGTCGCAAGGGGCATCTGTCCGTCTCCTTACGCCGTGAAGAACTGGGACAGGCCCAGCCCGCGCAGTGCTCGACGGTAGGCGATGGACGAGCGGTCGGCCGGGATGTGGACCTCCAACGACGGGTCGAGCGGAAGGTTCTCCGGCTTCTGTGCCTCCACCATCGCCCGGTCCTCCTCGAAGACCTGCAGGTTGAAGTCGTAGACGTCCTGCACGGGCTGGTCGGTGTCGAAGTTGCGCACACGGGCGTCGAACAGGCGGGTCTGTGTGGCGGAGACCGGGCAGGCCGTGTTCATCATCGCCAGGTGCTTACCGTCCGGGAAGTGGACGTCGAGGGTGGCGGTGAAGGGGACGTGCAGCCGGAAGTGGCGCAACCACCGGAACCCGTCGGGCACAGCGGCCTTCACCTCGTCGGAGGCATCGTGCGGGATGTTCGGCATGGTCGACCAGTACTCGGTCTCGAAACCGTCCGCGGTGACCTGCGGGGTGTAGTCCGGGACCTCCGGCTGGTCGGCGAGGGCGAAAGACCTGTCATGGACGAAGGCGAAGTGGGCGACATCGAGGAATCCCTCGACCTGACGTCCGGCGAAGGCGGCGACGTCGATGCCGGGACAGTTGATCTGCTGGTAGCCGTCCTCATCCCAGTGCGGGACCGGTGGAATGCCGGAGTCGGTGTCGACGCCGGGGACGTCACCGGGGTTCGCCGCCAGATTCGCCCACACCAGGCCGTAGCGTTCGACGGCGCCGTAGGCCGGCAGGTGCATGCGGTTCGGGATGCGGCTGGAGGGGTGGGCCGGGATCTCGGTGCACCGGCCGGCTTTGCCGAAGCGCAGGCCGTGGTACGGGCACTTGATGCCTTTACCGTCGTGCTGGTCCTCGCCAAGGCTGAGCATCATGCCACGGTGGGTGCAGAGGTTGTCGGCGACGGTGATCTCACCATTCACCCGATAGACCACCAGTGGCTTGTCCAACAGGGTAACACCGAGGGGGCCTTCGGTGACCTCGGAACTGTAGGCGACCGGATGCCAGAAGCGGGCGATGATCTGCCAGTCGTCCGGGTCGAAGGTGAGCTTGCGCGGGAGTGGGAGGTCGCCGGGGCCCGGGGTGTGGGACGGGGACGCGGGGCCCGGAGCCGGGCGTCCTGCGTGGGGGTTGCGGGTGACGCGGGCCCCCGGAGTCGCCGGGGCATCGGTGACGCGCGAGACGTCGGGCTGAAACGTAGGGGTGGCCGGATTGGCCGGTGCAGTGATGGTCATGGGTTCTTCCTCTTCGGCGCAGCGGGGCGGGGCTTAGGGACAGTCAGCCCCGGATGGAACCGTGGGCGATCTGCCCCCGGTTCCATCCGGTGTGGTGAGCCAGCGTGACGGCTGCGCGCGGTGAAGAAGTCATGGGATCCACTGTGCCGGGGCGGTGTTTCCGCGCGGTGTCGTGGCCGTAAAACCGTTGACTACTGCGGGCATCGAGTGGCGACGGCAATCCGACGTTGTCGTCGACGGTGGATTCCTGGCACGGTGAGCATCATGAACAACTCCATGAACAGCAACGGCGGCGCGCTCGGCACCGTAGGTTTCGTCGGCGTCGGATCCATCGCCGTCTCCATGGTCGAGGGCCTCCTCGACAGTACGGGCGACGGTTCCGGTCCCCCGCCCGTCGTCCTCTCACCGCGGGGTGCAGCCAACGTCGACCGGCTGCGCGAAAAGTTCCCGCAGATCACCGTCGCGGCGTCCAACGCAGACGTCGTGGAGAAGTCCGATCTGATCGTCGTGGCGGTGCGTCCCGACCAGCTCGACGACGCACTGGCCGACGCTCCTTTCCGCGATGGCCAGACGGTGGTCAGCGTGCTCGCCGGAGTGAGCATCGATGCGGTACGACGCGCCGTCGGCAGGGACGGCATCCCTGTGGCACGAGCCATTCCACTGCCACCTGTCGCGGAACACGGCGTCAACGTGCCCGTCACCCCAGGGATTCCCACCGCCGTCGAGCTGTTTAACCGGATCGGCGGTGCGCTCGTCGTACCGGATGAGTCACAGATGGCGGTTCTCTCGGCAGCAACCGGTGCCTGCACGGGGCTGTTGCAGTACATCTCCTCGCTGGTCGACTGGAGTGTCGACCATGGTCTGTCACAGGACGTCGCCGAGCCGTTCATCCGTGGCATGGCGGCGAGTCTCGCACCGTCGCTGACGGACACGGAGACGCCGATGGACCAGGTCATCCGGTCCCATGAGACCCCAGGCGGGCTCAATGAGCAGCTGCGCACCACGTTCTTCGACGCTGCCACGACCGCTCAGTTCCATGAGGCGTTGGACGGTACCTGGCGCCGGGCGTCGGAGGGGTGAGCCGGCTGGTCTGGCTGCGCTCACCGCGCATCGCACCCCAGGACTGTGTCGGTCGTAGGCCGTCAAGACCGGCATAAACCCGGGGTGTCCTGGATGCGCCCCGTCTGGTCGACGTTCTGCCACGGACACGGGTCATTGATTCACGCTGCTGTGCGCTCCCAGGAAACTGCTCGAACCGGGGGAACCGCCAGGCAGTTCAGTGGCCGGACGCACCGCGCCGCGTAGGCCGACACCGTCGGTGGCCGCGTCGTCGGCCCAGAGGAACCGCTCGGTGCCATCGGTGCCGACGTGGCGGGCGTAGCCTTCGTTCGCCAGGTTGCCCATGCTCTCAGGGCGGGCATGGATGCTCTCGCCGGCGGGGCCGAAGTCCTCCTCGCCGGCGACGAGGACCTGGGACGCACCGTCGCAGGCCTCGTCGCACAGGATGGTCAGTTCACCGGTGCTGGCGTCATAGTCGCTGGCCATGATCCCCTCGAAAGGCGAGTCGTATCGCTGTACGAGCTTGGCGTCGGAACCCGAGAGGTCGACGAAGAGGACGTCGCCGGTCTCTTCGACTCCGATGGCGAAGAGTGCGGGGCGGTCGGCACCGGAGATCCAGGCGATGGATTCCAGACCACCGTTGGCGCCGATCTCGCCGGTGAACTCGGCGAGATTCCATTCGTCCGTGGCGTTCAACTCGCCATCGGTCGCGCCAGCATCCTCGGCGTCCCCGAGCTCGAAGCGTAGGACGGAAGGCCGGGAGGTGCCCTTGCCGCTGTTGTCCCGCTCGGTAGCGACAAAGACCGCGCCGTCTGGGCCGACGGTGACGCCCTCGGCGTCGGGAAGACCGGTGCCGTCGACATAACGCAGCTGGTGGCGACTGTCGATGTGGTAACCGTTGCCGTCCTGCGGAGAGAGGACGTAGAGGGTGCCCTCGTCGTTATTGACGATGTAGGCTCTGCCGTCCGGTCCGAAGTCGACGCCGGACATGTCCTCCTCGGCGAAGTCGCTGACGAGGTCACCACCGTGGTCGTCGGTGAGAGCGACGGCGCTGATGTCCTGCGGGTCGTAAGGCCAGGCATCGGTTGGACCGCCGGGGCTGCCTGGGGTCACTCCTTCCGCGACATTGCGCAGGCCGCGGGTGGGTTCGCCGGTGACAGTGAAGTCACCGGTCATGTCGGGGACGCGTCCCCAGGTGGTAGCGGCATGTCCGGACCAGGTGGTCTCGTCGACGACGGTGCCGCCAGCATCGGAGAGGGTCACGGAGTCGTTGCTGCCGAGACCGAAAGACGGTTCGGTGTAGACCGCAAGGTAGCCGCCGGACTCGATCTCGGTGCCTTCAGGGAAGATGACGCGGTCGTGGGACTCATCGTCATCGATGATGCCCCAGCCGGAGATGTCGACGGAGTTGTTCGGGTCGGTGTTGGCGAGTTCGACCCAGTCCCCCTCCGGGTCACCGTTGGACTCGACTTCGTTGATGACGACGGAGTCGGCGGCTGTCACCGGCGCAGCTACGGAGGTGGGCACAGCCGTCATGACCAGTGGAAGGGTGGTCACAGCGGTCAGGGCGGCTGCGGCAACGGTTTTATGGAGATGCTTCACGTTACAGAACCATAAGTGATGCGCGTGGACGTCAGATGACGGTCAATCGACCTCAGGGTGAACTTCACGCCCGAGAAGACTCGACCGCATGTTCGCCGGGGGCATCCTCGTTGCCATCCTGCCAGATAGTTTGATCCACACCACTAACTCGAGAGGAACACCATGGACGAGCTCACTCCCAAAGACCGCGCCGAGTGGATAAGCGAGGCCGACGAGACAATCCGAGCACATACTCTTCTCAACCACTGCGATGCAGTCCAGGCGTACGAAGAGCTTCGCACTCAACGTGTGTGGCGGTGCGACCCTGTCGCCGCTGCCATATTGTGGGAAGCGTTCCTCACAATGAAGTAGCACCAGCAGAGCTACCTCAGTGACGGCGCAGTCAGGTAGCCGTAGAGTCCCGGATCAACGGGATTGTCCAGGTCAAGCTTCATATTAACGATGGGCACGTCCTTGCCATGCTGATCCTTGATGTGCGTGTCATGCGCTCCTCGAGCCATGGCGGAGCCCAAGTAGAAAAAGTCACTACCTTCGACATCATCCTTTTTGACGAAGACGTGAAGAGGGAGGGCATTGTCTGCGATGTCCTTCTCTCGCTTGCTGTTCAGCGACGTCCTGCTCTTGGTGAACCAGTTGATCGTGGTCTCATCATCGAACCCATCCTCGTACTGGGTCGTCGCCGAGATCTCGTCGGACTTCTCGTAGGTGATGAAGATCGGGCAGCTATTCGAGAAAGAGTCAGTCTTGTAGCCATAGAGCGTGCTGTACTGGTTCGTCTCGAAGTTGAGCATCCGACACACGTCCTTGCGCGTGTACTGATACCCGGCGACCATCTGTCCCCTCCAAGCCTTACTGTGCCGCGCGAGGTAGATCCCGGTATTCACTGCATCATCTACATGGTCCGCGAACTGGCCGCCTGCGTCGTAAAGACGCTGGAAGTGCGGGTTGAGTCGGTACTCTCCGTCTTCAGCATCTATCAGTGGGTTGGGACCGTACTTCTTCTGTTCTTCCTTAGTGAAGAAACCCAAGGTCAGGATGCGCTCGACCGAAGAGATCGTCGCATCATCAGCAACGCACTCCTGGCGCACAAGGAGTTCTGCGAAGGAATCGCGGGTGATCGTCCTCTGGGCGAAAAGAACCTGGATGAGGAGCAACTCGTGCGGACGCTTTCCGTTGAGGAGCTCGCTGTCCAGTAAGGAGAGATAGGCTGCCTCCTCGAGAGAAGGCCCCTGCATCTTCTTGTCGAAGCCGGCGAGGAGGTTCCAGTAACACTTTTTCTTCGTCGCCAGGACGACGGGATCTACCGTGTCGTAGTGAGCAAAGTCGATTAGCATCGGCACGCGTCCAATGCGGTTGCGAAGCTCCCGGATCGCCGACTTGAGGTTATGCGCGCTATCGAGCTTCGACTTTGCGAGCGACTCGAGAACTCGATTGCGTGAGATCTCATCGAAGTTGACGCTCGATATACCGGCAATGACACCCGCGGACTGCGCCTTGATCAGCCGCTCCTTGACGGAGTCCTTGTTCAGACTATTGTCGCCGAACAGTGCGATCGGGATGAGGAAGTTGTTCTTGTAGTTTCCAATAAAGTCAATGACACGGAGATGATCTTTGCCAGGACTCTTGCGCAGTCCTCGGCCTAGCTGCTGCGTGAAGATGATGCTCGACTCCGTGTTGCGTAGCATGACCACCTGGTTCACAGCGGGGATATCAATGCCCTCATTGAAGATGTCGCGAGTAAGGATGTAGTCGAGCTGACCATCCGCCAGCGCAGTCATCGCTGCTTCACGCTCATCGCTCGTGGATTCACCAGTAAGCGCCACCGTCCGAAGAAGCCGACCATTAAGCTCCCTCGCGTTCAGTAGTGCCGATAGTTCGTGAGCTTCTCGCTTGCCGGAGCAGAACATCAGGCCTTTGACGCCTGACGGGAAGCCATAGGCATGGAGCATCTCGAGGATGTACTCTACCCGATCGGGAGCGACAAGCTTGCTCAGCTGTGCGGTCTCGTCCTGTATGTTGCCCACATCGTCGATGTATTCAGTCACTCCGTAGTAGTCGAAGGGTGCGAGCATGTCCGCTTCGAGTGCCTCCTGGAGACGGATCTCATAAGGAACATTGTGGTCGAAGATCTCGAAGACATTGACATCATCCGTGCGCTCCGGAGTCGCCGTCAGACCGAGGAGGAAAGACGGGTTGAAGTGCTCGATGAGCCGGTCGTAGCTTGTCGCGCCAGCCCGGTGAACCTCATCGATGATGATGAGATCAAAGGCTGCGGTATCAATGCTCTCGAGATACGAGTCCTTCGACAACGTCTGCACCATGGCGAAGACGTACGGCTTGTCGCTATCCTTCTCGCTACCGACAACTCGGCCGATCTGGTCACGCTCAACTTCCAGGACACGAGCGAACTCTGTGATTGCTTTATCCAGGATCTGCTCGCGGTGCACGATGAACAGCATGCGCCGCGGCTCGAACTCGCGGGCCGCAAGCGCAGCAAGGATTGTCTTCCCCGTACCAGTGGCAGAGATGACAAGCGCCCGCTGCTCCCCCGCTTCCCGCACAGAGCGGATCTCTTCCAACGCCTTCTTCTGCATGGCATTGGGCACGATCCGACCCGCAGGAACCTCACCTTCCTCGATAACGTCCTGGAGTTCCGGCGCCACCCGTGGCCGACGGTTGCGCTCGTACTCATCGATCCACTCATGCGTCAGAGGTGCGGACTGCGCGCGCTGTTCTTCGATCGCCGCGCGCAGCTGGTAGGTGATGTCACCCTCCGGCAGAGCGGAGAACCGGAGGTTCCATTCCTGATTCCGCGTCAGTGCATAGCGTGTCAGGTTGGAGCTACCGACGATGGCAGACAGCGTCCCAGCCTGAGTAAAGACGTACCCCTTGGCGTGGAAACCTCCATCGGTTCCCGGATGGACCATGACCTCGACGTTGTCCAGGGTGAGCAACTCCCGGAACATGTCTGGTTCGTTGAAGTCGAGATACGATGAGGTGATGATCCGAGCCTCCCCCTTGAAGTCCCGAAGGGCTTGTTTGAGCAAGCCCAAGGCACCTGGGGTGATGAAGGCAACGGAGAAGTCGAACTGCTCCGACCGGCGGAGTTCATCCTCAATGGCCCGGATCATCGTATTGTCGCCTCGGTTGGCGATCAGGTTGGGATGATAGAGGTGCTCCGCGTCGGTGGTCCGGTCAAGGAAACCATAGGCCGTTCCAGCGCCGACGGCGCTCTTATCGAGGCTCATACTGCGAATTCCGCGACTACACGATCGACTGCAGGAATATCGGCCGGCGCCCAGGTCAGACTGCCCAGATCTTTCGCCTCAACCCAGCGCACTTCAGAGTGTTCCGTGAGCGTCGGCTCCTTGTCGACGATCGTGCCGTAATAGGTGGTCAGGGTGACGATGCCAAAGTCGTACTCGTGCTCGGTCGTCTCAACCTTCCTGCCAATATCGGCGGTGCAGAGCAACTCCTCTTGGAGTTCCCGCCGCAGTGCTTCCTGAGGGGTCTCCCCCTGTTCGATCTTGCCGCCGGGGAACTCCCACATTCCTGCGAGTGACATCCCCTCACCCCGCTGTGCTGCAAGTACCTTCGTGCCCTGCGTAAGGACAGCACCGACGACGTTGATCCGCTTTTTCATGCTGTTCAGCCTAACAACTGGGAGGTCGCGACCGCCCGCTTCACCTGACCGTCGCAGTCTGCCGAGCTCAAATCGACGGTCACCACGCGTAACCGAGCGCCTGTCCCCCGCACCGTGTGCACTACCTCACCAGCCCGATCCCCTGCGTAAATCAACGTGCCTTCGTCGAGACCAGTTTCCGTCACATAGGCCAGCAACTGGTATAGGTCATCGCGCCGCCCTGAGCCTGCATCTTCCTCTGCTCCGGCATTCACCTTGTACTTCACGTCTCCGACGAAGTGCCATCGTCCTGCACGACGCAATCCCAGGTCTGGAATCAGCTGCACTGCGTGTCCCTCATCGAGCCACAGCGCACCTTTCCATGAATCCCGCATGTCCTGGTCAGAAGCGCCCAACGCCTCCCGTACCAACACCCGGATGTACTGCTCCACGATGCCCGGCATGTCCAGGATGAACCCCGGCACCTGCACCTGCCCCGCAGCCACCTCCAGCGACAAAGAGCTCAAAATCAGTTCCGCTAACCGCACGGCTGCTCGGTAGTGGGAGTTGTGTCTGCTCCACACGATGCGCCGGCACCGTTCCAGCGCAGCTTCTGCCCCCAACGGAGTCGTCTCTCCGACGACCTGCCAGATCCGGGTCAGTTCTGACCGTGTTCCGCTGGGCAGCCCCGGGAGCAGTCGTAGCTTCCGCACTGCCGCAGCAAGCACCTGATTCTCTGCAACATCCTCGTCGTGCACAGTCGCGGTCACCGGAATCGGCAGAGGGCGTGGATCCCGGATGTAGTCACTCATCCGGATACGCCCCCGAACAAAAGACAACCGTTGCTCCTCGGTCCGGTAAGAGCGGTACACACCAGCGGCAAAAGCCCGCTGGCACGACCGGGCGAAAAGCTGTACTACGGCGTCTTCAATGGTGTTTGCCCGCAGACCGCTCACCTCCGCTGTCCGCCAGTCCATCGGGTGAGCAGCGACGGTGAGCATGTGGACGATTCGAGGAAGAGAAACCTTGGGTTCCACTACGATGTGGTCGCCACCGAGCACCACGGCACCAACCCTGGCCCCGGGAGTCACCCGAACATTGCCGTCGACTGCCGGCGAGATGCTCGCACGAAACAGCTCCCGGAGCATCTCCTGCTGTCCAACGGTGAGTTGTACCGGAGCACTCTGCTGATGCTCATTCAGCGTCAGCATCGACCGTAACCTTCGTGACTACCGCCTTGAGCTGGTCAAATCGGAGGTCGTCCACCCGTTCCGGCTGCCCGTAGAAAAGTTCACGCAAGGTGGGCACCACCGAGAAGGCCCAGGCCCGTTTCGCTTTCTCCTCAGTCAACGGGTGCTGCATGAAGTGACTCGGACCGATAGCCCGGTCAGGATCACCGATCTTTTCGTTCGCCCTGATCAACAGGTCCGTCAACCACGTGAGGTTCGGGGCATTGACCTCCAACCATGCCGGAAGAATCTCATCCAGTGGGGTATCGTCCGGACGCACATCAATGACATAGAACCGTCGTCGCAGGGCAGCGTCCACAGCCGTAATCGACCGGTCTGCCGTATTCATCGTGCCGACGATCAGGACGTTCTCCGGCAGCCCGAAGCGGTCACCGTATGTCATGGTGACTTCGTCCCCGCGGTACTCCAGAAGGAAGTACAGCTCTCCGAAGACCACCGGGAGGTTTGCCCGGTTGATCTCATCGATGATCAGGATATAGACATTCTCCCGATCCTCGCGGGCACGGTTAGCCAGTCGCACCAGCGGCCCGTCACTGAGGTGGAACGCTCCCGGTTTCCCCGGGTCAGGGCGTAACCCCTGAACGAAGTCTTCGTACGCTGTTCCAGGGTGAAACTGCACTACGTCGACGCGATCCGGTGTAGCGAAATGCTCTGCCAGGGCTCGGGCTATGAAGGTCTTTCCTGTGCCCGGCGGCCCCTGGAGGATCACCTGCTTCTTTTCGTCCAGCATCGCCACAAGGTCATCTAGCCACTCTTTACCTCTGTCACTGTCGATAGAGAGTCGCTCAGCAAGCTCCTCGAAGTCCAGAGTCGACGGACCTTCCTTCATCATGACCGATGAGTCGTCAGCATCCACGTCAGACTCATCGACAGAGCCTTCCAGCGCATCCGTCTCTGACGGTGGGTCGACCTTCTTGTTCGACCGCCAGGCGACAAAGGATTTCCTGGTCTCATCGCTCCACCCCAGCGCCACCATTGCAGCATCATCCATGTCGAGCAGCTGATCAGCAGCCTGAGCTACCTCAACCCGCGAAGGTGTCACGCCGGACACCAATTCCAGTGCCGCCCGGAGAATATCGATCCGGTCCAGGTACGCGAGATAGTACTCACCCGGGGTAGCCGATTCCGACGGACTGTCCCTCGACGTCAGCCGCTCAAGTCGGCTTACTGTCCCGGCGACCCTGATCGGCAGATCCTGCAGCCTTCCCAGAAGAAGGGTGGACAGGTCCTCGAGGAGTGCGTCGCGATCTGCATCCGACATTCGTGACAGGTCAGAAACTCCACTCCACTCCGCCACCTTGTCAATGAACAGCGCTACGCCCAGATCATCAATGTCCTGCAGCAGCCTGTTCAGCCCTGCCGCATCATCACCGGCACGACGGGTCAGCAGCGCATCCTCACCGAGCAGGTCTGCGAGTAGACGGGGAAGCTTTTCCGTCGTTGTCGAGAACGCACCGGAAGCCTGTTCGATGCCGTCTTCCGAGCCATCCGAGGCAAGGTCGCCAAAAGCGAGAACAGCCCACTTCGCCCAGCGTTGAGCCTGTTCGGTGGGTTCCTTCCAGGCATTGCGGTACGGCGGACGGTACAGGGCCAGAGACTCCTGATCACCGTATTTCAGGTTCGGTTCCAAGCAGAACCGCAGGTCATTCGCCTCAGCAGCGTCCTGCTCCCCGGCCCCGAGCCGTACAGCCATCTCAGGTTTATCTCCCCTACTGGATGTGTCAACGGCGACGGCCGGAAACAGCAGGTGTTCCAGAAGCATTCTCATTGACCATACACCCTGGTCATCAACGTCTTCGAGGGCTTTCTGGAAAGAGTCCCAGTCAGTCAGCGCTGTACGTCGCTCGCCCCCCTCCAGCGTGAAGAATTTGGCGATGATCCTCACAAGGTAGGCGATCACTTTGTACCGAAGCGTCATATAGGCCGTGCCGGTTCGGGCGATCCCGGCGCGAAGAGCCTCACTGTATTCCTCGGGAACCGGCCGCACGGCTTCTCTCCAGTTCACGACCGTCGCGATGCTCGATGCCTTCAGCTTCCCTGAAGAAGAAGACGTACTCATGGGCAGGTAGTAGATGAAGAACAGCTCTGCCGCGAGCTGAACAGCATCATCGGAGGAGTTCTCCAACTGCCGCTGCCACTTCGTCAGGAAATCATCCGTCCCGGTGTCCGGGCTGTCGATGAAATCGTGGGTCAGGGTCGCGGCAGCATCCGCATAGTTCATCGGCTGCCCGCTGAACAGTGAAACCCCCTCGACCAGTGCCTGCCGCCAGGCCTCTGCCGCGGCATATACCGGCTGCACGGAGGGCAACGGGTTTCTGAAGGTCGTCGGTTCCTCCCGCCGGTGAAGAAGACCTGCAACCCAGCCGCGCTGCCGGTCAGAGTGAATCCCGGTGTCAACGGCAGGAGTGTCAGAATCTTCGGCCGCCACATCGTCGAGCGGCGGCGTGTACCCGGGGTCGGCCGCCATCTTCCGGAACTCATCGACACCATGATTTACCAGCGACAATGTCCGGATATTCTTCAGGCCACGTCGGACTTCCTCCGGCAGGTCGTGGCGTGCAACCCCCTGTCGATTCCACGTCACCGCACGTCGGTGCCGGTGTGTGGCTGCGTTCTCATCGAACCGGTACTGCCCTGTGACGGTCCCGATCCTCAGGTGCTTTCCGTCCTGGCGTGGCGCAACAACAATGTCGCCGACCGCGAGCTCCCCGTAGAAACGCAGGAGAACCCCCGCGTCTGACGCATAGCTGTTCGGCGTCTTCCCCGGCTCGGTTTTCCGGAGGATCGACTTCAGCTCATCCTTGTTGACACTGGAAAGGTCTGGTGTCCCGTCCCATCCGATGGAGACGATACCCAGCCTTTCCAGATCATCATCAAGCTTGTCATTACGAAGCAGCCAAACTGTGGACATGCCGTCGAGTGTGCCAGAATCCGGCGATGCTACGACCCCACCGACGACCCCGACCCTTCCAGGGCGGAACCCACTGGCCCGGCTGGAAGGTCAGCGTCCTCACCTGAACCGTCACCGCCGATGCGCGAGAGGAACGTGTCCACATTGCCCTGCTCGAACGCCGAGCGTCGCCAGCTGTCCCAGGTGTGCGCACCGACGGTGTCGTAGCGGAACTCGATGTTGTCCATCGCTGCCAGCACCGCGCGAGCCTGGACCTCCCGGGTGAATACGAACGACCCGGCTTCGTAGACACTGCCGGAGAAGATCGTCGCGATCGCGTCCGGCCCCAGGTCGCCAGCGAGGTTCGGCACCCCACTCGCCGCAGTGGCCAACTCCGGCATCATCAGATTCCTGATGTTCAGTGTCGGGTTATCGTCCTTGCGGCTCGCCTCGGACGTCCAGGGCCCCGCCCGTACTGACTGCGTTCCGTCGAGCATGATCGTGGACACCACCGACGTCACGACCGGACTCACCGCAGACGCAGCGGTCAGATCCGGTCCATGAACGTGTACATGTTGCCCTGGTCGAACGCTGCGCGACGCCAGGTGTCCCAGGCGTGCGAGCCGATGATGTCGTACTTGAACTCGATGTTGTCACGTCCCGCCAACGCAGCACGTGCCTGGAACTCCGAGGTCATCACCATGGAACCAGCCTCGAACGGACCACCGCGCACCACCGTCGCCACCGGGTCTGGGCCGAGGTCACCGGCGAAGTTCGTGATGCCGGTGGACGCGCTGACGATCACCGGCATGGTCAGGTTGTCGATGTTCAGGCTGGGGTTGTTCTCCGCACGCGACCGCTCGTCCGCCCACGGCGCCTCATCGTTGCCACTGTTCAGCGTGGACGTCCCGTCCACCACGGCGCGCTGCACCGGCATCCCGGGATCGTAGAGCCCGCTCAGCGCGTACACCGAGCTGTAGATGTCCGGATGCTTCGACGCGAGATTCATCGCGCCGTACGCCCCGGAACTCAGCCCGGTCACCCCGGTGTTGCCCCGTCCGCCGTTCGGCACACCGAACTCGGACTCCAGGTAGTCGGGCAGCTCTTGGCTCATGAAGGTCTCGAACTGCGCGGCGGGGACACCGTCCCAGTCTTGCACCCAGCTCCACGGATCCATCGCGGGGAAGACGAGGGTTGCGTCCTCACCGTCGAGGGCGTCCAGTGCGCCACCAGCGGTGACCCAGGCGTTGGTGTCGGTGGAGTCGGCTCCGTCAATGAACTGGGCGACCTTCGGGTTACCTTCGGTGTGTGCGGGACGCACCACCACCTTGAAGTCGCGGTCCATGGACGGCGAGTGCACCGAGCACTCCAGCGCGGAGGTGTCACGGTACTGCGTGCACCCCTCCGGGTCGGCTGCCGCGGTCGGTGCGGCAACGACGGACGCGGTCACGCCGACTGCTGCCGCCAGTGCGGTCAGTATTCTTTTCGAGTGTGTCATGCGGGGAATCCTCCTGTCCGACGGCGACCGTACAAGCCGTCACCCCGGAAAAGCGATGCCCCAGGGGGAATTCCCAGCGAACGCCAACATCATGCGTCACTGCATTTCACAGCACTTATCAGTTGTCACGGCACGACCGGTGGAGCGTCCCTACACTCGGGACCATGAAGTTCCTTGAGATCGCCCTCCCGGTCCACGACCCGTCCCGGTGGGTCTCCTGGCTGTCCGGAAACCTGGGGACGCCGCCCGCGGACGGTCTCGGTGTCACGATCGGGTGGACCAGACTGCGTTTCACCGCACTCTCACCCGACGCGTCCGACACTTCGCCGGACCACGGACATCACCTCGCCTTCGCGATACCGACCGGCAGCATCGACGCCGCAGCCAGACGCGTCGAGCAGGCCACCGGGCGCCCGTTGCTCGACGACGACGGAGCCACCGTCATCGACCGGGGCGGAAACTGGGCGAGCAGGTCCATCTACTTCACCGGCCCGGAGAATTCCATCCTTGAACTCATCGAACATGATGGTCGCCCCGAGACGGAAACGCCCACTGCGCAGGACGGCTCCCTGACACTGCTCGGAGTCGCAGAGATCGGACGGGGCGTCGCCGATGTCGCGGCGGCCGGTGACGACCTCGCCGCACAGTACGGCGACCGTCTGCCCCACGGTTTCGGGGATCCGGATCGGCGTGTCATCGCCGCCTATGGAGACATCGACGGTGCGGTGGTACTCGCGAAAGACGATCGCCCGTGGTACCCCACGCAGGACGTCCTTCCACGAGCCGAGGAAGCACGCTTCCGGGGGTAATCCACAGCGGCATTATCGACCGGCTCCCGAAGGATTTCTTTCCGCTGACCCTGGAACCGACTCTGGACAGTGTCTGGAACGTGCCCTACACTTCGCAGACATAAGCCTCCCCTCACGTGAAAGGATCCTCCATGAGTCTCTCCAGCCTCCGCTTCTCCCGTCTGTCCCGCGCCGGCATCGCCGCCGTCGCCCTCGCACCTGCCCTGGTCCTCGCCGCCCCGGCAGCCGTCGCGGACGAGGTCGAAGCACCCGCGACCGATTCCTCCGCTTCCGCGACAGACGACGCCGAAGGCACCGACGATGATGCCGACAGCTCGGCAGCCGGCTCCGCCGAGGGCTCCCTGCCCGAAGGCATCGGCTCTGAAGACGCGGCTTCCTCGCTGTCCGACGCCGACTGGAAGTCCGTCGCCAAAATCCTCGGCGACGTCCTCGGCGGGAATGTCTCACTGCAGACCATCCTGGACATCATCTCCGTGGTCAACGACGGCGACGCCACCGTCGGCGATGTGATCGGCTCCGTCACCGGATCACTCGGTGGTGACGACAGCGGCGACAACGGCGGGGATGACGCTGGCGACGCTGCAGAGTAACAGCCCTCCGCCCCACCTACCGGGAGGTCACCGCACAACGCGGTGACCTCCTTTTTCAGCTCGGTCGGCGGACATGGCAGAGCATCCGGCAGCGCGGCAGAGGTAACCGCCGGTTTACGGGTCGAAACCGACCAACGGGTCTGCCAGCAAACCGATACCTCTGCCAGTGCGGCCAACCCCGACGCGACTGTCCCTGCCCCTGCCCACCCTCCCCGCATACCTTTTAGCACATGATGTATTCTTTGATGCATGCATCATGGACAGGAAGGCCCGCCGGTGTGGGCACCGGGCACCCCGGAACGCTCGATTGCCGGACGGGTCGCCGAGGAACTCGCCGACGAGATCATCAAGGGAACAATCGAGGCAGGCCACAACCTCACCGAAGTGGAGGTGGCTACTCAGCGCGGAGTGAGCCGCACCCCCGTGCGCGAGGCGATGCTCCGGCTCGAGGCCTGGGGGCTGGTCAGAATCGCCCCGAAGAAGGGCGCCACCGTCACCGTCCCGACCGAACGCGAACGCCGCGAGCTCCTCACCGTACGCTCCATGCTCGAGACTGACATCGTCCGACGCATCGCGGAGAACCCCGATGAACGCACCGCCCTGGCCGCACGGCTGGATGACACCGTCGACCAGCAACGGTCGAACGCCGCGTCCCCCGACAGCTTCGCCGCACTGGACTTCACGTTCCACTCGCACATCATCCACTTCGACGACAACCGCATCGTCACCGAAATATCCGGCCTGCTCGCACCACGACTCGCCCGACTGACCTTCCTGGCCATCCGCGCCATGACAGGCGACCTCCAGCCCGTCATCGACGAACACGCGGCGCTGGCCGATGCTGTCCGACGGGGAGACGTCCACCGCTTCGAGGAACTCATCCAGGCACACCTCACGGGGTGGCACGGCCATTACGAGGTCGCCCCGTGAGTCCGGATGTGCCCCCGAACCGCCTGTGGATGCTCCCCGTCCCGGCAGTGTTCCTGCTCGCCTGGGGCGGTAACCACTTCACTCCCCTGCTCCACCTCTACGAAACGGTGGGCGGGTACGCCCCGTGGCAGTCGAATCTCCTGCTGGGCATGTACGTTTTCGGGCTCATCCCCGGACTCCTTGTCGCCGCAGCCCTGTCCGACCGCCACGGACGCAGGACAGTGACGCTTTCCGGTCTGGTTGCCGCTGCCGTGGGCAGTGTCATCCTGGCCTGCGGTATGAGCTCCTTCACCGTCCTGTGCATCGGCCGGCTCTTCGCTGGCGTCGGGGTCGGAGTGGGCATGTCCGTCGGCTCAAGCTGGATCAAGGAGCTGTCCGGACGGGACTACGACCCGGACGCGAAGATCACCTCCGGCGCCCAGCGTTCCTCCCTCTCCCTGACACTCGGTTTCGCGATCGGGGCAGGCGTCACCGGCGCACTGGCCCAGTGGGGACCATGGCCCGCCCAGACGCCTTATGTGCTGCACGTCCTACTGTGCCTCCTGGCACTGCTCCCGACCATGCGCTGCCCCGAAACGGTGCCCCCGCAGGTATCACACGACGCCCACCCCTGGTGGCACGATCTGACCGTCTCACGGTCGTCGCGGCGTCCGTTCCTCCGTGTCCTCGTCCCCGCGGCACCATGGGTCTTCGCTGCGGCGGGCATCGCTTATGCAGTACTTCCGACAGTTTTCGAGGAGAGTCTCGGCGATCACACCACCATCTTCGCCACCGTCCTCACTGTCCTCACATTGGGGACAGGGTCCGCCACACAACCCGGAGTCAGCTGGCTCAACCGGGTGACGCGCGGCCGGGCGCTCCCGGTCGGGCTCGTGTGCCTCTTCATCGGTCTGGTCCTGGCCGCCGTGACCGCGGCCGTGGGAAGCCTTGTCCTGGCGTTCGTCGCCGCAGTCGTCCTCGGCGGTTCCTTCGGTGTCTGCCTGGTCGCCGGCCTCCTCCTGTCGCAGGCCCTGGCCACCCCGCAGGAGCTTGCCGCAATGACGGGCATCTACTATTCGGTCGCCTACCTGGGCTTCCTCCTGCCGACCGTATTGGCGGCACTCACCGGCGGTTCGGACTACGCACAGGCCCTGGTGGTCGTGGCCGCGTGTTGCCTCGTATGTGCAGCCCTCGTCGCCACGGGACTTTCGTCCCGGAGGAAGTAGCCGGTCACCCGTTCCATAGACGGCCCCTACACTGCACTGCTATGGTTCTAAGCCAACCACTTCACCAGCAGAAAGTATGGGCCATGACCCTTTCACCCGTCTCGCACCGCCTCAAGGCCGGTATCGCCGCTGTCATCGTCACACCCGCCCTCGTCTTCGCCCCCACTGCGGTCGCAGACTCTTCCCAGGACGAGGGGAGCCTGTCCGACTCCTCCCTGCCCGCCGACCTGGTCAGCAGCCTGAACGGCACCAAGGCCGGACCTTTCGACGCACTCGGAAGCCTGGGCGGTATCGGTGGTGGCGAGATCGGCGCGGCCGTCACTGTCGTCACCGCACTGCTCAACGCCGGGGTCAGCGTCGGCGACATCATCACGATCTTCATGGCACTGCAGGGTGCCGGTGTGAGCATCAGCGACATCATCGCCGTATTCTCTTTCCTCGCCGATAATCCGGCCGCCCTGAAGACCGTCCTCTTCCTCATCGAACAGGGGTGGATCACCCAGGTGCTGGCACTCATCCGCTGACCCTGGACATATGATGGTGCCGACTCTCCTAGGTACCGCTAGAAGTGGCGTCCCACGTGGCTTCCTCGCGGGCGGTCTTCACCATGTGCGGGTGATGCAGCTCGAAGGCCGGACGCTCCGACCGGATCTTCGGCATCGAGGTGAAGTTGTGCCGCGGCGGCGGGCAGGACGTCGCCCACTCCAGCGAATTGCCGTAACCCCACGGGTCGTCCACGGTGACGACCTCACCGTAGCGCCACGACTTGAACACATTCCACACGAAGGGAAGCACCGAAACGCCCAACAGCAGTGCGCCGATCGTGGAGACCTGGTTCAACAGGGTGAACCCGTCGGAATCCAGGTAGTCGGCGTAACGACGGGGCATACCCATGCTCCCCAACCAGTGCTGCACCAGGAACGTGGTGTGGAAACCGATGAAGGTCAGCCAGAAGTGGATCTTGCCCAGCTTCTCGTCCAGCATGCGGCCGGTCATCTTCGGGAACCAGAAGTACACACCCGCGTAGGACGCGAACACCAGGGTGCCGAACAAGGTGTAGTGGAAGTGGGCGACCACGAAATAGGAGTCCGACAACTGGAAGTCCAGTGCCGGCGACGCGAGCATCACACCGGTCAGACCACCGAACAGGAAGGTCGCGAAGAAACCGACCGCGAAGATCATCGGCGTCTCGAAGGTGATCCGCCCCTTCCACATCGTGCCCAGCCAGTTGAAGAACTTCATCCCGGTCGGCACAGCAATCAAGAAGGTCATGAAACTGAAGAACGGCAGCAGCACCGCACCGGTGACGAACATGTGGTGCGCCCACACCGCCAGTGACAGCGCGGCGATCGACAGGGTGGCGAACACCAGACCGACGTAACCAAACATCGGCTTACGGGAGAACACCGGGAAGATCTCCGAGACGATGCCGAAGAACGGCAGGGCCAGGACATAGACCTCAGGATGGCCGAAGAACCAGAACAGGTGCTGCCACAGGATCGCGCCACCGTTGGCCGAGTCGTAGATGTGCCCGCCGAGGATGCGGTCGTAGAGCACGCCGAGGGCTGCAGCGGTCAGCAGCGGGAAGATCAGCAACACCAGCAGCGACATGACCAGGATATTCCAGGTGAAGATCGGCAGCCGGAACATCGTCATCCCCGGAGCACGCAGGCACAGGATCGTGGTGATCATGTTGACTGCAGAGGCGATCGTCCCCACGCCGCCGACACCGACACCGATGATCCACAGGTGTGAACCCACACCCGGAGAGTGGATGGCGTCGGCCAGCGGCATGTACATCGTCCAGCCGAAGTCCGCCGCACCACCCGGCGTCAGGAAGCCGGACAACATGATGATGCCACCCCACGTGGTCAGCCAGAATCCCAGCGCATTCAACCGGGGGAAGGCCACGTCCGGTGCACCGATCTGCAGCGGCATCACGTAGTTCGCGAATCCGAACACCAGGGGGCTGCCGAACAGCAGCAGCATGATGGTGCCGTGCATGGTGAACAGCTGGTTGAACTGCTCATTGGACAGGAACTGCAGACCCGGGTGGAAGAGCTCCACACGGATCAGCAGTGCCATGAGGCCACCGATGAAGAAGAAGAGGAAGGCCATCACGATGTACATGATGCCGAGCTGCTTGTGGTCGGTCGTGGTCAGCAGCGCCCACGCGTGACCGCCCTTACGGGATCGGCCACCATGGGGCCGGCTCTCGGGCCGGAGGTGAGGGGTGTTCTTCTTCTCGGATGGGGCAACGGCAGTCAACGGTCCAAACCTCCTGAAGCGTCGGTGGCGGACTCTTGCCCGGTCGTCAGCCGGTGCCGTCACACGGTGTCGGTAAACCGACTATAGGTTTGGCGCGTTTTCGCTGGTGAGGCCGTAAACCTTATGGGGTAATCACTTGTTCTTATGTGACCACGGCGACACGGTGGTGAGGTACTTCGCAAGGGAGTCCAGGTAGACGGCACTCGCCGAGCCCGGATCCCACACCAGCTCGTAGAACATCTCTACCTGTGTCCCGTCCTCCCGGACGATGCGACGTGAGGCCATTCCCTCCTTGACGTGCCGCTCCGGAAGGACGACTGAACCCATCCCCTTGTCGGCCCAGCCGGGCAGGGCACTGCAGTGGGTGACCTCCATCTCCGCACGTTTCATCGACCGTCCGGCCTCGGCGAACATGTCAGACACCATGCGGGTGATTCCACAGCCGTGACGGCACAGGATCAACTCGCGTTCGGCGAGTTCGTCGACGGTGATCGTCTCGCCCGCCCCCTCGTCCGTCGGGTCCACCAGCACCAGGTAGTCGGAATCGATCAGGCGGTGACTGTACCCGGGCAGGGACCCGAGTGCCGGCACGATGATCATGTCGAGGCTCCCCGCCTGCAGGAACTCCTCCAGTGGTTCCAGCTCAGCCTCCAACAGCATCACGTCGTGACCGGTGGCCAGGGCATTCGGGCCGTGGATGGCGTCTTTGAGCTGCCCGACGATGGTCTTGTCGATCTTCGGGGAGATTCCCACCCGCACGGTGCCGGAACGGCTGGAGGTGAAGGACTCCGCCTCGACTTCCATCCGGGTCACGTCGGTGATGATCTGTTTGATGCGGGGCAGCATCGCAGCCCCGAACGCCGTCGGCGACGTCCCCCGGGGGTTACGGAGGAAGATGCGCCCGCCGAGATGTTCCTCGAGTTTGGCGATGCTGATGGACAATGCCGGCTGGGTGACCCCGAAACGACGCGCGGCTGAGCTGAACGATCCCGTGTCCGCCACCGCGTCAGCGTAGCGCAGGGATTCAAGTGTGAGTCTGGCATTCATGATGTTTTCATCCTATGACCGCTGACCTGCACCATAAAACATTGTCCATAAACAACAGCGATAACAACATAACCGGCACCGGTGACGGAGGTCTCATCGTCCCGCGATCCTGCCCTGCACCGCAGTGCCGGCCGGGTCCGTCCCCGCCGACAGCGACGGTTACGCCTGGTCAGTCGGCCGGATCATGATGGTGTCCACGTCCATGTGCGCCGGACGGTCCGCCACCCACCGGATGGTCTCTGCGATGTCCTGGGCCGTCAGGTTCAGAACGTCGTCATAGACCTGCCGTGCCCGTTCCTCGTCACCCTTGAACCGGTTGAGGCTGAAGTCCGTCGCCACCCGCCCGGGGTCGACCTGACAGACACGCACCCCTTGCTCCGCGAACTCCATACGCATCACATCGGACAGTGCGGTCTCCCCGAACTTCGCGGCGTTGTAGCCCGCTCCGCCCCGGTAGGCACCCCTCCCTGCAATGGAGACCACGTTGATGACCTGTGGCGCAGCCGTGCGAGTGAGCTCGGGGAAGAGCGCCTGGGTCACCTGGAGCGTACCGATCACGTTGGCCTCGTACATCCACCGCCAGTCGTCGACGTCCCCGTCCAGCACCGGGTCCAGCCCCCGGGCTCCACCGGCGTTGTTGACCAGCAGGTCAGCGCCGCCGAGGTCGTGGACGGTGGATGCCAGCGCGTCGACGCTCACCCGGTCGGTGACGTCGACCTCCACCACGTGGGCCGTCGCGTCCGGGGCGTCGTGCGCAATACGCCCGGCCACCTCCCGGAGCTTCTCGGGACGTCGGGCCGCGAGGACGACGTCCCACCCGTCGGCGGCGAGGGCGACGGCGGTGGCCTCACCGATGCCGGCGGAGGCACCGGTCACGATGGCGAGGCGGCGTCCTGAACTGTCTGTCTTATTCGTCATATGCCCGAGAATAGCCGTTCCGGTGACATAGAATCACCGGTTATGAAGCTCCCGAACATGCTCAACGCCCGCGTCACCCGCGCCCAGATCGACCACCCCGTGGTGGCGGCGAAGGTGATCCGGAAACTCACCGGATCCAGTGGGAAGAAGAAGGGTGCCGGGAACGGCTCTGCGGCCGCGTCCCCCACCGCTCCCGCCCCCACGCGGTACTCCCTGACACGGACCAACGGCATCGATGCCGCGAAGGTCGCCGCCGGAGTCCCGGCCGTCCACTAGCCCGGTGAGACCGGAGGGGCTGACACCGATGCCCCAGGGTGGCAGGGGACAGAGAAACCACCCTGGAACGTCCGTCCCAGCGCAGCATCCCGCCTACGGACGCGGCACCAGGTGCCGTCCCGCCCCCGGAACGACCTCCACGTCCATCGGCAGGGGTGCGAACATGTCACCGTCGGCGTAGCCGTTGATCTGCTGGCCGCCGCGGTCGGTCATCTCGATGCGCACCTTCTTCGCCCGGTAGGTGTGCACCCCCTTCTCCTCCACGAAGCTGCCGTCGAAGATCTTGATGAACTTCAGGGCCGCCTTCGTCCGGCCCATCCGTTCCAGCACGGTGATGTCCAGGATGCCGTCATGGTGGTCGGCGTCGGGGCAGATGAGCATGCCACCGCCGTAGCTCTTCGTGTTGCCCATCGCGACCAGGGTCATGTTCTCCTCGATCACCTTCTCATCCGCCGTCCCCGGCTCCAGCACCAGCCGGGTGGGGATCGAGTGGAAGTTGAGGAACTCGGCGACGATGGAGATGTTGTACCGCATCTGCCCCTTCGGCCAGCTGATGCGGTTGGTCCGGTCAGAGACCAGCGAGTCGAAGCCGGCACAGGCGATGGTGCCGAACCAGTGCTCCTCCCCGGCATCGTTGCGCATCCGTCCCAGGTCCGTGGTGGTACAGAACCCCCGGGCGACAATGTCCGCCGCGCGGCGTGGATGGGTCGGGATACCGTACTCGCGTGCATGGTCGTTACCCGTGCCCGCCGGGATGATGCCCAGCGGGGTGGACGACCCTGCCTGTTCCTGCAGCGCCAGGTTGATGAGTCCATCACCACCGCACACGACCAGCGCGTCGATCTCCTCCTCGGCGACCATGCGTCCGGCCAGCTCGCGGGCCCCCTCGGGCGATGCTCCCTGGATACTGACCACGTCAATGCCGTGGTCGGCGAAACGGTCCCGGGCCACCTCGGCAGCCGTCCCTGCACCTCCTTTACCCGCGTGGGGGTTGGTCAGCAGGGCTACGCGCTTCAGGTCGACGTGCCCGACCTCGTAAGTGTTCATCAGGATGCTCCGATCAGGGTTCCGGGGTTCATGATGCCGGCCGGGTCCAGCTTGTTCTTCACCGTCCGCAGGATCTCGACCCCGAGCTCCCCGATCTCCGCCGACATGAAGGGCCGGTGGTCCGCGCCGACGGCGTGGTGGTGGGTGACTGTCCCGCCGTTCTCGGTGAGTGCCCGGGTCACGGCTGTCTTCGCGGTGCGCCACTGTGCCACCGGGTCCCCCTTCTGTGCGGCGACGATGGTGAAGTACAGCGAACAGCCCTCGGCGTAGACGTGGGAGACGTGGCACATGATCAGGGCCATCGTTCCCGAGGTGTTCAGGGTCTCGGCCAGCGCATCGCCGACGGCCTTCTTCAACCGGGGGACATTCGACCAGTCGGTGCAGGTCTCCAGGGTTTCGCACAGCGCGCCGGAGTCCAGCAGGGAGTCGCGCAGCACCGGGGCGTTGAACCGTCCCTGCTCCCAGTGGCGCGCGGGGTCCTCCCCCACACTGGTCGCCCCCATGGAGAGCAGCAGGTCGCGTGTCTCCTTGTGACGGGACGCCGTGTGTTCCTCGGTGCCTTCGTACATGGTGATGCACATGCATCCGGGCGGCGCGCTGGATTCGCCGGCCTTGTCCCCGGAGGAGAGGTTGATCGAGGACTCGATCTCGTCGGACAGGCGGATCACCGTCGGCCCCGTCCCGGTCTGCTTCACTGCCCGCAGTGCGGCCACGCCCGTGGTGAAGTCGGGGAAGGTGAAGGCCTCGTAGCGCTTGACCTGCGGGACCGGGTGGACCCGCACGCGGACCCGGGTGACCACGCCGAAGGTGCCCTCCGAGCCCATTACCAGCTCACGCAGGTCCGGGCCGGCGGCGGACGCCGGCGAGGCATGTCCGACGGTCATCACACCGACCGGGGTCACCATGGTGAGCTCACGCACCATGTCGTCGAAACGCCCGTACCCGGCGGAGTTCTGTCCGGAGGAGCGGGTCACCGCATAGCCGCCGATGGTCGCGTAGGGGAAGGACTGCGGGTAGTGGCCAATCTGCAGCCCGTGTTCGGCGAGCAGCAGTTCGGCCGCCGGTCCGGTCAGGCCGGCACCGAGGGTCGCGAGACCGGATTCGACGTCGACGTCCGTCAACTCGTCGAAACGGGCGAGGTCCAGGCTCACCACTGCGCGGAAGGTACGTGTCCCGTCGGTGTCGGTCGGGGTCAACCCGCCGACCACGGAGGTGCCACCACCGAACGGGACCACGGCGATGCCTTCGGCCGAGCAGAACTCCAGGATCGCCAGCACCTCATCGTCGGTCCCCGGCGCGAGGACGGCGTCCGGTGCGGAGATGACGTGCGGGCGTCCGGCACGCCATTCCAGCAGGTCCAGCGACGACTTCCCGCGGGCACGGGGCGCACGCTGGTCTCTCGACGGACATGCGGGACTCCCCGACGATATCGGCGAAGGCCCGGAGGTCCGTCTCCGACAACCGGACGGGACTCAGCGTGACGGCATCGACGGGGAGGTCCTTCGCGGCGGTGGCGCCGGCCTCCTCCCGCACTCCCATCAGGGTCCCGAGCATGGACCGCGTCGAATCACCCAGGGGCTTCGCCTCGTCGACGGTGCCCCACAAATTGAACTTCATCGGCGGCACGGGGACAGAGCTCAGATTGTTCATGTCTGAAAAGATACCCGGTGCAGTCGCTTTTGATCGGGAAACGGCGGCTTCCGTCTTATCCACCGCATATGCTCGACACCATGCCGCATTTCAACGCCACCGCCGCCAGACTCAACGCCACCCGCCGTGCCCACGAGCTCGACGGGCTCCGCAACGGCACCGACGGCACCACCCACGTCGACCTGGTCGTCATCGGCGCGGGAGTCACCGGCGCCGGAGTCGCCCTGGACGCCGCAACCCGCGGTCTGGACGTCCTGATCGTCGACGCCCACGACATCGCCTTCGGCACGTCGCGCTGGTCATCCAAGCTCGCCCACGGTGGGCTGCGCTATCTCGCCACCGGCAATGTCGGCATCGCGCGGCGCTCCGCCCTGGAACGCGGCATCCTCATGGGCACCACTGCGCCGCACCTGACCCACGCGGTCACCCAGGTGGTGCCGGTGCAGGACCGCTACACCACCGGCCAGAAGACGGCACCGCGGGTCGGGTTCATCGCCGGCGACGCGCTCCGCATCGCCGCACGCACACCGTCGAGCACGCTGCCCCCGTCGCGGACCGTCAGCCGACAGCGCGTCGCCGAACTCTGTCCGGCCGTCGACACCTCCGACCTACGCTTCGGCTACGTCAACCATGACGGCCAGCTCGTCGACGACGCCCGCCTGGTCACTGCCCTGGTGCGTACCGCCGCCGGATACGGCGCCCGGGTACTCACCCACTGCCGTGCCGTCGAGGCCCACGGGGACAGGGTCGTCCTGCAGGACGCCCTGGACGCCACATCGTCGCCGGTCACGGTCACCGCCGGCGCCGTGGTCAACGCCACCGGCGTCTGGGCGGGGCATCTCGACCCGCAGGTCACGGTGCGTCCGTCCCGCGGCACCCACCTGGTCATCGACGCCGCCGCGGTCGGCAACCCGACCGGTGCGCTGACCGTACCGGTCCCCGGCCACAGCAGCCGCTTCTGCTTCATCCTCCCCGAACAACTCGGACGCTGCTACATCGGCATCACCGACGAGGATCTCGGCACCGACACCATCCCGGACGTCCCCGAGGTCCCGGACTCCGACGTGCAGTGGATTCTCGACGTGGTCAACCAGGCCCTCGCCGTGGACCTCACGACCGACGACGTGCTCGGCGCCTTCGCCGGACTCCGCCCCCTGGTGCAGTTCAATGACTCGGCAGAGGGGTCCACCGCCGACCTCTCCCGCGAGCACGTCATCCTCACCGGTGAGGGCGAGGACGCCACCTTCATCACCGTGACCGGCGGGAAGCTCACCGAGTACCGGTTGATGGCGGAGCAGACCGTGGACCTCGTCGTCGACAAGCTCCGCGACACCGGCTCCACCCCTGGTCCGTGCGTCACGACGTCACTTCCCCTCGTGGGAGCTCCCGGTGCCCCCGGTGTCGATGACGTACGCTCCAGTGACCTCGCCGGACTGCCGACCTCGATGGTCGACCGCTTCGGTCACGAGGCCCCGGCCGTCCTGCGGACCTGCCCGGTGGACCGGCCACTGGAGCCGGTCGCGCCGGGCATCGACACCGTCCGCGCGGAGTTCGCCTGGCACGTCACCCACGAAGCCGCACTGACCGTGGAGGATCTCATCGACCGTCGTTCCCGTATCGGTCTCGTCGACGCTGACCGCGAGGCCTGCCTGGCGACAGCACAGGAGATTCTCGACGCCGTGGGGTGACACAGCGTCTGAACAACCCCACACAACTTCCGCGTCGCACAGAACGTTGCGTCGACGGGTCCGTCCCTGCTGGCATACTGGTGGGCATGAGTCCCATCCAGCCCATGTCAGTACCGTCAGTACCGTCAGTACCCTCAGTACCTGAGTCCAGTCAGGCGACGGGAAACACCTCCACCACCTGGGCGTCCGTCACGGGTGCGGACCCGGCCCACTCGCAGCGCTACATCGCCCGGTGGGAAGGGTTCGAGCACGAGGGCAAGGACATCGACGGCGAGGCACGTCTGATCGACGCGATGGCCTCCCGGCACGCCCGGATTCTCGACGCCGGCTCCGGGACGGGGCGTGTCGCCGTGAGTCTCGCCGCCCGCGGCCACGTCGTCTCCGCCGTCGACATCGACCCCCAGCTCGTCGAGTACGCCCGCGAACGCTACGCCGGTTCCGGTGTCGAGTGGCATGTCGGTGACCTCGCCTCGTCCGACGACGTCCCGACGGGTCCTTTCGACATCATCGTCTCCGCCGGCAATGTCCTGGCCTTCATCCCCGACGCCGCCCACCGGCAGGCCCTCGGCGTCCTGGCTTCCCGGCTGGCCCCGGCCGGGCGACTCGTCGTCGGGTTCGGCCTGTCGCGGGGGCGTTCCGTCGAGGCCTTCGAGCAGGATGTCGCCGCAGCGGGTCTGCACACCGTCCAGCGGTTCTCCTCCTGGGAACTGCATCCCTTCCACGACGGTGAGAACGCCAGCGACTTCATGGTCGCCGTCCTCCAGCGGTCCGATGTCGACGGGGGTGGCGACGATGAGTGAGTCAGACCCCGCAGCCGACTCTGCAGCCGCCTCCGTGGCCCAGGTCGTGTTCCGCCACGATCCGACGAGTGCGCCGCAGTGGACCTACTACGGTATCAACGCCCCGATGACCGGCAGCGCCCAGAAACTGTCCGAGGCGAAGTACGCCGCCACCCGCGACCTCCAGTTCCTGTCCGGCGAGGAGAAGCCGGCGATGCGCAGCTACGCCGAGTGGGCGGTCGAGCAGGAGACCAGCCCGGAAGGGATGCCGCGCTCCGCCCCTGCCATGTACGTGCGGTCACTGCAGGACGAGGACACCAACCAGCGTCTCCACCGCCAGAATCTGGCGCAGGCCTACCTGGAGGGGATCCGGTCCACGCCCGAGATCAGGACCTCCCTGCCCGCACTCATCGCCGGAGACACCGATGATGACCGGAGCAGTGACGGGAACGGCGGGACGCACGCCGCCATGGACGGCGCCGACGGACCGGCCGACGTCATCCTCGTGACCCTCTTCCCCACGGATCTGCTGGGGGACGCTCTGCTCAACCTGACCGCGATGGACACCGTCATCTTCTGCCTGCCCGACGGCGACTCCCTGGGCTTCCTCCCGGTCGCCGGGGCCGACGTCTGGCCGTCCGACGGCTCCGAGGGCATGCTGGAACGCTACGGGCTGGATGAGTTCGCCACTGTCCAGGACCTCATGGACGCCAGCGACGGAGACTCTCAGTAGGGCGGCGCGTAACCGTAGCCCGGATCCACGTAGCCGGGGTCCACGTAGCCCGGATCGACATATCCCGGATCCACGTAGCCGGGGTCCACATAGCCTGGGTCCACCCACCCCTGGTCCGGCACCGGGGCGGGATCCGGCTCAGGCGGTGCTGCCGGTGCTGCCGGTTCATCACCCTCGGCACCGGGCTCCCCGACGGCTCCCTCCTCCCCCGGTTTCGGCAGACGGAAGACGTCCTTCTGCACGTCGCCGTCCGGTGTCGCGGGTGCCATGGCATCCGCCTCCTCGGCGGCACGGCGGGACTCCTCCACCGCCTCGGGGTCGTACATCTGGCGGGAGATCTCGGGGGCGAGCATGGCGGCGAAGAGGTTGGTGAAGTGCTGGGCATCACGGTAGACCAGCACATTACCCACCACTCCAGGGCAGCGTCCGTCCCGGCACACCGCGTCGGTGACGTCGATGTTCGTCAGGTCGAGACCACGGTAGGCACCCAGGGCGGGGTTCACCGGGGCCAGCGACTCCGCCTCATCGACACCGCAGTCCTCTCCACGGTCTTCGGCGACGCACAGGCGGGCATTGCCCTGGACACCGGGGGAGTCCAGGACCCACGGGGTGTCACGCATACCCCAGGTGTGGATTCCGGCGTCCGAGAGACGACGCACCATCTCGACGTACTCCGGCGGCACCTGGTCCGGGCCGTCCCCCTCGATGGTGGTGGGCCGCGTGACCGTCATGAAGATGCCCTCCGACGGTGGGTTCTCGAAGATGTAGTCCTCGGCCTTCTGCTGCCATTCGCGGCACTCCGGGTAGTCCGAACCGTCCCACTTGGGGATGTCCATGCCGATCACACAGCCCAGCTTGAGGATCGGGACGATCTTGAAGTGGCGCTGCTTGGCGATGAGGTCCAGGGCGGGCAGATAGTGCTCGGAGTGGGAACCGCCGACGAGGTACATGGTGCGGTCGGCGTCGACGTCGCCGTACTCGCAGGGTTCGTCCTCCTCGTTGAACCACTTCGTCATCACCAGGTCGGTGTGGTCGAAGTGGGCCAGGCAGCCGTCCTTCAGGGTGTCCGCGAGCATCGGTGCGTCGTCGGACGGATCCGGCAGGACGGGAAGGCCGTCGGGGACGTCAGCGTCCTCGAGATAGGCGTTCGGTCCGGGGTACTCGGCGGGGTCGACGTCCTGCACACTGAGTGCCTGGGCGCGGTCGTCGATACGGGCCTGGACGATCGGTGCGAAGGCGAACACCGCACCGGTGGCCAGGATGATCACCAGGGTGGCCACGAGTTTTCCCCGGGAGCGCAGCGACGCCCGCCAGTAGCCGCGGTCGAACAGCATCCACGACCGGTGTGGCTTGGACTTCTGCCGCAGCGGAGTCTCCACCAGACGCAGCGTCAGCCAGGCCAGCAGCAGCGACAGCACGATCACGCCCGTACCGACGACCGCTCCCTCCAGCGTCCCGAGTGTGGCCGTGATCCCCCGCAGCCCACCGGCCTGTGACGCGGTGGAGGTGGAGAACCAGAAGGTCGCCAGGGTCAGCAACGGCCAGTGCCACAGGTACAGGCTGTAGGAGATGCGGCCCAGGAACTGGAAGAACCGTCCGTCCAGCATCCTGCTGACACCGGTGGACGGGGCGGGGGCCGAGACCCCGTCCGTGGACTCCGGGTTCCCCGCGAAGATGACCAGCATGGCACCGGCCAGCGGGACCAGCGTCCAGGGGCCGGGGAACTGCGCCGCACCGTCGAGGAAGAGACCGGTCACGATGATCAGGACCAGGCCCACCAGGCCCGCCGGCCAGCGGATCCAGCGCAGCGTCCGGGGGATGGTGATTCCCAGCAGCCAGATGCCGAACAGTCCGCCCAGACCGATCTCCCAGAACCGGGACAGCGGCGAGTAGTAGTTCAGGGCCTGGTCGTGCTGACCGAGCCAGGTGGCGTAACCGAAGCTGGCCAGCGTGCCGGCGACGAGCAGCCAGTGCAACAGCGTGGCCCCGGCCTTCGCCCGCTTCCGGAACAGCGCTGCCAGCAGGGCGATGACCAGCAGGGAGCCGACGTAGATCTGCATCTGCACCGACATCGACCAGATGTGCTGGTACAGACTGACGTCCCGGTTGATCGCCGTGTACTCCTGGCCCTCACTGGCCAGGTGGAAGTTCTGTACGTAGAGCAGGGACGACGTCGCGTCCGTGCCCGCGTTCACCCAGCGGACCTCGGCGTAGACCACCACCGCCAGGATGAGGGTCACCCCGACGACCGCGATCAACGCCGGGTAGAGGCGCCGGAAGATACGCAGGAACGACTGCAGGACGGTGAGCCCCGACGGGTTCAGTGCGTTACGGAACTGCGGGGCGAAGAAGAAGATTCCACCGACGAGCAGGAAGACGTCCACGCCGGATGAGACGCGTCCGACGAAAACATGGAAGATGACGACCAGTGCGATCGCCAGGCCACGGAGCCCGTCAATGTCCCGGCGGTGCGACGGCCGGGGACGTCCGGCGGACGCTCTGTTCGTCCCTGGCTGCGTGGTGGAAGAGTTCATGGCGCGCTACAGCATACCGCCCCGTACGCCGGTTTCAGAACACATCCAGGCCGCGGAGCGTTACACGGGGGTGTCGGCGACTGCAGGACGGCCCAGGTGAACGGGGTTGACCAGAGGGGCGTCAGTACGGCGGCGCGTAGGCGGGCTCGCCCCAGCCGGGGTCGACGTATCCCGACCCGCCCCAGCCCGGATCCACGACGACCGGTGGCGCGGGATCGGGCACGACGGGGACCTGCGGCTTCGGCAACCGGTACACGTCCTTCGGTGCCAAGGCCGGGGCCGTCGCCCCTGCCCCGTCCCCGTCCGTCGCCCGCACGGCGGCTGCGACGACACGTTGCTGTTCCTCGGACGGGTCCGGCTCGTACATCTGGCGTTCGACCTCCGGGGCCATCATCGTCACCCAGGTCGGCGTGAAGTGGTTCCCGTCCCGGTAGACGAGCACATTGCCGACGACAGCAGGGCAGACGCCGTCCCTGCAGTAGGCGGCGGTGAGGTCGATATGGGTGATGTCCAGTCCGCTGTAGGCGTCGAGGGCGGGGTTACGCTCGAGGAGCCCGCCGGCGGACGGCCCGCACTCGGCGGGGTCACCGCCGTCCGCGACGCACAGCAGCGAGTTGCCCAACGTCCCGTCGGACTGCCGCCAGGGGTTGTCCCGCACACCCCAGGTGTGGATGCCGGCCTCGGTGAACGTCCGGACCGTGTCGACATAGCCGTCCGGCACCTGGTCCGGCCCGGCACCGGTGCGCGCCGTGGGACGGGTCGAGGCCATGAAGACCCCGTCGGTCGGTGGGTTGTCGAGGATGTAGTCCTGCGCTTTCTGCTGCCAGGTGTAGCACTCCCCGTAGTCTCCGCCACTCATACGCTCGATCTTCATGCCGAGGACGCACCCCATCTTCACCAGCGGCACGATCTTGATCCCCCGCTCTCGTCCGATGACGTCCAGTGCGGGGAGGAAATGTTCGGAGTGTGACCCGCCCGCAAGGTACATGGTGCGGTCGGAGTCCGTGTCGCCGTAGGCGCAGGGAACATCAGAGGCGCCTTTGTCGTGGGTGAGGATCAGGTCCTCCCCCTCGACTCCGACCAGACAGCCGTCGAGTGAAATCTCCGGCAGCATGGTCTCGGGGTCGAAGACCGGGGCGGGCTGCACGTCGACGCCGTCGGGGACGGGCATGTCCTCCAGGAAGGCCCGCGGGCCCGGGTAGTCCCCGGATTCAGGGCCGTCGACGCCGGCCACGAGGGTGGGGGGACGGACGGTACCCATCTGCACCAGGCGTTCCGAGGACAACACCACCGCGCTGACGACGACCAGTGCCGCCACGGTGACGACCTTCGCCCGGGAGCGCAGCAGGGACGCCCAGTACCGACGGTCCCACAGTATCCAGGAGCGTTCCGGTTTCCCTTTCTGTCGCAACGGGGTCTCCACGTACCGGTGCGTGCCCCACGCCAACAGCAGTGACAGGGCGATCACACCGGTGCCGACGACGACACCCCGTCCGGTCCCCAGTGTCGCGGTGATACCGGCGAGACCGCTCCCCTCCCCCTCACTCTGCCCCTGCGTGCCGGTGGTCTCGGAGAACAGGTAGGTCGCCAGGACCAGCAAGGGCCAGTGCCACAGGTACAGTCCGTAGGAGGTCTTCCCCAGGAACTGGAACAGGCGGCCCTCCAGGAGGCGGGTCACACCGACCGAGGCGATGGTGCGGCCTTCCGCAGCAGCGCGGATGCGGTCACCGTCGGGCTCCGTCACCGGCGTGCCCGCCACAATGACGAGCATCGCACCGGCCAGCGGGACGACGGTCCAGGGCCCGGGGAGCTGCGACGCACCGTCCAGGACGAGGCCGGTGGCGATAATCAGCACCAGACCGGTGACCCCGGCTGGCCAACGCAGCCACCGCCATATCCAGGGGATACCGCGGCCGACCATCCAGATGCCGAACAGGCCGCCCAGGCCGATCTCCCAGAACCGGGACAACGGCGAGTAGTAGTTCGCCGCCTGGTCGTGGAACCCAAGCCACACGGCGTAGATGAAACTCAGCAGAGTGGCCACCGACAGCGTGCGGTGCAGAATCCGGGAGCCCACTCGGCCTCTGCGCCGGAAGAGGGCGGCCAGCACCACGATGGCCAGCAGGGATCCGAGGTAGATCTGCATCTGCACCGACATCGACCAGATGTGCTGGAAGAGACTGACGTCCCGGTTGACGGCGGAGTACTCCTTGCCCTCGGCGGCAAGGTGCAGATTCTGGACGTAGAGCAGGGAGGACGCCGCGTCACCGCCGGCCTGCGCCCACCGGGAGACCGGGTAGATGATGAGCGTGAGCACCATCACCAGCGACACCACGGTGAGCAGCGCCGGGTAGAGCCGCCGGACGATGCGCAGCACTGACTGCACCGGGGTCAGCCCGGCCGGGTTCAGCGCGTTGCGGATCTGCGGCGCGAAGAAGAAGATGCCGCCGATGAGCAGGAAGACGTCGACGCCGGCGGACACTCTGCCGACGAAGACATGGAAGATCACGACCAGGGCGATGGCCAGCCCACGCAAGCCGTCGATGTCACGACGGTGGGTACGACGGTCCGACCGGCGTCCACCGAGGACGGGTGCCGACCGGGTCCGGGAGTCTGGGTATGTCGACTTCATGTCGGACTAGATATTAAGTCCATTCTCAGCCCATAACCGCCTACGACACTCCGGTCAGGCAATACTGCTCAGTATGCCGGAGCCCAGCCAGGGTCGACGTACCCCGGGTCGACGTAGCCCGGGTCGACCCAACCGGAGTCCGGCGCGGCCGGCGCCGCCGGTTCCTCTGGCGTCTCCGGTTCAACGTAACCGTCCTCACCCGGCTTCGGCAGCCGGAAGACGTCCTGGCCGGCACGCGTCCCCGCATCTCCTGCGTCCTCATCTGCCGCCGCTGCAGCTTCGGCGCCTGGGACTGTTCGACCTGGGCCTCCGGGTCGAACATCTGGCGGCTGATCTCAGGGGCCAGCAGCTCCGAGAACCTGTCGGTGAGGTGCTGGGTGTCGCGGTAGACCAGCACATTGCCCACCACACCGGGGCAGCGCCCGTCACGACACACCGCGGGGGTCAGGTCGACGTGGGTCACGTCCAGACCGTCAAGAGCGGAAAGCGCGGGGTTCGCCGGGAGAAGGGCGTCGTCCTGTGCGACCCCGCAGTCACCATCGCGTTCCTCAGCGGTACAGACCCGCGCATCGAGCTGTTTGCCAGGGCCGGTCATCAACCAGGGGGTGTCGCGCACGCCCCAGGTGTGGATACCGGCGTCGGAGAACCTGCCGATCACGTCGACGTACTCGGGCGGGATCAGGTCCGGCCCGTCACCACGGATGGTGGTCGGACGGGTCACGGTCATGAAGACCCCGTCGGTCGGCGGATTGTCGACGATGTAGTCCTGGGCCTTCTGCTGCCATTCCGCGCACTCCGGGTAGTCGTCGCCGCTGACGCGCGGAAGTGCCATACCGACCACGCACCCCATCTTCAGGACCGGCACGATCCGGATGCCCTGCTCCTGCCCGATCTCGTCCAGCGCCGGCAGGAAGTGCTCGGAGTGCGAGCCTCCGGCGAGGTACATCGTGCGGTCGGAGCCGGTGTCACCATAAGCACAGGGTTCATCGGAGTCGTTGAAGTCCTCGGTGAGGATGAGCTCGGTCTCCGAGAAACCGGCGAAGCAGCCGTCGTCCTGGGTCTTCGGCATCATGGGGCCGACCTCGGTGGTGTCGGGGACGACCTCGACGCCGTCGGGGACCTCGGCATCGTCGAGGAATGCGGCGGGCCCGGGATAGTTGTCGACGTCGAGAGGTTCGGTCGCCAGTGTGGCGGCGCTGGTCTCGTTGTAGGTCGAGACCGTCGGCCCGAAGACCATCACGGCGACACTGGCGACGACCATGACGGCGGCGACGGAAACCTTTCCTCTGCTCTGCGTCGCGGCGCGCAGATAAGCGCGGTCGCCGACGACCCACGAGCGTCGGGGGCGACGGGTCTGCTGCAACGGCAGTTCGATGAACCGTAACGTCAACCAGGCAAGAAGCAACGACCCGACGATGACACCCGCACCGACCGCTGCCCCGGTACTCCCTCCCAGGGTGGCCGTCACTCCCTGCAGTCCGTCGGCGGCGGACGACGAAGACTCCGCAGTCTCGGCACCGGAACCACCGGCGACGAGGAAGGTGACCAGAGTGAGGATCGGCCAGTGCCACAGGTACAGGCTGTAGGCGGTGCGTCCCAGGAACTGGAACGGCGCGGTGGACAACAGCGCAGTCACACCGGTCGTACGGGCGTCCCACTCCCCCGCGACCGGGTTCCCGGAGAGGATGACGAGCATCGCACCCGCCAGCGGCACCAGCGTCCAGGGCCCGGGGAACTGCGCCGCGCCATCCAGGAACAGCCCCGTCCCGATGATCAACGCCAGACCGACCACACCGGCGATCAGCCGCAGCCTCCGCCACACCGTAGGAAGGACACGCCCCAGAACCACCATGCCGAACAGGCCGCCCAGGCCGATCTCCCAGAACCGGGACAACGGCGAATAGTAGTTCGCCCCCTGATCATGACCGCCCAACCAGGTGGCGTAGACGAAACTCGCCACCGTGGCCACACCCAGCAGGAAGGCGAAGGTACCAGTCGCCACGCGGGACGTCCCTGGTCGTCCCGTCGTGAACGCCGGCGGAACACCACGGCCACCAGCGCGATCACGATGAGCGCCCCCAGATAGATCTGCATCTGCACCGACATCGACCAGATGTGCTGGAAGACGCTGACATCGGTACTGATGGACGCGTAGTCGTTGCCCTGGGCACTGAGATTCAGGTTCTGCAGGTACAGCAGGGATGCCGCAGCATCCATTCCGGCGTCCGACCAGCGCACCGGCGCGTAGACCACCAGTGCCGCAATGAGGGACACCCCCACCACCGTGACCAACGCCGGGTACAGACGACGGAATATCCGTAGGAACGACTGCACCACCGTCAACCCCGCAGGATTCAGCGCATTACGGATCTGCGGACTGAAGAAGAAAATCCCGCCCAACAGCAGGAACACGTCCACACCCGCCGACACCCGGCCGACGAACACGTGGAACACCACCACCAACGCAATCGCCAGACCACGCAGACCGTCGATGTCGGTGCGCCGGAGTGCAGAACGGGGTGCCGGGGCAGTCCGTTCCTGGACAAATGGTTCTCTGCCGTTCATAACCGGTACAGCATGCCACCCGCGACGGGCAGGGCGAAAACTACGGCAGCGGCGTTTCCGGCAGTGCCGGGGGCGCGTCGTACATCTGCCGACTGATCTCCGGGGCCAGCAGTGAGGAGAACAACGAGGTGAAGTGCTGCCCGTCCCGGTACACCAGTACATTGCCCACGACCGCCGGGCAGCGGCCGTCGCGACACAGTGCCGGAGTGAGGTCCAGCGGGGTCATGTCCAGGCCCTGGTACGCCTCCAACGCCGGGTTCACCGGAGCCATGCTGGTCTCCTCTGCGATACCGCAGTCACCGTCAACGCCTTCGGCGACGCAGAGCCGGGCGTTGCCCTGGACCCCTGGTCCTGCCATGTGCCACGGGGTGTCCCGCACACCCCAGGTGTGGATGCCGGCGTCGGTGAGCCGCTGCACCATGTCGATGTACTCGACGGGAACCATGTCCGGACCGTCTCCCTCGATCATGGTCGGGCGGGTCACCGGCATGAACACCCCGTCCGTCGGAGGGTTCTCGAAAATGTACTGCTGGGCCTTGTCATTCCATTCCGCGCACTCGGGGTACGGGTCACCGCTGAGATGAGGCAGATTCATCCCCAGGACGCAGCCCATCTTAAGGATCGGGACGATCTTGATGCCCTGCTCCTCACCGATCGTCTCGAGAGCGTTGAGGTAATGCTCGGAGTGCGACCCGCCGGCGAGGTACATGGTGCGGTCGGAGTTCACGTCCCCGTACGCACACGGGGTGTCGGTGGAGTTGAATTGCTGGGTGAGGATCACATTGGATTCCGCGAACCCGGAGAAGCATCCGTCGGGCTGTGTGTCAGGGAGCATCTCCTCCTCACCGACAGCGGGGTCGGGTTGCACCGGCATGTCATCCGGAACCGGCACGTCCGCGAGGAAAGCAGCCGGGCCAGGGTAGTCGGCAGGATCGACGTCATCGGCGTCGGTGGCGGCCGCCTGCTCGTTGCGGTGTTCGATCACGGGCCCGAAAGACACGACCCCGACCGTCGCGATGACCATGACCAGTGCAGACACAGCACCAATGACACCGCGACGCCCGCGGACCGACTGGCGCACGTAGGCCGGACTCAGCGCCATGGAGCGCGCGGGCTTGGCCCGTTGACGCAGCGGAGTCTCGATGAGCCGGTACGTCGCCCACGCCAGCAGAACGGACGTCACGACCACCACCGTGCCGACCACGATCCCCTCCCCGTTCCCGAGGGTGGCGGTGATGCCGTTGAAGAACGCACCCGCACCTCCCCCGGGTTCGGCGACATCGGCGCCGTCTGACATCAGGTAGGTCACGAGGACAAGCGCCGGCCAGTGCCAGAGGTACAGGCTGTAGGCGATACGCCCGAGGAACTGGAACGGCGCGGTGCACAACAGCATGGTCACCCAGGACGGGGACGACGGGGATGACGCGGCAGACTCCGCGTCGTCACCCTCCACCGGATTCCCGGCCAACACCACCAACACCGCACCCGCCAACGGCACCAGCGTCCAGGGCCCGGGGAACTGCGCCGCACCATCCAGGAACAGACCTGTGCCGATGATCAACGCCAGACCAGCCACCCCGGCGACGAGCCGGAGCTGTGCCCACGCCGCCGGCAGCACACGTCCCAACAACCAGATACCGAACAGCCCACCCAGGCCGATCTCCCAGAACCGGGACAACGGCGAATAGTAGTTCGCCCCCTGATCATGACTGCCCAACCACGTGGCGTAACCGAAGCTCGCCACCGTGGCACCCACCAGCAACCAGTGCAACACCTGTGAACTGGAGCGGACGTGACGCTGGAACATCGCAGCCACCAGCGCAATGACCAGCAGCGAGCCCAGGTAGATCTGCATCTGCACCGACATCGACCAGATGTGCTGGAAGACGCTGACCTCACGGTTGACCGCGGAGTATTCCTGCCCGAGATTGGCCAGGTGCAGATTCTGCACGTACAGCAGCGACGAGGCGGCATCCTCACCGACCTCGGGCCAACGCACCCTGTTGAATATCATCAGTGCGCTGACGACGGCGACGGTGACGACGGTGATCAGTGCCGGGTACAGGCGACGGAAAATGCGCAGGAACGACTGCACCACCGTCAACCCCGCAGGATTCAGCGCATTACGGATCTGCGGACTGAAGAAGAAAATCCCGCCCAACAGCAGGAACACGTCCACACCCGCCGACACCCGGCCGACGAACACGTGGAACACCACCACCAACGCGATCGCCAGACCACGCAGGCCATCAATGTCCCTGCGGTGGCCCCGGTACTGATTTCCGCGTTGCGTCTGTGTCGAATCCATAGCGGTCCACATGTTATCGTCACGGGCCGCTCACACCCGGGAAGCCCCGCCGCCGGGGTGTGACAGATACCCACTCTGTCAGATATCGCACCCCAACATCAGCTTCAGAAAAACTGACCTGGGACTTTCATTTATTAAGCTTCTTAAGGGGTGCGAATGGTGACCAGACTTGAGAAAAGGTCGGGCGTCACCATAACTAGGCCCCGAACGCGGGGTGGTAGGTCACCACCGCGTGCGGATAGGACGATTCCCCGTCCAACCGCAGCGCCTGGAAGTAGGCGGCACTCTCCTGCGGCAGCCCCTCCATGACGAGGCCTTCACGGGCCGCGAACCCGAAACGGTCGTAGTACGTCGGGTCGCCGAGGAGGACGACACCGGTGGCGTCCTCGGCGGTGTCGAGAATCTCCAGCGCCGACCGCATCAGAGCTGCACCGATACCCTCTCCCTGGTGAGCAGGGGACACGGACAACGGTCCGAGCCCGAACCACCGGCCGGACACCTCGCCGCCGGTGGCGGTCAGGGTCACCGGGGACGCGGCGATGTGGCCGATCACCCAGCCGGAGCGCACCGCGACCAAGGACAGGGTCAGCGCGTCCGCCTCACGCAGCGCATCGATGATCGCAGGCTCATGCCCGTCGGATTGCTCGATGCCGTCGAACGCGGCGGCGGTGAGCGAACGGATCTCACCGGCATCGCCTCCGTCAGCGGCCTCGGGGCGGATCACCGGCAGACCCTGAGGGCCGCCTGCGTTCTTGTCCGGAGCATGCGTGTTCATGCCCCCGATTCTACTCAGAAACCGTCGGAGGCGGCGTCGAGATCGGCGATCTCCTCGTCACTGAGCTGCAGAGTCGTCGCGGCGATCAGCGGGGCGACCTGCTCCGGGGTGCGGGCCGAAGCGATCGGAGCGGTGACCCCCTTCGCCAGCAGCCAGGCCAGGGCCACCGACGCCGGTTCAGCGTCATGGGCTTCGGCGACCGTCACCACGGCATCGACCACGGTGAACGGGTCGGCGTCCTGCTCGAAGTAGCCGCCCGTCTGTCCCTCGCGCGCAGCGCCCTCCAGATCCTCACGGCTCCGGTACTTACCGGTCAGCAGTCCCGAGGCCAGGGAGAAGTAGCTGAACACACCTACGCCGTACTCCTCGGCGACCTGCATGTAGCCGTCCTCGTAGTCCGACCGGGCGAGCAGGCTGTACTGCGGCTGGATGGCCAGCGGAATGGCGTGGTCGAGCTCGAGTTCACGTGCCGTCTCGAAGAACTCACGCATCCGGTCGGTGGAGTAGTTGGACAGTCCGATGTAGCGCACCTTGCCGGAATCGACCAGTTCAGCGGCGGTACGGACCTGGTCGGCGATGTCCACCGACTCGTCGTCGTAGTGGTAGTAGTAGAGGTCGACACGGTCGGTCTGCAGCCGTTCAAGAGACCGGTCAAGGTTGGCGACGACAGTGTCGTGGGCCAGACCCTCAGCGCCCTGGATGGCGCCGACCTTCGTCGCCAGCACCACCTTGTCGCGGTTGCCGCGGTCGGCGAACCACTGGCCGAGCACTGTCTCGGACTCTCCGCCGGAGTGCCCCTCGCCCCACTGGGAGTACATGTCGGCGGTGTCGATGAAGTTTCCGCCCGCTGCGAGGAACGCATCCAGCACGTCGAAGGACTCCTGGACGTCCGATGTCCAGCCGAAGGTGTTCCCGCCGAGGTTCAGCGGGGTGATCTCCAGATCGGTGCCGGGAATGGCGATGCGGGAAGTCGTGGGAAATTCTGTCATGGCGACCACGGTACGCCCTACCGGAAGCGTGCCGGAAGCTCCGGCTCCCCGAGTGACAGCATCAGCCGGTTCGCCCAGTTGAAGAAGGCGGCGCCGTTGATCACGTCGATGACCGAGCCGTCATCCAGTCCGGCAGCGCGGAGGCGCCGGACATGGTCGACACCGAAACTGACAGGAGTCGAGGTCAGTGCCACGGAGGCTGCTGCGATGGCGTTCCACGGCTCGGAGCCGAGATCGGCGTCGACGCCGTCGTCGCAGAGCCGTTGGATGTCGTCCTCCCGACCGGTGGATTCCTGCAGCGCGCGTCCGGTGTGCACCGACGCACAGTAGACGCAGCCGTTGTAGCGGCTGGTCACCGCCGCGGAGATCTCACGCTCGGCGCGTCCGGCGCCGTCGGTGACGTTGTAGAAGATGTCCTTGTCGGTCAGCGTCCTGGCTTCGAGCGCGTCGGGGTCGTGGGCGAGCAGGCGGAAGTAGGCGGACTTCGCACGCATGGGGTCGACCAGGGCGGTGCGCTGCCGGTCGGTGAGGTCCTTCTCCTCCACCGGCGGCACCCACGGCTGCCAGCCCAGGCTGTGGCTGACGAACCGTGTGGGACGGTGCAGGTCCGGATAGGTCAGGACGTCGAATGCGCCGCCGGAGAGCGGCGGGAACTCGTCGGGCGCCTGCGCGGCGCCGCGGCGGCGGCTGGGGCCACTGGTCAGCCGCCAGTAGCCGGCATCCGCGGCTTTCAGGGCGGTCAGCCCCTCTGCCGCCCGCAGCTGGAAGCACAGGAATGAGATCAGCTGCGCCAGGCTCACGACCTGCCGCGGCGTCCACCCCCACCAGGCCAGCGGTGCCAACCGTTCCGGACGGCAGTCCCGCGGATGAAAGACCAGCAGATGGGCGAACTCCAGGGCTGCGGCGAGCCGCTGACCGAGCACACCTCGCACGCGGGGATCCACCGTGAACTCCGGCCCACCGACGGACTCCTCCGCCAGGTCGGGCTCGCGGTAGGTGCCGTACGGTCCGACGGTGAGCCCGGCGTCGACGGACTCCCTCACCGCATTGACCACAGCGCGCTCCACCACGTCGCCGAGCAGGTCGGTGTAGAAAGCCGCACCGCGTCCCTGGTGCAGCCCGGCGACGAAAGCGGCGACGACGTAGCGCTCCGTGTCGGTGAATCCCCCGTCACTGTCCCCGTCGTCGTCGCCCGCCTCCAGCAGCACCCGGAAACTGTGCTGCGCATTCGTCCTGGCCTGCATACGGTTACGCCGTAATTCCGCGACTCTCTCACCCGGGCGGATCCCGGCGAGGAAATCAATGATGTCTGTGCTGTCTGTTCCGCTGCTGTCGCTCATAGTCCCAGGTTAAGTCCTCCGGAGCGGTAGCGCCGCCCCGGGATCGCGTCGAGGAGTCGGGTGGTGAAGTCGCTGGTCGGATGCTCGAAGATGTCCTCGGTACGCCCGGTTTCCACCTGACGCCCTCCAGACATCACCGACACGGTGTCGGAGATCTCGCGCACCACCGCCAGGTCGTGGGAGATGAAGACGTAGGTCAACCCGAGGTCACGTTGCAGCTCGTCGAGCAGGTGCAGGATCTGTGCCTGCACCGTGACGTCCAGGGCGGACACCGCCTCGTCGAGGACCACGAGATCCGGGTCGAGGATCAGCGCGCGGGCCACGGCGACGCGCTGACGTTGTCCACCGGAGAGCTCCGCCGGACGCCGGTCGGTCATGTCGGAGCCCAGCGCGACCCGGTCGAGTATCCCGTCGACCCTGCCGCGGATCTCCGGCCTCGAGAGCTCGGAGAGGTTCCGCAGCGGCTCGCCGACGATACTGCCGATGCTCTGCCGCGGGTCCAGTGAACTGTAGGGGTTCTGGTAGACCATCTGCACGCGCCGCCGCAGTTCACGGCGCCCCTTCGCATCCAGCCCATCCACCCTGGTGTCACCGAGCCGGACCTCACCGGAGGTCGGACGGCGGAAGGCGGTCACCGCCCGGCCGACCGTGGACTTGCCCGAACCCGACTCCCCGACGATGGCGTGGGTGGTGCCCGGCAGGACGGAGAAGGACACGTCATCCACGGCCACGGTGGAGCCGAATTCCTGCCGCAGCCCGGTGACCTGCAGCAGCGGGCTACGGCCCTCGGTGGGGACGGCACTGCGGTAGCTTGCGGCCTCCACGGCACTGACCAGGGACGGGGCGTCCGCCAGGAGGCGGCGTGTGTAGTCGTCCCGAGGTTCGGTGAGGATGCGGTCGGTCGGACCGTCCTCCCGGACCTCGCCCGAGCGCATCACGACCAGTTCATCGGCACGGTCCCCGGCCACCGCCAGGTCATGGGTGATGAACAGGACGCCGATGCCCAGTTCGGCACGCATGCGGTCGAGCAGGTCCAGGATGGTGCGCTGCACGGTGACGTCCAGCGCGCTGGTCGGCTCGTCGGCGATGATGAGGTCCGGCTCCAGCGCTAGAGCGGCGGCAATCAGCGCGCGCTGCTTCATACCGCCGGAGAGCTCGTGCGGGTACTGGGTGTAGCGCAGCTCAGGGTTGTCGATGCCGACCGTCCCCAGCAGCTCCACGACCTTCTCCCGGCGCGCCGCACGGTTACCGCGTCGGTGGATGCGCAGACCTTCGCCCACGGATTCACCGATGGTCTTCACCGGGTTGAGGGAGTTGTTGGGGTCCTGGGGGATCAGACCGATGCGGCGACCGCGGACCATCCGCCACTCACGTCGTGAGAGATCACGCAGGCTGCGTCCCTCCAACAGGATCTCGCCGCTCACGGTGGCGGTGGACGGCAGCAATCCGAGCGTGGCCATCGCCGAGGTCGACTTACCGGACCCGGATTCACCGACGATGGCGGTCACCCTCCCCCGGCGGACCGTGAGGTTGACGTCCTTCACGGCGTGGACGTCCCCACGGCGGGTGCGGTACGACACCGCCAGGTCCCTGATCTCCAGCAGCGGGGTCTCGGAGTCGCGGTGTCCGGGCGGGTGGCCGGGCGCCGGGGCGGTGGCGGTGTCCGGGCGCCACGACCCGTCGTCCCACTCCATCCTGTCCTGCCTGTCGTTCTGCTCGCTCATGTCAGGACTCCTTCCGCAGCGACTGGCTGAGGTGGTTGGTGGCCAGGACAACCAGCACGATCGCCAGGCCGGGCAGCACGGTCAGCCACCAGGACGTGGCGATGAAGTCACGGCCCTCGGAGATGATCAGCCCCCATTCCGGTGTCGGCGGCGGCGCGCCGTAGCCCAGGAAACCGAGGGTGGACAGCTGCAGGATCGCGCTGCCGAACTGCAGCGCCGCCAGGGCGATCACCGGGGTCAGCGAGTTCGGCAGGATGTGCCGCCACAGGACCTGCATCCCGGTGCCGCCCGACCCGTAGGCCGCCTCGACGAAGTCACTGCCGGCGACGCTGAGCACCTGGGAGCGGGCCAGCCGGGCGAACACGGCGACGTTGGTGACTCCCACCGCGATGGCCGCGTTGAAGGTCCCGTAGCCGAGCAGGATGATCACCGACAGGCTGAGCAGCAGCGACGGAATGGACAGCAGGACGTCCACGATGCGCATGACCAGCGCGTCCAGCCAGCCACGTCGCGCACCGGCGAGCAGCCCCAGCAATGAGCCCGCCACCATGCCGACGAGGACGGCGAGCAGCGCTCCGGCCAGGGACTGGCGTGCGCCCCACACCACGCGGGTGTAGAGGTCACGGCCCACGGCGTCGGTGCCGAACCAGTGGTCGGCGGACGGCGCGAGCAGTGGGGCGGTCTCACCGGACGACGTCGGGTCACCGGAGGCGAACAGGCCGGGTACCAGAGCCCAGGCCACGGCGATGAGCACGACGGCGCCAGAGAGCCACACGCCAGGTCGCAGGGATCGCACAGTCGACACCATCATGCCGTCACCGTCCTACGCAGTCGGGCGTCGAGGACCGGGTACAGCAGGTCCACGATAAGGTTGACGAGGATGAACGCCGCGGCGGCCAGCACGACCACGGCCATCAGGACGGGAGTGTCGCGGTAGGACACCGCGTCCACGGTTGCGGCACCGAGGCCGGAACGGTCGAACACCGCCTCGGTGATCACTGCCCCGCCGATGAGTTCACCGAAGGTGACTCCGGCGATGGTGAGGGCCGGGAGCAGCGCATTGCGCATCACATTGCGCCACAGGATCCACTGCTCCCCGGCACCGCGGGCACGCACCACGGTGACATAGGGCTGTCGTGTCGCGTCGTCGATCCCCCGGATCAGGACCTGGGCGATCGGCGCCGACAGCGGCAGTGCCAGCGCGATCGACGGCAGAATCAGCTCCTGGACGGCACTCGCGTGGATCACCGGGACCCAGGTGAGCTGGAAGCTGAAGGTCTGGATGAGCATGATGCCGAGCCAGAACGCCGGCAGCGAGATGAACAGCGGCGGCAGTGCGCGCAGGGCGCTGCGGATCCAGCCGAACGGGCCGGAGGTGGCCAGCACGGCGATGAGCACCGCGACGACCACGGCGAGGACGAACCCGGTGAGTGCCAGGGTCAGTGTGCTCGGCAGTGCCTCGGCCAGGGTGGTGGACACCGGGGTGCCGTTCTCCAGGGAGAAGCCGAAGTCGCCGCGCAGCATGCCGGTCAGCGAGTTCCAGTAGCGGGTCAGCACCGGTTCGTCCGCACCGTAGGCCTCACGCATCTGCGCGATCTCCTGCTGGGACAGCCCCAGCTCGGGGTTGGCGTAGCGGGTCTGCACGGCGTCCCCGGGCAGCGCGGTGAGCAGGATGAAGGCGAGCGTGAACGTCGCCCACAGCACCACCAGGGATTGTCCGATACGCCGCAGGACGGCGCCGGGGGTCAGTGAATCCATCCGGCTGTCACCCCTCCTCGTTCTGGTCGAGCGTCACCGGGTAGAACCACGGGCGGCCGATCGGGTCGGTGGCGAAACCGTGCACGTAGTCCTGCACGCCGTACACCTGCGGCTCCTCGAAGAACGGCAGGACGTAGGCCTGCTCGGTGAGGTAGTCCTGCACGTCGCCACTGGCGGCGGCGCGGGCGTCCTCGTCCGCCGAGCCGGACACCTTGAGCAGGAGTTTCTCGAGCTCGGGGTCGCCGACGGACTCGTCCCCGGTGTCATAGTTGAGCAGCTGATTCCGGTTCTGCGAGTAGTACTGGCTCTTGATCACGTCATAATCCGCCCGTCCGACCATCGTCACGTTGAGCTGGATGAGGTCCTGGTCGACCTGTGCCGCTTTCTGGGCGGCGACGTCCCCGGGGTACAGGGAGACGTCCACGCCGATGTCCCGCAACTGCTCCTGGACCATGGTGATGACCTCCCGGGTGCGGGGCTGCTGCTCGGAGTCGTTGGCGGTCAGGCTGAGCCGCTGGCCGTCCTTGACGCGGACGCCGTCCGGCCCCGGGACCCAGCCGGCCTCGTCGAGCAGGTCACGGGCCCGGTCAGGGTCGAAGACGTAGGCGTCCTTCTGTTCGCGGTAGCCGGCGGCCGTGCTGGCCAAGGCCGAGGTCGCCTTGGTGTAGGAGTCGCTGAACAGCGAGCTCAGGATCCGGTCGCGGTTGACCCCGGCGATGATCGCCTGGCGGACCCGGATGTCCGACAGCAGCGGATGCCGGAACCGGAACGCGAGCTGGTTGTTGACCCCGTTCGTCGGGGCGGAGAGGACACCGATGCCGTCGTCGATGAGGTGCTGTTCCTCAGGTGCCTCGATCTGTCGGGCGATGTCCCCCTGCGCCGACTTCAACCCGCCGACACGGACGCTGTCTTCCTGCGTGATCACCACGCTGACCCGGTCGACCTGCGGTGCGCCCTGCTGGCCGATCCCCTCCGGGGCCCAGTCGTAGTCGTCGCGGGCGTCCAGGGTGACTTCGGTGTTGAGCTGTTCGGCGGAGACGACGAACGGGCCCGAACCGATGACCTTCGTGGCACTGCCCGGCGCGAAGCCCTCGTCGGACTGCTCCAGGCTGGCGTCGGCGAGCAGGCCCGCGTTGAAGGAGCTGGTCGCCTGCGGAAACCCGGGCTCGGGGTCACTGAAGTGGAAACGGACCGTGTGGTCGTCGAGCACCTCGCCGCGCTCGTAGGTACTGATCTGCTCCGAGGAACTCAACCCGCGGTCCGGGTCGCCGAGGGCGTAGAGGTCGAAGTTGCGGACCACGTTCTCGGCCGTCAGCGGCGTGCCGTCGGAGTAGGTGACGTCGTCGCGGAGCGTGAAGGTGAACTCGGTGGCGTCGTCGTTGATCTCCGGCAGGTCCGTGGCGATCCACGGGTGCAGTTCCAGGGTGTCGGGGTCCTGCCACAACAACCGGTCGGTGATGTTGTTGAGGATGCCGCCATTGGGGTAGAAGCCGGCGGCCGGCGGGTACAGCGAGTTGTACGGGAGCGACTCGAGGTAGACCAGTTCACGGGCACCGGCGTCGCGGTGTCCGCCGTCGGAGGAGGCGCAGGCGGTGACACCGGCGGCCACGGCGACGGAGGTCACCGCAGCGAGGACGGCGACGACCATGCGCCGCACCGGTCGACGTGGCGGCCGGGCCGCCGGGGAGTGGGGAAACGTCATCAGCAAAAAGTGCTTTCAACAGAACTGAACAGATCTGTCTGTTCTTCTAGGGTGCGCCCACAGTAACACAGCAGTGACCGGGCGATACCATGGTGCCCATGAGCTCCAGCAGCACCAGAAGTACCGGACACACCGGCACCACCATCGTCGTCATCGGCGGCGGACCACGCGGCATCTCCGTCCTCGAGCGACTCAGCGCCCTGGTGCGCGACCGCAGTCACACCGCCACCCCTGCGACCTGCCCGGTCACCGTGCACATCATCGACGACGTCGCCGTCGGCACCGGCCGCATCTGGCGCACCGACCAGACACGCACACTGTGCATGAACACCCTGGCCGACGCCGTCACCCTGTTCACGGAACCGGGGTCCTCAGTGACCGCACCTGTGCTCGAGGGGCCGACCATGTACGAGTGGATCCGCCTGCTGCGTGGCGAATCCCTGGAGGACGGCCCGGAGGGGGCCGACCCGACCGGGGCGAAAACCGCGCTGTTCTCCGCCCACCCCGCCACCGTCCCGGACGATTTCGCCGACGAGATCGCCGGGTCACGGCCTGAATCGCATCCGTCGCGCGCCCTCTACGGCCACTACCTGCAGTGGGTCTTCGACACGGTCGTCGCCCGTCTCCCCGAGGGCCTGAACCTGGAGACCCACACCACCCGCGCCACCGACATCACTGCTCTCACCTCACCCGACGACGCCGGCCGCGACCGCATCACCCTGCAGGACGGCAACGTGATCGACGCCGACGCCACCGTCCTGGCGCTGGGGTGGACCGACACCGAACCCGATGCCTTGGAGACCTTCACCGCCCAGTCCGTGGAGCACTACCCCGAGCTGGCGTGGGTTCGTCCGGGCAACCCCGCCGACCAGGATGCCGACGCACTCCCCGCCGGTGAGAATGTCGTGGTCCGGGGCCTCGGCATGGGGTTGTTCGACCTCATGGCCATGGTCACCGTCGACCGGGGCGGACGGTTCCGGCGCGACGACTCCACGCGTTCCGGCCTGCGCTACGAACCGTCGGGACGCGAACCGCGCCTCGTCGTCTCCTCCCACCACGGATACCCCTACCAGCCGAAACCCGTCTACAACGCCCTGCCGCCCGCCGCCCGGATGCCGCGGTTCCGTGCCGAACTCACCGCCCTTCCGTCGGACGCCCCGGCGGGATCCGTCGACTTCGGCGACCGGCTGTGGCCGGCACTGCTGCGCGACGCCCACGAGGCGTACTACCGCGTCCTCCTGCGCGGGTCGGCCGACGACACCCTCCTCGCCGGCGTCATCGGCGTGATCGACAACTCCGACGACCCCTGGATGCTCCACGAGGACCCCGCACTGGCGGCACTGGTGCCCGATGCCGCGGACCGCTTCGACATACCCGGTTTCGCCGATCCCGTCGCCGCCTACCTCCGCCGTCGGACGGCGGACGGCGAGGCGACCCCCACTATCGACGAACTGACCGCACACATCGCCGACCGGCTCACCCGCGACCTGCACGAGGCCTCACTCGGCACCGACTCCGCCGTCAAGGCGGGGCTGCAGGTCATCGGTTCCGCGCGCAAACCCGCCCAGGTCGCCGACCAGCCCGGACGATTCACCCTGGAGTCCCGTCGCGGCGCCTACGCGGAACTGCGTCGCGTGGGCCAGATGGTCGGCTCCGGACCGCCCGCGTTCCGGACCGCCGAACTGCTCTGCCTCGTCGACGCCGGTTACGTCCGCTTCCTCGGCGGGCACCCGACGGTGGTGATTGACCCGGAAGCACCGGCGTTCATCATGTCCTCGGAAACCACCGGTGACCACCCTGTCGCGGCAACCGCCCTGGTGGACGCCTGGTTGCACAAACCGTCCGCACGCGACAGCGCCGATCCCGTCACCGCCGCCCTGGTGCGCGATGCCCGGCTGCGCCCGTTCGTCTTCTCCAGCGCAGAGACATCCTCCGAGATCGTCTCCAAGGCTCCGGAGGTGGACCTCACCACGTCACGGCTGGTGCATGTCGACGGGACGGTGGACCCGCGGGTCCACATGCTCGGCATTCCGCTGCAGGAGGTGCGTGCCGACATGACGATCTCACCGATGCCACGCACGGACCCGCTCATGCTGCAGGAGACGGACGCGGCAGCGGTGTCGGCGCTGACGGCGCTGACGACACTGTCGGTGCCGTCAGTGGCACCATGGAACGGATGATCGACTTCACCGCGTCCCCCGAAACCGTCGCCCCACAACTCCTCGGCGCCACCCTGCGGCGCCACACCCCCGAAGGCATGGTCGCCGTGGTGTTGACCGAGGTCGAGGCCTACCCCGGCGAGGGCGACCCCGCGTCACACACCTACAACGGCCCCACACCGCGCTGTCTCACGATGTTCGGACCTCCCGGCCGCCTGTACGTCTACGCCAGCTACGGCATCCACCGTGCCGGCAACCTGGTCTGCAAAGCCGAGGGTGCAGGTGCCGGGGTGCTGATGCGTGCCGGGCGTGTGGTCGAGGGCATGGACCTGGTCCGGCAGCGCCGCGGTCCGAAACCGACCGACGACGGGCTGGCCCGGGGGCCGGGGAACCTCGGTGCGACGCTCGGGCTCGACCTTGAGCTCAACGGATCGTCGATATCGCAGGACGGGCATGCCGAGGCTGCAGATGCCGCTGGCGCCACGGGTACCACCGGTTTTCATCTGAGCGCCGCCAGTACTCCCGTTGACTGGGTGGCGGGCCCCAGGATCGGAATCTCGAAGAACAAGGAAGCGCCGTTGCGGTTCTGGATCCCCGGCGACCGGACGGTCACGACACCGCGGGGCCGTCCACGGGTGTAACGGCGTTTCGCACGTAGGCTGGGTCTCACCATGACACCTACACCACACTCCGCATCCGCCAACACGGAGTCCCGCGACGGCTGGACGTACATCGACGGCCTCGCGGACGCTCACCCCGGGACCGTGAAGTCCGACTACGACATCCCCCGCACCGACTACACGCAGGCGAAACCCGCAGTGGAGCGGCTCGCCCGGGTCGACGGGACCATTGTGACCCGCCTGGCGTTCCGCGAGGGCGACGTAATGGCGGACCACACCGCGGCGGCTCCGATCCTGATTCTCGGGCAGGCCGGCACCGTTGAGGTATCCGTCCAACGCGACGGCGACGGCGGCACGGATCTGGTGACGCTCTCCCCCGGCTCGGCAGTGCACATCGAGGCAGGGCGCGTCCACAGCTTGCGTGCGGAGGAACCTGCTACCGCGACACTGATCGTGCTCGGCTGAATACGACGGCCCCCACCGTCCCCACACTCAGCGGTGTTTACATCCGGGCCAGCAGCAGGGGCGGCGCTTGCCTTCCTCCAGTTCCTCACAGGTACGTCGCACGCGGCGGGCGCGTGTCGCGGACTGCTTGGCGTCCTCCACCCAGCAGATGAATTCATTGCGGGCCAGTGGAGTGATGTCCTCCCACAGCTCCAGGACGCTTCTGCTCACCGACGGGCTACCGTCGTCACCGTCTCCCCGTGGGCCACCGAGCACTGCGGCACGCAGGTCGTCGGGCAGTTCGTGGACGACACCGCCCGACACCGCAGCCGTAGTGGACGAGGCACCTGAGGATGTTGGTGTGGTCATGGTTCTGAAGCTACACCGTGGATACCGACGCCACCAGAGCTCCGGACGTACCGGCGCCGAGCCCCTCATTCACACCGCATTCGCAAACATTCACACCGATTCACACATTCGTGCACGGCACCTCCCCAGGATTGAATGATTCACACACGGTAGGCGCGGACAGCGTCCCACCTGGGGTCTTTCTCCTCGTCGACCACAGTGTCCCCGTACTGCCAGGCGGACGCGACGGTACGCAGCGTATTCAGCACCGATCTGTCGACGACGGCCGGGGATGTCGAATCCAGGTAGAAGTGCAGCGTGTCCGCCCCTGGCCGGAACTCGGTGACCGCGAGGACCCCGGCGTTGTTCTCGTCGACAGTGTCGGCGAGTGCCTCCCGGACAGCACCGGAGCGGTCCTCGATCTGCGCCATCGTCAGGTCCGATGACGCCACCGCATCAGTCACCAGCGTGACCGACACGCGCAGGTCACAGCCCGGGGCCACTGTCGGGGACAACGGCAGGATCACCTGCGCCGTGGCGAGGACCCCGTCATGATCGACGTGCAGGTCCGTGCGAGCCGGACGGCCGTCCGGGTCGACTGCCTCGCTGGCCATGCGGTCCACCCGGTTCTGCACGTCGGCCATGCTCACGGCGTTACCGGGACTGCGGTCGGTGACGGTCACCTCACCCAACCAGGCGTCCGCCCGCTCCGCACCGAGCGCGGCCTCGAGCATCGCGGTGGCCGCCTGGGCGTCGGGCGCACTGTCGCCGGACGGTCCCTGCGCACCGAACAGGCTGCGGCGCAGGGCCTCTGTCGCCGCCGAACCCCAGTCCGGGTGCCACACCTCCAGGTTCAACACGGTGTGACCGGCGGTGATCCCGATACGGCATGCAGCGGGGTCAGGGATCACAGGGCGTCCAGGGCCTGCGCGAGATCGGCGAGGAGGTCATCGATGTTCTCGATGCCGACCGAGATGCGCACCAGGTCATCCGGCACCTCCAGTGCGGACCCGGCGGCGGACTGGTGGGTCATCTTCGCCGGGTGCTCCAGCAACGACTCCACCCCGCCGAGAGACTCCGCCAGGCAGATCAGGCGGGTGTTCTCGCAGAACTGCAGGGCCGGTGCCTCACCACCGGCGAAGCGGACGGAGACCATGGCGCCGAAGCCGTCCATCTGCCGGACGGCGATGTCATGCCCGGTGTGGCCGGGCAGCCCCGGGTACAGCACCCGGGAGATCTCGGGACGCCCGTCCAGGTACTCGGCGACGGCCTGCGCGTTGGCACAGTGACGGTCCATGCGTACCCCGAGGGTCTTGATGCCGCGGTACGTCAGGTACGCGTCGAAGGGGCTGGGCACTGCGCCGACACCGCCCTGGAGGAAGAGGAGCTCACCGTCCAGATCCTCGTCGTCAGTGACGACGACGCCGCCCACCACGTCCGAGTGCCCGCCGAGGTACTTCGTGGTCGAGTGCATCACGACGTCCGCCCCGAGCGCCAACGGACGCTGCAGGTACGGGCTGGCGAAGGTGTTGTCGACGACAAGCTTGGCGGGGTGGCCCTTCAGCGCGTCAGCCGTGGCGGCGATGTCGGTGATCCCGAGCAGCGGGTTGGTGGGGGTCTCGAGCCAGACCAGTTTCGTGTCCTCACGCAGTGCACCGGCGACCTGCGCGGTGTCGGAGGTGTCGACGACCGACACCTCCACTCCCCAGTCACGGTAGGTGGTGTCGAGGAGACGGAACGTCCCGCCGTAGGCGTCGTTACCGAGGATGACGTGGGCACCGGGGTACAGCAGGGCGCGCAGGACGGTGTCCGTCGCCGCCATCCCGGAGGCGAACGCCCGCCCGAACTTCGCGCCCTCCAGCGCTGCGACGGTCTCCTCCAGTGCCGTGACGGTGGGGTTGCCGCACCGCGAGTACTCGAATCCCCCGCGCAGCCGGGCGACTCCGTCCTGCGCATAGGTGGTCGACGCGTAGATCGGCGCGTTGATCGCCCCGGTCTGGCCGTCCGGCTCGTAACCCGAATGGATGGCATTCGTGTCGAACCCGAACGGGCGGCCCGCAGCGTCAGTCAGTCGCTGGCGTGCCTGCAGGGCTGCGGCGCGGCGGGCGGCGGTACCGGCGTCAGCGCGCGTTTCATGCTCATTGGGCTGGCCGGACTGGTCGTCGCTGCTCATGTCTGCTCTCCTGGGCTGTTCGGGGGCTGTTCGGGGGCGGTTTCAGGGTTGGGACTGTGGCCTGGTCAGGGCTGATCGTGGCCATCCTACCGGACCAAGCGGTCTACACCTGGACGCGCCCCTCCCCTGATGCGGCACTCTGGCAGGCTGGGCGGCATGACTGACAGCCACACCGAAGACGACCTCCGTACCGCCGCCGACGCCGACGCCCGCACCATGTGGGAGCGCATGGTCGCAGGAGAGTACTACCTGGCCACCGATCCCACGATCTCCGCGGCGTCACTGGCGGCGAGGTCCGCCTGCTTCCGCCTGTCCCAGACCGACCCGGCCGAGACTGGGTCATGGGATGCGCAGGTACGCGACCTGCTGGGCAGCGTCGGCACGGGGACGGAGGTCTGGCAGGGGCTCCGGGTCGACTACGGGACGAACATCCACCTGGGGGATGACGTGTTCATCAACGTCGACGCGACGATCCTCGACGTCTGCCCCGTCACCCTGGGTGACCACTGCCGGATCGGCCCGGGCACGAAGTTCCTCACCCCGTTGCACCCGTTGGAGAACCATGAACTGCGGGCGAGCGGCTGGGAGTACGGTGCGCCGATCACCCTGGGCCGCAACGTGTGGTTCGGAGGCGGGGTGACGGTGTGCGCCGGGGTGACCATCGGGGACAACGTGGTCGTCGGCGCGGGCTCCGTGGTGACCCGCGACCTGCCGTCGGACGTCCTGGCCGTGGGAACACCGGCACGGGTCGTGCGGGAGCTCTGAGAGTGGCCTGAACGGAGCAGACCCGGGGTACCCACGGGGGTAAGAATGTTACGGGTGTTACTAATGTGACTGAAGTGACGTATGTTACTTATGTGAAACTTCCTCTCCTGTCACATTCGTCCCGTTTGCCGTAGCACCGAAAGCCTCAACCCGTGACTATCTTCCGCCGCACCTGCCGCAGCATCGCCGCTGCCGCCACCGCCGTCGCCCTCAGCGTGGCCATGCTCCCCACTGCCACCGCACAGGAGGAGCCTCTCGCCGGTCCCGACGAGCGCCCCGCGTCCAACCCCGCCGACATCGACCTCGGCCAGATCGGGGATCTGCTCGAGAACGAGATGATCCTCGACTACGTCGAACTGTGCCAGTCCGGCGATCTCAGCAACCTCCCCCTGAATGTCGCAGACACGGACGGGGAAGCGGACGACAGCCCGGAGGTCACCGCCGTCGCCGACTGCAGCCAGTCCACCGGTGACGGCATCGCCGTCGTTCTTCCCGAGAACATCGAGGTCGGGGCCGCGGCCGAAGACATGACCATCGACCTCGGTGACGACATCACCATCCCCCTGATCGGCACGTTCCGCCTCGGGGAGCGCAATCTCATCGAGATTCTCAGCGCCGTCGTCCTGGACAAGGACAGCCTGAGCCCTGCCGTGCGGGCGGCGGCCAAGGCCCTCGGTTACCCCAGCATCGAGCCCCGTCGCCTGGGCGCCTACAGCACCTATGCGCAGGTTCAGCAGGATGCGGCGCTGCCGGTGAATGCGATCAAGGAACGGTACTGCGACGGTATCCCTCTCGGCAGTCGTTGCATCGGGACATGGCGGGAACGGACCGTCGACACAAACCTCACCAAGCGCACCGAGGCCCTGAAGATCGCCGAGTACCTCACCGGCCAGAAGTACGACTACGCCAAGCCTGTCGAACTTCCGGAACGTCCTGCGCCGCGCGGCACCTCCACCATCATCGGTGACGGCACCCAGGTCGCCGCGTCCATGCGCGGCGGCGACGCCACCGCCGAAGCCCACGAACTGTTCGGCCTGCCCGGCATCGCCCTCGCCGCCGCCGACGAAGACCGCAGCTCCATCTCCTACACCCGTCTCGGCTTCGCCTCCGCGATGAACATGGACACCGACGAAATCGGCCTGACCTGGTTCGGCGGAGCACTCGACTTCGACCGTCTCCGTGAGGACGGCATCGTGGACTTCGCCGGCGAGGAGGTGGAGGACATGATCAACACCGTCGACGACCTCGACGTCCCCGCCCTCAAGGAAGTCAGCTGCTTCGGACTGAACTCCCGCGCCACCGCCGAAGGACTGGGCAAGTGCTCCAACATCCTCGGCACCATCGACACCTACCAGGACCTGCGTGACCCTGAGCCCGGTGAGCACCGCCAGACCCAGGTCGGCATCACCGACGTCACCTCCCTCGTCCTCGGCAACGACGCACTGCTCAAACAGTTCACCGGGGACGCCGAGAGCACCCCGTTCCTCGACGATCTGATGCACAACGTCACCTCCGAGGATGACCGCCTGAAGTTCGCCAAGGACTTCGTCCGGCTGACCTCCGACACCTACACCGACGAGGTCGAGACCCCGCAGCTCGACGAGAACGGCAACCCCGTGCTCGACGAAAACGGCGAACCGGTGATGGAGACCACCACCCGTACCACTACGGCTGCACTGCTGACCAGCGACTACGGCTTCCGTGACCCCATCACCGTGGAATGGCTGGGCCAGCGCGTGGTCTTCTTCCCCGCGGCTGAGGTCAACGGGGACGAGCGCCCCAACTACCTCCACCTGCCGGAGATCGAAGCCGTCACCGAGGACGCCGACGCCGGTCTGCTCCCCAAGGTCAGCCTGGTCACCTGGGACAACGCTTTGGGTCTCGGCACTGTCGCGCTGGACGACCTGTCCCGGCCGGACGTCATCTTCGCCAACTGGCTTGACAGCGTGACCCTGGTGGACGACATCGTCTGGCTCAGCGGGCTGCTCGGCGGAGCGGGCGGAAGCTCCGGATCATCCGGTGGGGGCGACGACGCCGAGGTGCCTGCCGCGTAGCGTCCGACCGCGTTCAGCGCCCCACGGCGCACCGCGACAACCACCCACAGGGCGGAATGTGAGTCTGAGGGCGCTGAGTTCGCCAACTCAGCGCCCTCAGACTCACATTCCGCCCTTCCCCACACGAAGAGTTCTGACAAATGCTTATATGATTGTCATGACGTTTCCACGAACTTATGCACAACGCCTCCGGCGCACCGCGACTCTCGGTGCCGTCGCACTCCTCACGGCAGCCAGCCTGACCGCCTGCGGCAGCGACGACTCCTCCGACGACGAAGCGCAGAACCCGACCGAATCCGCCGATGACGGCTCAGCACTGGAGAATGCCTCGACAGCCATCTCCGAGCACACCGACCTTCTCTGCACCGGTCCCGCCGTCTTCAGCGGCGATGACTCCGGACGCGAGGCACTCAACTGCGCGTGGGACTATTCCGCCGGAGCCCCGCCCGAAGGGGAGATGAGCGACATCCTGATGTGGTCGGATTCCGACGTCAAGGACCGGGCAGCCACCCTGCAGGCAGACTTCGATCGTCCGGGTGGACTCGGTGCCGGTGGCGCCGAACCCGACTGGTCGCACTATGAGTCCATCGCCGACCTCGGTGGATACATTGAGGCCGATGGTGCCCGCGGCGTGTGCTCCGGCAGCGCGTCCGACTGCTCTGACCTCGCCGATGAACTGGGATGGACGTTCACCAGCAACGCGGAGATCGCCGAGGAGATGAAGACCTTCACCGGATGGAGCAACCTCCAGGAGGCGCGTGAGGATCTTCAGGAGAAGCTGCAGATGCTGTGCACCGACATCGAGGATGCCCCGGCTGGCGGCGACGCAGCGACATGCGGGAATGCCGTCCTGACCTTCGGCCTCTCCGTCGACGACCTCGAGGACGCTCAGGCATTCGAGGGCACGGACAAAGCCGACCTCAGCAAGGTCGAGTCGGATGACTGGCGCATGATCTGCCGGAACGACGACTCTGACAACTGTGACGACGTCGCCGAGTACACCGGCGAGGAAGTGACAGCTCTGTAACGGTTCCGGACGGAGTGTTACGCACCGTCCTCGGTCGACCACCCGGACTTGTCGGCGGTGGTCCGCATCCCGCCCCGGGGGATTCTGCGAGCGCTTCGCCCGCTGGTCGGTCGTCCTTGTGCAGGTGAAGTCCATACGTTCAAAAAAGACAAGACCCACGTGCGGTTCACAGGTTGTTCATCTCCAGGGTCCACAGATCTCACCGTCGGTTCACGTCGGCTCCGTAGCGTCACGGTCTGTTCCTGACGTTGTCTCCACAGAGAGTAGATCGTGAAACACAACCGCACCGCCGTCGCCGTCCTGAAAACCGGACTGGGAATCGTCGGCACCGTATCCCTGGTCGCCACCGCCGCCGCCTGCAGCGACAGCAACGCCAGCAACCCCAGCGCCAATTCGGCATCCGGCACCCCCGCCATCCAGCACCGCGAGGCCGACGGTGACCTGTCCACCAACGGTGGCGCCCGACGCCTCGACGGCGACCAGGGCGACTACGTCCGCGACGCCGTCGCCGCCACCGGCGCGAAGAACGTCATCCTGCTCATCGGTGACGGCATGGGCGATTCCGAGATTACCGCCGCCCGCAACTACGCCGAAGGCGCCGCCGGCAGCTTCAAGGGCATCGACGCCCTCCCCGTCACCGGCCAGTACACCCACTACTCCCTGAACGAGGACGGCACACCGAACTACGTGACAGACAGTGCGGCGTCCGGCACGGCGTGGGCGACCGGCACCAAGTCCTACAACGGGGCCATCGGCGTCGACATCCACGGCGAGGCACAGCAGAACCTGATCGAGAAGGCGAAGGCCGCCGGCCTCGCGACCGGCAACGTCTCCACCGCAGAGATCCAGGACGCCACCCCGGCCGTCCAGGCCGCCCACGTCGCACAGCGCAAATGCTACGGCCCCGAAGACGGGGAGAAGTGCGGCGACGACCTACTCGACAAGGGCGGTAAGGGCTCGATCTCCGAGCAGTACCTCGAGTCGCGCGCGGACGTCACCCTCGGCGGCGGTGCCGAGAGCTTCGCCCAGACCGCGAAGGCCGGCGAGTGGAAGGACAAGACGCTGCTGGAGCAGGCCGAGGAGCGTGGGTACCAGCTCCCCACCAATGCCTCCGAGCTCGACGCACTCACCGAAGCCAACCAGGACTCCCCCGTCCTGGGACTGTTCTCGGAGGGCAACATGCCCGTGCGCTGGGAAGGCGACACCGCCGAGAAAGAGGGGTACCTGAAGCCCGCCCAGGAGTGCACCGACAACCCCGAGCGCACCGAGGACGTCCCGAAGCTCGCGTCGATGACCTCCAAGGCGATCGACCTGCTCAGCAACAACGACGACGGCAAGGAGAACGGATTCTTCCTCCAGGTCGAGGGCGCGTCCATCGACAAGGAGGACCACGCCGCCAACCCCTGCGGTCAGATCGGTGAAACCGTGGACCTGGACGAAGCCGTCCAGGAGGCCGTGAAGTTCGCCGAGGAGGACGGCGAGACGCTCGTCCTCGTCACCGCCGACCACGCCCACACCAGCCAGATCGTCGGTGGCATGAGTGAGGACGACATCAAGGACATCGCCGAGGACAAGGGCATCAGCGTCGAGGAGGCCCGCGCCACGGTCTACCCGGGACTGTCGCGCAACCTGATCACCCGCGACGGCTCCGAGATGACCATCGCCTACGCGACCTCCGACAACGTCGACACCCAGGACCAGGGCCACACCGGTACCCAGCTGCGTATCGCCGCCTACGGCCCGTCCGCCGCAAATGTCTCCGGCCTCACCGACCAGACCGACCTGCACTTCACCATCGCTGACGCACTCGGGCTCGACGAGGAATAGTCGGGCACTACAGAGGGCAAAAGTACTACCCCCGCTATGCCCGGGGATGTGCGGTGGCATATCGTCACCACCATGAGTTTCAAGAAGCTGGCGAGCTCCCTGCTGTTCCGGATCGTCATCGCCATCATCCTCGGTATCGTCTTCAGTCTCTTCTTCCCGGAGTGGCTGGCCCGGGTGTTCGTGACATTCAACGGCCTGTTCAGCAACTTCCTGGACCTGTTCATCCCGGTCCTGATCTTCGCGCTGATCACCCCGGCAATCGCCGGCATCGGACGTGGAGCCGGCAAATGGCTCGGCCTCACCGCCGGCATCGCCTACGCCTCGACGATCATCTCCGGGCTCATCGCCTTCGGCGTGGCTGCGGCGAGCTACAGCTGGTTGCTCGGCGACGAGAAGATCAACACGCTCGTCGACATCGACGAGGGCGCTCTGAGCCCCTACTTCGACATCGAAATGCCGGCGCCTTTCGAGGTGATGACCGCGCTGATCCTCGCTTTCTGCGTCGGTCTGGCCATGACGGCGGTGAAGTCGGACACCCTGCACACCGCTGCCCGCGAGCTCGAGAGCGTGGTCATGAAGGTCATCAAGACCTTCGTGATCCCCCTGCTGCCGATCTTCGTGTTCGGCGTCTTCCTGTCGATGGGCATGAACGGCAACCTCATGGACGTCATCTCGTCCTTCGCGAAGGTCCTCGTTCTGGCGGTGGTCATGACGATCCTGCTGCTCCTCGCCCAGTTCCTCTTCGTCGGCGCCATCGCGAGGCGCAACCCCTTCAAGGCCCTGGCCACGATGATGCCCGCCTACGCCACGGCACTGGGCACGTCGTCGTCCGCAGCGACGATTCCGGTGACCCTGGAATGCGCCAAGAAGAACGGTGTGCCCGACAATGTGGCGGGCTTCGTGATCCCCCTCTGTGCGACGATCCACCTCGCCGGGTCGATGATGAAGATCACGCTGTTCGCCCTGGCGGTGATCCACATGTTCGACATGGACGTGAGCACCGGCCAGATCATCGGCTTCCTGCTGCTGCTCGGCATCATGATGGTCGCCGCCCCGGGCGTGCCCGGTGGCGCGATCATGGCTGCCGTCGGCGTCCTGCAGACCAACCTCGGTTTCGACGCTGACCAGATCGCCTGATGATCGCCGCGTACATCGCCATCGACTCCTTCGGCACCGCGGCGAACGTCACCGGTGACGGCGCGATCTCCATGCTGATCAACAAGCTCTCCAAGGGGCGTATCAGCGCCACCGCCGACGAGGACAAGATCGACACCGAAGGCGTGCTGAACACCAGCGAGGCCTGATGCGTCAGCTGTACGCCGTCCCGCTGGGATTGTTCTAGCCTGGGGCACACATTCCTGCCGGAAGCGTGTCCCAGGCTAGAACTACTCTGACCGCTGTTCCCATCTCTGTGTGGCCCGGCCGATGGCGTTGCGGATGGTCTCCATCATCTCCGTGCGTTCCTTCATCGCCGCGCTGTCGACCCGTACAGCCTCCCAACGTATGTCGCGTAACTTCTGGAACAAGCGGAAGTCAGTGTCAGTGGTCGTCACGTCCGCATGGTGGGCCCCGTCGTAGTACAAGGCGATCTTCAGCTCCGGGCAGGCGATGTCAGGACGTGTCACCGTCTTGCCGAGATCCACGGAAACCTGGGTACTCCAGCTGAAACCCGCAGGTAGTTCATCCCGGACGATGAGACGCAGAACCGTTTCCCGCGGCGATTCAGCACCGAACCCGGGGTCCGCGAGCGCACACAGCATCTTCAGCTCACCGGCGTCGATGCGGTGGCGCGCCGCAGCGGTAATCTGCCGGACGGTCACCCAGGTGCACTGGAGAAAGGCGTCGATGAACTGCACCGCACGAACCTGTTCCGGACGCAGGCCCACGACGGGTGGAACAGGCCAGTACCGTTTACCGGAGATGATGGTGGTCAGGCACTGTACCGCCGCAGTCGCTGCATCCACGACGTGCAGCCCCGGGAATGCGCGGTCCGGCCGGACGGTACGGATGCCTGGGGGCAACGGCCGCAGCACCGGGGAGGACGCTCCCGCCGACGGTCCGTCCTGCGCCATACTTCCCTGTTTCGACGTCCCCGTGAGCAGCACCACCGGCGCTTCATCGGCCCAGTGGACGAGTCCATGGCATGCGGCCGCCGACCAGTACGCCACGACGGCACGCGGATGCACGAGGGAGTGGGCGCGGGCACGGGTGACGATGTCATGACAGTAAAGCCCGGTGTCACCGTGGTGGCCCGCTGGTCCGAGACGGGCATGCCGGAGGTGCTTCTCCGGCAGCGGTGGAAGGTACACCCCACGGGAGACCCGTTCGTGATGCTTGGCGACCGAGCGTCGTGACACTCCGGACGCCGTCAGCTCCCTCCGCGTCACAGGCAGCCGCGTCGGCAGGACTCGGCGTGTGTACAGCGGGCCTCGCCCGGGCAGGATTCGCCCCTCCCGCTCCGCAGCCTGCCACAGTTGTCCCCCGAATTCCCCCATGCGGACATTCTTTCCTGACGCCACCCGGCGCGCAAGGGATTCCGCAGGAGAAGCTCCCCCGGGGCGAATAGTTCTAGCCCGGTGCACGCGTCTCCCATAGAAACGTGCACCGGGCTAGAACAATTCTCGCGCCGCGTGCCAGCCGCGTATCAGCGACGGCGGAACAACGCCGGTCGGCCTAGTCCACCCCGCCGATACGGCTCAGCGGCCAGACCTTGAACTGCACCTTGCCGACGATGTTGTCCAGCGGGACCATGCCCTCCTCCGGATCGCCGGCGAGGTTGTAGTACCGCGAGTCCTTCGAGTTGGTCCGGTTGTCACCCATCAGCCACACCTTGTCGTCCGGCACCGTCACAGGGCCGAAGTACTCGCCCTGGCAGGCGTCAGACCCCGTGGTCGGGTCAACGGGGTACGCCTTCGGGTCCAGTGTGAACGAGTCGTCGACCTTCTCTCCGTCGACCATGATGCCCGGGTCACCGTCCTGGCACTGCACGGTCTGGCCGCCGGTGGCGATGACACGCTTGACCAGCGTGAACTCGTCCGGTGCCAGGATGCCGATCTTCTCCAGGCCGGTCTGTACTCCCTTGACCAGCGGCTGGGATGACCTGGTCGACACATAGTCTTCCGACCAGGCACCCGTGCCGGTGAAGACGACGACGTCGCCGGGGTCCACGTCACCGAAACGGTAGGACACCTTGTCCACGAAGATGCGGTCGTCGGTGCAGCCTTCACAACCGACGAGCGTGGGCTCCATCGACTCCGACGGGATCTGGTACAGCCGACCGATGAAGGTGTTGAACAGGCCGAGCAGCAGTATCGCCACCACAAAGGTGACGAGATACTCCACCCATGCCGGGCGCTTCTTCTTCTCTGTCACAGGTTCACTGGAGTCAGTCACCCTTGAGAGCCTATCCGCTGAAGGCGAACCAACGCCCCTCGACCCGCTGGAGCTGCACGTCCATGTCGTAGAGCACCCCGAGGTTCGCTGCGGTCATCACCTCGTCGACCGGCCCGGACGCCCGGACGCCTCCGTTCCGGACCATCAGCACGTCGGTGGTGGAGGCGGCGACCTCCTCGACGTGGTGGGTGATCAGCACCGTCGTCAACTGCGGGTGGGACGCCCGGAGGTCGTCGACGACCCGCAGCAGCGTCTCGCGTCCCGGCAGGTCCAGCCCGGTGGACGGCTCGTCGAGCAGCAGCATCTGCGGGTCCGTGACCAGGGCACGGGCAATGAGTGTCCGGGCTTTCTCACCCTGGCTCATCTGACTCCACAGTCGGTCGGACTTGTCGTCCATCCCCACCAGTTCCAGCATCCCGGTAGCGTGCGCCTGGTGCGGGGTGTAGTCGAAACGTTGGATGTAGCCGTTGGACGCCGACACCCCGGAGAGCACCGCCTCGTAGGCGGAGATGTCGTCGAGGCGTTGTTTCGGGTCGACGTAGCCGATGCGTTTCTGCAGTTCGCGGACGTCCGTACGTCCGATCTGCTCACCGAGGATCTGCACGCTGCCGGTGGTGGGGTACAACCGTCCTCCGGCCAGCTTGAGGATCGTGGACTTGCCGGCCCCGTTCGGCCCGAGGACTGCCCAGTGACTCCCGGCCGGAATCGTGAGGCTGACATCCTCGACGAGGTGGTTCTCCCCACGGCGGACGGTGACGTCGGTGATCTGCAGTGCGTTGCGCTCGTTCATACGGGGTGAGGCTACTCCCCACCGGCGTGCTGCAACTCAATCTCCCTCGACGTCCATTCGCCGTCGGCACGGCGGGTGTGGAGGCGCAACGAAGTCCTGTCGGCGGACCATGCTGTCGTGGCGTCGTCGACCTGCAGGTGACGGGGCCGGCCAGGGCCACCCACCAGGAGCAGCACCTCGAGTGTCTCGGGGTCGAGGCGCCGGAGCTCGCTCTTTCCGTCATAGGTCTCACTTTTCACCAGGAGGCAGCCGTCAGACGCGGTCACATGGTGGATCTGGTAGCCGTCGGCGCTCTCGATGTGCGCGGTGCGGATCTCCTGCAGCTCATCGTCGAGATAGCTCACCGTCGTCCCCTGCCAGGTCATGAGCATGTCGCGGGCGACGTGCAGCGCCGCGGGAGAGTCGAACGGCCCGACGGGCAGTTCCCGTTTCCATTCCACGGTGCCGTCGTCGGTGAGGTGACCGAGCCGTTGGACGCCCCGGTCCACGGGGAAGCCGTACATTCCGCCCTGCACCATGTGCGTCCAGGAGTCTTCCACGTCGTACCTGCTCACCACCCATCCGCCGTGTGGATGCCGGACGGCGCCGGGGAAGTCCTCGAGCACGGCAGGCCGTTCTTCCTCGACAATGCTGCCGTCGTCCCCCACCAGGAACGTATGTCCCACCGCGTCTACCCGGCACCCGTCCCCCGCCCTGCCACGGACCCGCGCGATATACATCGGTGCGGCGTCGATACGCAGCGGCAACGCTACCGCCGTCGACTCACCCGAGGCCATGTCGGTCCGCCAGACGATCGGCAGACGGAGGTCACCACGCCACAGGACGGGGGCGTCGACGCCACCAGTGACGGCGAACCCCTGCAGTGCTGTCGGACGCTCCAACTGCGCCGGTTCCGGCGGGGTGGCCGTGTCCAGGTCCAGGGTGACGAGGATGGGATCGACGCCGAACTGGCCTCCACCCTGGATCCATACCTTCGGGACGGACCGTCGGACGGCAGGGACGTCGACCGTCGTATACCCGGACCGGTACCGCAGTCTGGTCACACGCCCACGGGTCGGGGTGAGTGGTGTCTCCGCCGCCCTGTCAGAGCTCTGGTGGAAGCGGCCGGTCAACCGCACCTGCCCCAGAACGGGCCGCGGCGCCTCCCACAATGCCGACCACCCGTCGCCGCGCAGGATCATTGACCACCGCCCGTTGGTCAGGCCCACGGGACGCTCCACCGTCGTTTCCTCGGCGTAGGCGTCGACCGTCACCACCGTGCCGTCTGTGTCGCCCGCATCGATTTCCTCGAACCACAGGAACATGTCGACTGTGCTCCCCACGTCATACGCCGGACGGTTCAGGTCCATGTAGACCCACCATGCAACGGTGACCGGCAGAATCCGGTGGTCCGCGGGCGCGGCAGGTGGGTAGGGTACGGCGATCCGGTCGAGTTCCCCGGCGACGATCGCACGTGCCCGGGTCTCGTCAATGGGACGCGCCAGACGGTCGACGAGGATACTGTCGGCCGGTTCACCGGCCCACCGGAACTCCTCATCACCGATACGGCCGGGGAAATCCACGTCGATGAATTCTGCGCACTCGCCGCCATCCCGCCACATCGCGGAGAGAGACACCAGAACGCCGGTCTCCGCATCGACGATGCACTCGGAGCGATTGCCGGTGATCGACCACGATTCCCGACCGTCACGTTCTACGGGACGGACGTCTCCCCTGCGATCAGGGACGTACTGGCGTCGCGTGATGAGTGCGGATTCCACGCAGTGGACGTCGACCCGCCCATCCGTCGCATCGACGACTGCCCCGTCCTCTGCGAGGACGAGGGTCCGCCGACCGTCCTCGAGCAGCAGCGGGGTGCCGTCGAGCCTGGCGAGAGACCGTCGGCCGTCCGCCCAGACAAACCGGTAGTCGCCGGCGGGGAGTCGGAGGACCTCTGCCGGCTCCTCTGCCTGCACGGTCAGGTCCAGGCTGCCGGGATCATTGTGCAGGCGCAGAGTAGCGCGGACCGGCGGTCCGTCCAGACTGTTGCCGTGCTTGACGAGATCTACCAGATCGGACCATGTCGGCATGGTGGTCACGTTACAGTGTTTTCGTCCCCGTGGATTCTCCAGGGAACGTATCTCGACTCCTCCCCTGCCCTCGGATCCCGACGCTCAGCCGGGAGCAGACGCGCGCTAAAACGCCCCCGTGCACATAACCTCCGAGTCGCCCTGCTAGGCGCCACACTTTCTGCACCTACCCCTTTATGGTCTGATACCTGCTGGTCATGGCGTTCCGTAGCGGGCAATCCAGATTTTTCCCGATAAACATTGTGTTCCAGGAATACATATTGTACTGTGAACCACACTTTACATAGTGTGTGTTCCACAACACACTTCACGCCAGTCAGATGGAGGTCGCCTAGCCATGACGACAACAGACAAGAAGACGTCACCTGCCAAGGGTGGTGTCGCCGCAGACAACGGGTTCACCGCTGAAGAACAACAGTGGGTGGACAAGAAGAAGTA